>NZ_JABGCL010000009.1 GCF_019800005.1 Geminicoccus harenae | reverse complement strand
GCGGCCCTGGGCACGGCCGGCACCGACATCTCGACCTCGGCGGGGGCTGCGGCCGCCGGCACCGCGATCGACGGGGCCATCGCCCAGGTCAACGGCTCCCGCGCCGAGCTGGGCGCGATGATGTCGCGCTTCGAGTTCTCCGCCGCCAACCTCGCCACCTCGATCGAGAACCTGGACGCTGCCCGCTCCACGCTGATGGACGTCGACATGGCGCAGGAGATGACCAGGTTCACCTCCAACAACGTCCTGACCCAGGCCAGCGTCTCGATGCTCGCCCAGGCCAACCAGATGCCCCAGACCATGCTCCAGCTGCTGCGTTGAGCCGCACAGGCCCGCCCCCGGCACCGGCTGGCACCGGTGCCGGGGCAAGCGGGAATCGAACCGGCATCAACCAAATCTTCATCTCCGGCGGGCATGATCCGCCGGAGTGCGGGGGAGGCCCCGCAACGTCGTCTTCCGGGGCACCGCCATGGCTAGCAGTGCGAGCAGCCGACCAGTTCCGGACAGGGGCGGCAGGTCACTGCCGTCACTTTGGGAGGACCGGCCTTGAAGGTGGGGCAGGTAGTCGGCGGACGATGTTCGACGTGTTCAGTGGGCGCCTGGGATTTCTTGTTGCCGCTGGCTTGGTCGCTGCTGGCTGCCTCCGCTCCCGTGACAGCAGATCTGAACTTCGCCGAGAACTGGCAGCGGTTCATGCGCAACCACAACGCCTATCGCTGGTACGGGCCGGCCCCGGGGGATGCCCGTCCCTGTGCACGCACCGGCAGCACGGCCTCATGCACCAGCGCGACTTCAGCGGCGGGCGCCACGCTGAGGATGGTCGCCGGATTGGCCGGGTCTGACATCGCCGCCGAGGCCATGGCATGGGCGAAGCGGCGAAGCGTGCCTGACCGGGGGCGCGAAATGTCACCGTCGTCGGGGATGCACCCTCGGTCCTGCCGGACCGTGCGGCATCGCCGGCTTAATCGATCGGGCAGGGCAGATGCCCGGGCAGGGCCGGGACCGGGCCGGCGGCAAGAACGAGACGAAATGATTGCGCCCGACCGGAGGCCCCGGGGCATCCGGACACTGGCTCCCTCCCACCCTTGCCGGCCACTGAACGCGTGCACGACCGCGGGACGGAGCATCAGGTGGATCATCGAAGCAGGTGGCCGACCCGCCGAATGTCCGTCCCGCCATGCCGGCATGGCGCCAGCGGCTGTCGGAGCGATGTCCGGTCTTCCCGCCGGGCGCCCGAGGCATCACCGTCGTCCAGCACCCCGCCCGGCAAGGACGCCCGCGCTGCCCGTCAATTCAAAGGCGCCGATGGAAGACCAGTGTCAGTACTGCCGTTCGATCGCCTCGTTCACCGCGTAGCGCCAGTGCTCCTTCAGGGTCGCGGCCGGGACGGCCGGCTCGACATGGGCGCCGCGCTGCGCGAACAGGTCGGGATAGAGCCAGTAGAGGGCCGCGGTGTCGTCCCAGAGATAGCCCTCGGTCACCGCCGAAGGGTTGATCTGCATCATCGCCTTGACGGCACCCGGCAGGCCGGTGGCAACCAGCCCATTGAACATGTCCGGGCGCGGCACGAAGCTGCCGTCGGCATGTTCCGGCAGGGCGACCCAGGTCATGATTTCGACCAGACCGCCCTCCAGCACCGACTGGCAGGCGGCACGGTCATAGCTGCAGCTGAAGCCTAGCTGTCCCGCATCGGTGGGCGGCACGCCCTGGACGATGATCCGGCGCAGCCTTGTGCCGAGCTGTGGCCGGTAGGCGGCGAACGAGCTCCAGGGCGCCAGCATCAGCACGTCGATCGTCTGGCAGCCGCGCATCGCCTGGCGCACCTCCTCGGCGAGGAAGGTCTCAGGCGGGCCCAGCGGCACGGCGGTGGCGAGGAAATAGCCCAGTCGCTCGGCACTCTGCCGGGAGGCCGGCAGCCAGTCGGGATTGGTCGGGGTCGGCGAGGGCTGCCCCACCAGGACGCGTACGTCCTCGTTACGGCTGAGTGCCGCCAGCACCGCGGCAGCGCTGCCGCCGTTCTCCGGGCGGCTGACCCCGCCGGTCGTGACGATGGCGCGGACCTTGCCGGTCGGCAGCATCGCCGCGATCGCGCGGGCATCGTCCAGGGCCATGTCGGTGTCGATCAGCACGCAGGCGGCGGCCGCCGGATTGTCGCCGGGCGTAGGCAGCTCGGCCGTCTCCTCTGGCGCCTGCTCGTCGAACAGCGTGAACTCGGGCATCCGGGCACAGCCCGCCAGCACTGCCAGGGCCGCGGCCAGGGCGGCCAGCCGGCCAAGTCGGGGGTTCGCCATCTCGTTTCCTCGCCCAAAGCGCTCCTGCCTCGCCCCGGTGTTTGCGCAGGCAGGGGCTAAGCGTCTATAGCCGTGCGCGCTCGCCATGATGCGGGCCCAGGCATTTTCCGGATCGCCCATCTTGTCCGACCAGACCGCCCAACCCGCCGCCAGCGCTGCCGTCGTCCACTTGGCCCTGCCCAAGGGCCGGATGCAGGACAATGTCCTCAAGCTCCTGGGCGATGCCGGGATCCGGCTGAACTTCGACCGGCGCGGCTACCGGCCGACCCTGTCGCTGCCGGGCTTCGAGACCAAGCTGCTCAAGCCGCAGAACATCGTCGAAATGCTCCATGTCGGCTCGCGCGATGTCGGCTTTGCCGGGGCGGACTGGGTGGCGGAGAAGGAGGTCGAACTGGTCGAGCTGCTCGATACCGGCCTGGACCCGGTCCGGATCGTGGGCGCCTGCGAGCTCTCCTTCCTGAAGAACGGCCGGCCGCGGCCGGGCCCCTTCCTGGTCGCGACCGAATACGAGCGGCTGACCCGCCGCTGGCTGGAGCGTGAAGGCCTGGAGGGCCGGGTGGTGCGTACCTATGGCGCCACCGAGGTGTTCCCGCCCGAGGATGCCGACTGCATCGTCGACAACACCTCGACCGGTGCCACGCTCAAGGCCAATGGCCTGACCATCTTCGCCGAGCTCCTGCGCAGCTCGACCCGGATGTACGCCCATCCGAAGAGCCTGGACGACCCGGCCAGGCGCGAGGTGATCGAGCATCTCGTGCTCCTGGTCCGCTCGGTGCTGGACGCGCGCAAGCGGGTGATGGTCGAGATCAACGTCCCGCCGGAAGCGCTGGAAACCCTGGTCGGCATCCTGCCCAGCATGCGCTATCCCACCGTGTCGCCGCTCCATGCCGGCACCGGCTTCGCGGTCAAGGCGGCGGTGCCGCGCGACGGGCTGCCCATCCTCATCGCGCAGATCAAGGCGGCGGGCGGCACGGACATCGTGGTGTTCGACATCGCGCAGATCGTGCCGTGAGCACCCATCTTCCGATTGTCGCGACCGAGCACGGAGCCATGCCTTGACCGAGCCACGCACCGCCACCGTCGAGCGTGCGACCAGCGAGACCGAGATCCGGCTGGCCCTGAACCTGGACGGGTCCGGCCAGGTCGCGGTGCAGACCGGGGTCGGTTTTCTCGACCACATGCTGACGGCGCTCGCCAGGCACGGGCGCCTCGACCTGGACCTGCAGGTGACGGGCGACCTCGACGTGGACGACCATCACACGGTCGAGGATACCGGCCTGGCGCTGGGGTCGGCCATCGACCAGGCGCTGGGTGACCGGCGCGGCATCGAGCGCTTCGCCCATGCCTATGCACCGCTCGACGAGGCGCTGGCCCGCGTGGTGGTCGACCTGTCCGGGCGGCCGTTCGCCCGGGTCGACATCCCGTTCGTGCGCGAGGTGATCGGCGACGTCGCCACCGAGAACCTGACCCATTTCTTCCAGTCGCTGGCGATGACCGGGCGGATGGCGCTGCATGTCGACGTGCTGCACGGCGACAACGACCATCACAAGGCGGAGGCCGCGTTCAAGGCGCTGGCGATCGCGCTGCGCCGCGCGGTGGCACGGACCGGCAGCGCCGAGATCCCGAGCACGAAGGGCAGCCTATGACCCGCCAGGTCGTGATCGTCCCGACCGGTGTCGCCAACATCGCCTCGGTGCGCGCCGCCTGGCGCCGCCTGGGTGCCGACCCGGTGCTGGCCGACGATCCGGCCACCGTGGAGACGGCCAGCCACGTCATGCTGCCGGGCGTGGGCGCGTTCGGCCCGGCGATGCGGGCGCTGACCGAGAAGGGGCTGGACCTGGCGCTCCAGCGCCGGATCGAGGCGGACCGGCCGACCGTGTGCATCTGCGTCGGTCACCAGCTCCTGTTCAAGAGCTCGGAGGAAAGCCCGGATGTGCGCGGTCTCGCGGTGATCGACGCCCATGTCGGCCGGTTCTCGGACGAGGTGCGGGTCCCGCAGTTCGGCTGGAACCAGGTCGAGGCGGAGCCGGACTGCAGCCTGCTCCAGGACGGCCATGCCTATTTCGCCAACAGCTACCGGGCACTCGCGGCACCGGGCTGCAGCGTGGCGCTGGCCGAGCATGACGGGCTGTTCGTGGCCGGGCTGGAGATGGGCAACCTCCTGTCCTGCCAGTTCCACCCCGAGCTGTCCGGCACCTATGGCCAGGAGCTCCTGGCCCGCTTCCTGGAGCGCTGAGCATGCTCACCAAGCGCATCATCCCCTGCCTCGACGTGGCGGACGGCCGGGTCGTGAAGGGTGTCCGCTTCCAGGGGCTGCGCGATGCTGGCGACCCGGCGGAGCGCGCGGCCCTGTACGAGGCGCAGGGCGCGGACGAGATCGTGATCCTGGACGTGGCGGCCACCCCGGAAGGGCGCGGCCACCAGCACGAGACCGTGCGCCGGGTGCGGGCCGTCCTCTCCATCCCGCTCACCATCGGCGGCGGCGTGCGCACCGCGGAGGACGCGGCGGCATTGCTGGAGGCGGGGGCCGACAAGGTCAGCGTCAACACCGCCGCGGTGGAGCGGCCGGGCCTGATCCGCGAGATCTCGGAGCGCTTCGGCGCCCAGTGCTGCGTGCTGGCGATCGATGCGCGCCAGGCTGGCGAGGGCTTCGAGGTGCTGGTCAAGGGCGGCCGGCAGGGTACGGGCAGGGACGCGCTCGCCTGGGCGAAGGAGGTGCAGGAGCTGGGGGCCGGCGAGATCCTGCTCACCTCCTGGGACCGGGACGGCACCCGCTCGGGCTACGACCTGGAGCTGACCGGTGCGGTGGCCAGCACCCTCCATGTCCCGGTGATCGCGAGCGGCGGGGCGAACTCGGCCGAGCATATCGCCGAAGCCTTCGAGGCCGGTGCCGATGCGGTGCTGGCCGCCTCGATCTTTCATGACGGCGACACGACCGTGGGCGACGTGAAGACCTATCTGGCCGGCAAGGGCGTGGTGGTGCGGCAATGATCGTTCCCTCGATCGACCTCCAGGGCGGCCATGCCGTCCAGCTGATCGGCGGTGAGCAGCAGGTGATCGACGCGGGCGATCCCACCCCGATCATGGAGCGCTTCCGTCTCGCCGGCGACGTCGCGGTGATCGACCTCGACCGGGCCTTGTCCAAGGGCGACAACGACGCCGTGATCGAGCGGCTGATCACCATGGGCGACGTCCGGGTGGGCGGCGGCATCCGCTCGGTCGAGCGGGCGCTGCACTGGCTGAACAAGGGTGCCGCCAAGATCATCCTCGGCACTGCGGCCACGCCGGAACTGCTCCGCCAGCTGCCCAAGGACCGGCTGATCGCGGCCCTGGACGCGCGGCATGGCGAAGTGGTGGTGGAGGGCTGGACCAAGGCCACCGGCGCCACGGTCATCGACCGGATCGCCCAGCTCAAGGACCATGTCGGCGGCTTCCTGGTGACCTTCGTCGAGCGCGAGGGCCGGATGGAGGGCACCGACCTCGAGTTCGCACGGGCGATCGTCGCCGCCGCGGCCCCTGCCAAGGTGACGGTCGCGGGCGGGGTGACCACGACCGAGGAACTGGCCGAGCTCGACCGGATCGGCGCGGATGCCCAGGTCGGCATGGCGCTCTATTCCGGGCGCATGGACTTAGGCGACGCGATCGCCGCCCCGCTGGTGTCCGACCGTGAGGACGGCCTGATCCCGACCGTGGTCGCCGACGAGCGTGGCGTGGCGCTGGGCCTGGTCTATTCGTCGAGGGAATCGATCCGCCTCGCGGTGGCCGAACGGCGCGGCATCTACTGGTCGCGCTCGCGCGGGTCACTCTGGCGCAAGGGCGAGAGCTCGGGCGACGTCCAGGAACTGCTGGCGATCGCGCCCGACTGCGACCGCGACGCGCTGCGCTTCACCGTCCGCCAGCATGGACCGGGCTTTTGCCATCTCGGCTGCCGGACCTGCTTCGGGCCGGATGGCGGGCTGGGCGCGCTCTCGCGCCTCCTGCAGGATCGCCGCGAGAACCCGCCGCCCGGCAGCTACACCGCGCGCCTGTTCGGCGACCCGGCCATGCTCGCCGCCAAGCTGCGCGAGGAATGCGAGGAGCTGATCGAGGCCAGGGAGCGTGATCACATCGTCCACGAGGCCGCGGACGTGATCTATTTCACCCTGGCGCGGCTGGCTGGCCAGGGCATCGATTTGGCCGAGGTCGAGCGTCACCTGGACCGGCGCCACCGCCGCGTCACCCGGCGGGACTGAGCGGCCTTAACCTTTCCTTTACCGGATCGTGGCAGGAATCGGGCCAGCCTTTTGGAGGCGCCGATGCCCGACCTGCTCCTGCTCCTGCCCGAACTCGGCCAGCTGGTGACGCTGACCGGCTGGCCTTGCCTGTTCCTGCCGCTCCTGTTCCTGCGCCGGATGCAAGGCGCTCCGTCCGGGCCCCGGCCCATGCGCCTGCGGATCATCGCGCCGGACGGCAGCGAGCGGCAGGTGGAGGTGCTGCCGAGCCGCGATGCGTTCTACCGGGCGCTGCTGCACCGCCCGGCCGGGGCCGGGGAGGTGAGGGTGCACCTGCATCCGCGCGCAAGCTGAGCCGTGGCCCGTCGTCGCCCCGGATCCCGGCGACCCGGCCGCATTGACCTTGCCCGGCTTTTCCGCGCCTGTTGCTCCGGTCGCTGTACAATGAGCGAGGGGACGATGATCGGGCGCGCTGTTCTTCGGGCGGGGCCGCTGCTGCTGGCCGCGCTGCTGCTGGCACCGGCTGCACAGGCGGCCAGCTTCGACTGCGCTCGCGTGACCCAGGCCGACGAGCGGGCGGTCTGCGCGGACCCCGGCCTTTCCGCCCTGGACAGCGAGATGGGCGGCCTGTGGTTCGCCTATCGCGAGCTGCCGCTGCTGATGGGGGCCAGTGGTGCCCGCCAGGACGAGGCGGCAGCGTTCCTGGAGGAGCGTGCCGCCTGCGGCGACGACCGGGACTGCCTGGACAAGGCGTACCGCACGCGCATTGCCACGTTGAAGGACCGCCTGCGCCAGGGCATCGCCGCCGTCGCCGGCATGGAGGCAGCACCGGCGGAACTGCCCGCGCCCGTGGCGGCGATCGACTATGGCGACCAGTGCCGGAGCCTGGGTGGCCGGTTCGACCCGGGCGACCGGCCGTCCGTGCTCGCGGGCGACCTCGACCGGGATGGCAGCCTGGACTACCTGCTCGACACGGCAGCACTGGAATGCGCGGGTGCCGCCACGGCCTTCTGCGCCAATGCCGGGTGCCGGATCGACCTGGCGCTGTCGTCTGCCGGATTCCGCCCGGTCACCACGACCGGCGGGACGCCGAGCCTGGCGCAGCAGGCAGACGGGCTGGAAGCGTCGGTCTGGGTCACCGACGAGCAGTGCCCCGACCTGCCGGCGGACCAGACCTGCTGGCTGCGCTACGTCTGGGCGGACGGGAAGCTGCAGCAGAGCTACGAGACCCGGCCCCGCTCGGACTGAGCGCTTCATGGCCAGGCCGCAGCTCGGGTCGGACGGTCCGGCCGTTCGGCGGTTCGCGGCGATCAGGTGAGGCCGCGCGCCCCGGCCTCCATTTCCGCGCGCAGTGCCGGGGCATGGGGCAGGACCCGCCGCGCCCAGTAGAGGGCGAGCCGTCGATGGTCGTCCGACCGCGCGGCGCACTCGCCGAGCAGCCAGCCGCCCACCAGATCGCCCAGCAGCCGCAGGTACGCGGTAGCACCCGCCGCCTGGTCGTCGGCGGAAGCCTGGAGGAGATGGGCCGTGGCGGCCCGTGCCGTCTCGAGAGCCGGCGCCAGCTCCCCGCCGTCCGGCAGCTCTGCCATCCGGGCCTCGATCCGCGCGAACAGCCGCTCCGCCACCTGCCCGTCTTCCATCGGCAGCTTGCGGGCCACCAGGTCCTGGGCCTGGATGCCGTTGGTGCCCTCGTAGATCGGCAGGATCCGGGCGTCGCGATAAAGCTGGGCGACCCCGGTCTCCTCGACATAGCCCATGCCGCCATGGACCTGGATCGCATCGGAGGCGATCTCCAGCGCCCGGTCGGTGCACCAGGCCTTGGCGATCGGCGTCAGCAGGCCGGCCAGCGCCCCGTCCCCCTGGTCCAGGGCGGCGGCGGTGAGGTAGCAGATGCCCCGCGCGGCGGCGGTGGTCGCCTGCATCCGGGCAAGCGTCAGGGCGACGTCCGGGTGCTGGTCGATCGTGACGGTCTCGCTGCCGCGCCGGCCCTGGCGGCGCTCCGCGGCGTAGGCCAGCGCCGCCTGGGTCGCCATCTCCATGACGCCCAGGCCCTCCACGCCGACATTCAGCCGGGCATTGTTCATCATGGTGAACATGCAGCGCAGGCCGCCATTGGGCGGGCCCACCATCCAGCCGATAGCCCCGCCGCCGTCGCCATAGGCGATCACGCAGGTGGGCGAGCCGTGGATGCCCAGCTTGTGCTCCAGCCCGGCCACCCGCCAGTCGTTGCGGCTGCCGTCCGGCAGGAGCTTCGGCACCAGGAACAGGGAGATGCCGCGGCTGCCGGGCGGTGCGTCGGGCAGGCGCGCCAGCACCAGATGGACCACCTGGTCGACATAGTCGTGGTCGCCGAAGGTGATGAAGATCTTCTGCCCGGTGATCCGGTAGCTGCCATCGCCCACGGGCTCGGCCTTGCTGCGCAGCGTGCCGAGGTCGGATCCCGCCTGCGGCTCGGTCAGGCACATGGCCCCGCTCGCCCGGCCGCTCACCATGTCGTGGAGGTAGCGCTCCTTCAGCTCGTCGGAGGCATGGTGCAGGATCGCCTCGGTGGCGCCCTGGGTGAGCAAAGGTGCCAGGTACCAGGTGAGGTTCGCGGCATTGAAGCTGTCGGCAAGGGCGGTCGCGACCGACCAGGGCAGCCCCTGGCCGCCGAACTCTTCGGGAAACGGCAGGCCCAGCCAGCCCGCCTCGCCGAACTGCCGCCAAGCGTCGCCAAAGCCGCTGGCGGTGCGCACCACGCCGTTGTCGAGCCTGGTACCCTCCCGGTCGCCGGTCTGGTTGAGCGGGGCCAGCACGTTCTCGGCGAACCGGCCGCCCTCGCGCAGGATCTGCTCGACCAGCTCATCGTCCAGCCCGGCCGGGCCGGTGCCACCGGTTACCGCCTGGAGGGTGAGGATCTGTGCCTCGACGGGTGCGCGGAACGGGATCAATGGAGGACCTCCAGGGCTTCGCGGTGCAGCCGGGCACTGTGCTCGCCAAAGCAGGCGAACACCACCTGCGCCACCGCCGGACGGCGATGGGCCGCCTCGTGCGCGGCCGCCACCGCCACTTGGGCCGCCTGCTCCGGCGGATAGCCGTAGATGCCGGTCGAGATCGCCGGAAAGGCGATCGACGCCGCACCCAGCCGCGCCGCCTCGGCGATGGCGGCGCGATAGCACGCGGCGAGCTGCCTGTCCTCACCGGCGGCACCGCCCTTCCAGACCGGGCCTACCGCATGGATCACGAACCGTGCCGACAGCCGGAAGCCCGATGTCGCCCGGACCTCGCCGGTGGGGCAGGGGGCGAGGCTCATACAGGCTTCCGCCAGCTCGGGCCCGGCCGCGCGGTGGATGGCGCCACACACCCCGCCGCCTGCCATGAGCTGGCCGTTCGCCGCGTTCACGATCGTATCCACGTCGAGCGTGGTGATGTCGGCCTCCATCACCTCGAACCTGGTCATGGTGCGGGTTCCGGATCGGCGATGACGCCGGGATTGAGGATGCCGTCCGGGTCGAGGGCGTACTTCAGGCGTGCCATCAGCCCCCGCTCGACCGGGTCCTTCAGCCGGTCCAGCGCGCCCCGCTTCCAGCGCCCGATGCCGTGCTCGGCCGAGAACGAGCCGTCCATGGCGGCCACGATGTCGAACAGCGCGTCCTGCAGCCTCGCCCGGTCCTCGGCCTCGAGCCGGTCCGGCGACCTCGCCAGCACGTTCACGTGGAGGTTGCCATCCCCCAGATGGCCGAACGGGAACAGGACGATGCCCGGGCGCACCCGCGGCAGGATCTCCTCGCAGCGCTCGATCAGCTCCGGGATCCGGTCGGTCGCGACCGCCACGTCGGAGCGCCAGACCGAGCCCGTCCGGGTCATGGCCTCGGACTGGCCCTCGCGGATCTGCCACATCTGGGCGCGCTGCGCGTCGTTCTGAGCAATGGTGCCATCCAGCACCAAGCCCTGCTCCATCGCCGCCTCGAGTGCCGCCTCCAGATGCGCCATCAGCCCGTCCGGGAAGCTCCAGGCCACGGTCACCAGCACGTGCCAGGGATGGCGCCCCTCGACCAGCCGGATGCCGAACGCCGCCTCCGCGGCTTCTACCCCGGCATCGGCGATCAGCTCGAAGGCCGAGATCGTGTCGCCCAGCCGGCTGCGGAACAGCTGGAGCAGCTCGACGCCAGCGGCCGGCGTCTCCACCGCCAGCCAGAGATCGTGGCGTTCCCGTGGCCGCGGCTGGAGTACCAGCGTGGCCGCGGTCACGATCCCGAGCGTCCCCTCCGAGCCGATGAAGACCTGCTTCAGGTCGTAGCCGGTATTGTCCTTGGGCAGGGCCCGCAGGCCGTTCCAGAGCGTGCCGTCGGCCAGCACCACCTCCAGGCCAAGGACCAAGCGGCGCGTCATGCCGTAGCGCAGCACGTTGATGCCCCCGGCATTGGTCGCGACATTGCCGCCGATCCGGCAACTACCCTCCGCACCCAGGGAGAGCGGGAACAGCCGGTCGATCCGCTCGGCCGCCGCCTGCACCTCGGCCAGCACGCAGCCCGCCTCCGCCACCAGATGGTCCCCGGACGGCGAGACGGAGCGGATCCGGTTCAGCCGCTCCAGGTTCAGGACGAGCTGGCGGCCGCTGCCGTCGGGGATGTTGCCGCCGACCAGGCCGGTATTGCCGGACTGCGCCACGATCGGCACGCGATGCCGGTGGCAGACCCGCACCACCGCCTGCACCCCGGCCGGATCGGCCGGGCGCGCCACGAGCGGGCTCGATCCGGTCGACAGGTGCCAGAAGTCGGTGAGGTAGGGGGCCACGCGCTCGGGCTCGGTCAGGAGCGCCTGGTCATCGAGCGCTGCACGCAGCTCGGCCACGAGTTCCGCCGGCAGCCCCGGCACCGCTTGCGTCACCGCTCTCGCCCCTCCCGAACCTTCGACCATCGACCGTGCCGCGGGCATCCCGCCCCTGCCAAGGGCCGGATTGACGCTGCAACCGCCGCCACTAGTGTACGGCCGCGCTCGCGAGGATGGGAATGACGATGGATATCGAGGCGCTGCGCCGCCAGGTCGAGGATGCGTTCGAACGGGCCGCCGAGATCGGCCCGCACACCACCGGCACCGACCGCAACGCGGTCGAGGCGACCCTGGACCTGCTGGATGCCGGCAAGCTGCGCGTCGCCGAGAAGATCGACGGCCAGTGGCAGGTCCACCAGTGGGCGAAGAAGGCCGTGCTCCTGTCCTTCCGCCTGAACGCGATGACCCGGATCGACGGCGGCCCGGGCGGCTCCGGCTGGTGGGACAAGGTGCCCTCCAAGTTCCAGGGCAAGGATTCCGCCTGGTTCGAGGCGCAGGGCTTCCGCGCGGTGCCGAACGCCGTGGTGCGCCGCTCCGCCTACGTGGCGCCCGGCGTGGTGCTGATGCCCTCCTTCGTCAATCTCGGCGCCTATGTCGACCGCGGCACCATGATCGACACCTGGGCCACGGTCGGCTCCTGCGCCCAGATCGGCAAGAACTGCCACATCTCCGGCGGGGCCGGCATCGGCGGCGTGCTGGAGCCGCTCCAGGCAGGCCCGGTGATCATCGAGGACGACTGCTTCATCGGCGCCCGCTCCGAGGTGGCTGAGGGCGTGCTGGTCGAGACCGGCTCGGTCCTGTCCATGGGCGTCTATCTCGGCGCCTCCACCAGGATCGTCGACCGCGCCACCGGCGAGGTCTTCAAGGGCCGGGTGCCGCCCTATTCGGTGGTGGTGCCGGGCACCATGCCGGGCAGGCCGCTGCCGGACGGCTCGCCCGGGCCCGGGCTGTACTGCGCGGTGATCGTCAAGCGCGTGGACGCGCAGACCCGCGCCAAGACGTCGATCAACGAGCTGCTGCGCGACTGATGGCCAGCATCGACCCGGTGGCGCTGACCGCCGAACTGATCCGCTGCCGCTCGGTCACACCCGAGGCCGGCAGCGCCCTGGACCTCCTGCAGGACCGCCTGGCGGGCCTGGGCTTCGCCGTGGAGCGGATCGCCTTCCAGGCAGACGGCACCGAGCCGGTCGAGAACCTGTTCGCCAGGCTCGGCGGGGAAGGGCCGCATCTGGCCTTTGCCGGCCATGTCGACGTGGTGCCGCCGGGCGACCTTGCCGCCTGGACGCATGACCCGTTCGCCGGCGTGGTCGCCGACGGCCAGCTCTACGGCCGTGGTGCTGCCGACATGAAGAGCGGCGTCGCCTGCTTCGTCGCGGCGGTGGCGGACTATCTCGCCGAGCACGGCCGGCCCAGGCGCGGGGCCGTGTCGTTCGTGATCACCGGCGACGAGGAGGGGCCGTCGATCAACGGCACCGCACCCCTGCTGCGCTGGATGGATGCGCATGGCCACCGCCCGGATGCCTGCCTGGTCGGCGAGCCGACCTCGGTGCAGCGCAACGGCGACATGATGAAGGTCGGCCGGCGCGGTTCCGCCAACGGAATACTGGTGGTGGAGGGCCGCCAGGGCCACACCGCCTACCCGCACCGCGCCGACAACCCGGCGCACCGGCTGGTGCGGATGCTCTCGGCGATCCTGGCCGAGCCGATCGATGGCGGCACCGAGTTCTTCGAGCCGACCAATCTCCAGGTCACCTCGATCGACATCGGCAACCCGGCCAGCAACGTCATCCCGGCCGAGGCGGCCGCGCGCTTCAACATCCGCTACAACGACCTGCAGGACCGGAACCGGCTGGAAGCCTGGCTGCGCCGGCACTGCGACGCGGTCGGCGGCAGCTATCGGCTGGAGCTCCATTCCAGCGGTGACGCGTTCCTGACCGGCCCCGGCCCGTTCACCGAGCTGGTGGCGGAGGCCGCCGAAGCCGTGTTCGGCGCCCGGCCCGAGCCGTCCACCAGCGGCGGCACCTCGGACGCGCGCTTCGTGAAGGACTATTGCCCGGTGATCGAGCTGGGCCTGGTCGGCCAGACCATGCACCAGGTCGACGAGCGGGTGCGCACCGATGACGTCCAGTCGCTCGCCCGCTGCTACCGGGCGATCCTGGACCGCTGGTTCGCCCAGGCAGAGAGCGGCGGCTGACCCGGTGGCGATCGCCGACGCCGTGCGCGGCTTTGCCGCCGCCTCCGTCCTGGCCCGCGGCGACGCCCGCGGGATCGAGCTGCTCGACCTGTCGGTGGGCGGGTTCTGGCGCTCCTTCCAGGCGGTCTTCTGGCTGGTGCCGCTGCACGGCCTGCTGCTGTTCGTGCTGAGCCGTTCGGACGAAGCCGGGCTGGTCCAGATCGACTGGACCAGCGAGTATGTCTCGCTGTTCGCCCGCTTCGCCATGTTCCCGCTGCTCGCCCTGGTGCTGACCCGGCTGATGGGGCTCACCGCGCGCTACGTGCCGCTGGTGACCGCCGTCAACTGGGCCTCGGTGCTGCAGGGCGGCTTCCTGGTGGTCGCGATCCTCCTGATCTCGCTGCTGCCCGCGGATGCAAGGGCGATGCCGCAGTTCATCGCGTTCGCCACGACCATGGTCTATGGCTGGTTCGTGGTCCGCTCGGCCCTGCGCACCACCGGTGCCGTCGCGTTCGGCTTCGTCCTGGCGGACTTCCTGAGCTCCCTCCTGCTGGACCAGCTGCTCGATCGGCTGTTCTGACGGGCTGGCCCCAGCCGACCTTCCTTCCTGCCACTCGGCCACGTCCTGACTGCCGGCACAAGACGATGCCAGCTCTCTTCCGTGGCCCTCTGCGACGTCACGGAGGCGCTCGCGTGCCGGAAGACGTCGAGAAGACTTCCAGACGCCGACACTTCGCCCTGACGAAGATCGGCTGAGGTTGGCCTTGGCCGAGGCTCAAGAAAGTGGCGGAGCGTCGGCAAAGTCGCTGAGGTGGCCAGTTCGCAGGTTACTCGGGCATGGCCTCGCTGAAGAGGGGCATGCCTGATCGACCTGATCCTTCCGACCTGAGTGACGCGGAACGAACAGCGCTGGAGCAGTTTCTTCCTGCGCCATGCCGCCTCGGCGTCCACCGAAGTGGCCGCGACAGGTAGTGATGTCCGCACTGCGGACAGAGCCGACGGTGCACTCGCAACCAGCCCGCTGCCGTGACCGATTCGCAGACAGCACGGGCAACAGGCGCGGGCAGACTTGGCCGAGGCTTCGATGCAACCAAGATGACGTTCGGGCGCAAGCGGCACATCCTGGTGGAAGCGTCGGGCCGGATCCTCCTGGTTCACATCCACTCTGCCAGCCTGCACGACAAGGGACAAGGTGGGGGCACGGCAGATGATCGAGGTTCGCACCCATGGCGGTCTTGCCGCGTGGCTGGAGAAGGAACGCAGCTGGCGCATGGAGGTCCCGTTCAGCCGCCAGCGTCAGGCATGGCGTTGGGCTGGAGGAACGGCCGGGAGGCTTTCACGTCCTCCCCCGGCCCTCTGTGGTCTGCTGACCGCCTTCCCTTTTGGAAGCGGATCATCCGCCTGCTGGCGGATAATGGATCGTCGACGGGCACCTGAAAATTCTAGAGCCCAAGCCATTCGTCTGGACGCAGCTCGCCGACGGCATTCCCGACCGCGTGGCCACTCTTGCCGACGGATCTCCAGCTCAGGTCTTAGCCCGCCGCTTCCACCCCTGAACCTGCGAACCGGGTCAGCGCAGCCAGCCGAGGGCGCGGTGCAGCAGGCGGTCGGCAGTGCGCGGTGCTGGGGCGGTCGCTGGCGACGGACGGGGCTCGGCCAGATGGGCCTGCGCCCGGCGGTAGAGCTCCATGTCCAGCTGGTTGTGCTCGACGATGGCGGCGAGGTCGGCATCATTGCCGCCGAATGCCTGGCCCGGCTCGACCCAGGCCGATCGGTTGACCCTGGCCAGGGGCGGCACCTCGGCCAAGCCCAGGATCTCGGCAGCACCGCGCAGGAGCGGTTGCGGGTCCTCGACCAGGCCGAAGATCGTCCGCTCGTCCAGGAGATGCTCGGTGGCGCGCGCCAGGCGCTCCTCGGGTGGCAGGGCGGAATAGCTGCCGGCGAGCTGGCCGACGATGCCGTTGCGCGCCCAGCTGCCGGGGATGCCCTCGGCGTAGTAGCGCGGGATGGTCATGCCCGGTCGCATGAGGTCGGCATGGCGCGAATGGCCGGGCAGGCCCCGGATGTAGCGGAACAGGGAGAGTACCCGCTCGACCGGGTCGCGCAGCAGCACGACGTAGCGATAGTCCCGGCCCGTCAGCCGCGTATGGACGCCGTGCAGGTAATGGCCGCTCACCACGGCCGGCGCGGCGCCGCCGCTGGTGGCCGCCGCCACCTCGTCGGGACTGCTCGCCTGGGCGACGCTGGCAGCGCCCAGTGCCGTCACGAACCAGGCGTGCAGGCTGGACCCCGAGCTGCGGGGAACATGCATGTGCAGCAGAAGGGGACGCAAGATGCCTGCCGTCAGCAACGGTTGAGCCGGCCCGAACCCTCGGGTCGCTGCGGCATCGCCGCTTCGGCCGCCAAGGTCAAGCGGGAGGGGGGAGGTGGCAGGAGGATTCAGCCGCGTCCGCGATAGCTCGGCACCCCCTGATCGGGAATCCAGACGCCGTCGGGCGCCGGCCCGGTCTGGAAGAACACGTCGATCGGGATGCCGCCCCGCGGGTACCAGTAGCCGCCGATCCGCAGCCAGAGCGGTGCCAGCGCGTCCACCAGCCGCCGCCCGATGCCGACCGTGCAAGCCTCGTGGAAGCCGGGGTGGTTGCGGAAGGCATGAAGGTAGAGCTTCAGGCTCTTGCTCTCGACCAGCAGCCGGTCCGGCACATAGTCGATCACCAGGTGGGCGAAGTCCGGCTGGCCGGTGACCGGGCAGAGCGAGGTGAACTCCGGGCAGGTAAAGCGTACGAGGTAGGGTGTTCCGGCGTGCGGGTTCGCCACGGTTTCCAGCACCGCTGCCTCGGGCGAGGCCGGCGACGGGGCGTTCTGGCCGAGCTGGCTCAGGCCGGCATAGATGTCCTGGCTCATCACGATCGTCCTGTCGGATTGGGCAATGTGCACCGGCGGATCATGGCGCGTCCGCCGGTCGGCCGGTTCAGCCTTCCGTACTGCTCCAGCCGGGATAGCGGACCTCGACGAGGCAGAGCCCGTCGGGCGGGGCGGTCGGGCCGGCGGCGGTGCGGTCGCGCGCGGCCAGCACCTGGGCGATCCAGCCGAGCGGCTGCCGGCCGGCACCGACCAGCGCCAGGCTGCCCACGATGTTGCGGACCTGGTGATGGAGAAAGGAGCGGGCGCGGACGTACAGCTCGACATGCTCGCCCCGCCGCCGGACATGGAGCAGGTCGATCGACTTCAGCGGCGAGCGGGACTGGCAGGCCGTGGCGCGAAAGCTGGTGAAGTCGTGGCGGCCGACCAGCAGCTGGCCGGCATCGTGCATCAGCGCCGCGTTCAGCCGGTGCGGATGATGCCAGACCAGGCCGCGCTCCAGGGTCGGCGGTGCCCGCCTGGTCAGGATCCGGTAGCGGTAGGCGCGGGCCGTGGCATTGAACCGGGCATGGAAATCGTCCGGAACCGGACGGACTTCCAGGACGGCGACCGGTGCCGGGCGCAGGTGATGGTTCAGCGCGTCGCGCATCCGGCCCGGGTCCAAGGTGCGCGCTAGGTCCAGATGCACGACCTGGCCGCTGGCATGGACCCCGGCATCGGTGCGTCCAGCGGCCACCAGATCGGGGCTCTCGCCGCAGAACCGCTGGATCGCCAGGGCCAGCGCCGCCTGCACGGACGGGCCATTGTCCTGGCGCTGCCAGCCGACGAACGGCCGGCCGTCATATTCCAGGACCAGGGCGTAACGCGGCATCAGGCCGGATCGAAGCGGGTGCCGGCCGGCACGGGCCAACCGCGCAGCAGATCGGGCGCCGGCAATGCCCGGCGGCCCGGCCGCTGCACGACGTCCAGGCGCAGCAGGCCCTCCGCGCAGGCCACCACCAGGGGATCGGCCACCACCGTGCCCGGCGGAACTGCTTCGCCCGCCGGCCGGTCCAAAGGCGTCGCCTGCCGCACCGCGATCCGCTCGCCGTTCAGGACGGCGAACGTCCCGGGCCGCGGCTCCAGGGCGCGCACTTGGCGATCGAGTTCCAGGGCGGAGCGGCGAAAGTCGAGCCGCCCCTCGTCCCGCTCCAGCTTGGCCGCATAGGTCACGCCTTCGTCCGGCTGCGGGACGGGCGCCAGGCGGCCTTGGGCGATACCGTCCAGGGTCGGCAGCAGGAGGTCGGCCGCCAGCAGGGCCAGCGCATCGTGCAGCTCCGGGGCGGTGGTGGTCGGCCCGATCGGCACGCTCGCCGACGCATAGACGGGCCCGGTATCGAGCCCTCGTTCCATGCGGAACAGGCAGACCCCGGTCACGTCGTCGCCCGCCAGGATCGCGCGCTCGACCGGGGCGGCACCCCGCCAGCGCGGCAGGAGCGAGGCATGGAGGTTGATGCAGCCGAGCCTAGGCGCCTCCAGCACGGCTGGCGGGAGGATCAGGCCATAGGCGGCAGTCACCACCACATCCGGGGCCAGTGCCGCCAGCCCTTCCACCGCTCCCGGCTCGCGGAAGCTCGCCGGCGTCGCCACCGGGATGCCCAGCTCCAGTGCCCGCTCATGCACCTCGGTGCGCCGCTCGCGCTGACCGCGACCACGCGCTGCCGGCGGCCGCGTATAGACCGCCACCACCTTATGGCCGGGCGAGGCCAGCAGGCGTTCCAGGCTCGGCAGGAGGAAGCCGGTCGAGCCCATCGCCACGACGCGCAAGGGCGCAGCCGGTGCCTCAGCCGCCCGCTCAGCCAGCACGCTGGCGCCGCTGCTTGTCGAGCTTCTTCAGGAGCATCTCGCGCTTGAGCCGGCTCAGATGGTCGGTGAACAGCACCCCGTCCAGATGGTCGATCTCGTGCTGCAGGCAGCGTGCCAGCAGCCCGTCGGCATCGATCTCCCGCTCCTGGCCCTGCTCGTCCAGGTAGCGGACGCGCACCCGTTCCGGCCGCTTCACCGGCGCGTACTGGTTGGGCAGGCTGAGGCAGCCTTCCTCCGCCTCCACCGCCTCGCCGCCGGTCTCCACCACCTCCGGATTGATCAGCCTGAGCGGCCGGCGCTCCTCCTCCTTGGGGCTCACGTCCAGCACCACGATCCGCCGGCCGATGCCGACCTGGGGTGCTGCCAGGCCGATGCCCGGCGCCGCGTACATCGTTTCCAGCATGTCCTCGAGCAGGGCCGTCACCTCGGGATCGATGCCTTGGACGGGTGCTGCCTTCTGGCGCAAGCGCGGATCGGGGACTTCCAGGATGGGCAGCAAGGCCATGCAGAAACCGTTTCGGGCAAAGGGGAGGACGACCGGCTGGTCAGGTAGGCAGTGGCGCCGTCCTGGTCAACCGACCACCGGCCGAGGCCGCAGGCCCGCCCTCGGCAGTCCGCCCCGCTCGTCCGCCCGCGCCGTCACCCAGCGGGCTCGCCGGCACCGGAGCGGGGCGATTGCAGCCGCGGGTCGCACTGGCCGAGCAGTGCCGCCTCGTCGAGAACGATCTGCGGTTCCTGCCGTCCAGGGCGCTGCGCCCGCACCACGGAACGTGCCGCCATCACCAGCGGGACGAGCAGCAGCAGGAGAACTGCGATCCGAACGCCCGGGAAAAGATCCGCCATCGCCCACCTCGCCGATCGACCGGATCGATCTTGCGGCATGGCGGGTTAACGGAAGGTGAAGCAGCCGGGATTTTCCCGGCTGCGCGACCGGATGCCGGAGCGGCTCAGGCGAACGGGCGGCGGGCGCGGTAGGCCGCGGCGAGGGTGCCCTCGTCCAGGAAGTTCAGTTCGCCGCCCACGGGTACGCCCCGGCCGAACCCGGTCACGGCGACACCCAGGCCCTGGAGCCGCTCGGCCAGGTAGTGCGCGGTGGTCTGGCCCTCGACCGTGGCGCCCAGGCCCAGCACCACTTCCTGCACGCCTTCGGCCTGCACCCTGGCCAGCATCTCGCCGATGCGCAGCTCGTCCGGGCCGATGCCGTCCAGGGCCGAGAGGCGGCCGCCCAGCACATGATAGCGGCCACGGAAGAAACCGGCCCGCTCGACCGCCCAGAGATCCTCCACCTCCTCGACCACGCACAGGCTGGCCCCGTCGCGGCTGCCGTCGCTGCAGATGGCACAAGGGTCGGTGGCATCCAGGTTGCCGCACAGGCTGCAGCGGCGGACCTGCGCCCGGCAGGTCTCCAGCGTGCGGATCAACGGGTCGAGCAGCGTGTCCTGGCGCTTGAGCAGCGCCAGGGCGGCACGGCGCGCCGAGCGGGGCCCCAGGCCCGGCAGGCGGGCCAGGCGCTTGATCAGCTCGTCGATGGCGCCGGGCGCTTGCGGTCTGGTCAGGAGCGGCCTCGGCTCAGAAGGGCAGCTTCATGCCGGGCGGCAACTGCAGCCCGCCGGTCAGCTTCTGCATCTCGGTCTGCATGTGCTGCTCGATCTTGGTCTTGGCGTCGTTGACCGCCGCCACGATCAGGTCCTCCAGGATCTCGACATCGTCCGGCACCAGCAGGGACGGGTCGATCTTGATCTTCCGCATCTCGCCCTTGCCGTTCAGCACCACCGCGACCAGGCCGGCACCAGCCCCGCCCTCGATCTCCATCTCCGCCAGCTTCTGCTGCATCTCGCCCATGCGGGCCTGCATCTTCTGGGCTTCTTTGAGCATGTTGCCGAGATTCTTCATGCGCGCTCGATCCTCTTCTCGTTCTGGTCGTCGGGTTGCTCAGGGGTGGCGGGAGCGGGACGCACGTCCTCGATCCGGGCACCCGGATAGGCGTCCAGGATCCGGCGGATCGCCGGATCCGCGGACAGCGCCTCGATCAGCCGGCTGCGCTCCTCCGCCCGTTGCTCGCTCAGCGTGGGCTGGCCGCGCTCGTTGACGATCGCGACCATCCAACGCCGGCCGGTACGGGCGTGCAGCGCGTCCTGCAGGAGGTTGGCGAGGTCCGGCCGGGTGCCGGGGGCCGGGCGGATCTCCAGGCGCTGCGGCGCCATGCGCACGAGATGGACGCCGGTTTCCAGCGTGGAGGCCAGCATCGGCTCGCCGTTCCGGTGCAGGAAGTCCACCAGGCCCGCGAAGTCGGCAGGCTCGGCCTGGCCGGCTGCCGGCGGTACGGGCGCCGCTGGCGGCGGCTCGGGCAGGACGCGCCGCTCCGGCAGGGGCTCGGGCCGGCGGACGCTGGGTGCGGCCGGAACCGTCGCCATGGCCGGCTGCCCGCGGGACGGGGCAGGGGCGCCGTCCTGGCCCAGCCGTTCCAGCCGGCGCAGCAGCTCGGCCGGCGGCGGCAGCTCGCTCAGACAGGCCAGGCGCAGGAGCAGCATCTCCGCGGCCATCGCCCCGTCCGGCGCGTTCTTCACCTCGTCCAGGCCGCGCAGGAGCACCTGCCAAGCCCGGGCGGCCGCGGGCAGGCCCACCCGGCCGGCCAGCGCCACGCCGCGCGCATGGCCGTCCTGGCCGGTATGCCAGCCGGGATCGGCACGGCTGTCCAGCTTGAGCCGCGAGATCCAGTGGCAGGCACCCAGGAGGTCCTGGACCACGGCCACCGGATCGGCGCCGCGCGCATGCAATTCGGCGAACACTTCCAGCGCTGCCTGCGGCTGGCCGGTGAGCAGCGGCTCCAGCAGGTCGAGCAGCCGGGCGCGGTCGGCCAGGCCCAGCATGTCGGCGACCTGGCTGGCGACCACCTTGCCGTCGCCGAGCGCGATCGACTGGTCGAGCAGCGACAGGCTGTCGCGCACGGAGCCCTCGGCGATCCGGGCGATCAGGGCCAGCGCGTCCGGCTCGGCCTCGACCGCCTCCTTGTCGCAGATCCTAGCGAGGTGGCCCGCCAGCAGGTCGGGCGGCACCCGCTTCAGGTCGAAGCGCTGGCAGCGCGACACGATGGTCACCGGCACCTTGCGCTGCTCGGTGGTGGCGAACACGAACTTGGTGTGGGCCGGCGGCTCCTCCAGCGTCTTCAGCAGTGCGGCGAATGCACTGGCCGAGAGCATGTGGACCTCGTCGACGATATAGACCTTGGTCCGGAGCGCGGTGGGTCCGTAGCGGACGCTGGCCAGCAGGTCGCGCATGTTGTCGACGCCGGTATGGGTCGCGGCATCCAGCTCGACCACGTCGATGGCGTTCTGCGCCTCGATCGACCGGCAGGGGCCGCAAACGCCGCAGGGCTCCGGGGTGGGGCCGCCCGTGCCGTCCGGGCCCTCGCAGTTCAGGGCCTTGGCGATGATCCGGGCGGTCGTGGTCTTGCCGACGCCACGGATGCCGGTCAGCAGGAAGGCATGGGCCAGGCGCCCGGAGGCAAACGCATTGGTCAGCGTGCGCACCAGCGCGTCCTGGCCGACCAGTTCGGAGAGACGCTGCGGCCGATAGGCTCTCGCCAGGACCTTGTAGCCGGACGCGGTGGTATCGTCTCGCATGCGCCCGTTCGACTCGTTCGCAGGGCAGGCCGGCCTGTGCGACGGGGCTGACCCCAGGAGGTGGAAGGCCGGACACGACCCGGACCGGAACTCGTTGCGGCTGCTTCCTTCCGGACCTGACCGATTTGGCGAGGAGCCCGTCCGCGCCGACCTTCCGAGAGGCTATATCGACGCTCGGGCGCGCGCGTGCAAGATGGCAGCCGCCGAACAATCGGCTTCGAGGGAGATCGATCGCTTGCCCCGCCCGTTCCGACCGCCGCCGCATGTCTATTCCTCCGTGGGTTTCGACCGCGCCGCCGCCTACCGCAAGAACCTCGCCTGGCTCGCCAGCCGCCGGGCCGACCGGACCACCCGGGTGGTCCTGGCGCACGGGCTGAACCTCGCCATCCTGGAGGCCGAGGACGGCCCCCATGCCGGCTTCCTCACCGTGGCCGATCTCGGTCGCGAGCTCGACGAGAGTGCCCTGTTCCTGGGCGTGATCGACGGTGTCGCCTATTTCGCCGCCGAGCTGGACGATCCGGTCCAGGCGACCTTGCCGCTGGTCGACCTGCGCAGCGTCGGGCCGGTGCTGCCGCCCCACGAGGCGGGGTTGCTGGCTTCGGCCAGGGCGCTGCTGCACTGGCACAGCACCCACCGGTTCTGCGGCAGCTGCGGGAGCGCCACCCTGCCGGCCCAGGGTGGCCATGCCCGGACCTGCCCCCAGTGCGGCCGCGAGCATTTCCCGCGCACCGATCCCGCCGTGATCGTGCTGGTCACCCATGGCGACCAGGCGCTGCTCGGCCGCTCGCCGCGCTTCCCACCCGGCATGTATTCGACGCTGGCGGGGTTCGTGGAGCCGGGCGAGAGCCTGGAGCAGGCGGTGGAGCGGGAGATCGAGGAGGAGGCGGGCATCCGGCTGCGCACCATCCAGTACCGCTCCTCGCAGCCCTGGCCGTTTCCCCAGTCGCTGATGCTGGGCTTCCGGGCCGAGGCGGAAACCGCCCAGCTCCGGATCGACCAGGACGAGCTGGAGGACGCGTTGTGGATCCCGCGCCCGATCCTGGCCGACCCCGAGCGCAGCCCGGTGCTCCTGCCGCGCGAGGACAGCATCGCCCGGTTCCTGATCGAGGAGTGGCTAGCGGAAGCCTGAGGACAAGCTCGGATCCGACGCGGTCCGGATCTGGCTGGCCACGGATCTGGCCGAGGTTGCGACAATCGATACCCGGACTTTTCCGGGAAAACTCGCCCCTGTGTGGTTGTCCTCCCTGCGACATGGTGGAAACTTCCGCCAAACCTTCGGAGGAACCCATGCGAATGCGGCTAGCCGCGCTGGTCGGCGCCGGCCTGCTGACCTTGTCGGCAACGGGCGCGCCTGCCCAGATCAGCGATCAGGTACGGGCGGGCGTGAACGCCTATGCAGCCGGCCGGTTTGCCGAGGCGGCGGATGCCTTCCGCACGGTGCTGGTTTCCGGCGAACTGGCGCCGGCCGACATTGCGGTCGCCCACAACAATCTGGGCGCTGCGCTATCCCGGCTCGGCGACCAGGACGCCGCTATCGCGGAGTACCGCAAGGCGGAGCGGCTGAACCCGGACACGCCCATGCTCCGGCGCAACCTGGTCTTCGCCTTCATCCAGCGCGGCAATGCCCGCGCCGGGGCTGGCCAGCACGGGGAGGCGCAGGCCGATTTCGACCAGGCGCTCCTGATCTCGCCCGACGATGTCCGGGCGCTGCGCGGACGCGCGCAGCTACGCGTGGCGGCCGGCGACCTGATCGGGGCGAGCGCCGACCTGCGGCATGGCCTGCTCGTCGAGCCGGGCAATGCCGAGCTGGCGTCGATGCTCGAGGCGCTGGACAGAAGCTCGCCCGCTGGAGCACCTGCGGCCCCGGTCGATGGAGGTACGACGCCGGCAGCCGCACCCGCCGCACCGGCATCCGCCAGCGAACCCGTGTCCGCACCTGTCCAGGCAATGCCGGCCCCGCGCTCGGTCGTGGTGCCGATCACGCGGATGGGGGAAGAAGCGCCGCCATCCGCGGCACTCGATCCGGATCCGCCGGCGCAGGCCGCGCCAGCGCCGTCCGGGCCCCAGGCAGCGCCTCCGGCTGCCGCGGCCGTCCCGCCCGCCGCGGAGCCCCCGGCCCTCCCGGCGGGCCAGCGTGCGACCGCTTCTGCCGACATCGCGCCAGCTCCGGCGACCATGCCCGCCCCGCCGCCCGAGCCCGTCGCCGCCGCGGCTGCGGAGGCACCCGCCGCCGAGCCTGCCGCCGATCAGGCCATGGAGGAGCGCTTCCGCGTGGTGGCCGCCGTGAGCGTCCGGGCTGGCCCGGGCACCCGGTTCGAGCGCCAGGGCGCGTTCAGCGGCGGCGAGATCGTGGTGGTCGACCAGCAGGAGCAGGGCTGGTACCGGGTGTCGCAGAACGACGAGCCGCAGGGCTGGGTGTTCCGCCGCTGGCTGACGCCGGTCAACTGACCGGCGGAGCGCCTGCGATCGCCCATCTGGCGCCGGCCAGGGCCGGATGGACGACGAGGCCGGGCTGGTCGGGCGCCAGCTCGACCGTCGCGTCACCCACCCGTGCCCGGCCGGACGCCACCAGATCCAGCGCCAGCGGATAGGCCTGGTGCTCGACCTCCAGGACCCGCGCGGCCAGCATGGCGGGATCGTCGCCGGGCAGCACCGGCACGACGCCCTGGACCACCACCGGCCCGTCGTCCAGCGCCGGGCGGACCACATGCACCGTGCAGCCATGGACGCGCACGCCCGCCGCCAGCGCCCGCTCATGGGTGTGCAGGCCCTTGAACGAGGGGAGGAGGGCCGGGTGGATGTTCAGCATCCGCCCACTCCAGGCCTGCACCAGCTCCGGCCCCAGGATGCGCATGAAGCCGGCGAGGCAGACCAGTTCCGCACCGCTCTCGGCCAGGGCCTGGCCCAGGGCCGCGTCGAACAGGGCGCGGCTGGCGAATGCCCGGTGCTCGATCACCCTGGTGGGAATGCCGGCCGCGGCCGCCCGCGCCAGCCCGCCCACACCCGATACATTGCTGATGACCTGGACGATCTCGTAGCTGCTGCCCGCCTGGCGATCGATCAGCGCCTGGAGGTTGGAGCCGCCGCCCGAGATCAGGACGGTGACGGGGTGGGCCATGCGGTCTCGGCATGCTCGAAGACGACGTTGGGCGCATCCGCGGCGCGCGGGGCGATCCGGCCGATCCGGTGGACGGTCTCGCCGGCTTCCGTCAGAAGCTGGTGCAGCGCATCGGCCCGCTCCGGCGCCACCGCCAGGACCATGCCGATGCCGGCATTGAAGGTGCGGCGCAGGTCGACCTGGGGCAGGCGGCCCTGCTCGGCCAGCCAGCGGAACACGCCCGGCAGCTCCCAGGCGCTTGTATCCAGCACTGCCTGGGCGCCCTCGGGCAGCACCCGCGGCAGGTTCTCCTCCAGCCCGCCGCCGGTGATGTGGGCCAGCGCCTTGACCCCGCCCGCCCGGATCGCCGCCAGACAGCTTCGCACATAGATGCGCGTGGGCGTCAGCAGCGCGTCACCCAGGCTCTGCTCCGGCACGAACGGGGCAGGGGCCGCAAGATCCGCACCGCTTTCCTCCAGCACCAGGCGCACCAGCGAGAAGCCGTTGCTGTGCACCCCCGACGAGGCCAAGCCCAGCAGCACGTCACCGGCACCGACGTCCGGGCGGGGCAGCAAGGCGTCGCGCTCGACCGCACCCACGGCAAAGCCGGCCAGGTCGAAATGGCCGGGCGCGTACATCTGCGGCATCTCGGCGGTCTCGCCGCCGATGAGCGCGCAGCCCGCCTGCCGGCAGCCTTCCGCGATGCCCGCCACGATCCTGGTTCCGGCCTCGGCCTCCAGCCGGCCGGTCGCGAAATAATCGAGGAAGAACAGGGGCTCGGCGCCCTGGACCACCAGGTCGTTCACACACATGGCGACGAGATCGATGCCGATGCCCTCGACCTGCCCGGTCTTCGCCGCCAGCAGGATCTTGGTCCCCACGCCGTCGGTCGAGGACACCAGGAGCGGGTCGCGATAGCCCGCCTCCTTCAGGTCGAACAGGGCACCGAACCCGCCGAGCGCCCCGCTGGCGCCCGGCCGCGCGGTGGCCCGGGTGAGCCCGTCGATGCGGCGGACCAGCTCATTGCCCGCCTCGATGTCGACCCCGGCCTCCGCATACCTGCCGCCGGGCTGCGCCCCAGCCTGGCCTCCGGCCTGCCCCTTTGCCACCTGTTGCTCCTTGGCGTTGCACATCAGGGCGCATCCGCCCCAGCTTTGCCCCATGCGAGGACGCCGACGGAGGCTTGCCAGCCCGCGGTTCCCGTGGTCCCTTCCGCCCGGCGCGACCACCGAAAACGGTGCGATGCGCTTTCCGCTCGTCCTCGCGTCGGGGTGATCTGCCATGGCCGCGCGCCGTCCGTCGATAGCGTTGCTGGTGCTGGGCGCGCTTCTCCTGCTGGGCCAGCCGGGCCCGGCCGCTGGCCAGGCCGTGCAGCAGCGCCAGTTCATCGAGCGCGATGTCCCCGTCCGGGCCGAGGCGGACGATGCCGTCCAGGCGCGCAGCCAGGCGCTGCGCGAGGGCCAGGTGGCAGCCCTGCAGCGCCTGATGGCGCGGCTGTCCGGCCGTGATCCGGCGAGCCTGCCGCAGGTCGCGCCGGAGCAGATCGACCGCTACGTGCGCAGCTTCGAGATCCAGCAGGAGCAGGTGGGTGCCCGCTCCTACTCGGCCAGCCTCACCGTGGATTTCCGCCAGGAGGCGGTGCAGGAACTCCTGAACCGCAACGGCCTCTCCTATGCGCTGGTGCCGACCCTGCCGACCGTGGTGCTGGCCTATTCCCCGGGCGGCGACCCCTATTTCGACGGCGATCCCTGGCGCAGCGCGGTGCTGGAGGCAGCCGGCCAGTCGGTGGCTGTCGAGCCGATCCTCCCCTTGGGCGATGCGCAGGACCTGGCGATCGCCGAGGCCCAGGCGCTGGCCGGCGATGCCGGGACGCTGCAGCCGGTGGCCGAGCGCTATGGCGCGGACGCCGTGCTGGTGGCGCACGCCGCACCCGCGGCGGACGGCAGCCAGGGTCTGGTGGTGAGCGGGCAATATCTGGACCGCGACGGGCTGGTGCAGGCCGTCCCGGCGCTGACCGTGCCGCCCGGGCCCGACGGGCAGGCCGACTATCCGGCGGCAGCCACGGCCCTGCTGGGAGCATTGGATCGGCAGATCGGCCAGGCCGGCGTGCGCAGCGACGCGACGGTGGCACTGCTCTCCGTCAGCGTGCCGCTTGCCGACCTTTCGGGCTGGGTCCAAATAAGGCGGGCCCTCGACGACATCCCGGAGATCCGCTCGACCAGGATCGAGCGGATGACCCGCCGGGAGGCGAAGATCGTGCTCGGGCATGTGGGCAGTGTGGAAGGGTTGCAGGCCGCCTTGCAGCGGCGCGGCCTGGCACTGAGCCAGGAGATCGAAGGATGGCGGTTGGGGCGTGCGGGCGACCGGCCGATGTCGACCATCGGCGGGTGAACGCCGCGCCGGACGGCAGGGCGGGCGCTGCGCGCCGTGTTTCCGACCTGAACCTCGCCAACCTGCTCACGGCCCTGCGCATCGTCCTGGTCGTCCCGATCCTGCTCCTCCTGCTCGGGCAGGCCTATGGCCTGGCGGCTGCCCTGTTCGCCCTGGCCGCCCTGACCGATGCGCTGGACGGGCTGCTCGCCCGCCGGCTGGGGCTGGCCACCAGGCTGGGTGCCGTGCTGGACCCGATCGCCGACAAGCTGCTGCTCACCGGCACGCTGCTGACGCTCGCCTGGCAGGAACTGGTGCCGGTCTGGCTGGTGGCGCTGGTGCTGGCCAGGGACGTGCTGGTGGCGCTGGGCGCGCTGGCGCTGCAAATCGGTGTCGCCGGTTTCACGGTGGCGCCCTCGCTCCTGGGCAAGGCGGCCACCGCGGCGCAACTCGGCTATGTCGCCGCCGTGCTGGCGGATGCGGCCGAGTTCCTCCCGTTCACGGGCCTGCTGGCGGCTTGGCTCCTGCCGCTCCTGGTGCTGCTCACCCTCGTCTCGGCCGGCACCTATCTGGCAGCAGCGCTGCGCCGGCTGCCCGACCATGCCGCACGCAGCTGATCCGGTGAGCCCATTGACCCGACTGGCCCCGCACCAGCAGCTCGCCCTGGACCTGCCGCATACCGAGCGCAGCGAGGAACAGGATTTCCTGCCATCCTCGTCCAACGCGGCAGCCTTGGCGCATCTGAGCCGCTGGCCGGACTGGCCCACGCCGGTGACCGTGCTGTTCGGCCCGGAAGGCTCGGGCAAGACCCATCTGGCGCGGATCTGGGCGGCCCGCGCCCGGGCGGTCTGGCTGGAAAGTGCCGGTCCCTGGCTCCTGCCGCCCCGCGACCTGTTCCCCGCACCCGCCACTTGCCTCGCCATCGACGAGGCCGATCTGGTGTGGGACGAGCAGATCCTGTTCCACCTGTTCAACCTGGTGACCGAGCGGCGCGGCAGCCTGCTCCTGACCGCGACCCTGCCGCCGGCCGGCTGGCGCCTGGCGCTGCCGGACCTGCGCTCGCGCCTGGCGCTCGCCAGCCTGGTGGAGATCGGCCCGCCCGACGACGCGCTGCTGGCCGCCCTTTACGTCAAGCAGCTGGCCGACCGTGGCCTGCGGCCGGACAAGGGCGCCGTCGAGTGGCTGCTGGCGCATGGGCCGCGCAGCTTTGCCGCGGTGCGCCGGATCGTGGGCGAGCTGGACCGCGCTTCGCTGCGCGCCTGCCGCCCGGTCACGACCGCGCTGGCCCGCAGCGTCCTGGTGGACCTGGCGGGGCGGGGCGGCGAGGATGTCGCTGAACCAACGGAGGAGGATGGCTGATGGATCTCGGTATCGCTGGACGCCGGGCGATCGTGGGCGGCGCCAGCAAGGGACTGGGTCATGCCTGCGCCGAAGCGCTGGCCGCCGCCGGGGTGCATCTCACCATCTGCGCGCGCGGCGAAGCGGAGCTGAAGGCCGCGGCCGATGGGCTGGCCAAGAAGTACGGCGTCACGGTGACGCCGGTCGCGGTCGACGTGACCACCGCGGATGGCCGTACCCGCCTGCTGGAGGCCTGCCCGGAGCCGGACATACTGGTGACCAACACGGGCGGCCCGCCCATGGGCGACTGGCGCAGCTTCCCCGAGGAGGCCTGGCACCAGGCGGTGGACAGCGTGATGCTCACCCCGCTCATGCTGATCCGCGCCACGGTGGACGGCATGGCCGAGCGCGGCTTCGGCCGGATCGTCAACATCACCTCCTCGGTGGTGAAGTCGCCGCGTGCCGAGCTGGCGCTGTCCTCGGCGGCACGCGCCGGCCTGACCTCGGCCCTGGCCGGGGTCTGCAAGGAGTACGCCGCGCGCAACGTGACGGTGAACAGCCTGATGCCCGGGCCGTTCAAGACCGCGCGGCTGAACGACAACATGAAGGTCCGTGCCGAGCGCACCGGCACGCCGCTGGCCCAGATCGAGGCCGGCGCGGTGGCCGCCACCCCCGCCGGCCGCTTCGGCGACCCGGCCGAGCTCGGCGCCTTCTGCGCCTTTCTGTGCTCGGCCCATGCCGGCTTCTTCACCGGCCAGTCGCTGATGCTGGACGGCGGCGCCTATCCGGGGATGCTGTGAACCAGCTGGCTGCGACCGAGGTCGCGGCCAAGCCCGACCGGCTGGTGCTGGGCATGATGTCCGGCACCTCGATGGACGGGCTGGACCTGGCGCTGGTGCGGGTGAGCGCCGGGCCGAAGCCCCGGCTCGCCACCTTGGCCCACCGCACCGTGCCCCAGCCGGACAGCCTGGCCCTGGTGCCCCGCCAGGTGCTGGCGCTGGACACGGCCGGGCTCGCCCGGCTGCACACCGCACTCGGCCGCTTCTACGCGGAGGCGGCGGCTGCCTTCTGCGGCGGGCTCGGCCTCTCGCCCGACCTGGTCGGGCTGCACGGCCAGACCGTCTACCACGAGCACGGCGTCACCACCCTCCAGCTGGGCGACCCCCATTTCCTGGCTGCAGCGCTGCACTGCCCGGTGGTGAGCGACTTCCGCTCCGCCGATGTGGCACTGGGCGGCTCGGGCGCGCCGCTGGTGCCCTTCATCGACCGTCTGCTCGTGGCCGAGCCGGGTCGCACCGTGGTGGTCCTCAATCTCGGCGGCATCGCCAACGTCACGATCCTTTCCGGCGACGGCAGCGTGACCGGCTTCGACACCGGCCCCGCCAACAGCCTCCTGGACGCCACCGTGCGCGCCGCCACGCAGGGGCGCCTGACCCATGACGCGGACGGCGCCTGGGCTGCGCGCGGCCGGGTCGACGGGGACCTGCTCGCCGAGCTCCTGGCCCACCCGTTCTTCGCCAGGCCGCCCCCGCGCTCGACCGGACCGGAGGAATTCGGCGCCACCATGGCCGAAACACTGCTGCGCCGTGCAGGTCTCGCCGAGGCCGACCTGCTCGCCACCCTCACCGAACTCACCGCCCAGAGCGTCGCCCAGGCGATCGCCCGTCATGCCCCGGGTGCGGTCAAGGTCGTGGCCAGCGGCGGCGGCGTCCGCAACGCCCATCTGATGGCGCGGCTGGCCCAGGCCCTGGGCAATACCAGTCTCGTCAGCTCGGCCGAGGCCGGCATCGACCCGGACGCCAAGGAAGCGATCGCCTTCGCGCTCCTGGCCTCCCTGCGCATCGACCGCATCCCCGCCAACCTGCCGGCCGTCACCGGCGCATCTCGGCCGGTCCTGCTCGGCCGCATCTGCGAGATGTGACAATCCCGGCCCGCTAGTCGGCCTCGATCTCGTCGCGCACCTGCCCGTAGGCGAGCAGCGCAAACAGGGCCGAGCCGCCGATTACGTTGCCGACCAGCATCGGCAGGATCAGGCCGCCGATCCCGTGGCCAAGGCCGATCTCGCCGTCCAGCAGGAGCAGGAACACCTCCATCGATCCGGCCACCACATGCGCCAGCTCGAACAGGGCGATGAGGTAGGTCAGCAGCAGGATGATGGCGCTGCGGCCGGTCTCGGCCGAGGGCAGCATCCAGACCAGCGTCGCGATCATCCAGCCGGCCAGGATCCCGCGCCAGAAGGCCTGCCCTGGCGACAGCTCGGCGAGCTCCCGCGCAATCGCGATCATCCCCTCCAGGATGTGCTCCGGCAGCAGGACGCCGGACAGGCAGGCGGCGGCGAACAGGACCGTGCCCAGCATGTTGGCGAGGAACACCACGCTCCACAGCCGCGCCAGGGCTGCGAACTTGCGGCGGCTCGGCCGGTAGAGCACCGGCAGCACGGCGGTCAGCGTGATCTCGGTGAACAGCTGCTGGCGCGACAGGATCACGATCAGGAAGCCCACCGCATAGCCCAGATTCTCGACCAGCGGGCGCCACGCCGCGTCGGGCAGCGCCATGTGCAGGGCGCCCTCGGTGACCACCGAGAAGCCGATGGACAGGCCGGCCGCCAGGCCCGACCACCACAGACTGGCAGTCGGCCTGGCCAGTTCCTCGACGCCCTCGCGGCGGATGACCTCGTAGACGGCCAGCGGACGCAGCTTGCGGTGCTCGTGGATATCCTCCTGCTCGTCCTCGGTCAGCGGTCTGCCTTTGTGCTCGATCGCGGCCTCGACGGCGTCCTCGTCCGGTCTTGCAGTCTGCATGCCTGATCAGCTCCCGTCCGCACGGTGTCGCCCGATGCTGATGGCTAAGGAGGTCCGGCCGGGCCGAGGTTGCCTCGTCGTGATGCGACGACGCGGTTTTTCCGCAGGCAGGGCAAGACGCGACGCCGTCGCTCAGTGATCCCGCCGCTCCCCGGCTGCCAGGCCGAGCGGAAGAAGCTGCGGGTCCCGGCGCTCGAACCAGGAGAGTTCCTGGCGGAGGCTCACCACCGAGCCCACGATCACGAGCACGGGCCCGTCGGGTGCCATTTCTGCCAGGAGATCCGGCAGCGAGGCGAGGGTGCCGGTTGCAACCCGCTGCTCCGGCAGCGTGCCGTTCTCGATCGCCGCCGCCGGCAGATGGGCCGGCAGCCCATGATGGATCAGCCGCTCGCACAGCGCCCGGATCGGCTTCAGCCCCATATAGATCACGATGGTCTGGCGCGGCTGGCAGATCGCCGTCCAGTTCAGGTCCGGCTCGCCGTTCTTGGTATGGCCGGTGACGAACAGCACCGACTGGGCATGGTCGCGATGGGTCAGCGGGATGCCGGCATAGGCGCCGACCCCGTTGGCTGCGGATACGCCGGGGATCACCTCGAACGGGATGCCGGCTTCGACCAGGGCTTCCAGCTCCTCGCCGCCGCGGCCGAACACGAACGGGTCCCCGCCCTTCAGCCGCACCACCCGGCGGCCGGCCCGCGCCTGCTCGACCAGCACCCGGTTGATGTCGCCCTGCGGCAGATGATGATGGTCGCGCCGCTTGCCGGCGAAGATCCGCTCGACACCCTTGGGCACCAGGTCCAGCAGCTCCGGGGCGATCAGCCGGTCATGCACCACCACGTCGCAGTCCTGCAGGACGCGCAGCGCCTTCAGCGTCAGGAGCTCGGGATCGCCCGGCCCCGCACCCACCAGATAGACCTTGCCCGCAGGCTTGCTCACGTCGTTCCCGATCCAGCTGCCGTGGCGGGTTGCGGCGGGCTCCCTATCATGCCGGAGGAGGAAACGGCCAGCGCCGGCCGGCCGGGCCTGTTCGGGGCGGGGTGCGGCAGGCTCATCGGCGCCAGATGGGCCACCGTCAGCCGCAGCGCCGCCTCGGCCGTGCCATTCTCCGCCCATGTCAGCAGCGCCCGGATCGGGCCGGCATGGCCGACATGGAGGACCCTGGCCCCGGCCAGCGCGCGGTCCAGGCGCTCGAACGCGGCCACGGCGCGGTCGAAGACCTGCTGGAAGCTCTCGCCGCCCGGCGGCACCCGCCGGACCGGATCGTCCCAGAACGGCCAGTAGGCCGGATCGCCATGCGCCAGCCGGTCATAGGCCTGCTCCTCCCATCGCCCGAAATCCTGCTCCAGCAGATCGCGCTCGATCCGCCGCTCACCCACCTGCAGCCCCGCCGCTTCCAGGGAGGCCAGGGTTTCCTGGCTGCGCCGGGCAGGCGTGACCACCACCACGTCGAATGCACCGATCCGCTCGACCAGCGCCGCGGCGTCGTCCGCAGCAGGAGGCAGGATCGCCCGGTCCGACCGGCCGATGAACCGCCCGGCAGGGCCCTCCGTCGGCGCATGCCGCAGGAGGCACCAAGCTCGTGCCGCCGTCATGGGAAGATGGAACCGGCCATGCTATCCTGTCCGACCTCGCCAGCACGGCACCATGCGCCGGGCTCGGGGCCAACGCGATTCAGAAAATTACCAAACGAACCCGAGAACAGCTAAAGCGCAATTAATTTCAATAGTTTAGGAGTTCTCAGGCGCCCCTGGAGCGGTTGACCAGGAAAACGCCTAGCAGGACCAGCAGCCCCGAAAGCAAGAGGGCAGGGCCGGCCGGTTCGCCCAGGGCCAGCACGGCGAGCGAAGCGCCGACCACCGCACCCACCGAGCCGATCTGGCTGAGATAGACCGGCCCCGCGATCTTCTGCAGGATGAAGTAGAGCGCATAGGTCGCGGAGAATACGGTGATCTGCGCCAGCAGCAGCAGCGTGGCCGTAAGCTGGCCGAACGGCGGCGCGCTGTCCGGCAGTAGCAGGAACGGGACCAGCAGGACAGCACCGCCCAGCAGCATGCCGGGTGCCAGGGACAGGGCGCTGGCGCCCTCCGGCCAGCGCAGGGTGCGATAGATGTTGCCGGCCGCGATCACCAGCGGTCCCGCCAGTGCCACGGCCGCCCAGAAGGACGCGGCCGAACCACCGCCGCTGCGGCCGAACGCCAGCACGAGGGCACCGAGCAGGCCCGTGGCCACCCCGGCGGCACGCACCGCGCGAGGCCGTTCCATGCGGAACAGGAGCGCCAGGAGATAGGTGGCGAGCGGCGGGAAGGCCAGGCAGAGCGCCACGAAGGCAGCGCCCACATGCGGGATCGCCAGGAAGAGCAGGGCGTTGGGCAGGGCGATGCTGAGCAGGCCGGACCAGAGATAATAGGCCAGCGCCGGCCGGCCGAGCCCCGGCCGGTTGCCGGTAGCAGCCGCCAGGACCAGCAGTACCAGGCCAGCACCCAGGGCCGAGCAGCACAAAAAGGCGAGGGCGGGCCAGCCTGCCTGGAGCGCCAGCTTCACGATGTTGGCGGTGAGCCCCAGCAGGCTGCCGACCACGACCAGCAGGAGCAGCGGCCGGGAATCCCTCAACCGCCCACCATCATCTTCACCACCTCGTCGCCGTTGGTGGCGCCGATCGCCCGCTCGCCGGCGTTCCGCCCCCGGCGCAGCACCAGGATCCGGTCGGACACGGCGAAGATGTCGTGGAGGTTGTGGCTGATGAAGATGATCGCGACCCCCTGGGCCTTCAGGCGCTGGATCAGCTCCATCACCTTGCGCTGCTCCGGCACGCCCAGGGCCGCGGTCGGCTCGTCCATGATCAGCAGCTCGGCCTTCCAGTAGATCGCCCGGCCGATCGCCACCGCCTGGCGCTGGCCGCCCGACAGGTTGCGCACCGGCTGGGTGAGCTTGCGGGTCTCGATGTCGATCTCGAGCTGCTCCAGGACCTTCTCGGACTCCCGGCGCATGGTCTCGCGGTCCAGCCGCGGCAGGAAGCCTAAGAACTTCGTGAACCGCTCGCGGCCCAGGAACACGTTGGCGCCGATGTCCAGATTGTCCGCCAGCGCCAGGTCCTGGTAGATCGTCTCGATCCCGGCCGCACGCGCGTCCGAGGGCGTCGCGAAGTCGACCGGCTGACCCTTGAAGCGGATCTCACCCTCGTCGCGGCTGTGCACCCCGGCGATCGCCTTGATCAGGGTCGACTTGCCGGCCCCGTTGTCGCCGGCCAGCGCCAGCACCTCGCCGCGCGCCACCGTCAATCCGACGTCCGATAGGGCGGTGACGCCGCCAAAGCGCTTGGTCAGCCCGCTGATCTGGAGGAGCGGCTCACTCATCGCGCCGCCCCCCGCCGGTCAGCCGCTCCCGCGACTGGTCGATCAGCACCGAGACGATGATCACCACGCCGACCGCCACGAACTGCCAGAACGGCGCCACGTTGATGAACACCAGGCCGTACTGGATCACGGCGATGATGAAGGCGCCGATCACCGTGCCGACGATCGTGCCGGAGCCGCCGAACAGGGAGGCCCCGCCGATCACCACCGCGGCGATGCTGTCGAGCAGCAGGGGCTCGCCGCCCTGCGCGGCACCGGCCGAGAAGCGCGCGGTATAGACCACGCCCGCGATCCCGGCGCAGAAGGCCGAGAGCATGTAGAGCATGACGGTGTGCCTGGGCACGTTGATGCCGGCCCGTACCGCTGCCGCCTTGCTGCCGCCGATCGCATAGGTGTAGCGGCCAAAGCGCCCCTCGCGCAGCACCCAGTGCATTACCAGCACCACGATCGCCGTCAGGATCACCGGCACGGGGACCTGCAGGACCTTCGCGTTGCCGAGCTGGAACAACCAGGGATTGTTGACCGGCACGGTGGTGCCGCTGGCGGTGAGGAAGCCCACGCCCCGGCACACGCCATACATGCCGAGCGTGCCGATGAAGGCAGGGATCGCCAGCCGCGCGATCAGCGTGCCGCTGATGAAGCCCGGGATGACGCTCACCAGCAGCGCCGCCGCGATGCCCACCAGCAGCGACAGGCCGGGATGCAGCCCGGACGTGGCCTGCATTGTGGTCGCCATCACCACAGAGGCCAGGCCCATGACGAAGCCCACCGACAGGTCGATGCCGCCCGCGATGATCACCAGCGTCTGGCCCAGCGCCAGCAGCAGCGGCATGGAGGCTGCGAGCGCTATGCTCTGCAGGTTGTAGGGGTTCAGGACGAAGGTCGAGCCATACTGGAGCCGGGCCCAGAACTCGAAGAACAGGACCAGCAGCAGGAGGAACAGCCAGGACCAGGCGATCGCCACGAAGGCGAGCAGCGGGTGGCGTTCGGCGGGCGCATGGGGCGCGGCGGCAGTGGCCAAGATCGGCAGTCCATTTGGAGGAAGCGGACCAGTCGCAGGCTTCGGGATGAGGGCATCTCCCGGGGCGGGCCGTCCGCCCCGGGAGATGCGCCTGCTAGTCGGAATAGACGAAGCGCTGGATCTCGGGCTTTTCGATATTGTCCCGGTCCATGACGGTGAAACCGGTGCCGATGGAAGTGGGCACCGACTGGTCGGTGAGCGCCGCGAATGCGGTGACCACGCCGTAGAAGCCGATCTCGGCCGGATGCTGGGCGATCGCGAAATCCACCGCACCGCCCTTCAGGTCGTCGATGATCCGGGTGGGCGTGTCGAAGGCCACCACCTTGATCTCGCCGGTCTTGCCGGCGGCCTTCACGCCGTCGGCGGCGCCGAAGGCCGAGAACAGGTTGGCGCCGAACACCCCGGCCAGGTCCTGGTTGCGGGCGAACACCGCCTGGAGCTGGGAAGAAGCCTTGTTGGCGTCGTTGTCGTTGAACTGGGTTTCCAGCACCTCGATGTTCGCGAACTCCGCCATGCCCTCCTTGAAGCCCTGCTCGCGCTGGTCGGTGGTCGAGATGCCGGGCTTCACATTGCTGACATAGACCTTGCCCTTCTCGCCGATTGCCTGGGCCAGGGCGCGCGCGGCCATGCGGCCGCCCATGACATTGTCCGAGGCCACGTAGGAGAGCGGGAAGTCGCCTTCGCCGGAGCCGTCCTGGTACTTGCCGTCGTCGATGAAGGTGTCGACCGTGATCACCTTGATGCCGGCATCGTGGGCCTGGCGGAGCGGGGCGATCAGCTGCTGCTTGTCGGTGGGCGCGATCAGGAGGGCATCGGGCTGGCGCGCGATCATCGCCTGGAGGACCGGCACCTGCAGGGTCGGGTTGAACTCCGGCGCCCCCTGGAACAGGAGCTCCACACCCAGCGCATCGGCCGCGGCCTGGGCCCCTTTGTGCATGGTGATGTAGAAGGCGTCGGTGGTGAGCCCCGGAATGAGGGCGACCGTGAACTTCTTGTCCTGGGCGGCCGCAGGGCGCGCCAGCGCCCCGGCCGCCGTTGCCAGTGCGAGCGCACCGGCGAACTGGCGACGATCCATGTCAACCTCTCCCGATCATCGTCCCGTCATGCGGGACGTGGCCGGACGCTAGCGGTGGCGCTACACCGGCACAAGCCGCGACAAGAGGAGCTGGATCTTGGACCCCCATCCGATGCTGAAGCCGCTCGCCGTCCGCATCGGCCTATTGCTGGTCTGCCTGGCCTGGACGGCGTTCGAGGCCTGGCACGAGCCGAACTCGATCTGGTTCTGGATGTTCCTGGGCGTCACCGTCTACGCGGTGTTCGAGTTCTTCATTTCCGACAAGTATCGCCGCAAGGACCCCGCTCCCGAAGCCGGAAGCGGAGCCGACAACAGCAACTGAGCTGTCTTCTGCTCAGCCGTGCAGCTTCTTCGTGATCTCGGCGACGTGGCGGCCCTGGAAGGTGGCACCTTCCAGCTCCACCGCGGAGGGCTGGCGCGAGCCGTCGCCGTCCGCGATCGTGCTGGCGCCATAGGGCGTGCCGCCCATGACCTCGCTGACGCCGTTCAGGCCGGCGAAGCTGTAGGGCAGGCCCACGATCACCATGCCGTGGTGGAGCAGCACGGTATGGAAGGAGGTGATGGTGGTCTCCTGGCCGCCATGCTGCGAGGCGGTGCTGGTGAACACGCTGCCGACCTTGCCGACCAGCTTGCCCGCTGCCCACAGCCCGCCGGTCTGGTCGAGGAACTGCTTCATCTGGGCGGCCATGTTGCCGTAGCGGGTCGGCGTGCCGAAGATGATCGCGTCATAGTCGCCGAGCTCGCCCGGCTGGGCGAACGGTGCAGGCTGGTCGATCTTGTAGTGGAACTGCTTCTGCACGTCCTCCGGCACGAGATCCGGGACCCGCTTTACCACCACGTCGACGCCCGCCACTGACCTGGCACCCTCGGCCGCGGCATAGGCCAACTGCTCCACATGGCCCCAGCTCGAGTAATAGAGCACCAGGATCTTCGCCATCGCATGTTCTCCTCAAAAGGTTACAGGAGGACAGGTGTGGCGGGGCAGGCAGGGTGCAACCGGCGTCGGGCGGGCTGGATCGTTTCCCGAACGGGGACAATCCGCCGACGGTTCAGCGCAGGAACGCCGACCCCTGGCGATAGGGCCTGAGGCCCAGCAACGGCCGACCGGCCGCCCTGGCGAGTTCGGCGGCATGGGCCAGGGCCCGTGCCGTGGGTTCGCCGGCCGGATCGAGCGCGCCCAGCTCGATCAAAGCACCCTCATGGGTGATCCGGCAGCGGATCGTCGTGCCCGCGGGCAGGAGGTCGGCCAGCTCGCGCTCCACCTGGTCGACGAAGGCGAGGTCGCCCGCGTCGATCGCGATCCCGGTCTCGATGCGGCTGGCAAGGCAAGGCTGGGCCGGCAGCTCCGCCAGGTCGTCCAACCCATGCCGGGCGGCGAGCCGGCGGATCCCGGCCTTGGCGATGCCGGCCTCGACGAAGGGATGGACCACGCCATGCTCGGCGGCGGCCGTCAGGCCCGGCCGGTAGTCGGCCAAGTCATCCAGGTTGGCGCCGGATGCGATGGTGCCCGAGGTCAGACCGCGGATCCGGGCATAGAGGTTGGTCTTGCAGAAATAGCAGCGGTTGGCGGGGTTGGCCCGGTAGGCCGGGTCGTCGAACTCCCCGGCACCCACCACCTCGAGCTGCCAGCCATGGCGCGCTGCATGGGTCTCCACCCGGGCGGTCGCCAGCGGCGGCACGGCGGGCGAGACCGCATGGACCATCCGCACCCGCGCCCTGGCGAACCGGTGCGCCAGATAGGCGAGGGTCATGCTGTCGACCCCGCCACTCACCGCGATCGCCAGTTCCTCATGCCGGTCGATCGCACGGAGCAGCTCGGCCTGCGGGTCGCTCATGGCTGGACCTCGCTGGCCGCCTTGCGCCGCCGCCGCTCCGCCAAGCTACCGCCGGACAGGTCGTCGCTCTCGGCCTTGATCGTCACGCTGCCGTCCGGCCGCTCGACCCGCTTGCGCCGGATCCCCTCGAGGCTGTCCTCCTGACGCGGCAGGCAGAGCCGGTCCTCGACATGCCAGCGCAGGCCGATCGTCGAGGTCTCGGTCAGGCAGGCATGGCAGACCGCGTCCAGCGCGTCCGGCCGGACCAGGAGCCGGAAGGATTCCAGCGGCCGGCCCTTCTTGCCGCGCCGGGTCGCGGTCGAGAGGTCGAGCACACCCGGCAGCGCGCGCAGGCGCTCGCAGGCCTGGCCGATCTCCTCGCCGGTCATGTCGTCGATCTCGAAGCTCAGCACCGTCACCTGCTCGGTGCCCGACCCTGTTGTCACCCGGCCCACGGTGGCCCGCAGGATGTTCGGCATCCCCTCCAGCTCGCGGGTGCCGGCCCCGGAGCCCACCGCCTCCAGCCGCAGCACGGCCGGCCGCTTGCCCGGTGCCAGATGACGCAGGATGGCAGCCCCGGTCGGGGTGACCCGCTCGCCGCCGATCCCGTCGTCACGCCACTCGAACCCGGTCAGGATCGCGGCGGTGGCTGGCGCAGGGATCGGCAGCAGGCCATGGCGGGTACGCACCAGGCCGCTGCCCAGCGGTAGGGGCGAGACCGACCAGCTCGCATCGGCCAGTGCCGCCACGATGCTGCCGGCCGCCACCACGTCCACCAGCGAATCCCAATCGCCGATCTCGTGGAAATGGACCTGGTCCACCGCCACGCCGTGGATGGCGGCTTCGGCCTCGGCCAGGACGCGCAGGATCGCCACGGCATGGCCGGCGGTGCCGGATGCCAGCCGCGCCTGCTCGATCCGCCGGACCATGTCCCGGAAATGGCTCTCCTCGTGACTGGCCTCGGCCCCGGCATCACGCAGGCCGAAGCGCCGGCAGCGGACGGCGCCGCTGGTGCCCTCCTCCAGGAAGGGCAGGCCGGCGCCTTCCGGCAGCACCGCCCGGCAGTCCGCCAGGACCCGGTCCTGCAGCTCCGGCAGGGCGTCCAGCAGGGCGGCTGCGAACATGTCGCCGGCAAGGCCGCCCGCCGCGTCCAGGTGGATGTGCCGGCCGCCCTCAGCCGGCCGGGGCATGGACCGGAATCACGTAGGGTCCCTCCGGGATCACCGCGATCGCGCTGTCGCCGTGCCTTGCCATCGCTGCCGCCACCGCGTCATCGAGGGAGGGCACGATCTCCACCCCGGTGATCCGCCGCTCCTCCGGCGTTAGGCCGGTCGTGAACATCTGGATGGTGCCCAGACGCATGGGCTTGAGCTGCATCTCGGTCTGCCACTCGTCGATCTCGGCCAGCGATTTCGCGGTGAGCGTCTGGAGGAACCGCTCCGGCCCGAGCTCGACCAGCCGGGCCTGGGCCTCCATGAACTCGGCCGAACCGAACCCCTCCGAGCACTCGGACGCCATGATCAGCGTGCCGCCCGGCTCCAGGATGTCGATCGGCGTCACCATGCCCTTCACGGTCTGGTAGTAGGTCTTGTCCAGCGGATAGCCGGCCGAGGAGGTCACGATCGTCTTGAACCGGCGCGGGACCTTGACCTGGTTGATGTCCTCGACGAACGCCACCGTCGCCAGGTGGCTCTCGATCACCTCGCCGAAATTGACGAAGGCGAGGTCGCGCTCCTCGTCCAGCACGGTGTTGAGCGCATAGACCGGGCCCAGCTTGCGCACGATGTCGAGCTGCTCCTCGTGGAGCGGGTTGCCCACGAGGTTGCACTGCACCGCGAGCGGGTCCTCCATGAACCGGGCGGAATGGAAAGTGCGGATCGTAGTGTGATGCGCCACGCCCGGTGCCACCACCTTCCGCCCGCCCGACCAGCCGGCCATGAAGTGCGGCTCGACCAGCCCGGTCGCGATCTTCAGGTCGGCCTCGACCAGCCGCCGGTCGATCCGGATCGGCACCCGGCGCTTCTCGGTGAAGCCCAGGTCGACATGCATCGCGTCGTCGCGGGCAAAATGGTTCTCGACCCGGACGTTCTCCAGCACCCAGGGATCGCCCACCAGCTCGGCCAGCTCCTCGCCCTCGTTCGGCCGGTGCAACCCGGTCGCGACCAGGACGGTGATCTGGTCCATGGGCACGCCCGCCGCGTGGATCGTCTCGATCATCGGGCGCAGGAACAGCCGGTTCGGCACCGGGCGGGTGATGTCGCAGATCAGAATGCAGGCGCTGGCCTTGCCGCGGGCCAGCTCGGCGAGCGGCGGGGCACCGACCGGCTGCGCCAGCGCGTCGCGCACGGCCTGGTGCGGATCGGGCAGCTTGGGCATCGCCGCCTTGCGGATGACGTGGGGCTCGGCACCGGGCGGCAGGCGCAGGTTCAGGTGCGAGCGCCCGAACGCGATCTCGATCTTCTGAGCGGTCACCGGCACTCTCCCTGGTTGCTCACCACGTCCCTTAGGCGGCGGACAAAGCGCAACCGCGCCTGGCACTCAAGCCCCAAGCTCCGGCAAGCCCGAAGGCCGGCCAGCTCAGGAAGCGCCTGGCGTCCGCCTGGAATCGTTCATGAGATGGGGAGAGATGGTGCGGTCGAGAAGACTCGAACTTCCACGCCCTTTCGGGCACAGCGCCCTCAACGCTGCGCGTCTACCAATTCCGCCACGACCGCACATCGCTGGGGAAGCCGTAACCTATCGGCTGCCGGCGCCGCGCGGTATAGTCGGTCACGACCGGGGCCGCAAGACACGGCGAGCAGCGAAAACCGGCAGGCCGACGATAACGCGCAAAAGGAGAGGGCCTTGACGCTCGAATGGCGGGTGGCACCCGGGCTGGTGAGCTACCCGGACGCGGTGGCGACGATGGAGGAGCGGGTCCGCGCCATCCGCGAGGATGGGGCGGACGAGCTGGTCTGGCTGGTCGAGCATCCGCCGCTCTATACTGCCGGCACCTCGGCGGCACCGGACGAGCTGCTCGACCCAGCGCGCTTCCCCACCTACCAGACCGGCCGCGGCGGGCGCTGGACCTATCATGGCCCGGGGCAGCGGGTCGCCTATGTGATGCTGGACCTCCAGCGGCGCGGCGTCGACCTGCGTGCCCATGTGGCGCGGCTGGAGGAGTGGGCCATCACGACGCTCGCGCGGTTCGGCGTCCGGGGCGAGCGGCGCGAGGGGCGGGTCGGCATCTGGGTGGCCCATCCGGACGGCCGCGAGGACAAGATCGGGGCGATCGGCGTGCGGGTGCGCCGCTGGGTGACCTATCACGGCATCGCGCTGAACGTGGCCCCGGATCTCGGCCATTTCGGCGGGATCGTGCCCTGTGGGATCGCGGAGCATGGCGTCACCTCACTGGCGGCACTGGGCATTCCGGCCGACTTCGCCGCGGTCGATCGCGCCTTGCGGGACAGCTTCGGGCCGATTTTCGAGCCGGTCGCGATGCCGGCAGCACCACCTGAGCGATTGATAGATGCTCAGTCTGCCACCATGTCCATGACATGAAATCTGCAGCCCTGCTTCTGCTCGCCACCGTCGTGATGCTGCCTGTCGGCGCCGAGGCCGGCTGCGCCGATGCCGCCGGCCCGGGCGTCGAATGGCGCCGCTGCATGCTGGGCGGGGAGGACCTGCGCGGGGTGAGTCTCGCCGGTGCCGATCTGCGCAACGCGCTGTTCAACCGGGCCGATCTGAGCGGCGCCGATTTGAGCGGGGCGCGCGTGGACGGGGCCAAGTTCCTCAGCGCCGAGCTCACGGGCGTGCGCATGGATGGAGCCCAGCTGCGGCGTGCCGACTTCACCAATGCGGTGCTGGACGAGGCGTCGCTGGTGGGGGCTGACCTGCGCAATGCGCGTCTCTACGACGCGAAGCTGCGCCGGGCGGACCTGACCCGCGCCATCATGGACCGGGCCGACCTGCTGCGCGCCGACCTGTCCGGGGCTACCTGGATCGATGGCGTGACCGTCTGCGCGGAGGGCTCGATCGGCCGCTGCGTCGCCGGCTCGGCACCCGCTGCGGAACTCGACGACGGCACCTGAGGAACCGCCCGGCTAGGCCATCCGCCCGCCATTGCGCAGCCATACCAGCGCGTCCGCGGCCGGCATCGGCCGGCCGATCAGGTAGCCCTGCGCCTCGTTGCAGCCCAGTGCGCGCAGGAACTCGAACTGCTGCCGGGTTTCCACGCCCTCGCCGACCACCCGGACCTTCAGGGTCTCGGCCAGCGCCACCACTGCCCGGGCGATCGCCGCGTCGTTGGCATCGGTGGTGACGTCGGCGATGAAGGAGCGGTCGATCTTGAGCGCCCCGATCGGGAAGCGCTTGAGATAGGCCAGCGAGCTGTAGCCGGTGCCGAAATCGTCGACCGTGACCCGCACGCCCAGCTCGGCCAGCTCGCGCAGCCGGTGCACGGTCTCCTCGACATCACGCATGATTGAGCTCTCGGTGAGCTCCAGCTCCAAGAACGGGCCGGGAAAGCCGGTCTCGCCCAGGAGGCGGCGGATCTTGGCTACAAAGTCGCGGGCCTGGAACTGGCGGGCGGAGATGTTCACCGCAATGCGCAGGCCGTGCAGCCCGTCGGCATGCCATTCGCGCATCTGCGCCACCGCCTGGCGCAGCACCCACTCGCCGATCGGCAGGATTAGCCCGGTTTCCTCGGCGATCGGGATGAAGTCCGAGGGCGGCACGAAGCCCAGCTCCGGGCTGTTCCAGCGCAACAGCGCCTCCACCCCGACGATGCGCTCCTCCAGGAGGTCCACCAGCGGCTGGAAATGCAGCGACAGCTCGCCCCGCTCGACCGCCTTGCGCAGCCGGCTTTCCAGCACCAGGCGCTGGTAGGCCTTCGCATTCATGTCGGTCGTGTAGAACTGGTAGCTGTGCGAGGCCTGCTCCTTGGCCCGCGCCAGGGCAGTGCCGGCATTGCGCAGGAGCTGGTCCGGCTCGTCGCCGTCATGCGGGAACAGGGCGATGCCGATCGAGGTCGTCACCGTCGGCTCGTCGCCATTGATCTGGAAGGGGGCCTGCAGGCTGTCCAGGATCTTCTGCGCGACCTTGCCGGCACCCTCCGCACCGTCGGTCGCGAGCGCCAGGACCAGGAACTCGTCGCTGCCGGGCCTGGCCACCGTGTCGGACTTGCGCAGCGAGTTGCCGATCCGCATCGCCACCGCGCGCAGCACCCGGTCGCCCTTGTCCAGGCCCAGGCTCTCGTTGATCAGCTTGAAGCGGTCGAGGTCGACCACCATCACCGCCAGCTCCTGGCGGTTGCGCTTGGCCCGCTCGATCGCCTGCTCCAGCCGGTCGAGGAACAGGAGGCGGTTGGGCAGGCCGGTGAGCGGGTCGGTATAGGCGAGGTTGCGGATGGTGGCGTCGGTCTGCTTGCGCAGGGTCATGTCGCGCACGATCAGGACCCTGCCCGGCAGCTCGCCCGGCAGCCACATGGTCGCGGCCTCCACCGGCACCAGCTCGCCTGCGGCCCGGACCGCGGCACGCTCCTCGAACCGGCCGGGTGCCTCGGCCATGGGCGCCGGCTGCCGCTCCTGCGGCTGGAACAGGCTCGTGACGCTGCGCCCGTGCAGCTCGCTCGCCGGCAGGCCGAAGATCCGCTCGGCAGCGCGGGACGCCCGGCGCACGGTCCCGTCCTCGCCCAGCACCAGCACGCCGTCCGAGACATGTTCCAGGACCAGCGGCAGGAACGGCTCCTCCTCGGCGGCGAAGCCGGGTTGGGGCGGCTCCCCCGTCCGCTCGTCCTGGCCGGCCGGCAGCGGCCGCACCACCAACAGCGCCGCTTCGGGACCCATGGGTGCGGCGAGCAGATGCCAAGCCTGGCCGGAGACCGGCCAGCGGAAGCCGGCTTGGCTCCGGCGGCCCGTGACCAGCGCCTGCTCGATCCGGTCGCGCCACTGCTCGGCCAGTTCCTCGCCCAGTACCTCGTCGAGCGAGCCGCCATCGAGATCGGCCAGCGCCAGCGACAGGGCGTCGTCGCCGCCGGACGCCACCCAGAGCGGCTGCAGCTCGGCATCGACCAGCAGGATGGTCCCGTCCAGCAGCTCGGCCATCAGCCGCGCGTCGGCGGACGGCCCGCCGCCACGGCCCGCGGGCTCGCCGGCATGGTCGAGCCGCAGCGTGCCGACCGCGCGATCCACCGGCAGGCCGGCGGCGGCCGCGGTGCCGCCGCCGGCCCGCAACGGGCGCGCCCGGTCGATCAGGCGGATCTCGCGGCCATCGGCGGTGCGCAGGCGGTAGCAGGTCTCGGTGGCGACCCCGTTCATGAGGTCGAGGTTGCGGCGGCGCAGCCGGGCGCGGTCTTTGGGCACCACCAGCCCGGTGAGTCCGCCGCGCGCCAGGAGCTCAGGCAGGGGATAGCCGGTCAGCCGCTCCACCACGGCATCCGCCCATTCCAGCTTCAGCCCGGCATCGACATCGGCGCGCAACCGGTACAGGCCGCCGCCCATCAGGTCGCCCAGGAGCCGTGCCGCGCCGGGCAGGTCCGGCTCGCCCGGCTCGCCGCGCCCGGCCGGGCGCGCTTCCAGGGTCACCAGGGCATGGCGGCCATCCGCCAGGGGCTCGAGCTGGGCGATGAGCGCGAGCGTGCCGCTGGTCCTGGTCGGCAGGGCCAGCTCGCCCGTCCAGGCCTGGCCCGCCGCCAGCGCGCTCAGCAGTGCGGCGAAGCCGGGCTCGTCCGGCCCGCCGGCGCGCAGGCGGCGCAGGCGCGCCCCGGCCAACTCGTGGTCGGCGAGCCCGGTCAGCAGGCGCAGCGCTCGGTTGGCCCACACGATCACCGGATGCGGCCGCCCCTCGTCCGGGCGGGTCACCAGCAGCATCGCCCGCGCGGTGCCGTCCAGCATGGCCTGCAGGTCGGCGGCCGGCAGGGTCGCGGCCGGCGGATCCGCCCTCGAGCCCCCCGGCAGGCGACCGGCCTCGCTCACTTCGTCCACCCCGCATCCCCCGAGCCCCGGCGGACCGCCACGGCCAGCCTGCGAGAGGCTGGCCAGGCGTCGCCGGCGACCAAGGGCGTAACGCCTGCAACCGTCGGCAACCAGGGGGTGACGGGCCGGGCCGTCCGGTTCGCCGGCACAGCGTGCTCAGTGCAGCGCAAGTCGGCCGGCGATCGTCCTGGGCAGATCCGCCGAGATCATGCCGGGCCCAAGTGCCGCACCGGCCTCGGCGTGCAGCCGGACCGCCGCGGCCGCCGCCTCGAAGGCCGGCATGTGCTGGGCGAGCAGGCCCAGGATCGCCCCGGCCAGCACGTCGCCCGCACCGGCGGTCGCAAGCGCCGGGGCGGCGAGATCGAGGATCGCCATTCGCCCGTCCGGTGCCGCCACGATCGTATCGCCGCCCTTGAGCACCAGCACGGCACCGGAGAGCGCGGCAGCCTGACGCGCTCGCTCGATCCGGGAACCCGTCAGGTCCGGGAACAGCCGGTGGAACTCGCCCTCATGGGGCGTCAGCACGACCTCGCCCTGCGCCGGCAGCCTGCCGGTACAAGGTGCGATCGCGGTGAGCGCGTCGGCATCCAGCACCAGCCGCCGGCCGGACCGGAACAGCCGGTCGATCCGCGCCCGGGTGCGATCGGTGACCCCGGCCGCCGGCCCGATCGCCACCGCGTTGCGCCGCTCATCGGCGAGCAGCCCGTCGAGCGCCGCCTCGTCCGCCACGGGCACGGTGATCAGGTCGGCACTCTCCCCGGCATAGAGCGCCAGTGCGTCCGGGTCGCTGGCAACTGATACTACCCCGGCACCGATGCGCAGGGCGGTCACGGCGGTGAGCCGGGCGGCACCGGTGGCAGAGGCCGGGCCGCCCACCACCACCGCGTGGCCGAACCGGTATTTGTGAGACAGGGCGTCGCGGCGCGGCAGCAGGTGCCGCCAGAGCGAGGGCTGGTTGATCCGGACCGGGCCTGCGACCTGGTCCAGCTCAGCGGCACCGATGCCGATGTCGGCGACCACGACCAGGCCGGCATGGAGGCGGCCCGGCAGCAGGACCAGCCCCGGCTTCTTGCGCACGAAGGTGACGCTGAGTGCTGCACGCAGCGCGCAGCCGCGCATCGCCCCGGTGGCGCCGTCGATGCCCGACGGGATGTCGATCGCGATCACCGGCGCTTCCTGCGCCAGGACATGCTCGATCAACGCGGCGGCGGCGCCGGTCACGTCCCGTGCCAGGCCCGCCCCGAACAGCCCGTCCACCCACAGGCCCGGGTTGCGTTCCAGCGCTGCCTCGACCGGGAGCCACGGCGCCTGCCAGGCGGCGAATGCCAGTGCGGCATCGCCCATCAGCGACGCAGGGTCGACCAGGGAAACGGCCTCGACCGGCCAGCCCGCCTGCCGGAGGAGCCGTGCGACCACCCAGCCATCGCCGCCATTATTGCCGGGGCCGCAAAGGACGATCACGGGACGACGGGCAAAGCGCGCCTGGATCGCGCGCAGCACCGCCGTGCCCGCGCGCTCCATCAGCACGCTGCCGGGCGTGCCGGCGGCGATCGCCAGGCGGTCCAGCCGCGCCACGTCGGCCGGGGCCAGCAGCACGCCGTCGGCCGGGGCCGGGCAGGGGAAGCTCCTGCGGGAGCCGCCGGGGTGCGCGCGTTCGCCGGCCAAGGCCTGCCGCCGTCAGTGGTGGTTGCGATAGCGGGCCGCCGCCGCCCGCTCGATCGCCGCGGCCACCAGGCTGTCCAGTTCCAGCCAGTCGCGCAGGTTCTCCAGCACCTGGAGCTCGTCCTGGCCGGCGACCCCGTCGGCCGCGGCGACGTCGCAGGCCAGCAGGTAGGCGGTCTCGCGCAGCGGCCGGTCCAGCGCCGCCTGGATCTCGGTCACCAGCTCGTTCACCCCGCGCTCCTTCTGCAGGACGAGCGCCACGTGCCGGCCGATTTCGGGGATGCTCTCGCGGTCGAAGTCGCGGAACACCGGCAAGGTCGCGACGAGCCGGCCGATCATGCCGAGCTCGCTGTCGGTCATCTCGCCCTCGGCGGCGGCGATCAGCACCATGGTGGCCACCAGTGCTTTCTGTTGACGAGCGAACGACGACATCGGCATGCCCCTCGAAATCGATCCGGCTCCCCATTCTGGGTAGCCGGCCGCGGCAGATATGCGGATGTCGGGAGAGGCTCGCAACCATGCCGATCGAAGTCGCCGCCGAGATCACCATCGCCCTGCAGAACGGCCGGCCGGTGGTGGCGCTGGAAACCACGCTGGTGAGCCACGGTCTGCCCTGGCCGCACAATCTCGAGACCGCGCTGCGGATGGCCGACGCAGTCCGCTCGGAGGACGCGGTGCCGGCGGTGATCGGCGTGCTGGACGGCACGCTGCGCGTGGGCCTGACCCAGCCCGAACTCGCCCGGTTCGCCAAGGAACAGGGCTTTGCCAAATGCTCCTTGCGCGAGCTGCCGCTGGTGATGGCGAACGGCGGCAACGGTGCCACCACGGTCGCCGCCACGGTGGAGGTCGCGACCCGGGTCGGGATCGGCTGGATGGCGAGCGGCGGGATCGGCGGGGTCCACCAGGGCGTCGAGCAGAGCGACGACGTGTCGGCCGATCTGGATGCGATCCGGCGGTCCCGCGTGGTCGTGGTCTGCTCGGGTGCGAAGATCATCCTGAACCTGCCGCGCACCATGGAGCGGCTGGAAACGCTCGGCATCCCGGTGCTGGGCTGGCAGACCGAGCAGATGCCCGGCTTCTACACCGCCGAGACTGGCCTGCCGGTGGCGCCGGTCTGGGACGAGGGTACGCTGCAGCGCTGGCTGTCCGCCTGGGCGGAGCTCGGCTTCGGCTCCGGGGTGGTGCTGGCCGCCCAGCCGCCGGCGAACTTGGCGCTCAGTGGCGCTGAGGTGGCGCGGCTGGTGGCCGAGGCGCGGGCTTCGGTGCCGGAGGCGGAGCGCAGCGGCAAGGCCGCCACCCCGGCCCTGCTCGCCGCCATGGCCCGGCTGTCCGAGGGGAGGACGGTGGAGCTCAACCGCGAGCTGATCGTTGCCAATGCCGGGCTGGCGGCGCGGCTGGCCAGGCGCTGCGGCATCGCCCGCAGCGCGCGCGGCTAGATCGAGCTCAGGCGAACAAAGCTCAGTTAATTCAATCTGTGCGCGAGTTTCGCGCTTGACCCGTCGCGCTGCCAGCCGCCATCGTCGCCCCCGGTTGGTCGTACGGGTTCCAGTTCAGCATGGACGCATCTACCGAGCCGCGCCGGATCCTCATGACCGGGGTGACGTCGTCGACCCGCCGGCTGGTGCGCCATGTCCTCCAAAGCCTGGGCTACCAGGTGGACGAGGCCGCCGATGGCGTGGCGCCCGGTACGGCCGCCTACCTGCTGGTCATCGCCGGTACCCGTGCCCGCCAGGCCGATACGGGCGGCCTGGCGGTGCCGACCATCCTGGTGGGGGTCGCCGCCGCGCCGCCGGACCGGCCGGAAGTGCGCGCCTGCCTCCTGGAGCCCCTGGAGTTCGGCGCGTTCCTGGCCACGCTGCGCGCGGTGCTGGACGCGGAGCCGGTGCCGGCCCGCCCGGACGGCGACCCGGTCGACCTGGCCCGGCTCCGCGAGTTCGCCGGCGACGACCCGGACCTGTTCGAGGAACTGGCGGTCCTCTACTTCGCCACCGCCCGCAACTACCTGGCCGAGCTGGGCAGGGCTGCGCGCGACGGCGCCGATGCCAGCCGCACCGCCCATTCGCTCAAAGGGGCCTCGGCCAGTTTCGGCGCCAGGGAAGTGGCGGTCCTGGCGCTGGATGCGGAAGCGCACGGCGTCACGCCAGAGCGGGTCCAGGCGCTGGCGACGACGCTCGACCGGGCGGAAGCCTTCATGGACGCGCATCTGGCAGCGTTGCGGCGTCCGGGATGAGCCGCGCGCGGCTCCGCTGCAACACCGTGGGTTTCGCCGTCTCCGCGCAATGGTGGAAAGTCTTGATGCTATCGCCCGCCTGTCCTGTTGTCGCCGGCGCGGCAACCCCCGCGCGGCAACGGTGGCGCCATGCTCCAGCATGACCGGACGTCGCCTGCGGCAAGCAGCGTTTGTCGAACCCGCCGCCGGCAGGGTGGTGACTGGAAGAGGTGCAGGATGCTGAACGGCGCGCGTCTGTTGGTGGCAACGAGCCTGGGCCTGGTCGCCGTGGGCTGCACCCAGGCGCCGGCTCCCCATTTCGGCACGCTCAACCCGGCCGGCCTCGACGACTATTACCTCAAGCAATACGACATCGAGGCGGTGCGCCGGATGGTCCCGCAGGGGCCGGCCTTCAACGACCAGCTCCGGGTGGGCTACCTGGAACTCGCCGACGCCATCGGCGAGCACGACGATGAGGGCGACGAGGACCATTTCCTGCGCAAGGCGGTGGCCTCGGCCAAGGGGCTGGCGCAGGTACCGGACCAGGTCGTGATGCCGGACGGGCTGGACTACCGTGCCGCCGGCACCGATGCCGATGGCGCGCTGGCGACCGGCCGTGCCCGGCTGCTCGACGCCTTCGAGAGGAATGCGCGCAAGCTGGCGCCGCTGGATGCCGCCAGCGCCCAGGTCGCCTGGGACTGCTGGTTCGAGGGTGCGGAGGCCGGGCGGCTCGACCAGGTCGCGGAGTGCCGCAAGCGCTTCGAGGACGCAAGGGACCGGGTCGATGCCGCGCTGGACGGCGACGAGGAGCAGGCCTTCATCGTGTTCTTCGCCTGGGACGACGCCACGATCACCCCGGTCGGCCAGACCGTGCTGGAGGAGGTCGCGGCCGCCTACCGCAGCGGCCAGTCGCCCCGGATCGTGCTGGCCGGCCATGCCGACCGGTCGGGCACCGAGGCCTACAACCTGCAGCTCTCCGAGCGGCGGGCGAAGAACGCGGCCCAGGTCCTGGGCACCATGGGCGTGCCTGCCGAGGCCATGGAGGTCACCTGGTACGGCGAGACCCGGCCGCGCGTCCCGACCGAGGACGGCGTGCGCGAGCCGCAGAACCGCCGGGTCGAGTTCACCCTCCCGGCCGACTGAGCGACGGAATGGCGCCGGCCCCCTGTCCTGGGGCCGGCGTCAGACGCAGCCGCGCGCGTGGCTGGTCGCCCACTCCTTGGTGAACACCAGAAGGTCGCCCTCATAGGCCTCGACCCGGGCGGTCAGGTGGAAATGGGTCCGGTCGGCCTGCATGCTGGCAAAGCTCTCGGTGCGCACCTGCCAGTCGCCGCGCCGGGAGGTCTCGGTCCAGTGCGTGCGCATCCGGGCGGAGAGCGGGTCGTCGGGATGGATCTCGTACCATTCCCGGCCGATGCTGCCGGTGACCAGCCCGTGCGCCACGATCTCGAACTCACCGAAATCGTCCACGATCTCCAGCCGCTGGATGCCGGTGGCGGCATCGATCGTGGTCACGCGGCGGTTGGTGGCCGGGCGATGGACGATCTCCTCCAGCGGTGCGGCCGCCTCCGGCTCGGCGAAGGAGGGTGCCGGGTCGTGGGCGCGCGGCGGCCGGACCGGCAGGAGCAGGCGGCACTCCTCGAGCGCCAGCGTGACGGTGGCGTTCTCGGGTGACGGCCAGATCAGCGGCCAGTAGGCGGTCGAGACCGCGAGCCGCAGCCGGTGCCCGGCCGGGAAGCGATAGCCGACCTCGTCCAGCTCGATCCGGGCCCGGTAGCGCTGACCGGGCACCAGCTTCTCCGGGTGCTCGTGGCTCGTGTGGTGGCAGAGGTTGAGCACGCCATAGGTCACCCGGGCCGACGCCCCGTTCGGCGCGACGTCGCATAAGCGCACGGCGAGGTTGGCCTGCGGCCGGTCGGCCTGGAAGGTGATCTCCAGCACCGGCCCGCCCAGGATGGTGAGGTCGTCCTGGAGGACCTGGCCGTCGAACAGGAGCGAGCCGCCATCCTCGATGCGCTGGTCGCCGGGCAGTTCCGGACCCAGCCAGATCGGGCAGTATTCCCCGGCCGCCTGGCCCACGGTCTGGGGTGAGCAGATCGACACGGGCTCGGCCGGCTCCGGTGCCTCGCTCAGCCGACCCCGGCCCAGATGGAGGGGCACGGTCGTGATCCCCGGCGAGGGCCATGCCGCCTCCGCCACCCAGCGCCCCGGACGATGCTCGTACTGGGTGGCAGGCGGTACGCTGTCCATCAGATAGGCCCGCAGCGCCGGTGCCTGGTCGGCGCCGTTGTCCAAATCCTTCAGGTAGCGGTCGTAGAAGCGCACGGCCTCCTGGAGGAAGCCGATCCGCGGGCCCGGTACGGCGAAATGCGGGTATTTGTGCACCCACGGCCCGATGATCGCCTGCCTGGGGGCCGTCAGGTGGGTCAGCATGCGCGGCACCGGGTCGTGGTAGCTGTCCGCCCAGGCGCCCACCAGCATGACCGCCACCCGGATCCGGCCGTAGTCCTCGCAGATCGAGCCGTGCTTCCAGAACGCGTCGCGGGTCAGGTGCTCCATCCAGACCGACGCCAGGTGCGGCTCCCGTTCCAGCCGCTCCAGCCACTGCGCACGCCACTTATCGCCCACGATGAGCGGATCGCCTGGCCGCGAGCTGTAGGCCAGCATGGTCGACGACCAGCCGAGCTGCTCGCAGAGCAGGCAGCCGCCCTTGTAGTGGATGTCATCGGCATAGCGGTCGTCGGTGGAGCAGAGCGAGATCACCGCATCCAGCCCCTCCGGCTGGCGCCAGGCGACCTGCAGCCCGTTGAACCCGCCCCAGGAAATCCCGATCATCCCGACCCGGCCGGTGCACCAGGGCTGCCGGCGGAGCCAGGCGATCACCTCCAGCGCGTCGTCCTGCTCCTGGGGCAGGTATTCGCCCTCCATGATCCCGTCGCTGTCGCCATTGCCGCGCATGTCCACCCGCAGGCAGGCATAGCCGTGCCCGGCCAGATAGGGGTGGGTGAGGGCATCGCGATGCACCGTCCCGTCGCGCTTGCGGTAGGGCAGATATTCCAGGATCGCCGGCACCGGTGCCGCCACCGCGTCCTTCGGCAGCCAGACCCGGGCCGCCAGCCTGGCGCCATCGGACAGCGGGATGAAGATGTTCTCCCACTCCTCGACCTCGCGGGCAAACGCGTCCACCCGGCGCATGGCATCCTCCTGGCTGCGGGTCCGTGCGCGCGCGTTCTAGCGGGTTTGCCGAAATGCCGGCAGGGCTTCAGGCCGGGCGCAGCACGCCCTTGGCGATCTCGGCCTTGCGGCGCTGGACGAACTCATCGAGCGCCTCGGCGATGCCCTGGTCCAGGGGCGGCGGCTCGAAGCCCGCCAGGCGCTCCTGCCAGATCCGGGTGGCGCGTGCGGCGGCATCCGGGGCGCCCGCGGCACTCCACTGCTGGAAGTTGCGCCAGTCGGACAGGATCGGCAGGTAGAAGGCGCGCTGGTAGCGGGCCATGGTGGTTTCCGTGCCGAAGAAATGGCCGCCTGCCGGCGTTTCCAGGATGGCGGCCAGTGCCGCCTCGACATCCTCCTCCTCGGCACCCGCGGCGATCTCGGCGATGCCCTGGACCAGCTCGCAGTCCAGCACGATCTTCTCGAACGAGGCGACCAGCCCGCCCTCCATCCAGCCGACCGCGTGGTAGACCATGTTGGCCCCGCCCATGACCGCGGCGAACAGGGAGAACAGCGATTCGTAGGCCGCCTGGGCATCGAGCGCCACCGAGGCCGAGGCGTTGGAGGCACGGTAGGGCAGGCCGACATGGCGGGCGAGCTGGCCGGCGATCAGCGTCGCCTTGACGTTCTCGGGCGTGCCGAACGCCGGGGCGCCGCTCTTCAGGTCGACGTTGGAGGTGAAGGCGCCATAGGCCATGGGTGCGCCCTTGCGGGTGAGCTGGACCAAAGTGAGCCCTGCCAGCGCCTCGGCATGCTGCTGGATCAGTGCTGCGGTCAGGCTGACCGGCGCCATCGCCCCCATCAGGGTGAAGGGGGTCACCACCACCGGATGGGCCAGCTCGGCCATCGCCATCAGCCCGTCGCACATCGGCCCGTCGAAGCGCCTGGGGCTGTTGGCGTTGATCACCGTGCTGCAGCCGGGTGCTGTCATCGCCTCGTCCAGGCTGAGCCCGCGGGCGATCGCCGCCATCGCTACCGAATCCCTGGCCCGTTCCGCGCCGATGGCGCTGCAGCCCCAGGGCTTGTCGCCCTCCTGGATGTTGGCGAGGCAGGCATCCAGGTGCCGGCTCTCGGCCGGCAGCTCGGTGGGTGGTACCGGCTGGTTGCCCAGATAGTTGACGATCGGGAAGCTCTGGGCGAGCCGCACCAGCAGCCGGTAGTCGGCGAGGTTGCCGGGCCGGCGCCCGTGGATCCGGTCCTCCACCGTGGGCGGGCCGGAGACCAGGCCGAACGCCACCGCGTTCTCGCCGATCACCAGGTCGCGCTCGGGGTTGCGCCCGTGCAGGCGGTAGCTGGAGGGTGCCGTCGCCAGGGCGTCGGCCACCAGCTCGCGCGGGATGCGCACGACCGCACTGGCCTCGTCGACCATGGCGCGTGCCACCCGCCACCGGCTGCGCGCGGCCGGGCTCAGGAACTCGATCCCCGCATCCTCGAGCAGCCGCAGCGCCGCCTCGTGCACGGCCGAGACCCTCTCGCCGCTCCAGGGCTCGATCGGCGGCAGGATGCGGCGGAGCTGGCCCGCCGTCCCGGCGGCCACATGCCCCTGGCGCGGCTCCCTGGTGCGCCCCCGGCGTCCCGTCCGCTCCATCGCCCCGCTCCCTTGCAAGGATGCCGAACCACATTGGCCCGACCCTAGCGCGGCAGTGGCGGTGGCGAACAGGATCAGTCTTGGCTCCGCCCTCGGCCCGGCCATATAGGGGGCAGCGATAGAGCGGGGAGAGTGGGCCTTGAGCCTGGGTATCTGGGAAATGCTGGCGCTGCTGGTGGTCGTCGTGCTGATCTTCGGCGCCGGCAAGCTGCCCAAGGTGGCGGGTGACGTCGCCCAGGGGATCAAGGCGTTCAAGCGCAACATGAAGGACGAGGACGAGCCGGTGGCCCCGGCCCATCCGCCGGCCAAGGACCCGGTGCTGCTCACCGCCGAGAAGGTAGCCGCCGACCGGGACCGGCCACAGGTTTGAATCCCTAGGCTGGCGCGCTCCGGCTTGACGGAAGCGGCTCGTCACGAAACTGTCATGTCCAGCACTGGAACGTGACGGGCCGGCCGGCAGAACCGGGCCCGGGGGAGGCTCGGGAAATGCGTAGCGCTTTGTTGACCGCCAGCTGTGCCGCAGCACTTTGCGGCGCCTGGGCGTTGCCGGCCGGGGCTGCCGGCAAGCTCACCCTCTACTGCGTCGTCGACGAGGCCTGGTGCCAGCTCATGACGACGGAGTTCGAGAAGGAGACCGGGATCTCCGTGGCGATGACCCGCAAGAGTTCCGGCGAGACCTATGCGCAGGTCAAGAGCGAGGCGGACAATCCCAAGGGCGACGTGTGGTGGGGCGGCACCGGTGATCCGCACCTCCAGGCCGCCGAGGAGGGGCTGACCGAGGTCTACGAATCCCCGGCCAATGCCGACCTGCAGGACTGGGCGCTCGCCCAGTACCAGGCATCGGGCGGGCGGACGGTCGGCATCTATGCCGGTGCCTTGGGCTTCGGCTACAACACCGAGCTGCTCGCCCGGAAGGGGCTGGAGCCGCCCAAGTGCTGGGCCGACCTGATCAAGCCCGAGTACAAGGGTGAGATCCAGATGGCCAACCCGAACAGTTCGGGCACGGCCTATACGGCGCTGGCCACCTTCGTGCAGCTGATGGGCGAGGAGGAGGGCTTCGACTATCTCAAGGCCCTGCACGCCAACATCAACCAGTACACCAAGTCCGGCTCCGCGCCGATCAAGGCGGCAGCCCAGGGCGAGACCATGGTCGGCATCGTGTTCCAGCACGATGCGGTGACCATGAAGGCCACGGGCGCGCCGATCGAGGTGGTCAGCCCCTGCGAGGGTACCGGCTACGAGATCGGCTCGATGAGCATCATCGCCGGTGCCCGCAACATCGAGGAGGCGGAGCAGTTCTACGACTTCGCGCTCCGGCCGGACGTGCAGGAGAAGGCCCGCCTGGCGAAGTCCTACCAGGTACCGTCCAACAAGAACGCCGAGCCACCCCCGGAGAGCCCGAAACTGTCCGACATCAAGCTGATCGACTACGACTTCGCCAAATACGGCAGCTCGGAGGAACGCAGCAGGCTCCTCAAGCGGTGGGACGACGAAGTCTCGGCACTGCCGCGCTGACGATTCCATGCAGCCGCATCACGATCGAACCCTCGTCGCCTGGCTTCTGGTCGGCTGGTGCGGCTTCCTCCTGCTGCCCTGGTATGCCCAGGACGACGGCTTCTTCTCGCTTGCCTGGCTGAACGCCGGGCTGTTCACCGACCGGGACTACGCATCCGGTCTGGCCCAGGGTCTGTGGCTCGGCCGGGCCTGGCTCCTGCCGCTGCTGGTCCCGCTGCTCCTGCCGCTGCTGGCGCTGCGGCAGGGGGTGGACCCGGCGCGCCGGGCCAATCTGCTGGTGCTGGCGGGCCTGCTCGGGATCGCCTGGCTGGCGATCCAGGGTCTCGCGGTCAACCATCGCGGCCCCGCCGACTGGCTGGCCCCGTTCGTGCCGGACCGTTCCCGCCAGTACGGGATGGGGGCAGGGGCGGTGCTGGTGGCGCTGGCCTTCCTCTTCACCCTGACCAACGGGCTGGCGGGGCGCGGCCTGGTCAAGGGCGACCGGTTCGTGGCCGGTTCGATCGGCCTGGTGGTCGCCGTGGTCGGCCTGTTCGTGTTCGTGCCGGTGGGCATGATCCTGGCCCGCGCCTTCGTGCCGGACCAGTTCGCCGGCCAGTTCTTCGACGCCCGGATCTGGGGGCTGGCCTGCACCTATTCGACCGTGCGCTGCGGGGTCGCGTGGAACTCGCTGCTGCTGGCGGTCCTGACCGGCCTGTCCACGACGCTCTTGGGCCTGGCCTTCGCCCTGATCGCGACCCGCACGCCGTTCCCGTTCAAGCGCTCGCTCCGGGTGCTGACGGTGCTGCCCATCATCACCCCGCCCTTCGTGATCGGCCTCGCCATCATTCTCCTGTTCGGCCGTAACGGCACGGTGACCCAGTTCGTGGCCACCATGTTCGGCATCGAGCCCGGGCGCTGGATCTATGGCCTGCCCGGCGTCTGGTTCGCCCAGACGCTGGCGTTTACTCCCATCGCCTTCCTGGTGCTGATCGGCGTGGTCGAGGGGGTGAGCCCGTCCATGGAGGAGGCCGCGCAGACCCTGCGCGCCGATGGCTGGACCACGTTCAAGACGGTGTCGCTGCCGCTGATGCGCCCGGGCTTGGCCAACGCCTTCCTGCTGGGCTTCATCGAGAGCCTGGCCGATTTCGGCAACCCGCTGGTGCTCAGCGGCGACTTTGACGTGCTCGCTACCGAGATCTTCTTCGCCATGGTGGGCGCCCAGCACGAGCCGTCGCGCGCCGCGATGATGGCGCTGATCCTGCTGGCCTTCACGCTCCTGGCCTTCTGGGCGCAGCAGCGCTGGCTGGGCCGGCGCAACTACACGACCGTTACCGGCAAGGGTGATTCCGGCGTCCCGCTCCAGCTGGTCCCGGGCCTGCGCTACACCCTTTATGCGGTGACGATCCCGTGGGCGGTGCTCACCGTGGCACTCTACGCGCTGATCCTGCTGGGCGGACTGGTCGAGTTCTGGGGGCGTGACTACACGCCGACCTTGCGCCACATAATCGCCGCGTTCGGCGTCACGACGGGCGAGCATGGCATCGTCTGGTCCGGCACCGCCTGGAACAGTTTCACCACCACGATCGCGATCGCCCTGATCGCAGCCGTGCCCACCGCCGCCATCGGCCTGCTCACCGCCTGGCTGCTGGTCCGCCAGGAGTTCGGCTTCAAGCGGGCCTTCGAGTTCGGCACCATGCTGAGCTTCGCGATTCCCGGCACCGTCATCGGCATCGCCTACATCCTGGCCTTCAACGTGCCGCCCATCGAGATCACCGGCACCGGCATCATCCTGGTGATCTCGTTCGTGTTCCGGAACATGCCGGTGGGGGTACGCGCCGGGATCGCGTCGATGAGCCAGCTCGACAAGAGCCTGGACGAGGCGTCGCTGACGCTGCGCGCATCCAGCTTCACCACCATGCGCCGGATCGTCCTGCCGCTGCTCCGCCCGGCCATCCTGGCAGCATTGGTCTACAGCTTCGTGCGCGCCATGACCGCGATCAGTGCGGTCGTGTTCCTCGTTTCCGCCAATTACGAAATGGCCACCACCTACATCCTGGGCCGGGTCGAGAACGGCGAGTACGGCATCGCCGTGGCCTACAGCTCGGTCCTGATCCTGGTCATGCTGGTGGTGATCGGCATCTTCCAGCTGCTGGTCGGCCAGCGGCGGCTCGGCCGCCGCACCGCCGTGCCGGTGGCGGCACCCGTGGGAGCAGCTTCGTGAGCGTCGCCAGCGTCCGGTTCGAGAACGTCACCAAGGCCTATGGCAAGGTGGTCGCCGTGCGCGACATCAGCTTCGCGGTGGAGGCCGGCACGCTCGTGACCCTGCTGGGGCCATCTGGCTGCGGCAAGACCACGACGCTGCGCATGATCGCCGGCCTGGAGCTGGCCACCGGGGGGCGGATCTTCATCGAGGGCCAGGACGTCACCCACCTGCCGGCGACGGCCCGCGACGTCGCCATGGTGTTCCAGTCCTATGCCCTGTTCCCGCACATGACCGTGGTGGAGAATGTCGGCTACGGCCTGTCCGTGACGCGGCGGCCCAAGGCGGAGGTGCGCGAGCGCGCCGAGGCGGCACTCGCCACGGTGGGTCTCGCCGGCTATGGCGAGCGGCTGCCGGCCGAGCTGTCCGGCGGCCAGCAGCAGCGCGTCGCGGTGGCGCGCGCCATCGTGCTGGAGCCCCAGGTGCTCCTGTTCGACGAGCCCTTGTCCAACCTGGACACCAAGCTGCGCCGCAAGGTCCGAGAAGAGCTGCGCGACCTGCAGCAGCGCCTGGGCATCACCTCGATCTATGTCACTCATGACCAGGAGGAGGCGCTGGCCGTCTCCGACCGGATCATCGTCATGAACCAGGCGGTGATCGCCCAGACCGGCACGCCGCGCGAACTGTACGAGGAGCCGGCCTCGCGCTTCGTCGCCGACTTCATCGGCGACGCCAACCTCCTGCCCGCGGAGATCGCCCGGGTCGAGGGGGGGCGGGCGACGGTGCGGGTCGGGACCTCGACGCTGGAGCTGCCGGGCCGCGCCCTGCAGCCGGGTGCCGCCACGCTCGCGGTGCGCCCGCACGCGATCCGGGTCCATCCGCAGCCGGTCGAGGCCGCCAACCGGATGAGCGTCAGCCACGCGATCTATCTGGGCAGCCATCTGGAATACGAGCTGGACGGGCCGGTGGGACACCTGTTCGCGACAGTGCCGGCCGGCGGAGCGATGATCCCCCAGGGTGCCGAGGCCTGGGTGACCTTCGACGAGCGCTCGGTGGCGCTGGTGCCGGGCTGAGGGCGGCAGCGTCGCCGGATCGTCAAGCTTGGCTTGTAGGGAGACAATGTCGCCTTGACGATGGCGCCTGTCCGCATCGCAATTGATCGGGCTTCCAAATCCCGTAAGGTCACTCGGAACGATCCAACGAGGAGGAGGCGCTGGTGCCGGCCGAAAACCGCAAGGTCGCGCAGCTCGGTGACGCGGCGGACGTCCGCAGGCACCGCATTGAGCTGGCGGCAGCACTCCGGCTCGCCGCGAAGTTCGGCTTCAACGAGGCGATCGACAATCACTTCAGCTTCGCGCTGGACGACGACCGCTTCCTGATCAACGGCTACGGCAAGCACTGGTCGATGCTGACCGCCGCCGACGTGCTGCTGATCGACGGCGACGGCAAGGTGCTGGACGGGGAAGGGGTGGTGGAGGCCACCGCCTTCCACATCCACCGCGCCGTGCACCGCCGCTATGCCCATGCCCGGGCGGTGATGCACACCCACATGCCCTATACGACCGCGATCGCCTGCTGCGAGGGCGGCCGGCTTTTGCCGATCAGCCAGACCTACTGCCTGTTCCACGACCGGATCGGCTACGACGAGAACTATAACGGCATGGGCAACCATGCCCAGGAAGGTGATCGGATCGCCTCGGTCATGGCCGGCCGGCCGGTGGCACTGCTCGCCAGCCACGGGCCGATCGTAACCGGCACCTCCATCGGCCAGGCCTTCTCCTGGCTCTACTACCTGGAGCGGGCCGCCGAACTGCAGGTCCTGGCCGAGGGCCGCAACCAGAAGCTGAAGATTCTGTCCGACGAGGTCGTCCAGGCGACCCAGGCCGCCTGGGACGGCGACGCCGGCCATCACGACCGGCATTTCGCTGCCCTGATGGCGATGCTGGACAAGGAGCAGCCGGAGTATCGCGAACTGCGCTAACACCAGCCGTCCACCATATTGCGCCCCGGGGGAGAATGAGATGAGCCGCTTCGACAGCTATGACCGCCTTCTCCGCCAGGGCGCGCTCGACCGGCGCGGCTTCGGCAGGCTCGCTGCGATGCTGGGGGCCGGTGCTTCGCTCAGTACCCTCTGGCCCGGCATGGCGGGGGCTCAGGAGGAGCCGAAGAAGGGCGGGGATCTCGCCATCGGCATCACCGGCGGCGCCACCACCGATACGCTCAACCCGTTGCCCTCGACCTCCTCCCTCCATGCCGCCACCAACTTCATGTGGGGCAACTGTCTGGTCGAGTATGGCTCGGATGGCTCGGCCGTGCCGGAGCTGGCCGAGAGCTGGGAGCCGTCGGCCGACGCAAAGACCTGGAAGTTCAACATCCGCAAGGGTGTCACCTTCCATGACGGCAAGGAGCTGACCGCCGAGGACGTGGTCTGGTCGCTCAACCTGCACCGGGGCGAGAACACCGAATCCGGTGCCGCCGGCTACATGACCTCCGTCACCGACGTGAAGGCGGACGGCAGCCACGCGGTGATCATCACGCTCGATTCCGGCAATGCCGACCTGCCTTATCTGCTGACCGACTATCACCTGCTGATCATGCCCAAGGACTCGGAGCTGACGGCGGGCATCGGCACCGGCCCCTACAAGATCACCGAATATGATCCGGGGGTGCGGGTCTTCGGCGAGCTGAACGAGAACTATTTCAAGCCCGGGCGCGGCAACTACGCCACCGTGGAGCTGCTGGCCATCAACGACCCGGCGGCGCGTACCGCTGCCCTGCAGACCGGCCAGATCAACGTGATGGAGCGGGCCGACCCGAAGACGGTGGAACTGCTGAGCCGGGCTCCCGGCATCGCCATCCATCGAGCGGCCGGCGGCGGCCATTATCCCTTGCTGATGCGCTGCGACACGGCACCCTTCGACAATGTCGATTTCCGCCTGGGCCTGAAATATGCGGCCGACCGCGCCGACATCGTCGATAAGGTGCTGCGCGGCCTGGGCAAGGTCGGCAACGACCATCCGATCCCGTCGGGTGATCCCTTCTTCGCCAAGAACCTGGAGCAGCGGGCCTACGACCCGGACAAGGCGAAGTTCCACATGAAGAAGGCCGGCTATGGCGGCGAGGCGATCCCGCTCTCGACCTCGGATGCCGCCTTTTCCGGGGCGGTCGACACCGCCGTCCTCTACCAGCAGCACGCGGCAAAAGCCGGCATCACCATCGACGTGATCCGCGAGCCCTCGGACGGCTACTGGAACGACGTCTGGATGAAGAAGCCGTTTTCCGTCTCCTACTGGGGCGGGCGGCCCACCGCCGACCTGATGCTGACGGTGGCCTACAAGTCGGACGCGGCCTGGAACGACACGTTCTGGCGCCGCCCGGACTTCGACAAGATCCTGCTGGAGGCCCGCGCCGAGCTCGACCCGGCCAAGCGCACCGCGATGTATGCCGAGCTCCAGGGGATGATCCGCGACGATGGCGGGGCGCTCATCCCGATGTTCAATGATTTCGTGGATGCCGCCGTGGACACGGTGAAGAATTTCGAGCTGAGCCCGCAATACGGCCTGGCCGGGATGCGGGCGCCCGAGCGCGTCTGGATGGAAGGCTGACCCGCTGCTGCGGTCTGGCCGACTATAAAGGATGAATGCTGCGCCGCCGGGCGCCTGGATAAGGGGAGGAAACGAGAATGAGTGCCTTCAGCGGGTATGACCGGGTTCTGCGGCAGGGCGGGCTGGACCGGCGCGGCTTCGGCAAGCTCACGGCGATGCTGGGTGCCGGGGCCGCCATCGGCGGCATGCTGCCCGGCACCGCGCGTGCGCAGGGCGAGCCGAAGAGGGGCGGCACGGTCGCGATCGGCGCCACCGGCGGTGCCACCACCGATACGCTGAACCCGCTGCTGGCGACCGCCTCGATCCACCAGCTCACCAGCTTCATGTGGGGCAACTGCCTGGTCGAGTACGGCACGGACGGCTCGGCCGTGCCGGAACTGGCCGAGAGCTGGGAGCCGTCGCCGGACGCCAAGACCTGGCGCTTCAACCTGCGCAAGGGCGTCACCTTCCACGACGGCAAGGAACTGGACGCCGAGGACGTCATCTGGACGCTGAACCAGAGCCGCGGCGAGGACAGCCAGTCCGGTGCCGCCGGCATCATGACCCAGGTGAAGGACCTCCGGGCCGACGGCAAGCACGTGGTCGTGGTGGAACTCGAGGAGGGCAATGCCGACCTGCCCTACCTCATGACCGACTACCACCTCGTCATCATGCAGAAGGATTCCGACCCGGCGTCGGGCATCGGCACCGGCGGCTATCGGATCACCGAGTTCGACCCGGGTGTGCGGATCTTCGGCGAGCGCAACGAGAACTATTTCAAGACCGGCCGCGCCAATCTCGACAGCGTGGAGATCGTGGGCATCGCCGACCCGGCGGCGCGCACCGCAGCATTGCAGACCGGGCAGATCCAGATCATGGAGCGGGTCGACCCGAAGACGGTCGACCTGCTCGGCAAGATGCCGGGCGTCGTCATCCACCGCGCCGCTGGCGGTGGCCACTATTCCATGGTGATGCGCTGCGACACGGCCCCCTTCGACAACAACGACTTCCGGCTGGGGCTGAAATATGCCGCCAACCGCGAGGACATCCTGGACAAGATCCTGCGCGGCCTGGGCCGGGTCGGCAACGACCAGCCGATCCCGGTGACCGATCCCTTCTTCGCCGCCGACCTGCCGCAGCGGACCTATGATCCGGACAAGGCGAAGTTCCACATGAAGAAGGCCGGCTATGGCGGCGAGAAGATTCCGTTCTCGACCTCCGATGCGCCGTTCGCCGGGGCGGTGGATGCGGCGGTCCTCTACCAGCAGCACGCGGCCGCGGCCGGCATCAACATCGACGTCATCCGCGAGCCCGCCGACGGCTACTGGAACGATGTCTGGATGAAGAAGCCGTTCTGCTTCACCTTCTGGGGCGGGCGGCCCACCGCCGACATGATGATGAGCATCGCCTATCATTCGAAGGCAGCCTGGAACGAGTCCTACTGGTTCCGACCGGAATTCGACAAGCTGCTGGTCCAGGCCCGGGCCGAGCTCGACCGGCCCAAGCGCGCGCAGATGTATGCCGAGCTCCAGCGGATGATCCACGACGACGGCGGTGAGCTCATCCCGATGTTCAACGACTTCGTGGATGCTTCCACCGCCGAGGTGCAGAACTTCGAGCTGACGCCGCAGCTCGGCCTGTGCGGCATGCGGGCACCCGAGCGCGTCTGGCTCGATGCCTGATCTCGTACGCCTGATCGGCAAGCGGCTTCTCTTTGGGCTCCTCACCCTGTTCGCGGTCTCGGTGCTGGTGTTCATCGGCACCGAGCTTCTGCCGGGCGACCTGGCCGAGGTGATCCTGGGCCAGACTGCCACCCCGGAAGCGGTGGCGGCGATCCGCGCCAAGCTGAACCTGGGCGACCCCGCGGTGCTCCGCTACTGGCGCTGGTTTAGCGGTGTGCTGGTGGGCGATTTCGGCAATTCGCTGGCATCCGGCCGGCCGATCACCACCGTCCTGTTGCCGCGGCTGCAGGCGACCCTGTTCCTGGCCGCGACCGCCGCCGTGATCGCGGTGCCGCTCGCGATTGCGCTGGGCCTGCTCTCGGCCCTTTGGCGCGACCGGACCTTCGACAAGACCACGTCGGCCGCCACGCTCGCCGCGATCTCCATGCCGGAGTTCTTCATCGGCTACCTGCTGGTCTATGTCTTCGCCGTGCAACTCGGCTGGTTCCCGGCGATCTCGCGCATCTCGCCCAGCGCCAACTTCGGCCAGAAGCTCTGGGCGATCGCCTTGCCGGCGCTCACGCTCACCCTGGTGACGACCGGCCACATGATGCGCATGACCCGCGCGGCGGTCGTGCAGGTGCTCTCCGCGCCGTATATCGAGATGGCCGAGCTGAAGGGCACGCCGCGCCGGGCGATCATCTTCCGCCACGCTTTGCCCAACGCGATTGGCCCGATCGCCAATGTCGTGGTGCTGAACCTGGCCTTCCTGGTGGTCGGCGTGATCCTGGTCGAGGTGGTGTTCGTCTATCCGGGCATGGGCCAGCTCATGGTGGATGCCGTGTCCAAGCGCGACATCCCGCTGATCCAGGCCTGCGCCATCGTGTTCGCGATCACCTATGTCGGGCTGAACATGCTGGCGGACATCGTCTCGATCCTGGCCAACCCGCGCCTACGGCATCCGCGATGACGGCTGCACTGCTGCTGCGGCGGATGCCGTGGATCACCCGGCTGGGCCTCCTGCTCGTGCTCCTGTTCGCCTTCCTGGCGGCGTTCGGCCCCTGGCTGGCGCCTTATCCGGAGGCCGAGCCGGTGGCCGATGTCTGGCAGCCGATTGGGACGGCGGGCTTTCCGCTCGGCACCGACACGCTCGGCCGCGACATGCTGAGCCGGCTGCTCTTCGGCGCCCAGCGCTCGATCGGCCTGGCCCTGGTGATCACCGTCCTGTCCTTTGCGGTGGGCTCCGTCTGCGGCTTCCTGGCGGCGATCGCCGGCGGGTGGGCCGACCAGGTGGCATCCAGGATCGTCGACGTGTTCATGTCGTTCCCGGCCCTGATCCTGGCCCTGCTGGTGCTCTCGGTGATGGGCAGCTCCCTCCCGGTGCTGGTGCTGACGCTCGCCTTCATCGACGGGACTAGGGTGTTCCGCCTGGCCCGCGCGGTCGCGGTCGACCTGAACGTCATGGAGTTCGTCGAGGCGGCCAGGCTGCGCGGCGAGGGGATCTGGTGGATCGCGCGCAAGGAGATCCTGCCCAATGCCCTGCCCATGCTCCTGGCCGAGTTCGGCGTGCGCTTCTGCTTCTCCTTCCTGCTCATCAGCGCGCTCTCCTTCCTGGGCCTGGGCATCCAGCCGCCGGCCGCCGACTGGGGCGGGATGGTCAAGGACAACGCCCAGGCAATCGCCTTCGGCCTGCCCGCACCGCTCCTGCCGGCCGGCTGCATCGCGCTGCTCACCATCTCGGTGAACCTCGTGGTCGACTTCCTGCTCGACCAGGCCTCCCGCCGCTCTCGCCGGGGCTGACGCCATGCTGCTGCAGATCGAGAATCTCCGGATCGACGGCACCGATGTCGACGGCAACAGCGTCGAGATCGTCAAGAACGTGTCCCTCGAGGTTGACCGCGGCCAGGTGCTGGGCCTGATCGGCGAATCCGGGGCCGGCAAGTCCACCATCGGCCTGGCGGCGCTGGGCTATGTCCGGCCCGGCTGCCACTTTGCCGGCGGCAGCGTCCGGCTGGACGGGCAGGAACTGGTGGGTGCGCCCGTGGGCCAACTGCTCGACATCCGTGGCCGCCGGGTCGCCTATGTCGCCCAGAGCGCTGCCGCCGCCTTCAACCCGGCGCACCGGCTGCTCGACCAGATCTGCGAGGTCCACCGCCGCCATGGCCTGGGCCCGCGCGCGGCAGCGGAGCGGTTCGCGGTCGAGCTGTTCGGCAAGCTGGGCCTGCCGGACCCGGAGCGCTTCGGCCAACGCTACCCCCATCAGGTTTCGGGTGGCCAGCTCCAGCGCGCCATGACCGTGATGGCGCTGATCACCAAGCCCGACCTCGTGGTGTTCGACGAGCCTACCACCGCGCTGGACGTCACCACCCAGATCGAGGTGCTGGCGGCGATGCGCCGCGCCATCCGCGAGCAGGGTGCCGCCGCCCTCTATGTGACCCACGACTTGGCCGTGGTGGCCCAGATGGCCGACCGGATCCTGGTGCTGCGCCATGGCGCAGCGGTGGAACTGGGCGAGACCCGGCAGATCCTGGAACAGCCCCGGGAGGACTACACCAAGGCACTGGTGAGCGTGCGCCGTGGCGAGCACGAGCGGCACGGCGGCCACGAGCGGTCGGTGGTGCTGGCGGTGGACCGGGTCGATGCCGCCTATGGCGCGCAGCAGGTCCTGTTCGACGTGTCGCTGCGGGTCGAGCGCGCCGCCACCGTGGCGGTGGTCGGCGAGAGCGGCAGCGGCAAGAGCACGCTCGCCCGGGTGATCACCGGTCTCCTGCCGCCGCGCAGCGGCCAGGTCCGCTTCGGCGGCGAGGTGCTGAGCAACGATCTGGCCGGCCGGAGCAAGGAGCAGCGCCGCCGGCTGCAGCTCATCTACCAGATGCCGGACGTCGCGGTGAACCCGCGCCAGACCGTTCAGGAGATCATCGGCCGGCCGCTCACCTTCTATCTCGGCATGCGCGGCGACGCACTGCGCCGCCGGGTCAAGGATCTGCTCGCCCGGATCGAACTCCCCGCCCATTTCGCCGACCGGTTCCCGGGCGAATTGTCGGGCGGTCAGAAGCAGCGCATCAGCATCGCCCGGGCCCTTGCCGCGGAGCCCGAGCTGATCATCTGCGACGAGGTCACCTCCGCCCTGGACCCGCTGGTCGCCGACGAGATCCTGAACCTGCTGTTGCGCCTGCAGGAGGAGAGCGGCCTGTCCTACCTGTTCATCACCCATGACTTGGCGACCGTGCGGGCGATCGCGCACGAGGTCGTGGTGATGCAGCGGGGCAGGGTGGTCGACAGCGGCGCCAAGGACGAGGTGATGGCGCCGCCCTTCCACGACTATACCGGCAAGCTGATCCGCTCGGTTCCGGAGATGCGCACCGACTGGCTGGACGAGGTGCTGGCCGGCCGGGCGTGAGCTGATGAGGGCCGCCGTTTCCGGGTGATCTGGAACACAGACGCGCAATCCCGGAAGCTGCACAAGACTATCGCTGCACCCCGATATGCCATCGCCCCCGGGGCGAGGGGTCGCGCGGCGCAGCCCGGCCGGCCGTCCTGGCCGGCGCGGCCCCGCGACTGGAAAGGACTGCGCCATGAAGCGCCTGAGTCTGGGTCTGGCAGCCATGCTGACCGGGCTGATGCTGTCTGCGCTGGCACCCCCGCCCGCGAAGGCGGAGACCATCGCCATCTCCGCCATGGGCTTTGGCACCCATTGCCCTTGCCCGGCACCGGGCGGCTACCTGGAGGAGGAGCAGGCCGGCACGCTCAAGACGATCATGCCCAACTCGCGCTTCTTCGCGCCGGTCTCGTTTCCGAGCGGCGTGAAGGTGTGCCGGCTGAGCCTGGTCTATCGCGACGTCAATGCCAGCGACGCCATCGAGGCGCGCCTCGTGCGCAAGACCTATGCGAGCGGCAGCAACCCGTTCAGCGCCCCGGTGGTCATGGCCAAGGTCACCAGCGCGTCCGGGGTGGCCGATGCCGTGCGGATCGCCTCGTCGACCTCGATCAGCCAAGCGACGGTCAACAACAGCAACTCCTTCTACTACGTCCTGGTCACGTCGGTGACCTTCAACCTCGACTTTCTCGGGGTGAAGATCGACACCAAGCCCACGGCCCAGGCCTGCTAGGCAGGCTTTCCGGCACCTGCCCGCGCGTCAGCCGGGCAGGTTCTGGACCGGCTTCTGGCCGAGTTCCAGCTGCACGGTCTGGCCGCTCTGCCAGGCATCGGCGCCCGGCCGGACCGGCGGTGCATCCCTGGCCATCTCTTCACGGCCGGCCCTGGTCTCGGCCGTACTGATCTCCAGCGCCCGGTCGCGCGCCTCGACCATCTCCCTGCGCAGTTGCCCGTCCTTCGTGAAGCTCATCATGAGCTGCGGGATGCCCAGCGGCAGCTCGGAATCGCGATCGATCTGCCAAGTATGCCAAGTCTTGCCATAGGTCGTGACCAGCTTGGCGATCGCCATGTTCTCGACCGGTTCCGGGATGCCCGGCATCACCAGCGTGCCCGAGAGCGTCTCGTGGCGATGGCTGTGCCAGAGGCGCTTCTCCTCCTCCGGCAGGGTCAGGAACACCCGCTCGCTGACGATGTACTCGATGCCGATCAGCCGCGCACCGGAGCGGTTGCCGTCATAGATCAGGCATTGGATGAAGTCCTCGGTGACGTGGGTGCAGTAGTGATGCGCCTCGATCTGCCGGCCCAGGTCGTCGGCATAGAAATGGAACCCATTCAGGTACATGTCGATGTCGTTCACCGGTCCCTTGCTCTGCAGGAGGTCGGCGCCGGTGGCGAGCATGCCCGTGCCGGGCGTCACCTCCTCCCCGGTCACTGGCTGGCCCTCCGCGGCGCCCTGCATCGCATGGGAGCGGCCGCAGGCGCAGGCGACGAAGGCGGCAGCCGCCCCGGCCATCGAGGCCAGGCGGCGGCGGCCGAAACGCGGCATCGACCAGTTCATGAGCGGCATCCAGGAAGTTGGGCCATGTGCCCGCAACGGTCGCGCCGGCCGGAGGTTGCGCCGCTTCGGCCGGGCGGCTTGGGCCGCGTCGGCCCTACTCTCCAGCTGTTGCCGATCGCGAGCCGTTCGACCGGCAGCTCGCCGTCGAGACCTCGACGTTCGGCTGCGCGTCCAGATGAGCCGCCATCGCATCGGTCAGGATGGCGCTGATTACATCAATGGCCGCCTGACTGGCGTAAGGTCAGTGGTCATGCCGGGCTCCTGTAGCTCTCTGGGGACACTCGGGCTCAAGTGGTCTTCTTCCCGAGCGTTTGATTGGTGGCTTTGCCCGAGGTGCTGGTAGGATGGCATCGTCCAGACAAGGAGGCCTCATGTCCTTCTCCTTGCCCGCCTTCCTTCGGCCCTTCTTCTGCAAGCACGCCTGGATGGATGCTTCCCGCTGGCGCAACAACCAGTTCATCCCTGCCGTCAGGTGCACCACCTGCGGCCGGACGAAGTTCGGCAAGCGACCCCGGGTCCGCACCTCGCATGCCTCGGGAGGCTCCGGTGAATGGAGCTGGGACGACTTCAGCAGCGACGGCGGCGGAGGTGGGGACTAGCTACCGACGCGAATGCCTGGATCGAATGTCGGTTTCTCCATCGAGCTTTCCCAGGCTCTGCGCCATCGCGGCTGGCGAGGGCAGGGAGAAAGCATCATCGTACGTGGTTGACCGTCTGCCATTTCCGTTGTGACGTCGCCGCAGGGGTGGGATGGGCCTGCGCGTCGCCGGCCCGCAGTGGAGTGCAGCATGATCGACCGTCGGACGTTGGTAGGTGGCGGGCTGGCCGCGCCGTTTCTGCTCGGTGGCCTGAAGGGTGCGCGCGCCCAGGATGGAGGCCCACTCAAGATCGCCTTCATGTATGTGGGCCCGATCGGCGATCTCGGCTGGTCCTACCAGCACGACCAGGGGCGGCTCGCCGTCGAAGAGCATTTCGGCGACAAGGTGCAGACCAGCTACGTGGAGAGCGTGCCGGAGGGGGCCGATGCCGAGCGCGTGCTGCGCCAGATGGCGCAGGCCGGCAACAAGCTGATCTTCGCCACCAGCTTCGGCTTCATGCAGGCGGTGATCAACGTCGCCAAGCAGTTCCCTGACACGGTGTTCGAGCACTGCACCGGCTTCCAGACGGCACCCAATGTCGGCATCTACAATGGCCGCTTCTACGAGGGCCGCTACGTGTCCGGCCATCTCGCCGGGCGGATGAGCCAGAAGAAGACCATCGGCTATATCGGCTCGTTCCCGATCCCCGAGAACATCATGGGCATCAACGCCTATACGCTGGGTGCGCAGCGGGTGATCCCCGACGTCACCACCAAGGTGGTCTGGGTCAACAGCTGGTACGACCCGGGCAAGGAGGCCGAGGCCGCCAATGCGCTGATGGACCAGGGCTGCGACTTCATCGTCCAGCACACCGACAGCCCGGCGCCGGTGCAGGCGGCGGAGAAGCGTGGCGTGTGGTGCGTCGGCCAGGCCTCCGACATGGGCCGGTTCGGCCCGGAGCGCTGCCTGACCTCGGTGGTGGACGACTGGGCGTCCCACTACATCAAGTCCACCCAGCACGTCCTGGACGGCACCTGGCAGTCCGAGGACTACTGGGGCGGGCTCGCCGAGGAGTCGGTGGTGCTGACGCCCTGGAACGACGCGGTGCCGGCCGACGTCCAGGCGGAGCTCGACCAGCTCGTCAGCGAGATCAAGAACAAGACCACGCACCCCTTCCAGGGCGAGGTCAAGAACCAGGCCGGCGAGGTGGTGGTCCCGGCCGGCACGGTGATCAGCGACGCCGACCTGCTCAAGATGATGTATTTCGTGCAGGGCGTGGACAGCACGCTGCCGGGTTGACCCCCGAACCGGACGGGCGCCAGCCGGCGTCCGTCCGAATTCATCGGCCGGCCTGGACAGCAGCCTGCATCTCGGCGAAGCCCGCTGCCGCTGCCTGCACGTCCGCCGGGAAGTCCTCCATCTCCTGGACCTGGCGGATCTCGATGATCTCGTTCTCGCCGGCCGGGCAGCGCCTGGCCCAGGCGATCGCCTCGTCCTTGGACGGCACCTCGATCATCCAGTAGCCGCCCAGCGTCTCGCTGCTGCGGATCTTCGGCCCGTCGATCACCTGCGCCCTGCCGCCGGCGAAGGTCACGCGCGCACCGGCCGAGGGCGGGTGCAGCCCCTCCAGGCCGCGCAGGATGCCGGCCTCCTGCAACTCAGTATTGTAGCGCATCATCGCCGCCACGGCCTCGGCACCCGGCGCCTCGCCGGGCTCTGCGGTCTCGTAGCCCTTCGGAATCATCAGCATCATGAAGCGCATGGGAATGCCTCCTGGCGACCGGGCCGCGCGGGGCAGCCAGGGCCGCCACAGGTGATGGGCGGATCGCTCAGCCGGCCGGATCGACCACGATCATCCAGTTCACGCCGAACCGGTCGGCGACCATGCCGAACCCGGCGGAGAAGAAGGTCGGGGCAAGCGGCATCTGCACGCTGCCGCCTTCGCCCAGTGCGGCGAACAGGCGCTCGGCCTCGGCGGCACTCGGCACCTGGACGGAGAGCGACACGCCCTCGAAGCTGGTGGAGCCGGTGCCGCAGCCGTCCGAGGCCATGATCCGGGTCTCGCCCACCAGCAGGCTGGCATGCATGACCTTGTCGGCAAGTGCGGCCGCGTCGACACCGGGCGGAGGCGGCTCGGGGCTTTCCTTGAAGCGCATCAGCATCTCGACCCTGGCGCCGAGCTTGTCCTGGTAGAACCGGATGGCTTCGTCGGCACGGCCGTTGAAGAACAGATAAGGCTCGACCTTCACCACTTCCTCCCTGAGCGCCGCCCCGCGCATCCTGCGTCGGAGCGCCATATCGTTAATCATAAGGTTAAGTATATAGCGGCAGGGGCTGGGCCCGTCAATCCACGGGAATGCGACGAGGAATGCGGCCGATTCAGCCCTTCACCGCACCCGCCGCGAGCGACTGGCCGATGCGCCGGTAGAGCAGCAGGCCCAGCGCCATGGGCGGCAGCACGCTCAGCACCATGACGGCGGCCGCGATGCCCCAGCGCACGCCGCCGCCGGACGCGGCGAAGAAGAACGAGGCGCCGACGGTGGTGGTGACCGCATCGCGCGTGGTCAGGATCAGGGCGAACAGGAACTCGTTCCAGGCATAGACAAAGCCCAGCACCATGGTGGTGGCCAGCGCCGGTGCCGCCAGCGGCAGGATGATCCGCCAGAGCAGGGTGAAGGTCGAGGCACCGTCCACCCGGGCCGCCTCGTCCAGCTCGGCCGGCAGGTCGCGCAGGGCCGCCACCAGCAGCACCAGGACCAGCGGCAGGTTCACGATGCACAGGATCAGGGCCAAGCCCAGCCGGGTGTCGAGCAGGCCCACCCGCGCATAGACGAGGTAGAGCGGGATCGCGAACACGATCAGCGGGATCGCCCGCAGGTTGGCGACCAGCGGCAGGAGCCATTTGCGGCCGGTGCCGAAGCGCACCAGCCCGTAGGCGGCCGGGAAGGCCAGCAGCAGCGACAGGCCGGCCCCCAGGATGGAGGAGGCGAAGCTGTTCCAGAGATAATGGAGGATGTCGAACCGGTCGGAGATCCGGAACACGTCCAGATAGTTGGCGAGCGTGGGTGCGTGGATCCACAAGGACGGATTGGACGCGATCTCGGCTTCCGACTTGAACGAAGTCACCAGCGTCGAGAGCACCGGGAAGTTCATCGCGAGTGCGGCGATGGCGAACACGAGCCAGCGCAGGAAATTCATGCCCGGCGCTCCGAAAGGCGGTGGACGATCGCTAGGACGGCCCAGGCGGCTACCAGCAGCAGCATGGAGGCGGCCACCGCGCGGCCGATGTCGCCCGACTTGAAGAAGGCCTCGTAGACCCAGATGCTCATCGTGGTGGTGGCTCCGCCGGCCCCCGCCCCGGTCAGGGTGTAGACATTGTCGAACACCCGGAAGCTGTCGATGAAGCGGATGAAGAAGGTCGCACCCAGGACCGGCGTCATCAGCGGCAGGTCGATCCGCCAAAGGCGCTGCCAGGGGCCGGCCCCGTCGATCGAGGCGGCCTCACGCACATCCTTGGGGATCGCAGCATAGGCGGAATAAAGGATCAGCAGCGCGAACGGTGTCCACTGCAGCACCTCTACCACCACCAGCGTGCGAAACGCGTTGTCGGGGCCGAGGAAGGACGGGCTGTCGCCGAAATAGGTGAACATGAACCAGGGCACCACGCCCACGAACTCATGCAGGATCAGCCGGTACATGAGCCCGACCAGGGCCGGGGCCACCATCATCGGCAGCATCAAAAAGGCCAGGAGCCAGGGGCGCCTGTCGATGAGCGGGGCCAAGAAGATCGCCAGGAACAGGCCGAGCAGGAGCTGGGCCACGGCACAGACCAGGCCGAAGCGCAGCGAGAACCAGGCGGCCTGCCAATAGTTCTCCGAGCTGAGCGCGCTGGCATAGTTGGCCAGGCCCACGAACTCGGGCGAAAGGATCGTGCGGAACTCGACCCGGGAGACCGAGTAGATCAGGTCGACGACCAGTGGCAGGCCCAGCATCGCCAGGAGGAAGATCGTGAGGGGCGCGAGCAGGATCCGCCCGTCGCGCAGATGTTGGGACTGCAACGGAGAAAGGCTCCCATTGGCGGGCGTCAGGGGTGCCTCGTGGACACCCCCTCGAGCCGGCTCACTTCTTCAGGAGGTCGGCCATGCCCTGGGCGGTGGCGGCCAGCGCCTCGTCCAGGCTCTTCTGCCCGGCCCAGTAGCCGGTGAATTGCTCGGCCTGGAGCTCGTAGGTCGAGAGTGCACCCGCCGAGGTGGCGCCGGTCATCACGAAGCCGTACTGGCCGGCATAGTCGCCGAGCTGGGTCAGGTCCGGGCGCTGCGCTGCCACCGGCGCCAGCACGTCGGGGCTCAGTGCCGGCGTGCCGCCGCCCGCGGCATAGGCCTGCATCGCCTCAGGGGTGGCCAGCCATTCCAGGAACTTCAGCGCACCTGCCTTGTTCTGCGCCGACTTGTTCAGGCCCAGGCCCAGGCCGTGAATATGGGTGAAGCGGCCGGCCTCGCCGGCCGGCGGCGGCACCGTGCCGACCTTGCCACCCACGGCCGGCGTCTTCTCCGGGTCGTTCAGGTCGGCGGCCGCGGCATTCCACTGCAGCATGGTCGCGACCTGGCCCGAGCCGAACGCGGCATTGGCCTCGGCGAACTCGTAGCTCAGGCTGTCCTTGGGCGAGGCGCCCGCGTCGTAGAGCTCCTTATAGAGCTCCAGCCCCTTGCGGTAGGCCGGGCTGTCGACCGTGATGTTGCCCTCCGCATCCATCCAATCGCCGCCCTGAGAGCGCGCGGTGGAATGCCAAACCATCATGTTGAACAGGAGGTTCTTCATCTGCAGCACCGTGCCGTAGCGGACGGGGCTGTCGGGATTGACCGCCTTGGTGAAGAACAGCGCGGTCGCCTGGTAGTCGTCCCAGGTCCACTCCGCCGGCGGCTTCGGCTTAAGCGCCTTGCCGAGCTTCTTCTGGGCGATCTCGGCATAGCGCGCCTGCCAGTCGGCATCGGAGAGCAACTGGTCGATCAGGTCGGTGCGATAGTACATGAAATGCAGCGACAGGTCGGTGGGCACGCCATATTGCTGGCCCTCGAACTGCATGGTGGCGAGCACCTTCTCGCCGAACACCTCGACCGCACTGTCCGGCAGCTCGACCGGCTCCATGAACGGCGCATAGCGGCCGATCGCATAGGTCGCGAGCAGGTTCAGGTCGAACTCGCCGCCACCGGCCGCCAGGTCGGTCTGCAGCTTGTCCCAGAAGCCATCGCGGTTGAAGAAGATCAGCTCGACCTTGTCCTCGTCGGCGACGTCGGCCTTGCTGTTGTAGAGGTTGGCCGCGTCGCGCAGTGCCGTCTCCTCCGGCCCGCCCGGCCAGCCCAGCACGGTGACCTCCGCCTGTGCGGCCGCGGAGGTCAGGAGAAGGGCGGTCAGGGCGGCAAACAGGCGCGACGATCTCATAAGGTCTGGTCCTCTCTGATGGCTGCGGCTTCGCGAAGGGCGAGATCGGCGATCCCGATGATGCCAGCCCGGCTGTCCAGCAGGGCCGGCACCAGATGCGGGCGCTCGAGCGGGGGCAGGTCGGCGAGCATGGTCCGGATCCGGTGGAGATGGCCGGGCGCCAGCCCGACGCCGCCACCGACCACGATCCGCTCGGGGTCAAACAGGAACTGGAGGTCGCGCAGCAGCAGTGCCGCGGCTTGCGCGGCCCGGTGCACGACCTGCTCCGCCCAGGCGGCACCGGCAGTGGCCGCCGCGAACACGGCCGCCGCGTCGACCGGATGGCCCGCCTCCTTGGCCAGCTGCGCGATGCCCGAGCCCGAGGCCAGTTCCTCGATCCGCTCGCCGGTAAGCAGGCGGACCTGGCCGACGCTGCCCGCCATGCCGCTGCGCCCCTGCAGCAGCCGGCCGCCGGTGATCACGCCGCCGCCGATCCCGGTGGAAAGCGTCACGAACACGAGGTCGGCCGAGCCGCGTCCTGCCCCGGCGACATGCTCCCCCCAGGCGGCCGCCTGAGCGTCATTGAGCCCGGTGACCGGCACGCGCAGGCGACGGGTCAGCTCCTGCTCCAGGGGAAACTCGCCCGGGATCGGGAGGGTGTCCGGGTTCAGCGCCTGCCAGCGACCCCGGCGCACGAGGCCAGTCGCCGCAATGCCGGCCAGGGCGAACCGGCCGGACCAGGACGCCGCCAGCCCGGCGATCGCGTCCAGCCAGGCGACGACACCGCCCTGCCGGGGGGTGGCGACACGCTGCTCCTCCAGCACAAGGCCGTCCTGGACGAGGCAGGCCAGGATCTTGCTGCCGCCCAGGTCGAGCGCCAGCACGGTGGTCATCGTCTGGCCCCCGCCACGGCCTTGGCGAACCAGCCGGTGACGTGCTCGGTGCGGGTGATGGCCGAGCCCACCACCACCGCGAACGCGCCCGCCGCGATCGCCTCCGCGGCGGCATCGGGCGTGTTGAAGCGGCCCTCGGCCAGCACCGGCAGGTCGAGTTCCGCCGCTGCCGCCCGCACGAAGTCGAGATCGGGCGTTTCCGGCACGGGGCCGCCCGTGTAGCCGCTCATGGTGGTGCCGACCAGGTGGACCCCCATGGCCGCGGCCGCTCTGGCATCGTCCAGGTCGGCGCAGTCGGCCATGGCCAGGCGCCCCGCCTGCCGCACCTCCGCCAGGAGGTCCGCTACCGGCACCGGCCGCGCCCGGCGGGTGGCGTCGAACGCGATCACGTCGGCGCCGGCCTCGGCCAGGGCCTGTACGTCTTCCCGCCAGGGCGTGATCCGCACCGGGCTGTCCGGCAGGTCCCGCTTGATCAGGCCCAGGATCGGCAGGTCGCAGGCTTGGCGCACGGCCCGGACATTGGCCGCCCCCTCGATCCTGAGGCCCACGGCGCCGCCATCACGGGCCGCCAGCGCCAGCGCCACCACGATGTCCACCCGGTCCATCGGCCCGCCGGTCACCGGCTGGCAGGAGACCACGAGGCCACCGCGCAGTTGATCGAGAAGAATGTCCATGATCCGCCCTGGGCTGCCCGCTGCTGGCCGCAGTCTTGGCAGCAGGTGCGCCGGGGAACAGCGAAAAAATGCTGCTCAGGCCGGGTATTTTTCGAGGAACGCCTCGATCGGCAGGTGGCGGAAATCGTCGATGGCCCGGGCCAGGCGGTCGTGGGGCCAGTCCCACCAGGCCAGCGCTTCCAGCTGCTCGACGATGGCCGGCTCGAAGCGCGGCCGCAGCGGCCTGGCCGGTACCCCGCCTACGATCTGGTAGGGTGCCACCGCCTTGCTCACCACCGCCCCGGCACCGATCACGGCACCATTGCCGATCCGGGTGCCGGCCAGGATCACGGCACCATGGCCGATCCACACGTCATGGCCGATGGACACGGCATGGGCGCGCCGCCAGCTGAAGAACTCGGCTTCGTCCTCGCCCAGCCGGTAACCGGCGGCGCGGTAGAGCCAGTGATGCTGCGAGGCGCGCCAGGTCGGGTGGTTGCCCGGGTTGATCCTCGTATGGGCGGCGATCGAGCAGAACTTGCCGATGGTGGCGTAGATGATCTGGGCGTCGTTCACGACATAGGAATATTCGCCCATCTGCGTCTCGACGACCGAACTGCGGGCACCCACCGCCGTCCAGCCGCCGAACCCGGAGCGGAGCACCTCGGCATGAGGATGGAGCGAGGGGCCATCCGGCGAGAGCGGCGGCTGGCCCGGGTCGTTCTCCGCGGGGTGGCGCTCGACATAGCTCATCGCCGAATGAACCGGCGGCTGATCCGCGCCGGGATCCGGTCGGCCATGACCGCGGCCGCCGGGATCGCGCGCGGGATGAAGGCGGCCGGGTCGCAGCACTGCAACTTCATCCGCCCAGGAGCAGGCGCTCACGGGAACCGCTGCCCGCGCAGCACCTTCACCTTGTCCGAGGCCATCCCGATGTCCCGGGGAACGAGCATGCCGCCTGCCTCCTGTACGCCATCGGTCACGCAGGAAGTGCTAGGCCCGGACGGTGATCGACGTTCGATGCCGCGGTGACGGTCCGGTGACGGGCTCAGAGGTCGCGGACGAGCACCGGCCGGTCTTCGCGCTTCTCGCCCAGCGGGTTGCGCAGCGGCCTGCCGAACGGCTCCGCCTGGATCTCGAACACGTCGCCGGGCTGCGCCTTGATCCCGTCCGCGAAGCTGAGCGTCGCCGTGCCGAAATAATGGACATGCACGTCGCCGGGCCGGCGGAAGAAGTCGTACTTGAAGTGGTGGTGCTCCAGGTTGGCGAGCGTGTGGGACATCGCGTCCTCGCCGGACACGAACGGCTTGGACCACAGCGTCTTGCCGTCGCGCAGAATCGAGGAGGTGCCCTCGACCCGGTCCGGCAGCGCGCCGATCCGCAGTTCCGGGCCGAAGCTCGAGGTCCGAAGCTTGGAATGGGCCAGCCAGAGATAGTTGACCCGCTCGGTCACATGGTCGGAATACTCGTTGCCTAGCGCGAAGCCCAGCCGCCACGGCGTGCCGTCCGGGCCGATCAGGTACAGGCCGCAGATCTCCGGCTCCTCGCCGCCGTCCTCGGCAAAGCCTGGATAGTCCAGCGCCGCCTCGGGCGGCACGATCGAGCCGCCATCGCCCTTGTAGAACCATTCCGGCTGCACGCCGATCTCGCCCTGGGCGGGCTTGCCGCCCTCGATGCCCATCTTGAACATCTTCATGCTGTCGGTGAGCTTCTCGGGCTCGACCACGTGCATGGCGTCGCGGGTGGCGGCACTGCCGAGATGGGTGAGACCGGTGCCCGTCACCAGCAGATGGGCCGGATCGGGATGGTCGAGCGGTGTCAGCAGCCGCTTCTCCGCGATCACCGCCTCGTAATCCTCGGTCTGGTCGCTCAGCCGCTCGGCCACGACCTTCTCCAGACCCTCGCCCGCGGCGACCGCAGCCAAGGCCAAGCCGTAGACGGTCGTCGCCCGGTCCACGACGCGCAGCTCGCCGCCCTCGACCACCGCGACGGCCCGGCCACCATGCGCCGTCTTGAATTGAACCAGGTTCATGCCGATCCCCTACTCCCGTCAAACGACCGGGAAACTAGCGACGGGAGGTTGCGGCGTCACCACCTCTGTGGCCGCTGGGACATCTGGTGCCGGCAGCCCCGATCGGCTTGCGGCGATACCGGCCGCGTGCGACCAGGATCGATGCGGCGGGAACCGGGCCGGGAGGCAGGCAGGCAATGACGACGACCATGACGGCACTGCTCCAGGCGGCCAGCCCGCAGGCACCGGCGATCCTGGGACCCGGGCGCCCGGCGCTGGATCATGGCGGGCTCGCCCGGCTGACCGAAGCAACCCGGGCGATGCTGGCCGGGATCGGGATCGGCCCGGGTGACCGGGTCGCGATCGTCCTGCCGAACCGGCCGGCCATGGCCAGCGCCTTCGTGGCGATCGCCCAGTGCGCCACCACCGCCCCGCTGAACCAGGCCTACCGGGCCGAGGAGTTCGACTTCTATCTGGGCGACCTCGGTGCCCAGGCACTGGTGGTCGCCGCCGGGGCGGAGAGCTCCGCCATCGCGGTGGCACAAGCCAGAGGCTGCACGATCCTGCGCCTGCACGAGGATCCGGACGGCCCGGCCGGTGCCTTCCGGCTGGAGGCGGAGGGATCAGCGCAGCCGGCCGTGGCGGCGACCGCACCCGGGCCGGACGACGTGGCCCTGGTGCTCCACACCTCGGGCACCACCTCGCGGCCCAAGATCGTGCCGCTGACCCAGGCGAACCTCGCGGCCTCGGCCCGCCATATCGGTGCCACGCTCCAGCTCGGCGCGGAGGATCGCTGCTTCACGGTCATGCCGCTGTTCCACATCCATGGCCTGATCGCCGGCACGCTCGCCCCGCTGGCGACGGGCGGCTCCCTGACCGCGCCGGAAGGCGGCTTCGACGCGCTGCGCTTCTTCCGCGAGCTGGACGGCAGCGGTGCCACCTGGATGACCGCGGTGCCGACCATGTACCAGGCAATCCTGGCCAGGGCCGGACGCAACCGGGAGGCGCTGGCGCGGGCGGGCCTGCGCCTCCTGCGCTCGTCCTCGGCCTCGCTGCCTGCCCAGGTCATGCTGGAACTGGAGCAGGTGTTCGGCTGCCCGGTGATCGAGAGCTACGGCATGACCGAGGCCGCCCACCAGATGACCAGCAACCCGCTGCCGCCGGCACCGCGCAAGCCGGGCTCGGTCGGGATCGCTGCCGGCCCGGAGGTCAGGGTGTGCACGGCCGCGGGCGACATGCTGCCGCCGGGCGAGGAAGGCGAGGTGGTGATCTCGGGGCCGAACGTGACGCCCGGCTACGAGGCCAACCCGTCCGCCAACGCGGCGGCCTTCTTCGAGCACGACGGGCAGCGCTGGTTCCGGACCGGCGACCAGGGCCGCATGGACGAGGAGGGCTATCTGCGCATCACCGGGCGGCTGAAGGAGATCATCAACCGGGGCGGCGAGAAGGTCAGTCCCTTGGAGGTGGACGAGGTGGTGATGGACCATCCGGCCGTACGCCAGTGCGTCACCTTCGCCATGCCGCACGAGAAGCTCGGCGAGGAGGTGGCGATCGCCGTGGTGCTGCGCGACGGCATGACCGCCAGCGAGCGGGAGATCCGCGACTTCGCGGCAGCCCGGCTGGTGGCCTTCAAGGTGCCGCGCCGCGTCTTGATCCTGAACGAGATCCCCAAAGGTGCTACCGGCAAGCTGCAGCGCATCGGCTTGGCGGCGAAGCTGGGGCTCGGCTGATGCGGGTGTGCGTCTATGGCGCCGGGGCGATCGGCGGCTATCTGGCCGGCAAGCTCGCCCGCTCCGGCGTGGAGGTCGCGGTGGTCGCGCGCGGGCCGCATCTGGCAGCCCTCCAGGTGGACGGCCTGACCGTTCAGGCAGGTGGCGAGGAATTCCAGGTACGGGTGGAGGCGGCCGAGGACCCGCTTTCCATGCGCCCGGCCGATTACGTCGTGGTGGCCCTCAAGGCCCACCAGGTCGCCGGCGCCGTCGACGGCATCCGCCATCTGTGCGGAGACGGTGGTGCGGTGGTGACTGCCGCGAACGGCGTGCCGTGGTGGTACACCTATGGCCTGAAGGGGCCGTTCGAGAACCGGCGGGTCGAGGCGGTCGACCCGGGGGGGCGGATCTGGGCAGGCATCGGCCCGGAGCGGGCGATCGGCTGCGTCGTCTGGCCGGCAGCGGAGATCGTCGGCCCGGGCGTGATCCGGCACATCGCCTCCGAGCGCTTCGACCTGGGCGAGCCTACCGGCGAGCGCAGCGAGCGGGTGCAGCGCCTGTCGCAGGCGATGATCGCGGCCGGGCTGAAGGCGCCGGTCCGCCCGCGGCTGCGCGATGACATCTGGACCAAGCTCTGGGGCAATTGCTGCTTCAATCCGGTGAGTGCCCTCACCGGCGCCACGCTCGGGGACATCACCGCCGACCCGGAGCTGCGCGCCCTGTGCCGGCGGGTGATGACCGAGGCCCGGGGGATCGGCGAGGCGATGGGCGCCCGCTTCCTCATGGAGGTGGAGAAGCGGATCGATGCCGCGGGCGCCACCGGCGCGCACAAGACCTCCATGCTCCAGGACCTGGAGCGCGGCCGCCCGCTCGAGATCGACGCGCTGGTCACCGCCGTGCTGGAACTCGGCCGGATGGCCGGGCTGGACAGCCCGAACCTGGCCTCCGTCCATGCCCTGGTCACCGCCCGTGCCCGCGTGCTCGGCCTCTACGGGCAGGCCTGACGGAGGGCGGACCTACGACGACGTTGTCAGTGCCGGCCCGGACCGCTACAAGCGCGCGCGTTGCCAAGGGGTGCCCGCGGAGTGACGAGACCGCGCGCGCCCTTGTTTCGTTCCCCGTCGGAGAGTGCAGATGAGTCGCCGCCGCCAAGTTTACGAGGGCAAGGCGAAGATCCTCTTCGAGGGACCCGAGCCCGGCACCCTGATCCAGTACTTCAAGGACGACGCCACCGCCTTCAATAACCAGAAGAAGGGCGTCATCACCGGCAAGGGCGTGCTCAACAACCGCATCAGCGAGTACATCATGCTGCGGCTGCACGAGATCAACATCCCGACCCATTTCATGCGCCGCCTGAACATGCGCGAGCAACTGATCCGCGAGGTCGAGATCATCCCACTCGAGGTGGTGATCCGCAACGTGGCGGCCGGCTCGATCGCCACCCGGTTCGGCATCGAGGAGGGGACGCAGCTCACCCGCTCGATCGTCGAGTTCTACTACAAGGACGACAAGCTGGGCGACCCGCTGGTCACCGAGGAGCACATCACCGCGTTCGGCTGGGCGACCTACCAGGAGATCGACGAGATCCTGAACCTGTCGCTGCGGATCAACGACTTCCTGAGCGGCCTCCTGGTCTCGGTCGGCCTGCGCCTGGTCGACTTCAAGCTGGAGTTCGGCCGGCTCTGGGAGGAGGAGGAGTTCCGGATCGTGCTGGCCGACGAGATCAGCCCGGACAACTGCCGCCTCTGGGACGTCAAGACCGGCGAGCGCTACGACAAGGACCGTTTCCGGCGCGACCTCGGCAAGGTCGAGGAAGGCTACCAGGAAGTCGCCCGCCGGCTGGGCATCCTGCCGGAGGCCGGGCCGCGGGACCTGCGCGGTACGGATACCGTCCAGTAGAATTTCTGTTCGTGTGTTTCAACTTCATGCCATGCTCCGGCCCGTCAGGGCCAGGAGGCAGGCATGGCGACATTGACCGGATCCACCAGTGAAGACTCCATCCGGGGAACGCTGGAGGACGATCGCATCGACGGTCTGGCCAGGGAGGACTTCCTCTTGGGCAGAGCCGGAAACGATCGTATCGCGGGCGGATCCGGGGCCGACCATATCGAGGGTGGGCTGGGCCACGACCGGCTGCTGGGCGGGCCGGGCGCGGACGAACTGCTCGGCAACGACGGCAACGACCAGATCTTCGGTGATGCCGGCCGTGACGTGATCGCCGGGGGGGCGGGCGACGACCTGCTGTTCGGCAACACCGACACGGACATCCTGTCCGGCGGCACCGGCAATGACCGGCTGTCCGGCGGGCAGGGCGACGACTTCCTGTTCGGCGGACCGGGGCATGACCTGCTGGAAGGCGGCAGCGGCGCCGACGAGTTCGACTTCGTGATCCAGCGCTACCAGGGCGTCGATCTGCAAAGCGGCCGGGACATCATCCTCGACTTCCAGTCCTTCGACCGGCTGGTCGCGATCTGGAGCGCCGGCGTGATCGAGCCCAGGCAGTCCGCCGACATCGTCCGGCTGAGCTTCGATCTCCTGGATGACAACCAGTCCGGCCGGCTGGGCGACGGCGACCGGGCGGCGACGATCCAGGCCGTGACGGTCGAGGGCCAGACGCGGAACTCGCTGCTGCTCGACCTCGTGGAAGCGCTGAACCTGCCGCACGGCTCCGCGCAGACGATCACCCTGTTCGGCGTGACGGAACTGGCGCCCGAGGCGATCGGCAATTTCGGCTCCCGCACGCCGTTCACGCTGACGGGCACGGATGATCCGGAAGGGTTCGGCGCCGGCGAGGATTCCGTCGTGATCCTGGCGGGCGGCGGCAACGACGAGGTGAGAGGCGGGCCTGGTTCGGATCGAATCGAAGGCGGGGCCGGCGACGATGTCGTGCTGGGCGAGGGGGGTGAGGACCATATCTTCGGTGGCACTGGCCACGACATCCTGGATGGTGGGGCGGGCGAGGACGTCCTGCAGGGCGACAGCGGCAACGACATCCTGAGCGGCGGTGCGGGCGAGGACGTGCTGCGCGGCGACCACCAGGGGCGCGGTGTGGTGGACCCCGCCCTTTCTGGTGACGACCGTCTCGACGGCGGCGACGGCGACGACCGCCTCCTGGCCGGGCCCGGCAACGACCTGCTGATTGGCGGCCAAGGCCGGGACCGGATCACCATCGAGCACGGTTCGAGCAAGTTCTTCCCGCTCGATGAACGTCCCATGCATCTCACGATCGGCGACTTCACGAACGGCGAGGACACCCTGGTCTTCGGGTTCGATGAGGACGTGTTCATCATGTTCCACATGCTCGACACCGACGGCAACCTACAGGTCGACACGTTCGACCGCGGGACGGCATTGGTGACGCGCAGCGTGGACGGCATCGACCAGCAGGGGCTGCTCATCGATCTGGGCTTCATCAGCGGGCTGGTTCCCCTCCAGACGCAGGAGATCTTCCTGGTCGGCATCAACCACCTGGCGAGGAACGACGTGGAGACCTGGCTCTGAAGGAGCCCGGCATGCTTGTCCACAAGCCGGGCTGGGACTAGGGAAGGGCCGCGGCAAAGTTGGCAGCGGCTTACGGAGACAGGTGGTGAAGGTCAGCGTGGAAGTGGGCCTGAAGCAGGGCGTGCTCGACCCGGAGGCGGTCACGATCGAGCGCTCGCTGCTCCATCTGGGCTTCGAGGGGGTGAGCGGGCTGCGCAAGACGCGGGTCTTCACCTTCGACCTGGAAGCTGGCGACCGCGCGGCGGCCGAGGCCTCGGTCAAGGCGATGTGCGAGAAGCTGCTCGCCAACCCGGTGATCGAGAGCTACCGATTCACGGTGGAAGAGTGACCCGCTGATGCGTGCCGCCGTCGTCACCTTCCCAGGCGCCAACCGCGACCGCGACCTGGTGCGCGCCTTCAAGGCTACCGGCTTTGCCGAGGTCCATCTGGTCTGGCACGAGGCCACCGAGCTGCCGCCGGTCGACGTGGTCGGCATCCCGGGCGGCTTCTCCTATGGCGACTATCTGCGCTGCGGTGCGATCGCCGCCCGCTCGCCGGCCATGCGCGCGGTGGCGGACTTTGCCCGCGCCGGCGGCCATGTGCTCGGTGTGTGCAACGGCTTCCAGATCCTGTGCGAGGCCGGGATGCTGCCGGGTGCGCTGGTCCGCAATGTCGGGCTGCGCTTCATCTGCCATCCCTGCGCGCTGAGTGTCGAGCGGGCCGGCACGCCGTTCACCGCCGGGCTCCGCCAGGGCAACCAGCTCCTGGTCAGCACCGCCCATGGTGATGGCAACTACACGGCCGACGAGGCGACGCTCGACCGGCTGGAAGGCGAGGGGCGGGTGGTGTTCCGCTATGTCGACAACCCGAACGGCTCGCTGCGCAACATCGCCGGCATCACCGATGCCAGCGGCCGGGTGCTCGGCATGATGCCTCATCCCGAATGCCACGTGGATCCGCGCACCGGCCATACCGGTGGGCGCGCGATCTTCCAGTCCCTGCTCGAAACGGTCACCCGCGGATGATCACGCCCGACATCGTCAAGTCCCACGGCCTGAGCCCGGACGAGTACCAGCGGATCATCGAGCTGATCGGCCGGGAGCCGAACCTGGTCGAGCTCGGGATCTTCTCGGTGATGTGGTCGGAGCACTGCTCCTACAAGTCGTCGAAGAACCACCTGAGGAAGCTGCCGACCGAGGCACCCTGGGTGGTGTGCGGGCCGGGCGAGAATGCCGGCGTGGTCGACATCGGCGGCGGGCTGGTCGCCATCTTCAAGATGGAGAGCCACAACCACCCCTCCTATATCGAGCCGTTCCAGGGTGCCGCCACCGGGGTGGGCGGCATCATGCGCGACGTGTTCACCATGGGGGCACGGCCGATCGCCAACCTGAACGCGCTGCGCTTCGGCTCGCCGCAGCACCCCAAGACCCGGCGCCTGGTCGATGGCGTGGTGCGCGGCATCGGCGGCTATGGCAACTGCGTGGGCGTGCCGACCGTGGGCGGCGAGACCACCTTCCACCGCGCCTATGACGGCAACATCCTGGTCAACGCCATGTGCGTGGGCGTGGCCAGGGCCGACCGGGTGTTCTATGCGGCCGCCGCCGGCATCGGCAATCCGGTGGTCTATGTCGGCGCCAAGACCGGGCGCGACGGCATCCATGGCGCCACCATGGCGTCCGCCGAGTTCTCGGGCGAGGACAGCGACGAGAAGCGGCCGACCGTGCAGGTGGGCGACCCCTTCCGCGAGAAGCTGCTGATCGAGGCCTGCCTGGAGCTCATGGAAAAGGACGCGATCGTCGCGATCCAGGACATGGGGGCGGCCGGCCTGACCTCGTCCTCGTTCGAGATGGCGTCGAAGGGCGATGCCGGAATCGAGCTGGACCTGGACCGGGTGCCGATGCGCGAGCCCGGCATGACCCCCTACGAGATCATGCTCTCCGAAAGCCAGGAGCGGATGCTCATGGTGCTGAAGGAGGGGCACGAGGCCGAGGCCGAGGCGATCTTCCGCAAGTGGGAGCTGGATTTCGCGGTGATCGGCAAGGTGACCGACACCGGCCGGATGGTGCTCCAGCGCCATGGCGAGGTGGTGGCCGACCTGCCGGTGGCGCCGATCGCCGGCAGCTCGCCGGTCTATGACCGCCCCTATGAGGAGCCGGCCGCACCCATCCCGGTGGCGCTGTCCGAGCCGGCCGTGCCGGTCATGCCGCACGACCAGGCGCTCCTGCGGCTGATCGGCTGCCCGGACCTCGCCTCGAAGCGCTGGATCTGGGAGCAGTACGACCACACGGTCGGCGCGGATACGCTGGTTGGCCCGGGCGGCGACGCCGCGGTGGTGCGGGTGCTGGGCGGCGACCGGGCGCTCGCGGTCTCGTCCGACTGCACGCCCCGCTACTGCCAGGCCCACCCGCGCACCGGCGGGATGCAGGCGGTGGCGGAATGCCGGCGCAACCTGATCGCCACAGGCGCCAGGCCGCTCGCCATCACCAACTGCCTGAACTTCGGCAATCCGGAGCGGCCGGAGGTGATGGGCCAGTTCGTCGGCTGCATCGAGGGCATGGCCGAAGCCTGCCGCGCGCTCGACTTCCCGGTCGTGTCCGGCAACGTGTCGCTCTACAACGAGACCGACGGCAGGGCGATCCAGCCCACGCCCAATATCGGCGGCATCGGCCTGATCGAGGACCTGGACCGGGTGGTGGGCATCGCCCCCACGGAAGGCCAGGTCCTGGTCCTGGTCGGCGAGACCTATGGCTGGATGGGCGCCTCCTTGTGGCTGCGCGAGATCATGGGCCGTGAGGAAGGGGCGCCGCCGCCGGTCGACCTGGCCCACGAGCATCGCAACGGCGCGTTCGTGCTCGAGCAGATCCAGGGCGGCGTCGTGCGGGCCTGCCATGACGTGAGCGATGGCGGCCTCGCGATCGCGGTGGCCGAGATGTGCCTGGCGTCCGGCAAGGGTGCGGACCTGCGTATCCCCCAGGGTCTGGCCGCGGTCGGCTGGCTGTTCGGCGAGGAGCAGGGCCGCTACGTGCTGGCGGTCGAGCCGGCGGCGCTCAAGGACCTCTTGGCGGATGCCGCGCGCGCCGGGGTGATCGCGCGCGAGATCGGCCGGGTCGGGGGCGACGCGTTGCAGGTCAAGGACCTGCCCCCCATATCGGTTGAGGAACTGCGGCGTGCCCATGAGGCCTGGCTCCCGGACTTCATGGGCGGGGACGCCGTCGCTGCCTGACAGAGGAGCTTCGATGCCAGTCGCCAAGGACGATCTCGAGCGCATGCTCAAGGAGAGCTTTCCCGACGCCACCGTTCGGATCGACGACCTGGCCGGTGACGGCGACCATTATCGTGCGGTCATCGTGTCCGAGGCGTTCCGCGGCAAGTCACGCATCCAGCAGCACCAGATGGTCTATGCGGCCCTGGGCGGCCGGATGGGCGGCGAGCTGCATGCCCTGGCCCTGTCCACCTCCGCCCCTGCGTCCTGACGAGCCCGGAGAACGGTCGAGATGAGCGATATCAACCAGACGATCCGCACCCAGGTCACCAGCGACCCGGTGGTGCTCTACATGAAGGGCACCCCGGTCTTCCCGATGTGCGGGTTCTCCGCCGCGGTGGTGCAGATCCTTTCCCAGACCGGTGTGAAGTTCCAGACCTACAACGTGCTGGATGACGCCGAGCTGCGCCAGGGGCTGAAGGAGTTCAGCAACTGGCCGACCTTCCCGCAGCTCTATGTCGACGGCGAGCTGGTCGGCGGCTGCGACATCGTCCGCGAGATGTACCAGTCGGGCGAGCTCGCCCAGCTCTTCGAGGAAAAGGCGGTCGCCAAGGCCTCCTGAGCCGGATCACGCCACCAGGCCGGACAAGAAGGCCGCGCCCCGTTCAGGGCGCGGCCTTTTGCCGTTCAGCTGCAGCTCGTGGCGTTGGAGCAGTCCTTGTCCAGCTCGATCGAGGAGGCGGTGCCGCCGTCCTGGGTGGCGATCAGCAGCGGCACGGCGCGCGGGTCGTTGGTGACCTTGGCCTCGATCCAGCGGCCATCGTCATTCTCCCAGCCTTCCAGCCAGGACGAGCGGCTGGACGAGGCCAGGGGGTTGACCACGAGCCTGGCGCGCGCGGCACCGCCGGCCGGTGCCATGGCACTCGCCTCGATATCGTAGCGGGAGCGCCCGTCGAAGATCGGCACCACCAGGCGCTCCGGCCGGTCGTCCGCCACCATCCAGCGCCGTACCCGCAGGATCCCGGTGAGCGGGTCGACCGTGCCGCCCCACAGGTCCCGCGGAATGTCGACGGTCTGCGGCTCGCCCCGCTTGAGCACCTGCACTTCGGCCGGGTCGCCCGCCTCGTCGTAGCGGATCTCGATGTCGCGGGTGTAGCGGCGGCTGGAGTAATGCGCCCGGTAGTAGCCGGAGCGCAGCAGGCCTGCGCGCTCGCGCGAGGTGGCGCGGATCTCGCCGCCATAGGAGGTGAGCAGCGAGGCCATGCCCCGGCTGGTGATGCCCATGCTGCCGTCGATGGCATCCCCTTGCGGACGGAAGCCCAATGCCACGTCGGCGACATGCATGCCGCCCCAGTTGACGCCCAGGCGGAAATCCTCGACCCCGCTGGTGGCAGCCATGCCGAGCCTGGGCAGCGATATCATGGCAAGCGCCCCGATTAGCAGCCCGCGCCGGTGGATCATCGTCGACAGACCTCCACTCAGTTGCGATAGGGACAAGACCCGCGATCGACCTGATGGCATCGATGAAACTGTCGGACAAGTGGTTCGGGCGCATGGTGGTTCCAAGCCTTGCGCTGCTGGGACTGGTCGGGTGTGACCCCGGCCGCGACGGCCTGTCCTGGCAGCTCGTGGAGCCGAGCCGGCTGACCCGGCCGGGCGTGGTGCTGTTCGACCCGGAAGCACGCCACCAGGAATTGGCCGCCATGACGGAGGCCGATCGCAGCTTCCTGTGCGGCCCGCCCAGCGAGGAGTGGCAGAGCTTCAAGGCGATCACCCGGCCGAAGGCGCCCGGCAGCGACCGCGGCCAGTCGGCCGAGCCGTTCGCCATGGAGGTAATGCGCGCCACGGCCTGGACGGTCGCGACCCACGACCGCGCTTCGGGGCGCGCGGTGGCGCGGGTGATGAACCGCTGGGCCAATGGCCGGGCACTCACCAAGGTGGATGAGACCAGCAACGAGCTCTATGCCGTCAACCGCACCGTGCTGCCGGTGATCGTCTCGTTCGCCGCGCTCAAGTCCGCCCCGGGCATGGACCGCGAGAAGGTCGGGCGGATCGAGCGCTGGCTGTCCGAGCTCATGCGGATGCGCCGGCAGATGGCGCCGGCCCCGGACAAGACCACCGCGCGCAACAACCATCACTACCTGAACGCCAGCGTCGACATGGCCTGGGGCGCGCTGGTCGGCAACCAGGAGGCGTTCGACCTGGGCGTGGACGCCTATATGGACGCCCTGGCCGAGCTCCGGCCGGACGGCTCGCTGCCGCTCGAGACCCGCCGGGGGGCGAGGGCGCTCTGGTACCAGCGCCATGCGATCGCCTCGCTGGTGACGATCGCCGAGCTCGCCGCGGTGCAGGGCGTGGACCTCTACGCCCGCGAGGTGGACGGCCGGAGCCTCCATGACGCGATCGGCTTCCTGGTGGCGGCGATCCATGATCCCGCCCTGGTCGCGCCCTATGCGAAGGAGGACGCCAACTCCCGGACCGATGCCGATTGGCGCGACCAGGACCTGACCTTCCTCCAGACCCGCGGCCATGGCCGGCAGTACATGGCCTGGGTCGAGCCCTATCGGGCGCGCTTCCCGGAGCGGCCGGAGGCACGGGCGCTCACCGAGATCCTGGCGGAATGGGACCCTGACTTCCAGCCGGCGATCGACGACTATTCCGGCGGCAACATGAGCTGCTTCTTCGCCCCCGCACCGTCCGGCCAGGTGGCGGAGGGGCCAAGCGCCCAGGCAGCGCTGACCACGGCAGGAGACGATTCCAGGTGATCCGGTTCTACTTCAACGCCTCACCCAACCCGCTCAAGGTGGCGCTGTTCCTGGAGGAGGCGGGGCTCCCCTACGAGAAGGTGCCGATCGACCCGCGCCGGGGCGAGCAGCATGAGCCGGCATTCCGCCGGATCAACCCGAACGGCAAGGTGCCGGCCATCGTCGACGAGCAGGGGCCCGGCGGCCAGCCCGCCACCGTGTTCGATTCCAACGCGATCCTGCTCTATCTCGCCGAGAAGACCGGGCAGTTCCTGGGCGCGCCCGGAGACCGCCCGCAGCTTCTGTCCTGGCTGATGTTCGTCGCCACGGGTCTCAGCCCGTTCTCCGGCCAGTCGGTGCATTTCCAGAAGTTCGCGCCCGAGCCCGTCGCTTATGCCATCAACCGCTACCGCCGCGAGGTGGAGCGGCACTACCGGGTGCTGGACGGCCAGTTGCAGGGGCGCCCGTTCGTGCTGGGCGACGACTACACGATCGTCGACATGGCAGCATGGGGCTGGCTGGTGCGGGCGGACTTCGCCCTGCCGGCGGAAGATGGCGGTGACCCGCTGGCGCCGTTCCCGGAGCTGCGGCGCTGGTTCCGCGCGATCGACGCCCGCCCGGCGGCCCAACGCGCCCGTGCGATCGGCCAGGGCCATGCGTTCAAGCAGGAGATGGACGAGGCGGCCAGGCGGGCAATGTTCCCGTCCAACTACCCGCCGGGCTGAGCCGGCGAGCGCAGCCCCAGGACAACGAAAAGGCCCACCGGAGGCGCCTCCGGTGGGCCTTTTCGCGAAACTCTTCGACGGATCAGCGCGAGTAGAACTCGATCACTTCCGCGGGCTTCATCTCGACCGGGTAGGGCACGTCCGCAATCAGCGGGGTACGGACGAAGGTGCCCCGCTTGGCCTTGGTGTCGACCTGCACATACTCGGGAATGTCGCGCTCGGCGAGGTTCAGGGCTTCCTCGACGAACGGGAAGTCCTTGGCCTTGGCCGACAGCTCGATCACGTCGCCCGGGCGGACCCGGTAGGAGGGGATGGTGACCCGGCGGCCGTTCACCTGGACATGGCCGTGGTTCACGAACTGGCGGGCGGCGAACGGGGTCGAGACGAACTTCATGCGGTAGACCACCGCATCCAGCCGGCGCTCGAGCAGGCCGATCAGGTTCTCCGCGGTGTCGCCGCGCATCGCCGAAGCGTCCTCGTAAGTGTTACGGAACTGCTTCTCGGTGATGTTGCCGTAGTACTCGCGGATCTTCTGCTTCTGCGCGAGCTGGACGCCGTAGGGCGTCACCTTCTTGCGCTTGGCGCCATGCTGCCCGGGACCGTAGGCGCGACGCGCGAGCGGATCCTTGGCGCGGCCCCACAGGTTCACGCCCAGACGGCGGCAGATCTTGCTCTTCGCGGCGTTACGCTTAGTCATCGACCCTCGATACCCACGGCACGACAAAAACAACGCCGCTCCCGGAGCGAAGCAGCGTGCCGCGGAGCTAATAGCGAAAGCCACGCGGCTGTCAAGCGCCTGCCTCCCGATTTCCCGTCTCCTTGTCCCGCCGGGCCGTGGTCAGCTCCTTCAGGATGCCGCGGAACAGGTGGATCTCGGAGGTGGTGAAGCCGCGCCGCTCCAGCATGGTCTCGATGGTGAGCGCGAAGGTGCGCCGCCGCTCCGGCGTCTTGAAGAAGTCCACCTGGTCCAGCTCGACCATCAGCGCCTCGTGCAGCCGGTGCACGTCGGCCTTGGCGGCCGGCAGGGTCCGGTCGGGGGCAGGGGCGATAGGCTCCTTCGGCCGGCGGCGGTGCCACTCGTAGGAGGTGAGCAGCACGGCCTGGGCCAGGTTCAGGGACGGGAAGTAGGGATTGACCGGGATGGTCAGGATCGCATCGGCCAGAGCGATCTCGTCGTTCTCCAGGCCGGTGCGCTCCGCCCCGAACAGGAAGCCCACCCGGTGCCCCTCGGCGATCGCGGCGTGTGCGGCCTCCGCCACCGTGTCGGCGGGCAGGACCGGCTTGTGGAGGTCGCGGCCGCGTGCGGTGGTGGCGTAGAGCGTGTGGATGTCGTGCAGCGCCGATGGGAGGTCCGGGAAGATCTCCATGCGGTTCAGGACCTCGTTGGCCCCGGACGCCGCCATCAGCGCCTTGGCGTTCGGCCAGCCGAAGCCGGGCGCCACCAGGCGCAGCTCGTAGATGCCGAAATTCAGCATGGCACGCGCGGCGGTGCCGACATTCTCGGCCATCTGCGGGCGGCACAGGATCACCACCGGGGCTTCGCCCAGGGTCTCGATGCCGCCGCGCAGGGTCTTGGACCGGATCAGGTTCTTGTCCCTCACGCGGCCTCGGCGGCCGCAGCCCGCTGCTCGGTCACGAGCTTCCAGATGATCGCGTCACACAGGGCCGCATAGGAAGCGTCGATGATGTTGCCGGACACGCCCACCGTCTGCCAGACCCGCCCGTCCTCGTCGGCGCTCTCGATGATGACGCGGGTGACCGCGGCGGTGCCGGCACTGGGGGTCAGGATGCGCACCTTGTAGTCGACCAGCTGCATGTCTCGCAGGGAGGGGTAGATGTGGCTGAGTGCTTGGCGCAGCGCCTGGTCCAGCGCGTTCACCGGGCCGTTGCCTTCCGCGACCGTGTGGAAGACATGGCCCTCGGCCGCGACCTTGATGCTGGCCTCGGACAGGTCGGCCACGTGGCTGCGCGCGTCGAACCGGCGCTCGTTGATCACCCGGTAGCGCAGCAGCTCGAAATAATTGGGCAGGATGCCCAGCGAGCGGCGTACCAGCACCTCGAAGCTGGCCGCCGCCCCGTCATAGGCCCAGCCTTCCGCCTCGCGTGCCTTGATGGTCTGGAGCAGTTCCTGGACCTGCTCGTCGCTGGGGCTGACCGCCAGGCCCATCTCGGCGAAGCGGGACAGCAGGTTGGAGCGGCCGGCCTGGTCGGAGACCAGCACCTCGCGGCTGTTGCCGACGCTGGCCGGGTCCAGGTGCTCGTAGAAATGCGGGCTCTTGGCGACCGCCGAGGCATGGAGGCCCGCCTTGTGGGCGAAGGCCGAGGCGCCGACATAGGGCGCGTGGCGGTTGGGCGTGCGGTTCAGCCGCTCGTCGAAGGTCCGGCTGATCTGGGTCAGCCGCTTCAGCCCGGCGGGGCTCACCCCGGTCTGGAAGCCCAGCTTCAGCACCAGCGTCGGGATCAGGCTCACCAGGTTGGCGTTGCCGCAGCGCTCCCCTAATCCGTTCAGCGTGCCCTGGACCTGCCGGGCCCCCTCCATCACCGCGGCGATCGTATTGGCGACCGCGTTGCCGGTATCGTCATGGGTGTGGATGCCGAGCCGGTCCGGAGGAACGAAGGCCGCGACCTCGCGCGTGATGCGCGCGACCTCGTGGGGCAGGGTGCCGCCATTGGTGTCGCAGAGCACCACCCAGCGGGCACCTGCGTCCAGCGCCGCCTGCAGCGCTGCCCGGCCGTAGCCGGGGTCCCTCTTCCAGCCGTCGAAGAAATGCTCGGCGTCGAACAGCGCCTCCTTGCCGCGCGCCACCAGGGCGGCAATGGAGTCGGCGATCATCCGCAGATTCTCTTCGGGCGCCACGCCCAGCGCCTGCTCGACCTGCTCCCGCGACGACTTGCCGACCAGCGTCACCGCCTTCGCCTGGCCGCGCAGCAGCGGCGCCAGCACCGGGTCGTTATCGGCCGAGCGGCCGGCCCGTCGCGTCATGCCGAACGCGGTGAAGGTCGCCCGGGCGAGCTGGGGCGGCTTGGCGAAGAACTGATCGTCGGTGGGGTTCGCCCCCGGCCAGCCGCCCTCGACATAGTCGATGCCGAGCTCGTCCAGCAGGCGCGCGATCTTCGCCTTGTCCGCCACGGAGAAGTCGACGCCCTGGGTCTGGGCGCCGTCGCGCAGCGTGGTGTCGTAGAGCCAAAGACGATCAGGAGCGCTCAAGTCTGACACTCCACAAGCGTTTCCAGGCTGGTTCGCCTTTTGTGTCTTCGACCTGCACCCCCATCTGCTTTAGTTCTTCTCTGATATTGTCTGCTTCTGCATAATTCTTCATATTCCGCGCAACCTGCCGAACCCGAACCATAGCGCTGATTTTTGCATTCTCATTTGGGATAAAAAGTTCATTGTGATCTATGATCTGTAGGTTTACGCCACACGACAGAAGCAAATCTGCCGCATGTGTAGCTCTATTTAGATTGTTCTCTTCTAGAACTTGATGAGCAATGCAGTTAATTTGTTGCGCCATTTCATCTAATGATTCGAAATGCTTTATTGAAGCCTCAAGATAAGGTGGGGAACCCACCTCACTACGACGCCATATCAGATCTATTGCACGAGTAATAGCTAGCTGTAGCCTATTCTTGATTGAAGTTCTTTCGCTATCATCAGCCGGTGAGAAGTGTGTTTCAATGATATTATCAAGAATGTGTTCGCGAACTGCCTCTGGATTGTATTCGACCTTCCCCTGCAGACGTTCCTTTGGGTCCATCTGTAGTAGGCCGAGGACTCTCGCAGAGGCGATTAGCCTAGCCCGATCCTCGGGTTCGTTCGTGCGATTCAGCCGACCGAGCAGGTCGTGCAGCACCGCCAGTGCCTTCGGCGTGTTCAGGTCATCGCAGAGCGCCTCGACCAGGGCGGGCTCGGGTTCGTTTGGTAGAATTCGTGTGGCGGTTGATCCCCCGGTCGAGCCTGGGGATGAGGTCAAGGGGGCGTGTGCTTGAGTCGGTTCGGGCAAATCCGATGCCTCGGGTTCGTACGGTGCGCGCGAAAGTGCACCATAGAAGCGATCGAGCGTCGCCTCGGCCCGCTCGATCCCCTCCCAACTGAAATCCAGTGGCGAGCGGTAATGGGTACCGAGCGTCCAGAGGCGGATCGCTTCGCCCGATGCTTTCGCCAGCACGTCGGCCACGGTGGTGAAGTTGCCGAGCGACTTGGCCATCTTCTCGCCGTTCACGGTGACGAAACCGTTGTGCAGCCAGAAGTTCGCCATCCGGCCCAGGCCATGTGCGCAGCGGGTCTGGGCGATCTCGTTCTCGTGGTGCGGGAAGGTCAGGTCGATCCCGCCGCCATGGATGTCGAACGGCACGCCCAGGTGATGCTCGGACATGGCCGAGCACTCGATATGCCAGCCGGGCCGGCCGCGGCCCCAGGGGCTGTCCCAGCCGGGCTGGTCAGCCGCGGACGGCTTCCACAGCACGAAGTCGGCCGGATCCCGCTTGTAGGGCGCCACCTCGACCCGGGCGCCGGCCACCTGCTCGTCGCGGTCGCGCCCGGACAGCCGGCCATACTCGGCGAACGAGGGCACGTGGAACAGCACGTGGCCGTCCTGTGCATAGGCATGGCCGTTTCCGATCAGCGCCTCGATGATCCGGATCATGCCGGCGATGTGCTCGGTGGCGCGCGGCTCGTGATCCGGCGGCAGGCAGCCGAGGGCCGCGGCATCCTCGTGGAACTGCCGGGTCGTGCTCTCGGTCACTTCCGCGATCGGCACGCCGCGCTCCGCGGCGCGGTCCATGATCTTGTCGTCGACATCGGTGATGTTGCGGACATAGGTCACCTCCTTGAAGAGGTGACGCAGCAGCCGGCTCAGCACGTCGAAGACGATCAGCGGCCGGGCATTGCCGATATGGATCCGGTCATAGACGGTCGGTCCGCAGACATAGAGGCCCACCCGGTCCGGACGGATCGGCGCGAACGGCCGCTTGGCGCGGGTCGCGGTGTCGTGGAGGGCGAGGGTCGGGGACAAGGGACCGTTCCTGGCATGGGAGTTCGGGTGGCGTCCTGCCACGGCCGCCCGCCGCGCCGGGCAGTCCCGGCACGGGGGACCCGCTCGTTACCAGGATCGCGCGCCCGATTCCACCGGTCCGGTCACCCTGATCCGCCCGTCAGGTCTCAGGCGGCATAGTAGCGCGCATGCTTCAAATAGGCGAAGGTCCGGTCGTCCAGGCCGTAGAGCGGCTGGCGGCTGAGATCCACCGCGGTCAGCACCGCACCGGTGAGCGGTGCGCCGACCTCGCGCAGCTCGGCCGCGGCCCGGCCGATCAGCCAGTCGCTGGTCTGGCCCCAGCGGGCCAGCAGGAGGACGCGGTCGACGGCGCGGGCCAGCAGCCTGGTGTCGGCCACCGCGAGCGCCGGGGCGGCATCCACCACCACCAGGTCGACGTCCCGAGTGAGCGACTGGACGACCTGGCGCAGCCGCTCGCCGCTCTGGCTGGCCAAAGCCGCGCGGGCGGCCGCACTGCCCGGCAGGATCTGCAGCGGCGAGCGGCTGTCCGTGCGCAGCGCCTGCTCCAGCGTGGCCTTGCCGGCCAAAATCTCTTGCAAGCCGGGGCCGGGCGGGAGGCCCAGGCGGCCCAGCACGGAGGGATGGCGCAGGTCGCCGTCGATCAGCACGACCTTCAGCCCTTCTGCCGCTGCCAGGCGGGCCAGCGAGATGGCGGTGGTGGTCTTGCCCTCGTCCGGGACCGCCGAGGTCACCAGCACCGCGATGCCGCGCCCTTCCGGCCGGTCGAACGGCCCGGTCACCGCCGCCAGCATGTCGCGCAGCGCCTCGCTGTAGCGCCCGAGCGGCTGGTCGAGCGCCACGTCGTGCGGGCGGAGCCGCTCGGCCTTGCGCACGAGCTGCGGCACCATCGCGACGGTCACCAGCCCGGTCACGCCCTCCAGCGCGCTGGCGGTGCGCACCGAGCGGTCGCGCGCCTCGGTGAACCAGACGAACAGGCCGGCCAGGAGCAGGCCGACGCTGCCGCCCACCGACATGAAGGTGCCGGGCTTGGGAAAGGCGGGGGCGGCGGGCGGCACCGCCTCGGACACGATGCGGGCATCCGGGGCCTGCCCGGCCAGGCGCTGGGAGATCTCCTGGGCCTTCAGCTCGAACGCATCGTGCGCCTGGCGCCGGTTGCGCGCCTCCTCCTCCAGGGCGGCCAGCTCCTGGCGGCTCGTGGCCATGCCCGCGGCCTCGCCCTTGATCGCCTCGAGCTGGCGGGCCAGGCCATCGGCCCGCACCCGCGCCATCTCCGCCTCCATGTCGAGCTTCTGCAGCATCTGTCCTTCTGCGGAGGCGAGCTTGCGGGCCAGCTCCTTGCGCCGGCTGCGCAGGTCGACCACGCGCGGATGGCGCTCGCCATACTGGGCCTGCAGCTCCGCCTCCTCGCGCGCCGCGGCGGCATCCAGCGCCAGCAGGGCCTGATAGGGCGAGGGCTGGTCCTCCCCGGCGCCCAGCAGCCCCTGGCCACGCCTTGCGGCGTCCTTCAGCCGCTCGGAGCGGACCTCGCGGGTCTGCGCTTCGATCCGGGCCTCGACCAGGTCGCGCGAGAGCGCATTGAGCTGGTCCTCGCCGCTGCCGAGTGCCGCCACCAGGGTCGGCCTGGCGGCGGCGCGCGCCTGCTCCAGCCGGGCCTCGGCGTTCAGGAGGGCGTCGCGGAGCTGGCTGCGGCGCAGGGCCAGCCGTTCCTCGATCCGGCCGGCCGCCTCCAGCTTCTGGGCGAGGCGCGCGGTGACGAAGGCATGGGCGACCTCGTTGGCGACCTCGGCCGCGCGCCGTGGGTCGTTCGCCTCCCAGGTGATCGCGACCACGTGGCTCTTGCCCTCGCGGCTGCCCTCGAGCCGGTCGAGGAAGCGGTCGAGCAGGCGGGGCGACGGCTCGCCCGGCGGGGCGTCGATCGGCACTTCCACCAAGCCTTCAGGCGCCGGGCCCGCCCCAGGCACCAGGCCCGCCAGCCAGGCGATCGGGCGGGCCATCGGGCCCGGGCGGCCTTCCAGCTCCGGCCCCAGGTCCAGGCGCTGGATGACCTCGCGGGCCATGGCGCGCGAGGCGATCTGGCGGATCTGGCTGTCGAGCGTGCCGCTCTCGGGCGGGGCCGCGATCTGGTCCAGCCCGTCCGGCCCGCCGAACGTCACCGGCTCGTAGATGACTTCGGCGCGGGCGACATAGACGGGCTCGATCAGCCGTGCCGCCAGCCCCGCCGCCGCCACGCCCAGCGCGGTCATGCCGACCAGGACCGGCCAGTGGCGCCGGAGCACCCGGACCTGGTCCGCGATCCCGGGTTCCGCGCCCACCGCACGCCCCGGCTGTGCCCGTTCCTGCGTCATGCCGCTCCGCCCTGCACTGCCGGGCGGAGACGATAAAGCATGGCCAGCAAAATTCAACTAAACAGCGATAATTCTGGTATCATGTGCCAGCGGAGGTTGGGTGATCCGCCGCGTCGGCGGTACCGCTTCCATCGGCCGCCCGCAGGACCAGTGGCGCCGGCCCGGCACCGCCACGGGCCTGCCACCAGGAGGGCGGAGCTGCCTGTTCGGCGGCGGCAGCACCGGGCTCGGCGAGTGCTGCCGCGAGTGCCGCGGGCTCCGGCCCGAGCGCGCCGTCCGGACGCTGCGTGGCCCGCCAGCGCAGCAGCGCCTGGACGACCGGCTCCGCCAGCTCACCCAGCGGCGCATAGCCGCTGGCGGCGGCACCGGCCGCCACTGCCGCGCGGTCCACCCCGCTCAGCAGCAACGCCCCCAGCCGGGCGGCCAGCGCGGTCCCGATCAGGTCGCGGACGGGAGCGACCGGCACGAGCCCGGCACCGTACGGTTCCAGCATCCGCCCGAGCGTGGCCTGCACGAGTCCGGCATCGATCCGCTCCGTCCGGATGCCCAGCGCATCGGCGAGCGGGTTCCGGCCGCTCCCGTCCGTCCAGCCCCGCACCCGGCCCGGACCCAGCGCATCGACCGCCAGCACCGGCAGCAGCCTGCCGGCGCTGTCCAGGTCGAGCAGCGCCAGCCCCAGCCCCAGCCGGCCGGTGAGTCCGCGCAGGCCGGCCAGCAGGGCCAGGTACAAGTCGGCCGGCTCGTCCGGCGGCGGCACCCGCAGGCCGGTGCCGACCGGCGCCAGCGACCCGTCGTCATCCCTGGCCCAACGGGTCACGAGCAGGCTTTCCCGGAACGCCGGTGCCAGCGCCACCAAGCGCCTGTCTCCATCGAGCGCCAGGGAAAGCCCGTCGAACACCAGTTCCCCGCCGCCGCCCGCCGCATTGGCCAGGACCAGCGGCAGCCCGGTCTCGGTGACGCGCCGGACTGCGTGCTGCTGGCGGCGCTCGAACGCGCCCGGCGCAAACGGCAGGGCCGCCGGCACCAGCAGGATCTCCGCACCGCTCTCCGCCAGCGCCTCGGCGACTTCCGGATGGTCGATCTCCGCCCCGGCCAGCACGCCCAGCCGCCAGGGCGGGCCGTCCGGGCAGGGCAGGGCCAGCGGGCCGGCGAGTTCCCCCGGAGCGAACCGCATCCCCAGGGCCAGCCGCGGATCGCTGCCCATCTGCACCCGCCAGCGCCGGCCGAGCTCCCGCCCCTGGCCCAGCAGCACGCTGGCCAGCCGCGGCCGCCCGCCATCCTCCGGCCGCCAGGGCAGGCCCACCAACACGGCCGGCCCGCCATCTGCGGTGTCGGCCTGAAGTTCCAGCAGCGCATCCGCAGCGCTGTCCCACGAGCCCGCCACGACCGGCAGGCCGGTCAGGGCCAGGTCCGGGCAGAGGAGGAGATGCGCCCCCTCCGCCGCGTCGCGCAGCCGGCGGATGGCCTGGAGGTTGGCCGCGACATCGCCCGGCACCGGGTCGAACTGGGCGATCGCCAGGATGAGTTCGGACAAGGCTGAAGACTCCCCGCATCAGGCAGCGGCTGCTTGCAGCATCGGCCGTCGATCGGGGCAAGCCAGGAGAGCGCCGGATCTTCTCTTTCGGGGCGTCAGGCGCTAGGCAGGCGCAACCTGATCTGATTGGAGTTCGCGTCGATGCGCCCCGCGGTCATCCTGGCATTGCTGCTGTTGTTGCTCACCCCTGCGCTGGTGCGCGTGATCATGGGCCCGCCGGCACCCGAGCCGATCGAGGCCACCGCCGAGCACGAGGTCGAGGAGACCCTGGAGCAGGCGACCCACTGAATTTTTCCCACAAGTGCGGGGTTGCGCACCTCTCGCCAGGACGCTATCACCCCGCCACGCCGCTCAGCCGGCCGCGCGCCCGTAGCTCAATGGATAGAGCATCTGACTACGGATCAGAAGGTTAGGAGTTCGAGTCTTCTCGGGCGCGCCATTCTTCTCAATGAGTTAGGCCCTCAGCGCTCACCAGGCCTCGGTCGCTGGTGAGCACATGGTGAGCAAATCCCTCTGTGGATGCTCGTGCGCAGAGCCGCTGGTGCCATAGCCCGGTGTCGGTTTGCCGCCCGTGCTACATGTGTGGCCCTGCTGGTGAGCTGGCTCAGGGCCTCACTGGCCTGTTCGCGCTCAGCTACTCGCGCGCACGCATGCCTGCTACCCCCGCTACCTTTGCTACCTCTCGGGTTCTGGGGGAGCACGATCGGCCGCTGGCGAGAAAGGGGAGGTGGGCTGTCTCTGCGCGACAGCTGCCACCTCCATCTGCGTCAGGCGACCTTGGGTGACGATTGCCCCGAAGCCTGCCGATAGGCCTCAAGCCAGGCCAGAGCATCGGTGCCCGCGATGACCGTGCGCCGTCCGATCTTGGTCGCGCGCAGCCGCCCCCGGGCGATCTCGTCGAACACGTGGGACCGGCCGACGCCGAAGGCCTCGCAGAAGCCCGGGATGTCGTAGGCGGGGCGGACGGCCACGCTCACGTTCAGGCTTGGCGCATCCGCGGCAGGCTGGTGACGCGCGCTCATGCCGGCTCCAGGCAGATCGGGAACTCTACACCCGCCTGGTAGAGCACCGACCAGTTGCTGCCGGCGTTGGTCGAGGTCTGGGCGTTGTTCCGTAGCTCCCAACCCTCACGGTCCACGCCATCGGCCATGCAGGGGAAGACGTTGAGGGGATAGAGCGCGCCTCGCCCGGTAGCACGGGATCGGTGGAACCGGTTGCCCATGCCGATGCTGTCCCCAATCCAGTAGCCACTGGTCGTGAAATTGCTCTTGTTCCGCAGCTCCAGGGCATAGTGGTAGCCACGCTGGATGCGAGCCTTGCTTGGCAGGGCTGCGCTCATCCAAGGGCGGACGTTGCTGCCAGGGTTCCTGTTCTCGCTCGAATCGTCGCCCCATCTACCGCCGTCGTAGCTCGAGATGTCGACCTGCTTGGCGACCCCCTTGGGGAAGTCGAACCAGCCCGAGAAGTTGTCATCGATCGCAGCAAAGCCCGACGCTCCGAGCGCCTCTGGGAAGGCGTTGCTGTTGGTGTTCTGCGAAGCGCGCACCAGACGGCCCTGCAGCCCCTGTTCCGTGCCAGTGTGCCGGCAGACATGCACCCAGACGCGGGCGAACTCTTCGTCATAGCCCTCGATCGGCGTCCACTGCTGGCGGACCCAGGTGTTGCCGACGATCTTGGTGTAGTTCCCGGTCTGATCCCGGTTCAGGCAGCCGGCGTTGCCGAAAACGATCCCTGCAACGGAATAGTTGACGGCCGGAATCCGGCGCCAATCGCGTGCCCCGGTCGCCCCATACATCGCCAGGTGTGGATCCATGGGCATCGAGACGCCGGACACCCCGAACATCGGGTTGTGTACCGACATGAAGTTGTTGTCGTGCGAGCAATTGGCGTTAGGGCTGCTCGACAGGTTCTTGTAGTGGACGAGGTAGACCTTGTCCTTGGTGACCGGAATGCCGGTGACAGTCAGGTTGCCGTAGGCGTCCTTGCTCTTCACCGGCACGATCGGCCAGCCATTGCCGCAGTAGAGCGTCTGGCTGGTGTGGTTGGACGGCATCGCCGGGTCTTCCGCCGGCTTGAAGTTGCTGCCCTTCTTTCCCTTCTGGGTCTTCTGGTTGTAGCTCTGAAAGTAGGCACCAGCGGTGCCGACCATGATGCCGTTGGCGGCGCTCTGGCTGTTCGAATAGGAGCCCGGTCCGGAGAAGCGTGGGCTGTCGACGCCGTCGAATCCGTCGACGATCCGGCCGGGCCAGAAGGTGCCGCTCTCTCCGACATAGGTTCGGGTCGTGTCGGTCAGGCAGTTCGAGGCATTCGGGTCGTCGATCTCGTAGACGACGAGCTGGTACTCGCCATAGTTCCCGAAGGCGTGGCGGTCCCCCCACTCGAAGTTAGGCCGAGCGCCCTGCGTGTACCAGCACCACCATTCCAGCATCCCCGTCATGGGAGCTGTAAATTGCCAGTAGTAGCTATGCGAGCTGAAGTTGCCGAACTGGGAGCTCGGGATGTTGCTGCCGAGCATCCTCGCCCACTTGGCAATCTGGCTGGTGTCCGGCTGCTCGCCAGGCTCGGTGGTGCCGCCCGAGGCCAGGGTGAACGGCGACGACGAGGTGAGCAGGAACCCCGAGAACATCACGGTTCTCCGTGAGAGGCGGGTTCAGCGCGCTCGTTGATACATGGCTGCCCGGAGAGAGCAGCGGCCGGGGTAGGGGGTAGTTGCAGGAGTGACGGCATGGATCACAGACAGTCCAAGTGAATGGCCAACTGCCTTGTATGCCGCTGTTGCCGGAACGTCGCGGCGCGTAAATGCGCGCTAGAACAGGCTATTTCCGCACATCAGTGAGTGGTTGCTCCATCTGCCTTGCTGTGCTCACTCGTATTCAGGTGACATCAGGCATTGACGACGGGTGACGGGGCACTGACGATCTACATGCAGCCGCCCTCGGCCCCTCACAACCACAACCCCAAGGGGGCCTTCACCGTGGCAAAGATCACCGGCACGACCGGCAACGACCGGCTGTTCGGCACGTCCGGACGCGACACCATCCAGGGCCTGGCCGGCAACGACCTGATCGAGGGTCGCGGCGGCGACGACTTCATCCAGGGCGGCCTGGGCAACGACACGCTGCGCGGCGAGGCCGGCAACGATCGCATCTACGGCGATGCCGGCTTCGACCTGATGAGCGGCGGCGATGGCGACGACATCCTGTTCGGCGGCGACAACCGCGACCGGATCTGGGGCGATGCCGGCAACGACACGCTCTCGGGCCAGCAGGGCCCGGATGATCTCTACGGCGGCCTGGGCGACGACCTGATCTATGGCGGCGATGGCAACGACCTGATCCTGGGCGGCGGCGGCAACGACACCGTCTATGCCGGGACTGGCGACGACCGGATCGTCATGCCCTTCGAAGGGTTCGAAGCTCGGTTCGGCGATGAGGCAGGCAGCATGCTGCTGTTCGCCGGCGCCGGGAATGACCTGGCCAATGGCGGAACCCGCAACGACAACATGCGCGGCGAGCTGGGCGACGACATCCTCTCCGGCGGTTACGGCGATGATCGCTTGGATGGCGGGCTCGGCAACGACCAACTGTACGGCGGCGAAGGCACGGATCGGCTCATCGGTGGCGCGGGTGATGATTGGCTCAGGAGCGGAGAGACCAGAGAGGGGACGTCGATCCTAACCGGCGGATCTGGCAGCGACCTCTTCGACTATTCCCTCCAGACCGGCGGCGGTACGTCCGACAACCCAGAAAGCGAGTTCTGGCTCGTCAACGATCTCATCTCCGACTTCACTGTCGGCCAGGACAAGCTCCACATCGCATCTCGGGTCGACAACGAGGCTGAAGGCACAACCGAGTTCTACGAGTTCAAGTTCTCGGACCTGGACACCAATGGCAACGGCATCGTCACGGATGCGGACGAGGCAGTGTCCATCAACCTGATGTCCTTCATGGGCGAGCAGCGCTTCAGCCTGACCATCGACTTTGGCCAGTTCCATCCCAACAACGGGCAGGTGGGCTCCGGCACGATCACGCTGTTCGGCGTGACCACCCTGACGGCGGGGGATTTCGCGTGAGCCCGGACCTCCTGGCTTTCCTCGGCGCCCTCATCCCGACCTTCCTGCTTAGTCGCGTGTTCCTCTGGCTGATGCGCAAGTGGGACGGCGGCCTGAGCCGGCTGCTGATCGCGCATGGCCTCTCCTTGGCGATCTCCGCCTTCCTAGCCGCCATGGCGATGGCAGACGGCGGGGCGATGGCCGGCCTGCAGGCCCTCATTGCCTATGCGCAGCCACAAGGCGTCTGGCTGGTCTTCGACCTGGTCATGGCGCGGCGGCGCCGGCGTGCCGTCGCAAGCGAGCCGGCGGAATGACTACACTGACGGCGGGGGACTTTGCCTGAATGAGCCGCGCAGTCGTCAGTGACTGGCTAGACTGAAATGCCACATGCACGGAAAGGAATTTCCGGCATTGACAAAGCATAGGTCCCGCTTCATCTGTGTATGAACAAACGTACATGAAGCCCCTCAGCTAAAAGCTGGAGCTACTATAGTTGCGTCCTACGCAACGAAGGGGGCCTATGGTTCATCGTTACGTTCCGATCCTTCGCTGGAAGAGAGGCGAGCGAGTTGGGATGCGGCGTCTATCAGTCGGTGGCCGACGGGACGTCCTTCCTCTATTTGTTTGTGGAGCCGACCGTTTCGTCGGTCGAAAGGCGACGAAGACCCGCGCCGCCATTCAACCTGCTGATGCTTTTGCGGATGAGCTTCGTTCTACCTGGGGAATAGATCCAGTTTCCTTAGACGCGTCTGCCGTGGCACATGGATCTGCTAGTCACCATCCTATCATCGACATAGGTAGTGCAGCCCGGGCACAAGGGCTTACCTTCATCCCCGCCACTCGGCTTGATGCGCCACTACTCTATCAGCAGGGTGTGAGTGCTGTAGCAGCAACCGACAAACGTGGTGTGGTGCTGCGGGTCGATCTACAACAATTCACATCTGCTTCCGCCTGGATTGGCGCGTGGCCACATGCGCCTGGAGATACTGATCTTGTAGTAGACTTCACCAACAATGTTGTAACCGTTGCGTCGCTTGGCTCAACATTAGACGCGGCGTTTCAAACGCTCCATCGTGCAGGCGATTGGCGTTCAGTAACAATGACGGGCACATCGATGCCCGAAAATTTCAGCGGTTTCGCGGCTGGTCTACACACGATCTCAAGATCTGAGCTTCGTCTGTGGCAAAGACTTTCAAGTCTCGCACTACCATATCGGCTAGACTACGGCGACTATGCTACCGTACCTACTGTGCCGCCGCCTAGCGGTATTGCATGGGGCTTCCCAATCAATGCCAAATATCCCCTCTCAGATAACTTTGTTGTCTGCCGCGGCGTAAGTACAACGGGTCTAGGAAGCGTAGACATGGATGTTCAGCTGCGCGGCCATGCACAAAGCATTCGTGCGTATCCCGTGCGTGGGTCTCTAGCACATTGTTGGGCCGACCAGCAAATCGATGCGATCGCTGCCGGTTCCACTGAGCCTGGGAACCTAGAGACTTGGGTCCAGCTCGGCATTAACAGGCACGTGGAGGTGACCCGCGCAACAGTTCCCTAACCAATTAGTGCGCCGCTTTAGAGCTTCCCTGACGTGGGCGGAAAGTTCAACGAAGGGAAGCTCAGCCGCTAAGCGTTGATGGATCAACTTAATCCTCTTCCCGCGCCAACCTTTTGCGAGGCCGCGGAACGTGAGGACAGCAAGCGCCTCTTCCCTCCATAGGAGTTGTGCAACTAGGTACGGATCTGGCGCAGGATTCGGCTGTGGCGGGCGAGAATGCGTGAGTGTCACGCTATCCCCCTCCATAGCGGCCAGTATCACGCCCCACCAAGCAGGCACATGCGCCACGGCTTTGGCTGCGTGCCGCTCGCCCACTACGAGCACCAATCGGTCGAATACGCGGCTATAGAGCTCGGCTTGGAGAGGTAGGCGCGCCAGCGTGTCCCGGTCGCTCTTCAGCTCAAAGCCGCATAATTCCCCGTTGATCACTGCTAGATCAATTCGAACAGATCCGGACCAAACGCCCATCTCTTCGACGATTAGCGTATCGGAATCGCCTGCATGGTCCGCGACCAAGCGCTGTCGAAGCGCCTTTCGAACATCAGAGTCACGCATGCTTCAGCTCGTAAGAACCTCTGTGCCGTCCCGCTGAGCTTGGCCCTGTCGGCTTTCGATCTTGCATCGTGGCGGGTCTACAGCCACACCTTGTCGCCTTTGGACGCCGTGCGTCCAGCCCCCGTCAAGCCATTGCTGATGTTTGGTCGCATACTGCAGCCATGATCAGGGCCGCCGGCAACACCCCGGCAGCGGCAGATCCGCCGCCTGTGACCTTTCCATCGCCGCATAGCGCCCGCCGCTGAACCGCGGGCAGTCGCGGGCGAGTTCAGCGCCGATCACCAGCTGGGCCAGATCCTCGCCACCAACGCAGGTGCCTGGCCAGCGCGCCCCGTGTGGGCGACTTCGGGCAAGCCGCTGCGAAGCGCGTGAAAGCCGTGAACGCCGATGCGCTGGCCGCTCGTGAGGCGTCCTCAGCCATCCGTCTGCGATGGGCGTCCAGGAGTGTCCGACATGATCCGGCAGCACGCTTGCTGAGGATCCCGTTCGTGAGCCGGCCTCACCAAGGTGGGCCTTGCTCAGGGCCGGAGGGTCGCGTGCGCCTGCCGTCTCACCGAAAGTCCCGGGTCGGCAGCTTGATGCCGGAGCTGAGACGCAGTTCGCGGATGTAGATGTCCCGTGGCTTGTAGCCCGGCGGACTCCTCGAGCCGAGGCTGGCGACCAGCCGGCTCAGATCCTCCGGCCGCTCCGCCACCAGATGGATGACCTTGCCTTGGCGCTGCACCGGCCCCGGCGTGCCTTAGCATCCGGCTACCTAAGATGATGCGCCGGTAGTGCTCGAACTGAGGATCAAGCCATAAGTTTGACGATGCGAGTCCATGTCTGGTGACGTTAATTGAACACTATCATCTGACGGTGGTCTCGATGGAGCAAGAACGTGTTCTTCAATCCCAGCTCAGTGCCCCACCGTTCTGGTACTCGGTGACCCTGGTCTCGAAGAAGTTCTTCTCCTTCTTCAGGTCCATGGCCTCGGACATCCAGGGGAACGGGTTGTCGGTCTCGGTGAAGACGGGGGCCAAGCCCAGCTGGGCGCAGCGGCGGTTGGCGATGAAGTGCATGTAGCGCTCGCACAAGGCGGCATTCAGCCCAAGCAGGCCGCGCGGCATGGTGTCCTGGCCATAGGCGGCTTCCAGCTCGGCGGCCTCCTTCAGCATCTGCCGGACCTCGTCCTGGAAGGCCTTGGTCCACAGCTGCGGGTTCTCGACCTTGATCTGGTTGATCACGTCGATGCCGAAGTTCAGGTGGATGCTCTCGTCGCGCAGGATGTACTGATACTGCTCGGCGATGCCGACCATCTTGTTGCGGCGGCCGAGCGAGAGGATCTGGGCAAAACCCGTGTAGAACCACATGCCCTCGAACACGACATAGAAGGCGATCAGGTCCTGCAGGAAGGCTTGGTCCTGTGCCGGCGTGCCGGTGGCGAATGCCGGGTCGTCCAGGCTCCTTGTGTGCTCCAGCGCCCAGGCGGCCTTGGCGGTGATCGAGGGTATCTCCCGGTACATGTTGAACAGCTCGCCCTCGTTCAGGCCGAGGCTTTCGCAGATGTACTGGAAGGTATGGGTGTGCACCGCCTCCTCGAAGGCCTGGCGCAGCAGGTACTGGCGGCATTCCGGGTTGGTCAGGTGGCGGTAGATCGCCAGCACGATGTTGTTGGCGACCAGCGATTCCGAGGTGGCGAAGAAGCCCAGGTTGCGCAGCACCATGCGCCGCTCGTCCTCGCTCAGCCCGTCCCGCGACTTCCACAGCGCAATGTCGGCCTGCATCGAGACCTCGGTCGGCATCCAGTGGTTGTTGCAGGCAGCCAGATACTTCTCCCAGGCCCAGCGGTACTTCAGCGGCAGGAGCTGGTTCACGTCGGCGCGGGCGTTGATCATCGCCTTGTCGCCAACCTGGACGCGCCCCGCACCCCGGTCGATCGTGCCGAGGCCGGTGCCGCTCGTCCCCGCGTCCGGCTCGGCGGTGGCAGTTGGTTCGTTCCAGTCGAGCATGAGGGCGGCTCCGTTCACTGGCAGGCCTCGCAGGCGGGGTCGTCGATGGAGCAGAAGGCAGCAGTCTCGGTGGGCGCCAGCGCCACGGCGTTGAGCTTTCCGTCCGTGCCGCGCAGGGTGGACTTCTCCACCTGGGTCGCGGCCTGCGCACGCAGGTAGTAGGTGGTCTTGAGGCCGCGCCTCCAGGCCAGCCGGTAGGTCTGGTCGAGCAGGCGGCCGTTCGGGTTGGCGAGGTAGAGGTTCAAGGACTGCGCCTGATCGATCCATTTCTGGCGCCGAGCCGCGGCCTCGATCAGCCAGGCGGGCTCGATCTCGAAGGCGGTGGCGTAGAGTGCCTTGAGGTCGTCCGGGATGCGGTCGATCGGGCCGAGCGCGCCGTCGAAATATTTCAGGTCGCTCACCATGACCTCATCCCACAGACCCCGGGCCTTCAGGTCCTGGACCAGTGCGGGCACGACCACGGTGAAGTCGCCCGACATGTTGGCCTTGACGTAGAGGTTGCGGAAGGATGGCTCGATCGACTGCGAGACCCCGCAGATGTTGGAGATCGTCGCGGTGGGTGCGATGGCCAGCACGTTGGAGTTGCGCATGCCGACCTGCATCACCCGCTCGCGCAGCGGCGCCCAGTCGAGCGCCGCCGAACGGTCCAGGTCCAGGCCGCCGCGCGCCTCGGCCAGCAGCTCCAGGGAATCGATCGGCAGGATGCCCCGGCTCCACAGGGAGCCAGCAAAGGACGGATAGCGGCCACGCTCCTCGGCCAGATCGGCGGAGGCGGCAATGGCGTGGAAGCTGATCAGCTCCATGCTCTCGTCGGCGAAGCCCACCGCCGCCTCCGACCCGAACGGGATGCGCAGGACGTGCAGGGCGTCCTGGAAGCCCATCAGGCCGAGACCAACCGGGCGGTGGCGCAGATTGGCGCGGCGCGCTTCGGGGATCGTGTAGAAGTTCACGTCGATGACGTTGTCGAGCATGCGCATGGCGATGCGCACAGTGCGCGCCAGCCGTTCTCGGTCGATCCCGTCCGGCGTGACGTGCGCCGCAAGGTTGATCGAGCCCAGGTTGCAGACCGCCACCTCGTCCTGCGAGGTGTTGAGCGTGATCTCGGTGCACAGGTTCGAGGAGTGCACCACGCCCACGTGCTGCTGGGGCGAACGCAGGTTGCAGGGGTCCTTGAAGGTCAGCCAGGGATGGCCGGTCTCGAACAGCATGGTCAGCATGCGCCGCCAGAGTTCCAGCGCCCGGACCCGGCGGAAGACCTTGACCTCACCACGCGCCGCCCGTGCCTCGTGGGCGAGATAGGCGGTCTCGAATGCCGGGCCGTAGAGGTCGTGGAGGTCCGGCACCTCGTCGGGCGAGAACAGGGTCCACTCGGCATCCGCCTCGACCCGGCGCATGAACAGGTCCGGGATCCAGTTGGCCGTGTTCATGTCATGGGTGCGCCGCCGGTCATCGCCGGTGTTCTTGCGCAGGTCGAGGAACTCCTCGATGTCGATGTGCCAGGTCTCAAGGTAGGCGCAGACCGCACCCTTGCGCTTGCCGCCCTGATTGACCGCGATCGCCGTGTCGTTGGCGACCTTCAGGAACGGGACGACGCCCTGGGACTGGCCATTGGTACCCTTGATGTGCGCGCCCAGGCCGCGCACCTGCGTCCAGTCGTTGCCGAGGCCGCCGGAATACTTGGCGAGCAGCGCGTTGTCGCGGATCGCCTTGAAGATGCCGTCCAGATCGTCGGTGACGGTGGTGAGGAAGCAGGAGGAGAGCTGCGCGCGCGGTGTGCCGGCGTTGAACAAGGTGGGCGTGGAGGCCATGAAGGCGAACGACGACAAGAGCTCGTAGAACTCGATTGCCCGCGCCTCGCGGTCGATCTCGCGCAGGGCCAGGCCCATCGCCACGCGCATGAAGAAGGCCTGCGGCCGCTCGAAGCGGATGCCGTCGCGGTGCAGGAAGTAGCGGTCGGCCAGGGTCTGCAGGCCCAGGAGCTGGAAGTCGCGGTCGCGCTCGGGCAACAGGGCCCGGCCCAGCCGCTCCAGGTCGAAGCGGGCCAGCTCCGGGTCGATCAGCTCGAACCCGATGCCCGCGCGCACATAGGCGGAGAAATAGGCGGCATAGTCGACGGGGCCCGGCTCGCCCGGGACCAGCCGCGCCGCCTCGGCATAGAGCACGTCGAGCAGCAGGCGGGCGCTGACGAAGGCATAGTTGGGCTCGGTCTCGATCAGGGCACGCGCCGCCAGGACCGGGGCCTGCGCGAGTTCTCCCGCGGAGATGCCGTTGAAGAGGTTGCGCTCGGTCTCCGCCAGGACCGCCGCCGGCTGGACGTCGGCCAGCCCCTGGCAGGCTAGGTCGATCCGCCGTGCCAGGGCCGGGCGGTCCAGCGGCAGCTCCTGGCCGTCCGGGTCGCGCACGGTGATGTCCGGCAGGCCCGGCGCCTCGGCGAGCCGGCGCTCGCGCGCCCGCTCCTCGCGATAGAGCACGTAGGCGCGCGCGACCTTGTGGTGCTCGCCCCGCATCAGGGCCAGCTCGACCTGGTCCTGCACCTCCTCGATATGGAAGGTCCGGCCGCTGTCGGGACGGCGTGCTAGCGCGGTCACGACCTGCCGGGTGAGATCCTCGACCAGCTCGTGGATCCGCCTGGACTGGGTAGCCTGCCGCCCCTCGATGGCCAGGAACGCCTTGGTCAGCGCCACCGTGATCTTGCCGGGATCGAACGGCGTCACCGCGCCGTTGCGCCGGATCAGGCGCCAGTCGGCGTGATCGAAGGCAGCGGCACGGGAGTGCGGTGCCAGGGACGGACGGTCGACTTCGAGTGCCAGGGACATCGGCAGCTTACCCTTTCCCGGGGACCCGCCGATGAACTGCCGGGCAGGCGCCGGCGGCTTGCGCCGCCGTCCGCGTGACCGGCCGTTCCATCGGGGCACCCCGCCCGAGAACGTGGACGACGTCACCGGCAGGTCTCCTGGCTCGCGGCTCGACGCTGCCCTCCGGCCTTCCCGGCGACGCTTCGCCAGTGACCATCCAGGGGAGATCAGCTCACCGCTCACAGTTGCGGGGGCAGCTCCGGCTCAGCCTTAACCCAAGGCCTTCCGGATTCCCGTCTTAGCTCCGGCATACCTGCCGGAGAACCCGTGACCTCAATATCTAGCGGTATCCGGTTGATCAATGTCAACGGCTAGGGTTGATCAACCAGTATTTATGCACAGGTAAGCGTATCTGTGGATAACCGATGCCAAGGCATCTGCCGTCCACGATCACGGAGCAGCCTCATCGTCATAAACACATAAAGATGTCTTTATCCAGCAATTGACAGCAACGCATGCCGACGCTTTACTGGCTGCGTCGAGGTGCTCCCGTTCGCTGCGTTCGCGTGGTGGCGGGAGCTAAGAGGGAAGCCGGTGCGAGGCCGGCGCTGCCCCCGCAACTGTAAGCGGCAAGTGACGATCCACTCCGTGCCACTGGGCTCGTCCCGGGAAGGCCGGATCGTTATGCGGAGCCGTGAGCCAGGAGACCTGCCCCGACAAACGACGTCCTCCGGCGGGGTGCCCGGTCAGGCCGCATGCGGATTGTCGGGCTGCGCCCGGAATCTCCTGCAGGGTCCTGTCATCGAGCCTCGTCGCAACATCAGGCTCTGAGACATGACCGCACCTGTCCGCGTCGCTACCCTCGGCTTTCCCCGCATCGGTCCGAAGCGCGAACTGAAGATCGCACTGGAAGGCTACTGGGCCGGCAGGATCGGTGCAGACCAGCTGCTCGCCACGGCGGCCGAGCTGCGGAGCTACACCTGGCAGCGCCAGCGTGACCTCGGCGCCGACATCGTCCCGTCCAACGACTTCTCGCTCTACGACCATGTGCTGGACACCAGCGCCATGGTGGGTGCGGTGCCGGACATCTATGGCTGGTCGGGCGCACAGGTCGATCTCGACACCTACTTCGCCATGGCGCGCGGCACGCATGCCTCCGGGGACGCCGGTGGCTGTGCCCACGGTCATGCCCATGCCGGTACCGGCGTGCCGGCCACGGAGATGACCAAGTGGTTCGACACGAACTACCACTACATCGTCCCGGAGTTCAGTGCCGACCAGACCTTCCGCCTGGCCTCCACCAAACCGCTCGACGAGTATCTCGAAGCGAAGCGGCAGGGCATCGAGACGCGGCCCGTGCTGCTCGGGCCGGTCAGCTACCTCCTGCTCGGCAAGGCGACGACCCCCGACTTCGATCCTCTAACCCTGCTGCCGCGGCTCCTGCCGGTCTATGCCCAGGCGCTGACAGCGCTCAAGGACGCAGGGGCGGGCTGGGTGCAGATCGACGAGCCCTGCCTGGTGCTCGACCTGAGCGACGGGGCGCGCCATGCCTATCGTGAGGCCTATGCGGCGCTCGCCGATGCGCTCCCGGGCCTCCGCCTGATGCTGACCACCTATTTCGGCGGCGTCGGCGACAACCTGGACACCCTGCTGGCCCTGCCGGTCCACGGCCTGCATGTCGACCTGATCCGGGCACCTGGCCAGCTTGCGGAAGTCGTGGCACGGAGCCGGCCCGATCAGGTCCTTTCCCTGGGCGTCGTCGACGGGCGCAACGTCTGGAAGGCGGACCTGAACGCGATCCTGGAGCGCGTGGCCCCGCTGGTCCAGGCGGGCCGCGAGGTGACCCTGGCGCCCTCCTGCTCCTTGCTGCATACGCCGATCGACCTGGAGCGCGAGACCGACCTGGATCCCGACGTCCGGAACTGGCTGGCCTTCGCCGTCCAGAAGGTCGCCGAGTTGGCGGTGCTCGCCCGGGCGCTCAACGAGGGACGCCACGCCGTGCAGGCGACGCTTGACGCATCCACCGCCGCGGTCGCCTCGCGCCGGACCTCGCCCAAGATCGTCGACCCTTCAGTCCGCGCACGTGCCGGGAGCAGCGATGCCGGCTTGGCGCATCGGCAGTCCCCGTTTCGGGAGCGGGCGAAGGCCCAGCACGCCAAGCTGGGCCTGCCGCTCTACCCGGCCACCACGATCGGCTCGTTCCCGCAGACGCCGGAGGTCCGCAAGGCGCGGGCCGACCATGCCAAGGGCGTCATCGACCATGCCGCCTATGCCGGCTTCCTGCGCGAGGAGACTGCCCGCACGGTGCGCTGGCAGGAGGAGATCGGCCTCGACGTGCTGGTGCATGGCGAGTTCGAGCGCAACGACATGGTGCAATATTTCGGCGAGCAGCTATCGGGCTTCGCCTTCACCAGGCATGGCTGGGTGCAGTCCTACGGTTCCCGCTGCGTTCGCCCGCCCATCATCTTCGGCGACGTCTCCCGGCCGCGGCCGATGACCGTGGAGTGGTGGCGCTACGCCCAGTCCGTCACGCAGAAGCCGATGAAGGGCATGCTCACCGGGCCGGTGACGATCCTGAACTGGTCCTTTGTGCGTGACGACCAGCCGCGCGCGGAGACCTGCCGCCAGATCGCGTTCGCCATCCGCGACGAGGTGGTCGACCTGGAGGCCGCCGGGGCGCCGATCATCCAGATCGACGAGGCGGCACTGCGCGAAGGCCTGCCGCTGCGCCGGACCGAATGGCAGTCCTACCTGGACTGGGCAGTCGAGTGCTTCCGCATCACCGCGTCCGGCGTGCGGGACGAGACCCAGATCCACACCCACATGTGCTACTCGGAATTCAACGACATCATCGAGGCGATCGGCGCCTTGGATGCCGACGTCATCTCGATCGAGACGTCGCGCTCGAAGATGGAGCTGCTGGGCGCCTTCTCGGGCTACCGCTATCCGGCCGAGATCGGGCCGGGCGTGTACGACATCCACTCGCCCCGGGTCCCGCCGGCCGAGGAGATGGTCGACCTGCTCAAGGCAGCGGCCGAGCGGCTGCCGGCCGAGCAGCTCTGGGTCAACCCCGACTGCGGCCTGAAGACCCGCAAATGGGACGAGGTACGGCCGGCCCTGGTGAACATGGTCGCGGCGGCGCGCCGGATCCGGGCGAGCACCACCTGAGGCTCCACCCTGTCTGTCCCTGAAGAACCCGATCGGGAACCCCATGGCAAAGATTTCGGCCACCATCGTCACCGGCTTTCTCGGCAGCGGCAAGACCACGCTGATCCGCCACCTGCTGCAGAATGCCGGCGGCCGCCGCCTGGCGCTGATCATCAACGAGTTCGGCGAGCTCGGGGTGGATCGCGAGCTGCTGCTGGGCTGCGGCGACGCCACCTGCCGCGCCGAGGACGTGGTCGAGCTGGCCAATGGCTGCATCTGCTGCACGGTGGCCGACGACTTCATCCCGACCATGGAGAAGCTGCTGGCGATGGCGCCCGCACCCGACCACATCGTGATCGAGACCTCCGGCCTGGCGCTGCCCAAACCGCTGGTGAAGGCATTCGCCTGGCCGGGCATCCGCGAGCGGGTGACGGTGGATGGCGTGATCACGGTGGTCGATGCTGCCGCCGTGGCGGCAGGCTTGTTCGCTCCAGACCCGGCAGCGGTGCAGGCCCAGCGCGAGGGCGACACCAGCCTCGACCATGAGACGCCGCTTGAGGAGTTGTTCGAGGAGCAGGTCGGCTGTGCCGACCTGGTCGTGGTGAACAAGGCCGACCTCGTCGCGGACGCCGACTGGCCCATCGTGGAGCGGTCCGTCACCCAGGACCTCCGGCTGCAAGCGCGCATGGTCCGTGCCACCGAAGGTCGGCTCCCGGTTTCGGTGGTACTCGGCATCGGCGCCGCCGCCGAGGGCGACCTGGAAACGCGACCCTCGCATCACGATGGCGGGGCCGACCATGATCACGACGACTTCGAGAGCTTCGTTGCGGAGCTGGGCCAGGTATCGGACCCGGACCGTGTGGCCCGGGCCTTGGCCGCGATCGCCGACCGCTACGGCGTCCTGCGCCTGAAGGGCTTTGCCGAGGTCGCGGGTAAGCCGCTGCGCCTGGCCATCCAGGGGGTGGGCGGCCGCGTGACCCTCGGCTTCGATCGGTCATGGCGTCCGGACGAGACGCGCCGGAGCAGCCTAGTAGTCATCGGGGAGAAGGGTCTGGATCAGAAGGCCATTCTGGCGGAGATCGACGCTATGACAGCGTGACGGGCCAGCGCGGCATGGCTGATACGACGCATCTTATCGACATCGTGTTCCCAGGCGACACCAACCATCACGGCACGCTGTTCGGCGGGGTCGGCTTGGCACACATGGACAAAGTAGCCTTCATCGCCGCCACCCGCCACGCGCATGGGCCAATCGTCACGGCCTCCTGTGATCGGATAGACTTCTCCGCACCGGCCCATCTGGGCGAGATGGTCGAATTCGCGGGCCGGGTGGTCCGAGTTGGTCGCCGGTCGCTGGGGATCGAAGTGACGATGATTGCGGAAGCCGTGGCCGGTGGGCGCCGCCTGTGCTCGCGGGCCGTGTTCAACATGGTGGCGGTGGCCAATGGGGCGGCTTCCTCACCGCTACCATCGCTGCCGCCCATGGCCGATGTGCCCGGTGCCTCTCCCCTGCGCATGGTCGAGATGGTGTTCCCGGAGTGGACCAGCCACTATGGCAGCCTGCACGGCGGCCATGCCCTGGCCGCAATGAGCAAGGCGGCGTTCGTCTGTGCCACCCGCCGCTGCCACAAGGCGGTGGTGCTCGCCGCGGCACAGCACGTCGACTTCACGAGCCAGATCCAGATTGGCGAGATCATCGAGCTGGCCCCGCGGATCGTGGCGACCGGCCGCTCCTCCATGAGCGTCGAGGTCGAGCTGTGGGCCAAGAGCCTGCTGTCAGGTGAGCGCCGCATGTGCGGCCATGGAGTTTTTGTCATGGTCGCTGTGGGAGACAATCATCGGCCGTCCCCTTCGGTCGCGGTGTTGTGACTTCCAAGGCAAAGCCGCCCCAGGTTTCCCTGAGACGGCTGCTTGAGGTGTGCTGTGGTTGGCGTCAGGACGCCACAGCCGTGCTCCTGCCACGACCGGTCTTCTTTGCCGGCGCCGCCAGCAGATGAGGCGGCACGACCTCACACTCACCCTCGATGATCCGGCCGAGCCGCGTCTCGATCAGCTCGATGTCCCGGTCCTCGTGGTCGCTGCCGGCCTTCTCGATCCAGTCGGCAAAGCGCTGCAGCTGCCGGCGTGCCTCGGGCGTGTCGAGCGGTACCGCGCAGGCCTGCTCGACCAGGCCGAACATGACCGCCCGGCGCCGCACGATCCGCTCCACCGCCTTCTCGTAGCGCTCCGTGCCCTCCCGCATGCAGCGCAGGTTGTCCAGCGCCCAGAAGTTCTGGTCGACCGCCTCTAGCCATTCCAGGCGCAGGGCGTTGACGCGGCCGGCGGCGCTCTGATCGAGCCTCGCTGCATCGATCTGCCGGGCGGACTTGGCGGTGAGCGACATGGCGGTTCTCTTCAGGGAGTGATCGATACCGAAGGCGAGGGCAGGGGCTGACAGGTTCATGCCCGGTACCTCCGCATCATCAGGAGGTCGTTGGCGATCGTGCAGGCAGCCCAGGTGTCGATGCTGGCATCCTTGTAGTCGACCCAGTCGAACTGGTCCTCGTCCCGCCGGAGCCAGGCGATCGCGGTCACCTTGGCGAGTAGTCCCTCCTGCGTGGTGGCCCGCATACCGATCATCCTGTGCGCGAGCGCCCAGACCTTCTGGAAGGCTGCCTCGTTCTCGTCCTCGATCGCCTGCACGAAGTGCGTGCTGGCGTTGCGGGCATAGGTGGCCTCCTCGGCCTCCCAGGCCTGCTCCAGCGTGTCTCGGAGACGGAGGAGCTCGACATCCGGATGTCGCGGCGCTGGCGAGGGCTCAGCGATCGCGGGCGCCGCGATCGCGGCAATACCCATCGTCGTGGCTGCGCCGACGTGCTCGAGCAGGTTGCGACGGCTGGTGCTAATCGCGTTCATGCCCGCCCTCCCATCAGCAGCATGGACTCGACGTCCGCAAAGATGCTGGCCAGCCAGTCATCGTCGTCGAGCGGATCCTCGCGGCGATAGAAGTCGATCTTGAGCTGAAGATCGTCGGCCGACCGGGCGGGGGTGCGGAAGATCCGCGTCTCCAGGTTATCCCAGGCCTGGCGCTTTGCTTCCGTCGCGTCGCTGTCCTCGTCGATCCGGCTCTCGATCTTCCAAGCGGCGACCGCCTCCTCCCACTGGCGGATGAGCGACCTGATCGAGCTGTCTTGATGGTGGGACGTCGCTGCGGCGCCTGTGGCAGCGATCGCCGGCGCTGCCGCCAGAGTGCTGAGCAGGGTACGGCGGCTGGTGTTCATGCTCATGTCGACACCCCCGTCAGCAGCATCCGCTCCACGTCCCGGAAGATGCTGAGCAGGATCGGGTGGTGGATGTCCTCCTCGTCCGGCGCGTCTGCGAGCAGGTCGTTGGCCAGCGCCGCCTTGATCCGTAGATCCTCTTGGCTCGTTGACCGGTACTGCGCGATCCGCTCCTCGACGTCGAAGATCGGAGTCCACAGGGCGTCGAGCGCATCGCCGTCTTGCAAGGCGAGCAGCTGACGCCGCCTGGCCAGCAGCTCCTCGCGTTCCTGCCAGAGGGGGAAGAGGGCGGATCCGGCAGGGGCGGCGGCAGCGGTCGCGGTGACGCCGATCACAGGTGCAGCGACGATCCCCCCGAGCAGTGTGCGGCGGGAGATGGTAAAAGTGGCCTCAGCCATGACCGATGGCTCCATCGGTTGGTGGTTAGGGCCGGTCGAGGAGTGATGATCCTCGGCCGGTCCGCGCTATAACCGATATCGGTGTTATCTATAGATGTCAACGCCGATATCGGTTATGACGGCGTTATGAGCAAGCGACCTCAACTTACCGAAACCAAGCTCGTGCGGATGTCGCCGGAGCTGATCTCCGCGATATCCATGTGGCGGCGCCAACAGGACCCACTTCCGAGTGAGGCAGAGGCCATCCGCCGCCTGGTCGAGCTCGGCCTACAGGCTGCAGCTGCCGAGAAACCTCAGGCTCCGGCCACTTCCTCTCAGTCGCCTGGAGGCACCTGAGGCAGGGCCTGCGGTGATAGGTAGAGTGCTGTCGAGGCAGCGGCCCTGAACGGCTTCAGCTGTTCATCACGGTGGCGGCACCGGCACCTGGCTGAGTGGTTGAGCTTGCTGCTCGGCAACTGAGGGGGAGCGCCACAGTGGCTCACGCCATCCTGCACGACACGTTCGAGGCGAACGGTACACGGCTCCATTACGCTCGTTGCGGGCAAGGGAGGCTGCCTATCCTGCTGCTCCACGGCTGGCCGGAGTTCTGGTTCACCTGGGAGCCGGTGATGGTGCGCTTGGCTGATCGCTTCGACATGATCGCCCCCGACCTGCGGGGCTTCGGCAACAGCCGAAAGCCAGACGCGGGCCCATCCGATCGTGTCGGGTCCGAGGTGCACGCGCGGGACCTGCTGGCATTGCTCGACCATCTGGACCTTGGCCGCGTTGGGATCGTGGGCCACGACGTGGGTGCTGTCGTCGCACAAGCCTTCGCCCGGATGCAGCCAGAGCGTCTGACCCGGCTCTTCTTCTTCGACTGTCCCTATCCTGGCATCGGGTCACGCTGGGCTGCGCCGGGCCATTTGGCGGAGATCTGGTACCAGTCCTTCCACCTGAAGCCGTGGGCTGCAGATCTCGTTGGCTCCTCGCGAAAAGCCTGCCGTGTCTATTTCGGCAACATGCTCCGCCACTGGGCGGCCGGTAACCCGGCTGCATTCGAGGGGGAGGTGCTGGAGGCCTGGGTCGACAACTTCCTCAAGCCTGGCAACCTGCAAGGCGGCTTCGACTGGTACCTGAGCCGCAACGCCGCTCGTAGCGCCGCGATGCAGCGCGAGGACCCGCAAGAGCCGCCGATCGCGATCCCCACCTGCATTCGCTGGGGCGCGCTCGATCCAGTGCTCAAGGTCGAATGGATGGATCGGTTGGAGGAGTATTTCACCGACCTCGATGCCGCGCCGCTCGAAAGTATCGGCCACTTCCCGCGTCGCGAGGATCCAGACCGTGCCTCAGCCGAGATTGCCGCCTGGTTCGGGAAAGTTTCGGCTTAGTTCGGCGATGTCGCAGCCTTCAGCCCATTCCGCTCGCCATCACCACCAAGCCCTCATCCCGCGCTGCAAGGATCAACATCAACTTCATCCGAACGCGGCTGCCTTTGTGACGCTTCCGCAGGAAGTTGCGGCCGATGGCTGTCACTGAAATCCGGACCTGTCACTCTTTGGATCTCAGCGCTTTTTCGACCGGACAATCCACACACACCGTCTGATCGCAAAGCCGGCACACGGAATAGGCGTGGTCGAGGTCCTGGATCAGGCCGCCCAGCAGTTTCTCAGCAAGGCGCCCAAAGACCTCGCGCTCAGGCGCATCCAGAAGGTCCAGGGCACGTGCCAAGCTGCCCTGACGCGCATCTAGAATAGCCAGCCTGCTTCGTTCGCCGGCTTGGGTCAGGTGCAACGAGACCGCTCGGCGGTCAGCCGGAGAAGGCTGCCGCACAATCAGTCCATCAGCAACGAGCCTATCTACCAGACGCACCGCACCTGGGTGTGAGAGGTGCAACGCCCGCCGTAGCCGCTCGATCGGCAGCCCTGGTTCGTGTCCCAGCAATGTGATCGCTGCTGCAGCCGGTCCAGGCTCAGGCGCTTGGCCCTGTGTGCCGCGCAGGACGGCATCGGACAGTGCCATCACCAGGGCGCCGACCACGTTCTCGATCTTCGCATTCTCCATCCATTAAAAATATATGCGCGACGCATAGACATCAAGAGAGCGTGCAGTTATATGCTTCACGCATACAATTGCTGGAGACAGTCATGCAGCACCGCCCGATGGCCGCTCACCGAACGCTTGCCCTACTGAATCGCCCTGAGCACGCTGAGCATCTCAGATCGGCCGGCCGCGCCGTCGCGCTGACAGGCATCGTCCTACCGCTCGCGATGATCGGCATTCTCAAGTTCACGCAGATCGAGATCGATGCGCTCAAGCCGCTGATCAGCGGGACGCCCTGGCTCGCCTGGCTCTACCCGGTCTTCGGCGAAGCCGGTGCTTCCTACCTGCTAGGCACCGTCGAGCTGCTGACGGCCGCACTTCTGATCGCTTCGCCCTGGTCAGCCCGCGCCGGTGTCGCTGGAGGTGCACTCGCCAGCCTGACCTTTGCCGTCACCGTGTCGACCATGTTCGCGCTGCCGATCTGGGAGGCTGCATCAGGCGGGTTTCCATGGCTCAATGCAACGGGCTCGTTCTTGATCAAAGATGTGGCGCTGCTGGGCATCAGCCTGGTCGTGCTCGGGGAAAGCCTTGGGCGTTGGTACCACAAGCATGTCATCGCGTGGCACATGGCGGCAGAGACAACAGAAACTGAAGCTTGATGCCTTGTCGGCTTGGCGTATTGGATAAGGCAGTGGTCCAGCAAGACCTCCTCACGTTTCGAGGCCGGCGCCATCTGGGCGATCGGTTAGATCAGCGTGCTGCCTGGCGCTCGGTCCAGGATCCGCCGCCGCGGCAGGAGATAGGACCCTTCCGGCAATTGGCCACGTGCCGCCTCGATGCGGAAGACGGTCCTGAGGTTGGGCGCTGCCGTCACCTCTCCGGGGTCGCCCGCCGCCACCACGCGGCCCCGGTCGAGCAGGACGAGGCGGTCGCAGAAGCGCACCGCCGCGGCCAAGTCGTGCAGGACCACCAGGACGGTGGCGCCGCTCTGCGCCAGCGACTGCAGCCGCTCCATCACCTCGAGCTGATGGTAGGGATCGAGACCGGCGGTGGGCTCGTCGGCGAGCAGGATGGCGGGCTGGCCGGCCAGCGCCCGGGCCAGGAGGACGCGCGCCCGCTCGCCGCCGGACAGCGTGTCGACCGCGCGTGCCGCCAGGCCCGCGCAGTCCGTGGCGGCCAGGGCTTCGGCGACCGCCGCGTGATCTGCCGGTCCAGGGCCGTTCCAGCCCTGGCGGTGCGGCAGCCGGCCGAGCATCACCAGGTCGGCGACGCTGAGCCGCCAGTGGATGGTGTCGGCCTGGGGCAGGTAGGCGAGCTGGTGCTGGAAGTTGCCGAGCGTCAGAAAACACCGCGGAGAGCAGCGGCCTGATGCTGTGTGCCTTAAGTCTCAGCCGTCCGCTTATCACAGAAATGGTCCAGCGTCTGAGCCGGATGATGTCTACTGCTGAACTTCCAGCGGCAACATCGATGTGTTCCTCGTCCGGGTGCTCTTTAGGCAGATGGCAATCGAGCCGGGCCCACTGATCACCGGCTCCTCTGTCACATGTCTACGGCATCGCACTCGCACATGCCGCACACCTATATCTGAATCCTTTTATCTTGGTCAGGCAATCATTCGTCGAGCTGCCCGCAATATGTCTCGCTCTACATAAGGCTTAGAAAAGAAAAGGCTATTTGGTGGCAAAGTCACATCAGTTGATGCATAGATGCCTGACGTCAGAATGATCGCGATGGGTGGCCAGCGATCTCGGATATAGGCAGCCAGCTTTATCCCATCCATGCCGGGCAACATGTCGATGTCGGAGAACACGAGCCGAATGTCGTTGCGGTTTTCCAGGATGCTGATGGCCTGGGCAGCATTTGCTGCAGACACGGCCTCAAAGCCCGCATCTTCCACCATGTCCACCGCTGCCAATCTCAGTAGCGGCTCATCCTCGACCACCAGGATGACTTGTCGTGTCGCAACCAACGCCCAAGCTCCCTCCGTTCTTACGACTGACGCACCTGGGCGAGAGGTGCTCTGAACTCAGCCTCCAGGCCTGACGGCAGATAACGAAGCTCCGCACCGCCGGTTCCAACAAGGCCCATGTGGATAAGCTTCGACCCAAAGCCTCGGCGCTTCGGTTCCTTGGCAGGTGGTCCACCCTTTTCACGCCACGCCAGCACAAGCTCCGCATCGTCTTCCTGGCCCTCGAGCTGCCAATGCAGGACGACACGGCCACCTTCTTTGGAAAGTGAGCCGTACTTTAGCGCATTGGTCGTCAGCTCATGAAGGAGCAGCGACACCCCCAAGACCGTGCGGGGTCCAAGCTTGATCTCAGGTCCAACGATATCGAACCGGTCGATATCAGCCAGGGTCCCGAGCACATTAGAAACGACCATGCCAAGTTTGGCGGCCGACCAGTTTTGCTGGAGGAGAACGTCGTGCGCGGAAGACAGCGCATGGAGGCGCTGGAGAAACGCATCGACTGGTTCTCGATCAGTAACCGGGCGAAAGGTCTGCATGGCGATAGCCTGGATCATCGCAAACATGTTCTTGAGGCGATGGTTCAGCTCATGAACCATAAGCTGTTGCTGAGCCGTCAGAGCATCCCGTTCAATGATCGCCTGTCGCAACTCCAGCTGATTTTCTACCTGCCGTGCTAGGTTCTTGAGGCCGACGGCCTGCTGCTCGGTCAACCCGCCCGGACGTTTCTTGTCATCGAGGACGCAGAGGCTTCCCAGCACCTCTCCCGTTGCCGCTCGGAACGGCGCGCCGGCATAGAACCTGATGTGAGGATCACCCGTGACCAGCGGGTTGTTCCGAGTTCGCTCGTCCTGGGTAAGATCAGGGATGACGAGCAGCTCCGGCTCAAGCAGGGCGAAGGCACAGACCGAGCTGTCAAGGTCGGTCTGGCGGGCCTCGAACCCGATCCGCGCCTTGAACCATTGATGGTCGGCAGCAACGAGGCTCACCAAGGCGACTGAAGCGTCACATACCTGCGCAGCCAACTGCACGATGTTGTCGAAGCCCGGCTCGGCGGGTGTGCCAAGGACAGCGTAGCGGGCCAAAGCCGCAAGCCTGGCGGGATCACGAACATGATCAGGAGGGTGCACGATGGATGCTCTGGCCCAGGATCGGAACGCTAGATGACGCTGAAGGGGATCTGGACCATCTCAACTCTAAGTGCTCTACATGACATAAGGGCAGGGCGTCGATCCAGCGCCACCTGTTCATCGCTACATCCTGCTCATTCCCGGAGGAAAATCCAGCGCATGTTGCCAGCTGCGGGCGATCCTGGCGCGCCGCTTCGCCCTGCCGGTCGCCATTGCCAAGGAGGAGCAACGGTTCAAGCTAGGCTGCGTTTATATCGGCCAGCCGGCCGAGCACCTCACCTTGGCGGCCAACAGCTTCAGCAAGCTCGTCCAGGATCCGGACCGCCAGCACCGCAACCACAGGGTCGACCTGCTGTTCCGGTCGGTGGCGGCCCATGCTGGCAGAGGATGATCGGCGTGGTGCTGTCCGGTAACCTGGACGACGGGTCACGCGGCCTGGCCGCGATCCATCAGGCCGGCGGCATCACCATGGTGGTGACGCCCGAGCCCAAATCCTGGCGCGGCATGCCGGAGAACGCCATCGCCTATGACGGCCCGATCAACCTGATCGGCAGCCCGGACGAGATCGCGGCCGGCATCCAGGGGCACTGCCGGGCAGGGCGGTAGAACAAGCTGACCGGCGGCGGAACCCCCTGACCCGGCCTCGAGTTGCCCAAGCCACCACGCCGGCCCTTACCATGCCCGACCCCGAGATCCCCCTGGCGCAGGTGTACGTCATCGCTTGGATCCGGCGCGATCCGCCGACCCTGCGCGAGATCCTGCGCATCGTGGCCCTGTCGCGTCCGGAGTTGCTGTTCGGCGTGGCCTCGGCGCTGCGCAAGGGCCGGATCCAGCCCGGGCTGGAGCTGGCCATCATCGACTGTCCGCCAGGGGAGGCGGGCGCGCTGCGCGGCGAGATCGAGGAGCGGATGCAGGAGCCGTGATCGCCTAGCACCTCCGCCGCCTTCCCATGGCGGCACCACTTGGTTGGCCCGCAGCGCCCACAGGCCACACGCACCGCCGCCTGACGACCAAGAGGTTTGGCCACGGTCTTGTCGCGCAGGCAGGACGTCGATGCTCCATCCTGCCTTCCTCGAGCCAGTGCAGGACAGCTGCAAGCGATCGGTGCGACGAGACATCGGTTGACGCCGGGCCCTGGGCATGAGCGGTACCTGGGGAGGCCGGCAGCATTGCAGCAAGGCCAATCATGAGCCGGACACCCGGTAGGACAGATCTATCGCCGGCCGGGGCTCGAACGATTGATGCAAGCTCGGAAAGCCTGATGTGGATGCGTCGACGGGGCAGGCTATCGTCCTGGCAACCTTGTACAGTTGCCTTGTTGAGCACATTGCTGACCCTATTGATGGGTGCTGGCATTGTGGGGGCCTTTCTGACCGAGAGCCGGCGACTGGCGCTGGTTGCGTCCGAGCATGAGCTGGCAGCCATCAGCCGATCCGCCAGCGGCGCCACGCAGCGAGCCTTGGCGACACTCGATCTCATCGTGACAGTTGCAGCCAATGAATTCCGCCACGGTCATTTCAAGCTCGATGAGATTCAGGCTTGGCTTCGCGGCTATGCGCCATCCGATCAACAGCTGCGTGCGTTCGAGACGGGCATCCTGATCGGTCCAGACGGACGGGTAGCCTTCTCGGCCTCACCGACAGACGTCAGTGTCGATCTAAGTGACCGTGATTATGTCCGTCACCACCAGGAGCATCCCGACAGCCGCATGTTCATCGGCCGGCCCGTCAACGCCCGGACCACTCCGAAAAGTTGGATCGTTCCCCTCAGCTGGCCAATGCGGAAAGCAGACGGCGCGCTGGCCGGCATCTTCAGTGTTGCGATCGACTGGGAGCTCTACATCGACATCTTCAGCGGCCTGCTGCTCCGACCCGACCAGCGGCTGACCCTCATCGACAAGGCAGGCGTCGTCTATGCCCGCGATGCGGCACACTGGCCGGACCGCACGTTGCCGCCGGAACGGCCGCTCTGGCTGGACGAGTGGCTAGCGCAGCCATCGCCGCTGCTGACCACCAGCGACTTTGTGATCGCTGTCAATGCGGTGCCAGGAACGGACCTGCATCTCGTGGTCGCGCACAGGATAGACAACATCCTGCAGGATTGGCGGCTTCAAGCGTGGGGGGCTGCTGGGGCCGTCGGCGTGATCGCCTTGGTCATGGGACTGCTCAGCTGGTGGCGGCAGTCCCAGAGCCTGGCGCTGCGCCAGGCGTTGCATGCGGCCGAAGCTGCCAAGTTGGAAGCCGAACGAAGCGAGCTGGCCAAGGGGCAGTTCCTGGCGGCGATGAGCCACGAGATCAGGACGCCGATGACCGGCGTGCTGGGTATGACCGACCTCCTGGCCAAGGAACCTCTGAGCAGCCGCCAGCAGGACCAGGTCCGTGCCATCCGCTCCTCCGGCAAGCATTTGTTGCACATCATCAACGACATCCTGGACTTCTCCCGGCTGGAAGCCGGCGGGGTCACGCTGGAGCAGGTCGACTTCTCCCTGGCGACGCTGCTAGAGGATGTGCGCATGCTCATGTTGCCGCAGGCGACCGAGCGTGGCCTCAGCTTGACCGTCGATCTCGACGAGCATTCCCCGCCGGTGGTGCGCGGCGATCCGACCCGTCTGCAGCAGGTCCTCATCAACCTGATCGGCAACGGCCTGAAGTTCACCAGCAGTGGCGGGGTGAGCGTGATGGTCCGCTGCGGCAGCACTCACAGCGGGATGGTGCCGTTCCGCTTCGAGGTGCGCGACACCGGCATCGGGATCTCCGCGGAAGGCCGCAGGAAGCTGTTCCAGGCGTTCAGCCAGGCCGACCAGACGATTGCGCGCCGGTTCGGTGGCACCGGCCTGGGCCTTGCCATCAGCCGGTACCTGGTCACGGCCATGGGCGGCGAGATCGGAGTCGCGAGCGAGCCCGGCAAGGGAAGCACGTTCTTCTTCGAGATCCGGCTGCCGATCGGCTCGATCCTCATCCCCAGCAAGGGCCGCCAAGTCTCCAGCACCAGGCCGGTGCGGCCGCTGCGGATCCTGGTGGCCGATGACGTGGCCCTGAATCGCGAGCTGTTGCAGATCTCGCTGGAGCAGAACGGCCACCGGGTCTTGCTGGTGGAGAATGGCGAGCAGGCGGTGGCGCGGGTCGGCCAGGACCGCTTCGACGTGGTGCTGATGGATGTGCAGATGCCGGTCATGGACGGCATCGAGGCCACCCGGCGGATCCGGAAGCTGCCACGGCCAGCAGGCCAGGTGCCGATCCTGGCCCTGACGGCCAACGTGATGGAGGGGGAGCAGCAACGCTGCCTGGCGGCCGGCATGAACCGGGTCCTGACCAAGCCGATCGACTGGGACCGGCTGTTCGATACGCTTGCGGCGGTCACGGAGGGGGCAGCCCGACCCGAACCAAGGGAGGCTGTGGCAGCGGGCGTGCCTGAACAGGTTACAGCGCTCCTTGATCGGCAGCGCATCGACAGCCTGCGGAAGATGGCCGGGCCAGCCAAGCTGGAGCAGTTCCTGGCCAACGCGATGACGTCGGCCAGGGCGCTGGCGGCCGAGGTGGAATGTATGCAGGGTGACCTTGAGGCGGTGACCAAGCCGGCCCATCGGCTGGCCGGCACTGCTCCCAGCTTCGGCCTGCTGCGCATCGGCATCCTGGCCCGTGCCATCGAGCAGGCGGCAGCCGATGGCCAGCGCATCGATGACCTGGTCGTCCAGCTGCAGCAGGCCGTCAGCGACACCGAGGCCGAGATCGCGGCAGCAGGAGTGTTCGACGGGGGGACGAGGTAGAGGTTCCGCCCGGCGATCAGCAGCCTGCCAAAGCCAGTCGCCTCCCTTTCCATCGACAGGTCAGGCAGACCCTGATCCTCCAGGCTTGCTTCTCCTGGGGCCCCGCTGCGCCTCGTTCAGCCGGAGCTGGTGCTTCGGACGATGATCTCGACCTCGGCGATCACGGCCGGCTCATCGATGCCCTCAGGCCGCTCCTCGAAAAGGCAGTCAGCGCAGAACATGCCGAACGAGCCATTTCTCCGCAGGTACATCCGCTGGCCATCGCCGAGCACGTAGGTGGCGGTGAACCAGGTCCGCTTCTCCAGTATCTCGGCCGGTGTGCGTCCAGTCAGGTTCGAAAGCAGGCTGCCCGCCATGGTCATCGCCTTCCTGATAATTGAAGCCCTGTCCTGGAAGGGCAGGCTCGCGCTGCCAGGCCATCAGCTGCAAGAGGCTTTGTTTGGCTGCGGCGTTCGCCGCTATTCCCTGAGGAGGCACGTCCGCGGCCTCAGCCACGACTCGGCCGATCGAGCCTGTCCCTGAGCTCCATTATGCAGAGATTCCAAACATCAAGTTAACGCCTGGCGTTAAGTCGATAATTGACACCTGCACGACGAGTCCCATATGCTCTGGGGCATGAAGGTCGTGTTCGCAGACCAGAAGCTTGCCCTAATCCATACGGATCGCGCTCACGAGCTCGGCCTACCGTTCGCAGTTATCAAGAGGGCGCGGGAAAAGCTAAACTTCCTGGCTCAAGCGCCTGACGAACGAACGTTAAGGAGCTGGAAGTCGCTTAACTATAAGAGACTCGAAGGAAATGGTGATCGTCGTCAGATACGGATAAATGACCAATTCCGGATCATCTTTGAAATGGATGAAGCAGCTACACCTTGCGTAATCACTGTGCTGGAGATTGGCGATCCGCACTGAGGGAATGGGCATGGACGGAAACACCTATACTGGGGATGTGCCTCATCCTGGATACTATATCCGGGAGGAGCTGGAGGCTCGTCAGTGGACTCAGCGGGATCTCGCCTACATCCTTGGTACGCCTGAGCAGGCCGTGAATATGATCATCTCTGGCAAGCGCGGGATCAGCCCGGAGATGGCAAAGGCGTTGGCTCAGGCCTTTGACGTTCATGCCGACTTGTTCGCGAACCTGCAGCGCGCCTACGACATGGCTCGTGCTCGGGACCCTGATCCTGGGGTCGCGCGCCGCGCGCGGCTACAATCGGTTTATCCAGTTCGGGAGATGATCAGGCGCAACTGGCTCACCGATTCCGATGCGGGCATGCTCGAGGCGCAGATGGCAGCCTTCTTCGAGGTAGCCAATGCCAATGAGATCCCGCATCTGCAGCATGCTGCCAGGAAGTCGTCCTATCACGACGAAGTACCTCCCGCGCAGCTCGCATGGCTCTTCCGGGTTCGCCAGATCGCGCGAACGATGGTGGTCGGGCGGTATTCTGAGAAAGCACTGAGGGAGGCGCTGCAGCGGCTTCGAACCCTTTTGGCTGACCCGGAGGAGGCCCGCTCGGTTCCAAGAATCCTCGCCGAGTGCGGCGTAAGGTTGGTGATCGTGGAAATACTGCCTAACGCAAAGATCGACGGGGTCTGCCTCTGGCTCGACAAGAGCTCTCCCGTGATTGGCCTATCCATGCGCTTCGATCGCATTGATAACTTCTGGTTCGTCCTGCGACACGAGATCGAGCATGTGCTTCGCAAGGACGGTCAGGAGCAAGAGATCATCGATATAGAGGTTGAGGCCAAGCGTCCCATTGAGGAACTTCCCCCGGAAGAAGTGGCTGCGAATGCCGCTGCAGCTTCCTTCTGCGTGCCGCAAGACGAGATGAATTCCTTCATCGCCAGGAAAGCACCATTCTTTGCTGAGCGGGATGTCATCGGTTTCGCGCGACGGCTGGGGGTTCATCCCGGGCTTGTGGTTGGGCAGATCCAGAAACGTACGGAAAGGTGGGATTTTCTTCGGCGCTATCTGGTTAAGGTCCGTGCGTTCGTTCTTCCAGGTGCCATTGTCGATGGCTGGGGCGTAGCTGCACCCATCGACTGAGGAGGAAAGCGGTGACAACTCGCAACGAGCAATTGCAACGGGCGTGGCGCGAATACGAACGAGCCAACGGCCATCTCCCTGCAAGTGCGCGCGATGCTAGTATGTGGGCTGTTCAGAACGGTCTGATACCTCTGCCTGAAGTGGACCCCTACGACGTTCTTGCGGACGCCATGTCGCGAGCTCTGCGCGAGGAGTATGCAACGGACCGGAAGGGACGCCGCTACCGCGTGAACCACGCCGTCCGTGTCACACGGCGGGGTGTGCAGTATACCATGTGGGCGGTCATGCAAGCCGCTCCGCGCGAGCACATGCAAAAAGCCTTCACGCAGCGACGTGAGCAAGTGGTTGGAGACCTCGTGCAACTGGCAACGGATGTGCAAGTCTACAATGAAATGCACAAAGATGCCGAGCCGATCCAGCTCATACTCGACTTCAACTGCGACGTTGAAGAGAGGCTTGCGGCTTAGCTGCGCTAGGTCGTAGTCACCCCAAGGGGTTAAAGCGGAAGTTTACTGTCTGTCTTTGATTATCTCGTAGAGATGGTCCGTAGAGGAAGAGGCCGGCTTCCTGAGACCGTTAGATGCCCCTCAGACCAGCTCCGCCGCCTCCCGCAGCAGCCGCGCCACCCGCTGCCGCAGCTCCTGCATCTCCCGGGTGCGTCTGCCGGTGCGATAGCGGCCATTCGCAGCGCCGGTGGGAGCACCACTGCCGCGAGCTCCTCCGTGCATCCGGCAGCGCCTCTTACCTCTCACTGCAGGTGCTCGGCACGCTAATCCGCTCCGCGTCTTCGCCCCGCACCGAGGGCAGTCCAGCATCGGCCAATGTTGCATGGGGTTGATGTCCAATCCGTCCTTCACCCCCACCCCCTGTGGTCACGTTGCCGACGATCGCCTGGCCTCCGGCTTCCACCGTCACATGCTCGACCCGTACCGTCTGCTGGCCCTTGCCGCGGTGCTTGTTCAGCGTGTCGGTGAGGAGGGCATAGGTCCGCAGCAGCTTGTTCGCGAAGCCCAGCGACGATTGCCGGCCCTCGAAGGTCTGCTCCGGTAGGGCTGCTCGGCGGAAGCACTCCATGGCCGCATCATGCGTCGCCACCATCTGGGCGACCAGCTGGCCTTCGATGGCGTCCTGTGGCGCCATGGCCTTCATCGTGTTGACCGCGGCCCACTGCTTCCAGTCGAGCAACTCCTGGGTCGGGGTGGAGCCGTAGAACAGGGCCTGGGCGACCTGGTCGACCAGCCGAGACGTCACCGTGCCAGAGGCGACGCCGGAGATCTCCGGCTTGTCTGCCCAAGTTTCGACCAGCCGCGCGATCGTCGGGGGCGGCTTCATCGGCGCTGGCCCCTGCTCGGGCGTCTCCTTCTTCTTCACCATCCAGCTCACTCCGGGATCGGGTCGTTCAGGTTAGTCATCGCGTCCTCGTGCCGGCGCTGGGCCTCGAAGGTGGCCATATTCGCCCGCTGCTGGCGCCGCAGCTCGGGAGAGACGGAGGTCGAGGAACGCCCCTGGCGTGCTGCTCCCTCCTGGCTCCCCGCCCGGCTCTCCCCCGGCACTTTGCCGGGTGGGGACGCATTCTCCCGTCGCTCCGGCTCCGACAGATAGAGGTTCCAGACCGGGTTGCCGTGCTCGTCGTCCTCGCCGCGAAAGCCAACCACCCGGGCCTTGGCCAGCCAGCCGGTGAGATACACGTTGCCCTTCGCACTGGTCCGCTCGGTGAGCGTGGTCAGCAGCACCTTGGGCGCCTGATAGCCGGTCATGGGTTCGTCTCCGCCGGCAGGACATTCGCCTGCATCAGCCAGGCACGGGCCTCCTCAGGCGGAACGTCCCAGGCGTAGGCACAACCCTCCACGGCCGCGGCCGCGCCGTACTGCTGGACGATCTCCTGCCAGAGGTGACGATAGTTCTCGCCGTCTTCCGGATGATCATTTGTCATAATCCGGCTTTGTACATGTGCGGCAGCAGTGGTCTGTCCGCATCCGGAGCATCTCCAGGTCATCGGCAGCGTTCCTCCTCGAGGATGTCGGTGACCGCGTCGATGAACTGCATCAAGCGGTCGAGCAGGGCAGGGCTGAGGCTGCGCAGGGGTGCCGTGATCACCGGCTGGCCGCCCACCAGGACGATGCCCCAGCCGCGGTGGCGGGCTTCGGCCAGAGCCGCGATCGCATGGGCGCGCGCTGCCGGATCGGTCATGGCAGGAACTCCTGCTCGATCGCGTCGAGCTCGCCGCGCAGCACGACCTCGCCAGGATCCAGGATCCCATCGCCGTGCAGGAGCAGCCCGTGCAGCTGGTCGAGCAGAGCTGGATCGGTCGTCCGCCTGCGCGTGTCGACCAGGATGCCGCTCGGCAAGGCCTCGACATGCCAGCCAAGGGACCGAGCATGATCGAAAGCTGGGGGTACAGTAGCTGCTAGCCTTGCTACCGTTGCTACCTCTGCTACCCGAGAAGCCGAAAAGGGGCCAAACCGGCCAGAAACGCCGCCGGAAGGTAGCAAAGGTAGCGGGGTAGCAGGGGAGGGTCGCGGGGGCGCGTGCGCGCGCGCATGTGCGCGTCCGCGCGCGCGAGAAGTGGCGGTGGAGGAGAGAGAAGAAGAAAGACAGCTCTCTCCCTCTCTCCTCTGCGCCTCCCAGCGCTCGGCCAGGCTCATGGCACGCCCCGCCACTCGGGGTTGACCACCAGCCGCTCTGCTCGGGCCTCTTTCACCACCCTGGCCAGCCCATGCTCGGTGAGCTTGGCGATCGCCGCATCCCGCCGCTCCTTGGCCCGAACCCGTGAGGGCCCGAACTGCAGGATGCGTTTCATCGACGGTGCCTCGGGCTCTTCCATGGCCCACGACAGCAGCGCTTCGGCATCGGTCGCCACACCATCCCGCCCGATCATGCCGAACAGGCGCCTGGCTTCATGGAGATGCCAAGCCGCGATCTCGACGCCGGCTTCCATCAGCTCCGGCCCGATCTCGCCGGTCGGCCCGTGCACCAGCACATGCAGCACCGCGGCGATCCGCGCCGCATGATCGCCCGCCTTGGCACCGAAGTCGGTGAGATCGCCGAGCTCACCGCGGATGCCGAGCTCACACTCGACGTCGTCGAAGAAGGAGCGCCAGCGTTCGAACGCAGCCTGGCTCAAGGGCAGGACCGGTGGCTTCAGTACCATCGGAAGATCCGCCTCCGGATCCACCGGCAGTGGCATCTCCAAGAGCTGGGTCAGGCGCTCGTCCCAGACCGCCAGGGCAGGGGTCTCGGTCGATCCCGGGCGATAGAGGCGGGTGCCCATGGTCGAGCGCGGCCACGCGATCAGGAACCGCGCCAGGAAGCCGTTCTCCCGGCTGACACCGTCACCGGCGGCCAGCAGCTTGCTCACCACCTGGGCCTGCATCATGAGACTGGCAGTGAACCTGCGGCCGCGTAGCTCGACGCTCTCCCGGGTCGAGCGCCGTCGGGTGAACGGGTTGCCGTCCCACAGCCGGTTCAGGAGCGAGAGGTAGCGGGTGATCGCTTCCTCGCTCATCCCATGGCCGCCGACCACAAGCCCGCCTTCATCCGACCACAGGGAAGAGGATGGCCAGCCATTGGCCAGGTCGATCGACAGCGCTTCAGGGTTGGTGTCCTCCATGAACAGGACCGGCAGCGGATCAACGGCCGGCATCGACCCCATGCCCTGCAGCGCCGCCTCGAGCTCCTCCGCCTTGTCCCGCTCCTCCCGCTTGGCGGCGCCCACGACCTTCTTGATCGCCGCGAGCAGGCCGTCCCGCTTGGCCGTCCAGATTGCCCGCCGGTCCTTCTGCTGCTCGTGCTCCGCACGCTGGTTGGCTCGCTGGAGCTGCTGCCACTGCCGGATCGCCCGAGCCATCCGCCGATCCGCCGTGGTCTTGCGCTCGCCACTTTCGGCGACCATGAGCAGGTTCAGCCCGATCGGGCCCACTAGGCTTGGAGTACGCGCGACGTCAGCAAGGGCTTGGGTTGCCAGCGACGCCGTCGCCAAAGCACTGCATGCGACCAGGGCCACGGGCTGCTGGCCGTAGGCGCATATGTCGGTGACGGCGTCCCGCATGATCCTCGGCAGGAGATGCAGCGGATACTCCAAAGGCCGCTCATGGTGGGCGAAGAGCGGCACCATCTCGGGCCAGGGCGCCTCGGCCGCCGCCTTCTCCGCTGGTGCTACGGCCCGCTCCTTCAGCTCGACGACATTGGCCACCACTACGCCACCTCGCGCGGATGAGCGGCGCCATAGGCCATGCCGCTGCGGATGGTGGGGATCGCCTCCTTGGGGTGCAGGCCCATCTCGCGTGCTGTGAGCTCGAGGAGGTCCGCCACCGCTTGGCCTTCCAGGAGGCCGGCACCCACCAGGGAGCCCAGACGCACCGCCGAGGCGTGCAGGGCGTGGTTGCGCCCACCTTCCGCGGTGCCCGCCAGCTGGTGCAGCTCATCGTCCAGCGCCGCCCGGGCATAGCGGCCGGTGCGGTGGTCGATTCGGACCGGTGGCCCAGATGGCGGGGGAGGGGGCGGCCGCAAGGCATCGGTCCATTTCACCGGCAGAACGGCGACGCCGGTGTCCGGGTGGTGGATCCAGCGCCGGCCGGGCGTTCTTCCCTCCAGCGGGAGGACAGCCAGTGCGGTACCCGCCCGGATCTCGATGCCGGGAGCGATGACCCGAGAGCGCAGGCCGCCTGGGTCCTGGAACAAGAGATGCTGCCCTCCGGATGGGGTGGTGCTCATGGCGGTCTTCGGCAGCGGGCCGAGACGCTCCAGGAGTTCGGAGAAGGCAGCCTCGCCCGAGGTGGCATGTGCTCCGCCGGCCGTGCCCTCGATGTCCAGGCAGACGATTCCGGCACCGCCGAGATGGACCGCCAGCGCAGCTCGTGGCCAGCGGCGCAGCCAGCCGCACTGTTCGTCTTCGTCGGCGGTGGCTCGATCGGGCCAGGCCTTCAGGAGGGGCAGCTTGTCGGTCCCAACCGGCACGGCCGGCCAATTGCGGCAGGCGCTGCAGAACCTAGGGAGCGGGTCGTTCATCTCATGCTCCCAGCAGCTCGGGCCAAGCCCGAAACGCCGCATCGATATCCGAGGGCACCGCGAGCTTCTGGGCGGCGAGCCCCATGGCCAGAGCCTTGGCGAGATCCGGGGAAGGCTCGGCGGCGAGAAGCGCCTGCACGCTCTCGGGCCGGATGACCGTGCCATCGCGGATGGCGTCGACCACATCTTGAGCCCCACGCAGCCAGGCCAGGATATCCAGTGCGTGCACTGGCTCGGCAGGCGTGATAGTAGACGCGCGGCATTGTTCCTGAGGGCCGGCTCCTGCAAGAGCTGGCCCTCCGCCGTTTCTAGGCAGAGGCATTGCATTGTTCCTTGCCGCGTCAGGCGGCCTTGGAGGTACGGGCGTCGAGCCAGGCGTTGAGGTCGGCGACGCGGTAGCCGATCCGCTTTTCGGACAGCTTCACGTAGCGCGGACCAGTGCCGGCCCAGCGCATCCGGCGGACGGTTACCACGGCCACCTTCAGGAGCTTGGCGGCCTCGATTTCGGTGACGACTGCAAGCGGGTCAGTGCTCTCGTGCATCCTCGCCATTCCCTATGTGATCGGCGAGTAGCACTTCTATGCACCATCTCCTGCTTCGTCGTCGCGCGTAATTCGCTCCCTCTTGGGAGGAGTTATGCGCCAGGCATGCCGAAGCGTGTGGCGTAAAGCTCCGTCAGATCCCGACGTGATCCAGTCCGGGCGGCCGCTTCCTCGAGAGGGGGGAACGAAGCGCCCTAGTCCTAGAAGATCGGCGACATCGCATAGGAACCTGACCCCCGGCGGGTCGACCTCGCGCTTGCTCCCCTGGAGCTGACAAGGGCCACGACCTGGCGCCCAGTCCAGCCAGAGCGGTTCAACCGCGGCTCGCAGGGCACTGCCCCTGGAACTCTCCCGCTTCCTGCCAGCCCCACGCGTGCGATCTGGCCCCTGCTTCTTCAGCTTCCGTGCTGCTTGCAAGCAGGCACGAATGATCTTTGCTCGATCGGGCTCGCTGGGTGCAGCTGCGAATAGCTCTTTCCGAACCCACTTCGGCTGGTCGAGAATCGATCGAAGCTGCTCTTCGATCTGCTCGAAAGCCTCAGACCACTCCTTGGGCGTGGGAGAAACCGTGACCTCATGCTCGAAGCGCTGGAAACGGATCAGGGCATCACGCAGCTGGTTGCACCGATCCTCCGACGGTTCGATGTCATGATGCCGTAGAAGGGCCGCAAGTTCATCGTCTTCGAGCTTCCTGATCCTGAGAGGGCTATGGCCACTCCTGGAGCCTTTGCGCTTCGCGCGCCTAACAGCGGTGGCCTCGCCTTGTGCAGCCGTAGCTTCTCGGTCGCCCTGTACGTCTGAATCTCTCGCCTGTGGCGCCCTCTCGTTCTCAGTGGTATCTGCCATTTCGCTGATCCTTCAGCATGGCCGGGCGGGCGTCTCTTCCAGGATGGGCCCGTCCGGCCGAGATGCCCGGAAGCGCCGGGCCCGCTCTCCTACCGGCGCAGCGCCACCACGTTGGTAGCGGCCGCTTGGCCGGTCAGAAGCCTGTCGATCCAGCCGGCGTATGCCTTCCACGCGCGGGCCATCGGCTCGGCATAGGTGGCGCGGTTGTAGACGCTGGCGACGCCGGTGTTCCGCCGCTCCTGGTGGTTGAGGCAGGCCTCGACCACGTGCGGCAGGATCTCGAGCTGCTCGGCGCAGACCGTGGCGAAGGTCCGGCGGAAGTCGTGCAGCGTCCAGGGCTTCAGGTGATCCTTCGCCGTCGGCTTGTCGCGCCCGTCGGCATGCGCGGCCGCGGCAGCGATCCGGGCATCGAGGCGCCACTTCGCGCGGGTCCACCCCTGATAGCCGCTTTCGCCTCTTCCCTTGCCGAACACCAGATCGCGCACATGCCTTGCGGTGCCTTCGCCCACCTGGCGCTTTGGCTGCTCTGCCAGGATGGCCTGGGCAAGCGGTGCCAGCGTCACCAGGTGAGGCGTCTTGTTCTTCGTCCGCTGCCCGGGGATGGTCCACGTCGTGCCATCCGCAGACAGCTCCGACCAACGCATGTCGCCGATCTCCTGGCGCCGGCAGGCGGTCAGGATCAGCAGCCGGACGATGCGGCCGAACTCGCCTTCGTCAGCGCTCGCCTGCCAGATCGCCAGCAGCTCGCCGGGAGCGAGAACGCGATCGCGCGCGACTTCCGTGTTGGGTTCTATCCCGATTACGGGGTTGGCCGGCACGCGGCCGCGGGTGAGGGCCCAGGTGAACAGGGCAGACAGCGCCGCCCGCGCCCGGTTCGCCGATACCGGCCCGCTCGTCTCGGTGAGCTCGTCCAGGCGCCTGGCGATGTCGGCCCGGGTGATCGACCGAGCGGAGCGCCCGTGGAGCGGCTTGCAGTGCACCAGGAGGTGGCGTCGGACCTCGCGCGCCGTTGCCGGCCGCAGCCGCTTCTCCGCCTGCGCCAGGTACGCCTCGATCAGGCTGCCGATATTCTCCCGCGCGTCGTCGTGACGCTGACTCTTCGCTGCCTGTGGATCATCGCCGGCCTTGGCATCCTGCAGAGCCTTCGCCGCCGCCGATCTGGCGCTCGCCAGACCTTCGGACGATGCAGGCCCGAGCGTCACCTGCCGCGATCGCCCTCCGACCCGAAACTTGACGATGAAGTTCCTCGACCCGCCGTCGCGCAGGCGGACGCCAAAGCCCTTTAGCTCGGTGTCCCAGACGGTGTGCTCCGACTGGCCCTCGGGCATCCGAAGCCGCTGGATCGCTTCCTTCGTGAGCTTCCGCCGCTCTGGCATGTCGGCCCCTGGTGAGCGCTTGGTGAGCAAACTTCGCTCATCAGCCTGACTATGAACGACTACTGATGAGCACGTTCTACAGCAGTGATAGCCGGAACATTGCCTGCAGTACAAGGGCCAATGTTCACTCTTGGGCACACGAGGTACTTGCTGATCAACCTGCACCGCAGACTACGGATCAGAAGGTTAGGAGTTCGAGTCTTCTCGGGCGCGCCATTCTTCTCAATGAGTTAGCTGGTTTCTGGTACCTGAAGGGGACGGCCTCAGGTACCGTGCAGGGGCCAGGCTGGTGACAGGTGCGCTCGTCGATATGGCGAGCGTCATCGTCGCATACTTCGCATGGCTGAAGGAATGGCAGACCCTCGCGGGTGCCATCTTCGGCTTCAGCGGTATCATCCTCACTCTCTGGTACAACTCCGGTCAGGAGCGGCGTCGGTACAGGACCGGACGTCAATGCTACCTGTCTGCCATCCGCGCCGAGTTGGAGAACTACCAGGACGAGCTTGCGTCGATGGTGCGGCTGAGGAAGCCATCCGCCCACCTGATCGAGGCAGGTCTAAAGGCAGGGAGCAAAGGCGAGCCTCCAACTGCTGAAGAGGCTCCTGCTAGGACGGCAACCTCGCCTTGAACACCAGCGGCTCCAGGAGCACGGGCAATGGCTGAGAATGCGGCGAAGAGCGCCATTCTGGCGGCATTGGCGGATGGGCACGAACTATCAGGCCCAGCCCTGCGCGAACGCGCGAAGTTGAGCGACGACGATTTTTATGAGGTGATCCTGCAGTTGGAGACGGAGCGGCGGGTGAAGAGCCGCTGGGCAGTTGGCTTGAGCCCCATGGTGCGTCTCTATCGGCTTGCAGGGGTCGAGGTTGCTCCTGACGCTTAAGGCACAATAGCAAGGGGCAGTTCAGTCGCCGTTCGATCCCGCTGATCTGCTGGCGGCGCTCCATCGAGCTTTGTCCAAAGCCGACGTGGAGTTCATCGAAGCTGGCGTACGGCTGAGAGAGCAGACTGCCAGCAACAGTACATCGTCCTGATCCTGCTGCAGAAAACTTCCTCTTCCCTTGAGCATTACCGGCAAGTTAGCTGGTCGCCACGCAGATTCAGCCCTTCTACACAATCAAAAGGGGCAATTATGGCGACACTCGCTGGCACGGTAGCGCCAGAACGCATCGTTGGCTCACAAGAAAACGATGTAATTTCTTCCAGCCGTGGAAACGACATAGTGCTTGGCTTGGTCGGACATGACCGCCTCTATGGCGAGCAGGGCGACGACTTCCTGTATGGTCAGGAAGGTGATGACCGCATCGAGGGCGGGATCGGCCGCGACACGCTGTTTGGCGGCGCCGGTAACGACACGATGTTCGGGAACGAGTCGCCCGATCATCTCATCGGCGGGGCCGGTAACGATCACCTTCTCGGTGGCCAAGGCGATGACGTCCTCCGTGGCAACATCGGTGACGACATCCTCCGCGGAAATGAAGGGAACGATACACTTCACGGCGGAGATGGAAACGATCTGCTGGTTGGCAGTACCGGCGCCGACCGTCTGATCGGCGGCACGGGCAACGACATCTACCAGTTCGAGCCCGGACAGGGCGTGGAGGTGGTCGTCGACTCCGGTGGAACAGACCGGATCGAGTTCGGCGGTGGCATCCGCTACGAAGACCTGATGTTCAGAACGAGCGGCGCTGACCTCTTCATCTCCCACCGGACCGAGAATGGCGCGACACTGCAAGTGCAACTGGTCGGCCAAGTTGCCCGTGGCGGAATCGAGCATCTCTACCTCCCGCAGTTCGACGCGCCACGGGTCTGGGATGGTCAGGCGTTCATGCAGGTCGACAATCCGCCGCCGCTCACACCACCTCCTGCGCCTCCGCCGCCACCTCCAGCGCCACCCTCGCCGCCGCCACCTCCTCCGCCATCACCTCCGCCTCCTCCACCACCACCGCCAGCCGGTGGGGGCACTGACGGAAATGACGAGCTCTGGGGAACCAGTGGCCCCGACCGGCTGGCCGGAGGAGCAGGCGATGACAGCATCATCGGCCTTGGCGGAAACGATGCACTGAGTGGCGGATCGGGGGACGACACTCTGGTTGGTATGGAAGGGGATGATATACTGGAAGGTGGTGCTGGAGGAGACATATTCATCGGAGGTCTAGGATCAGATCTGATGATCGGGGGTGCAGGAGTCGACTTATTCGGAGCAATTATTTCCTGGGGTGATGCGATACCGAACGGAGGCCACATATTTGTTAATGACTATGTTGAGGGTGAGGATTTCATCGCTCTAGGAGTCGATATACGAAATTATCGGTCGTCTTCGGGTGAGATCATATCCGGATTGAATGCCGACAATCTTTGGATGAGGTACATTCTAGATACTAGCGGCAATGGCCTCATCGATGAGGGCGATCTCAGGGTTAGCACCGCCGATCTTGACGGAAAGCCCAGCCTGATGATCGATTTGGGCGGCTATATCGATGCGTTCTTGGATGCTCGGCACCCAGCTCATGACGTGATTGGTCCGGCGATTGTCACCATAGTCGGCGTCACGAGTCTAACTGCTCCACTTGATCCGCCTGCCTGAAGATCTGGAACAAGATATCGATTCGGCCCCCACCTTGGTGCCCACGCACGCACCAAGGTGGGGGGTTGGCAGCATGATCTAAGTGACGAAAAGCTTCAGCAACGTTGAGGCAATACCGTGATGCCGAAAGGCTGGCTCACCTCATCTTCTGCCTGAACCTCCCCCTCCCGCAACACTCCTTGCGCTTCAGCCGCGGCTCCAACCCCGGCAGCGTCTTGTCGCGGCCGTACCTCTGCATCCAGACGTCCTTGATCACCGGGGAGCCGCGCTGGCAGCGGTCGCACCAGGCATCGACGCCCACGTGCAACGGCAACTCGTGAAGGCCGGCAAGCCGCCCGTAGATCGCGGGTCATCTAGAGCGCGCACTGCTGCCCGAGCTGCTCGGGGCTCACTGGCTGTTGCTTGGTCGGCTCCAGCCAGTCAGCGAAGGTGCTCTGCGCCGGCAGCAGCGGCAGCTGCGTACCAATGTAGGTGTTGAACACCACGCGATACAAATTGACGAGGTTGAGGTCAGGGGGAAGAGCCTGTTGTAGTCGGCCATCGCTAGCATAGACAGCGAGCAGGGGTGAGAAGCGCTCGGCAGCGCAAGTGTACTCGAGGCTGTTCTGGTCGAACTGCATGCCGCCGCCATGGTCGCCATGGACAAGGATCACCTTCGGGTCCGGGACCTCCTGCACGAGCCGGGTCAGGTAGGCCAAGACCAGCTGGTTGGTGAATTGGAGCTTCTCGACGTAGCCGTCACGGTAGATCCGCCTGCGCTCGGGGTTGCCATCGGTGAAGTGGGAGCCGTCGGCCAGCCCTCTCCAGCCGCCTTCTGGCTCCATCGGCTCGCCATGTCGGTTCACGTCGAACGGCGGGTGCGGGGCCAGAGCGTGAACATAGAGGAAGAACGGGCTGGTCAGCTCGCGCTCGTAGGGTGTCTCGAACATGTCGCGCGGCAGGCTGGCTTCCACGAAGCCCAACCTCAGGGCCAGCCGGTGCAGGAGACTGCGCTCAAGGGTCGTCATGCCGAAGTTGCTGATCCAGTGGCGCCCCAGCAGGCGGTCGACCTGATCCATCCGGATGGGATCGTAGCGTACGTCGAGGGCGGCGGTCTGGTAGCCAAGTCGGGACAGGGCACCCATCACCGGGTTGTCCTGCAGCTGCTTACGCAGGCTGCGCCGCAGCGACACCCCCGGCGGCAATGGCGCCTGCGGATCAAGGTAGTCCGTGGACAGCACGCTGGTCATAGCCAGCATGGTCTGGTTGTAAGGCGTGGTCGCCCTGTCGGCGACGGCGAAGTTCAGCCGGCGCAGGCTGTCCAGAAACGGCGTGTTGTCGAAGCCGTAGAGGTTGGTCAGTACGTCCTGACGCGAGTAGGCGTCGAGCACCACGTGGACAATGTTGGGCAGAGAACCGACGGGGCGGGCGGCGGCCAGCAGACTATCACGTTGCTCGGCGGCAAGCGTACGCACCGTTGCATCGTCAGCCTCGGCTTCCTGCCAAAGCAGTGTTGCCAAGGGCAGAGCCAGCATCACGCCTGCGATGACGTTGGCGATTCGTGTCAGGTTCGGGCCTGGGCGGGCAAGCATGACGATGAGGATGGCGAGGACGAGCAGGACCGCAAGGAGAAGGACGTCGGGCAGCGGGCCGCTCAGACGGCCGATCGTCGCGTTGAAGAAGATCTGCAGGCGGTCAAAGTGGTAGACCAGGATGACGATCAGCGTGGTGCACAGCGCGCCGCGGTAGATGTCCCTCAGCACCGCACCAGAAAGAGCCGTCAGCAGCAGCGCCACCAGAAAACCGGCGATGGCAGGGCGCAACGCAGCCTGGACGTCCGTCATGCCAAGGTCGCTGGCCATCAGGTACAGGGGATAATGGATAGCCAGAAGCAGAGGATAGAGTGGCAGAACCGATGGCATTCTGAACACGAGCAGATCCCCTAGCAGCCTACCGAGGAGGGTAGGGTGCGGAGAACGCCTTTTCCATGAGTCATGGGCAGCGCAATCGGTTGCGTAGGCTACGGTTGGTCCCGTGGCTCGCCTGGGCCGATCGCCGGTGCCCAAAGGAACTTCAGCGCCCAGGGCAGGAACAGGACGTAAAGGAAGCTGAGGCGATCCAGCGCCATGCCGGCGTCGCGCAGCACGGTCGGCAGGGCCGTCTGCACCATGCAACCGGCGATCGCCTGCGCGGCATAGAGGCCGCCGAACAGGCAGGCGAGCAGCAGCATGCCCGACCTTGCCGGCCCTTCCGGCGTTGCCACCCGTTCCCCCACTTCCAGCCCGGCCTGCGCGGGCATGGGTGGGAAGTGCCGAGCAAGAGCGAATGGGCGCTACCGCGATCGGTGCCGGACCCGACGCGTTCGGTTCCTTGTCTCGTCTGAGCTTCAGCTACTACGGCAACCGTTCGGCCACACCGCCACGTGGGTCGCATATGGCGAGAGCCCATTGGCGATCAGGCGCTGGTACTCGCCGAGCCAGGAGCCGCACCGCTCCACCTTCTGCCCCTCGGGCTGCCCTTGCGCCCCGTCCATGCAGGGCAATGGCGCTTGCGTCTCACCAGCGGCCGATCTGCTCGCTCATCTTCCGGCACTCCTCCGGCACTGTGGTGGTCATGTCGTGCTGCGCCTTCCAGGCCTGGCCTCTAACCACTGCCGGCGGCCGGATGATCGGTGTCTCCTGACGACCAGCGCCGAAGGGCCGGGAAGGCGCATTTGTCTTGGCTACGGCCTCGTCGCGCAGGGCAGGATGTGGATGCTCCATCCTCCCTTCCTCGAACCAGTGCAGGGCAGCCGCAGGCGATCGGTGCGACGAGACATCGGTTGACGCCGGGCCACGGGCATGTGCGGTTCCTGGGAGGCCGGCAGCATTACCGCAAGACCCATCGTGAAGCCGGTCCTCCGGCAGACAGGTCTTTCGCCCGCCGGGGCTCGAGCGATTGGTGTACTCTCGGAAAGTCTGATGTGGATGCGTCGATGGGGCAGGCGATCGTCCTGGCCGCCTTACACAACTGCATTGTTGAGCACCTTGCTGACCCTGTTGATGGGTGCCGGCATTGCGGGAGTCTTTCTGACCGAGAGCCGGCGGCAGGCGCTGGTTGCGTCCGAGCATGAGCTGGCAGCCATCAGCCGAGCCGCCAGCGGCGCCACGCAGCGCGCCCTGGCGACGCTCGATCTCATCGTGACGGTTGCGGCCGAGGAGTTCCGCCAGGGTCATGCGACCTTGGAAGAGGTTCTCCCGTGGCTGCAGGGCCACGCTTCATCAGACACGCAGCTGCGTGCACTCGATGACGCTCTCCTGATCGGTCCGGATGGCCGGGTGGCCTTTTCAACCTCGAGGGCCGAGGTGGGTATCGACCTGAGCGACCGCGACTATGTCCGTCATCACCAGGAGCACCCCGACAGCCGCATGTTCATCGGCCGGCCCATCATTGCCCGGACCGGCGACAAGGGCTGGGTCGTCCCGCTGGGCTGGGCACTGCGCCGACAGGATGGCGAACTGGCCGCCATCTTCGCTCCCGCCATCGACTGGGAACTCTACACCCACATCTTCGCCGGGCTCCTGCTCCGACCCGACCAGCGGCTGGTCCTCGTCGACCTGGACGGCCATGTCTACGCCCGCGATGCAGCGCACTGGCCGGACCGCAACATGCCGCCGGCTCGACCGGTCTGGCTGGACGAGTGGTTGGCGCAGCCGTCCCCGCCGTCGGCCGCCAACGGCTTTGTCGTCTCTGCTACGCCCGTGCCGGGCACCCATCTGCAACTGGTGGCCGCGGAGCCGACCGAGCGCGTCCTGGAGGCGTGGCGACGCCAGGCGTGGGTAGCCGGTGGTGCCGTCGGCGTGATCGCCTTGGTCATGGGGCTGCTCAGCTGGTGGCGGCAGTGCCAGAGCATGGCGCTGCGGCAGGCGTTGCACGCGGCCGAAGCGGCCAAGGCGGAAGCCGAGCGGAGCGAGCAGGCGAAGGGACAGTTCCTGGCGGCGATGAGCCACGAGATCAGGACGCCGATGACCGCCGTGCTGGGCATGAGCGAGCTCCTGACCAGGGAACCCCTGAGCAGCCGGCAGCAGGACCAGGTCCGTGCCATCCGTTCCTCCGGCCAGCATCTGCTGCACATCATCAACGACATCCTGGACTTCTCGCGGCTGGAAGCCGGCGGGGTCGCGCTGGAGCAGGTCGACTTCTCCCTGGCGACGCTGCTGGAGGATGTGCGCCTGCTCATGCTGCCACAGGCGGCCGAGCGCGGCCTCGCCCTGACCCTCGATCTCGACGCGCATTCCCCGCCGGTGGTGCGCGGCGATCCGACCCGCCTGCAGCAGGTCCTCATCAACCTGGTCGGCAACGGCCTGAAGTTCACCAGCAGCGGCGGGGTGAGCGTCGTCGTCGAATGCGGCGCCCTTCAGGACGGGACCGTGCCGTTCCGCTTCGAGGTGCGCGATACCGGCATCGGCATCCCTGAAGAGAATCAAAAAGGCCTGTTCCAGGCATTCACCCAGGCCGACCAGACGATCGCGCGCCGGTTCGGCGGCACCGGCCTGGGCTTGGCCATCAGCCAGTACCTGGTCATGGCCATGGGCGGCGAGATCGGGGTCACGAGCCGGCCCGGCAAGGGGAGCTGCTTCTTCTTCGAGATCCGGCTGCCGATCGGCTCGATCCTCACCCCCAGCAAGGGCGGCCAGGTCTCCAGGTCATTGCGGCCGCTGCGGATCCTGGTGGCGGATGACGTGGCCCTGAACCGCGAGCTCCTGCAGGTTTCCCTGGAGCAGAACGGCCATCAGGTCCTGCTGGTGGAGAATGGCGAGCAGGCGGTGGCACAGGTCGGCCAGGACCGCTTCGACGTGGTACTGATGGATGTGCAGATGCCGGTCATGGACGGCATCGAGGCCACCCGGCGGATCCGGCTGCTGCCACGGCCGACCGGCCAGGTGCCGATCGTGGCGCTGACGGCCAACGTGATGGAGGCGGAGCAGCAACGCTGCCTGGCGGCCGGCATGAACCGGGTCCTGACCAAGCCGATCGACTGGGACCGGCTGTTCAATACGCTTGCGGCGGTCACGGAGGGGGTAGAACGAGCCGAGACATCGGCGACCGCGGCAGCGAGCGTGCCGGAGCAGGCTGCGGCGATCCTCGATCGGCAACGCATCGACGACCTGCGGAAGATGGCAGGCCCGGTCAAGCTGGCACAGTTCCTGGCCAACGCAATGGCGTCGGCGCAGTCACTGGCAGCCGAGGTGGAACGTCTGCAGGGCGACCTCGAGGCGGTCACCAGGCCGGCCCATCGCCTGGCCGGTACCGCCCCCAGCTTCGGCCTGCTGCGTATTGGTGTTACGGCGCGCGCGATCGAGCAGGCAGCGGCTGACGGTCACCCGGTCGAGGAACTGGTGATCCAGCTGCAGCAGGCCGTTCGCGACACCGAGGCTGAGATCGCGGCTTCAGCGACGACGGGACCACCTGCAGTGTAAGGGCGATGACCTCGTCTGGCGGTCGGCAGCCTGGACGCATCCTGCTCTTCCAGATCCCTTTTTCTGATGAGTCGCGTCTCATCGGCCAGTGTCGATGCATGGCTTTGATCGGCCCTTCTGCTTCCGACCCCAGCCTCTGCAGTCACGTTCCCTCCAATCGCCCGGCCGTCCGGCTTCCACCTTCACATGCTCGACCCGCACCGTTTGCTGGCCCTTGCCGCGAGGCTTGTTCAGCGTGTCCCTGAGCATGGCGTAGGTCCGCAGCAGCTTGTTCGCGAACCCTGGCGATGACTGCCGGCCTCGGAGGTCTGCCGGCAGCGGCAGCGTGAAGTCGTCGCTTGAGCGTGGGTAGCGACGTCAGGTCGTGCCGGTGGCGCTTACCTCCACCGGATCGAGACCTGGACCAGGCAGCCATCTGCGGGAATCGCCGGCTGGCAGGTGATCCGGTCCGTCCGGCGGCCATCGTCCTGTGCCGGGCGGATCCGGCCGCACCCAGGCCTGCCGCCGGACCTCGGATCCGCCTGCCAGGGGGTAGTTACTACAGTGATTGGTACGTAAATATGGCTGGAGCCGCCCGGTAGGAAAAGATGACTGGGGGGGGAAATGCGCAGATAAGCTGTATTATTTAACGATTCTTCATTTACATGCCCGGCCCTGGAACTGTCAGCCGCTGCCTCGGTTAGTTACGAGGCGCGCTTCGCAGTGGGGAGACAAGGCGTTGGATCCGTACATTCCAATCAAGATCACTGATTTTTCTGCATCCAATCCGACGACGAAAAGCTTGCCTCCAGTTGGATATGAGACAGTAATCTGTTTTTCTCATCTTAGATGGGACTTCGTCTTACAGAGGCCCCAACATCTGATGCGCAGGTTCGCCCGGCAGAAGCGAGTATTCTTCTTCGAAGAGTACATTCCCTGCGATCACCCGCTGCCTTATCTCGAGCATCATGCCTTCCCCGACGCCAACGTCATCGCCCTGCGGCCGCGCCTGCCGCACTGGTGGGATGCCCAGGCACGCGACCAGGCGTTGCGGGAAATGCTGAACATCCTCCTCGCCACCATCCGTGAGCCGCGGCCGCTGCTCTGGTTCTATACGCCGATGATGTTCAGCTTCGCGCGCGACATCGAGGCCGCCGGCATCGTCTATGACTGCATGGACGAGCTCAGCAACTTCCGTCAGGCCCCGCCGGAGCTGCGCACGCTGGAGGCGGAACTGATCCGCAAGGCGGACGTCGTCTTCACGGGCGGCCACAGCCTCTACGAGGCCAAGCGCCACCTGCACGACAACATCCATCCCTTTCCGTCGGCCGTGGACGTCGACCATTTCGCCCGGGCGCGCAGCGGCCCCGAAGCGGACTGCCCCGACCAGGCCGGGATCCCTGGGCCCCGGCTGGGCTTCTACGGGGTCGTGGACGAGCGTCTCGACCTCGACCTGCTGCGCCAGGTGGCGCAGGCGCGGCCGGACTGGAACCTGGTCATCGTCGGCCCGGTCGTGAAGATCAGCCCGGACGACCTGCCGAGGCTGCCCAACATCCACTATCTGGGTGCCAAGAACTACGCCGAGCTGCCGGATTATCTCGCCGGCTGGGACCTGGCGTTGATGCCGTTCGCGATCAACGAGGCGACGCGCTTCATCAGCCCGACCAAGACGCCCGAATATCTGGCCGGCGGCCGTGCGGTGGTGTCCACGCCGATCGTGGACGTCGTCCGGCATTATGGCGAGACGCCGGCGGTGGCGATCGCCGATACGGCGGATGGCTTCGTCGCAGCCTGCGCGCGGCTGCTCCAGGCCCCGGCGCCGGAGCGTGCGGCCGCCCGGCAGGAGGCCGACCGGCTGCTCGCCAGCATGTCGTGGGACCGGACCTTCGGCGCGATGGGCGACCTCATCAGCGAAGCGGTCACCCAGCGCGCGGCGCATCGGCAGGCATCGTCTGGCGCCAAGCCGCTGTCCTATCCTGCGGTCCGTCCCTCCAACCGGCGCCCCGCCTATGACGCGGTGGTGGTCGGCGCCGGCTTTGCCGGCTCCGTTCTGGCCGAGCGCCTGGCGGCCGGGTCCGGCAAGCGCGTGCTCGTGGTCGACCGCCGCCCGCACGTCGCCGGCAACGCCTTCGACCGCAAGGACGCGGCGGGCATCCTGATCCACCAGTACGGCCCGCATATCTTCCACACCAACAGCCAGCAGATCGTCGACTATCTGTCGCGCTTCACCCGCTGGCGACCTTACGAGCATCGCGTCCTCGCCAGCGTGGAAGGCCAGCTCCTGCCCATCCCGATCAACCGGACCACGCTGAACGGCCTGTACGGCCTCTCGCTGCGCACGGAGGAGGAGGCGGCTGCCTTCCTCGCCAGCCGGGCGGAGCCGATCGAGGCGAAGCGGACGTCCGAGGATGTCGTGGTGGCGACGGTCGGCCGGCATCTCTACGAGACCTTCTTCCGCGGCTACACCCGCAAGCAGTGGGGTCTGGACCCGTCGGAGCTGGACAAGTCGGTCACCTCCCGGATCCCGACCCGGACCAATACCGACGACCGCTACTTCCTGGACAGCTTCCAGGCGATGCCGCGCGACGGCTACACGCGCATGTTCGAGAACATGCTCGACCACGGCAATATCGAGCTTGAGCTAGGAGTCGATTATCAGGATGTCCGCAAGGACATCCGGGCAGCGCATACCATCTTCACCGGCCCGGTCGACGAGTATTTCGACTACCGCTTCGGCAAGCTGCCCTACCGGAGCCTGACCTTCCGGCACGAGACGCTCGACCAGCGCCGCTTCCAGCCGGTGGCCGTGGTCAACTACCCGTCCGAGCAGGTGCCCTATACCCGGATCACCGAGTACAAGCACCTGACGGGGCAGATCCACGAGAAGACCAGCATCAGCTACGAGTTCCCCTGCGCGGACGGCGACCCCTACTATCCGATCCCCCGCCCGCAGAACCAGGCGCTCTACCGGCAATATGCGGCGCTGGCCGAAAGGCAGCGCGACGTCACCTTTGTCGGCCGGCTCGGGACCTATCAATACTACAACATGGACCAGGTCGTGGGGCAGGCCCTGGCCACCTATCGGCGCCTGGCGGAGCGTGAGGAGCCCAGGCAGCAGCGGCCGGTGCATGCGACGGCGGTGGCCCTGGCCGATTCCGCGTGACGACCAGCCGGGTGCGGGTCCCGCACCCGGCACGGCCGCCTTCCTATGAAATGGTGCAAACGCGGGGCCTGCTGCCGCATGCAAGACGAACGATTATTTCACAGCTTCCTGATGGGCGGCTTCGAGTGCTCCTGCCATCGCCGGCGTGCCGGTGGCAGGCGCCTCGACCTGATCAAGTCCACCATGCACGACCGGCTGGCCGAGGCGGACTACCGCCAGCTTCGCGAGCTCGGTCTGCACACGGTCCGCGATGGGCTGCGCTGGCACCTGATCGAGGCGAGCCAGGGGGCCTATGACTGGTCGAGCTTCCTGCCCATGCTGCGCGCCGCCCAGCGGGCGGAGGTCCAGGTCATCTGGGATCTGTGCCACTATGGCTGGCCGGACCATCTCGACATCTGGTCGGCGGCCTTCCCGGAGCGTTTCGCCCGCTTCGCCGCCGAGGCCGCGCGCCTGGTGCGCGAGGAGACCGACGCGGTCCCGTTCTATTGCCCCATGAACGAGATCTCGTTCTGGGCCTGGGCCGGCGGCGACGTCGCCAGGATGAACCCGGGCACGCGCGGGCGGGGGGGCGAGCTCAAGCGCCAGCTCGTGCGCGCGGCACTCGCGGCCGTCCGGGCGATCCGCGCCGTCGATCCGCGCGCCCGCTTCGTCTATGCCGAGCCGTCGATCCACGTCACCTCGGCGGCCCTGTCCGGCAAGGCCCACGCCGGTGCCGAGGCCTATAGGCTGGCCCAGTTCGAGGCCTATGACCTGCTTTCTGGCCGGATCGAGCCGGAACTCGGCGGCTCGCCGGACTGCCTCGACATCATCGGGGCGAATTTCTATCCCGAGAACCAGTGGTACTATCGCGGCCGCACGATCCCCTTCGGTCATCATGCCTATCGGCCGTTCCACGCCATGCTGGCCGAGCTGCATGCGCGCTACGGCCGGCCGGTCCTGGTCAGCGAGACCGGTGCGGAAGGCTCGGCCAGGCCTTCATGGCTGCACTATGTCTGCGCCGAGGTGCGCGCCGCCATGGCGCTGGACGTGCCCGTGCTCGGGATCTGCTTCTATCCGATCCTGGACTATCCCGGCTGGGACAATAACCGGCACTGCGACGTGGGCCTGCTGAGCAAGCCCGACAGCCTGGGCCGGCGCATCGTCTGCGAGCCGCTGCGCGACGAGTTCGAGCGCCAGCAGATGACCTTCGGGACGATCACCGCCGCCGTACCGGCCGATCGTCGCGTCCTGGCGCTGGCGGGTGGTGATGACTGACAGCGCCGCACTGCTCCAAGGTACGCGGCCCCGCCTGAAGGCACGCCCGGCCGCGGCCGATCCGCAGGACCTGCCGCAGTTCCTGCGCAGCCCGCAGCCCTTCATCATGCACTACCTGGCGTCCTGGCGCTGGCACTTCATCCTCCTGGCAGCGCTGGTGGTCATCGCCGGCTGCTCGGCCGTAGGCGTGCAGTACGCGATGAAGCTGCTGGTCGACGGGATGGCATCCGGGCCGGGCGACAATGTCGGCCTGGTCTGGACGGCGTTCCTGGTCTTCGTCGGCCTGATCGCCATGGAGAGCCTGCTCTGGCGGGCCAGCGGCTGGCTGGGTTGCCGCGCCACGATCGGGGTCGGGGTCGACATGCGGCTCGACCTGTTCGACCATCTGAGCGGCCAGCCGATGCGGTACTTCACCGAGAACCTGGCCGGCTCGCTCGGCCAGCGGATCACCGCCACGGCAGGCAATTTCGGGGCGCTGTCGAACACGCTGGTCTGGCGCATCACCCCGCCCACCATCGACTTCCTGGGTGCGCTGGTCGTGTTCACCACGATCAACGGCCAGATGGCGCTGGCGCTGGGCCTCTACGTGGTGGCGGTCACGGTCGGCCTGATCCTGTTCGGCGAGCGGGGCCGGCCCCTGCACCAGGCCTTTGCCGGGACCGCGGCCGAGGCGGCCGGCGGCCTCACCGACGTGATCTCCAACATGTGGGCGGTGAAGGCGTTCTCGGCCCGCAAGCGGGAACGCCAGCGCCTGGCCGGCACCTTCGCCGTCGAAGCAGGCCGGCAGCGCCGGAGCTGGATGTTCCTGGAGAAGACCCGGCTGCTCTACGACATCCTGCTGTGGGGGATGATCACCGGCATGCTGTCCTGGGCGCTCTATCTCTGGGGCCAGCAAGCCATCACCACCGGCGACGTCGTCATCGTGAGCATGTTCACCTTCCGCATCCTGCACGGGGTCCGGGACCTGTCGCTCGCCCTGATCGAGATCGGCCAGCATTTCGGCTTCATCGCGGACACGCTGAAGCTGATCGGCCAGCGGCCGACCCTGGTGGACGATCCCGACCATCGGGTGCTGCAGCGGGGCGGGGGCTCGGTCGAGTTCCGCAAGGCCGGCTTCGCCTATGGCGCGCCCGACCGGGACGCGATCCACGAGCTGAGCCTGTTCATCCGGCCGGGCGAGAAGGTCGGGATCGTGGGGCCGTCCGGTGCCGGCAAGTCGACCCTGATCAGCCTGATCCAGCGCCTCTACGACGTCCAGAGCGGCGACGTGCTGATCGACGGCCAGTCGGTCACGAGCATCACCCAGGACAGCCTGCGCGACGCGCTGGCGGTGGTGCCCCAGGAGATCAGCCTGTTCCACCGCTCGGTCATGGAGAACATCCGCTTCGGCCGGCCCGACGCCTCCGACGAGGAGGTGTATGCCGCCGCCCGTGCCGCCTGCTGCGACGGCTTCATCCGCAGCCTGCCCGAAGGCTACCACACGCTGGTCGGCGAGCGCGGCACCAGGCTGTCCGGCGGGCAGCGCCAGCGGATCGGGATCGCCCGGGCCTTTTTGAAGAACGCGCCGATCATCATCCTCGACGAGGCGACCTCGGCCCTCGACACCGAATCCGAGATGGCGATCCAGCACTCCCTGGTCGACCTGATGGAGGAGCGCACGGTCATCGCGGTGGCGCATCGTCTGTCCACCGTCGCGGCGTTCGACCGGGTGCTGGTCATGCAGGACGGCCACATCGTCGAGGAGGGGCCTGCGCACGAGCTGCGCCGCCGCGGCGGCCTGTTCACCCGCATGTGGCGCCTGCAGGCCGAGGGGCTGCCGGTCGATGCCCTGCGGACCGCGGACGCAGGCAGCACCGCCACCCTGCGGGAACGGGCGGCGATCTAGCCGCCCGGCCGGATATGGCGGCCGCCCGGCGGCCGCCATGTCGCCACCCTAGGAAGCCACCTCTTCCGGGCTTAGGACCGGATCGACCCGTTCGTACAGCCTGGCCGCTGCGGCGCCGTTCATGACGAAGCGCTCGAACGGGTAGAGGTGGTGGATCGGATGCTGCTCGAACTCGGCGCGCAGGCGGTAGCGCTCGCCCAGCCGGTCCAGCAGCGGCCGCTTCAGCTCCGGCGGCAGTTCCTCGAAGAACACGCCCTGCTCGACCAGGATGAAGCGCGGGTTCGAATCCAGGATCCGCTGCAGCTCGACCCGGGGCTCGACCCAAGTGCAGCCGTCGCGGCCCGGGAATCGCTGGTTGGGCAGGCCGGTGAAGGCGAACCGGGTCGGGATCTCGGCACCGGTCAGGTAATAGACGATCGGCATGAAGCCCACGACGTAGAGCGCATCGCCCGGGCGCAGGTCCTTCGCGATCTCGGTGGCCGCCTGCCGTGCCGCATCGCCCGCATGGGCCTCGCCCCCGACATAGCGGTCCCGCGCTATGTAGACGGCGTTCACGATCGGGTTCTTGGCGGCCGCGAAGACGCCCAGCACCACGAGGGCCGCCAGGACGGCACGCCGCCCGAAGCCACCGTCCAGCCGCTCCAGGACGCCACGTCCCAGGAGAAAGCCGGTGAGCAGGCCCAGCGGCATCAGGAACTGCAGGAAATAGTGGTCGGACATGAAGCGCAGGAAGAGCTGGCCGATCCCGACCAGGACGATCCAGAGCCACAGGAACAGGATGGCGCGCCGCTCGCCCAGGTCGCGGGCAAGGCGGCCGCCGACGACCAGGACCACGAGGGCCGCGACCCATAGCGGTGCCTGCTCCACCAGGGCACGGAAGCCGGCGTCCCAGGCGATCTCCGGGCCGGTATCGCCATAGAAGCCGCGATGGGTGGTCAGGTTGCCGGCCACCCAGGCGTCCCAGTTCCCGCTGACCGCATAGACCAGCATGATCACGAGGGTCGGCACCGTGGCGGCGAGCCCCAGTGCCGCCAGCGGCAGCCAGGCTTCCCGGATGCGCGCGGGCAGTTGCCGGAGGCCCTGCGTGGTCAGGAGGAAGAAGCCGAACAGATAGGCCAGCATGTCGATGGCGACGACCTGCTTGATCTGCACGCCGACCCCCAGCACCAGGCCCGCCGCGACCATGAGGCCGAGCCGCGGTCGCCCGCCGGTACCGGTCGCCCGCAGGGCGAGCAGCAGGCCCAGCAGGGAGGCGAGGTTCATGAACAGTTCGGCCTGGGCGTTCAGGCCGCCATTGGCCAGCATGAAGACGACATAGCTGAGCCCGGCCATCGTCCCGATGTGGCGGTGCGGGTCGTCGAACAGACGCGGCGCCACCATCCAGAGCAGGAAGGCGCTGAGGCCGACCGCGACGGCAGCGCACAGGCGCATGGCCAGCACCCCGTCCATCGGCAGCGCGCTGATCAGCGCGAACAGGCCGAACAGGCCAACCGGCTTCAGGTCGCAGAGCGCGGTGTAGGGCAGGAAGCCCTGCCGCAGCTTGTCGCCCATCAGCAGGTACATGCTCTCGTCGAAGTTCAGCACCGAGTAGAGCATCGCCGGTAGCCGCAGGACGATCGCCAGGGCGATGAACCCCAGCGCCACCCAGAGCGCGCCTGCCGGTTCAGGCCGCCGTACGGAACCCTCAGTCATTCTTCACCCGAACTCTCCATCCATGCGGTCCTCCGGAACGGGCCGAACGGACGGCTCCACCTCGACCGACGGCTCACCGCTCGCAGGACTGCCCTGCGCGCCGCTCCGGCTCCGTCCTTCTCAGCCCATCCGGCAAGGCGGCGCGAGAGGCTTTCTGGTGCCGAGGCAGCGCCGTACCGGCAGTCCGGCGGTCTCTTCTCGTTCCGTTCCGCCCGTCGCTCAGTCCAGGACCCGCCGCCGCGGCAGGAGATAGGGCCCTTCCGGCAATTGGCCACGTGCCGCCTCGATGCGAAAGACGGTCCTGAGGTTGGGCGCTGCCGTCACCTCGCCAGGGTCGCCCGCCGCCACCACGCGGCCCCGGTCGAGCAGGACGAGGCGGTCGCAGAAGCGCACGGCCGCGGACAGGTCGTGCAGGACCACCAGGACGGTGGTGCCGCTCTGCGCCAGCGACCGCAGCCGCTCCATCACCTCGAGCTGGTGGTAGGGGTCGAGGCCGGCGGTGGGCTCGTCGGCGAGCAGGGTGGCAGGCTGGCCGGCCAGCGCCCGGGCCAGGAGGACGCGCGCCCGCTCGCCGCCGGACAGCGTGTCGACCGCGCGTGCCGCCAGGCCCGTGCAGTCCGTGGCGGCCAGAGCCTCTTCGACCGCCGCACGGTCCGCCGGCCCAGGCCCGTTCCAGCCCTGGCGGTGCGGCAGGCGGCCGAGCATCACCAGGTCGGCGACGCTGAGCCGCCAGTGGACGGTGTCGGCCTGGGGCAGATAGGCGAGCTGCCGGGCGCGCACCTGGGCCGGCCAGTCGGCGAGCGCACGGCCGTCCAGCCTGACCTGGCCCTGCTGCGGCCTGACCAAGCCCGCCAGGCAGCGCATCAGCGTGGTCTTGCCCGCCCCGTTCGGGCCGATCAGGCCGGTCAGCCCGCCTGGCCCGAACGTGGCGCTCACCTCGTCCAGCAGCCGGCGGCCGCCGCGCAGGAAGGTCAGCCGGTCGGCGAGCAGCCGGCTCACGGCGCGGTCCTCGCGGCGCGCAACACCAGGAAGAAGAAGAACGGTGTGCCGATGAGCGCGGTCACCACGCCCAGCTTCAGCTCCTGGCCCGGCGTGACCAGCCGCACCAGGAGGTCGCTCGCCAGCATCAGGCAGGCGCCTCCCAGCGCGCTCAACGGCAGCAGCCGGGCCGGCCGATGGCCGACCAGCGGGCGAAGCAGATGCGGCACCACCAGGCCGACGAAGCCGACCACTCCGGTGACAGCGGTGGCCGCCCCCACCGCCAGAGCGACGCCGGCCAGCAGGACCAGGCGGAGCCGGGCCAGGTCGAAGCCCAGACTGGCCGCGGCATCCTCGTCCAGACTCAGCGCGTCCAGCGCCCGGCCGGTGGTCAGGAGGCACAGCCAGCCGGTCACCGTGAAGGGCAGGGCCAGCCAGACATGGTCGAAGCTGCGGTCGGCCAGCGAGCCCATCAGCCAGAAGGTGATCTCGGTCGCGGCGAACGGGTTGGGCGAAAGGTTCAGGGCGAGCGAGGTCAAAGCACTCGCGAAGCTGCTGACCGCCACGCCCGCCAGAATCAGGCCGAGCGTGGCGGTGCCAGCCAGGGCCTGCACCAGCAAGACGCCCAGCATGGCACCCAGGATCCCGGACACCGGCATGGCCAGCGGCAGGAGGGTGGCGAGGCCGGAATAGAAGGCCAGCACCGCGCCGAAGGCGGCGGACGCGGACACGCCCACGATGCCGGGCTCGGCTAAGGGGTTGCGCAGATAGCCCTGTAGGGCGGCACCGGCCAGGCCGAGGCTGGCCCCGGTCATCGCCCCCAGCAGGGCCCGGGGCAGCCGGATCTCGACCAGGATCAGCCGGAGCGGCCCGTCCGGGTCGGCCAGCAGGCCTTGCAGGAACGCCAGGGCCGGCGTGGCCGGCCCCAGCAGCAGCGAGCCCGAGAACAGCAGGGCCAGCAGCAGGACGAGGCCCGCTCCCAGGGCCCGGTCGCTCACCGCAGCCGGTCCCGTGCCCGGGCGAGCAGGGCCACGGCGTCGGCCGTCTGCGGCAGGCCGCAGGTCCAGAGCGCCTCGGGCACCCGGACTCGCCGCCGATCCGGCAAAGCGGTGCGCAGGGCCGGGTGGTCGAGCAGGGCTTGGCCCAGCGAGGGTGCGTTGCCCGGCATGGTCCCGCTCACCACCAGGTCGGGTGCCGCCAGCAGCACGGTCTCGAGCGGCAGCCGGCCATAGGCGTCGATCCCATAGGACACCGCCAGATTGTCCAGCCCGGCATGGCGGAGCAGGTCGCCGGCGAGCGTGGCCGGGCCCTCCGTCCAGCCGTTCGCCTGGAACAGGACGGCGCGTGCCCGCGGGGGGGCAGGCGGCGGCACCGCCGCCAGGGCCGCATCGAGTTCCGCCACCATGGCCCGGCCACGCGCGGGCTCGCCCAGGAGGTCCGCCACGTCCAGGATCTGCGCCCTGGTCTCGGCCAGGCTCGTCACGGGCGGCAGCGCCACCACGCGCCGGCCGAGCCGCGCCAGCAATGCCGTCGTGGCGCGGTCCGTGAAGGTGCTGGTCAGCACCAGGTCCGGGTCCAGCGCCAGGATCTCCTCGGCCTGGCGGTGGTTCAGGTGCAGGCCCCGCGCCTGGTCCGCCAGCGCCGACATGGCCGGGTCGGCCGCGAGATAGCTCACCGAGGCGATCCGCTCGCGCCTGGCCAGCAGCAGCACGAGCTGGTCGCTGCACAGGTTGAACGACACGATCCGCCTGGGCGGCCCCGCTTCGGTGGGGACCGGCGCCAGCAGGAGCGCCAGGAGGCCCATGAGGGCAGGGCGGATCACGTCGCCCCGCCCCCTAAGCTGACGCGCATGCCGGCATAGAAGGCGATGCCCGGGGCGCTGTAGCTGAACACTTCCTCGTAGCTTTCGTCGAACAGGTTCTCGACCCGGCCGTAGAGCTCGACCCGGTCGGTCAGCGCATAGGCGCCGAACAGGTCGACCAGGGTGTAGGAATCCAGCTCGACCGTGGTTCCGGGCGTGGTGCTGACGAACTCGCTGTCGGTCTGGCGGCCGTTATACTGGATCCCGATGCCGAGCTGGGCGCGGCCGTCCAGGAAGCGCTGGCTCGCCTGGAGGCTGCCGACATGGCGCGGCCGGCGGACCTCCCGTGCGCCGTCCGGATCCTCGGCATCGGTATAGGTGTAGGCCGCGCGCAGGCTGCCGCCGGCCCACGGCTCCGCCGTCAGCGCCAGCTCGACACCCTGGCGGCGGCTGCGGCCATCCTGGTTGACCACCGTGCTGAGGAAGGTGACCGGGTCGAACGCGGTGACGATCTCGTCCTCCAGGTCGGTGTGGAAAAAAGTGAGATCCGCCACCAGCCGCCCGCCGAGGAACGGCTGCTCGATGCCGACGTCGAAGCCTTCGGACTTTTCCGGCTTCAGGTCCGGGTTGCCGACGAAGCTGTCGGGAAAGAAGCCGAACTGCTCATAGAAGGTCGGGTTGGTGACTCCGGTGCCGTAGCTGCCGTGCAGCCGGGTCCCGATCGTGGGGACCAGATAGGCCGCGGTCAGCCGCCAAGTGGTCGCGTCGTCGAACCCGCTGTTCCAGTCCTGGCGAACCGCACCAGACAGGAACAGTTGCTGCCAGAGGCCCAGCCGGTATTCGCCCACCAGGCCGGTCTGGTCGCGATGCCGCTTCTGGTTCTCCGGCGCATCCGGTGTGGCGCCCATGTTCTCGAAGGTCTCGCGGGCGTGCTCGGCCAGCAGGATCAGGTCGTGGGTGGCCTCCGCGAAGCCGGGCGTCTCGAAGCGGTAGCTGCTCTGGTAGTCGAACCGGGTGCGCCGGCCGTCATTGCCGCCGGTCCGCTGGCCGTCGATATAGTAGCGGTAATCGATCTCGGTGAGGTTGGCGCCCAGCGTGTGGCGCCAGGCACCTTCCAGGAGGTCGAGCGTCGCCTGGGCACGGCCGGTGAACTGGCTGGTCCTGGTCTCTTCGTCGCCGTCGATCACCAGCCCGTTCGTCGGCGTGGGCGGGAAGGCGAAGTCCTGCGGGTCGGTGTCGGTGCGCGTGTCCGCGTGGCGGCCGGTCAGCGCCAGCTCGAGATTCTCGACCGGGCGGTAGCGGAGATTGCCCTGGAGGGTGAGGTTGCCGGCACCGTCCTTCTCGCCGCCCTCGCGCGCGATGTTGAAGCCCTCAGTGGTGAGCCCGGACACAGCCAGCGCCCCGTCGATCCGGTCGCTGCCGCCGGAGAGGCGGGCATTGCCGAGCGCCGTGGCGAACGAGCCTGTCTCGCCGGACAGGCTGGCCTGCCAGCCCTTCGTCCCCTTGCGCGTCACGATGTTGACGACGCCACCGATCGCATCGGCACCCCAGAGCGCGCTCTGCGGGCCGCGCAGCACCTCGATCCGCTCGATGTCACCGGCCAGCAGGGAGCCGAAGTCGAACTCGCCGCTGACCGGGTCGCCCGCCTCCACCCCGTCGATGATCACCACGGTCTGGTTGGCTTCCGCCCCGCGGATCCGGACCTGGGTGGGCGTGCCGATCCCGCCGGACCGGCTGACCGCCACGCCCGGCACGTCGCGCAGGATGTCGGCCACCAGCACGGTCTGGCGCTCCGCCAGCTCCTCGGCGGTGATGACGGTGACGCTGCTGCCGACCTGCTCGGCCGGCACGGCGATGCGGCTGGCGCTCACCACCACGCTCGGCAGGGTGAGGGGCGACTCTTGTGCCATGACCGGTGCCTGGCCCAGGACCAGGGTGAGAACGGACGCGGCACCGGCCAGGCGTGCTGCGTCGGATACGATGACCATGAAGCAATTCCCTCGATCGGGACGAACCGAGGGCATGGGCGACCAAGCGGCGAAGCGGGCCATCCATGCCGGTGGATGGCCGTCCGAGGGCGGCTGCGCGCTGCGGGCGATGCCCGCGGCAATGATGACCTTGTCCATGCGCTGCACGGATTCCCGCCCTCGATACGACCAGCGCATCGCCGCGAACGGGTACCCGTCCCACACCCGCCACCCGCAGGCATGGATCAAGCGACACTACCGTCGGCAGGTCTCCTGGCTCACGGGTCGTGGCCGACCCCCGGCCTTCCCGGTCGCCCAGTGGCCATGGAAAGGAGATCGGCTCGCCGCGCACAGTTACGGGGGTAGCCAGGGCTCGCGATCAGCCGCTGCTTCGGCCAATGCTCCCTGTTCCCTCTTGCCTCCCCTTCCGGGGAACCGTCGGCGGGCCGGACGATAGGCAGAGGCGGAGGGTTCAGCAACATCGAAGAGCCAGAAGCCAGCGGGCATCGCCCTCACTGCGAGATCTGGGTTGCCCCCGCGTTCGGGAAGAAGAGCTGCTGGCCGTCGATCCGGTAGTCGCCGATCGCCTGCTGCCCTTCGTCCGAGACCAGCCAGTCGATGAAGGCCTGGCCTTCCGTCGCCTGCACGTCCGGGTGCTTCTCGGGGTTCACCAGCATGACGCCGTACTGGTTGAACAGGCGCCGGTCGCCCTCGACCAGGATCGCGAGCTCACCCCGGTTCTTGAAGGACAGCCAGGTGCCGCGGTCGGAGAGCACGTAGGCGTTGGACGCCGAGGCCATGTTGAGGGCCGGCCCCATGCCCTGGCCGATCTCCCGGTACCAGTCGCCGCCGGCATCCGCGATGTCGATGCCGGCCGCCTGCCAGTAGCGCAGCTCGGCGGCATGGGTGCCCGAGCGGTCGCCGCGCGAGATGAAGGGCTGCTCCGTGGCCGCGATCCGCTGCAGGGCCTGGAGGATGTCGCTGCCGGCGGCTTTCGCCGGGTCGCTCTTGGGGCCGGCGATGACGAAGTCGTTGTACATGACCTCCACCCGGTTCACGCCATGCCCTTCGGCGACGAACTTCTCCTCCGCCGCCCGGTCGTGGACGAACACCACGTCGGCATCGCCGCGCCGGCCGACATCGAGTGCCTGCCCGGTGCCGAGGGCCACCACCCTGACCTCGATGCCGGTCCTCCCGGTGAAGCGCGGCAGGAGATGGCCGAACAGGCCGGACTGCTCGGTGGAGGTCGTGGACGCGACGGTGATCGACGACGCGGCCGGGGTGAGAGTCGGAGCCATTCCCAGCAGGGCCACGCCGATGGCTAGGAGGCTGCGGCGAAGCACTGCCATGGCATTTCCGCCTTCAGGAAGGCCCGGGCCTCGGGAGTCCTGGGCATGGTGAGGATCTGGCCGGTGGCGCCGTGCTCGACGACGCGGCCCTGGCAGAGCACCAGCACGTCGCGGGCAAGCCGGGCGACCTGGCCGATATTGTGCGACACCAGCACGATCTTGGTGCCCGCCTTGGCCATGGAATGGACCAGGCATTCGATCGCCTCGGTCGCACCGGGGTCGAGGCTCGCCGTCGGCTCGTCCAGCAGCAGGAGCTCAGGGTCGGTCACCCAGACCCGGGCCAGCGCCAGCCGCTGCTGCTCGCCGCCGGACAGCTTCTGCGCCGAATCGTCGGCCCGGTCCGCCAGCCCAACCCGTGCCAGGGCGGTGGCGACGCGGCGCTCCGCTTCCGCGCGGGGCAGGCGGAGCGGGAGGAGGGCCAGCGCGATGTTGCGCGCCACGCTCGCCCGGATCAGGCCCGGCCGCTGGAAGACGAAGCTGCGCCGGATGCTCTCGGGCGGCCGCGGGCCGAACCGGACCGTGCCGCTGTCCGGCTGCAGCAGCCCGTCGATCATGCGCAGGGTGACGCTCTTGCCGGCCCCGTTCGGGCCGATGATGGCGGTGATGCCAGGGGAGGTGATGGTCGCGTCGAGGCCGGCCAGCACGGTCCGGCCGTTCGGCCGAAAGCACAGGCCCCGCAGGACGATCTGCAGCCCGGCCGTCATGGGTAGAGCCGCATGGTGTAGGCGCGCATCGCCGAGGCCGTCCCGTTGACCACGAGCACGATGGCGATCAGCAGGATGCCCAATGCTATGGCGAGCGGCAGGTCGCCCTTCTGGGTTTCCAGCGAGATCGCCGTGGTCATGGTGCGGGTGTAGCCGTCGATATTGCCGCCCACGACCAGCACCGCACCCACCTCGGAGATGGCGCGGCCGAAGGCGGCCAGCACCGCCACCACCAGCGAGAAGCGGAGGTGGAAGACCAGCACCCGGATGCGCTGCCAGACATCGAGCCGCAGCGAGCGGAGCTGCTCGTCGAGCTCGCGATGGGCATCCTCCACGATCTGCCGGGTGAGTGCCGCCAGCAGCGGGATCGCCAGCACGGTCTGCGCCACGATCATGGCGCCTGGGCTGAACAGCAGGCCGAGAGCGCCCAGCGGGCCCGAGCGCGACAGGAGGAGGTAGACGATCAGCCCGACCAGCACGGGCGGCAGGCCCATGAACGCATTGACCACCGCGACCACCAGCGGCCGCCCCGGGAAGGTGACGATCGCGAGCAGGGCGCCCAGTGGGATGGCGACGAGCGAACCCAGCAGCACCGCCGACAGGCTCACGCGCAGCGACAGCCACGCGATGGCCATGACGTCATGGTCCAGCGCGCCGAGCATGGAGAAGGCGTCGCCGAGGCTTTGCAACATGGTCCAGGCAGATGATAGCGAGACGGGTGCCACTTCAATAGGAAAGCGGTTGCATATGCGCGTGGCCCTGACGCTGGCAGGACAGATCGAGCTGGGCGGGCGGCAGATCGGCCTCGGGCCCACCATGGCGCTGCTGGAGGGAATCGCCACTGACCAGTCGGTGCGGGGCGCTGCTTTGCGGCTGGGCCTGTCCTACCGCTCGGCCTGGGGGCGGCTGGCGGAACTCGAGGCGGCACTCGGGCAGCCGGTCGCGGTGAAGACCAAGGGGCATGGCAGCATGCTCACCCCGCTGGGCACCGCACTGCGCGATGCGCTGGCGGCCGCATTCAGCCGGTCGGCGGGGCTCCTGGCGGAAGAGGAGCGGGCACTGCAGCTCCGGCTGACCGCACTGACGGAGGAGCGGCGGCCAAGTGTGTTACTGGCAGTAAGCCATGACCCGCTGCTGCTGGACATCCTGACGGAGCTGGACGGGGTCGAGGTGGCGGTGGCCGGGAGCCTGGAGGCCGCGCGCCGGCTCCTGGCCGGCAGCGTCGATGCTGCTGGCTTCCATGGCGGCGGGGTGGAGCTGCCGGAAACCGGGCCGCTGGCGCAGCTCCGTGCCGAGCCGACGCTCTCCGTCATCCCGCTGTTCCGGCGGGAGCAGGGGCTGATCCTGGCGGCCGGCAATCCGCTCGGCATCCAGGCCATCGGCGATCTGGCGCGGGCCGGGCTGCGCTTCGTCAACCGCCAGAAGGATTCGGGCACGCGCCTGTGGCTGGACCGGCTGCTCGCCCGGGCCGGCGTGTCGCCTGCGGCGATCCAGGGCTATGAGGTGGAGGAGTTCACCCACCAGGCGGTGGCGGCCCTGGTCGCCTCCGGTGCGGCCGACGCCGGCATGGGTGCCAGGGCCAGTGCGGAGCGCTTCGGCCTGGACTTCCTGCCGCTCGGCGAGGAAACCTATTTCCTGGCTGTCCACCACTCGGTTCCTGCACCGCTGGTGGGGCAGATTACAGAAGCGGCCCGGGAGCGGTCGCAGCACAGCCTGGGCTATGCGCCTGCCGAGGGGCAGGCCGGACGGAGCCGATGATCAAGGACAATCCCGACCTGCTGGTCCGCCCCGATCCCGCGGACCGGCGGCTCACCCAGCAAGTCGTCGGGGTGAACGAGTGCGGCGAGCAGGTGGACGCGAGGGTACCGGTCGAGCGGGCGCTCACGCTCTACCTGAACGCCCAGGAGATCGTCACGATGATGACGATCAACGACTACCCGGAATATCTGGCGCTCGGCTACCTGCTCAACCAGAACATGCTGAAGCCCGCGGACCGGGTGACCGCGGTCGACTATGACGAGGACCTGGAGGTCGTGGTCGTCCGGACTGAGACGCAGACCAATTTCGAGGACAAGCTGCGCAAGCGCACCCAGACCAGCGGCTGCGCGCAGGGCACGGCCTTCGGCGACCTGATGGAGGCGCTGGACGGGATCGAGCTGCCGAAGACCCGGCTGCGGACCTCCTGGCTCTACCGGCTGACCCACGCGATCAACACGACACCGTCCCTCTACCTGGAGGCCGGCGCCATCCATGGCTGCGTGCTGGCGAAAGAAGACCGGCCGCTGGTCTACATGGAGGATGTCGGCCGGCACAACGCGGTGGACAAGATCGCCGGCTGGATGTTCCGGCACGGGCAAAGCGGGGCGGACAAGATCTTCTACACGACCGGCCGGCTGACCTCGGAGATGGTGATCAAGACCGTGCGCATGGGCATCCCGATCCTGGTCTCGCGCTCCGGCTTCACCGCCTGGGGGGTGGAGCTGGCCAGGCGGACCGGCCTGACCCTGATCGGCCGGGCGCGCGGCAAGCGCTTTTTGGCGCTCTCGGGCGAGGACCGGATCCTGTTCGACCAGGACTTGGCCTATGTCGAAGGACTCTCGGCCAAGGGCCGGCGCGGGGAGGGCGGCGATGACTGAGGCCGCAGCGCCCGCGACCCTGGGCGTCATCCTGGCGGGCGGCCTGGCCCGGCGCATGGGTGGCGGCGACAAGCCGCTGGCCCTGCTGGGCGGCCGGCCGCTGCTGGACCATGTCATCGAGCGGCTGCGGCCGCAGTGCCGTGAACTGATCCTGAACGCGAACGGCGACCCGGCGCGGTTCGCCGCCACCGGCCTGCCGGTGGTCCCGGACGATCTGCCGGGCTTTCCCGGACCGCTCGCCGGCATCCTGGCGGCCCTGGACTGGGCGGTGGAGCGGCGGCCGGACGTCGGCTGGATCGTCAGCGTCGCCGGCGATTCGCCCTTCCTGCCGGCGGACTATGTCGAGCGGCTGCACGCGGCGCGCAGCCTGGCCGGGATGCCGCTCGCCTGCGCCCGCACCGATGGGCGGACCCATCCCGTGAACGGGCTGTGGCCGGTGGCGCTGCGCCACGATCTGCGCCGCGCCCTGGTCGAGGAGGACATGCGCAAGATCGACCGCTGGACGGCGCGCCATGGGGTTGCCCCCGCAGACTGGCCGAGTGAGCCGGTCGACCCGTTCTTCAACGTGAACACGCCAGACGAGCTGGCAGCGGCGGAGCGGCTGCTCGGCGGTCAGGACAGGACCCCGTAGGGCAGGAAGCCGACCCGGTCGCCCGGTGCTGCCGCGGTGACCTCCTCCGGCAGGACCACGAGGCCATCGGTCGCGGTGAGCGAGGTGATCACGCCGGCACCGTCCTGCGGATGCTTCAGCGCCAGGACCGCGCCGTCCTGCTCGGCCAGGCGCACCCGTACGAACTCCCGCCGGCCGGCCTTCTTGCGGTGGCTGAACCCGCAGGTCACCGGGACCGGCAGCGGCGGCTGATGGCTCTCGCCGCTAAGCCGCGCGATCAGCGGGCGGGCCAGGAAGCTGAAGGTCACGAAGGCCGCCACCGGGTTGCCGGGCAAGCCGATGAACGGCGTCCCCCGCACGACCCCCATGGCGACCGGCCGGCCCGGCTTGATGCCGACCCGCCAGAAGGTGAGCGCGCCATCCTGCTCGACCGCGGCCTTCACATGGTCCTCGTCGCCGGCGGACACGCCGCCCGAGGTCAGGAGCAGGTCGTGCCCGCCTGCCGCCCCGGCCAGGGCATGGCCTACCGCCTGTCGGGTGTCCGGCAGGATGCCCAGGTCGGTGACGATGCAGCCGGCCCGGCGGAGCAGGACGCCCAGCATGAAGCGGTTGGCGTCATAGAGCCTGGCCGGGGCCAGAGGCTGTCCCGGCGCCACCACCTCGTTGCCGGTCGAGAATAGCGCCACGCGCAGCCTTTGCCGGACCTGGACGGCGGGAAGGCCGAGTGCGGCCAGCAGCCCCACCTCCCGCGCGCTCAGCCGCCGTCCGGCGGGCAGGGCGTTCCCGCCTTTCGGCAAGTCCTCGCCGGCCAGCCGCCGGTTGGCACCGCGCGCCAGCCCCTGGGGCAGGCTGGCCAGGCCATCCTCGACCCGGACATCCTCCTGCATGAAGACCGTGTCGGCACCGGCCGGCAGCGGAGCGCCGGTGAAGATGCGCACCGCCTGGCCCGCGGTCGCGAGTCCCTCGGGCGCCGCACCGGCGGCGACCCGCCCGGCGACCGGCAGGCGGCTGTCCCCTTCGGCACTCAGGTCGTCATGACGCACCGCGTAGCCATCGACCGCGGAGTTGTCGAACGGCGGCAGGTCGACGGTGGCGACCACGTCCTCGGCCAGGACCCGCCCATCGGCTTCCTCCAGCGGGACCAGCTCCGTCCCGGTGACGGTCTCCACCCGCCCGGTCATCAGCCGCACCGCCTCTTCCAGGCGCATCAGCTCGCCGCCGAAGGCGAAGCAGTCGTTGGTGAGCTGTGCCATCGGCGTTCCCGCTACCGGCCGGAGGTGAGGACTGGCGCCGGCACGGCGCGGCGGAAGCCCAGCCGGCCGAGCTCGGCGCCGAACTCGGCATCGTCGAGGGCGGTCAGGAAGGCCTGCACGGCCGGGCGGTCCCGCCGCTCCGACACCAGCGCGAAGTCGTAATGCTCCTCCGCGAGCGGGATGAAGCCAAGCCCCTGCGCTTCAGCGACCGGGGCGATGGCGACCCCCCAGTCGGCCCGGCCCTGGGCCACCGCGGCGGCCACCGCATGGTGCGAACGCGGCTGGTTCCAGTAGCCGGCCGGCCTCTGCCCACGCAGCAGCCGGTCGATCAGGATCCGGGTACCCGCACCCTGGTTGCGGTTGACCATGATGCAGCCGGGATCCGCCAGTGCTGCCGCCACGGCCGCTTCCGGTTCCTGCCCGGCAAAGCGCCGGTCGCCCTTGCGGAACAGGACACCCTGCATGCGCCGCCAGCCTTCGACCAGCTCCAGCCCGGGCGTCAGGTAGGGCGCGTTGTAGCGCCCGGTCTTCGGGTCCATCAGGTGGATGGGCGCCAGGTCGCACTCGCCGCGCCCGGCCGCCGCCAGCCCGCCCAGGCTGCCGACCGCCATCAGCCGGACCGTCTGGCCGGCTTCGGCGAGCCTGGTGACCAGCGCATCCAGCCCGATGCAGTGGCTGCCGATGACCACCAGCTCCGGGATGCGGAGTTGCGGGGAGAACAGCGTCACCTCGGCCACCGTCCCGGCCGGTACGCTTTCGGCCAGCGCATCCACCGCGATGAAGCCGTCCGCCTGGGAGAAGGTGGTGACCGAGCCCGAGCCCTTGCCCACCGGGTAGGCCAGCAGGCCGTCGCCGTGCTCGACCAGCGACACCATCACGAACTCGGTCCGGCCAAGCTCGGAAGCGAGTCGGACCGGGACCGTCGCCGGCAGGCGGGCCTCGCCCCGCGGCGGCAGGCCGGCCAGGCGGCGCAGCACCGGGGCTACGATGTCGTGGAAGGTGAACATCGCCGAGGTGGGAAAGCCTGGCAGGACGATCACCGGCTTGCCCGCGCAGACTGCCAGGCAGAGTGGCTTGCCGGGCTTGAGCGCCACACCATGGGCGACGATGCCGGGCGGGCCGAGATCGGCGATCAGCCGGTAGGTCAGGTCGCCCGCACCCTTGGAGGTGCCGCCCGACAGGATGACCATGTCGCACTCGGCAAAGGCCCGGCCGATGGATTCCCGCAGTGCCGCTTCCTGGTCGGGGACGGCGCCGTAGCTGACGGCCGTGCCGCCGTTCTCCTCGACCGCCGCCGCGATCATCGGGCCGTTGCTGTCGTAGATGGCGGCCGGGCGCAGTGGGTTGCCCGGGCTGGTCAGTTCGTCGCCGGTGGAAAGCACCCCCACGCGCGGGCGCCGAAACACCGTGACCTCGTCTCGTCCCGCAGCCGCCAGCATCCCGATCTCGCGCGCACCGATCACCGTGCCTGGGCGCAGCAGCGTCTCGCCCTGCACGATGTCCGAGCCGGCAAAGGCGAGGAACTGGCCGGGACTGGCGGCGCGCTGCACCAGGATCGCAGCGTCGTCGTCCCCGGCCGGCTCGGTGTGCTCGATCATCACCACCGCATCCGCACCGCGCGGGATCGGCCCGCCGGTGGCGATCGGGGTGGCGGTGCCGGGCTGGACGGCCAGGCGCGGGGCGATCCCGCAGGCGATGACCTCCCGGTTCAGCCGCAGGACCACCGGCGTGCTCTCGCCAGCCGCGGCGAGATCGCTGGCGCGCACGGCAAAGCCGTCGACCAGGGCGCGGTCGAATGGGGGCACGTCGATGGCGGCATGGATGGGCGCCGCCGCCACCCGCCCCCGTGCGTCGGCGAGGGTGACCCGTTCGGTGCCGAGCGGCCCCGGCGGCAGCGCTGCCTCGAAGCGCCGGATGGCTTCGGCGCGCGGCAGGACGGTGAGGAACTGTTCCTGCTGCGCCGCTGCTCCCAGCAGGGCATGGGGGTTGACTGCCTGCATCACGCGAACATGGGGAATGGCTGGACCTCGATGATGGTGCCTGAGGCCATGCCTTCGCTCTCCGGCGGCAGGGCCAGCCAGGCATCGGCGGAAGCGATGGCGGGCAGGGAGAGTGAAGCGGTCGCCAGCGGCTCCAGGCCGGCCTCGTGCCTGCGCAGCAGCACGATGTCGGTGAAGCCGACCGTGGAGGTGATCCTGCGGGCCAGGGGGAGGGGCGGCATGGCAGGTGCGGGCGTGGCCTCGTGCAGCAGGTCCAGGCAGGGCCGGGCGAACACCAGCATCAGCGCCAGGGCCGCCTCCAGCCGGTCGGGTACCAGCAGCACCGGCCGGCCGCCGGCATGGCCGGAGCCCCCAGCTTCGCCCGGGCGCAGCGCCAGGCCAGAGACGACCAGCTCCCCCCCTTCGGCCAGGGCCGCGGGCGCAGGATCGGCCGGATCCAGGCCGCTGCCGCCGAGCACCACGACCAGGTCCGCGTCCGGCCGGGCGAGTGCCCGCACCAGATCCGGCCGGCTGCCGAACGGGGCGGACAGTTCGACCTGTGCCCCCGCGGCTTCGAGCAGGGAAGTGACCAGCAGGCGAGCCGCATCGTCATGGGCCTGCGCAGGGAGGAGGCGGACCGTGGCGCGCCGGACGGCGCATTGCCGGACCCCGGCGGCAGCGCCGATGGCCAGGTCGAGCGGGCGCAGGCGCTGCCCGGCGGGGCGGAGGGTGGCGCCCTGGCTGGCATCCTCACCGGGGCGGCGGGCGTGCTCGCCGGGGATCACGGCCTGGGCGGCCTGGGCGAAGCCGCCATGGAGCACCACGGCATCGGGCGGCAGCACCGCATCCGTCCCGGCCGGCAGGAAGCCGCCGGCGACGACGCGCTCCGGGACGTCCGCAAGGAAGGCGGGGTTATAGGCGGAGGCGCCCACCGTGTCGGCCGCAGCCACCGCGTAGCCACCGCGCAGCGCCACCGCGCTGGGCGGCAGTGCGGCCGGGGCCGTCAGCGGTTCGGCCAGGACCATGCCGGTCGCGTCGGCGAGGGCGACGCGCCGGGCCGGCAGGAGCCGCAGCGGGGCCAGCCAGCGCGCGAGCGCATCGGGCACTGGAACCAGCGGCCCCGCCCGGCTGCTGCCGGGCAGCGGACAATCTACTGACACATCCAACCCGCCCGGTTTAATCCTGCCTCGCCATCACGTGACTGCCCGGAAAGCCCATGACCGAAACCCGTCTGGACCTGCGCGGGCTGGTTTGCCCGCTGCCGGCGCTGAAGACCCGCAAGGCCCTCCAGCGCCTGGCGCCGGGCGACCTGCTCCAGGTGCAATGTACCGACCCCAAGGCGGCGGTCGACATTCCGCATCTGGTGGAGGAGACCGGCGACGCGCTGGAGGAGCAGCACAGCGACGGCGAGACGATCACCTTCGTCATCCGCCGGCAGGCCGGCTGAGGGAGCAGCGGGCCGCTCATGCCAGCCCGGCCTTGATCCGCGCACGTTCCGCCAGATCGTCCTCGATGGTGCGGGGAGGCTGCTGCTGCGGCATGTCGTGGGGGTCGAAGCTCTCGTTGACGACCGCCTCGACCCGGCAGTCCTCGCACATCATCAGGACGCGCATCCGGTCCTGGCCGGCCAAGCCCGAGAACATCCAGTGCCGGCCCTGGAGCTTCGCCACCACGCGCTCGATGGAGGCACGGGTCCCGAACGGCTTGCTGCAGACGGTGCAGTGGAACGGCTCCTCCTCCTTGACCAGCCGGGCCGGGGAGTTCCAGGCGGCGAAGTCGAGTTGGGGCTTCAGCCGGATCACGTCCTCGGGGCAAGTCCGGGCGCACAGGCCGCACTGCACGCACAAGGCCTCGCGAAAGCGCAGCGTCGGCCGCTCCACGCCGTCGGTCAGCGCCTGGGTCGGGCAGGCCGACACGCAGGACATGCAGAGGGTGCAGCCGTCCACGTCGAAGTCGAGCCCGCCGAAGGGGGCGCCGGCCTCGAGCGGCACGCAGTCGACCGGCGCCGGTGCCGCGGCGTGCAGTTCGCGGAACGCCGTCTCCAGCACGCTGCGCTTGCGCCCGGCCGGCACGAAGCGCGCTGGCACCCGCGCAGGCCTGCCATGCGGTGCCTCGGCCAGGGCCTGGGCTAGGCCGTCCGGATCGTCGGTAGCGATGATGGCGACGGGAGGTGCCCCGGTGCCGTAGCCCAGCGCCTGGAGGATCGTGTCGGACAGGCTCACCATGCGCTGCAGCGCCACGATGTCGTGCTTCGGCTTGGCGCGGCACAGGAAGTGGGCTCCCACGGCCCCGTAGGCGAACAGGGCGGCCACCACTTCCGGGCCGATCTCCGTCACCTCGTTGACCCGGACGGGCAGGACGTTGGCGGGGAGGCCGTCGCCGAACCGGGCGAGTGCCTGGATCAGCGGCTCGCCATGGTCGCCGTCGTGGAACAGCACCACGGCATCCCTGCCGCCTGCCGCCTGGTAGGTGGCCATCAGCCGGTGCAGCCGGCGCATCAGCACGTCCGTGGGCGGCAGCGCATAGGTGGCGGCCCCGGTCGGGCAGACCGATGCGCAGCTGCCGCAGCCGGCGCAGACATGGGGGTCGATCAGCACATGGTCGCCGCCGGGCGAGATCGCCCCGGTCGGGCAGACCTCCAGGCAGCGGGTGCAGCCGGTGATGCGCGAACGGGAATGGGCGCAGAGGTCCGCCTGGAAATCGACATAGCGCGGCTTGTCGAACTCGCCGACCAGGTGCGAGGCCTGGAACAGCGCCCGCTCGACGGCGGCGGGGTCGCGCGGGTCGGCGCGCACATAGCCGTAGCGGACCTCGTGGGCGGGAAAGAGCGGCGTGCCGCCGGTGAGATCCAGGATGATGTCGCAGCGCGAGGTGGCGCCGTTGCGCGGCATGCCGAACGCCAGCTTGGCGCGGGAAGAGGGCGCCGGGACGGCATAGTCGTCGATGCGCAGCTCGAAGGCGCCGAGATGACCCTTCGCACCCACGATCGTCCCCTGCAGCACCGGGAACTCGCCGATGCGCAGCGGGCTGACCTCGCCGGGCCGGGTCAGGAGCACCGTCACGTCGAGCTGGTCGGCCAGGCGGTGCGCCGCCTCGATCGCCAACTCGTCCCGGCCATAGACCAGCGTCACCCCCTTGCTCTCGAACGGGACGAACGGGAAGGAGGGTGCGGGCTCGGCGGCAGCAGCCAGCAGCGCTGCCATCTTCGGCCCGGCATCCTGGGCTTCGGCGGACCAGCCGGCGTGTTCGCGGATATTGGCGAAGGCCACCCGCTCCTCCGCCGCCAGCTCCGCCGCCACCTCGCCGAACAGGGGCGCTTCCTGGGTGCAGGAAACGGTGACCGGCCCGCCGTCCGAGAGGACGGAGCGGAACCGGTCGAGCTCGCGTCGGCAGAGCTGGTCGGCGCGCTGGATGCTGCCGCCGCAGCCGCGGGCGATGGCGGCCTCGTCCAGCGGCACCGTTCCCTCGCAGGAACATACGATCACAGTCCTATCGCCTTGCGGCATGCTCGCTCGTCTCCCCGCTGAAGGCGTCTTGGCAGTTCCCGTACCCGACCAATGGCAGCAAACTGGAATCGATCAAGACAGGACAGCCCGACCGGGGGAAGCCTCGTTGACCACCGCCACCGTGCCAGCCGCCGCGACGGCCCTGCCCGACCTGCCGCCCGCCTACCGGCTGGCCGTGCAGAACGAACCGGGTGCGGCCTTTGCCCATGCCTGCCGGCTGGCGCCGGATGCCGGGGCGGGTACGCTGGTATGGGTGCCGCGGCCGGACGTCCTGGAACTCGCGGTCGTGCTGGAGCCGGACGAAGCGCTCCGGCAGGCCAGGCGGGCGTTCTTCGCCGGGATGGTCGCCACTGCCGATGCGATCGCCGCCGCCTGCGCGCCGGAAAAGCCGATCGGCTTCGATTGGCCGGACGCGATCCGGTTCGACGGCGCCAGGCTGGGCGGCGGCCGGCTGGGCTGGCCGGAGAACTGCGGCGAGGCGGACGTGCCGGGCTGGCTGGTCTTCTCGATCATGCTCATCGCGTCGAAGCAGGGGGCCGGCGAGCCGGGGCTGACGCCGGATTCCACCGCCCTCGACGAAGAGGGCTGCGCAGCGGATGGCCTGGCTGACCTTGCCGGGCAGTTCGCCCGCTACCTCATGCGCAGCTTCGACACCTGGTATCACGAAGGCTTCGATCCGATCGGCAACCGCTATCTGGCCAGGCTGAACCTGGCAGGAACCGCCCGTCTCGAGGAGAACGGGGACCTGATCCTGCGTCATGCCGCCAGCGCCCCGCCCGAACGAATGGAACTGCTCAAGGCCCTGCGCGTTCCATCCTGGCTCGATGAAAAGACCGGACGCCCGCATCTGTGAGGACGAAGTCGCTGCGCATGTACGGGAGAGCCGGTTCGTGAGGGAATTCTGGGTTTCCAGCGGCCACCATCTGACCCGCCGGACCGAGAAGGGGGAGCTCGCCGTCACCGAGGGGCTGCTCCAGGCCTATCTGGCCCGGCCCGAGCTGGTGCCGCCGGAAGAGGCCTGCCTCGCGGAGCGCCGGCTCCATGCCGCACTGCTGGCCGAGCCCGGCCGCCCGGTGGCGCCGGACGAGCTGGCAGCCCTGGCCGATCCGGATGCGCGACAGAACTGGGAGGTCATGCTGCGCTTCCGCGACCGGCTGGTGGCGGCGGGCTCGGTCGAGGCGGCCTATCGCCAGCTCGTGCACCAGAGGGCCGGGCACCTGCCGGCCCTGTTCCTCGACCAGCTCGTCCACCTGATCCTGCGCAACGCGCTGGACGGCTGCGACGATCCTTACGTCCTCCGCGCGGCCGAGCTGATGTTCCGCCCGCAGCGCGCGTCCTTCCACGATGGCACGCTGCTGCTGGCCGACGACGAGATCGTCGAGGCGAGAGAGCAGGCGGTGGGTCGCTCGCCGCTGCTCGCCATGCTGGGTCGGGAGCCGGTGGCCGAGCTCGACGTCATGAACCGGGACAATGCCTGGACCTACTGGAGCCGCTCCGACGCCTTCACCATGGTGCTGAACCTGGGCTCCGACCCGGCCGGGCGGGAGGCCGTGGCGCGGGCGATCGAGGCCTGGGTCGGCCATGTGCTGCAGGTCGCGGTGCAGGTCGAGCCGGTGGCGGCGATCGAGGACCGGGAATGGCGCTGGTTCGTCGGGCTGGACGCCGAGGGCACGCGGATCGGCAATGCGCTGTGGAGCGGCAGCACGCTGAGCGAGGACGAGCGGATGCGGGTCCTGGCCCTGTTCCGCCTGTTCTTCCGCGATCCCGAGGACGCCGAGGCGGCGGTGCGGGGTTATCCGGTCTACCTGATCCTCGCCATGGCGCCGGACCGGCGCGTGCGGATGAAGCCGCAGAACCTGGTGGCAGGGCTGCCGGTCCGGGCCGGCCGGCGCGCTTCGGCAGGAGAGAACCCATGAAGCCCGAGGACCATTTCGAGGTCGGCCTGATCGTCGCCAGGCGCAGGCTGAAGGGGCCGTGGCTGGACCATGCCTGGCTGCCGGCATCGGTGCTGCCGGGCGTTCCCGCGGCCGCACCGGGGACGCGGCTCGGCGGCGACGCGCAGGAGGAACTGTTCTACGCGGGCGGCTTCGAGGTGACGCTCCACCCCAGCGCCACCAGCCATTATCGTGACAACCTGACCTCCGGGCGGCCGTCCTTGTGGGTGGCGCTGCGGCGCACGGCCGGCGACGAGTATGCGGTGGCGACGGTCACCGCGGATCCCTACGAGGGCGAGGCGCTGGTGGATGGGCTGGAGGCGATCGTCGAGCCGGTGCCGATGCCACCCGCCATCCAGGCCAAGGTCGCGGCATTCTTCGAGGCGTTCCACCAGGAGCGGACCTTCGTCAAGCGCAAGCGCAGCCGCGCCGATCCCGAGGCGCTGGCGCGCGGTGCGGTCGGCACGGGCGGGCAGAAGGAGCGCAGGTCGTGAGCGACGAGGCGGATTTCCTGTCGCGCTGGTCGCGCCGCAAGCTGGAGGCCCGCAGGCAGCCGGCAAGCGAGAGCGAGGCGGCGGAAGTCTCCGGCGAGTTGGAAGTGTCGACCGAGCCTAGTGCCGCACCGCCAGCGGTCGCGGATCAGGCCGCGGTAGCCGAACCCGATCTGCAGGAAGAATTGGCCAGCCTGCCCTCGGTCGAGGAACTGACGGCGCAATCCGACCTGACGCCGTTCATGCGCAAGGGCGTCCCGGCGGCGCTGCGCAACGCAGCACTCCGGCGGATGTGGGTCCTGGACCCGGCCATCCGCGACTATGTCGGCGATGCACGCGACTATGCCTATGACTGGTCCGTTCCGGGCAGCGTGCCGGGCTCGGGGCCGCTCGCCAGGACGGAGGAAGTGATCAACGCCGCGCGCCGGATCGTGGGACAGCTTCCCGCCACGCCGGAAGCCGTCCCTGAACCCGCGCCAGGCGAGGTGCCGGTCGCCGCGGATGACCCTGCGCCTGCATCCCTTGCCGGGAGCGCTGCGGCGGACCCGCCGGCCGTTGCCGCCGCCCCGCAGGCACTGCCCGCCGCTGCGCTGGAGACGTCCGGACCCGGGCCACGCCAGGCGGCGCCGACCATGCCGGATCATGCAGCGGAACGGCCGATCCGGCACCGCCGGCACGGCGGGGCCGTGCCGATCTGATCCGGCGGCTGACCAATGCCGGGCGGCGGAATGTCCTCAATCAGTGCAGACTATGTCTAGACAGACGGCCATCGCCCGAGAATGTTAAGGAAACTGGCGTTCGACCCTTCCGGCAGATTGCGGTCGTGGCATGATATGTCCCCGACACAGGCTGCCGGTCCCGAGCCTGGCACAGGGGCGGCTTCGGGTGACGGCTGGGGCATTGCGGAACGGGAGCGGCATGGGCGGCGAACCCAGCATCGACGAGATCGACCTCCTTCGGGCCCATGAGTACCACCTGCTGGCCCTGCTGCTCGGCCGGCAGCCGACTGCCGAGCTGCTGGCACGGCTCGCCGGGCTGGAGGGCGATGGCAGCCCGCTCGGACAGGCCCACGCGGCACTGGCCGAGGCTGCGGCCACGGCGGACCCGGCGGTGCTGGAGCGCGCGTTCTTCGATCTGTTCATCGGCATCGGCCGCAGCGAGCTCATCCCGCATGCCTCGTACTACCTGACCGGGTTCCTCCACGAGCGGCCGCTCGTAGGCATCCGGCAGGACATGGCGGCGCTCGGGATCGAGCGTGCGGCGCATGTGCATGAGCCCGAGGACCATCTGGCCATCCTGTGCGAGACCATGGCCGGTCTGGCGTCCGGCCGGTTCGACGCCGGGCGGGGGAGCGAACGGCAGTTCTTCCGCCGGCATCTGGAGCCCTGGGCCGGGCGGTTCTTCGGGGATCTGGAGCAGGCGGCATCCACGCCCTTCTACCGCAGCGTCGGCACGGTCGGGCGGCTGTTCATGGAGATCGAGGCCAGTGCGTTCGCGATGGATGTGGCAGCCGTATCGCCGGGAGCCGAGCGGCGTGCCGCCGGTTGATGAGTGATGGGCCGGCCGGGAAGTCAGGGGAGGAAGACATGAGCGAGCAGCAGGATGGCAGGTCCCTCGGGCGCCGCAGGTTCTTCCGCGCGCTCGGCACGGGCTCGGTGGCAGCCGCGGCCGGTGCGGTCATGGGCGCCAAGGACGCCCAGGCCTATGACCCCGGCCCGGAAGAGACCAAGGCACGCTACCGCGAGACCGACGATGTCCGGGCCTTCTACCGGACCAATGGCTACGAGACGCTGAGGAAGTAGGGCCATGCTGATCAAGCGCAGGAGCGGCGAGGCGGGCCGCGCCAGGATGCCGGTCGAGATGGTGGCCCAGGGGAGCGGGGGCACGGACCGCCGTGCCTTCCTGCGCCGCTCGGGCCTGGCGGTGGGCGGCCTCGCCGCCCTGGGCTCGCTTCAGCTCGGTTCCGTCCAGAAGGCCAAGGCCGCGGGCAGCGCCGTTTCCGGCCCGCAGGTGCAGATCAGGAAGAACATCTGCACCCATTGCTCGGTCGGCTGCACCGTCACCGCCGAGGTGGTGAACGGGGTCTGGGTCGGCCAGGAGCCGTCCTGGGAAAGCCCGATCAATCGCGGCACGCACTGCGCCAAGGGTGCCGCGATCCGCGAGATCGTCGGCGGCGAGCGGCGCCTGAAATATCCGGTGAAGCTGGTAGGCGGCCAGTGGCAGCGGATCAGCTGGGAGCAGGCGGTCGACGAGATCGGCGACAAGCTCCTGGACCTGCGCGAGAAGGCCGGTGCGGATTCCGTGCTCTGGCTGGGCTCGGCGAAGTTCACCAACGAGGCCGCCTATCTCCTGCGCAAGTTCGGCGCCTTCTGGGGCACCAACTCGGTCGACCATCAGGCGCGCATCTGCCACTCGACCACGGTGGCGGGCGTCGCCAACACCTGGGGCTATGGCGCCCAGACCAACTCCTACAACGACATCCGCAATTCCAAGACCATGATCATCATGGGCGGGAATCCGGCGGAAGCGCATCCGATCGCCATGCAGCACGTGCTGGCGGGCAAGGAGATCAACCGGGCGAACCTGATCGTCATCGACCCGCGCTTCACCCGCACCGCCGCCCATGCGACCGAATATGTCCGGATCCGCTCCGGCACCGACATTGCGGTGGCCTGGGGCCTGCTCTGGCACATCTTCGAGAATGGCTGGGAGGACCAGGACTTCATCAGCCAGCGCGTCTACGGGATGGACGACGTCCGCAAGGAGGTCGCCAAGTGGACGCCGGCCGAGGTCGAGCGGGTCACCGGCGTGCCGCCGGAGACCATGCGGCGCGTCGCCGAGACGTTCGCCAAGCAGAAGCCCTCGACGGTCATCTGGTGCATGGGGGTGACCCAGCACTCGGTGGGCACCGCCAACGTGCGCGCCTTGTGCAATCTGTGCCTTGCGACCGCCAATGTCGGGGCGCCCGGCACCGGGGCCAACATCTTCCGCGGCCACACCAACGTCCAGGGTGCCACCGACCTCGGCCTCGATTCCACCAGCCTGCCGCTCTACTACGGCCTGGTCGAAGGTGCGTGGAAGCATTGGGCGCGGGTCTGGGAGGTCGAGTACGAGTGGCTGCAGTCGCGCTTCGATGAGGTGCCGGCCAAGGGCGGCCGCAAGGCGCGCAGCCGCAAGGAGAACATGGAGACGCCGGGCCTCACCTCGACCAGGTGGTTCGACGCGGTCCTCCTGCCCGAAGAGCAGATCGACCAGCGCAGCCCGCTCAAGGCCATGTTCGTGATGGGCCATGGCGGCAACACCGTCACCCGCATGTCCGAGGCGGTGAAGGGCGTGGAGAGCCTGGACCTGCTCGTGGTCGTGGATCCGCACCCGACCTCGTTCGCCTCGATGTCGCAGCGCGCCGACAACATGTATCTGCTGCCGGCCTGCACCTCGCTCGAGATGGACGGCTGCCGGACCGCCTCGAACCGTTCGCTCCAGTGGGGCGAGCAGATCGTGCCGCCGATCTTCGAATCGAAGAACGACTACGAGATCCTCTACCGGTTCGCGGTCAAGCTCGGCTTCGCCGACCAGATGTTCAAGAACATCAAGGTCGAGAACGGCGTGCCGCTCCCCGAGGACATCCTGCGCGAGATCAACCGGGGCGGCTGGTCCACCGGTTATTGCGGCCAGTCCCCGGAACGCCTCAAGGCGCACATGAAGAACCAGGGCAAGTTCGACCTGGTCTCCCTGCGCGCACCGATGGACGACCCCGAGGTCGGCGGCGACTATTACGGCCTGCCCTGGCCGTGCTGGGGCAAGCCGGAGATCCGCCATCCCGGCTCCGCGGTCCTCTACAACACCAGCCTCCATGTGAAGGATGGCGGCGGCACCTTCCGCGCCCGCTTCGGCGTCGAGCGCAACGGCGAGACCCTCCTGAGCGAGGGCTCCTTCTCCGCGGGCTCCGAGCTGACCGACGGCTATCCCGAGATCACGATGGGAGTGCTCAGGAAGCTCGGCTGGGACCAGGACCTGACCCCGGAGGAGCTGGCGGTCATCGAACGCATCGGCGGCAACGACATCGACACGGTAAGCTGGGCCACCGACCTCTCGGGCGGCATCCAGCGCGTCTGCCTGGACCATGGCGTGTCGCCCTACGGCAATGGCAAGGCGCGGGCCAATGCCTGGAACCTGCCCGACCCGGTGCCGGTCCATCGCGAGCCGGTCTATTCGCCCCGCCCGGACCTGGTGGCCGACTACCCGACCCGCCCGGACGAGCGCCAGTTCCGCCTGCCCAACCTGGGCTTCTCGGTGCAGCAGGCGGCCGTCGAGTCCAACCTCGCCCAGAACTTCCCGATCATCCTGACCTCGGGCCGGCTGGTCGAGTACGAGGGCGGCGGCGAGGAGACCCGCTCCAACCGCTGGCTCGCCGAGCTGCAGCAGGACATGTACGTGGAGATCAACCCGGCCGATGCCGCCGACCGCGGCATCCAGAACGGCAGCTTCGTCTGGGTGTCGGGTGCGGAGAACGAGGCGCGGGTCAAGGTGAAGGCCCTGGTGACCGAGCGGGTCGGCAAGGGCGTGGCCTTCATGCCGTTCCATTTCGCCGGCTGGTACCAGGGCGAGGATCTCCGCCACCGCTATCCCGGCAACACCGATCCGGTGGTGCTGGGCGAGAGCGCCAACACGGTCACCACCTATGGCTACGACCCGGTGACCAACATGCACGAGGGCAAGGCCACGCTTTGCCAGATCCAGCCAGTCTGAAGCGGAGGGGAGCACGCATGGCTCGCTTGAAATTCCTGTGCGACGCGAACCGCTGCATCGACTGCAACGCCTGCGTCACCGCCTGCAAGAACGAGCACGACGTGCCTTGGGGCATCAACCGCCGCCGGGTCGTCACCATCAACGACGGCAAGCCGGGCGAGCGCTCGGTGTCGATGGCGTGCATGCACTGCACCAACGCGCCCTGCGCGGCGGTCTGCCCGGTCGACTGCTTCCACGCGACCGATGACGGCCTGGTGCTCCACTCCAAGGAAATATGCATCGGCTGCGGCTACTGCTTCTACGCCTGCCCGTTCGGCGCGCCGCAATTCCCCCAGGCCACGAATTTCGGCTCGCGCGGCAAGATGGACAAATGCACCTACTGCGCCGGCGGGCCGGACGCGGACCTGTCGGAGGCGGAGTATGTCCGCTACGGCTCGAACCGGCTGGCCGAGGGCAAGCTGCCGCTATGCGCGGAGATGTGCTCGACCAAGGCGCTGCTCGCCGGTGACGGCGAGATCATCGCGCAGATCTACAAGGAGCGGGTGGTGACGCGCGGCTACGGGTCGGGTGCCTGGGGCTGGAAGACCGCCTACGGCGAAACGATCACCGTCACCTGACCAGGAAGTGCCGCACACCCGGCCGACATCGCTCCAGGAGCCGTACAGGAGGATCCCGTGACCCATGGACTGAACCGGATCCGGGCGCTGGTCGTCATGATCGCCCTCGCCGTCGCTTGCCTCCCGGCCATGACCGGGCCGGCAGGGGCCCAGGAAGCCGGGGCCCAGGCGGTCAACCCGACCGCCATGTCCGTCCAGGCGGATGACCTGCTCCAGCAGGAAGGCAAGCTCCAGGGCTATCTCGCCCAGCCCGACCCGAAGCTCGCGGTCCTGGAGCAGCCACAGGGCCGGCAGTGGCGGGTCTTCCATGAATCCTGGCTGCCCTGGGGCGCCGGCATCCTGATCCTGGCGGTGGTCCTCCTGCTGGGCGGGGTCTACCTGGTCAAGGGGCCGATCCAGGCGGACGAGGTCTCCGGCATCAAGATCCTCCGCTTCAACGTGTTCGAGCGCTTCACCCACTGGCTGACTGCGGTCAGCTTCATCATCCTGGCGCTGAGCGGCATCAACTACATCTTCGGCAAGCGCTACCTGATGCCGCTGATCGGCCCCGACGCATTCGGGACCCTGTCCCAGTGGGGCAAGTATGCGCACAACTACCTGGCATGGCCGTTCATGCTGGGCGTCCTGTTCATGATCGTGGTCTGGGTGAAGGACAACTTCCCAAAGCGCGGGGTCGACTGGGCCTGGCTGAAGGCGGGCGGGGGCGTGTTCAACAACACCCATCCCAGTGCCGGCCGCTTCAATGCCGGTCAGAAGCTGATCTTCTGGTGGGTGGCCCTGGCCGGCATCGTCATGTCGGTCACCGGCATCATGCTGCTCTTCCCGTTCGCGGCGTTCGGCGTCAACGGGATGCAGATCACGCAGGTCGTCCACTCGGTGGTGGGCTTCTTGTTCATCGCCGTGATCATCTTCCACATCTATATCGGCACGCTCGGCATGGAGGGTGCCTATGACGCGATGGGCAGCGGCGAGGTCGACGTCGCCTGGGCCAGGGCCCATCACGACCTGTGGGTCGAGGAGCAGTTGCGCCGATAGTCGACGAGGTGCCGGGGAGGGCGCGCCGCTCGGGCGCGCCCGCCGCTTCAGGATTCCTGTGCGGGCGGGACGGGAGCCAGGCCGGACCAGTCGGGGCCGACCAGGTTGTGCCCGGGATGATCGACATAGGCGCCGCTGCCCGCAAAGCGCTGATAGGCGGGCTCGTGGAACTGGCCGAGGATGGCCGATACCGCCACGGCCAGGAGAATGGCCACAACGGCGCTTACCAGGAACACCTTCATCGAGAACCTCCACGGTCAGGCAGTTGACGATCCAAGGCACCGGCAGCCGGGTGGCCCGCTGCTGCCGGTGAGGCAGGCCAGCTTCGCGCCCGCATGGCCGCGCTGCCCCGGCTAGGGCTGCTGCCCCGCCCCGAAGAACTTCGGATCGAGCGCGGCCAGCGCCAGAAGGGGTGCCGGCATGGTGATCCCGGCCCGGCGCATTTCCTGCGCCACCGCCCGGCACTGCCCGATGTCGCCGGTCTGCGCGGCCGCCTGGGCCTTCTCGACCTGGGCGGGATTCGGATCGGTGGTGGGCGGCGGGGCAGCCGCTCCCGTGGACGGGCCTGGGACCTGCTTCGCTTCCGCCGACGTGGGTGCTTCCGCCTTCTGTGCTGCCGGCGTCGCAGCCTGTTCCTGCCCGGCCGGTTCGTCCTCGGCCCCGACCTGCGGACCGGGCGTGCCTGCGCCGGACGGCGCGATCGGGCCGCTCATGCCCGACGCCTCCTGCGAGGCGTCGTTGCCGCCTTCCGGCTGCGGCGCCGGCTCCTCCTGCGAGGGAGCCTCGACTGCCGTGGCTGCCTGTGGTGGGGAGTCATCTTCCTCCGACCGCTCCTCCTCCGGGCGCTGCACGAAGGCCAGCAGTTCCTGGCAGAGATCCGCCGGCCCGCGACGCGCGGCCGTCTCGGCCTGGCCTCCTGCAGCCTCTGTTGGAGCCGGGGACGGCTGCTCCGACTGTGCGCCGGCGGCCGCCGGAATGATCACCGAGAGGCCGGCGACCGCAACCATCAGGGGGCCTCGCATGGTCAATCCTCTCCTCGCGGGCAGCTTCACGAACCTGCGTCTCGTCCATGGGGTCCGGACAACTCTAATCGAGAACTTCCCCGGACGCCGCATGTTCCATCCGCGCTGCCGGGGCGGCGCGCGACAGGGGCGTCCGCGATGGCGGCGGATGGCCTGCCTAGGGCACCGGGCACGGGCTCGCCTGCCAGATCTCGGACGCATATTCGGCGATCGTGCGGTCGCTGGAGAACCGGCCGGAATGGGCGATGTTGGCAACCGCCATCCGAGCCCAGCGGTCCCGGTCGGCATGAGCCTCGAGCAGCCGCCGGTCTGCGTCGAGATAGGCGGAAAGGTCAGCCAGGTGCATGTAGCGGTCGCCGGCCTCCAGCAGGGCATGGCGCAGCGGCAGGAACGCGCCCGGCTCGTAGCGGCTGAAATGGTCCGAGAAGATCAGGTCCAAGGCGGCACGGGTCTCGGGCTCGTGCGCGTAGTGCCACCAGGGGCTGTACCAGGAGCGGCTGTCGGCCACCTGCTGCGCGGTCAGGCCGAACAGGAAGAAGTTTTCGTCCCCGGCCGCCGCCGCCATCTCGATGGTGGCGCCGTCGCGCGTGCCGATCGTGATGGCACCGTTCATCATGAACTTCATGTTGCTGGTGCCGCTGGCCTCGTAGCCGGCGGTCGAGATCTGGTTGGACACGTCGCTGGCCGGGATCAGCCGCTCGGCCAGCGACACGTTGTACTCGGGCAGGAACACGAGCTTGAGGCGGCCGCGCACGCACGGGTCGCCGTCGATCGTGCCGGCCAGGTTGTTGAGGAACTTGATGACCAGCTTGGCCGGCTCGTAGGCGGGGGCAGCCTTGCCGGCGAAGAAGAAGGTGCGCGGCGCCATCTCGAGATCGGGGTTCTCGCGGAGGCGGCCGTAGAGGATCACGATCCGCAGCCCGTTCAGGAGCTGGCGCTTGTACTCGTGGATGCGCTTGACCTGGCTGTCGAAGATCGAGGCTGGATCCACCACGACGCCGGAGGTCGCCTTCAGCCAGTCGGCGAAGCTGGCCTTGGCCCGGCGCCTGGCCTCGTGCACGGCGTCGCGAAAGCCGGTGTCCTCCGCAAGCGGCGCCAGCCTTTCCAGCTCGGCGAGGTCGGTGATCCAGCGATCGCCGATCGCGGCCGTGATGCTGCCCGCAAGGGCCGGATTGGCCAGGAGCAGCCAGCGCCTCGGCGTCACCCCGTTGGTCTTGTTGCCGAAGCGCTCGGGATAGAGTTCCGCCAGGTCCCGGACCGTGACCTTGCGCAGCAGCTCGGAATGGATCGCCGCCACGCCATTGGTGCTGTGCGAGCCGACGATCGCCAGATGCGCCATGCGGATGCGGCGGTCGCCGTCGGTCTCGATCAGGCCGGTGCGCAGGACGCGCCCCTCGTCGCCGGGGAAGCGGGCGCGCACCTCGGTGGCCAGCCGGCGGTCGATCTCCAGGATGATCTCGAGCTGGCGGGGCAGGAGCCGCTCGAACCAGCGCAGCGGCCATTTCTCCAGGGCCTCGGGCAAGAGCGTGTGGTTGGTGTAGGCGAGCGTGCGCCGGGTCAGGTCCCAGGCCTCCTCCCAGCCCAGGCCCGCCTCGTCCAGCAGGATCCGCATCAGTTCCGGCACGGCCATGGCCGGATGAGTATCGTTGAGCTGGATCGCCACCTGGTCCGGCAGGCTGCGCCAGTCACCGTTGCCGCGGCGGAAGCGGCGCACCAGGTCGGCCAGCGAGCAGGCGACCAGGAAATATTCCTGCACGAAGCGCAGGCCCTGGCCCATGCTGGTGGAATCGTCCGGATAGAGCACCCGGGTCAGCGATTCCGCCGACAGCCGCCCCGCCAAGGCACTCACGAGCTCCCCCGCACTGAAGGCGGCGAAGTCGAAGGCATCGGGCGCGGCAGCGCCCCACAGGCGCAGCGTGTTGATGTTCTTCCCGCCATAGCCGACCACGGGGCGGTCATAGGGGATGCCCTGCAGGGTCGAGGGGCGGTCCATGACCACGCCGAGCGTGCCACCGCGCACCTCGAACGAGCAGCCGAGCCGCACGTCCACCGCCTCGTGCGGCCGGGCGACCTCCCAGGGGTCGGGCCGGCGCAGCCAGTTGTCGGGCTTGGCCCGCTGCCAGCCGTCCTCGATGACCTGCCGGAAGATGCCGTATTCGTAGCGCAGCCCGTAGCCCATGGCGGGGAGCTGCATCGTCGCCATGGAGTCGAGAAAGCAGGCGGCTAGCCGGCCGAGGCCGCCATTGCCGAGCCCGGCATCCGGCTCCTCCTCGACGAGGGCCTGCCACTCGGCCCGATGGTCCCGGATGGCCTCCTGCACGATCGGGTCGAGGCGCAGGTTCAGGATATTGTCGGCCAGCGAGCGCCCGAGCAGGAACTCCATGGAAAGGTAGTAGACCCGCTTGGCCTTCCTGCGATCATAGGTGCGCTCGGTGCGCAGCCAGCGCTGCGAGAGCACGTCCCGCACCGAACGCGCCGCCGCCTCGTAGCGCTCGCGCGGCCCCACCGCCGCGCTCGCGACCACGTTGTCGAACATGAGGTGGCGCTCGTAGAGCGCGTCGGCGGTGCCGGTGAAGCGGATGGGCCCGCATTCATACTGCTCGAGGAGCTCGGCGAGGCGAGGGGAAGCCTGCTCGTCTCTCCCGGGGCCCGTCCTGGCGCTGCCCATCCTGTTTCTCCTCCCCGATCGAACCGGCCGCGTCGGTTCAACCGCCCGGTCCGGACCCTGCCGGCTCAGACATTGTCCGCCCCGGTCGAGCTGGCCGCCGGCGCAGCCCCGGCTTGGCCCCAGGTCCAGCCGGCGACCTCCGGCATGTCGTCGCCATGCCTGGTGATGTACTCCTTGTGCTCGATCAGCTTGTCGCGGATCGCCTGCTTGGCATAGGCGGCCCGCGCCCCCAGCTTCGGCACCCGGTCGATCACGTCGCCCACCAGGTGGAAGCGGTCGATGTCGTTCATCACGCACATGTCGAACGGCGTGCTGGTGGTGCCTTCCTCCTTGTAGCCGCGCACATGGAGGTTGGCGTGGCCGGTCCGCCGGTAGGTCAGGCGGTGGATCAGCCAGGGATAGCCGTGAAAGGCGAAGATGATCGGCTTGTCGGTGGTGAACAGCGCATCGAAGTCCTTGTCCGGCAGCCCGTGCGGGTGCTCGCTGTCGGGCTGCAGCTTCATCAGGTTCACCACGTTGACGACCCGGACCTTCAGCTCCGGCGCGTAGCGGCGCAGCAGGTCGACGGCGGCCAGCGTCTCCAGGGTCGGCACGTCGCCGCAGCAGGCCATCACCACGTCCGGCTCGCCGCCCCGGTCGTTGCTGGCCCACTCCCAGATGCCGAGGCCGGCCGTGCAGTGCCGGACCGCCTCGTCCATGGTCAGCCATTGCGGGGCGGGCTGCTTGCCGGCCACCACCACGTTCACATAGTTGCGGCTGCGCAGGCAGTGGTCGGTGACCGAAAGTAGGCAGTTGGCGTCCGGCGGCAGGTAGACCCGGACCACCTCGGCCTTCTTGTTCACGACATGGTCGATGAAGCCCGGGTCCTGGTGGCTGAACCCGTTATGGTCCTGGCGCCAGACATGGCTGGACAGGAGATAGTTCAACGACGCGATCGGCCGCCGCCAACGGATGTCGTTGCACACCTTCAGCCACTTGGCGTGCTGGTTGAACATCGAATCGACGATGTGGATGAACGCCTCGTAGCAGGAGAAGAAGCCGTGCCGGCCGGTGAGCAGATAGCCCTCCAGCCAGCCCTGGCACTGGTGCTCGCTCAGCATCTCCATCACCCGGCCATCGGGCGCCAGGTGCTCGTCATAGTCGTGGCGCTCCGCGACCCAGGTCCGGTCGGTCGCGTCGAGCACGTCCTGCCAGCGGTTGGAGTTGTTCTCGTCCGGGCTGAACAGGCGGAAGTTGCGCGCCTCCAGGTTCAGCTTCATCACGTCGCGCAGGAACCGGCCCATGACCTGGGTGGATTCCGCCACCGCCGCACCCGGGGCTGGCACCTCGACCGCGTAGTCGCGAAAATCGGGCAGGCGCAGGTCGCGCAGGAGCACGCCACCATTGGTATGCGGGTTGGCGCTCATCCGCCTTGTACCTCGCGGCGGCAAGGCGGCCAGTTCCGGCTGCAGGCGCCCAGTCTCGTCGAAGAGTTCGTCCGGCCGGTAGCTCTGCATCCATTCTTCCAGGATGCGGACATGGTCGGGATTGTCGTGCATCCCGCCCATCGGCACCTGGTGCGATCGCCAGAAGCCCTCGGTGCGCTTGCCGTCGATCTCCTTGGGGCAGGTCCAACCTTTCGGCGTGCGCAGCACGATCATCGGCCAGCGGGGACGGGCCGTGACGCCGTTGGCCGCGGCGTCCTCCTTGATCTGGCGGATCTCGGCCAGCACCCGGTCCAGGGTCGCCGCCATCAGCTCGTGCATCGTCGCCGGGTCGTCGCCCTCGACGAAATGCGGCGTGTAGCCATAGCCGCGGAAGAGCTGGTCCAGCTCCTCGTGGCTGATCCGGGCCAGCACGCAGGGGCTGGCGATCTTGTAGCCGTTCAGGTGCAGGATCGGCAGGACCACGCCGTCGCTGACCGGGTTCAGGAACTTGTTGGAATGCCAGCTCGTCGCCAGCGCCCCGGTCTCCGCCTCGCCATCGCCGACCACGCAGGCGACGATCAGGTCGGGATTGTCGAACGCGGCACCGAACGCATGGGAGAGCGAATAGCCGAGCTCGCCGCCCTCGTGGATCGAGCCCGGCGTCTCGGGCGCCACATGGCTGGGGATGCCGCCCGGGAAGGAGAACTGGGTGAACAGGCGCTTCAGGCCCGCCTCGTCCTGCGAGACGTTCGGATAGACCTCGCTGTAGGTGCCCTCCAGATAGGCGTTGGCCACCAGGGCCGGGCCGCCATGGCCAGGCCCGGTGATGTAGATCATGTCCAGGTCGTGCTGCCGGATCAGCCGGTTCAGGTGCACGTAGATGAAGTTCAGCCCAGGCGTGGTGCCCCAGTGGCCCAGCAGGCGCGGCTTGATGTGCTCCTTGGCCAGGGGCTTCTTGAGCAGCGGGTTGTCGTAGAGATAGATCTGGCCGACCGACAGATAGTTGGCCGCGCGCCAGTAGGCGTCGATCAGCCCGCGTTCCTGGTCGGATAAGGCATTGGTCATGGCCGGCCCCTGGTCGTCCCGTCGTTGATGCGCTCGATGCGGCGGCAGGCAGGATGTCGACTTCTGGTCCGCCAGCACCTCGATGTCCCTGCCGGGCGTCCCGCAGCCGATCCGCCAACCAGCCTCGGCTGCCGCCGGATGTTCCGCCGGTGCCCTGCGACTGCCCGGCACGCGTAGGAAAGACACGGCCGATGCGATGGTTGCGACGTGCCCATGGCTTCGCCTCCCGCGGTCCCGGCTGCAGCGGCGCGGGATCGCCCCCCTCAGAACGTGAGCTGCACCTTCATCGCGCGGGAGCGGTCGGAGGCCAGCTCGAAGGCCTCGATCGCCGATTCGAACGGGATGCTCGCGGTGAGCAGGGGCGTGACGTCGATCAGGCCCTGGCCCATCAGCTCCACCGCCAGCGCGAACTCCTCGTCGAAGCGGAACGTGCCGCGCAGTTGCAGTTCCTTGGCGACGATCGTGTTGATCGGCAAGGTCATGTCGCCGCCGATGCCGAGCTGGACGATGACGCCCTGCGGGCGCAGCACATCGAGTGCGCCACGCACCGCCGCCTCGCTGCCCGAGGCCTCGAACAGCACGTCGAAGCTGCCCTTGTCGGCAGTGTAGGGAGCCAGCGCATCGGGGCTGCCGGCCGTGTCCAGCGCTTCAGTGGCCCCGATGCGTCTGGCCAGGGCCAGAGGCTCCGGTGCGATGTCGGTGGCCACGATCAGCGAGGCGCCGGCGAGCCGCGCGCACATCACGGCGAGCACGCCGATCGGCCCGCAGCCGGTGACCAGCACGCGCTTGCCCAGGAGCGGCCCGGCCCGGCGCGCGGCATGGAGGCAGACCGCCAGCGGCTCGGCCATGGCCGCTTCGCTCCAGCTCAGCCGGTCGGCGATCGGGACGGCCTGGGCTGCGGACACGACCAGGCTCTGGCAGAACCCGCCCTGCACATGGGGCATGCGCATGGCGCTGCCCAGAAAGCGCATGTCGAGGCACTGGTTGTGCAGGCCCTCCTGGCAGTAGCGGCACTGGCCGCAGGGCCGGCTCGGGTTGACCGCGACCCGCTGGCCGACCGTGCGCGACGCCACGTCCGGGCCCAGCTCGGCGACCGTGCCGGCGATCTCGTGGCCGAGCACCATGGGCTCCTTGATGCGCACGACGCCGAAGCCGCCATGGCGGTAATAGTGCAGGTCGGAGCCGCAGATCCCGCCGGCGGCGATCTCCACCCGGACCTCGCCGGGGCCGGGGGATGGGGGGGCGACCTCGTCGATCCGCAGATCTTTGGGCGCATGAATGACGACGCCGCGCATCGCTTGGGCTCCGTTCTCGATCAAAGGGGCAGGGCGGCCGGGTTGCCGGCCGGGCCGGTGGTGGCGACGGTAGACCCGCGGGCGCGCCGATCAACTCCCAAGCTCACCCCTGGCCGCGCTCCGGCGGGATCACCAGGACCGGGTCGCCGCCGACCGGCTCCAGCGTCGCCAGGTCCAGCAGGGTGAAGCGGCCCTGCGGCAGCCAGCCGGCCGTGTCGATATGATAGACATTGCCCAGCGCCACGGCCTGGCGGAGCGGGGTGTGGCCGACCACGACCGCGCGCACATTCCTGATCGGGGCGAGGTCCTGTTCCTCGATCCGGCGGCGCGACCAGATGCACTGGTCCTCCAGCTCGCCCGCAGCCCGCCGGCTCTCGGGATTCTCCAGCTGGTCGCAGAGCATCCGCCAGTCCGGCAGCGGGCAGTCGGCATGGACCAGGCCCACCGGCCCCCGCGCCGTCTCGACCTCCCGTGCGATCGGCAGCAACTCCAGGGCGGCGCCGATCTCCCCCTGGCGCTCCTCCGGCAGGGCCATGAACCAGCCGCCGCCATTCTGGCGGTAGTTGTCCGCGTCCACCGGATTCCCCTTGGCGAAGCGGATCGCATAGTCGTCATGGTTGCCCCGGACCGCATGGAACCAGGGCTTTGCCAGCCAAGCCAGGACCTGCTCGCTTTCCGGCCCCCGGTCGACCAGGTCACCCACCGAGAACAGCCGGTCGACCGCGGGATCGAAGTCGACGCGCGCCAGTGCCGCCTCCAGCCGGCTGAAATGGCCGTGGATGTCGCCCACCGCCAGGTCCCGGCCGGAAGGGTTCGCCCGATGGATCTCGACCCTGCCCATGCACCTGCCGCCAGGAAGCCACTGCCACTCTGCCAGATCTAGCACCGGATCGCCGGCCGTCGACAGGGCGACGGTCGCCTCCGTCAGAAGCGGAAGTCGACCCGCAGCGAGCCGCCATGGCTGGTGACGTTGTCGGAGAACTCGCCCTCGTACTGGACGCGCACGGCGACATCGCCGCCGTTCAGGATCTGCAGTCCGGCATCCACCCGGCCCGCCACCTGGTCGACCGGCACGTCCGTGGCAAAGCTGCCGGCACCGTCCGGAGCCCCGGCCAGGTGTGCGACCGAGCGCCAGGACGACTGGTCGGCAAAGCTCACCCCGCCGCGCAGATAGGGCCGGAACATCCAGCCCTGCGCCAGGTCGAGCCTGCCGCCCAGCTCCAGCGACGGCGTGGCGACCAGGCCCCACTGGTCGCTGGCCTCGACCACGAGATCCAGGGCGTCGGCACCGGATTCCCGGTAGCCCGGCTGGCGGGTGTAGATCGCGTCGAGGTCGAGGGCCGGGCGGAGGTAGAAATGTTCGCCGCCCAGCTCATAGGCGGCCCGGGCGCGCAGGCCGAGATTCTGCACCTCGGGATCGCTCGAGGCCACCGTCTGGCCGTCGGGCATCGCGACGGTGCGGCTCGTGTCGAACCAGCCATAGCCGCCGGACAGGCCCAGGCCCAGCAGCCACGGGCCCTGCTGGTGCTTCACGGTGATCCCGGCCAGCGCACTGTCACCGCTGCTGCGCGCGCTGCCGCCGTCGTAGCGATCCTCCCGGTAGGCCGCCGAGACACCCAGGTACCAGCCGGGCGCCAGCTCGTTCTGCATGCCGAGCTGGTAGGTGAAGCCGTCCTGCGAGAAGCCGGCCGCACCATCGGTCGCGTCCTGGTCGGTGCTGCCGCCGCCGACCTGCGCCCAGACACAGCTCCCCTCGCGCACCAGGGCACTGGCGCCCGCGAAGGTCGGGCAACTGAACAGGCTGTCGGCGAAGTCCTGCATGACCGCCTGCGCCCTGGCCGCCGGGGCCGGGGCCACGCCCGGCGTCAGGCCATAGAGCGTCGCGCCATAGTTCTCGATGCCGCCCTGCGTGGCGGTATCGAGGTCGGCGAACAGGGCTGCCAGATCCGGCGTGCCCCCCAGGTCCCAGGCGGCCTGGAGGTGGCGGGCGAGCCGGCGCTCGTTCATGGAGCGGCCGACCAGCGGATCCTCGAATCCGGCCCGCTCGACCGAGAGCCGATGGGCGTTGCCGACCCGGTCCAGCCGGTAGTCGAAGATCGGCGAATCGGCTGCCTCCAGCTCGCCGCGCCCGGTCCCCGCCACGGTCAGCACCTCGGCACTGCGGCCGGGCAGGAGGGTGATGGCAGCGACCTCCACCCGGCCGGCGAGGTCGGCATCGCCCCGGACGACCAGCCGGTCGGCGGTGCCCTGCGCGAGATGGAGGTCGGCGACGATCCGGCCCGTGGCCGTCTGGACAAAATCGCCGGTCACCTCGGTCGCGTCGACCTTGCCGGCGGTGCCCACGACCAGCCGCCCGCCATTGCGGACCTGGGCGTCCAGCACGGCCGCACCCATGACGGTCCCGCGATTGTCCAGGCGGATCCGGGGCAGGGTGGTCGATGCGGCGACCGCCGACGCGGCCAGCCGGGCAGCGGCGATGGGCTGGCTGCCCGAGACGATCGTCGCGTCGTCCAGCGAGCCGTCGATCGTGCCGTTGTTGGTGATGGACAGGCTGGCGGCCGTGCCCGGATTGTCCGCCGTGTAGCGCACCGCCACGCCGGAAGCCGCGGTCACGCTGCCGCTCGTGTCGACCGTGAGCGTGTTGGCGCTGCCCTCGTCGACATGGATGCCGACAGCCTGGTTGCCGCTGCCGCCGGTTACCGCACCGCTGACCTCGACCGTGACCTTGCCTGCCGTAACCGCGTCGCTCTGGGCGAAGATGCCGATCGCGTTCTCGCCGGAAGCACGGATGTCCCCGCTGGCCAGGACCGATACCGTGCCGGACGTGAGGCTGCCCGGGGAGGAACCGGTGCGGGTGGAGCCGGCGAACGCGCCGGACCGGCTGCCGCCGAGCCCGCCGCCGCCGCCAATCGACTGGGCGATGATCCCGAACGCGCCGGTGCCGGTCGTGGTGATCGAGGTGGCCCCGTCATAGCTGACGTTGCCGCCATTGCCGCCGCTGTTGCCGCCGGCACCGCCCATGGCCAGGACGCTGCCGGAACTGTCGCCGCCGATGCCGCCGCCGCCACCGATCGACTGGAGCACGACGCCATGGGCGCCCTGGCCCGAGGTGGTGACGTGGCCGCCATCGAGATGGGCCGTGACCGTGCCGCCATCGACGCCGCTGCCGCCGTTCCCGCCCAGCGTCAGTGACGCGATATTGGCGGCACTGCCCGTGCCGCCGATGCCGCCGCCGCCGCCGACCGACTGCAGGATGATGCCGAAGGCGCGCTCGCCGGTCGTGGCCACCGCAGGCGCACCATCCAGGGTGACCGCCCCGCCGGCACCGCTGCCGCCGCCCCGGCCACCGACCGTCACCGTCACGTCGATGTCTTCCGCCACCCCGGCACTGCTGCCGGCACCGCCGGTCCCCCCGCCGCTGCCGATCGACTGCAGGACGAGGCCGTGGGCATCGTCGCCAGCGGTGGTGACCGTACCGGTCACGGTCAGGTCGACGCTGCCGCCGTTGCCCGAGGCGCCGCCGGAGCCGCCGACCCCGGAGCCCGAGCCCACCTGCACGGTGACGTTGGCCTTATCCGAGCCGTCGCCGCCCTGGCCGCCACCGCCGCCGATCGACTGGGCGAGCAGGCCGAACGCACTGTAGCCGCCCGTCGTGATGCTGGTGGCGACCGTGCCGGAGATGTTGCCGCCGGCACCGGCCATGCCGCCCTGGCCGCCCACGCCGATCTCGGTGGTGGCCTTGGCGAGGCTGCCGGACGCGGTGGCCGTGCCGCCGACGCCGCCGCCACCGCCGATCGACTGGGCCACGATCCCGTCTGCCCAGTCGCCGCCCGTCCGGATCGTGCCGGCCGTGTCCAGCACGACCGCCCCGGCATCGGCACCCGAGCCGCCCTGGCCGCCGACATAGGTCGTGAAGGTGTAGGTGCTCTCGCCGTCCTTGATCAGCGAGACCGCCTGGGCCAGCTGGTGGTCCGCGGAGGCATCGTTGCCCATGGAGCCGCCCAGGCCGCCGCCGCCGCCGATCGACTGGGCGAGGATGCCGTCGGCATCGCCGCCCGTCGTGGTGATGGCGCCATAGCTGTCGACCGTCGCGGTATTGCCGGTACCGCCGCCGCTGCCCTTGCGGCCGACCCCGACCTCGACATCGCCGGAATAGCCGCCGGCGACGCCGCCCAGCATGACGGTGCCGCCCTGCGCCGCACCGCCGCCCCCGCCGATCGACTGGGCGACGATGCCGCGCGAGCCGGAGCCATGGGTGACGATGGCCGCATAGGGCTGCAGGTCGATGCTGATCGCCCCGCCGGCACTGCCGCTGCCGCCGGTACCGCCCAGGCCGATGTCGAGGTCGATGTCGACCGCACCGCCCAGCTTGTAGGTGTTGCTGCTGCCGACCCCGGCATTGCCGCCGCCGCCGCCGATCGACTGGGCCAGGACGGCATTGGCATAGTCGTCCGCGGTCTGGATGGCGGTCGCGTCCCCGCCATCCTGGCCGCCGATCGCCACCTGCACGCTGCCGCCATTGCCGCCGCCGCTGCCGGAGCCGCCGACCGCGACACTGACATCGACGGCCACCGTATCCTCGTCCCCGACCGTGGCGGACAAAGCCTGGGAGTTGCCGCCATTGCCGCCACCGCCGCCGATCGACTGCGCGATCAGGCCGTGCGAACCCTGGCCGAACGTGCTGACGCCGGTATTGTCGGAAAGCTCGACCTGGACGCTGCCGCCGGCGCCGCCGCTGCCGCCCTTGCCGCCCACCGCCATGGCCATGGTCGCCGCCAGGGACACGCCTTCGCCGGTCGGCACGGCCACGTCGATGTCATCCGAGGTGGCAGCGCCGCCATTGCCGCCGCCACCGCCCACCGACTGCGCCACGATGCCATAGGCGTCGGTGGTCTGGTTGTCCTCGCTGCCCGAGGCCAGCGCCGCCCCGGTCGTGATCGTGCTGCTCTGGAGGTTCACGGCCACGGCACCGCCGCTGCCACCGCTGCCACCCACACCGCCGACGCTCAACCCGGCCGCATAGCCGACGCCGCCGTCATAGCCGCTGGCCGCCCCGCCATTGCCGCCCCCGCCGCCGACCGAATGGGCGACCAGGCCCATGCTGCGGGCGCTCGAGGTCTGGATCGTGAGCTCGCGCAGGAACACGTCGACGACGCCGCCGCTGGACGCGGTGCCGGCATTGCCGCCTACCTGGAGGTTGAAGATGCTCTCGCCGCTATAGCCGGTCGCATCGCCGCCATTGCCGCCCCCGCCGCCGATCGACTGGGCGAGCACACCGATGGCCGCGTCCCCGGTGGTGATGACCGTCGCAGCCCGGCCATCGGGTGCGTCGCTGCCCTGCTGCTTGCAGTTGGCGCTGTCGGCTGCATAGCTCAGCAGGCAGACGGTGCCGCCGGCCCCGCCATTGCCCGACGACCCGCCGATGCCCACGGCCGGGACCAGTGCCGAGAAGTCGAGCGTGCTGCCGCCATTGCCGCCGCCCCCGCCGACCGACTGGGCGAGCAGGCCATGGGCGAACCGGCCATGGGTGGTGATGGGGCCGATGCCGTTGACGATGACGGTGCCGCCCTTGCCGCCGCCGCTGCCCTTGCCGCCGATCGTCGCCAAGCCGGTGCTGCCGCCGCCGCTGCCTCCGCCACCGCCGATCGACTGCATGACGATGCCGATCGCGGCCTCGCCACTGGTGGTGATCTGGCCGCTGCTGGCGAGGTCCAGCGCACCGGCATCCGCCGTATAGGCATAGCTGGAGTTGCCGCCGATCCCGATCAGGCCGCCGGCACTGCCGGCCGCCCCGCCGCCGCCGCCGATCGACTGCAGCACGATGCCGTGCGCCGCATAGCCCTGCGTGGTGATGCTGCCATAGTTCAGGATCCCGCCGGTCCCGCCGGTCCCCCCGCTGCCGCCATCGCCACCCAGCTCCAGGCCCAACCCGGCGGCGACGCCGCCATGGCCACCGCTGCCGGCGATCGCCTGGCTCAGGATGCCATAGGCATGGTCGCCGCTGGTCGCGATGGTCGAGCTGGAATTGACCGCGCTGCGGATGCCGTTGCCGCCATTGCCGCCATTGCCGCCGGCACCGCCCAGCACGTCGACGAAATCGCCGCCGGTACCCCCGCCGCCGCCGATCGACTGGAACGCGATGCCGGCCGCGTAGTCGCCAGTCGTGGTGATCCGGGTGCCCGAGGTCGTGTAGGCGCCGGCCGGGCTGCTGTCGCCGCCCGGGCCGGCACTGCCGGAGGTGCCGAACAGGGCGGAATCGTCGCCGCCATCCCCGCCGAACCCGCCGATGCTCTGGCCGAGCATGCCATAGGCATAGTCCCCGGCCGTGCTGATGGTGCCGTTGCCCTCCAGGTTGATCTGGATGGCCCCGCCCGAGCCGCCCTGGCCGCCGCTGCTCTTGTTCTCGCTGTCGCCGCTGCCGCCATCGCCGCCGGTCGTGGTGGCGAGCACGCCCACCAGATGGTCGCCGGACGTGGTGATCGCGGCCCCGCTCACGTTCACGCCGACGCTGCCGCCGCTCCCGCCGCTGCCGCCACGGCCATTGCCGTCATCGTCCTGCTTGTTGCCGAGCCCGCCATCGCCGCCGCTGCTCAGCACGTGGACGCCGGCGCCGCCGTCGGCGAGCGAGCGGGCGGACGAGATGTCGATGTCGCCGCCGCTGTCGACGTCCACGTCCACGCTGCCGCCGCTGCCGCCGCTGCCGCCGGTGTTGAAGTTGTAGGAGGACTGGGCGCCGTTGCCGCCGGTCGAGCTGGCATAGATGCCCTTCACCCCGCCGGTGGAACTGCCGGTGCCGTCGACATGGAGGCTGATGGCACCCGTGTTCTCGATCGTGACGGTATTGCCGCCGGCGCCGTTGCCGCTGGCCGGGTCGTTGTCGCCTTCATTCGCGTCGGGATCACCGCCGCCGCCGTTCGATTCGGCCCGGATGCCCCAGGCGCGCTCGCCCGAGCCCACCGGCGCCGAACTGCTGCCCATGGTGATGGCGCCCTGGTTGGTGACGGTGACCGTGCCGGCCGCTCCACCATGGCCGCCGGGCTGGTTGACGCCGAACTCGGTATTGCCCTCGCCGCCCGTGCCGCCCTGCGAGGGGGCATAGATGCCGATGCCGCCATGGGGCAGGCTGCTGCCCAGCGTGATGCTGCCCGTGCTCGTGACCGAGACGTTGCCGGCGGCCCCGCCATCGCCGCCGGGCGAGCCGTTGTTCTGGTTGTCCCGGTCCGCGTCCGCCCCCACCGAGCGCGCGTCGATCGCGATCAGCTCGCTGCCATACGATCCTTGGCTCAGCGACAGGTCGCCGTCGCTGCCGATGGTGACGGCCCCGCCGGCACCCCCGGTGGATTCGTCGACCGGCGTACCGCCGGTGGACTGGCCATGCAGCACATAGGGGTAGCTGCTGGCACCCAGGGTGAAGTCGCCCTGGTTGGTGATGGTGATCGCCGAGCCGTCGCCCGGGTCGTCGTCCTGGCTGCCGCTGCTGCCGGTCGAGTCCAGGCCGAAGGGGCTGGCATAGCTGCCGCTCGTCACCGTGCAGTCATAGGTGCTGCTGCAGTCCGCCGCCTGGGCGGCCGGCACCCCCAGCAGCGTGAAGGTGCAGCCGAGAAAGATGCGGCCACGCAGGATCATCGGTCCAACCATCCTTTCCAGGTGCCCTGAGGACAGAGCGGCCCGGGACCGGTCCCACGTCGCTCCTCATTGGATGGATCCGGCATTATGTCGACGAAGCAAGTGAACAGACGGGCCAGGGCGGAGAATGACTGCAAGAACTGCCGGATGTGTTGTGGTCGCCGACTGTACTGCCCGCGCCAGCGGTGGGACGGCAGGAGGATCGTGGCCTCCGGCCGCAAGTTGACCCGGACGGCCGGATGCCGCAGGTTCGCCGACTGGCCGTCTCGGGGCAAATCTGCCACCGGGACGGCATTTCCGGGAGGATGAACGATGCCGACTTCGGTCAAGGAATTGCTGGCCGCCGCCAACAGTGCGGTGCCCCGGATCGATCGTGCGACCGCCGAGGAGCTGATGGAGCGGGGCGACGTCCTGGTCGTGGACGTGCGCGACCAGCCCGAGGTGCAGGCGAGCGGCAAGATCGCCGGGGCCAGGCAGGTGTCGCGCGGCATGCTCGAGTTCCGCGCCGACCCGGCCTCGCCCTATCACGACCAGGCGTTCGATCCGGCCAAGACCGTGATCGTCTATTGCGCGTCCGGCGGCCGCTCGGCGCTGGCCGGCAAGGCGCTGCTGGACCTGGGCTATCGCGACGTGCGCAATCTCGGCGGCTTCAAGGACTGGGCCGAGCAGGGCGGGGCGGTCGAGCCCGGGTGAGCGCCCGGAATTCGACGCGCGAGCGTGCCGCAGGCGCCACGGCCAACGGCCGGCAAGCGCCATCTCCATGGCAAAAGGTCGCACTGTGAAGACGAAAGTCCCAAAGCGTTCCTAGGCTCGATGTCCCATGGTGGAGATCGGGATGAGCACGCGGGCGAGGGCGTTCGTGCAGTGCTGGATCGATGAGAACATCGGTCCGGAGCTTTATCGGGAAGAGCGGCACCGGTCGCGGGAGTATGCGGCGCGCTGCCTGATGGCCGCCCGGGAGCGCGGGATCAGCACCGCCGAGATCCAGGACGAGTTCGGCAACCTCGCGAGCCATATCGCCGGGATGGGCGACCGGGCCGGCCGCGCCCGGGCCGACTTCGGCTTCAGCTGGCAGGCCTGAGCACCCGGCCGGCCGCCTTTCGCGCATGGCCGGCGCCGGGTCGGCGCCGGCTGTGGCGGGGTCAGGCCGGTTTGGTCAGGTGGCGCCGGGCCGGGATCCACCAGCAGGTCAGGCAGGCCAGCAGCGCCAGGAGCAGGATGCCCCAGAAGGCCAGATGCAGGGCCTGGTGCAGGGCGGCCTGCGCTAGCGGGTTGGTCGCGACCTCGCCCAGCCCGTCCGGCTGTTCGAGCAGGCCGTGCAGCCGTGCCGCCGCATGAGGCGGGGCGTAGCGGTCGATCCCGAGATTGAGCACGGCACCCAGGGCGGTGGCGCCCAGCGTGTTGCCCAGGCTGCGGGCGAACAGGTTGGAGGAGGTGGCGCTGCCGCGCTCGGCCCAGTCCACGCTCTCCTGGATCAGGATGATGCAGGTGATGCTGAGCAGGCCCATGCCGAAGCCCATCACGAACGAGCCGGCTCCGGCCAGGATCGGCGAGCTGCCCGGCTGGAGCTGGAGGAAGGCGGCGGCACCCAGCGGGAACATCAGGCTGCCCACGCGCAAGGTGCGGCGGATGCCGAAGATCCGGTAGCAGCGGCTGGACAGGGTGACGGCGAGCGGCCAGCCCAGGATCAGCATGGTGAGCGCGAATCCCGCCTGCAGCGGGCTGCGACCGAGCACACCCTGCACGTGCAGCGGCAGGATCGTGGTCAGCCCGATCAGCGCCATGCCGGCCAGCAGCGTGGCGACGTTGCAGGCGGCGATGAGCTGGCGGCGCCAGAGCTGGAGCGAGATCATGGGGGCCTGGGCGCGGCGCTCCTGCCAGAGGAAGGCCGCCCCGGCCAGGAGGAACAGCAGGCCCAGGGCCAGGACGGTGCCGAGGCCGCCATCGGCCTCGGTGAGCATCAGCATGAAGGCGGCGATCGCCACGGCGAACAGGCCGGCACCCGCATAGTCGATCGGCTCGTTCTTCCTGGAGACCTTTTCCTGGAGGAACAGGACCAAGCCGGCGATCGCCAGCACGCCGAACGGCAGGTTCAGCCAGAAGATCCAGGCCCAGGGCAGGTGGTCGACGATCACCGCACCAGCCAGCGGCCCCACCACCGCGGACGACGCCCAGACGCTGGATAGGAGGCCCTGGATCTTGCCGCGCTCCTCGATCCGGTAGAGGTCGCCCACGATCGTGGTGGTGACCGGCAGGATGGCGCCGGCACCCAGGCCCTGCAGGAGCCGGAACAGGATCAGGCTCGGCATCGACCAGGCGAGCCCGCACAAGAGCGAGGCCAGGAGGAACAGGACCGTGCCGGTGATCAGCACCGGCTTGCGGCCGAAGATGTCGGCCAGCCGGCCATAGATCACGGTGGTGGTGGTCTGCGCCAGCAGGAAGGCGGAGAACACCCAGCTGTAATAGGCGAACCCGCCGAGCTGCCCCACGATGTGCGGCATCGCGGTGGCGACGATGGTGGCCTCGATGGCCACCATGAAGGTCGCCAGCACGATGGCGGCGACGATGAGCGGCCGCCGGTTGGCGGGACGATCGGGAGACATCGGCTTCCTCGGGAAGGGGAGTGCCGGCGGTGCTGAGCACCGGCCGGGGCAAGGAATCTCGTTCGTGGCTTGACATAGATCAATGCAGGGTCCCCGCGGCCGGGGGTAGTTAGCGGCACGGCGGTAGCCGCCAGCCGGCCGGGCAAGGAAAACACGACACAAGAGCGTGGCACCGGCAGGCTGGGGGGTAATGGATGAGGGAATTAGCTCCATGGACGGTTCGAACCAGCTGCTGACCTGGTGGCACGCTTGGCTGCGCCTGCCGCTGACGCTGAGCGCGGAGAGCCTGCGCTTTGCCAGCCGCCGTTGCGCGGCCCATGCCGACAACGTCGCGGCCCTGGCCAGATGCGCCAGCGTGCGCGAGGCCGCGGAGCTGCAGAGCGCCTTCACGCAGCGGATGCTCACGGACTATCGCGACGAGGCCGAGCTGCTCATGCGCGAGGCGAGCGAGGCCGTGCCGTCTTCGAGGGCGGCATGACGGCCGGGCGGTTCACCGTCGGCGCTGCTCTGCCGGTGCGGGCGTCGTGATGGGGCCCGTTCGGCCCGCGCCGGTGCCGCAGGGTGGCGCCGGCCTGTTCTGGGTGACGCTGGCCCAGGCCGCGCGGCCTGCCGCCATGCAGGAGGTCGACCGGCGCAGCCTGTACCTGCTGGCCCCGCTGACCGGCGATGGCCGTCTGGACCCGCAGCTCTGGCGGGCGCAGCGCGGCGGCTGCCCGGTGCTGCGCATCTCGTGCGGGCAGCCGATCCTGATCGGCGCCCTGCGCCACCGGGCCGGCGGGGCCGAGGGCTCGACCTGGATCATCGACTATGATCCGAGTGCCGATGCCGACGAGGACCATGGCTACCGGCTGGGTGCGCAGCGCCTCGTGCAGGACGAGCTGGTGCCCCTGATCGGACGCGATGGGGTGCGCACCTTCCGGGTGGCGGACATCTCCAGCCGCATCCCGACCGAGGTGCGCCGCTACCTGCTGATGGTGAGCCGGCCCCTGCCGGCCTGGCCGGAGCGCGGCCGCGCCCACGGGTCGCGGCGCCCGGCAGCAGACTGCCCGTGCCATGCCGGAATGGGCTGGGCCTGAGGGATCGGGCCAGCCCGGCTGAAGACGCCGGTGGCCCGCCCGGGTCGTCGTCTCAGCCGGCCGTCACCTCGATCCGGCGCCGGCCCGCCGGCGCCCCGTCGCGGCGCGGCACCGTGACGGTGAGCAGGCCGTCCTTCAGCTCGGCGCCGATCCGCTCCGGATCCGCATCGTCGGGCAAGGGGAAGGAGCGCTGGAACGCACCGTAGCGCCGCTCGGCCAGCACCTGCTCCTCCTGTCGTTCGACCTGCGCCTGCTGCTTGTGCCCCTTGATGGTCAGCACGCCGTTGCTCACCGCGATGTCGAGATCCTCGGCGCGCAGCCCGGGCAGCTCGGCCACCAGCCGGTAGCCGCCCTCGCCGGCGAACACGTCCACCACCGGTGCGGTCGCGTCGAACACCGACTGGAGGCGGCGCCAGGGGTCCGCGTCGAGCTGCCGCCGGCGCAGCAAGGCGAACGGTGCGGTCGCGAACAGGTCATCGAACAGCCGGTCCATCTCCTGGCGGAGCCCCTGGAAGGGTGGGGCCTCCGCACCCTTGGATCCAGCACCGCCGGTCCCGCCGGCTGCACCCGCTCCTGCGCCCGTCCGGTCCTGCTCGTCGCTCATGACAATCCTCCCGTGCCGCTCGAGGGTCCTGGCGTCGCCGGGCCATGCCGATGCAGCGTATCGGTCATCTTCCCATAAACGCCCGGTCGGGCAAGCCGGCCGCACTGGCTTTCGCGGCAGCGCGTCGATCACGTTGCCTCAGGTCGGGCCGGCTGCCGTACTCGCTGCCGTGCCTGGGCGCTGCTCGCCGGTCATGGCCACCACCCGGCCGCCCTCGAGGGTGAAGCGGCGCGAGGCGAAGCCCGCGCAGGTCGTGGCGCCGGCTTCGCTTTGCAGGCGGTTGTCCCGCCAGAAATAGCGCACCTCGACCACGGTCCGGCCATCCGCCGATTCGACGACCTCCGCCGCCGTGACCGACATGCGCGGCAGCACGCAACGGGCACCCTCTTCCCAGGCATGGCGGGCATAATAGTCCTCGATCGCCCCCACGGCACCCGGCTGGTCGGGCAGGAGCGGCCCGGTGCTGCAGGCGGCGAGCAGTACCGTGGCGGACAGGAGGAACGAGCGGAAGCGCATGGCATGCTCCGGCAGGAAAAGGGACGTGCAGCCAGAGCAAGCTGTCGCGACGGTGGCGGTTCCAGGCGCAGCCACGAGTCCGGCCCAGCGGGCAGGGGCAGGCGCGGCCGGACATTGCCGGCTCGTCATCTTTTGGAAATGCCGCATATCGACAGGCCAGCCCGCCTTCGCTAGCCTCCCTGTCATGTTCTGATCCGACCATGTGCCTTCCGTCGAGACTGCCCGACGGGGGCAACGCTTATTTTCGCTCAGGTGACGCCGTCGTGTCGATATTCACTAATGGTTTGCCATCGGGACCCGGGTCCGGGCTGCTGGGGGAGTCGGGTCCGCACGAGGGGAAGGTGACGGGCGGGTGACGGCCGGGCCTTACCGCATGCGGCGCCGACGCCTGGGCCTCGGTCTCAGGATCGGGTGCCTCGCGGCCGCTGCCGTGCTGGCTGCCTTCCAGTTGCCCGGCGTGCTGCTCTATCCGGCGCCGCCGCCCGCACCGGAAACCGCGGTGCTGGTCGCCCTGCAGAAGGAGGCCAACCAGGCGCTATCCCGGCAGGTGGCGCAGATGCGCCAGGATCTCGCCGGCAATGTCTGCGTGGCGGGCGACCGGCTGATGCGGCACGGGCCGGGCGGCGCCCCGGTGCCGGCCTCCGATGCGGACGATGCCAGCCTGCCGCCGCCGCCAGTGGAGCGGATCGCGGCACCGGCGGTGCATGATCCGGCGGCCGCACCCGCCGAGCAGCGCTCGCTGGCCGACCTCTTGGACGCAGCCACCGTGCTGGTGCTGGCGCGCGGCGGCCAGCGCGAGGGCAGCGGATTCGGCACCGGCTTCTTCGTGGCCCCGGGCTTGGTCGTCACCAATCTCCACGTGGTGGGCGACCCGCCCGCCGACGAGATCTGGGTCACCAGCAAGGCGCTCAACCGCGCCACCCGGGCCAAGCTGCTGGCGCGCTCGCCCAGAGTCGAGATCGGCGGGCCGGACTTCGCGCTGCTGGAGGTCGAGGACGGCGGCGAGCAGGCCAGGCTGAGCTTGGCAGCCCCGGCCGACCGCCTGCAGAACGTGGTGGCCGCAGGCTTCCCGAAGCTGGTCATGGACACCGATGCCGGCTTCCGCCGGCTGCGGGCCGGCGACCGGTCGGCCGTGCCGGAGATGGCGGTGAGCCAGGGCGTGGTCACGGCGCGGCAGTCCCCGGCCGGCACGCCCCTGATCCTGCACACCGCGTCGGTCTCGGGCGGCAACAGCGGCGGACCGCTGGTGGACCAGTGCGGCCGCGTGGTCGGCATGAACACCTTCGTCCGCACTGAGCGCGAGCAGGCCGCGCAGATGAGCTACGCGCTCGCCACCGACGCGCTGGCGACCTTCCTGGCCGAGGCCGGCGTCGAGGTGCCGGTCGCCTCCGACCTGTGCCGGCCGAACCGGATGGAAGGCCAGCCATGAACCGGCAGTTCGTCTGCGAGACGACGTTCGCCGGCCTGCGCCCGCTCGGCATCGGCGGGCGGCGCATCCAGGAATCCTGGCACGAGATCGACGCCGCCCTGCGCAGCAACCTGGGCGACCCCTATGCCCGGCTGTTCGCGGAGCCCGTGCCGGGCGAGGGGACGACGAGCTGGTTCGCCCAGCCCGAGGGCTTGGTGGTGGAATATCGCCGCCTGGACGATGCGGCCAAGCGCGCGCTGATCCGGACGGTGGAGGAGCGGCTCGCGGCGATGCGGGCGAAGGTGGCCGAGCTCAAGGCGTCGGGCCAGCCCGCCCAGCGGCGCCTGGGCGAGACGCTGGACCGGCTGATGTCGTTCCCGGGCCCGCTCGCCGACCGCGAGATCCTGTTCGCCATCCGCACGGGTTCGGGCGACGAGCCGGTGCTGGTGAACTGGGGAACGCGCGACGACGTGCCCGACCCGCCGCTGGCCGCCCTCGAGGATTTCCTGCGCGGCGAGGCGCTGCGCCTGCACCTGCCCCAGCCGGCGGCAGAACCGGCGCCCGGCACCCCCGCACCGGACGACACCACCCCGGATGACGGTCCTGACATGCCGGCGCCGGCGCCGCCTGCTTCACCATCCGCCCCTGCGCCATCCCCGGAGCCGGACCCCGACCTGGCGGATGGGGATGAGTCGGACACCCTCGGCCAGGAGGCCGCGGCCGAGCCATCCGCAGAGCCGCGGGAGGAACCGCCATGGCTGCGGCCCGAGCCGTGGGTCCTGACGGAGACCGTGCCTGCAGAGCCTGAGCCGGAATCTGCGGGGCCAGACCCGGCGACGCCGCCGAGCCGCCCGCGCCTGTGGCCCTGGGCGCTGCTGCTGGGCGGGCTCCTGGCAGCGATCGTGTTTGCCCTCCTGCCGACCTGCGGCGTGCTGGTGCCGTTCCTGGCGGCCTGCCAGACCCCGGACGCCGGCCTGGCCGAGCTGCGTCGCGAGGGCGAGGATCTGGAACGGCAGCTCGGTGCCCTGCAGCAGCAGGTAGCGGCACTGCCCCGCTGCGAGCCGATCCCCGGTGGCCCGGCGCCCGCTGCGGCGCAGGCGCCAGCGCAGTCGCGGTCGGTGACGCCGATGGCCGGCCCTGCGCCCGCGCCGGAGCAAGGCGACGAACGGGAGCAGCGCAGCCGGATCGCCCGGCTCGACCAGGCGGTGACGCAGGCCGGCGGCACGGTCGGGCCGGCCACCGTCACCCTGCAATGGCAGGCAGCGTGCGATCTGGACCTGCGGGTCTATTGCCCGAACGGCACGATGGTCGACTTCCAGCTCAACGGTCAGCCGCAGGCGCGCTGCGGGCGGGCCAGGCTCGACGTGGATGCCAACGTGGCGGACGATGCGTTGAGCGCCAACCCGATCGAGAACGTGAGCTGGCCGGCTCAGCCGCCGCCGGGCCGCTACCGGGTCGAGGTGCACAATTTCAAGAGCCGCCCGCCCGGCAGCGGGTCCGTGCCGTTCGTGCTGCGGGTGCGCGTGGGCGAGGACGAGCGGCTGATCGAGGGAAGCGTCCTTCCGGGGGAGCGTCGCTCCATGTATGAGTTCAGCATTCCATGAGACAGGCTGGATGTTGAAGAAGCTCGTTCATTTTCCGGAAGTTACCAGCCTCGTGATGAACACCGGGATTCAGTTCCTGGACTTCGGATTGAACGAGGCGCGGATCGCGCGGCTGACCGGGCACTTCTGGCATCAGGCGGCGCCGGGCGGTGAGGAGTCCCCGGGCGAGGCGCCGCGCTTCGTCCTCCATCCGCTGTACGAGGCCGCGGACGGCGCGTGGCGCTACCTGGTCGAGGGCGAGCCCGCCGGGCGCGTGGCACCCGACGACGGCGTCTACGAGTACCGGGCCAGCCGGGCGCTCGACGTGTTCGACGGGATCTGGCTGCCGCTGCCGTTCTTCCGGCAGAAGGAGCCGGTGGGCTCGAGCGGGCCCAGCTTCGACAACGGGCCCACCAACTGGGGTCGGCTCTATGTGCGCCGGCAGGAGCGGCCCGACGAGGACGGCAACACCCACCGGGTGGTGCTGGCCTTCGACACCGTGCTGCTGGAGCGCTCCGCCACCGGCCCCTATGCGGCACCCGAGCCCGCCGACGCGGTGGACGATGCCCGCTTCGCCCTGGTCGCCGACGGGGTGCGCAATCGCTGGTTCTTGATGCTGGACTGGGTCCGGACCTGGATCGCGGACGCCTATCTCGCCGGGCGCAGCCGCGATCGCAAGCGGCCGCTCCAGCTGGACGACCTGGCCGAGCCCGGCGAGTACTGGGCGGCCTATCTGGTCCTGCTCGACGCGCTGGCGCAGACCCTGGACATCCCGGTGCTGCGCTTCGTCGACACGCTCACCCCGTCGCTCCAGAACGAACCGATCGACGTCGATCTCGTGGTCGATGTCGGCAACAGCCGGACCTGCGGGATCATCATCGAGCAGCCCAAGGACCGGGGCGTGGTCGATATCGGCCAGGCCTACCGGCTGGAGCTGCGCGACCTGTCCCGGCCGGAACGGGTCTATGCCGACCCGTTCGCCAGCCGGATCGAGTTCGCCCCGGCGAGCTTCGGCCGCACCGACCTCAGCCGGCGCACCGGCAGGCGGCGCGACGCGTTCTGGTGGCCGTCGCCGGTCCGGATCGGCCCGGAGGCGGAATGGCTGGCCTCGTTCTCGGATGGCACCGAGGGCGTGTCCGGCCTGTCCAGCGCCAAGCGCTATCTGTGGGACGATGCGCCCAGGCCCTTGCCCTGGGTCAACAGCCGCGGGCCCTTGCCCAAGAGCCAGCGCATCCCGCCGATCAGCGGCCCGATGACCGCGCGCCTCACCGAGACCGGCGAGCTGGCGCTCCAGGGCCAGGTCGGCATGCAGCCGCTCTATTCCCGCTCCTCGCTCTACACGCTGATGATCGCGGAGCTGCTGAGCCACGCGCTCTGCCAGATCAACGCGGTGGCGGTGCGCGAGCAGCGGGCGAACGCGGCACTGCCCAGGCGCCTGCGCTCCTTGATCCTGACCATGCCGTCGGCCACGCCGCTGGCCGAGCAGCGCATCATGCGCAAGCGGATCACCGCCGCGATCGATCTGGTCTGGCAGACCATGGGCTGGGTGGGCGAGGACGCGGTGCACCGCCGCCCGGACGTGATGCTCGACTGGGACGAGGCGACCGCCACCCATCTGGTCTGGCTGTTCAACGAGATCAGCTACAAGTTCCGCGGCAACGCCTTCGACCTGTTCGGCCTGATCGGCCACGAGGACGCGCGCGGCCGCTCCCTGCGCATCGCCAGCATGGACATGGGCGGCGGCACCACCGACCTGATGATCGTCGAGTACCGCATCAACCACGGCAACGAGCAGACCGTCGAGCCGGCGCAACTGTTCCGCGAGGGCTTCCGCCAGGCCGGCGACGACGTGGTCCAGGCGGTGATCGAGCAGGTGATCCTGCCCGACCTCGCCGCAGCGCTCGGCCGTGCCGGGGCCAGCCGGCCGCGGCATGTCCTGTCCGACCTGTTCGGCGGCAACCGGGTCGGCCAGACCCAGCAGGAACAGGCCCTGCGCGCCCTGCTGGTCAACCAGCTCCTGGTGCCCGTCGCCCTGGCATTGATCCAGGAGTACGAGCTGAGCGACCCGCGCCGGCCGGCCCCGCCGCAGACCCGCCGCTGTGCCGAGCTGCTCGGCCAGCACCGGCTCTCCGCCCCGGTCCGCCAGCATTTCCTGCGCGCGGCCGAGCGGGCGGGTGCCGTCGGCCTGGACCTGGACGAGATTCCCTTCACGATCGACCCGAGCGCCATGGCCGGTGCCGTCCACTCGGTCGCGAGCGGGATGCTGGAAGACCTGTGCGACGTCATCCGCGCCTATGACTGCGACGTGCTGCTGCTCACCGGCCGCCCGTCCCGGATGCCGGCGGTACGCGACCTGATCTATGCCAACCTGCCGCTGTTCCCGGACCGGATCGTGCCGATGGACCGCTACGAGGTCGGCGGCTGGTACCCGTTCCGCTCGCTCGACTTCCTGATCCAGGACCCCAAGACCACCGCCGCGGTGGGCGCGCTGCTCTGCCGGATCTGCGAGGGCATGACCCGCGGCTTCGTGTTCCGCGCCTCGCGCCTGAAGATGCGCTCGACCGCCCGGCATATCGGTGTGATGGACCTGGACGGCCGGATCGTCGCGCGCAACGTGCTGCTCGCGGACGCCGACCTCGACACCGGCGAGAACGTGGAAGGTTTCACCCTGTCCATGGGCGGCCCGGTGCTGCTGGGCTTCCGCCAGCTCCCGCTGGAGCGCTGGAAGACCACGCCGCTCTATTATGTGTACTTCACCGACCCCGCGGGCTTGGCCCGGCTGGCCACGCCATTGAAGGTGACCTTCGAGCGGATCGAGAAGAAGGACGCGACGCTGGAGGACTTCCGCCTGGTCGAGGTCGAGGACGCGGAAGGCAACCCGCGCAAGGACAAGGTCGGCTTCCGCCTGCAGACCATCCCGATGGATCAGGAGGCCAGTGGCGGCTACTGGCTCGATACCGGCGTGCTGCGCACGATCGGGCTGGCGGCCTCGTGACCGAGAGCACCACCCGCCCAAAGGACCAGGACCTCGCGAACCGGGCCCGGATGCTGGCCCGGACCGCCGTCGAGGGCCTGGCCTGGTTTCGCGACAATCCGGGCCTGGTCGGCAACCGGCTGGACGCGCTGGAGCGCACCTGCCGCCGGCATGCGGTGGACGCGCGCCGGCTGGCCAATGCCGCCGAGCGGCCGATGTCGGTGGGCGTGTTCGGCGCCAGCCAGGCGGGCAAGTCCTTCCTGATCGGCAGCCTGATCACGCCGGTGGGCCGCCCGGCCAAGGTGCTGTTCGGCAGCGGCGACGAGGTGGTGCGCCGCGACTTCCTGGAGGAGGTGAACCCGCAGGGGGGCAAGGAGACCACGGGCGTGGTCACCCGCTTCTCGATCCGCCCGCACGCCACCCCGCCCGGCCATCCGGTGGTGCTGCGGCTCCTGCGCGAGATCGACATCGTCAAGATCCTGGCCAACGCCTTCGTGTTCGACCTGGGCGGCCAGGCGGATGGGGAGCAGGCGTTCAGCAGCGAGCGCCTGGCCGCGCTCGAGGCCACCATGCCCCAGCGCCGGCGCGGCCAGCAGGTCGACCCACTGGAGCTGGAGGATGTGTTCGAGCTGCGGGCCTATCTGGCCCACAGCCTGCCGCGCCACCACCTGGCCGAGCGGGGCGGCCCCTTGGCCCAGCGCTACTGGGCGCTGGCCGAGGCGGTGCTGCCCTACCTCGCCGCCGGCGACCGGACCGAGCTCCTGGCGCCGCTCTGGGGCGAGCTGCCGGAGTTCACCGCCCTCTACCGCGAGCTCAAGGACGCGCTCGACCAATTGGGCGATGCCGGGCAGGGTGCCCCGGACTTCGCCTATGTCCCGCTCGATACGATCACCGAGCGAACCCGCAGCCTCGTCCATGTCGACACGCTGCTGGGCCTGGATTCCAAGGACGCGGCTGCCGCCGAGCCCGTCCCGGTCCTGGTGCCCGGCCGCCCGCCCGTGCGCCTGCGCAAGCCGGTGGTGACGGCACTCACGGCCGAGCTGCGCGTGGTGCTGGACGAGCCCGCCTGGCCGTTCTTCGCCCATACCGACCTGCTGGACTTCCCCGGTGCGCGCTCGCGCGAGGATTCCACGCCGGACCGGCTGCTGCGTGCCAAGGACAAGCCGCAGGCGCGCGCCTACTGCTTCCTGCGCGGCAAGGTCGCCGTGCTGTTCGACAAGTACGCGGCCGACCTCGACCTCAACACGATGCTGCTCTGCGTGGGCGACAGCAACCAGGACGTCGCCAAGCTGCCGGAGCTGATCCAGGACTGGGTGAGCGTCACCCACGGGCCGGACCCGGAGGCGCGCGCCGCCAGGCCCAACCAGCGCACCAGCCTGTTCTTCTGCCTGACCAAGGCCGACAAGCTGTTCGACTTCAGCACCGGCACCGCACCCGAGCCGTCCATCGCCAACCGGCTGGACAGCAGCATCGGCAAGTTCTCGGGCTGGATCCGCCAGTGGCTGCCGGGCCAGCCCTTCACCAACCTGTTCTTCATCCGCAACCCCAAGGGCATCAAGCGCGAGGACCTGTTCGACTACGAGGAGGTTCCCGGCCTGCCGGACGGGGTGATGCCGCCCGAGCGCCGGCTGCGCCCGGACAAGGCGGAACTCCTCGCCCGCTACCGCCAGGCCTTTTTGGCCGATCCCATGGTGCGCACCCACGTCGCTCTGCCGGCGGAAAAGTGGGAGGCCATGCTGGCGCTGAACGACGGCGGCATCCGCCTGCTCGCCGAGCATCTGGCCCCAGCCTGCGACCCGGACCTGAAATACGACCAGATCGCTCCCCGGGTCGCGGTGCTGGCCCAGGAGCTGCGCAGCGAGCTGGCCGCCTTCCACGAGGCCGGCGACCTCGTGCGCCGGGTCGAGCAGCGCCTGGCCGCGATCGAGCCGGTGCTGGATGCGTTCGAGCACCGGCCGACCATGTTCGGGCCGTTCCTGGCCGAGCTGCAGGTGAGCACCGCCCGGCTGGGCCAGCGCTTCTTGGAGATCGCGCGCCGGCAGGGCATGGGCGGGGGCATGGGCCTGGTCGGGTCGAACCGGCCGGTCCTGGGCCTGCGCCGGCAGGACGACGGGGTTCACCGCCCGCCCACCCGGTTCGGCGATGCCGCGGTCCAGGTCTGGCTGGACGATCTGGAGCGCAAGGCCGGCGACGAGGAGCTGGCCCGGCAGTTCGGCCTCACCTGCGAGGCGTTCCGCGCGGTGGTGAGCGAGCTCGCCGTGGGGGCTAGGCGTTTCGAGGTGGCCCAGAAGGTCGAGGCCCAGGTGCGGGCCACCGAGGCGTTCGCCCAGACGGCGGGCGACGTGATGCACCGGGTCGCCATGGGCAGCGGGCTGGTGATCGACCGGATGGTCAACCTGCTGGGCACCGACCTCCAGCCGCCGGACCGGCCGGACGTGCCGCGCCTGCCGCGGCCGCGCCCGCTCGCCGTGGGCGAGCTGCCGGAGCTGGCCGCCGACAAGGGCCAGTCGCTCGCCGGCCGCTTCGAGCGCGCCCGCTTCTGGCTGCTCGCCTTGCGCCTGCTCACGAGCGACAATGCCGCCTGGGGCCAGGGCGGCCTCGTCGATGTCGAGCAGAACCGTCGGCTGGGCGCGCTGCTCGACCGGCTGGGCGGGCAATCCCCGGGTAGGCAGGAGTGATGCGCGAGGTCCGGGCACGTCTGGAGGATGCCGATGCCGGCGGGGGCGGGCGGGCGCGCCTGTCCTTCGCGCCGGTGGCGGCGATGGACCGGCCGGCCTGGTTCACCGTGCGCGGCAGCGACCCGGCCACCCCCTGGCTGGGCCCGGCCGGCTGGCAGGTCGCCGAGCACCGCTTCCACCCGCTCGATGTCGAGCATGACGGGCAGACCCTGACGATCCTGGTCGGCCGCGAGGTGGTGGACGCCATCCCGGAGTTCGCGGTCGTCGAGATCCAGCTCCCGGGCTACGACATCGTCTGCAAGGTGAGCTGGGAAGGCGTGGTGCCGAGCTACGGGCCGGGCGCCCTGGCCCCGGCGCCGGCAGCACCGCGCCCGCCGCGCCCGCCGCGGCCGCGGAGGCCGCCGCCACCCGATCCCGGCCTGCCGCCCCTGCCGGTGCGCGCCGCCCCCGTCCTGTTCGCCTTCGTGGTCACGCCCGGGCGCCGGGTCATGCTGCGGGTCCTGGACCCGTCGGCCGGCGAGCCGCCGCCCCGGCCGGAACCGGGTGAGGGGCTGCCGGGCATCCCGTTCGAGGCGTTCGCCCGCGCGTTCCGGGGCACGCTGCTGCTGGACCAGGACGGCCAGGGCCGGATCGTCGGGCGCGATCCGGACGGCCCGCCGCCCCGGCTGCGCTTCAGGGTGACGCCCGGCGGCGACACGGTGGTCCAGGCCCTGGACGGCCACCCCTACGGCGAGCAGATCGCCGGTCCCCGGCCGGACAGCCTGATCTTCGGCCTGCCCCACGCCGTCCTGGCCGAGGCCGGGCAGGGCGAGCTCGTGCTGGACCCCGACCATCTGGTGGCCCGGCTGGTGCCCGACCAGCCGGGCGTGGACCCTCTGCCCGAGCGCCCGCACCGCCGCTCGCTGCTCGTCCCGCTCCTGGGCGTAGCGGTCGTGCTCTGCGTGGGCGGTGCCACCATCCTGCTCTGGTGACCGGGCTGGCTGCGGGGCATCCGCCGCCGGCCTTCATCGACCCCTTCCGCTGACAAGGATGTCGGCAGCCGGCCCGCGCCGCTGCCTGATCAGCCGGCCGGCACAGGCCGACCCGGTTCCCCGGTTCATGCTCCGTTCCCATCGGCCATGGCGTAGAGCACCTGACGGCTGGTCGACCGCCCGGCCGGATGCGGCGCGCCGGCACCGTCTCGTGGGTAAATCAGCCCTGCTTATTCTCGAATCAGCAGCATTGATCTTGTTCGGCGAAGCCGCCGATCGTCGATGACGACCGAGCGTCAGGCGTCAGGCAGCCCGCCGGCTGCGGATGCCGCACGGATGCCAATGCTCGATGTGATACGGGGCCGCCCGGGCCGATCGTGCCGTCAGCCGGCTGCCCGCATTGCCCCGGCCAGCACGGCAAATGCCTGCGGCTCGGCACACTGCGCGACGTTGAAGCGCAGAAAGCCGCCGGCGGTCTGGCCGATGCTGAAGACATTGCCCGGCGCCAGCACCACGTCCTCCTCCAGCGCCCGCCGCGCCACGGCGGCGGCATCGAGCCCGTCGGGCAGGCGGCACCAGAGGAACATGCCGGCGGACGGCTCCAGCCAGGGCTCGATGCCCAGCTCCGCCAGGCGGCGCAGCGTCAGGTCGCGGGCACGGGCGAGGCGGGCGTGCAGCCCGCCCAGATGGCGCCGATAGCTGCCGTCGAGCAGGAGCCGCAGCACCACCCCCTCCGCCAGCCGGCCGCCGCTGAACGAGGTCGCGAGCTTCAGGTCGACCAGGCCCTCGATCCAGTCCGGCCGGGCGGCGATGAAGCCGCAGCGCAGGGCCGCCGACAGCGTCTTGGAGAAGCTGCCGACGTGGACGACGCGGCGCAGCCCGTCGAAGGCGGCCAGCCGCGTGACCGGACCAGTCGCGAGGTCGCCGAAGATGTCGTCCTCGACCACGGTGAGCCCGCCCGCATCCGCCAGCGTCAGCAGCCGGTGGGCCACGACCGGCGACAGGCTGGCCCCGGTCGGGTTGTGGATCGCGGAGTTGGTCAGATAGAGGCGCGGCCGGTGCGCCTCGATCGCCTGCGCGAACCGGGCAAGATCCGGCCCCGTCGGCGTCATCGGCACGCCGACCACCCGCGCCCGGTGCGCGCGCAGCAGGGCCAGGAAGTTGAAGTAGCAGGGATCGTCGACCAGCACCGCATCGCCCGGCTCCAGGAGGAAGCGGCAGACGAGGTCGATGGCGCCGGTCCCGGATTCGGTCAGCAGGATCTGGCCGGGCGCCGCCTCGATCCCGTGCTGGGCCAGCCGGCGCGCCAGATGCTGGCGCAGCGCCGCCAGCCCGAGCGGCACCGCATACTCGCCGAGATCGGCCGACTCCGCCCGCGCCTGGCCGCGCAGCGCCCGGCGCAGCGCCGCCTCCGGCAGCCAGTCCGGCGGCAGCCAGCCGCAGCCGGGCTTGAGCATGGCCACCCCCGCATCCAGCGCCTGGCGGGACACCCAGAACGGGTCGATCGCCCGGTCGAGCTTCGGCCCCAGCTCCGCCAGCGCCAGCGGCGCCGGCGGCCCGGCCACGAAGAAGCCGGCCCCTGGCCGCGCCCGGATCAGGCCCTCGGCCGCCAGCCGCTCATAGGCCTCGACCACGGTCGAGGTCGACACGCCCATGGTCCCGGCGAGCGCCCGGATCGAGGGCAGCCTGGCGCCTTGCCCCAGCCTGCGCCCGGCGATCTTCCGGCGCACCGCCGCCATCACCTGTTCGGTCCGGCTCCTGCTCTCCGCCGCGCGCAGCATCCGTAGGGCTCTCCGTACCCATACAGTTTCGTCCGACTGTATGGGACCGTCCCTGGCGCTGCCAGTGCCGCGCCGCCATGGTGCCGCCGGCTGTCATGCCGGGAAAGGCGAGGGGACGGATGGAGCGGACGATGGGGGCCTGGCTGAACGGCCTGCTGGGCGTGCTGATCTTCAGCGGCTCCCTGCCGGCCACGCGCGTGGCCGTCCTGGACTTCGACCCGGTCTTCCTGACCGTGGCTCGCGCCACCGTCGCCGGCATCCTGGCGCTGGCCCTGGTCCGCCTGTTCCGCCTGCCGCACCCGGCCCGCACCGACCTCCTCCCGCTGGTCATCGTCGCCCTGGGCGTGGTGGTAGGCTTCCCGCTGCTCACCGCCCTGGCCCTGCGCCACGTCACCGCCGCCCACTCGATCGTGTTCATCGGCCTCCTGCCGCTGGCCACCGCCCTGTTCGCGGTGCTGCGCGCCGGCGAGCGCCCACGGCCAGCCTTCTGGCTGTTCTCCACCCTCGGCAGCGCCCTGGTCGTAGGCTTCGCCCTCAGCCAGGGCCTCACCACCAACCCGACTGGCGACCTCCTGATGCTGCTCGCCATCCTGGTCTGCGGCCTGGGCTACGCCGAGGGCGCCCGCCTGTCCCGCCGCTTAGGCGGCTGGCAGGTCATCTCCTGGGCCCTGGTCCTGTCCCTGCCGCCCATGGCCGCCCTGGCCCTCCTCACCATGCCCCCGACCTTCACCGACATCACCCCCGCCGCCTGGGCCGGCCTCGCCTACGTCTCCCTGCTCAGCATGCTGATCGGCTTCATCTTCTGGTACCGCGGCCTGGCCCAGGGCGGCATCGCCGCCGTCGGCCAGCTCCAGCTCCTCCAGCCCTTCTTCGGCCTGGCCCTGGCCGCGACCCTGCTGGGCGAGCCGGTGAGCCTGGCGATGGTCGCGGTGACGCTGGGGGTGGTGGGGTGCGTGGTGGGGGTGAGGCGGTTTACGCAGTGAGGAAGGCGGCCGTCGCCGCCAGGCTTACATCAGCAGAAGTATGCGCTCTAAACATAACTGGAAAAGATCCACAGTATTAACTGGACAATGCCAACTACTATTCCGACGATGGCAGCAATAGCAGTCAGTACGCGGTTCTTTCGACTCTCTAAGAGGCGGTCCAACGTATTGATGAATCCACGAGCAGAAGTCTTAAGTTTGCCCTTCAATGCAGCAGTTATAACATAATCGAAGAAAGCTACTTTCGAAATCGTGGATGTATTCATTCGAATAAAGTCTTTTCTCTTGAATGCTTCTGCTTCTTATTTTCCAGAAAGAAATCCCTGCACTAAGCTGCCGTTCAGTTTCATCAGCGAGGGCATTCGAGGGTCTGGTGCATAATCACTGCCGAATCGCTGCTTGAGTGCGTCATTCAAGTTGACCCGCACCTCTATTGGTATGTTGGGCGGTTCCTTCTTGGTTAAGACTCTGTATCTGTGCTCTAGATGCTCAAAGCCGAAAGTGACATTCCGCATGTTCCAGTGGATCCAGAATTTTTCTCGCCGATCCATGACAAAGCTATAGAACTGCGTTAGGAGTTCTCTCTCGATTTCGTCATAGCGCGACTCTATCTCATCTAAGCCAATGCCGAGGTATTCTGCGACGGTGTGGGTGGCAAAGCTGACCGTTTGGCCGCTCTGATAATGCCTGACAACCACCGATGTTATGCGGGGCGATAAGGCCCCCGCCTCGGCATCGAAAAGTGATTGAGATGAGTAGTGTATAATATAGAAGCGCTCTGGATTTTTACGAATTTTTTCCCAAAACTGGATATCTCGCGCCATACGGTATGGGTCTCAAGCAGCTTGGTCTGGAAGTCCATCTAATTCAGTTGCGCTTGGTCTGCATCATCCAGTATCACGTGCGTCATTATTATTCTGATGAATGTTGCGATATTCGTTCACGCGTTCATCCTGCCGTAACGCAGGAGGTGCTAGATGTTGTGCTGGTCTGCGTGACTTGGGGCGTGTCGATTGCAGGTATTAGAGCCCAGCTTGTGGAAGGCGAGTAGAACTAGTGCTTGCGCCGTGATCATCGGCAAGCTGGCTGACCTTGCCCCCTGAAATGCCCTCGGTCTGAAGCTAGGGTCCGTCGATCAGGAGACGGACGATGAAGAAGAGCCGGTTCAGCGAAGAGCAGATCATCGGGATCCTGAAGGAGGGTCAGGCCGGGCTGCCGGTTGCCGAGATCTGCCGGAAGCACGG
>NZ_JABGCL010000096.1 GCF_019800005.1 Geminicoccus harenae | reverse complement strand
GGCGCGCATGACCACCAGGTTGTAGCGCCAGCCGGTATTGGCGATGGGGGCACTGCCCAGATCGACCGCGGTCTGCGCCGGGGCAGGGGCAGCAGAGAACAGGGCGCAAGCCAGCATGGCTGCGGCAGCGAATGCCGCGCCTCGAACACGAGCCATGGTTTACCTCAAGACTGGATGAGGAACGCCGACGGCACTGGGTTCAGGCCTGGACCGCGCGCAGAGGTAGCGCACCGTCTGCGATGAGCAGGCGATGCACTCAGAAACTGCGTCTTGATCAGGGAAGGGTGCCGAGCTGCCCAGCAGGTGGGCCTTGCTGAACGAATGTTTAACGCATGATCATAAGAATTTCCAGATAAATATATTTGAACTCTAAAGGATACTGTTAATGCGCTTGAGAAGCTATAAAGGATAATAAGTCATACTAAAATTATACACCTATATATGTTGTTATTGACCGAACTTCGTCCAAGAGCAAGAAGCTCGTCGATGTAGGCCGGCACCGAACGGTGTGATCGGCAGCGGCCGCTGATCCCGTATGTCGGGATCATGCGCAGGAACCAGCCCGCAGCTGAGCAGCCAGACAGCAACTGGAGTTGTCGCTATCCCGTCCCATCGGCCTGTGAATGCTCAAGCATGCGCCTCGCAAAATCGTCCGGATCAAAGCTTAGATCCCCGTCTGGCGCTGCGATCAGAGGCGCTGCTGCGCCAACGTGGAGAAACTCCTCACCGAGGAGGGGCTCGTCGGGATCAGCAGATGGCATCCGGTAGGCGCGGAACTGCTCGAGATCAACGAGTTGCCTAATCGCCTCAAAACGTACCAGCATCGCCGTCAACTTCTCGAACCTGGCCTGCTGCTCGTCCGGATCCACCGGTCGTTGCTGGTCGTCCCTCAGCCAGCCCAATGCTCGGACTACTGCGACCGAGGATGCCTTGAAGTCGCCTCGCACCGCAGGATCCATACCTTCCAGCGCCCGCTGAAAAGTCAGCATCTCCTCGGGTTTGATCACGACATCCCGAACGCGTTGGATGAATGGCAGCTGCGTGGGCCGGGTGCTGGTTCCCTTCTGCGGCTTCTTCACCGGCGGGATCCCTGGATGTGCACAACAGCTCGAGTTCGGTCTGTCGGCTGCCAGATCTTGCTGGCGCTATAACTACGTTAGCCTACCGGTAGAGTGGGTTCGGGTTCCCTAACGTGCCTTCTTCGCTGTGGGGGCCGGGCACGAGATGCAGGTCCCGCGTGCATCGTCGGCCTGGCCACCTTGATGCAGACCATCTGGATGCCCAAAGAACGGGAGGAGCGCCGGGTGCGGGAGAACTGGGCTGCTTGGACGGTCCTGGCGATTGAGCCAGTCGACCAGCTTCGCCGCCACAAGACGACGATTCATCGGTTTGCCTCGTGACGGGATGAGTACTGTAAAATTCGTCTCAGCTTCCGGAAGTCTATTAGAATATGCTGCAGCTACGTCAACTTTAATAATAGCATCTTTAGACACAGCTGGATGTTTTTGACATCCGCACCCTGGACGACCGCCAGCGTCGCAGGATGCGGCGCATCCCTCCCGATGAGCTGCCTCAAGCCACTGTTCCGCAACAGCAGCCAAGCTAAGGGCTGAGTAATTCGCGCAAGCTGCTTTTTTTGATTGACGTGATCTATCACAGGTAGCAAATCATAACCGTTGCGTGAGATGCCTGGAATACCAATCGTCTCGGGGTAGATTATCCGCAGGAGGCTGTCGGGATGCTTGGTGGCCACGACTTGTCGGATGCCAAACGCCATCTCCAAGAATTGGAGCATCAGGCTGCCCACTTGCGCCAGATCATCGTCACGATGGAGGAGTATGGTCTTCCCCATCTTGCCGCGGCAGCCCGGATGCTGCTGGCCGATCTCGACCTACCCCTCCTGCGCGCGCGGGAAGGGAGCGGCTGGAGCAAGGATTTCCCGGATCATGGTCGTGGCATGGTGAATGGCACCGAACGACCGGCAGCGTGGAAATGACCGTGTACCAGGTGGTCTGGACCAACAGCTTCGGCGAAGCCGTCGAGCGGGCCGAAGGAACGACAAGACCGATCTTTTTGACAGCCGTCCAAACGGCAATCGAGCGGCGGCGGATCAAGCGCAGCTATGCGTACCAGCTCCAGTGCCCGCCAGAGGAGCGCGATGACCTGGCCGACGAGATCGCCGACCTGATGGCCCGGCTGATCCGGCCGTGCTGAGCCAACAAGCTGGCGCAGAACCGGTTGCAGACGCAAAGCTGCTTACTGACTGTCGGCAAAGTTGCTGGGGTGGCCAGTTTGTGGGTTGGTCAGGCATGTCGTGGCTGGGAAGTTCCATGCCTGATCGACCCTATCCTTCCGATCTGAGTGACGCGGAATGGACGGCGCTGGAGCCGCTTCTTCCACCACCTTGTCGCCTGGAGCGCCCGCCGAGGTGGCCGCGCCGGGTCATGGCCGAGGCCATCTTTTATCTGGTCCGCTCCGGCTGCGCGTGGCGCATGCTGCCGCGTCACTTTCCGCCATCGATGCCGGGCATCGATCCCACGGAGTGATGTCCGCACAGCGGACAGGGCCGACCGTCCACTCGCAGCTGACCCGCTGGCGTAAGGACGGCACGCTGCGGCGCATGCACGACCGGTTGCGTGAGCATGCTCGCGAGAAGGAAGGACGAGAGCGGGAGCCTTCTGCAGCAGTGGTGGATTCGCAGACAACGCGGGCAACAGGAGTGGGCGGACCTGGTCGAGGCTTTGATGCAGCCAAGAAGACGTTCGGGCGCAAGCGGCACATCCTGGTGGACGCGTCGGGCCTGATCCTCCTGGCGTATATCCATGCCGCCAGCCTGCACGACACGGTGGGTGCGCGGCAGATGGTCGAGGCCACACCCATGGCGGCCTTGCCTCGTCTGGAGTTGGTCTGGGCAGACGGTGGCTATACCGGGCCGTTCGCAAAGTGGCTGGAGAAGGAGCGCGGCTGGCGCACGGAGGTCCCGTTCCACCGTCAGCGCCAGGCGTGGCGCTACGGACTGGAGGAACGGCCGGCAGGCTTCCACGTCCTGCCGCGCCGTTGGGTCGTTGAGCGGACCTTCGCTTGGCTTTCCCGCTCACGTCGCCTTGCCCGAGACTATGAGCGGCTGCCCGAAACCGGCGTGGCGATGATCCACGCTGCCATGAGCCGGATCATGCTGCGGCGCATCGCGTGACCGGTCAGCGACTTTGCCGACAGTCAGTCATTGACTGTCGGCAAAGTCACTGGGATGGCCAGTTCGCAGGTTAATCAGGCATGTCGTCGCTGGAGGGCGC
>NZ_JABGCL010000095.1 GCF_019800005.1 Geminicoccus harenae | reverse complement strand
AAAAAAAAAAAAAAAAAAAAAAAAAAAAAAAAAAAAAAAAATATTATTATTATAATATAAGATAAGTGAAACATTCACTTATCTTATATCTCAAAGGGGCAGAGAGTGTCGGCAGGAGAAGAGAGGAAAAAGAGAGGAAAAAGAGAGGAAGAGAAAGGGAAGGGAAAGAGAAGAGAAAAAGGGGGATCTTGAATGGAATTTCGTCTACGTTCCATTAACGCTGATCAGAGATAAGTTTTTGGTGTTTATTTTGTGTTTTCTATATAATTTTCTATATATTCACTTTTGGGTTTTAAACCCAAATATTGTGAAATTGTTGTAGAATTGATGAATCGTTGATAGAAAAAGGTCATACACGTTATCTGCGATGTGTAGGCTTGATTCATAGTTGAAATTTCTAAGAAATTGGGCTTAATTTGAGTTTTGTGAACATTTTGATTTTTAGGCCTAAAACCTTATGATTCTTCAAAACCAACCGTTGGATTTACAAATTGAAACTTAATATGTTGTCTATGAAGTGAGATTAACAAACTGTACGGTTAAGATTGCGTACTTTTGAGTTTTGATAGAGATTTGAATTTATGTAAATGAAAATTGTGATTTTTACCCATAAAACTTTGACATGCAAATTGAGGCATGAATATTTGAAATTAGACAAAGTGCCTTTATTAAAGTTGTTAGTATATACTTTAATTTGAACATATGTGAATTTGGTGACATTTGGAGTTGGTGTCAAAAATTGCAAAACCTTCAATTTAGCGTCAATGGCCGTTTGGCTGTCTTTGGGAAGATGATACAAAAATCATCCCATGTGGATGATCTCATTTTAACCCCGTTGCACCCTAAACTTCAAACGGCTATATCTTTTTCATTTGAACTCCGTTTTGAGTGATCTTGGTGTCCCCGAAAAGCTTATGAACTCTAGTTTTTAAATATTTAATTAGTTTATAATTATTATAAATTATTAAAGCCTTTATATTTATGGATATAAATAGGCATAGTGCGGATTTTCCAAAAATGCTATTTTTACTTCATTTTCTTTCTTTTATTATTATATATTGGTTATATGTTAATCATGCTTAAATATGAAGGTTAGGTGATTGCTTTTGAGCTTGTGGAAACCATAAACTGCGTTTACACCTTTTTGCGTGTGCTTCGCTCCAGGTAGGAGGATTCATACCTTTCTTTTTATAACTATAATGCCAGTATGAGTGCATGATATGTGGTTGGTTGCGCATGAAAGATATGATTGGTAATGTGAAATTATAAATGAATTGCAATGCTGGAATTGTGGAATGATATGAGAATATGATTGTACTGCATTGCATATGGTTGAAAAGGTGCACTCATGTGAACACAGACCGGCAGTACTGGCAAAAGATATTTGAAATGAAATGAAAGTTGTGAAATGAAAGATCTTGAGATCTATGATAAAAGAACGACAAATGGGAGATCTTGAGATCTGAGATAAAAAGAACAACGTGTGGATGCAGTATCTGCCTAGGTGGTCGTATGAAGACTATTTTCAGATCAGTATTAGGTCGTAGAGATGTTGAATTCCTATGCTGATGCTGTCTATAGTACTGTTATACGCACCTAATGGTTAGTAGTCTAACCAGCCCGGGTTTGTAGAAATGATCCATTTCATACATGATGCATATCATAAGATGCTTGAACGATCTTTTATATTGTGCATGATCTGTGGAGATTATTCTCTTGCATCACGCTGTGTTTTGAATATGGTTTGTGAAGTGGTTTGATATGCATATTAGCAATGGTTAAATTAAGATAGTATGTTTACCTACTGGGCTAGTCGTAGCTCACCCCTGCTTTATGCAACCCCCACAGGTAAACAGGAAGGACAATAGTTGCATGGAATTGAAGGCACACAGTTAGGGTTTAGAAAGAATGTTGCTGATGCACATTCTCTTGTATCATATGACCTGTACTGATGTAAAGATAATGATTTTGATTGTTTAATCCTATAAGCCAGGGTTGTTGGCTTGTTTAGTGCAGTTTTGAGCGATAAGGGTTGTACATGTATAGTATGGCATTGGCACAGATCTTTTATGATATATTAAGGTTTTGTTATTATTCTAATTGTTTCGATCTGATCTTAGATTATTCGTGATATTGGCCATATTATCGTTATAATCAGGGTCGGGTCGTTACAATTAATTTGGTATCAGAGCTCATTAGTAGATCTAAAGGGATTCACATGCACTTCATATAGAAGACTCTAAGTGACCTTAGTAAGCTTAAGACATGCATCATACTTTTGTGTGGGGTATCAGGATGGGTATAGTATTTACGAATTGAAGTGAAATGCTTGCGTATTATAATTTTATTATTAGATGATGATTATTGATATGAAAAGCATTGTCATGTTCATTGAAAGTCTTGCACTCATGATAAGAATCTGGACTTGGACAGTATTGGCTTTTGAGGTATGGAAAATGGAGAAATAAATTGAAAAGTGATGAAATGTGATTAAAGGATGGATGTATGTATTTATTTTATGGATTGTTTGGAAAGCAGTATTGGTTTAGATGGAAGTGAAAGGGGCTATATAGTGATCGTTTTAGGCTGAAGAGATGTTGTGATGCCTAAGACTGGATTTTTCTATAGCGCTGCTTTACTCACCTATCGGTTGTGGAACCACCTCGAGGAACTTAGAATGGGCAAGAAATCATATTTTACTTTGCATTGCATTGTGTTATGTATTGAATGGACTGTGATTGTGTTAAAAATTATACAGTATAATTATTATAATAAGGATTGTACGTAGGTTTTGTTCATGCATCATGGTCTTGTATGAAATGGGTAGCATATTTTAGGAAAGGTTTGGGGAATTTAAGTGATTAACTCCGCGTGATTTCTATAGAGGGCCTGAACCATTGGAAGCTGAGAGATGGTTAGGTAAAGTGCAATAATTATTTTGAAATTGTTGGAACTTCTTTGGAATTCAGAGTGAGTTTTGTGGTTAATCAATTTAATGTGCTGCTAAGGATTGGTGGACAACAGTGCGTAATACTAGAGATGTGAATATTTTAACTTGGAATGAATTTCAGGAGCTGTTTAAATCAAAGTATGTTAGTTCTACTTTTCGACAAGTTAAAAGAGAGGAGTTTGAGAAGTTGATTCAAAGGGAGATGTCAGTGTTAGAGTATGAAGCAAAGTTTGTTGAGTTGTCAAGATATGCAGGAGGCTTGGTAGCTACAGAAGAAGAAAAGAGCGGATAGGTCCAGCAGAGAGATCGGGGGCACTTCACGCTGCTATTGACGATGCAGAGCTTCCTACTTCAGACTAGCTCCTAGGATAGCTGCCTAATAGAAGATAGGATACGGGCACATCCAGCTAATAGAAAGGGCAGCC
>NZ_JABGCL010000094.1 GCF_019800005.1 Geminicoccus harenae | reverse complement strand
GGCAGATGCGGCTCGATCCGCGCCCAGGCCGCGTCCGACAGCCAGTACAGATGTGCCATCCGCCATACCCTCCTCAGCCTGCGTCCCTGATCAGCCGACTAAAAGCCATGAAGCTGCAGAAGGTTGTTTGAGTTCCCTACCTAGAACGAGCCGAGGAGTAAACCCAGCGTGATCACCGCTGCCAGTGCCAGGACCACGCCGACGATCGCCACCATGAACAGGTCCATATAGCTTTCGCGATGGGTCGAGCCACAGACGGCGAGCAGGGTCACGACGGCGCCGTTGTGCGGCAGGCTGTCGAGCGTGCCGGCGCCGATCACCGCCACGCGGTGCAGCAGCGCCGGGTCGATGCCGACCTCTTTGGCGATCTCGAAATAGGTGGCGCCCAGCGCGTCCAGTGCGATGGTGAGGCCGCCTGAGGCGGAGCCGGTCAGCGCTGCCAGGATGTTGGTGGCGGCGGCCAGCGAGACCAGCGGCCCCCCGCCGATCGACAGCACCCACTCGCGCACCAGGGCGAATGCCGGCATCGCCGCCACGACCGCGCCGAAGCCCACCAGGCTCGCCACGCTCAGGATCGGCAGGACGGAGGCATTGGCGCCGGCATCCATGCTGACCCGGAGGGTGACGAGCCGCCGTCCGCTCACCAGCAGCAGGACGAGGATCGCGGCCGCGAGCCCGGTCGCCACGGACCAGACGCCGGCCACCGCCTCCAGCGACACGCCGCCGAACCGCTCCTTGGCCAGGTAGCCGGTGTCCAGGCGCGGCAGCACCAGCATCACCATCAGGAAGTTGACGACCACCACGACGGCCAGCGGCAGCACCGCGAACAGAACCGGAGGGCCATCGGGCGCGCGACGGCCGCGGTCGATCTCGGCCGGATCGAACTCGCGGGCGATGGTGGCCCGCTCGCGCACCAGCTCGTCCGCGGCAGCGTCTTCCGGCCGCGAGGCAGGCAGCGCGCCATAGCCCTGGCCGACCTGCCGGGCGGCGGCTTCCCTGCGCCCGAGCCACCAGAGACCGAAGCCCAGCATGATCACCGAGGCGAGGATGCCCAGGCCCGGTGCCGCGAATGGGGTGGTGCCGAAGAACGGCATCGGGATCGCGTTCTGGATGGCCGGCGTGCCCGGCAGTGCCGACATGGTGAAGGTCGAGGTGCCGAGCGCTACCGCAGCTGGCATCAGCCGGCGCGGGATGTCGGCCTGGCGAAACAGGGCCTGGGCCATCGGCACTAGGACGAAGATCGCCACGAACAGGCTGACCCCGCCATAGGTGACCAAGGCACCGGCCAGCACCACCGCCAGTACGGCGCGGCGGGCGCCCAGCCGTTCGGTCATGAACGCCGCGATGGTGGTGACCGAGCCGGAATCCTCCATCAGCTTGCCGAACAGGGCGCCCAGCAGGAACAGCGGGAGAACTGGGCGACGAACCGGGCGGCACTGCCCATGAAGGTCTGGGTCCAGTGCGCCAGCAGCGGCTCCCCGGAGAAGGCAGCGGCGATCAGAGCTGCCAGGGGTGCCAGCAGCAGCACGCTCCAGCCCGGGAACGCCAGCCACACCAGGAGAGCCAGGCCCAGGAGAATGCCGGCCAGCCCCATCGGCTCACAGGCCTTCGAGCAACTGGTCGAGATCGAGGGACGAGCGCTGGCCCAGGGCGTCACCATGCTGGGTAAGGAAGGCCGCGGCTGCCCGTCGGCCCTCGTCGCGGAGCATGGTCAGGAAGTCCCACTCCGCATTGAGCTTGGACGAGTAGCCCAGCTCCAGCAGCTTGGTGCTGCTCACCCGGTGGACCCGCATGTTCGCCCAGGCCGCCGCCTCGTCACGACAACTCGACGCCATGCGCCGTAACAGGGCGATCATCCGCAGCTCCTTGAGCAGGACGGCGTTGAACGACACCTCGTTGAGCCGGTTCAGGATGTCGCGCGCGGACCTGGGCGTGCCCGGCCGCTCCACCGGGTTGATCTGCACCAGGATCGTGTCCCTCGACGAGCATTCGCGCACCAGCGGCGTGATGGTCGGATTGCCGGAATAGCCGCCGTCCCAGTAGGGCTCGCATCGATCTCCACCGCCTGGAACAGGGTGGGCAGGCAGGCCGAGGCCAGCAGCACCTCGGGCCGCACCTCGCTGTTGCGGAATACCCGCCCGCGACCGGTGCGCACGCTGGTCGCGGTGACGAACAGCCGGATCGGCGCGTCGGTCAGCCGATCGACGTCGATCTGCTCGGCCAGGATCGCCTCCAGCGGGTTGTTGCCGCCGGGGTTCAGGTCGTAGGGCGAGAACAGGCGCGAGGTCAGGTCCAGCGCCACGAACATCGGCGAGTTGTCGAGCGTCCAGCGGCCGAGCAGCACATCGAGCGGACCGCGCTGGAATGGGCTGGCGAGGGCCGCGCGCGACACGCTGCGCCAGAACCGCTCCAGCGCCGCCCTGGCGCCCGTAGCCCCGCCGGCGGCATGGCCGGCGACCAGCACGGCCGCGTTCATGGCACCCGCCGAGGTACCGGTGATGCCGTCGATCGTGAACCAGGGCTCTTCCAGCAGACGGTCGAGCACGCCCCAGGTGAACGCCCCGTGCGACCCGCCACCCTGCAGGGCGAGATCGATCAGGACGGGGCTGCAATCGCCGATGCTGCCGGTGGCTGATGCGGTCGGCATGCAACCTCGCGCAAAGCAGATGAACAGGGAACGAGGCTACGGCCTGCCCGGCCGGCCGCCCGTCGCTTCGGCCGATTCCGGTAGCGGCCAAAGAGCCGACGACCATCCCGGCAAGACGCCTTGCCGAACGAGAGGTGCGCTCGTTTCGCCGACCAGGAGCCGACCGTCACGACGGCATCTTCCCCTGGCAACAGTCATGCGCTCGGGACGACGCAGTCGTGCTTCTCCAATACTCTGGAGGCGATTCTTTGACAAGACAATTGTGTAATAATATGTTCGCTGAACGACTTTGGGAGTTGCGGCGGTCCATGCGCCCGACGACCTGCCATTGCCAGCCGCACTTCACGCGGTCGCCCCATGGCGACTGAGGCCGATCCGCCTCGCCCCACCGCCATTCATCCCGGGGTGCGGCTGTTTTTGTGGGTCTCGAAGCTGATCACGCTGATCGGGATCCTATCCCTCATGGTGGCGGCATGTACTCTGCTGGCGTTCGGTGCGATCGAGACCGGCCGCTATGTCATCCTGCTCGTATCGCCCGGCGATGCGCAGTTGACCAATCGCCAGATGTTTCTCGCCAGCATCAAGCTGGTCGACCTCGTCCTGCTCGCGACGGTGCTCCAGGTGGTCGCTTTCGGGCTCTACTCGCTGTTCATCGATCGCGGGATCCCGGCACCCATGTGGCTGCGCACCAGCGACTTCGACGGCCTGAGAGCCTGTTTGAGAATGGGTTGCTGAGCCAGAACGGCTGTGGTGGAAGCTCGGGATGTGGACCCGAGAGA
>NZ_JABGCL010000093.1 GCF_019800005.1 Geminicoccus harenae | reverse complement strand
GCGGCCCTGGGCACGGCCGGCACCGACATCTCGACCTCGGCGGGGGCTGCGGCCGCCGGCACCGCGATCGATGGTGCCATCGCCCAGGTCAACGGCTCCCGCGCCGAGCTGGGCGCGATGATGTCGCGCTTCGAGTTCTCGGCGGCCAACCTCGCCACCTCGATCGAGAACCTGGACGCTGCCCGCTCCACGCTCATGGACGTCGACATGGCGCAGGAGATGACCAGGTTCACCTCCAACAACGTCCTGACCCAGGCCAGCGTGTCGATGCTCGCCCAGGCCAACCAGATGCCCCAGACCATGCTCCAGCTGCTGCGCTGAGCCGCACAGGCCCGCCCCCGGCACCGGCTGGCACCGGTGCCGGGGGCACGCCCGCGTCAACCAAATCTTCATCTCCGGGCGGGCATGATCCGCCAGGACGCAGGCAGTGCCCCGCAACCTCGTCTCCCAGGATACCGCCATGGCTACCAGTGCGAGCAGCTTGAGCTTCGGCAGCGTCGTCAGCACTGGCGGCACCACGCGCCTGTCCGGCACGAACTCGAACCTCGACATCGAGGGGCTGGTCACGTCCCTGGTCGAGGCGAAGAAGATCCCGGCAGTCCGCCTGGAGACGCGGATCGCCGCCAACGACGCCAAGAAGGCCGCACTGGAAGACCTGCGCACGATCCTGGGCGAGATCCGCTCGGCGGTTGCCGGCCTGCGCAATCCGCCCGGCACGCTCGGCATCAACGACAATCTCTTCGAGAAGAAGGAAGCCTATCTGTCGGCAGACACGACAGTGTCGCCGGCTGCCATCGTCGGCGTCTCGGCCGGCAACCGGGCGCAGCCCGGCAGTTTCGAGCTTCGGGTCGAGCAGCTGGCGGCAGCGCAGAAGCTCGCCACCGCCAGCGTCACTGGCCTCGACCAGAAGCTCCAGGACGCCTTCGGCGAATTTGCCGGCTCGCTGGTGCTGGGGCTGGGCGGCGGCTCGACCGCCGAGATCGCGGTCGACGGTGCCATGACCATTCAGGACCTGCGCAACGCGATCAACAGCCGCAGCGCCACGACCGGCGTCGCTGCCACGGTCCTGCAGGTTTCATCCAGCGAGGCCCGGCTGATCCTGACCGCGCAGTCCACCGGCCAGCCGATCACGCTGGCCAACGGTACCGGCGACGATGTGCTGGCAAAGCTCGGCATCTCCCTGGACGGCGGTGCTACCGTACAGAGCCCGATCCAGGCAGCGCGCCCAGCCCGTTTCAGCATCGATGGGGTGACCATCGAGCGCCCGTCGAACAAGGTCGAGGACGTGCTCCAGGGCGTCACGCTCAACCTCTACAAGAGCGAGCCCGGCACGACGGTGACGGTCGAGATCGAGCGCTCCCTGGGTGCCGTGCAGGATCAGGTCATTCGCCTAGTCGACGCCTACAACGCATTCCGCGACTTCATCGACCAGCAGAACTTGGTGGGTGCCGATGGCACCGTCTCGTCCGACAGCCCACTGTTCGGCAACAGCTTCCTGCGCGACATGCAGCTCAAGGTCGCGTCCATCCTGGGCGGTGCGGCAACCGGCGCAGGCGGCGGCAGCCTGCGCGAGATCGGCATCACCCTGGATCCGTCCAACCGGATGAGGATCGATGCAGACAAGCTGGGCAACGCGCTGCTCACCAATCTTGACCGGGTGCGGGACATCCTGGAGTTCCGCTTCGAGAGCAATTCGGCCGACCTGGTCCTGTTCTCGCGCAGCGGCGCCCTTCAGGACACGAGCTTCACGATCGACATCGTCGACGCCGATAATGACGGCCAGATCGACAGTGCCAGCATCGACGGGGTGACGGTGGATGTCGCCGGCAAGGTGATCAAGGGCAGGGACGGCACCCCTTATGCCGGCCTGCAGTTCCTGTGGAGCGGCACCGGCAGCGCTTCGGTGGCGGTGACCGCCAGCCAGGGGCTGGCCGATCTCGCCCATGACGAACTCGGCCGGGTGCTCGACCAGACGGATGGCCGGCTCGCCCGCGAGATCGAGCAGGTCGACGGCAGCACCGCCAAGGGGCAGGCCGACATCGACCGGATCACCGAACGCGCCGACCGCTACCGTGACCAGCTGATCACCAGGTTCACGGCACTCGAAACCGCGCTCGGCCAGGCCAAGGCGATGCTGCAGCAGATCCGCGCGGCCCTCGGCCAGACCGACGAGCAATGACCTTCCGACCTTCGCGGGAGCCACACCCTTGAACCCCTACCCGCAGCACGCCCGGGCCTTCTCGGCCTATGGCCAGGCGACCGAGACACTGCCCGCGGCTCGCCAGATCGTGATGCTCTATGACGGTATCATCCGCCGGATGGAGGAGGCGCGGCTGGCCTGCCTCGACGGCCGGATCGAGGATCGCTGGCAGGCGACGCAGAAGGCTGCCCGGATCTGCGATGCCCTCCACGCCAGCCTGGATCATGACCATGGCGGCTCTGTCGCCACCGCTCTGGACCGCTGGTACGCAATGATCGGCATGAAGATCCAGCAGGTGAACGTCAGCAACGATCCCGCTGGCTGCAGCGAGGTGATCACCCTGGTCCGCGAAGTCCGCGCCAGCTGGGACCAACTGGACACCCCGGCCACCGCGCATCTTTCCAACCCCAGCCGCACCGTCCAGGCCTGATCAGGCGGCCGGTAACCCATCTTCGAGAGTGCCGCAGGCACTTGGCACTACCTTGGCACTCTAGAGCCTGTTACGGACCTGTCGGCATGCTCATTTGAGATGGATGCCATCTCGCAAGCCGTATCCGTCTGATGTGTCTGACGACGAATGGGCGCTGGTAGCGCCTTACCTGACCTTGCTCTGTTGAAAGCCTCATGACGAAGAGCCCAGGATGACAAGGCGTTGGATGTTGTAGGCGATGCCTCTGAGGAGTGCTTGAGCCTGTTGGGTGGGCTCCAGCCGTGCCGTGAGCGCCTCACCACATCGCCGCTTGACCACCGACATGACTGTCTCGACCTTCCAACGCTGTCGGTAGGCAGCACAATCCGCCGGATTGCCGGTCTTGCTCAACCTTCTGACCATCTCCTGCCGATAGGGCGTGGTGGCCACTACGGCGGCAGAGCGGCGCTTCTTGGCCGGGATCAGGCTGTCGGCGCCGAGTTGTTCTCGGCAGAAGCGGTGGTTGGCCTCGCTGTCGTAGCCGGCGTCGGCGATCAACTGGTCGTAAGGCATGACATCGGCTGCCTTGGATGCGAGAGGGACAAGATCACTAAAGTCACCGGCTGGTCCTGGCCTGACCCGCTGGGCCAACAGCATCTGCGGCTCGATCCATAGCGCCAGCACCCACTTGAGCCACCCGCGCTGCCCTCGATGGCGCTGAGCACGCCACGCGAAGTACCGCGAGGTGTGCGACAGCCAGAGGCAGTGGAGTCGAGGGCGACCTGGCGCGTAGATCCGCTCGTGCGGCTTACCCGCTGGACCGTCTCCCGCAGCGCTGCTTCGACCTGTTCCGGCGACAGATGGTGGCGGGCGAACCACCACAGGCTCGAATGATCCGGTACGATCCGCAGGCCAAATACCCGACGCAGCCTCCAGACCTCGATACGTCAATCGCAATCGCTCCCGCAAAAGCAGCGCCGCGAACAGGCCAGCAGCTGGATAGGTTGGGTGGGAGTGCTTGGTGGGTTGTAGCGGCACGCAACCTCGTGCGACCACCATGGATACGCGTGCGAAGCGCAGAAGCTGATTGTCCATGCTGCCCGCAGATGGACCTCAGAACTGCATTCAACAGGGCTTTCGACAGAGCAAGGCGCTCTTACTGGGTGCCTGCCTGCCTGCTAGGTAGGGAACTCATTCAGGTCCATGCTGAGGCGATGGCGACGAGTGCGAGGGCAGCCAGGTGGTTCCGGGCGAGGCGGTCGTAGCGGGTGGCGATGCGCCGCCAGTTCTTGAGCCGGCAAAACAGCCGCTCGATCAGGTTGCGCCGGGCATAAGCCTTGCGGTCGAGCGGATAGGGGATGGTCCGGCTGGCGGTCGAGGGAATGACCGCTCGGACATGCCGGGCATCGAGCCAGTTGCGCAGACCGTCGGCATCATACTTGTTTGATCCCGCAATGTGGTGGTACAATGGATCACCATGCGGCAAGGGAGGCGCTATGGGCCAGGTTCTTCACGGCAGCGCCCGTACGACGGAGGCGGTCCGTCG
>NZ_JABGCL010000092.1 GCF_019800005.1 Geminicoccus harenae | reverse complement strand
CATTGCGAACGATGAGGACTGACGCTCGACGGTTCCAGACCACCAACTGAGCTGGATTTGCAGCAGCACCAACAGTGGCAACGCGTGGAGCACCTTGGGCAGCAAGGCAGATCAGCACCTGCGGTGCTGTCTTGAGCATGGTGTGAAGTCAGTGACAGGCGGAGTGATGGCTACGGGCTTGACGAGGTGAGGTCGGCGTTGGACCGCTTACGCATGGAAGAATAGCGAAGGTGCTCTATATGGAAAACATCTGTGGAGTTGTGAACCAATGGGCGAGGAAGTGCGCGCTATCTACGTCAATCTAAGATAGCCACGGACCACAATTCATTCCGCTTCTACTGCTCCCGGCGACCAGAGACCTCATGAGCCTGTGGGCTGCAAACACGCTCCCATTCCTCATATTTGAGATCACGGTTGCGGGACAACCGAGCGCGTAGAGTAGCCGCCGCACAATATTCCAGCTTGTAACAGCGAGACCATGGTCGATCCGCTCGACCAGCCACTCATGGTCATGGCCAGATGACACCAGCTCGCAGGTTGCTCGTACAGATTTGGCAAGTTCTGCCAATGAGCATGGTCCTCCTTCCGCTCCCCGTCTGGGCGCAGGATATCGCAACTGCCGGGTCCAAGGAACTGCTGCCGCGGGTTCCGAATTGGCTGGAGATCTGGCTGCACGGAACGGCGCGCGGCATCGAGATTGTTGGGGTTGCCGTCATCGTGCTTGGCGCCATAGGCGCCACGCTCCGCTATGTTTGGCAGTTGCTGCGATCGGGCAGTTCTGCTGCCATCTATGATGCCTATCGGGCTAGCCTCGGTCGCGCCATCCTGCTTGGCCTCGAATTCCTGGTTGCGGCCGACATCATCGGTACCGTCGCCGTCGAGCCTACTCTCGAGAACCTGGGCGTCTTGGCTGTCATTGTGCTGATCCGAACCTTCCTCAGCTTTTCCCTTGAGGTTGAGATCCAGGGCCGCTGGCCCTGGCAACAGACACCAGCCCGGAAGGCAGAGCCGGGGCGACTGGAGCGAAACCCATGATCGAGAACGAGGGTCAGCAACGGCAGGAACCAGAGGCAACCGACCGTCGCACCACCTTGGCGGCGGATCGAACCGTGTTTGCTGCCGAACGTACCTATGCTGCCTGGGTCCGCACCGGCCTTGCCGCGCTTGCCAGCGGTGTCGGCGCGCGCAAGCTGCTGGAGGGGCATGTCCCGGAGTGGACCATCCTTTTAGGCGGTACCGTGCTGGTGCTCCTCAGCGCGTTCAGCTTCGGGGCAGGTGTCTGGCGGCAGGTGCTACATCCTGGATCCCTACCACCAGAGGGCGATACCAAGCGGATCTACCCGCCGATCCTGATCACTGTGAACGCTGCCCTGATCATCGTGGCAATCAGCGCCCTGATCGGGATCTGGACGGGGTAATCTCGGCCCGAGCTAGGGATCCGCCCGTTCTTGTGCCACTGCATCTATATGGGAGCAGCCGCCGCATGATGGGCCGGCTGTGCAATTGCAAATATTGTTCTGAGTCGGATGTGCATTCGTGCCCGTCAGAACGGCTGAAACGTCGTCGCGATCAAGCGGCACTTACTACGCGCGAGCTGTGACAGCCGGGTCAGCAAGCAGCTGACCCTCAGCAAGGCCCCGAGGTGACGGCGTTCTACGCCCGTCTCACGTGCCAACACGAACTTCCTTCCTAAGTACGCGTGGATGGCATGGTCGACCGCTGCAGGAGGTGCGGCGGACATGGGCACTTTAGGCAGAAGGCATCCAACTGACAGGTACGCCTGGCCCGTCACTGCAGGGACAGGTGACGCTCAGGCAATCAGGGGCACCGGCTGGCAGATCTTGTTGGCAACCCGCAACTATCGCCGAGTTGGCCCGTTGCTCCAGCGTCGCCCTGCATTCTTCCGGCGACGTTCCTTGAGGTATGGCAAGCCGCCTCTCGCCATGGTGAGTGAGGACCTCATGATAAATTGGGTGCTTGCGAGGCTTCCCCTTGGGCGGAATGCCACGCGTCCGCTGTTCCTGATAGTTGCCGTTCTTACAACCCTTGTTGCCGACGCAGACGCCGCGGCACAGAACAATGCCGCCCGCTTGCAATGGGACCTGATCTGGACTGGGCATTACGAGGCCACAGTGGATGGCCGGATCGGGCCGGCCACACAGCGCGCGATCCGCTCCTATCAGTCCGCAGCCGGCATGCTGCCGAGTGGCGAGCTTTCGCAGGCACAGAGAAAGCAGCTGACGGCAGATGCCGCTGCCGCCGAGGCGAAGGCCGGTTGGACGATCTACCAGAACCCCGTCGCCGGCTACCGCATTGGCTACCCTGCGGCCCTTCTGCCGCTCTCACGCTCCCTCGGCCCCACTGGTCAGGAGTTCTACCGTGGCGACATGTCGGCCAACCTCGCCATGTTGGTGACCGGGCCTGACAGCGAAGCCGCGTTCCGCGCCTCCTTTGACAAGATCGCCACCGACGAGTCGCATATTACCGTTTACAAGATCTTCCGGCCGAACTGGTTCGTCGTCAGCTTCCTGATCAATGACTCCGGCTATTATGTCATGTCGCGCAGGAAGGCTGGCGCCACGGCGAGTTACGTTCTGCGCTGGCCGAAAAGCGAGGATCGCAGCTTCCGGCCGGTCGCGACCGCGATCGCCAACTCCTTCCACGTCCCGGCCAACATCGCCCGATAATCGTCACTGGCTTCGCGCCGGCGAAACATCCTCAGAGAGCCGGTACAGGTTGTCCTCCGGCGAGAGCTGGTTCCCAGGCGCATAGGGGTTGTTCATCAACCGCTTGATCGCCATCCGGTAGGCCTCGGAATCGGTGCTGTAGGGATCGGCGATGCCATCTATCCAGCGATCCACCGCCTGCCGGACATCCACTTGGCTGGCGCGGTCTCGATGATAGCGCTGGGTGTCCGCCCGATAATTCGGCGTGGTGGCGAGCTGCTCCGCGACAAAGTCGATTGCCTCGGCTCGATCGGCAAACACAACGAACCGGTCGTGCGGGCCGGGCTCCGGGCAATCGATCTGCCAAGCCTTCCGGTCGCCTACCGCAGGTCCTGGCACGTACTTCCAGGCCAGAAGGTTGTTGGTCTCCTGTGCCATCCTCGTCCAGCCATAGCCGGATTCCTGGATTGCCATGGCGGTCAGGGCTGCAGCCGGCACGCCATGCTCTCGCTCGGCCTGCTGTGCCAATCGGCCGACCTCGTCGACGAAGGTCCGCTCCTCCGCCTGGGTCGGATGCCCAGGCTGGGGTTGCTGGCAGCCCCAGCCTGCCTCAGCCGTGCTCGCCGTCTCTGCGGTAGCACTCTCCTCCACCGGCAGCCCAGCATCCGCCGCGACATTCCGAACAGTCGAGCAAGCGGTCAGTGCTGACAGAAGAACAAAGGGAGCTCCATAGACAGCCCATTTCATCCTACCGCTCCATCGCCTAGAATTGGCGCAGGCATGCAACAAGCCGTCGCGCGGGAAGTTCCTCAACTCACCAGTATGGTCACCATCGGATTAGTTGGGAGAGGGCACTGCTTCTGCTCGTCCAACTTCAGATTCCAATAAATATATTTGCTTCTGATCTAATTTCTACAGTGTTGGCCCCGGCGGTCGGCAGTATCCGCACCTCTCGTCAGGCGAGTTCTCTGCAGCTACTGCATATCTGCCGCTTCTGCCGGCTCTATCGCTCCAAACTGCCTGCCGCTGTACTGCGGGCGGTCGCAGGCCAGCTCGGCCGTGATCACTGCCACATTCCGCGCAAGAGCGGCCAGCCGCCCCGCAGGGGACCGACTCTAGACTGCGCACGTGCAACCACCATGCCGATTGAGGCAAGTGCCCACTCCTCGATCAGCTGGATGCCAGCCTTCTCCAAGCACCCTGCAGCTTCCTGAAGGTGCTGGCACGGCCACGGGTGGCCTCGCGCTCGATGTTGTTCACGACAGCTAACGAAAGGCTGAGGCCTCTGCCAGCTCGTGCTGCGTCCACCCGAGCAAGGCTCGGGCAGCACGCACCTGACGAGCGGTGATCATCTGGACCTCCGCCCGCTTTGCCAGGTAGGGTTGCTAGCCTTCACCCAACAGGCGCCGCTCGCATAGGCCGAGCCAGGCGGCAGATCGAGATCCGCGCACAGATCGTGGGGCATCACGTCGGCAAAGTTGTGCAGGAGGCCAGCGGCAAGCACGCTCAATGTGACCCCAGGGTTTCCGTTACAAGCACGACAGCTCATGGACCAAAAGCCGCCGCCCGGCTGGATCAGCAATCACCGGCCGAGTATGACCGCCGACGGATGCACCGGCAGGAATAGGGCATGAGCCGAACGATGATCGGCGACCCGCGCTTCTTCACGCGGAGC
>NZ_JABGCL010000091.1 GCF_019800005.1 Geminicoccus harenae | reverse complement strand
TAGTGCACTAATATATCACCCTTGCTAAAAACAGCAAGTCAATGTGTGACAGTCATGGTGGTGACTGGGTGGTATTCATTCCCTAGCAACTGGGGGCGAAGGAATGCTGTTGTGGTAGGATGATGTGTACCTGGTGAGGTAGTCATCCCGGATGGTTGTGACACCCTAAAATGAGGTGGCCATCTGTTGTGATATTTGATGTTTTGATGGTTGTGAACCTTAAAATAAGGTGGCCATCTGTGGTGAATATTTGATGTTTTGCAGAAAAAATGCAGAACAGTGGAAATGGCAGGTATGACTGCATGAGCATTGCATCGTATATCTGTCATATGCATAAAGCATGCATGTAGTGTGAGATTATTTATTGTGAAAAAGTGATGGATATATTCTGTAATATTTATAAATAATTACAGATGTGGTGATTTTAATATGTGATATTTGGCTGATGATAAATTTGTTGACAGCCATGAGAATGTGGAAGGATGTGAATGTTTTGTTGAGAAATGAAAATATTGTATTCATGTAATACGATTCTCAATATTAATAAAAGTGAAAAAAATGGCGACTCGCCCGTGGACGTAAGCAAATTGCCCAACCACGTAAATTTCTGGTGTTGTTTATTTTCTGCTATGTGTTAGCACGAGATACTATCTAACTCAGTAAACTAAATGGATGTTTCTGGAATTCGAGTACATTACGGGACTGTACTCATGATACAAACTAGTACTCAGCGCTATCTTTAATTTTTGAGATGTTGTAAATTATTTAAAGTCTTCCGCACGCGTATTTTTGAAAAATTGTTTTAAACTCAATAAATTTTAAATGAAATTATTTAAAAGATAAGCGCTTGGTATTTTGTGTCACTGTGGCATTTCCGCATAGGGGGTACCCTGTGTGGGGTGTTACAAGTTTTGGTATCAGAGCTTTTGGTTGTTGAGTGAGTACTAGTCACGAAAGAGAAACACTATCCATGAATGAGTTACTGAGTTGTAGTATTTGTAACTTCAGGTTTGGACTGAGATGTCTAATCCTAAGGGGGAGGTGAATTCACCTTTAGTAGGTGATAATTTAGAGCCCTTTGATCCTGTAAAGTAGAGTTATAGTAACTTTACTTGGATTGAGATTAGGGCAGACGTATGTGTGTACATGTATATATATATGTGTTTATATATATATGTATGATGGTTGTGTATATACATATATATGTGTGTATATGTATGTGTGTATGATATTTGTGTATGAATACTTGTATAAATATGAGATAAAGTACAATACCTGAGTGATGGTATATTATGAGTATAATCTTGTTTCTTTGGTAGAGAAAATGTGTAATTATGTGATTATGATTCGTGAAGAATCATTAGTGATATTTATATGTGAATGATTCTGGTATGGATCATTAGTAGTCTATTGAGATTACACATAACAGTTGATTATGGTAGAAATACTTGAAATTATGAAAGCACAATTATTTCATAGAGGATGATTTTCTTGATGCTTGATTTTTATACAAATCATAATCAAGTGTACAGTGGTAGTAAGTGGTATTTACATATGGTAGATACAAACATTACAAGTATTTCCACAGCTTAAGTCTTGAACTTTGAAACAAGTATTTGAGGCTTAGAAGCTCCAAATTTTCTCGGACCTTGAGACTTCATTCCCTTTAGAGTTGGCTAAATCTCTTCATACCAAAGAGTATTCTTTAGAATACATATCGCTTGGAGATTTAGGTCGGTGAAGTAGTTTGACTGCTATTACATGGATAATAGAGTATTTTCTTCGTATTCTGATGAAATTGCTGGCTAAATCTTCATACCAAAGAATATATCTTAGAGTATGAATTGTTTGGAGATGTACTTTGAGGATGCATATGATATAATCTTTGACAGACTACTGCATGCCTGGTAGAATCAACCTCAAAGTCTATATGTTAGAGTATGGAAAGGATTGCTTGGAAATGCATGTCGATGTAACACATGCACACTCAACTATGTTTGATTCCCAAGATATAATTAATAGGGATCAATAGTTATCTCCATAAAAATTATATTTAGGGGATACAAACAGTGACCCATACTCTTGAGATTAATAGGAATCAATAGTTACCCATGAGAGATACAAGTTGTGGAGGCAAGTATCAACTACTATGATCCACCTAAATGGCATTATAAAGGATCTATAGCAGTATCCTCAAAAACCATATTTAGGGGTGATCCGTTATTCTGAGATTCATGATGAGGATGCATCACAAATATTATCATGAAAAGATGAGATTCATGATGTGGATACTTCTCAAATATCATCATGGTAAAGATAAGAATAAACAAGATCATGATGATGATGATGACTCACTGATATTCTCAAGGAGATGAGGAAAGCAAGATGATGATGGTGAGATTAGATTTCCTTACGTAGGAAACCCTAGTTTCGGATCATCTTTCAAGGTGTTGTCCTACACCTTAGAAACTTCTGTATAGCTTAGATAACTATGACAGAAGAGAGTGAGCACAAGGTAGGGTAGACACCTGTCGGACTGGCTTCTCACCTAATGAAAATCTGTTAAAGATTTTCGTTGATGGTAAAAACCCATTGTTGTCCCTGAATGATAACCCATAATCCATCTCTGCTTCGCTACGAGCTCTTGTGAATGCTACTTTTAATAATAGAGCTTGAAACTGAGAAGGTGATTTCTCAGTTGGCGAATTGGGGGAAGTAGCTATGAGGAGCAGGAAACCAGCAAGATGGAACACATAACAAAAAGTGATATAGCTTCTATTGTTACATGTAACGATGGAGATTGAAGCAAATACCAATTTTTGGTGAATGAGGATAAATAAAGCTGTTTCTAGTGGTAGTGATAGAAGAAAGCATTTCTTCTGACATTCTTAAAGAATTTCAGAAATGGAGTTAAGAGTAGATATTGAACAAAAATTTTATGCAATGGTAGAACATGAAGATGATTTTCATGAATCAAAACGAGATGCTGCATTTTCAGATATAGGAACGAAAGATAGATTGGGATGAGTAGATGGAAAGAGGAGAGCCAAATTTATACAAAAATTTGAATATACGTTTGGTTGAGAAATTCAAACTGATTTGAAGCGTATCAGACTAATTACTATTTACTTTTTGATAAAGCGAGATTTTCTGATAACGTATTCAGACTGATTTGAATTGTCGGTAAAGCAGACAAAATTACTTTTTGACAAACGAGTGCTAGAACTGTTCACTTTTTGACAAATAATTGATTCTCTGAAAATGTATTCGAACTGATGTGAATTGTCGGTAGAGCGGACAAAATTACTTTTTGAAAAATGAGTACTACTACTGTTTACTTTTTGAAAAATGAGTGCCAGTACTGTTTACTTTTTGAAAAATGAGTACTAGTACTGTTTACTTTTTGACAAATGATTGATTTTCTGAAAACGTATCGGCAGATACAGTTGTTGGATATTTTTTTTCAAAAGTTGGAGAACAGTAGATTTTGCTGTCTGATATCAATGCTTTTAAATGCATTTCTGCATCGTAAACTACACCATTCTTTTATCAAAAATCTCCTGAGATTTCTTAAGTTTTTGCAATGGCATCTCCATCTTCCGTTAACATGATTCCTGATTTGAATGAGTCTTTGGATGCTCAACTACATCAACCTTTAGTTATTCCTCAAAATGAAGGGATGCTTACACAAAGGTCTGATATAGAAGCCTTGTATGAGTCTCTTGCACTTTGTTCTAGAACTACAAGTTCTGTACAAAATATAGCTCTGCGTCTGAAAGCTAGGACAGCAGAAGTGCGAGCCAGAATTGACGAAGTTGAGAGTCTACGACAGTTACTTAAGGAGAATCGAATGAAAAATAGGATACTGACACGTGAGAATAGAGAGTTAAGGCGTATGTTGGATTCATATGCTAAAGAAATGGATCCAAAGATTACAGAGTTGGAGAAGTATAATGATAAGATTAAAGAAGTACAGCAAGAAATTTTAGACAGATTACAAAAGGTGTCTGTAACTGCTGCTTCTACTTCTCAACATAATCTTACTCTGTGATGTATATAAATAATATTTATTTATTTGATTTGGCAGATAATTGTTATTTCCTTGATTTATGTATATAAATATATATACATATGTGTGAAGTATTTTATCTGTCTGCTGACGGCTGATTTCGGGGACGAAATCCTGTTAAGGGGGAGGTATTGTGAGACCCCGAAAATTTTAATACCGTATATATATATATTTTTAATTATATATATACTTGTTGCTAGTATATTGTATATATTTTAAATACACACTTGGCATTATTCTAATAGGGTTTGAAATATGCCATGTGGTCATTAATTGAGAAGGGTGAATTTTTAT
>NZ_JABGCL010000090.1 GCF_019800005.1 Geminicoccus harenae | reverse complement strand
CCGTGCTTCCGGCAGATCTCGGCAACCGGCAGCCCGGCCTGACCCTCCTTCAGGATCCCGATGATCTGCTCTTCGCTGAACCGGCTCTTCTTCATCGTCCGTCTCCTGATCGACGGACCCTAGCTTCAGACCGAGGGCATTTCAGGGGGCAAGGTCATCAGGGACGAGCGGGTCTATCAGCGCCTGCATGTCTGGAAAAAGAGGTCAAAGCGCAAACTAGTCCGTCTCCAGTAAGCAAGTAGTCGATGATGGGCCGGCGCGCCGCCACTCGGGATTCGATAGCTACGTCATCGGCACCGGTAGTTAGCATCTCGCCAAAGCTGTCAATCAACGCGATGATCGTTTGGACGTGTGGTACGATGTTGCCGCCGAGATGACCGTTCGGACCACGAGGTCTCAAGACTGAGGAACCTCACAGTCGTCCCGCCATCTTCATCATGCCATCAGCACCGCATTGCCCAAATCGACGCCATCCCCTATGACGTCGCCCGTCGGGGTGTGGCGCAGCCTGGTAGCGCATCTGCTTTGGGAGCAGAGGGTCGTCAGTTCAAATCTGACCACCCCGACCAATGAAAACAAGAAGTTAGGCGAGACGACGCTTCCTGAAATAGCTGGCTTAGGTAGCAAGCAGGAAGCATCCAGTTTCCGCTCATGGCGTCCGCGAGTTAGGAACCGGCATGGATCTTAGCGTCGAGCTGCTCAGCATTTCGTTCGCAATCGACCAGCTTCTTGAAGAAGATGGTGTTGTTACTGAGCGAAGGATCCTTGATTCGGTCATCCGAACAGCTGCTGATTTTGATAGCCGATCGAGCAAATCGTGGACGGGATACTTCGCAGACGTTTATTACGGAGGCCTCCGGCAACCTCCGCCTGGCGACACTTTTGATCCGGAATGGGGCTTCTTGCCCTCCTATGAGGGAGTCCATAATAAAAGATGGGATAGCTTTTCAAAGACTGAGGTCCGATCCAAAATATTGGAACTGGCTGGACTATCTGTTGAAGAGCTTCCGTCGGAACATTCCCGGTCGGCTCAGGCGCTTTTTAGTCGGTCGAAGGCTGCATTTGGATCCATTCTTGATCTGTTTTTGCGTGCTAATGCAGACAGCTTTCTCAGCAAGATTCAGGATGATCTACGAAAGCTAGAGATCGCTACGCGCAGTGACTTCCTGAGAGCGATGACCCCAAAGGGTTATATGATCTGCCGTGATCCGAAGGCTATCTCTCAGGGCACGCGCGTGCCACCCCATATCGATATTCTGGTCGAGGCAAAGGCTCTCGCCGCCCCTTTTGGTTGTTTGGAGCGTCTAAAGGAACTTGCTTCCACAGCTGCTGAGCATCAGTCTCGGCTTTCACGGCTGGGTGTGGTGCATCCGAACCGCGGGAACAAAGTATTCATTGGACATGGTCGTTCAGCGACGTGGCGGGAGTTGAAAGATTTTCTGTCAGAACGCCTAAATGTTCCGTGCGACGAGTTCAATAGAGTTCCCGTAGCTGGGCACACGACCGTAGATAGATTGAAGGAGATGCTTGATTCTGCGTGTCTCGCGTTCTTGATTATGACTGCCGAGGATGAGCAGAATGATGGTTCTGTTCGAGCGCGTCAGAATGTTGTACATGAAGCTGGGTTGTTCCAGGGGCGACTGGGGTTTAGTCGAGCAATAGTTATGCTTGAAGAAGGGTGTGATGCATTTAGTAATATCCATGGATTGACATATATTTGGTTTCCTAAGGGCAACATAGCGGCCTCCTTTGAAGAGGTCCGGCGTGTTATGGAGAGGGAGGGCTTGGCGTAGGCCCCTGCGATTTCTAAGCTTTACAAAGCGTGAGTGATCTCTTGTTTTTGTGTCGTAGCTATACGCTCCACCGCCAGAAACAGGTCCCGCGTATCCCGCCCTTCGCCCAACGTCTCCACCATCCCCACCAGCCTCTCCGCCCCCACCCGCGCCAGCAGCGCCTCGTAGCGGGCCCGGCTCTGCGTCGCCAGCAGAGCGCCGGCACTGAGCCTAGCCAGTTCGATCGGCTCTGCAGGAGCAACTGGCACCTCTGCCGCCTGATCCTGCCACCGCCGCTGCTCCAGCCAGTTCGCCGGGTGCGGGATGAACCGGTCCTGCGTGCCCTCCGCCTTCCAGGCAGCCGCAGCGGCCTTCACCGCCACCAGCAGCACATCCGCCTCCACCTCAGCCCGAACTCGCTGGTAGGCCTCCAGCGTCGCCCTGCGGCCGATCTTCCGGGGATAGGCCTGCCACCAGACCTCGAACTCCTCGAGCACACGCTCGTCCCCCGAGAGGGGGACTGTAGGGGGTGATTCTTTGGTTTTGGTATTTGGTTTTGGATAGCCGCTGATGTGCCCCCCATTTGCTGCCTGATGTGCCGGGGCAGTCTCTCGCTCCGCCAAGGGCTTAGCCTCCCGAGCCTGCCGCGCGGCCTTCTGGCGTTTCTCCGAGATCGCTCCGAGCTTTTCGCGAACAGATTGCTGCTTCTTCTGCGTCCAGCTGCCGCCCTGGATCCGCCAGAACGGCGCCAGGACCGGCCGCAGGCGCTTCCTCCAGCGATCGGGCGTCACCTTGGCCACGCGAGCCAGGAAGGCGTCGTCGTCACGCAGACAGCAGCCGGGCGAGCGCCAGGCGGCGAACAGGAGGAGCAGGTAGGCGCCATGCTCCTCTGTGGTCAGGTGGGTCGTGTCGGCGAGATAGGCGTCCGTGTAGAACGGCATCGCCGGGAAGTCGGCCATGATCGGTTCCCATGCGCCATGGATCGCCAGCGGCAGCAGCTGCGGCGGGATCGACAGGGCGCGAATGGAGAGAAAAGGGGGCCGCTCCCAAGGAGCATGCATTGGGAGCGGCCTGCTGAGTTCTGCATCGACCAGACCGCCTGCAGGTTAGGCGGTGGCCTTCCTGGTTCGCCGAAACTCGGCGCCCATGCAGTGCGCGATGAACGCGCCTGCATCAGCTCTGATAGATCGGTTCAGCGGGAAGGTCTGTAGATCTTTCGATCTGCAACCGCTTAGAAGGCGGTAGGTCGTGCAGGTCAGGCCACGTACCTGCGCATGAGCATCAGGTCATTGGCGATCGAGTGGGCCAACCGCGCATCGGTCGAGAGGTGCTTGTACTCATCCTGCTCGAACTGATCACCGTCTCGGCACCACTGGATCGCGCGCACCTTCACGAGCAACCCGTCAACGGTGAGCGCCGGGATGGCTTCGATCTTCCTCACAACGTCGCTGGAGAGTTCTACGAAGGGGTCGGTGTACTCGTCCGCCTCATGCGTAAAGGTGCCCTCCGTCGCGGCGTGAGCAGCTCGCTCCTCAGCCCAGGCACGCTCCAGTTCCCGACCGAGGCGCAGGAGTTCGGCGTCGGGGTGATGAGGCTGGCCTGCAGAGGCACTAGCGGCTGGGGCAGTGACACCGATCACCGAGGCTGTGCCAGCTTGCGCGAGCAGTGTGCGGCGGGAGGTGGTATAGACGTGGGTAGCTGATCGCATGGATGGCAACTCCTGCGTGAGGTCAGGCCCGGCGCGGGAGCTATCACCTTCCCGCCGGGCCGTATTTCTGATATCAGTTACCTATGACTGCGGCAATATCTAATATTAGAAAGCCTGGGCGCCCCAAGGTGGGGGCGACGCAGCTTAATGTGCGCGTTCCTCCTGAGGAGCTCGCACGTCTCGATACCTGGATCGCAAAGCAGCCCAAGCCTCACCCCAGTCGTCCAGAAGCGCTACGGCGGCTGGCATTCATTGCCCTGGACCAGTCCGAGAAGTGATGGGGTGGCTACGGACAAGAGCCCCCCAAAGCTAGATCGACTCAGGTTATCCGGAGCGTCTTATGAAGGCCCGCGGTGTGAATGTGCTAGGCGCTGGAGCTGGCCGACGTCGGGAGAAGTGCAATCAACTGCTCCGCGCTGGGCCATCCTGCTGATCCGGTCTAGGAAGCCACATTCTACGCCGCCAAAGTGCCCCTTGCTGATCATGTCTTTGACGATCCAGCCGAGCAGCGGCGAAGTCGGGTCTTTGGTCATGAATTCGATGTAGTGGTCACCGAGTCCCATACCGAGTGTGAAGTCCAGGGCCCAGTCGTCGGTCCTCTTGATCGACCAGAAGTCCCGGGGGGATAGCGTCTTGTCCCGGCGCAATTCTTCAGGAGTCCGATCAGCAACAAACGGCAAAGCCGCGATTAAATCGCTTGCGCCATTCCTGCGGCGGATCGCGGGACGATCGATTTTGGCCGTGGCATAGGTGACTTCAGCCGGCATGGAACGCCCCTGTTTAGTCGTAGGTTGGAGCCTCGCTTCGGCCCCGCCTCCAGCGGTAGCTGACAGTCCACTAGGGCTGCAATACTTGACCTTGCCCCCTGATTGCCCCCGTTCATAACCAGAGTCCGTTCTGGTCGTGGTCCTGTCTGGACCGGGTTGCGACCTCGTTCGGGGTGAGGCCGCCGAGGCTCGTGTGGGGCCGGTGGCCGTTGTAGTCGTCCCGCCAAGCATCGATGATCCGT
>NZ_JABGCL010000089.1 GCF_019800005.1 Geminicoccus harenae | reverse complement strand
TAGTGTCACTACACCGATAGGAAAGACTACCTATCCTCCCATTGGAGCCAGTTTAAATCTGTGCTACTCTTATACGGTTAGTTAAATATCCACTTTAACAAACCTATGAGTAGGAACTGTTTTAGAATAAATGTCTATGAGAAATTATCAGTCTCTCTATCTCAACTCTTTGAGATGAATATTTCTCCTATCATTTATTCATGGACCTTATCATTAATGTGTTTAATACACATCAGATAAGTTATACCTTCATTTATTAATAATATGAAACTTATATGCCCTTTAGGATTGGTTTTAGGGCATACCTCTAACAATCTCCCACTTGCACTAAAGCCAATCATCATAGTATCGAATACTAGTCTTCGCAAGACAAGGCTTATTGCACTCTCTAGTGTATAGGCAAGATAGATCATCAGATGCAAAACCATTTTGCATTTTATTATTTTCAATAATAGTATTTAAACTAATTCTGCTGCCAACTCTGATGTCCTAGTAAATGAGACCTATGCTTCCAAAAGAAAGCATTTGTTCACTCGACATTCTATTAGGCAATCTATGTAAATGGCGTGTATTTAGTAATTTCTTGAAATACAAGTATTTCATTCTTAAACTCTTTTAAGAACAAACTTGTTTCTATTCTGAATCTCTATTCTGAATTGATTATCAATATCTGCCTGACAACTCTTTGCAGCATGTTCTTGATATTGATATAAGTACATACTTTATTCTCATATGAGTCTCATATTTCTCAAATATTTATCTCATATGAATTAATCATTTCAAAAACTCCTTTTTGATGTGATTTGAATTCCTATAACGATTATGGAATTCTTAATACTACTTTAGTATTAATAGTGTGTACTAATAAAGAAATTAATTTGATGACTTTTCATGCTCCCACTAGTCCTTTTAAAAACTAAGGTACTTTATGTATTAAACCCTTTAATTACATAAAATTCCCTTTGTCGTTTTATAAAGGTATAATTTTAAACTAATATGGAAACCATGTTTTCTTATAACTCTTTATATAGAAAACTTGTTTTTCTAATAACTCTTTATTTAGAAAAACTTTCTTTTAAAGTTTATTTGAAATATCTCATATTATCAAATAACCTTTAAACTATATCGTTTAACATTTTAAAGGTCCTTAAGTGATATAAGATTATTAAGATATCCCAATATCTTTCTTTTAGTTTTACTTCATAATAATCAATTGAACTTTTCAATTATCTATTATTCATGAAGTATATAAGCTAAAAGTTAGGGTTTATACATCTTATGTATTATCCCTTTAATCTTTATATACACTTAAATTTTTATTCATTCAAGGCATTTGTAAAGAATTAAGAACTTTAAGACAGTTGCCAGATAAGATTTCAAAATCTAAAATATCTAATATTAAAGATTTATAAAATCAAATAAATGTTTAAACAAACATTACTAAAATAAAGACTTCCAGAGGAAGTAATTATTACATCCAGCAATTAAAAAGTTCTTAAAATTCTGAATAAGTAAAAATCAGGCTTCAAAGTCAAAGGCAGCAACACTTTGAGCCTTTCCAAACAAAGCCAGCCTGAAGATCACTCTTCTTTCTGCTTCCCCTTGTCTCCTATATACAATCGCATTGTACAATAAAACAATTAGGTATCGCATACCATAAGCAGAATACTAATTCGAAATTAGTAAATGAATAAATGACAAGACGTACCACTAGAAGAACCTTTCTTCAGAGTTGCTAGGTACTCCTTGCAATTTCTCTTCCAATGACCTGTTTTACCGCAGTGGAAACACTTTCCCTTAGAGTCTTTTGACTCTTTCTCCTTCTTCTTCATACCTCCTTTAGCTTTATATGGAGAATTCTTCTTCTTCTTACCCTTACCCTTAGGCTTGGATCTAGAAGTTGAAGCACCATCAAAAACTAAAGCGCTTCCTTTAGAGTCCTTTCTCAAAGTCTCTTCAGCAGTCACAAGCATATTCATCAAGTCGGTCAGAGAGACCTTGTCATTCACATCAGACATGTGAAAGTTCATGATGAATGGTTTGTAACTCGAAGGAAGTGAGTGAAGCAGAATATCAGTCCCCATCTCAGAAGAGATATCCACACGAAGATCATGCAAGGCATGGATATTGCGGATCATCTTCAAGCAATGCTCATTGACAGATGTCCCTTCCACCATCTTACAAGCAAAGAGCTCTCCCACAGTGTTGTACCTTACAACCCTATTCTGAGACTCATATAGCTCCTTAAGATGGGTGATGATAGCATGCGAGCTGTCTATGACTTCATGTTGCCTTTGGAGCTCATTAGTCATCGATGCCATAATATAGCACCTCGCCTGAATATCATCCTCAAGCCACTTGTTATAAGTAACTTGTTCCTCTTCTGATGCCCCTTCGGGAAGAGCATTAGGACGTGGAGACTTTAAGACATAGTCTATTTTGTCGGCGGCTAAAACAATTTTCAGGTTTCTAATCCAGTCATTGAAGTTGGGACCGGTTAAACGGTTGTCATCAAGAATACGTGATAAAGGGTTTAGTGGTGCCATCTACAATAGAAAATAATAATATTAATAAATTTCATATTTTGAAAACATTAAATTTCTGGTCTTTAATTTATATGTTTCCTCCCACTACTTTGTTCAAATCTCATACACCCTAAGATGAGACTTTGTGAATTTCAAACATAGTTCGAATTTCCATAGCAGGGATTGGAGTCCCATTTGAACTAGTGGACCCTCACATGTTAGGTTATTGGGCCACTAACTCAAAGGGGTGGATAACTCTTTATCCTAATGCTTCTCAAGCAAGTCCCAATCATCCTTTAGCCTCTAGAATATAATAACCTCACATAATAGTTTATTGGTTAGTATATTATAGTTAAATCATACCTACCATTCACATGAGTATGGTCAATTGAATGTGGCATCCCGCAACATATTAGCTTCTTGGTAGCCCCATTATCGCACCTCATGATATCCTATATGCCACAAGCCTGTTTGAATCTTTACAAATGAATGTGTTCCCACATATCTGCAGCCAAACACATCCACCATAAAGACCCTCATAGCTTGTAATGGTAGGAGGCTAGGATAAAGCATTTGCATGCCTCTTCCTTACAATTTAAGTTTAGAAAATTAGGGGTTTTGGATAAATGGTCTCATTTTTATAAACATTCATACATCACATGTATAACTACTATATATCACAATATATCATAAGGTTTAGACCCACCTTTATTATTAGTTCTCAACTATCCTCCCACTGACCTCCTAGAGGTTGCGATGGATTCATCTTGAACATATAATAAATCAGGTCAAGGCCCATGCAAGCATACATCACAAATATATAATGGGCCTTGGATTGATTATGGACTTTAGGGTTGGGTTCATGCTTAGAGCCACTAAAGCTGAACCCTAGGTCTTATATTGGTGGGTCGAGTGATCGTAATTATACACATATGCAACACATTACATAATACTGAAAATCTTCACAAGATCTTCATTCCTCTTGCCAAGTACTTCTCAAGTGCTTGATGTCTCTCGAACAGGATTCCACCATGATCTTCTTTTGAATTTAAAATACAAACATTTAAATATAAAGAAGGGGATTAAAGGAAATAGGGGATTTACATGTGAAGAGAGATAGAGGGAAAGAGGCATGAAAGCCTTTAATAATTACATCACATTTATTTAAACTCATTTAAATAAAAACCCATTCAATAACCTGTCACATCACATGCGGCCAATCTCAACTCATTTTAAATTGGTCTTAAGTCCATAATCATCCATTTTATTATCATACAACACATTGCATAATAAAAGGAAAACAACATTAAGTAAAGGCAATTATATTAATGATGATGGCAAATGGCATTTAATTAATTAAAGTCACATTCTTTATTATTATCCTATAACAATAATAATCCCATTATTATTATTATCCTATAATAATAACTAATTACTTTTAATCTCATTAAAAGTATATAATCATATCTTATATGAAAATCAAAGAACACTTTCTTTTAAAATAACTAAAACCACTAAAACAAAGCAATTAGGGTTTTAATTAAAACATGAATAATACTTTGAGAAATTATTATCACAATTCCTACTATGCTATTAACACTTTAATATGCAGAGTAGATCAATCACTATCAACCTACATAAGTGGAATAAATAATAACTCAAAATAAAATTCAAAACAACAAGCAATTTCTAAAACCAGAAATTCCAGCAATTGGGTACTGTTTTGAGATATTTTTCTTCTATATTAAAACAACCTTTTAATATCTGAAAAATACTATTTCTCAAGGATTTTAAGTCCTCTTTCAAATGGCATAGGTCTCATTAAGTGATTCCAACGTTTGGTTTCACTTTAGAGCTATTTGTGACTTGAACTCTTAACCCTGGCAGATTCAAGAATTCCTACACAAATCAATTTAATTAACTCATTCTATTAGTGAACTAAGTTCTCAAAACACTTCATTTCACAAGGTTTTTCAGTCCTCTAAACAATGGCAGGGGTCTCATCAATTAATTCCAACGTTTGAAATTAATTTGAGAGTTTTTGTGACATAGAGTCAGAATTGACAGATTCGACTCTTAATCACATAAATTCTTATGTGGCTATTCTAGATCATCAAAAATCATGGGAACTTTTCCTATAGATTGTTAAGACCTAGAATTAATGAAGTTAATAAGTGGCTTGCTTTAAAAAATCCAGAAAACAATTTTTCAAGATTTTTAAAGTACTTACATGTTGCTGCCCAGAAAATGCAGCAACCCAGAATTCATTTCAAATCTCATTTAAAATTAATTCTATGATATAAAAATGTATAAAAACAATTTTAATACATTAATACATCATTAGGCAGTAACCTTATGTGTTTTTAACAAATTAAAAACATACCTTCATCACATGAATTAATCAAAAACCAAACTCTCAAGAACACTTGAAATTAAACACTTTTAATTTCATATTATTGCATGCTTCAAGAATTAATATAAACACTTTTACTAACCTCAAGAACATGTAACAATCATGTAGGGTTTCTTAAAACCCTTTGATCCTTCAAACTAGAGGGTAGATACCTTCATGGCCGTGAACTGCATTTGGAAAGAGAGAGGTGAAAAGTGTTCTCG
>NZ_JABGCL010000008.1 GCF_019800005.1 Geminicoccus harenae | reverse complement strand
TCCGCCCCCCGGCGGCCCGGGTCACCAGCCTTGCCCGGCAGCAGCGATGCGATCCGCACCCATTGCGCCTCGCTCAACTCGTATCGCCTGGACGCCATCATCCGCTCCGCGCTTCAGCACAGAGCCTCGTGAACCAGCACGTAGCCCGCTTGAAAATCCTGAATGTCGATCGGGCCTAGCGCATCAGCCGATCGGACGGGTCTCGCCCACCGCCATTACCCAGCCCCAGTCGTCGGCCAGGCCGGCACTGCCGATCGCGCGCCTAAAGCGCTCCGGTGGCTCGAAGGGTGGCTCGTCGGTCAGGCGCACCACGCCCCAGTGCATGCCCAGCACGTGGCGCGCGCGGAACAGCCGGCCGATCTCGACCGCCTCCTCCGGCGTGCAGTGCGATGCCTGCATCAGCTTGCGCGGCTCGTAGGCGCCGATCGGCAGCAGCGCCAGGTCGACGCCGCCATAGCCGGCGCCCAGCTCCTGGAACACCGGCCCGAACGCGGTGTCGCCGGAGAAATAGACCCGCTTGCCGGGCGTGGTCAGGAGGAAGCCGCCCCAGAGCGAGCGATTGCGGTCCCAGAGCGTGCGCGCGGAGAAATGGATCGCCGGCAGGCAGGTGACCGACAGGTCCGGGCCGCCATGAGGCTGGTGCCAGTCGAGCTCGACCACGCGGGCGAACCGGCCGGTCTCGACGTAGCCCGCGACCTGCAAGGGGCAGACCAGGGTCGCATCCGCCGCCAGCGGCAGCCGTTCCAGGGTCGGCCGGTCCAGATGGTCGTAGTGGTTGTGCGACAGGAGCAGCAGGTCGATCGGCGGCAGGTCGACCGCGGCTAGCGCCACGGGCGAGAAGCGCTTGGGCCCGAACGGCGGGATCGGCGAGGCGTACTCGGACAGGAACGGGTCGATGGCGATCCACTTCCCGTTCAGCCGGAGCAGGAACCCGGCATGGCCCAGCCAGGTGACGATGTCGCCGTCCGCGGCTGCCGCCAGCGCAGCCTTGGCTGCTACCGGCTCCAGCACATGGCCGTCCTGCAGCTCGACCGGCTGGCGGCGGGTGAAGCCGCGCCACATGAACGCCCACCATTCGCTGCGCTCGCCGCCGCGCACGGGGCTGCCGGGCGGGTTGCGGAAGCCGCCGTCCACATGGTGCCAGGGCATGTCGGGAAGCTGTCTCGGCTCGCTGGTGCCGCCGCCGCAGCCGGCCAGGAGGAGCGGCGCGCTCACGAGGCTGGACAGGACGGTGCGGCGGGTGGGCGATGTCATCGCCGGCAGGATGGGGGGGATCGTACCGGCCGTCCAGACCGCCCGGGGTCGGAAGGGACGCCCCGGCGCCAGCCTTGTCTTGAAACCGTCGCGGTACGGGTCTAGGCAGATCGAGGTAGACGAGGAAACCCGAGCCAAAGGGGGCGTGCCGCAACCACGCAGACCTTCAGCCAACGACGTTTCGCCTCGATCTCGGCGAATGCCCACCTGTCCGCGTCGGCCTTCCCGGCGCTGGTTCTCAACGCCGACTTCCAGCCGCTCAGCTGGTATCCGCTCTCGGTCTGGAGCTGGCAGGACACGGTCCGGGCCATGTTCCTCGACCGGATCGCGGTACTGTCCCACTACGACCGGGTGATCCGCTCGCCTGGCCAGGAGCTGCGGCTCCCCAGCGTGGTGGCGCTCAAGCAGTACGTGCCGCAGGAGCGGCGCCCGCCCTTCACCCGCTTCAACCTGTTCCTGCGCGACCGCTTCTCCTGCCAGTACTGCGGCATCACCGCGCCCATCCAGGAGCTGACCTTCGACCATGTGGTGCCGCGCTCGCGCGGTGGCCGCACGTCCTGGGACAACATCACCACCGCCTGCACCCGCTGCAACCTGCGCAAGGGCAGCCGCCTGCCGCGGGAATGCGGCATGCACCCGCTGAGCCCTCCGCAGCAGCCCAGCACCCACCAGCTCCGTCAGAACGGCCGGCAATTTCCGCCAGGCTATCTGCACGAGAGCTGGCGCGACTTCCTCTACTGGGACAGCGAGCTGGAGCCTTGAGCCGGCGGCGGGACCTACCCGCCGCCGGGCGCGCGCTCACTGCCCGAAGTCGATCACATCGGTGTCGAGCGGGAATTGTTCGGTGCGGGACTGCGGCGTCGGCCGCAGGAACTGGCTGAAATTCCCGCCCATGTCGGCGGGAACGGCGGCATCCGGGATGTTGCCGGCGAGCTCGAAGCGGTCGAACACGTAGGGCACGCCTTCCGAGCCCAGCACGGATTCGCCGTCCATGATGTGGAAGTGCAGATGGGGAGCGGAGGTGTTGCCGCTATTGCCGAGCAGGCCCAGCACGGTGCCGGCACGAATCTTCTGGCCGACCCGGACCTGCACGGAGCCGGGCTGCATGTGGGCATAGAAGGCGTAGTAGCCGTTCCCGATATCCAGCACGACGTGGTTGCCGTCGACATTGGCCAGGGTGATGGTGCCGGGATCGGGCAGGCTTCCCGGAACCTGGTTGGGCAGCGCGTCCAGCGTCGACACGACCGTCCCGTCCGCCACCGCATGGATCGTGGCGCCGTAGGCGGTATAGCTCTCCACCCGGTCGACCGGCCCGTTGCGCAGACGCCCTTGCTCGTCCAGGCGCACCCAGTCGATGGCGAAGCGCTGGGCGAAATGCAGCTTGCCGTTGACCGGCAGTGCGGTCGAGCGATGGACGCCGGGCTCGCAGCAGCCGTTGATGGCGAGCCAGCCCTTGCCCGACAGCGGCGGGTGGACGTTCGGCAGGTCGCGGGTCACGTTCAAGGTGGCGGCCTGGTAGCGCAGCTTCGCCGGGTTCGGATCGGTCGCGTTCAGGCCGGCGCCCTTCAGATCCAGCATGTGGCTGAGCCGAGCCGGGATGTCCTGGCGTTCCATGGCGATGTTGATCAGGAACAGCCGGGTCGCGTTCAGCTCGATCTCGGCATTCTCGGCCGGCCGGTTGTCGAGTTGCTTCAGCCTGCCCGGGAAGGATGGCGGATCGAACGTCGCCAGGGCGTCGGCGGGCTTCACGCCCACGACGTCCACCTGTTCCAGCGTCGCCGGCACGCTGCGCGTGTTGGTCAGCTCCAGCTCATAGACGAAGTGCCACCTGCCATCCGTGCCCGGGACGGGCGTGGTGACCGGGTTGAACGGCACCGCGGTCAGCGGCGTGAACACGTCCTCGGCTGCGTCCGCTGCCGCCCCGGCGGCAAGCAGGCCCGCAGCGCACAATAAGCCCAAATAATGGCGCTTCATGATATTCCCGTTCGTCGGAATGACTTGCCCGGAGAAGACCAGCCCACTTCCTTATCGATTTCAGGCAACATGTTCCACAGATAAACCGCTGTGGCCGCGCCAGTAGCGGATCGCGCAGGCCGAAGGGCGCCGGGGACCTGCCCATGCCGGGAGGGGCACCCAGCAAGGATTAGATCGGACTTTTCAAGCCCGCCGGTCCTGCGCATACTTTTGATAACGGCCGGCAAAAACCAGACAGGCCGCGGTTCAGGGAGTGACTGATCATGCGCATGACGTGCGCGCTGTTGGGCGCGACCGCTCTCCTTGCGCTTTCGGCAGGCCAGGCGGCCGCCGAAGGGCGGGTCACGTGGAACGACGACGACACCGTCTCGCTCCAGATGGGGCCGGAATACGACGACCAGGTCATCACCGTCAGCCGCGAGGAGCTGGGCTCGATCTTCGGCCCCGACGAGAAGCCCTACGAGGGGGTGGAGATCACCGTCACCGTGAACAGCGGCGGGCCCAAGGGCGGCATCTCCGGGCCCCTGTACTCGTTCCGGCCGATCTGGGAGGAACTGTCGGGCGGCAAGGTCAACATCGTCGAGCTGCCGTTCGGCGAGCACTACACCAAGATGATGCTCGACCTGCGCAACGGCACCGGTCAGTACGATGCGTTCATGGCGGGTGCGTTCTGGTATGGCGACGTGGCGCCGGTCGGCCTGCTCTACCAGATCGACGACCTGATGGCGTCCGGCGAGTACCCGCAATGGTCCTATGACGCGATGCCGCCAGCACTCAAGACGCTGCACCAGTGGGAGGGCAAGTCCTACGGCGTGCTCAACGACGCGGACGGCCAGGTCCTCTACTACCGCAAGAGCGTGCTGGAGAACCCGGAGCACCAGCAGGCCTTCAAGGCCGAGTATGGATACGACCTGCCGTCGCCGCCCAAGACCTGGCAGCAGCTCCTGGACATCGCCAAGTTCTTCAACGGCAAGAACTGGGACGACAGCGATCCCGAGCCGGACAATGGCGCGGTGCTGCACCTCAAGGTCGGCGAGCAGGGCCACTACCATTTCCAGACCATGTCGGCCTCGTTCGCCATGACGCCCGGCGAGAAGCTCGACCAGTACCATAACGTGTACTGGTTCGACCCGACCGACATGAAGGCGCTGATCAACCTGCCGGGCCATGTGAAGGCGCTGGAATATCTGCAGGAGCTGCACCAGACCGGTCCGGCCGCCCAGGTCGGCTGGTCCTTGGGCGAGGCTTGGGACTATTTCCTGCGCGGCAAGGCCGTGTTCGCCTATTCCTGGGGCGATCTGGGTGCGCTGTGCCAGGACGAGGCCCGCTCCAAGGTCCAGGGCGACTGCGCCTCGGCCATGCTGCCGTCCTCCAACGAATATTACGACATGGAGAAGAAGGAGTTCGTGAAGACCGACGACCCGCAGCCGATCGGCAATACCACCGGCGGCTCGTGGCACGGCATCATCTCGAACTTCTCGGCCAATCCCGAGGCCACCTATTCCTTCCTCTCGCTGATGGCGATGCCGCCGGTCAGCAAGATGATGGCGATGTATGGCTGGGACGGTGTCGATCCGGGCTTCAGCTACCAGTTCCTGCCCGAGGACGGCGGCACGGCCAGCATCGAGGACTATGAGAAGGCCGGCTGGAACGCGGACGACGCCCGGGCCTATACTCACGCCTATCACCAGACCTTCTTCGCGCCGGTGAGCCTGCCCTATCTGCGCATCCCCGGCACGTTCGAGTACTGGGACATTCTCGACAAGAACCTGTCCTCGGCCATGGCCGGCTCGAAGACCGCCCAGCAGGCGCTGGACGACACGGCGGCCGCCTGGGAGCAGGTGACCGACCGGATCGGCCGCGACAAGCAACTGGCCGACTACCGGGCGGCGATCGGCTACCAGGACTGATCCGATACTTGCGCCTCCGCCGGGGCCGCTCGGCCCTGGCGGAACTTTCACGCTCGGATCGACGACTGGAGCGGACGCATGCGCTGGACGAGCCGGGTACGGTTCCTGTTCCTCGCACCCGCGGTCGTGTGGGTGCTTCTCTTCACCATCTTCCCGCTTGGCTATTCGCTGTTCATCGCCTTCAACAAGATCGACCAGACCACCCAGGTCGAGCGCGTCAAGGAGCCGGTCCTGGATGAAGCGGGCCAGCCGGTCCTGGACAGCAAGGGCCGGCCGCGCACCAAGAACGTGGTGGTCCGCAATACCGTGACCACGACCGAGTTCGTGGGCCTCACCAACTTCAAGCGACTGTTCACCGACCCGCAGGTCCACGAGGCGATCAAGGTCACGCTCGTGTTCGTGCTGATCGCGGTGCCGATCGAGCTGTGCCTGGGCTTTCTGATCGCCTTGCTGTTCAACCGGCCGCTCATGGGCAGGTCGACGCTGCGCGCGATCATGATCCTGCCGATCTTCGCCACGCCGATCGCGATGGGCTACTCCTTCTTCACGATCTTTTACGAAGAGGGCGGGCCGCTCGCGTTCACCGGCATCCCCTGGCTGTCCAACCCGAACTGGGCCCTGTTCTCGGTGGCCCTGGTCGACATCTGGCAATGGACGCCGTTCTGCTTCCTGGTCTTCCTGGCGGCCTTGCAGGGCGTGCCGGACGAGCTTCTGGAAGCGGCCAGGATCGACGGTGCCTCCGGCCCCGACATCCTGTTCAAGGTGCTGCTGCCGCTCCTGCAGCCGACCATCATCATCGTGCTGCTCCTGCGGATCGCCGAGGCGGTCAAGCTGTTCGACATCCCCTTCGCGCTCACCGGCGGCGGACCCGGCACTGCCACCCAGTCCTTTTCCTTCCTGGCGTTCCGCACCGGGCTGCGCTTCTTCGACTTAGGGTATGCCAGTGCCATGGCCTACGGGCTGCTGGCCGTGGTCATGGTGGTCGTCCTGCTGTTCTTCCGGAGGCTGCGACAGAGCTATGGCTGAGCGTGGAGCCGCAGCACAGCTGCGCTGGGCCGTGTTCTCGATCCTGGCGATCGCGGTCACGATGGCCTTTCTGTTCCCGATCTACTGGTCGTTCTCCCAGTCGCTGCGCAACCCGCTGGACACGTTCACGGTCGCGGGCTTCGGCATCCCCTGGGTGAACTTCGAGCCGACGCTGGGGAACTGGATCGACCAGGTCGGCACGCCCGAGACGATGCACGCCCTCTACAACAGCACGGTGATCTCGATCGCGGCCGCGATCCTGGCGCTGCTCCTGGGTGTGCCCGCCGCCTATGCGGTGGCCCGCTTCCAGTTCCGGACCTGGAAGAACCAGGACATCACCATCTGGTTTTTGTCGCAGCGGATCCTGCCGCCAGTGGCGACCGTGATCCCGTTCTACCTGATCATGCGCACCTTCAACCTGCTGGACACTCATCTGGCGCTGATCCTGATCAACGCGACCTTCGTTTTGCCCTTCGTGGTGGTGATCCTGCGCCAGACCTTCCTGGAACTCCCGGTGGAGCTGGAGGAATCGGCGCTGGTCGACGGTGCGAGCTACTGGACCGCATTCTGGCGGGTGGCGCTGCCGCTGGCCGCCCCCAGCATGGCGGCGACCGGGCTGATCATCTTCGCGTTCAGCTGGAACGAGTTCCTGTTCGCGGTCGCGATCAGCAGTCAGAACGTGATCACCATCCCGGTACATATCGCGGGTGCCGTCGACACGCGCGGTGTACAGTTCTGGTTCATGGGCGTGCGGGCGATGGTGGCGGTGATTCCGCCGGTGCTGATCGCGCTGATCGCGCAGCGCTACATCGTGCGCGGGCTGACCATGGGCGCGGTGAAGGGATGAACCGCATGACTTGACGCCGGTGAAACGGTCAACTTAGCTGCAGGACAGACAGAAGACGATCGACCTGCACGACAGGTCGACGATCAGGGAATGCACGGGTCGATAAAGGCCCGGCACGGAATGGCGCTCAGAAGGTCCTGCCCGACGAAGATGGGCATGGCCGCCTCCTGTGTCGCCGTCCGAGGACAGGGAGGCTGTTCGATGTTCTACGTTCCGAAGAACGCGATCTATAAGCGGATTCCCCGGCGCAAGTTCCTGGAACTGGGCGGTGGCGTCGCCACCGCGCTGGGCGCCGGCTCCGTAGCGGTCGGCCTGAGCTCGGTGGTGACGCGCTCGCCCGTCCAGGCGGCCTCGTCCGACGATGCCAAGTGGAAGCAGTATTCCGGCACCAAGCTCGTGTTCATGAGCGAGAACACGCCGCCCTCCTTCGCGATCCGCGAGAACCTGAAGCCGTTCTACGACCTGACCGGCATCGAGGTGGAGATCCTGACCGACGACCTGCCGGTGGTGCAGCAGAAGGTCGGCATCGACCTGCGTAGCGGCAAGGCCGACTTCCACCTGAACTATGTGCAGGACAAGCCGATCGGCGCGCCGTTCGCCGATTACTTCGCCAACCTGAACGACTTCATCAACGACGATACGCTGCCCCAGGACCCGGACGGGATGGGCGCGGACGCCTGGTTCGAGAACTTCCTCGATGTCTGCGGGACCATGTACACCCGCGACCGGCTGATCGCGTTCCCGTATGACTCGGCGGTGGCCTGCACCTTCTACCGGCAGGATCTGTTCGAGCAGCACAGCCCGGACTTCGAGAAGGAGTACGGCTACCGGATGGAGTTCACCAAGGACACCACCTGGAAGAACGTCTACGACTTCGCCGAGTTCTTCAAGAAGCTGCGCGCTGCGGGCCAGGACGTGCCCTACGGCTACGCCCAGCACCAGGGCTCGTTCGCCTGGACCGCACAGCTCGACATCCAGCGCCTGATGTACGCGCACGGCCAGTGGACCGAGTTCGACGTCGACGACAAGCTGGGCTCCAAGGAGCCGGGTCCGACCCGGTGGGGCGACGAATCGTCGATCTTCCTGATGGAGAAGTGGAAGGAGCTGGCGAGCGTCGCCCATCCGGACAACCTGGCCAACGACACGCTGCAGCTGAACACGGTCTACCAGGCCGGCCAGATCGCGATGCAGGTCCAGTACCATGAGTTCGCGGCCTCGATCGAGGACGAGAAGACCAGCCGTGCCGCCGGCGGCAAGACCGCCTATGCGCCCTGCCCGAAAGGTGAGGCGAGCTGGATCAAGAACGGTGGGCAGGCGGTCAACGGCACCAGCTGCGGCATCGGCGGCATCGGCATCAACAACAATGCCTCCGACGACCTCAAGCGTGCCGCCTACCTGTTCGCGATGTGGTCGACGTCCAAGGAGACCCAGTACAACGTGCTCAAGGGTGTGGGCGGCACGCCGACCCGCAAGGCGGTCATGGACATGCCGGGGGTGAAGGAAGCGCGCCAGCGGCCGACCGACATGCCGAACGCGCTGACCTTCGACGCGGTCTACGACTACGGCATCAAGGACCCGCATTTCGTGCTGGGCCCGAAGATCCCCGAGGCGAACGAGTACTACCAGATCATCCTGACCGAGGTGCAGAAGTGCATCTCCGGCCAGCAGGATCCTGCTGCGACCTGCGAGTCGATCCGCGACCAGGTCGACGACATGAACGACATCTGAGCAACGTTGGCGTCCGCCGGCCGATCATGGCCGGCGGATCGTTCTTGGAGCAGGCATGGCCACCCAAGTTCTTCCCGGCGGTGCACTGCGTGGCGATGCCCCGGGCGGCATCAACCCGGTCGGCATCATGCCGGGGTTCGTCACCCGCGACGGTGTGACCGTACTGGAAGCGGAGCCGCTCGCGCGCAATCCCGAGCCGTCGCGCCGCTATTACTTCTACATGATGGCTCCGGCGATCATCACGCTGGCGGCGATCTCGCTCTATCCGTTCTTCTGGCTGATCTGGATGAGCCTCCATGACGTGGACATCATGGCAGGCGACAAATGGGTCGGGCTGAAGAACTTCGAGCGGCTGTTCACCCGTGACGCCAAGTTCTCGAACGGGTGGCTGCTGCTGATCCAGTACAGCGCCATGTGCCTGTTCTTCGAGGTGCTGCTGGGCGTGCTGATTGCCGTCCTGCTCAACCGCTCGCGCTGGGAAAAGGTCCTGGTGACCGTGTTCCTGATGCCGATGATGATGGCTCCGGCGATCGCGGGCCTGGTCTGGTACTATCTCTATAACGGCACGTTCGGCTGGTACCACTGGTTCATGCAGAGCGTGGGCCTGCTCGGCGAAACCTCGATCCTGGGCTCGCCCAGCACCGCGATGATCGGCCTGGTCCTGGTCGACATCTGGCAGTGGACGCCGCTCATCGTCCTGATCACGCTGGCGGGCCTCAAGCGCGTGCCGCGCGACCAGCTCGAGGCCAACATGGTCGACGGGGCAGGGGAGATCCGCAACTTCTTCCAGGTCGTCCTGCCGAACCTCTACCCGTTCCTGCTGATCGGCATCCTGCTGCGCTTCATGGACAATTTCCGGTTCATCGATTCGGTGCTGATCCTGACCGGCGGCGGGCCGGCGGACGCCACCAACATCCTGCCGGTCTATCTGTTCGACGTGTCCTTCCAATACTTCAAGCTCGGCCGCGGTGCCGCGATCGCGCTGACGCTGCTGGTGGTGACGATCATCCTGGGCATGTTCCTGGTGAAGATCTTCGACAGTCCCGCTGCGCGCAATGTCGGCCGGACGGAGGGCTGAGCCATGGCTTCCAAGGATGTGGTCGAGTATGCGTCGCCGGCGCGGCGCATCGCCAACGTGGCGGTGGTGGTCTTCCTGGCGGTCTACCTGCTCTGGACGATCCTGCCGATCTTCGTGATGTTCGTTTCCTCCCTGAAGGACCTGCTGGAGGCCTTCCGGATCCCGGCGGTGGGCGACTGGAGCGGCATCGCGCTGTTCTTCGACTTCGAGCCGACGTTCAAGCACTACACCAACCTGTTCGTGAACCTGAACTTCGGCGTCTACTTCTTCAACAGCGTCGCCGCAGCGCTGGGCTCGGCCGTGGTCTCGGTCACGCTGGGCGCCACCTGCGCCTATGCGCTCTCGCGCACCGAGTTCCGCGGCAAGAAGGACCTGTTCTTCTGGATCATCAGCACGCGCATGGCGCCGGTGGTGGCGGTGATGGTGCCGCTCTACGCGATCTTCCGCTCGCTGGAGCTGGTAGGGTCGCTCTGGGGCCTGATCCTGGCCTACACCACCTTCAACCTGCCGTTCGCGATCTGGATCCTCAAGGGCTTCTTCGACAACGTGCCCTTTGCGATCGAAGAGGCGCAGATGGTGGACGGTGCCACCCGGATGCAGGCGTTCCGCTCGATCCTGCCGCTGGTGGCACCCGGGATCGGCGCGTTCCTGGTGCTCTGCGTGCTGTTCGCCTGGAACGACTTCCTGTTCGCCTCGATCATCGGCTCCGGCGGCGCCAAGACCCTGCCGGTGGCCACCAAGGAACTGGTCCAGCCGCAGAACATCCAGTGGGGCAGCATCATGGCGGCCGGCGTGGTGACCACCCTGCCGATGATGTTCCTGGGCCTCCTGATCCGACGCTACCTGGTGACCGGGCTGACCATGGGGGCGGTGCGCGAATGACCGGCTTCCGCAGCAAGACCGCCCACAACGAGAACGATCGCCCCGGCAGGGCAGGGTTGAGGATTTCCCTATGGCTTCGGTGAGCATCGACAAGGTCTGGAAGTATTACGGCCAGACGCCCGCGGTGAAGGAACTGCACCTGGAGGTGGCGGACGGCGAGTTCGTGGCGGTGCTGGGGCCTTCGGGGTGCGGCAAGTCCTCGACGCTGCGGATGCTGGCGGGGCTGGAGCATATCAGCGCAGGCGAGATCCGCTTCGGTGCCAAGCGGATCAACGACCTGCCGCCGCGCGACCGCGACATCGCCATGGTGTTCGAGAACTACGCGCTCTACCCGCACAAGACCGTGTTCGACAACATGGCGAACCCGCTCAAGCTGCGCGGCGTCGAGCGCAGCGTGATCGAGGACCGCGTCCGCAAGGCGGCCGCGATCCTGGAGATCGGGCACCTGCTGGAGCGCCGGCCGGGCGAATTGTCCGGCGGGCAGAAGCAGCGCACCGCGATCGGCCGTGCCATCGTGCGCGAGCCGGCTCTCTTCCTGTTCGACGAGCCGATCGCGCATCTGGACGCCAAGCTGCGTGCCCACATGCGTGGCGAATTGAAGCTGATGCAGCGCCGGCTCGGCACCACCATGATCTACGTCACCCACGACCAGCTCGAAGCCCTGTCGATGGCCGACCGGATCGCGGTGATGAACGACGGCGTGCTCCAGCAGCTCGGCACGCCCCGGCAGATCTACGACCATCCGGTCAATGCCTGGGTCGCGGGCTTCGTCGGCGAGCCGCCCATCAACTTCCTGGACTGCCGGATCGTCGAGGAGAAGGGCGAGCTGCGCCTGGTCCACTCGAGCTTCGACCTGGTGCTGCGTCCCGAGCAGGCGGCGATCGTGCGCGAGCGCTATGCACAGCGCGAGGTGCGCATGGGCATCCGGCCGGACCAGATCGCGATCAGCACGGTGGAGACCCCGGATTCGTTCGGCGGGCAGATCCTGGTGACCGAGCCGATCGGCGGCGACATGCTGGTCGACGTCTCGCTCGGCGGCGACAAGGTGCTGGTCAAGACCCGGCCGGATTTCGAGGGCCGGATGGACAGCCCATGCTACTTGACCCTGGACCGGGGGCGGTGGCACCTGTTCGGTAAAGACGACGGCGTGGCCCTGTTCTGACCGTCGAAGAACGGTGCGGGGGGAACGGCAACAGCCGCAGTCTGGGGATGGCTCGACGCAACGACCGGAATTCCGGCGTTGGTCGGTGAAACGGTTCGCCTGGACGAATCGGCGAACCTGGGAGGCAAGAAGTGCAGCTAAGTCGTGAGGATCTGCTCAAGGCATATCGCCGGATGGTGATGATCCGTGAGTTCGAGGAGGCCGTGCACGAGGAGTTCTCGGCCGGCAGCATCCCGGGCTTCGTCCACCTCTATGCGGGTGAGGAAGCGTCGGGCGTCGGCGTGTGCATGCACCTGAACGACAACGACTACATCGCGTCCACCCATCGCGGCCACGGCCACTGCCTGGCCAAGGACTGCGATGAGCATGCGATGATGCTTGAGATCTTCGGCAAGAAGGAAGGCCTTTGCGGCGGCAAGGGCGGGTCGATGCACATCGCCGACCTGTCCAAGGGCATGATGGGCGCCAACGGCATCGTCGGCGGCGGCCCGCCCTTGATCTGCGGTGCGGCGCTCACCGCCAAGACGCTCAAGACCGGCGGCGTCGCGGTGGCCTTCGTCGGTGACGGCGCCTCCAACCAGGGCACCGTGTTCGAGAGCTACAACCTCGCCAAGATCCTGAACCTGCCCGCGATCTTCGTGGTCGAGGACAACGGCTACGCCGAGGCGACCTCGTCCAGGTACTCCGTGGCCGGCAGCCAGGTGAACCGCGGCAAGGCGTTCGACATCCCGGCGGTCGAGGTCGACGGCAGCGACTTCTTCGCCGTCTGGGAAGCCGCCCGCGAGGCGGTCGAGCGTGCCCGCAACGGCGGTGGCCCGTCGCTCATCCACAGCCGGGTGCTGCGCTACTACGGGCACTTCGAAGGCGACGCGATGACCTATCGCCCGGCCGACGAGGTGGCGAACTACCGGGCGCAGAAGGACCCGCTGATGCAGTTCCGCCGCCGTGTCACCGAGGCGGGCCTGCTGGACGGCAGCGCGCTGGACGAGATCGACCGGAGCGTGAAGGACCGGATCGCCCAGTGCGTGGTCCAGGCCAAGTCGGCGCCCGAGCCGACCGAGGCCGACCTGCTCACCGACGTCTACATCTCCTACTGAGCGACCAGAATCATGGCCAAGAAGAGCTATCGGCAGGCGATCAGCGAGGCGCTCCGTCAGGAGATGGAGCGCGACCACCGGGTGATCGTTCTGGGTGAGGACATCGCCGGCGGCGCCGGTGGCGATGCCGAGCAGGATGCCTGGGGTGGACCCATGGGCGTCACCAAGGGTCTGCTGCCCCTGTTCGGCCGCGAGCGGGTGATCGACACGCCGATCACCGAGAGCGGTTTCATCGGTGCGGCGGTGGGTGCCGCCGCGACGGGCCTGCGCCCGGTCGCCGACCTGATGTTCGTCGACTTCATGGGGGTCTGCTTCGACCAGATCTTCAACCAGGCGGCGAAGTTCAAGTACATGTTTGGCGGCAAGGCCACCACGCCGGTGGTGATCCGCACCATGTATGGCGCCGGCTTCCGCGCCGCCTCCCAGCACAGCCAGTGCCTCTACAACATCTTCACCCACATCCCCGGGCTGAAGGTGGCGCTGCCCTCGAACCCCTATGAGGCCAAGGGGTTGATGATCCAGGCGATCCGCGACGACGACCCGGTCATCTTCTTCGAGCACAAGGCCATGTACGACATGGAGGGCGAGGTCCCCGACGAGTCCTACGCCATCCCGTTCGGCCAGGCCAACGTGACCCGCGAGGGTGACGACGCCACCATCATCGCGTTCGGCCGGATGGTGAACTTCGCCAACACGGTGGCAGACAAGCTCAGCAAGGAGGGGATCACCTGCACGGTGGTCGACCCGCGCACCACGTCGCCGCTCGACACCGAGACGATCCTGGAGACCGCCGCCGAGACCGGCCGCGTGGTCGTGGTCGACGAGGCCCATCCGCGCTGCAACATGGCGACCGACGTGTCGGCGCTGATCTGCCAGGAAGCCTTCGACAAGCTGAAGGCGCCGATCAAGATGGTGACGGCCCCGCACGCGCCGGTGCCGTTCTCGGCGGCGCTGGAAGACCTCTACATTCCGAGCATGGACAAGATCGAGGCGGCCGTGCGCTCGGTCACGGGGAAGTCGCACTGATGTCAGAGATCCAGACCATCGTGATGCCCAAATGGGGCCTCGCGATGCAGGAAGGAATGCTCGCGGCCTGGCACGTGGAGGAGGGTGCTACCGTCTCCAAGGGCCAGGAGATCGCCGACATCGAGACCTCGAAGATCGCCAACGCCTTCGAGAGCCCGGTGTCGGGCAAGCTGCGCCGGATCCTCGTCACCGGCGGGGAGACCGTCCCCGTCGGCGCCCTGCTGGGGGTCGTCGCCGACGAATCGGTGAGCGACGCCGAGATCGGCAGCTTCGTCGACGACTTCCAGGCGAAGTTCGCCGAGCAGCTCGCTGCCTCGGCATCGGAGAAGGGGCCGGAGCCCGAGACCGTCGAGGTCGCGGGCCAGCGCATCCGCTACCTGCAGATCGGCGACGGCGCCGGTGCCCCGATCGTGCTGATCCACGGCTATGGCGGCGACCTGAACAACTTCCTGTTCAACCAGCCGGCCCTGGCGGAGAAGCACACGACCTACGCCATCGACCTGCCGGGCCATGGCGGGTCGAGCAAGGACGTGGGCGAGGCCGACATCGCCAGCCAGGCCAAGACCGTGCTGGGCTTCCTGGACGCCAAGGGCATCCAGAAGGCGCATCTGGCCGGCCATTCCATGGGCGGCGGCGTGTCGCTCTACCTGGCGACGCACCACCCGGACCGGGTCGCCTCGGCGACCCTGCTCGCACCCGCCGGGCTCGGCCCGGACATCTCGATGGAGTACATCAACGGCTTCATCGAGGCGTCGCGGCGCAAGAAGCTGGAACCGATCCTGCAGATGCTGGTCGCCAAGCCCGAGATGGTGACCGGCGACATGGTCGAGGACGTCCTGAAGTTCAAGCGCCTGGACGGGGTCGACGCCGCGCTCAAGAAGGTGCGCGACGCGGTGTTCGCCGGCGGCAAGCAGGCGCTCTCGCTGCGTGACCAGCTGGGCTCGGCGAAGGTGCCGGTCCAGGTGATCTGGGGCACCCAGGACAAGATCGTGCCGGCCAAGCATGCCGAGGGCCTGCCGGGCTCGGTCAAGGTCACGACCTTCGACGATGCCGGCCACCTGATCCACATGGAGAAGTCGGCCGAGGTCAATCAGGCCATCCTGGCGTTCGCCGCGGCGGATTGACGGACCGGTCGATCAAGCCAACGAGGGAGGCACCTGCGCAAAGCGGGTGCCTCCCTTGCCGTTTCCGGAGGACGCTGGTCATGTCTCCGGAAATGTCGCTAGGACAGCTCCAATTCCCTCAGCCACCGGCAGCGCATGCGTCTGATCCACACGTCCGACTGGCATCTCGGCCACGAGATCCTGGGCTTCGACCGCGGCCCCGAGCACGACCATTTCCTCGCCTGGCTGAAGCAGCAGGTCACCGCACTGGCGGCCGACGTGCTGCTGGTGACGGGCGACCTCTACGATACGGTCAACCCGTCCACCGCCGCGCAAGGGCGGCTCTACCAGTTCCTGGCCTCGCTGCTCCGCGACGAGCCGGGCCTGCAGATCGTGCTGACCGGCGGCAACCACGATTCCGCTGCCCGCCTGGAACTGCCATGCCCGCTACTGGACAGCGCGCGGATCACCATCATCGGCGCCGTACCGCGCAAGGACGGCCGGCCCGACCCGGCAGGCCTGTCGGTCCCGCTGCGTCGCCGCGACGGCACTGCGGCGGCCTGGTGCGTGGCGATGCCCTATCTGCGCCCGGGCGACCTGCCGGAGCCGGCGGACGGTGAAAGCGGCATCGCCCGGCTGCACCGCCTGGCGATCGCCCATGCCGATACACAACGCGAAGGCCTGCCCCTGGTCGTCACCGGCCACCTGCACGTCACCGGCGGCGAGATCTCCGATCTCAGCGAGCGCCGGGTGGTGATCGGCGGCGAGGAGACCGTCCCGGTCTCGATCTATCCCTCGCACGCGGCCTATGTGGCGCTGGGCCACCTCCACCGGCCGCAGCGCCTCAAGGGCCCCACCGAAATCCGCTACGCCGGCTCGCCCTTTCCTTTGTCGGTCACCGAGCGCCACTACCGGCACGGCATCCTGCTGGTGGAACTGGACGGGGACGGCCCCGCCCGGGTCGAGCCGGTCCAGGCCCCGCGCCTCGTCCCGTTCCTGCGGATACCCGCCCAGGGTGCCGCGCCTCTGGAGGCGATCGAGGCCGAGCTCCAGGCCCTGAGCCTGGATGACCCGGGCCGCGAGCGCCGGCCGTTCCTGGAAGTGGTGGTCCGCCTGGACGGGCCGCAGCCCGACCTGCGCCGCCGGATCGACCAGGCGTTGCAGGGCAAGCCGGTGCGCCTGGTCCGGATCGGCCGGGAAGTTCCGGCGGCCGCGGTAGGCCGGCAGGAAGCGGCGGCGCGCGAGCTGGCCGAGCTCGCCGAGACCGACGTGTTCGCCGAACTGCATCGTGCCGAGCATGGCGGCCAGGACCCGGCCCCCGACCTGCTCCAGGCGTTCAAGGAACTGCTGACGGAGGTGCAGCAGGCGGAAGGAGCATCCCGATGAGGATCCGCGCCATCCGCGGCCAGAACCTGACCAGCCTGGCCGGCCCCTTCGAGCTGGACTTCGAGGCCGAGCCCCTGCGCAGTGCCGGCATCTTCGCGATCTCCGGCCCCACGGGCGCTGGCAAGTCGACCCTGCTGGACGCGATGTGCCTGGCCCTGTTCGACCGCCTGCCGCGCTTCGACCATGCCGACCGGGAAAAGGTCGGCGACCGGGACGGCGAGCAGGTCCAGTACAATGATGTCCGCCACGTGCTGCGCCATGGTGCCGCCGAGGCCTTTGCCGAGGTGGATTTCGCCGGCCAGGACGGCCGCGACTACCGCTCCCGCTGGCAGCTCCGCCGGGCCCGCGGCCGCTCGGACGGCCGGCTGCAGGCGCAGAGCATCACGCTCACCGACCTCGCGACCGGCCAGCTGATCGGCGACAAGAAGACCGAGACGCTGGCCGAGATCGAGCGGCGGGTGGGGCTCAGCTTCGACCAGTTCCGCCGCGCGGTCCTGCTGGCCCAGGGCGATTTCGACACCTTCATCCGCGCCAACGCGAAGGAGCGCGCCGAACTCCTGGAGCGGATCACCGGCACCTTCATCTATGCCGAGCTGTCCAAGGCGGCGTTCCAGCGCAGGAAGCAGGAGGAGCAGGCGCTGGCCCTGCTGGAGGAGCGGATCGCCGGTGCCGTACCGCTGCCGCCCGAGGAGCGCCAGGCGGCCGAGGCGGCCGAGGCGGCAGCCAAGGCGGTGCTGGACGAGCTCGACCAGGCACGGGCCGGGCTGGAACGGGAACAGGCCTGGCACGAGCAGGACAGGAAGCTCGCAGCGCATCTGGCCGAGGCGGAAGCGACAGCCGCCCAGGCGGAGGCCGCCCATGCCGCCGAGGATGGCGCACGAGCGGCCCTGGCACTCCACGAACGGGCGCTGACGGTACGGCCGCAGTTCGACGAGCGGGCACGCTGCGCCCGCGAGCTGGCCGAACTGGCGGCACGGGAGGAAGCGGCCGCCAGGGCATGCGAGGCCGCCACGACCGAGGCGGAAGCGGCCGGAACGGCCAGCAGAAACGCCGCAGAGCAGATGGCCGACGTCCAGCGTGAAGCCGACCGGCTGGCACCGCTGCTGGCCGAGGCGCGCGCCATGGACGTGCGGCTGGAACGGGCCGAAGCGGCGGCCGCTGCCGCGGAGGCCGACCAGGCCCGCCGCCTGGCCGAGCGGACCGAGGCCGAAGCGGCGCTCCAGCGCCTGGACGCCGCCCATGCCGAGGCGACCGACGCGCTGGTGGAGCATCGTGCATGGCTGGACGCGCATCCGGGCCTCCACCTGCTGGCCGGCCGGATCGGCGCGGCCCTGCAGGATCTGGCCGCCGCCACGGACCATGACCGGCGCCTGGCCGAGCTGACCGAGCGCAAGGCAGGGCTGGAGAGGCAGCGCCAGGTCCTGGCCGAGGCGAGCGCTGGGCGGATGGCGGAACTCGCCGAACTGCGCCGTGCGGTTCAGGCCGACACCACGCAGATCGCCAGTCTTCAGGCCGAGATCGCCGCCATCGACCGGCCGGCGGTGCAGGAACGGCTGGATCGCTGCCGCCAGCTCCGCTCGGCCCTGGAGGCTTTGGAGCAGGCCGATGGCGAGGGGAGGCGGGTCACTGCGACCCTGGCCGAGCTGGCCGACGAATTGGCCAAGCTCGAAGCGAGCGCCACCCATGCAGCCGGCGCGCAGTCCGAAGCCGAGACGGCGCTGCCGGCAGCGCGCGCCCGGCTGGACGAGGCCCGGCGCGGCCTGGACCTGTCCGAGGCCGCTGCCGGCGATGCGGCCAGGCATCTGCGCCTGCAACTCCAGCCCGGCCAGCCGTGCCCGGTCTGCGGTGCTGTCGACCATGCCGCGGCCCTGGCCGACCAAGTGCTGGCCGCACGCGTCCTGGTGGACCAGCAGCGGGTCACGGAGCTGGAGGAAGCCTTCCAGGCACTGCAGCGCCGCTCGGTCGAAGCGGCGACCCAGCTACGTGCCTGTACCGAGCGGCGCCCGCAGGTGGAGCGTCAGCGGGCAGCGGTCCAGGCCGAGCGGGCACGCTGGCAGGAACGCCACGACGCTGCCCTGGCCGCCATCGCCACGCATGGCGAAGGCCTGCTCCCGGCGCAGCCCGGCCCGGATGACGCCCGTCACCTGGACCAGGTCGAGCGGCTCGCCCGTGAGGCCTCGGCGCAACTGGCGCGCCTGACCGAGCTCGAGACCCGACTCGGGCAGGCACAATCCGCCCTGGCGGAGCGGCGCGACCGGCTGGACGGCCTCGCCGCCGCCGGCGACCGGGCGGCGGAGCAGGAGCGCGAGCTGGCACTGGAGGCAGAGCGTTCCGCCGAACGCCTGCGCGCGACCGAGGCAGAACGCGACGGCGTATTGGCGCGTCTGGGCGAGCTGCTGGATGGCCCCTGCGCCGCGTGGCGCGACCAGCACGGCAAGGATGCGCAGGCACTGGCCCAGCGATGCCGCGACCTTGCAGCCGCCTGGACATCCCGGACCGCTGCGCTCGAGGAGATCCGCGGCAGGCTCGGCGAACTCGGGGAACAGCAGGGTGCGGCCCGCACGACGCTGGTCCACCGGCTGCACGAACTGAAGGAAGCGGAAGGCGTCGCCATACGCTGCCGGGCGGAATGGCAGACCCTGCGCGACGCACGCGCGCGGATGCTGGACGGCTCCGCGGATGCGGCCGAGCAGGCCATGCAGGCGCGCCTCGCCCAGGCCAAGGCCGTCGCTGCCGAGGCCGGCGCGGCCCTGGTCACGGCGGAACGCAGGCTGGCGGTGGCGAAGGAGAACCTGGCGGCCTCCCGGCGTGCCCATGCGACCGGGCAGGCCGCGGCGGCGGAAGCGGAACGGCGACTGGCGGCGGCCCTGGCCCAGCTCCGCCTGGAACGGACCGATGCCGAGACCGCGTTCGCGCGTGCCGAAGGTTGGACCGAAGCGGAACGCGCGCGACTCCAGGGCCTGACCAATGCCCTGGAGGAACAGCGGGTCACCTGCCGCGAGCGGCAGCGCATCCTGGCGGAGCATCGCGCGGCGGGAACACCGGCCCGTGCGGTCGAGGCCATCCAGGAAGCCCTGAGGGAACTGGCCGAACGGCGCGAGGCGGCCGAGGCCAAGCACCGCGAGCGGCTCGCCGTGCTGATCAACGACGACCGGATCGGCAAGGGCCAGCTCCAGCTCATCGCCGATCGGGACGCGCGCCGCCGCCAGGCCGATGTCTGGCTGCGCCTGGCCAGCCTGATCGGCTCGGCGGATGGTGCGAAGTTCCGCCGCTTCGCCCAGAACCTGACCCTGGTGCAGCTCCTGCACCTGGCCAACCTGCACCTCGCCGAGCTGCATCCGCGCTACGAGCTGCAGCGCGCCCCTGGCGGCGATCTGGTCCTGCAGGTGGTCGACCGGTTCATGGCCGACGAGGTGCGCGGCGTGCACAGCCTGTCCGGCGGCGAGCGCTTCCTGGTGAGCCTGGCCCTGGCGCTGGGCCTGGCCAGCCTGTCGTCCGGCCAGGGCATCCGGGTCGAGAGCCTGTTCATCGACGAGGGTTTCGGCGCGCTCGACGCGCAGAGCCTGGGCATGGCGCTCTCGGTGCTGGAGCGGCTGCAGGCGACCGGCCGCCGGGTCGGCGTGATCAGCCATGTCGAGGAGATGAAGGAGCGGATCGCGGTGCGGGTCGAGGTGACGCCCCAGGGCAACGGCCGCAGCACGCTGACCGTCACCTCGTCCTGATCCATGGCGGTTTAGGACTGAACGCCTAGATGTGCTATGCTGGCCTCCCGATCCGCCGGAGGGCCAGCCCGCTATGCCTCACCACAACCGACAGGCAAATCTGCACGAACGAACCCGAGCCGCAGCTCGCACCGCGATGACGAAACGAACCCGAGCCGCGGCTGCCCCTTCCGTCATCCCAGCCTGCGCGGGGGATGACATGAGAAGGGCAGGCACGTCCCCTGTTCCGGGTACGCATAACGGCACGAACCCAAGTCCGGTCTCAGGTCCGTGCACTCGGTTTTGCACGAACGAACCCGAGCCCGGCCGTTCAGGCGGCCGCGGCCATCCGGTCCGGCGTCACCAGTTGCAGGCTGCGCCGGCCCAGCAGGCGGCAGAGCGCCAGGGTCAGGTCGGCGCGGTTCAGGGCATAGAGATGCAGGGAGTCGAAGCCCTCGGCCACCAGGCGGCGGCACTGCTCCGCGGCGACGGTGGTCGCGACCATGCGCGCCAGTTCCGGCTGGTCCTCCAGCCCGTGAAACAATTCGGCCAGCCAGTCCGGGATGGTGGCGCCGCACATGCCGCTGAAGCGGCGGATCTGGGCAAAGGAATGGATCGGCATGATGCCCGGCACGATCGGCGCCTGGATGCCGGCCGCCTGGCAGGCGTCGCGGAAGCGCAGGATCCGGTCGGTGTCGAAGCAGTACTGGGTGATCAGGTGCGAGGCGCCGGCCTCGACCTTGGTGCGCAGATGGGCGAGGTCGGTGGCGGCGTCCGGCGATTCCGGATGGACCTCCGGATAGCAGCCGACGCCGATGTCGAACCGCCCGGCCTCGGCCAGCGCCCGCACCAGGTCCGAGGCATGGGCGAACCCGTCCGGGCGCGGCCGGTAGGGCTGGCCGATGCCGTCGGTCGAATCGCCACGCAGCGCCACCACCCGGGTGACGCCCAGTGCCGTGTACCGCTCGGCCAGTGCCGCCACGTCGCGCCGGTCCACCGCGGCCGCGGTGATGTGCGGCGCCACCGGCAGGCCGAACCGCTCCTGCAGCTCGCGCACCGTGGCGAACGTCGCCTCGACCTGCTCGCCGCCGCCAGCCCCGGAGGTGACGGTCAGATGGTCCGGGCCCACCGCCGCCAGGCGTGCGACCTCGGTGAAGAAGGCCTCGGTCGCGGGGCCGCTCTTGGGCGGGAACAGCTCGACCGACAGCCTCGGCTGCGGCAGGGGCTCGCCCAGCAGGGGGAAGTGGCGGAGGACCCGGCGGTCCTCCTGCAGCCGGTCGAGGGTGGTGGGCTCGGACATGAGCTGCTCCGGTTGCTGGGAGGCGCTGATGGCGGCGTCGCGGCGGGGCGGGCTCATGCCAGCGCCTCGCTGCGGCCATGGGGCGGGAAGGGCAGGACCTGGGCCTCGGCCAGCCTGGCCGACCACAGGACCACGGTGAGATCGCCGCCCGGCACCCGCACCGGCGGCTCGACCTGGAGGCCCAGCTCCTCGAGCCAGCCGGTCATCTCCGGGTCGGTGAAGCCCAGGCGGCGGTGCTGGCGTGCCTCGCGCAGATCCTCGCGCTCGTGCCGGGCCAGATCGACCACCACGATCCGCCCGCCCGGCGCCAGCACCCGGCGGGCCTCGGCGAGGGCGGCGAACGGGTCGTCGGCGAAATGCAGCACCTGATGGAAGGTCACCGCGCTGAACGAGCCGTCGGGCAGCGGCAGCTGGTACATGTCGCCATGGCGGACCTGGCAGTTGCGCGCCTCGCGCCGGTCCAGGTTGGCCCGCGCGATCTTGAGCATGTCCTGGGCGACGTCGACGCCCAGGCCGTAGCCGATCCGGCTGGCGAGAAGCTGCAGGACCCGGCCGGTGCCGGTGCCGATGTCGAGCAGGGAGGGCGTGCTGACGCCTTCGAACTGCCGGACGAGCGCCGCCTCGATCGCCGCGGTCTCGGCGGGGCCCAGCTCGCGCTCCTCGTCCCAGGCCTTGGCGTGGTGGTCGAACCAGGCCTCGGCGGCCCGGCGCCGCGCGGCGCGCACCACTTCCAGGCGGCGGCGATCGAGCTGGAGCACGCCGTCCTCGGCCGGCAGGAGGCGGCAGATCGAGCGGGCGAGCCTGGCGCCGTCGCCGTCCTGGGCGCGCCGGTAGAACACCCAGCTCCCTTCGCGGAAGCGGTCGAGCAGGCCGGCCTCGGCCAGGATCTTCAGGTGGCGGGAGATGCGCGGCTGCGACTGGCCCAGGACCTGGACCAGCTCGCTGACCGTCCACTCGCCCTGGGCGCAGATGGCGAGCAGGCGCAGCCGTGACGGGTCGGCCGCGGCAGCGAGGCCATCCAGCAATTGGGCGAGTTCAGGGCCGGCAGCATCCATCTCAGATCTCCTGAGACATATCTACATTTCTTTATATCCAAGGGTCAAGCGCTCCGGTACCGGCCACAGCAGGCGCCGATCCAGGTCGCCCGGCATTGCTCAACTTGAATCCCTGTGGAACGGCACGTACTTCTCCGGCGGACCGATGAATGACGACGCTTCCCCCATCCTCCGCCATCGAGAGGTGAAGATGAGCCAGCAAGGGCACGTGGCGCGGCCTGTTGCGATCCTGGCGCTCGCGCTGACCCTGGCGGGCTGCGCCACGGCCGAGGATCCGGATCCTTGGGAGCCGGTCAACCGCGCGATCTTCAGCTTCAACGAGGTCGCGGACCGTGCGGTCCTCACCCCGGTCTCCCGCGGCTACCAGGCCGTGGTACCCGAGCCGGTGCGTGACAGCGTCACCAACTTCCTGGGCAATCTGCGCGAGCCCACCAATTTCGTGAACCTGGCGCTCCAGGGGGAGCGGGAAGGGTTCGGCACCTCGGTCGGCCGGTTCTTCATCAACACCACGCTGGGCGTGGGCGGCCTGTTCGATGCGGCCTCGGCGTTCGGCTACCAGAAGCAGGAAACCCGCTTCGGCGCGACCCTGCAGAAATGGGGCGTGGGACCGGGGCCCTACGTGGTCCTGCCTTTGTTCGGCCCCGATGTCGTGCGTGGTGCGGTGGGCCGCGTGCCGGACATGACCCTGAACCCGACCTTCTACATGAGCAGCGACTGGCCCTGGATCACCCAGAGGGTCACCGAAGGCATCGACTTCCATTCCCGGAACATGGCGGTGATCGAGGACCTGCGCCGGGGCAGCGTCGACATGTACGCCACGGTGCGCTCGATCTATCTGCAACGGCTGGGAGCGGAGATCGCCGGCAGCGGTTCGGATGCCCAGTATGACGCGATCTTCGAGGAGGAGCCGGATGTTGAGTGATGCCCGTGCGGCCATGCTGAGCCGGCGCGGCTTGCTGGCCGGGGCTGCGGCGCTGGCCGTTCTGGCGGCACTCCGTGTCCCCGCCGGCGCCCAGGAAAGCCCGTCCACCTTCATGGACGGGGTCGGCCAGGAGGTGGTGGCGACCTTCCAGGATGATTCGCTGGACGACCAGGAGCGGCTGTCGCGGCTGGTGTCGATCCTGGACAAGAGTGTCGATTTTGAGATCATCGGCCGGCTGGTCACCGGCCGCTACTGGCGCCAGGCGAGTGCTGCGCAGCAGCAGGAATTCACCGACCTGTTCCGGCAGTTCACCATCCAGACGATCGCCTCCCAGCTGCGCAACTACGGGGGCGAGACCTACGAGATCACCGGCGAGCGCGTGGTCGACGACCGGGACGCGGTCGTGTCGAGCAAGATCGTGCGCGTCCAGGGCCAGCCGCCGGCCAATGTCGACTGGCGGGTGCGCCGCAGCGCGGACGGCTTCAAGATCATCGACGTGGTCGGCGAGGGCGTCTCGGCGGTGGTCACCTGGCGCCAGGAATATGGCGAGGTGCTGGCGCGCAGCGGCTTCGACGGGGTGATCGCCCGCCTGAAGGAGCAGATCGCGGCCCGCCGCGCGGCCTGAGCCAGGGGGCCCTCCTGGTCGGGCACCGGCGTCGCCGTGCCCGACCCTTCCCGCTCACTGAAGCTGGCGTTCCAGCTCCTCGATCCGCGCCTGGGCGCGCGCCAGCTCCAGCCGCAGCCCTGCCGGGTCCTCCAGGACCGGGAGTTCTGCGGCCAACGGTGTGCCGGCCCCAGGCTCAGCGATCACCGACCGCTGCGCTGCCAGCTCGCTCAGCGCCTGCGCCATCGCATCCAGCTCGGCGCGGGCGGCGGCGATGCCGCTCTGGGCCTTGGCGAACTCGTCGAGCCTAGCCGCGGCCGCCTTGGTCAGTTCCTGTGCCTCGCGCTCCAGCCGGTCGCGCTCGCCGCGCACCGTGACCAGTTCCGCGTCGAGCGCCCGGTTGCTCTCGCGCAGCTGCCCGTTCTCCCGCTCCAGCTCCCGGATCCGGTCGTTCAGCCGGCCGATCTCCACCAGCCGGTCGGCCGCGTCCTTGGCCGCCGCACCGGTGAGCGCCCGCTGCTCCTCGACCTTGGCCCGGATCTGAGCGAACGCTTCCTCGAGCTGCGCCGCACTGGCGCCGTCCTCCAGCGCCAGCGCCGGACCGGCGCCGATGAGGACGACGCCCAGCAGCATCACCGCCGGCCTCAAGCCGGATCCTCCACCTCCGTGGCCACACCGGTGACGCCACGCGCCAGCGATGCCTCCAGGAACTGGTCGAGATCGCCGTCCAGCACGCCCTGCGTGTCCGACGTCTCCACCCCGGTGCGCAGGTCCTTCACCATCCGGTAGGGCTGCAGCACGTACGATCGGATCTGGTGGCCCCAGCCGATATCGGTCTTGGCCGCCTCGGTGGCATCCGCCGCCGCCCGGCGCTTTTGCAGCTCCAGCTCGTAGAGCCGGGCGCGCAGCATGCCGAACGCGGTGTCGCGGTTGCGGTGCTGCGAGCGGTCGGTCTGGCAGCTCACCACGATGCCGGTGGGCAGGTGGGTGATGCGGATCGCCGATTCGGTCCGGTTGACGTGCTGGCCGCCGGCGCCGGACGCCCGGTAGGTGTCGATGCGCAGGTCCTTGTCCTGGATGTCGACCTCGATCGAATCGTCGATCTCGGGATAGACCCAGACGGAGGCGAAGCTGGTGTGCCGGCGCGCCTGGCTGTCATAGGGGGAGATGCGCACCAGCCGGTGCACGCCCGCCTCGGTCTTCAGCCAGCCATAGGCGTTCTCGCCCTCCAGCCGGAGCGTGGCGGACTTGATGCCGGCTTCCTCGCCCTCGGTCTCCTGGATCAGGCCGACCTTGTAGCCGTGCTGCTCGGCCCAGCGCGTGTACATGCGCATGAGCATCTCGGCCCAGTCCTGGCTCTCCGTGCCGCCGGCACCCGCGTTGATCTCGATGAACGCGTTGTTGCGGTCGGCCTCGCCGGACAGCATCGCCTCCAGCTGCAGGCGGCGGACGGTGTCCTTCAGGCTGGTGAGCTCGCGCTGGATGTCGCCCAGCGTCGTGTCGTCGTTCTCCGCCTCGGCCAGTTCCGCCAGCTCCAGCCCGTCGTTCAGCCGGGTCTCGATCTCGCGGACCTGATCGATCCGTGCCGCCAGGCCATTGCGCTCGCGCATGATCTTCTGCGCGCGCTCGGCATCGTTCCAGAGCGTCGGATCCTCGGAAAGGGCGTTCAGCTCGTCCAGGCGGACCAGGGCTTCATCCCAGTCAAAGATGCCTCCGCAGAAGGGCCACACCCTCCTTCAGCTCGTCCGCGGGGTTCGCGATCTCAGCACGCATGTTCAGGCTCCGTAGGGACAGGATCGGGCATTGATGGGAAAAGGTGGGGCTGCCGGCCGCTCAGTACAGGCCGTCATCCATGATCGGCGGTGCCACCGGTGCCGTGGGCGGCGCCGGACGGCCGGACGGCTGCGGGTCGTAGAGGGCGGTCTCGCCGCCGATCACCGCGGCACTCGGCAGCTCGCTGGTGGGCGCGGTGCCCGGCAGGAACGCCTCCAGGATCACCTGTTTGGTGTCGGGGCCGGGCAGGGCGCCGGTCGCGGCATCGATGCGGACCAGCTGCACGCCGGGCGGGACACGGAACGGGGTGGGCGGCGTGCCTTCCAGCGCCTTGCCCATGATCTCGGTCCAGACCGGCAGGGCCACCGTCCCGCCGGTCTCGCGATCACCCAGGCTCTTAGGTTGGTCGAAGCCGATGAACACGCCGGTGACCAGGTCGGGCGAGAAGCCGACGAACCAGGTGTCCTTGGCATCGTTGGACGTGCCGGTCTTGCCGCCGAGCGGCCGGCCCAGCTTGCTGGCGTTGGCAGCGGTGCCGCGCTCCACCACGCCGGCCAGCATGTTGGTCATCTGGTAGGCGAAGCGCTCGTCGGTCACTGCCGGCCTGGTATCGGGCAGCAGCGGCGGCAGGCCGCCGTCATAGGCCAGGGCGGTGCAGCCCTCGCAGCCCCGGTCGTCCCGGCGCATCAGCGTCCTGCCGTAACGGTCCTGGATCCGCTCGACCAGCACCGGGGTGAGCTGCCTGCCGCCATTGACCAGCTCGGCATAGGCGGAGGTCAGGCCCAGCAGCGTGACCTCGTTGGAGCCGAGCGAGCCCGCCAGATAGTGCTGCAGGCCGCGATCGATGCCGAAGCGGCGCGCCACGTCGATCACCTTGTCCATGCCGACCGCCTGGGCCAGGCGCACGGTCATCAGGTTGCGCGACTTCTCCAGGCCCAGGCGCAGGGTGGAGGGGCCGTAGAAGCGCTGGCTGAAGTTCTCGGGCTTCCACTTGGGCTGGTCCGGCCCCTGGTCGATCACGATCGGCGCGTCCAGCACGATCGAGGCCGGCGTGTAGCCGTTCTCCAGGCCCGCCAGATAGACGAACGGCTTGAAGGCCGAGCCCGGCTGCCGCCAGGCCTGGGTGGCCCGGTTGAAGCTGCTCTGTCGGAAGTCGAATCCGCCGGAGACCGCCAGGACCCGGCCGGTATTGGGATCGAGCACCACGGCGGCACCCTCGACCTCGGGGCGCTGGCGCAGGCCGAAGCGCGGCGGCTCGCCGTCGGCGGCGATGTTCTCGACCAGGATGACGTCGCCCTGCTTCAGTACCTGATCGGCGCGCGTGGGTGCGGGACCCATCTTGCCCTCGGCATCCACCGGGCGCGCCCATTTCAGGTCAGCACTGCGGATCGTCCCCGTCGTGCCGTCGGCCAAAGCCAGATCGGCGCCCTCGGCACCCGCGGCCAGCACCAGCGCCTTTTGCCAGTCGAGCAGGCTGAAGCCCGGATCGACCGCCGCCAGCGCGTCCTGCCGGTCCGGGCGGGTGGCGGCGTCCGGCAGGTTCGCGATCGGGCCGCGCCAGCCGGTCTTGCGGTCATAGTTGGACAGGCCGCGCCTAAGCGCGATGTCGGCGATCCGCTGGATGCGCGGCTGCACCGTGGTCCGCACCGACAGGCCGCCCTCGTAGAAGCCGGCCTCGCCCAGCTGCGCCACCAGCCGGCGGCGCACCTCCTCCAGGAAGAAGTCGGCCGAAGCCTGGTCGGCCTGGCCCCTTCGGGCGCGCAGGACGAACGGCTCGGCCCGCGCGGCGTCCGCTTCCGCGGCGGTGATGTAGCGGTCCGCCTGCATCCGGCCGATCACGTAGTTGCGCCGGTCGCGCGCGATCTCGGCATTGCGGGCCGGGTCGTAGCGCGACGGCGCCTTCGGCAGCCCGGCGATGAACGCGATCTCGCCCAGCGTCAGCTCGTCCAGCGACTTGTCGAAATAGTTGAGCGCCGCGGCAGCGATGCCGTAGGCCCGGTAGCCCAGGAAGATCTCGTTGAGATAGAGCTCGAGGATCCGGTCCTTGCTCAGCACCCGCTCCATGCGGATCGCCAGGATCGCTTCCTTGATCTTGCGGTCGATCGACACCTCGTTGGTGAGCAGGAAGTTCTTCGCCACCTGCTGGGTGATGGTCGAAGCACCGCGCGGCCGCTCGTCATTGGCGACCCGGCGCAGGTTGTCGACCACCGCGGACGCGATGCCCTGCGGATCCACGCCCCAGTGGTGCCAGAAATTCTGGTCCTCGGCGGCGACGAAGGCCTGCTGGATGCGGACCGGGATCGCGTGGATCGGCACCCAGACGCGCCGCTCCTTGGCGAACTCGGCGAGCAGCCGCCCGTCGCCGGCATGGACGCGGGTGACCGTGGGCGGCTCGTAGGTGGCGAGCTGCGCCACGTCCGGCAGGTCCTGGCCATAGCGCCACCAGGCATAGCCCAGTGCACCGACACCGATCAGCACCGCCAGCAGGAGCAGGTTGAACAGCACGCCCAGCGCGCGCAGGAACGACGTCAAGCTCTTCAACCTTCCCGTGCGAGGCAATGCGCCGGCGGCAGACTCCGTGCCGGGCCCTCTACCGGGTCCCGTGGCAGCCGATGCGGCAGCGGCGATCGTTCACGACCGAACTTCGCCGCCAGGTTACCCCATCCGTCGGCAGGTCTCAATTCCGCACCGGCCCTGCCGGCCGATTGCGTGCGCTCAGTGGAGCGCCCTGGCGAAATAGGTGTCCAGCGCGTTCAGCACCGCGCCTGCCAGCTTGCGGCGATGCGCCGGGTCGTTGAGCAGCTGCTCGTCGCGTGGGTTGGACAGAAAGCCCAGCTCCAGCAGCACGCTCGGCGTGTCGGGCGACTTCAGCACTACGAAGCCGGCGAACCGGCGCGTGCCCTTCACCAGCCGGGTGACCTTGCCGAGCTCGTCCACCAGGGCGTCGGCAAAGCCGATCGAGCGGTTGGTGGCGTCGCGCAGGGCGAGGTCGATCAGGATCTCGCTCACGATCGGGTCCTGGTCGGTCAGGTCGAGGCCGCTGACGATGTCGGCCTTGTTCTCCTTCTGGGCGAGCGCTGCGGCCTCGCGGTCGGAGGCGCGGTCGGACAGGGTGTAGACCGAGGCGCCGCGCATCTCGGCATTGCGCGCGAGGCTGTCGGCGTGGATCGAGATGAACAGGGCGCCACCGGCCTCGCGCGCGAAGTTCAGCCGCTGGCGCAGCGGCACCGCCTCGTCGCGCTCGCGGGTGAGCGCCACCCGGTACCGCCCGGAAGCTTCCAGCCTGGCCTGGATCGCCTTGGCCACGGCGAGGGTGATGGTCTTCTCGTAGGTGCCGCGCCGGCCGATCGTGCCCGGGTCCTTGCCGCCATGGCCGGGGTCCAGGACGATCAGCGGCTTGACAGGTGCGGGCAGCGAGGCCGGTGCTGCCTGGTCCGCGGCGGGTGCGCCCAGCACCGAGCCGACCCCGGCGGTGGCGGTCGGCGGTGCCACCGCCTCCGGGCGCGGCAGGATCTTGCGCGTGGGCACGGGCGGCACGCGCCCGGTTGTTGCCGACGTGGCCGGGGGTGCTGCCGGCCGTTCCGCCGCCGCCTCGTTCGCCGCTGCCGCAGGCGGGCCGGGTGGTGGTGCCGGCTCCAGTTGCGCCTGGGCCTGGGCGGCCAGGGCGGGGGCGGGCCCGGGGATCAGGTCGATCACCAGCCGGTAGAAGCGCGAATCCGCGGAGGGCACCAGGAGCTCGGCATGCGCCACCCGCGCCTGGCCCTTCAGGTCCACCTCGAGGCTGGCCGCGCCCGGCGTGGTGCTGGTGTACCAGGCATCCACCAGGCCGCGTGGCTGGGGCAGCCGGCCGATCGGCAGCGCCCAGCGGGCCTGCGGCACGATCACCTCGAGTCTGGTGCGGTCGGCGGACAGGCTGGTCTCGATCGGGACGTTGGCGTCGAGATCAAGAACGATCCGAGTGTGGGCGTCCCGCATCCCGAACCGCAGCCCGGAGATCAGGGTCTCGGCAGCGGCAGCCGGCAAGGTGGCGAATAGGATCGACAGCATCACCATGGCGAGGACCGCCAGGCGATGCGCGGTTACAGCTGCCATCGACCGATGACGGGAACCGATGCCGCCGATATGTCTTGGTGATTGAGACAGCGGATCGATGGTTCTATAGTCCCGTGCGTGCGAGCGGATCCGGTGCCGATCGCCGTGGTTCGCGCAAGTTCGCAGCCCGGCTTCCGGATAGCGCCGATCCCGCCGCATCTCAACCAACAGGCTGCCCCGCCGGGTCGAACCCGGGGTCGCCCCCTTCCTTCCGAACGCAATGCACCACGTTGGATACCTGCCGTACGACGAACCCCGCAGAAGTGCGGTGGTCGAACCGTCGGCACCGGGCCGCGTGGCACCCCTCGTCTCGGCCGCCGCCAGGCGGGCGAGCCAACCCGATTCGCGCGCAGGGCTGCGCGCGGGCCTACAGCAGCACGCGGCGGCGCCGGGCATCACCATGCCTCGCCATGCGCGTGCGGAGACTCCCCTCGATGACTCGACGCATGTTGATCGATGCCGGCCACCCGGAGGAAACCCGGGTCGTCATTCTCAATGACAAGCAGCTGGTCGATTTCGATTTCGAATCGTCCACCAAGAAGCAGATCAAGGGCAACGTCTATCTCGCCAAGGTGACGCGCGTGGAGCCTTCGCTCCAGGCCGCGTTCGTCGAGTATGGCGGCAACCGGCACGGCTTCTTGGCCTTTTCCGAGATTCATCCGGACTACTTCCAGATCCCGCAGGCCGACCGGGCGACCCTGGAAGATGTCGCCCGCGGCGACGAGGGCGATGGCAACGGCAACGGCAACGGCTCGGACGACGACGACGAGGCCGACATCGCCCGCCGGCGCGCGCGGCTCCTGCGCAGCTACAAGATCCAGGAAGTGATCAAGCGCCGGCAGATCATGCTGGTGCAGGTCGTCAAGGAGGAGCGCGGCACCAAGGGTGCGGCGCTGACCACTTATCTGTCGCTCGCCGGCCGCTACTGCGTGCTGATGCCGAACACGCCGCGCGGCGGCGGGATCAGCCGCAAGATCGACGATCCGGAAGACCGCAAGCGGCTCAAGGAGATCGCGGCGGAGCTGGAAGTGCCCAAGGGCATGGGCCTGATCATCCGCACGGCCGGCCAGGAGCGCACCCGGGCCGAGATCCGGCGCGACTACGACTATCTCCTGCGCCAGTGGGAGGACATCCGCGAGACCACGCTCAAGAGCATGGCGCCGGCCCTGATCTACGAGGAAGGCGACCTCGTGAAGCGGGCGATGCGCGACCTCTACAGCCGCGACATCGACGAGGTGCTGGTCGAGGGCGACGAGGCCTACAAGCAGGCCAAGCGCATCATGACCATGCTGATCCCGTCGCGCTCGCGGCAGGTGAAGCAGTATCGCGACGAGGCGCCCCTGTTCTTCCGCTACGGCGTGGAGGACCAGCTCGACTGCATGCACCTGCCCAAGGTGGACCTGCCGTCGGGCGGCTCGATCGTGATCCACACGACCGAGGCGCTGACCGCGATCGACGTCAACTCGGGCAAGTCGACCCGCGAGCGGCACATCGACGAGACCGCGCTCAAGACCAATCTGGAGGCGGCGGACGAGGCCGCGCGCCAGATGCGGCTGCGCGACCTGGCCGGCCTGATCGTGATCGACTTCATCGACATGGCCGACCAGCGCCACGAGCGCCAGGTCGAGCGGCGGCTGCGCGACGCCCTCAAGCTGGACCGTGCCCGGCTGCAGATCGGCAAGATCAGCCAGTTCGGGCTCCTGGAGCTGTCCCGGCAGCGGATGCGGCCGTCCCTGCAGGAACTGTCCACCCAGACCTGCCCGGTCTGCCACGGGCTGGGCGTGGTGCGCTCCACCGAATCCTGCGCCCTGCAGGCACTGCGCCGCATCCAGGAGGTCGGCATCGCCGGCGAGACTGCGGTGATGCGCGTGGTCGTGCCGAGCAGCGCTGCCTACTACCTGCTCAACCACAAGCGCGACGCGCTGTTCCGCATGGAGCAGCGCTACCAGATGCGGGTGTTCGTCGACACCGACGACCAGATGATCCCGGGCGACATCGGCGTGGAGCGCATGGAGCGGCGCGAGAAGCCGATCGAGGTGCCGCCGCCCGCCTCCCTGGCCGAGCCCGAGGAGCCGGTCGAGGAGCCGATCGTCGAGGAAGAGGAGGAGGAACTGGTCGAGCGCCGCAGCGAGCCTGCCCGCGGCGAGAATGGCCGCGGCCGGCGTGATCGCCGCGGTGGCCGCCGGGACGAGGCTGGCGAGGACCGGCAGCAGCGCGAGCCGGCCAAGGCCGAGGCCGAGGCCGAGGTCGAGGCGGAGGAGCCGGTCGGGGCCGAGCAGCCGGTCGAGGCCGCAGCCAATGGCGAGGACAGCGAGGAAGGCGGCCGCAAGCGCCGTCGCCGGCGCCGTCGCCGTCGTCGCGGCGACCGCAACGGCGAGCAGGCCGGCATGGCCCAGCAGCCGGGCGACGAGGACCAGTTCGACGAGGATGCCGAGGAAGGCGAGCCGCTGGCTGCCGAGGCGCCCGAGGTCGAACCCGTCGAGGCCGAAGCCCGCGAGCCGGTCGAGGTCGAACCCGTCGAGGCGGGGCCGGTGGAAGCCGAGCCGGTGGAGGCTGCGGCCGAGCCGGTCGGGGACGCTGGCGAGGCGGCACCGGCCGACACGCCGGTCGTCCCGCTGCCGATCGAGCTGATGACGCCGGTGGAAGCCCCGCCCGTGCCGGAGGTGGCCGAGGAGCCGGTGGCGGAGGCCAAGCCGAAGCGGCGGCGGACCACCAGGAAGGCGGCCGCGGAGACCGCCGAGCTGGCCGAGGCGGCAGCGGAGGAGGCCAAGCCGGCCAAGCCGCGCCGGGCACCTGCCAGGAAGAAGGCCCAGGCCGAAGCAGAGCCGGCGGAGCCGGCGGCCGAGGCCAAGCCGAAGCGGCGGCGGACCACGAAGAAGGCCGCCCAGGCGGACGTGCCGGCGACCGAGCCGGCGCCGGTGGCTGCGGCGGAGCAGGCCGCACCGGCAGCCGAGCCTGCTCCGGCGCCTGTGGCGGCTCCGGAACCCGCCCCGGCGCCGGCACCCGAGCAGGCTCCGGAACCGGCCCAGGCCGAGCCTGCGCCCGCACCGGAGCCGGTGGCGGCCGAAGCACCGGCCCGGCCGGTGCGGCGCGGCTGGTGGAACCGGCTGACCGGCAGCTAGGCCCGGCGGATCATCGGGGTGAGAGCGGCTTCGAGCCGCTCCGCCCCGATCCGGATCCGCTCCGGATCGGCAGCGAACGACAGCCGGATCCAGTGCTCGCCGTCGACCGGGTCGAAATCCATGCCGGGAGTGACGGCGACATGGGCCTCGTGCAGGAGGCGGCGCGCCAGCTCGCTGGCCGAAAGGCCGGTCGGCCGGATATCGGCCCAGAGATAGAAGGCGCCGTCGGGCGGGGCGATCCGGTCGAGCCCCGCCCGGCCCAGTGCCCGGCGCAGCAGGTCGCGGTTGGCCCGGTAGATGTCGACCCGGGCGTGCAGTTCCTCCTCCGCATCCATGGCGGCGGTGGCGGCCACCTGGGCGACGGTGGGCGTGGAGATGAACAGGTTCTGCGCCAGCCGCTCCACCGGCCGGACCAGCGGCTCGGGCAGCACCAGCCAGCCGACCCGCCAGCCGGTCATCGCCCAGAATTTCGAGAAGCTGTTGACGACCAACGCCTCTGGCTCGACCTTGAGCACCGTGGTCGCGGGTGCCTCGTAGGTGATGCCTTGATAGATCTCGTCGACGATCAGGCGGACGCGACGCGCCCTGGCCCAGGCGGCAAGGGCCGCCAGCCGCGCGTCGTCGAGCATGGTGCCGGTGGGATTGGCCGGGCTCTGCAGCACGAGGCCATCGATCCGGCCCGGGATCGCGTCGAGCTCCGCCGGGGTCGGCTGGAAGCCGTCCGCAGGCCCGGTGGCGACCCGCACCGCCTCGATGCCGAACGCCGCCATGACGTTGCGGTAGCAGGGATAGCTGGGATCGGCGACCAGCACCCGGGCACCCGGGTCGAAGCTCGCCAGGAAGCCCAGCACGAAGCCGCCCGAGGCACCCGTGGTGACCGCGATGCGCTGCCAGTCGACCTCCAGCCCGTGCCAGTCGCGATAATGGCGGGCGATGCGCCGGCGCAGGGCGGGCATGCCCAGGGCCGGCGTATAGCCGAGGGCGCCATCGCGCACGGCCGCGGCGGCGGCCTCCAGGGCGGAGGCCGGCGCGCCGCCGCCGGGCTCGCCGATCTCGAGATGGACCACGTCATGGCCCGCCGCTTCCTGCCGGGCCGCGTCGATCACCACGTCCATCACCAAAAAGGACGGGATCGCACTGCGCGTCGAGGGTGGAAGGGAGGTCGTCTGGTCGGCTGGCACGGCTTCTCCTGCCGGATGGTGGCGGTGGTCGTCCTGGTCCTGGCCCTGCTGGCGGCACCGCTGCGGCCGGTCCTGGCCCAGTCCCTGTTCCTCCTGCGCGATGTCGAGATCGAGACGACGCTCCGCGAGCTGTCCGACCCGATCTTCCGCGCAGCCGGGCTCGATCCCTCCTCCATCCGCATCTACATCGTCAACGACAACTCGCTGAACGCGTTCGTCGCGGGCGGGCAGAACCTGTTCCTGAACTCCGGCCTGCTGATCACCACCGAAACCCCGGACCAGCTCGAAGGGGTGATCGCGCACGAGACCGGCCATATCGCCGGCGGCCATCTGAGCCGCGCCCAGGTCGCGATGCAGAATGCCGGCACCCAGGCGCTGCTCGGCACACTGCTGGGGCTGGCCGCCGCCGCCATGGGTGCCCCGCAGGTCGGCATCGCGGCGATGGCGGGCGGGCTCACCGTGGCGCAGGGCGGCTTCCTGAAGTTCAGCCGCGGCCAGGAGCAGGCGGCCGACCAGGCCGCGGTGCGGCTCTTAGGTGATCTCGGCCAGAGCCCGGAGGGCCTGCTGCAGTTCTTCCGGATCCTGGATTCCGACGACCTGCGCGTGAGCGGGCGGGCCGATCCCTGGCTCCTGACCCACCCGCTCACCAGCTCGCGCATCGAGTTCCTCCAGAACCAGCTCGCGAAGTCGCCCTACGCCGGCAAGCAGATCGAGGGGCCTGCGGTGGAGCGGCATGCCCGGATGCGCGCCAAGCTCGACGCCTTCCTGGCCGAGCCGTCGGACGCGCTGCGCCGCTGGCAGGACGACGACACGCTGGCCGGCCGCTACGCCACCGCGATCGCGCTCTACCGCATCCCGCGCCTGAACGACGCGCTGGCGGCGATCCGCCAGCTCATCAAGGAGCATCCCGACGATCCCTATTTCCATGAGCTGGAAGGGCAGATGCTCTACGAGAATGGCCGGCTGGCGGAGGCGGCAGGACCCTATCGCGCAGCCTTGCGCCTCCTGCCCCGCAGCGGCCTGCTCAAGCTGGGCCTGGCCAAGGCGCTGATCGATTCGGACGACCCGGCCGATCTCGCGGAAGCGCGCCAGCAACTCGTGGACACGACGGTCGCCGAGCCGGGCAACGCCGAGGCGTTCCGGCTGCTCGCCACCGCGGAGGGCCGGCTCGGCAACGAGGGGGCGGCGGCGATGGCGATGGCCGAGTACCATCTCCGCACCGGCCAGTTCGACGACGCCCGCCGCTTTGCCCGGCGCGCGTCGCAGATGATCCAGCCGGGCGATCCCGGCTTCCTCAAGCTGCAGGACCTGCAGGCGGCGATCGACGTGCTGCCGGCGGATTCCCGCAACCGGCGAACCAACTAGAACGGCGGCCGCTGCCGCCCATGCTGGAGTGAACTCCTTGCGCATCCGCCCCGTCATCCTCGCCGGCTTCCTGCTGCTGGCAGCCCCGCCGCTCCTGGCCCAGGAAGCGCCGCCGCTCGACAGGGCTGCCGTGGAGCAGGTCGTGCGTGATCTGCTCCAGCGCGAGCCGGAGCTGGTGATGGAGGCGCTGCAGTCGCTCCAGGCCAGGCAGGAGGCCGAGCAGGCCGAGCAGGCCAAGCAGGCGGTGGTCGACAATGCCGAGGCTCTGAAGGGCGAGCCCGCCGAGGTCGCGGCCAATCCGGACGGCGACGTCACCCTGGTCGAGTTCATGGACTATCATTGCGGCTATTGCCGGCGGATGATGCCGTCGATCCGCGAGCTGGTGGCCAAGGACAAAGGTGTGCGCTTCGTGCTCAAGGAGTTCCCGATCCTGGGGCCGGATTCGGTGGTGGCGGCCAGGGCCGCGGTCGCCGCGCGCAACCAGGGGCGCTACTGGGACATGCACACGGCGCTGATGGAGAGCGAGGACATCTCGCTGGACGGCGTGCGGGCCCTGGCGGGAGGCCTGGGCCTGGATGTCGCCAGGCTGGAGGCGGACATGAACTCGCCACAGACCGAGCAGGTGCTGGCCGCCGACATGGAGCTGGCGCGCAAGCTCGGCCTGCGCGGCACGCCCGCCTTCGTGCTGGGCGGCGAGATCATCCCGGGTGCCGTGCCGCCCGAGCAGCTGGAAGACCTGATCGCGGCGGCGCGCGAGCGCAGCTGAGCCGTCAGCGGCGGCGCCGCAGCAGGGTCAGCCCGTCGCCCACCGGCAGGAGGACCAGCGCCAGGTCCGGATCGTCGTGGATCGCCTGGTTCAGGCGCCGCAGCGTGTCGGTTTGGCGGCTCGTATCGTCCGGGTCCGCCACCCGGCCACGCCACAGCGTATTGTCCAGGACGATCAGCCCGCCGGTCCGGACCAGGCGCCGGCAGCGCTGGAGATAGGCGGGGTAGGACTTCTTGTCGGCATCGATCAGGGCCAGGTCAAAGCCGTCCGCACCGCCCTCGGCCAGCAGCGCGTCCAGGCTGGCGAGTGCCGGCCCTTCCCGGAACCGGATCCGGTCGGCCACCCCGGCCGCTTCCCAGTGCCGGCGACCGAGCGCCTGCCAGTCGGCGTTGACGTCGAGCGTGGTCACCCGGCCGTCCGGGGGCAGGGCCAGCGCCATGGCGAGCGTCGCGTGGCCGGTGAAGCAGCCGACCTCCAGCACGGCCCTGGCACCGGTCGCCTCGATCAGGAAGGCGACCAGTGCGGCCGCCTCCGGCGAGGTGCGCATGTCGCCATGCTCCAGCCGGTCGGTCTCGGCCCGCAAGGCCGCCTGGGCCGGATGTTCGCGCACCCCGACCGTCGCGACATAGGCGGCGAGCTCCGCGGGCAGGCCGATGGTGCGCGCGGTCAGTGGCCCACCTCCGTCGCGGCCGCCAGCACGTCCTCGACATGGCCCGGCACCTTCACCCCGCGCCAGGTGCGCACGATCACCCCCTCCGCATTGACCAGGAAGGTCGAGCGGTCGATGCCCATATAGGTCTTGCCGTAGTTCGACTTCTCGACCCAGGACCCCAGCGCCTCGACCAGCCGGCCGTCCTCGTCCGATGCCAGCGGAAAGCTCAGGCCGCACTTGCGCTTGAACCGGTCATGGCTGCTCACGCTGTCCTTGGACAGGCCCACCACCTCGAAGCCGATCGCCTCGAACTCGCCGTAGCGGCTGGCGAAGGTCTGCGCTTCCAGCGTGCAGCCGGGCGTGTCGTCCTTCGGGTAGAGATAGAGGACGTAGGGCCGGCCCTTGAGCTGGGCTGAGGAGATCCGGCCGCCGCCATCGGTCGGCAGGTCGAAGTCCGGCATGGCGTCACCGGGCGAAAGGGTCACGAGCGGGCCTCCATCCTTCAGTTCAACAGCCGGTCGAACACTTGGCGCACCGTCTCCTGACTTTCAACGAGCCTGCGCTGGAGAAGCGCCATGTCGCTGGGCAGGCCGGAGCGGCCCTGAGGATCGGCCGCGCGCAGGAGCGCTTCCTGCATGGCGGCCGGAAGCGACCTGGGCATGGTGCCGCTGTCCTGGGACAGGCGCAGCGTGGCGAACAGGCGGATCAGCAGCCGCCAGGCATGATCGAGTGCGGCCGCCTCGTGGTCCGGCAGCAGGCCGGCCTCGGCTGCCTTGGCGAACACGGCAGGGGTGGAGCGGTCGCGCAGGCCCGGGTGCTCGGCCAGATGGGCAAGCTGCAGGAACTGGGCCAGGAACTCGACCTCGACGATCCCGCCCCGGACATGCTTGAGGTTCCAGGGATCGTCGCTGCCATGCTCCTTGAAGATCCGCATGCGCATGGCGCGCACGTCCTGGGCCAAGGCGGCGCCCGGGCGCGGGCGGTGCAGCACCGTCTCGATCGCCTCCTGCACCTCGGCGGCCAGGCCAGTGTCGCCCGCCACCGCACGCGCCCGGGTCAGCGCCTGGTGCTCCCAGGTGGCGGCGGTCTGCGCCTGGTAGCGCACGAAGCGCTGCAGCCTAGTCGCCACCGGGCCGGCATTGCCGGACGGCCGCAGGCGCATGTCGATCTCGAACAACGTGCCCTCGCCGGTCCGGGCCGAGATGGCGCTGGTCAGCCGATTGGCCAGCCGCGCGAAATAGACATCGGCCGAGATCGGCCGCTGCCCGTCGGATTGGCTGTCCTCCGGCGCGTCATAGACGAAGATCAGGTCGAGGTCCGAGCCGATCGTCAGCTCGCGCGAGCCGAGCTTGCCCAGGCCCAGCACGCAGAACCGGCCGTCCGGGATCCGGCCGTGCTGGCCGACCAGCCAGTCGAGCGCCTCGGGCAGGAGGTGGGCCACCGCGATCTCGGCGATGGCTGAAAGGGTCTCCAGCGCCGCCTCGGCCGGGGTGACGCCCAGGAGGATGTGCAGGCCCGCCTGGAACTGCCGGCCGTGCGCCCAGCGCCGGATCAGGTCGAGCTTGTCCTGGAGGTCGCGCGCGTCCTGGAGCCGGTGCTCCATCTCGGCCTGGAGCTGCGCCTGGTCGGGTAGGGGATCGAAGAAGTCCGGCTCGAGCAGCGCGTCCAGGAGGTCGGTATGGGCGGCCAGATGGGCCGCCAAGCGTGGTGCGGCACCCGTCAGGTCGACGATCAGGCGCAAGAGCTTCGGGTTGGCGCGCAAGAGCGAGAAGATCTGCACGCCCGAGGGCAGGTTGGTGATGAACCGGTCGAACAGGCTGAACGCGCCATTCACGTCCGCCGCCCGGCCGAACGCCTGGAGCAGGGCCGGCATGAGCTCGGTCAGCAGCTCGCGGGCCCGCACCGTGCGGGTGGCGCGGACATGGCCGTGATGCCAGTCCCGGATCCGCCGGCTGGCCGCGGCCGGGTCGGTGAAGCCCAGCGCCGCCAGGTGCTCGAGCGTCGCCGGATCGTCCTCCGTCCCGGTGAACACCAGCGAGGCCCCGGCGCCCAGGTCCGGGCTCGTCTCGAACAGGGCGGCGTAATGCCGTTCCACCGTGCGGAAGGTTTCCTCGAGATCACGGGCGAGGCTCGCCCCCGTCGCATGGCCGGCAAAGGCGGCGAACGCCTCGAACCGGTCGGCACGCTCGGGTAGGCGCTGGGTCTGCTGGTCGGCCACCATCTGCAGCCGGTGCTCGACCGCGCGCAGGTAGCGATAGCAGTCGATCATCTCGCCCGCCGCGTCCTCGGCGACCCAGCGCGAGCGGGCCAGCGCCTCCAGCGCCTCGACGGTGCGGTTGCTGCGCAGGCCAGGGTCGCGGCCGCCCAGGATCAGCTGCTGGGTCTGGGCGAAGAACTCGACCTCGCGGATGCCGCCGCGGCCGACCTTCACGTCGTGGCCGAGCACCGCGATCTGGCCGAAGCCGCGATGGGCGTTGATCTGGCGCTTGATCGAATGGATGTCGGCGATCGCGGCGAAGTCCAGGTGCCGGCGCCACAGATAGGGGCGCAGCTCCTCCAGGAACGCGTCGCCGGCCGCGAGGTCACCGCCTACCGGCCGGGCCTTGATCATCGCGGCCCGCTCCCAGTTCTGGCCATGCCGCTCGTAATAGAGCTCGGCGGCCGGCACCGGCAGCGCCAGCGGGTGGCCTGGCGGGTGCGGGCGCAGGCGGAAGTCGAGCCGGAACACGTAGCCGTCCCGGGTCTTCTCCTGGAGCATGTATTCCAGGCCACGCACCAGCCGCGAGGCCAAGCCCATCTGGGTGGCGCCGCCGCCCACCTGGAAACGGTCGGGGTCGAACAGGACGATCAGGTCGATGTCGGAGCTGAAGTTCAGCTCAGCTGCCCCATACTTGCCCATGCCCAGCACGACCAGGCCGGAGCGGCGCACCGGCTCGTCCGGGTCGAGCGTGATCTCCTTGCGGTCGGCCGCGTCCTGCAGGAGCCGGCGCAGGGCCAGGTCGATGGCGAGGTCGGCGAACTCGGTGAGCGCCGCCGTCACCTGCTCCAGCGTCCAGGCACCGGACAGGTCGGCCAGCGCCACGGCCAGCGCCACCTGCCGGCGTGCCCGGCGGAGCTGCGCCATCAGCCGCGACCGGTCCGGCAGCGGGCCTGGCCGGCCGAGTTCGGCCTGGATCTCGGCCAGCACCAGGCCTGCTCCCGAACTCAAGGTGCGGGCCAGAACCTGGGGGAACTCGACCGCGTTCTCGGCCAAAAACGGGCTGCCGGCCAGCATGCCGTCGAGCAGGCGGGTGTGCCGTGCGTCCTCCAGCACCGCCTGGACGAAGTCCCGGCGCGCGGGGTCCGGTTCGGCCTCGACGGCGCGCTTCAGCCGTGCACGATGGCGGGCGACGGTGGCATGATCGGCGGTCAGCGGAGGGTGGAGAAGTGGCAAGGGACGTCGATGCCCTTCCTGATGCGGCCCTCCCGCCGGACGCACGGATCCGCGGCAGTGCCCATGGCCCGGTTGATCAGAGAGTGGCGGCCTCGGACGGCCGCGGCAAGCGGCAGGGCTGGGTCGTGCGCAGCCTGCGAGCCCTGGCCGCACTGGTCGCCGTGCTGCTGGTGCTGGCCCTGCTGGGCGGCTTCGCCCTGTACCAGCGGCTCCAGCAGGGCCCCTTGTCGCTGCAGCCGCTGGCGTCCTGGCTGGAAGGGCCGGTCGAGCAGCGGCTCGGGCGGCCGGTCGAGATCGAGGGGCTGACCCTGGCCCGAGGGCCGGCCGACAGCGGCGGCTGGGTCCTGAGCGCCAGCCCGGTCCTGATCGGCGGCGACGCCCCCGCCCGGGCGGAGCGCCTCAGCCTGCACTTCGAGCTGCCGTTCGAGCTGGTGGATGCCGACCTGCGGGTGGTCGACACCGATGCTCCGACCCTGCTGGCAGCCTGGCCGCCAGGGCTGCTGCCCGATGTCCGCGACCTGCTGCGCGACATCATCCGGGCCGGCAAGATCCGCACCGGCACGCTCAACTATCGCTTCATCGAGAGCGGCCCGCCCGACCTGCGGCTGCAGGTCGATGCCGAGCAGGTGGCAGCACAGTTGCCCAACGGGCTGCCTCTGGTCACGGCGCCCGAGGCCGACATCCGGATCGACGGCGGCACGCTGCGGATCACTGGCCCCAGCGCCACCGGCGCCGACCTCACCGCCGAGTGGGTCGAGGTGAGGATCGACCACATCACCGATTCCCTGCCGTCGCACCTGCGGTTCAGCGGCCATGCTCATGGCAGTGCCCATGCACTCTACCGGCTCCTGGCCGGCCCACCCCTGCGCATCATCCCGGGCGACCTGGTGGGCGCGGAGGGAGTGCACGGCCGGATCGACGGGCAGGTGCGGCTCGGCATCCCGCTGGTGGACCAGATCACGCCCGATGCGGTCGATCTCGAAGTGGACGCACGGTTTCGCGAAGTGTCGGCCGTGCTGCACCTGCCGGTCACCCTGCCGCTCACCGCCACGACCGGCAGCTTCAGCGCGCGCAACGGCGCCATCGTCACGAGCGGCGAGGCCAGGCTGTACGACAACCCGCTCAGCTTCGAGCTGCACGACCGCTGGCGCGGCCCGCAGGAGGAGCGCCGGCTGGCGCTGAAGGGGCCGGTCGGCCGGGAGTTCCTCGACCGCTTCGGCATCGCCATGCCGGACATGCTGCATGGCACGGCCCTGGTCGCCGGCCGGCTGCGCCAGGACCGCCATGACGTGTGGCATGCCGACATTGACGCCGATCTGGCCGAACTCGGCATCAGGGAGGAAACGATCGGCCTGGACAAGCCGGTCGGGCAGCCGGGCAGGCTGACGCTGACTGCCTGGTTCGACGGTGCTGCCGACTGGGCGATCGAGCAGTTCACGGTGGATGCCGGTGCCCAGCGTGCCAAGGGCTCGCTGGCAACGGCAGAAGGCGGCCGGCTCCTGCACCTGGACGAGCTGGTCCTGCCGGGCACCAGCCTCGGTGCCGACCTGCTGCTGGCAGCCGATGGCGGGATCAGCGGCCGGGTGGCGGGCCAGCGGCTGCGCCTGCCCAAGGGCAGTGCCGGCGCCGCGGGCGCGCCTGCCGGCCAGTCTGGCCAGTCCGGCTCGTCGGCGCCGCTCCCGCTCAAGCTCGAGATCGCGATCGATCAGGTCGAGCTGGAGGATGGCAGCCTGACGAAGCTGGCGGGGCACGTCCAGCGCGGTGCGGACGGTTTCGAGGACGTGCGGCTGGACTTCGACCTGGGCGGGCCGGGATGGCTGGCCATCACGCCGGCGACCATGGCCGGGCGGCACCGTCTGGAACTGCAGGCACCCGATGCTGGCAGGCTGCTCGCGGGCCTGGGCATCAGCGATGCGATCAGCGGCGGCAGCCTCAAGATCGCGGCTGATCTCAGCCGCCAGGTCCCCGACCTGCAGGCGTCCGGCCGGGTCGACCTCGGCCCGACCACGGTCCGCATGGGCGGGCAGGACCCGATGCCCTTCCACAAGATCGTCCTGCCCTTCCAGATCGACGGGCCGAAGCTGCGGATCGACCGGGCGCGGATGACCGGCGGGCCGGTGGGCATCCGGGTGAGCGGCAGCCTCGACCGGCAGACCAGGGCGCTCGACATGGCGGGCGAGGTGACCCCGCTCTACCCGCTCAACCGCTTCATCGGCCAGATCCCGATCATCGGCACGATCCTGGGCGGCACGCGCGGGCTGGGGGCGATCAACGCCGACTTCACCCTGACGGGGACGCTGGACAACCCGCAGGCCCGGCTGGCGGCCAGCTCGGTGCTGGTGCCGGGCGTGGTGCGCGACCTGCTCCGCTCGATCCGGCCGCACTAGCCTGTTGGAGGTTCAGCCGGCGAGGCGGGCCAGCACATGGCGCTTCTTGCCGGCCGATAGCTTGACGCCCTGTTCCAGCAGGGCCCGCGCCACCGTCCCCTGGGGATCGGCCACCGTCTGGTCGTCCAGCCGGGCACCGCCGCCCTGGATCAGCCGGCGCGCCTCGCCATTGCTGGCGGCAAGGCCGGCCAGGCGGAACAGGTCCGGCAGGGGCACCTGCTCGGCCAGTTCGGCAGCCGGCAGCTCCACCACCGGCAGGGAGGCGCGATCACCGCCGCCGAACACGCCCTGTGCCTGGGCGCGCGCCTGCTCTGCCGCCGCACGGCCATGGCACAGCGCCGTGGCCTCGGTCGCCAGGATCGCCTTGGCCTCGTTCAGCTCGGCACCTTCCAGCTTTTCCAGCCGGGCGATCTCGTCCAGCGGCAGCTCGGTGTAGAGCTTGAGGAAGCGGCCGACGTCGCGGTCCTCGGTGTTGCGCCAGAACTGCCAGTAGTCGAACGGCGCGAGCATGGCGTCGTTCAGCCAGACCGCGTTGCCCGCGGACTTGCCCATCTTCTCGCCGGACGCAGTGGTGATCAGCGGCGTGGTCAGGCCGAACAGCTGGACGTTGTCGACCCGCCGGCCGAGCTCCACGCCGTTGACGATGTTGCCCCATTGGTCCGAGCCGCCCATCTGCAGCCGCACGCCCAGCCGCCTGGACAGTTCCAGGAAGTCGTAGGCCTGGAGCAGCATGTAGTTGAACTCGAGGAAGGTCAGCGGCTGCTCGCGCTCCAGCCGGAGCCGGACCGAATCGAAGGTCAGCATCCGGTTGATGGTGAAGTGCCGGCCGTACTCGCGCAGGAAGTCCATGTAGCCGAGCTCGAGCAGCCAGTCGGCATTGTCGACCATGGTGGCCTTGCCGGCGCCGAACTCAAGGAAGCGCGCGAGCGAGGCACGGATCCCGGCCTTGTTGGCTTCCAGGCTTTCCCGGGTCTGCATCTTGCGCAGCTCGTCCTTGCCGGACGGGTCACCCACCAGCGTGGTGCCGCCGCCGACCAATGCGACCGGCCGGTGGCCGAAGCGCTGCAAGGTGCGCAGGAGCATGATCGACACGAGGTTGCCGACATGCAGGCTCTGCGCCGTGCAGTCGAAGCCGATATAGCCGGTGATCGCTCCGGTCGCAGTGGCCTCGTCGAAGGCCGCCTCGTCGGTGCACTGGTGGACGAACCCGCGGGCATGGAGCTCGCGCAGGAGTTCGGAGCGATGGCCGGTCACGTTCTTCTGGCTTCTTGATGGTGCCTGGGGGATCGGCCGGACAGGGGCCCGGCCGGAGGGTCAGCGGGCGGTGAGCAGCGCCTCGCCCGGGATGCGGTTCATGCGCCGGTCCATATAGTGCTCGCAGGTGCCCACGAACCGGTCCATGTGCTGGCTGAACGAGTGGTCGGCATTCTCGATCAGGTCGAAATCGATCGTGATGCCGCGCTGCTGGCTCAGCTTGTTGACCAGCTTGTGCACCGATTCCACCGGGGTCACTACGTCACGCTCGCCATGGACGATCAGGCCCGAGGACGGGCAGGGCGCCAGGAAGCCGAAATCGTAGATGTTGGCCGGCAGACCCGCCGAGATGAAGCCCACGACCTCGGGCCGGCGCATCAGGAGCTGCATGGCGATCCAGGCGCCGAAGCCGAAGCCGGCCACCCAGACGCCCGACGCGTTGGGATTGTGTAACTGCATCCAGTCCAGCGCGGCGGCGGCGTCGCGCAGCTCGCCCTGGCCATGGTCGAACTGACCCTGCGAACGGCCCACGCCGCGGAAGTTGAAGCGCAGCACCGAGAAGCCGCGCCGCACATACATCTGGAACAGGGCGTAGACGATGCGGTTGTTCATCGTGCCGCCATGGAGCGGATGCGGGTGCAGGATCACCGCGAGCGGCGAGGTCGGGCCTTCACCGTGGACGTAGCGGCCCTCGAGCCGGCCATCCGAACCGTTGAAGATCACCTCAGGCATCGAAAACTCCGCTACGACCGAATCGGCAAGACAGGTCCGCCCCTCCGTCTGGGGCCGGATCATTGCTGCCGTCTTGGGACGTCCCTATACTGCCTCGAACGTGGCTCCCACGTCCGGATCCACGCCAGACCGTGCCACGGTACGCATCGCATCGTGCTGGAGAACCGAACACGCGCAACGCGCGGCGGGCAGCCCGGCGCACGATCGCAGGTCGTTTAGCGCGGGGAGAGGGCGGAATTCAAGGGAATGTGCACCAGCCGACGCAGGGCGCAGCGCCGGCAGCTGAGCGGGTCTATCTGGACCACGCGGCCACGACTCCGGTCCGACCCGAAGTGGTGGCGAGGATGGCGCAGGTCCTCGCGGGCGTCGGCAACCCCTCCTCGGTGCATGGCGAGGGCAGGGCGGCGCGGCGCATCCTGGAGGATGCCCGCACCCTGCTGGCCGGCATGCTGGGCACGGACCCGGACGGCATCACCTTCACTTCCGGCGGCACCGAGGCCAACGACCTTGCCCTGGGGGCAGCGCCCGGCCGGCCGGTCCTGGTGGGCGCCACTGAGCACGCCTCGGTGCTGGAAGCCGTCCCGGATGCGCCCCGCATCCCGGTAGGACCGGACGGGCTGATCGACATGGCAGCACTGGCCGGGTTGCTCGCCGAGCATCGCCCGGGCCTGGTGTCGGTGATGCTGGTCAACAACGAGACCGGCGTGGTGCAGGACATCCAGCGGCTGGCCGTCGAGGTCCATGCCGCGGGGGCACTCCTGCACGTCGACGCGGTCCAGGCACTCGGCAAGCTGCCGGGCGTGACCCTGGCGGCGCTGGGCTGCGATCTCCTGACCGTGTCCGCACACAAGATCGGCGGGCCGCAGGGGGTGGGTGCCCTGTCGGCCCGACCGGGCCTCCTGCTTCCAGCACGGCTGCGCGGGGGCGGGCAGGAGGGCCGGCGGCGGGCCGGCACCCACAACCTCCCGGGCATTGCCGGGTTTGCCCAGGCGATCCGGCTGCTCGACTCGGCCGAGCCCGAGCGGCTCCTGGGCCTGCGGCGCCGGCTGGAGGCGCGGCTCCTGGCGGGCCTGCCGGATGCGGCGATCGCCGGCGCTGCCGCACCCCGGGCCCCGCACATCACCGCGCTGGTCCTGCTAGGCCGGCCTGCCGAGCTCCAGGTCATCCGCCTGGATCTCGCGGGCATCGCGGTGAGCGCCGGGGCTGCCTGCTCCTCGGGCAAGGTCCAGGCCTCGCATGTGCTGCAAGCGATGGGCCTGGGCCCGCTGGCCGGCTGCGCCCTGCGGCTCAGCCTCGGCTGGAGCAGCACCGAGGCGGAGGTGGACCGGGCGGCGGATGCGATCTCGGGGCTGCACCGGCCGGCCGGTACTCTCCCTGCGATGGCACCGCCCTTGCCGAATGGCATGACAGTTGCGACATGATGGCTTGCCGGAACAGGCGTTCCCGGTGGTTTGGCAGCAGATGGTGAGACGATGGCACAGGCACTGAGCATCACCGAGCGGGCGGCGGCGCGGGTCAGGGAGCTGCTGGCGACCCAGACGGATGCCGCGGGCATCAAGCTCGCCGTGAAGCCGCGCGGCTGCTCGGGCTGGAGCTATTCGCTGGATTTCGCCAAGGCCGTGGCCCAGGACGACCAGGCGATCGAGGTGGGCGGGGTGACCTTCGTGATCGAGGCGGCAGCCCTACCTTATGTCGCCGGGACCGAGGTGGATTTCGTCGAGGACAAGCTGGGGGCCTCCTTCGTGTTCAACAACCCGAACGAGAAGGGCCGGTGCGGCTGCGGCGAGAGCTTCCACGTCTGATCCGGGCGTGATCCAGGTCCGCTTCCGGCTGCCGGACGGCAGCGAGCGCCGGATCGGCGTGGCTGCCGGGAGCACGCTCCTGGAGGCCTCGCGCGAGGCGGGGGTCGAGCTGGAAGGGGCGTGCGGCGGCTCCATGGCCTGCGCCACCTGCCATGTCCGGATCTCCGACCCCTGGTTCGACCTGGTCCCGCCACCCTCGCCGGAAGAGGAGGACATGCTGGACCTGGCACCGGACTGGCAGCCGACCTCGCGCCTGGGCTGCCAGATCCGCCTCGACCGCCAACTGGACGGCATCGTCGTGGACGTGCCGGTTTCCAGCCTCCTGGACTACTGACAGCGCTGCCTGGACATCGATCTCGTGAATCCTGACCATCTCCTTGCCGATCTCGACCTGCCGGCCGGCGCCAGGGTGGTGGTGGCCATGTCCGGCGGGGTCGACAGCTCCGTCTGCGCCGGGCTCCTGGCCGAGGCGGGCTTTGACGTGGTCGGCATCACCATGCAGCTCTATGACCACGGCCAGGCGACCGGCCGGGCCGGGAGCTGCTGTGCCGGCCGTGACATCCGCGACGCGCGGGCGGTGGCCGACCGGCTGGGCATCCCCCATTTCGTGCTGGACTACGAGGAGCGCTTCCGGCGCCAGGTGATCGACGAGTTCGCGGCGGGCTATGCTGCGGGCCGCACGCCCATCCCCTGCGTGCGCTGCAACGAGCGGATCAAGTTCGGCGATCTGCTGGAGAGCGCGCAGGAGTTGGGGGCGGCGGCCCTGGTCACCGGCCATTATGTCCGCCGTCTGCGCACACTTGAGCGCACCGAGCTGCACCGCGGGCGGGACAGTGCGAAGGACCAGAGCTATTTCCTGTTCGCCACCACCGACAGGCAGCTCGCGCGCCTGCGCTTTCCGCTGGGCGGCCTGACCAAGGCCGAGACCCGTGCCCATGCCCAGCGCCTGGGCCTGCCGGTGGCGGAGAAGGCGGAGAGCCAGGACATCTGCTTCGTGCCGGACGGCGACCATGCCAGCGTGGTGACCGCCCTGCGTCCGGAGGCCGGGCAGAGCGGCGAGATCGTTGACGATGCCGGCCGGGTGCTCGGCCGGCACAAGGGCCTGGCCGGGATCACGGTCGGCCAGCGCCGCGGCCTGGGCGTGGCAGCACCGGAGCGGATGTACGTCACCGAGATCGACCCGGTGAGCCGGCGGGTGACGATTGCGCCCAAGGCACGGGCGCGGATGCGCTCTGCGCTGCTCGACCGGCTGCACCTGGTAGGCGCTGCCGCTGCGGGCGAGCTGCCGGGGGAGGTCATGGCCAAGCACCGCTACAACGAGCCGGCCCAGCCGGCGACCGTACAGCGGGACGAGGCCGGGCGGGTCGAGGTGGTCTTCCGCGAGCCGCAGCTCGGCATCGCGCGCGGCCAGGCCTGCGTGCTCTATGATGGCAGCCGGCTGCTGGGCGGCGGCTGGATCGAGCGCGCCGCCGCCTGAGGCAGCGCGCCGGGGGGGCCTCAGGCCACAGGGGTCCAGGCCGAGCCGTTCCAGCCGAGCGTTTGGTCGGCAAAGCGCAGGAACTCGATCGAGGTGAAGCTGCTGCGGTCGCCCGTGCGGAGATCGGTCAGGCTGCCCTCGGCGCCGGTCCCTTCCAGCCGGTAGCCGGAGAAGTCTGCCCCGGCCGCCAGCGTGTCGCTGCCGGCGCCGCCATCGACCTGGTCGTTGCCGTAGTTCACGACGATCAGGTCGTCGCCATCGCCGCCGAAGACGAGGTCGTCGCCCTTGCCGCCATCGAACAGGTCGTCGCCGAGGTCGCCCTCCAGCCGGTCCTGCCCGGCGAAGCCGTAAAGCTGGTCGTCGCCCGCCCCTCCCAGGACCACGTCGTCGCCACGCCCGCCGGAGAGCAGGCTGCCGTCATCACCGCCCTGGAGGAAGTCGTCGTCCTCGCCGCCGAACAGGCGGTCGGTCCCGGCATTCCCCTCCAGCCGGTCGTTGCCCGTACCCCCCTCCAGCCGGTCGTTGCCGGCACCGCCGACGAGCAGGTCGTCGCCGCGCATGCCGCGCAGCCAGTTGTTCTCGCCATTGCCGTGGATCTGGTCGGCGCCATCGCCGCCCACCGCGTGCTCGATCCGCGCGTTCGCGGCGAGCTGCCAGGGCGTGTCGCCGACCTGCCCGGCCGCGCCATCCAGACGGATCACCAGGTCCGAGGTGACCGGCGCGAAGTTCACCGTGTCCTGGCCGCCATTGCGGTCCGCCAGCACCTGGCGAGACGGGTCCTCCGCCGCGGCCTGCTCGTACTCGTCGGTGAACAGATACTGGTCATGGTTGCCGGCACCGCCCTGGCCGTCCAGCGTGAGCTGCTCGATCTGATAAGTCTCGCCGGTCGTGCCCCGGTTGGTGATGTCCACGCGCCAGACGCCGTCTGCCGCCTCGCCCCAATGCTGGGTCGTGCCGAGATCGAGCCGAAAGTCTTCGCCCACCTCGGTGTCGAGATCCGCATCGCTGTTGAAAGCATACCAGAGATCGGCGTCGAAGCCGGTATACAGGTAGCTGACCGTGCCGCTCGGCGAGGTCAGACGGATGTCCAGGTCCTGGTAGATCTGCAGCACGTCGCCCAGGGTCAGGTCGGGGTTCGTGGCCAGGTCGAGATGCAGGGTGAGATGCTCGAAGGTGACACCCTCGGCATCGGTGAAGGTGACGTCGTAGCCAGCGGTAGCACCGGCCACGAGTGATCGGGCAGCGGTGTCGCTGAACGACAGCTCCTGGTCATTGCCGAAGGTCTGGGCGTCCCGCCGCCAGGTCTCGGCGAAGCGGACCGCAGCATGGGCGTCGACCAGGCCCAGGCCGTAATCGTGGCTGACATGGTAGCCGCCGCCGTTCCAGTGCGCGGCACCGTTGGTCTGCCAGTCCCATGGCCGCACCAGCAGCGCCGCATCCTCGGCAGTCAATCCTCCGACATAGTCGCCCATCACCTCGAGGATCAGGTCGGCCGACTGCATCCAGCTATCGGCACCCTCCGGCTTCCACGCGGATGCGGCCAGGATCTGCTGGACGTCGCGCGCACCCAGGAGCGGGTTGGCCTCCAGCATCAGCGCGGCGACACCGCTCACGATCGGGGATGCAAAGGAGGTGCCGCTCTCGACGACATATTCGCTGTCGGGATCCTCGCCGTGCGGCGGCATCCGGTCGGTGGAGAGCACGTCCTGGCCCGGCGCCACCACCAGGAGGCCGGCACCCGGGTTGGTGAACCAGGTCGCCCGCCCGTCCCGGTCGACCGCCCCCACCGACATCACATGAGGGTCCGACTGGTCGTCCTCGCCGTTCGCCAGCAGGGTCGTATAGCGCCCGTTGCCGGCCGCGAACACGATGACGGTGCCCAGGCCGTCCCGCCCCTCGGTGGCCAGCCGCTCGATGATCGCGGCATTATCCGGGTCCTGCGGACTCGTGATGGTGCCGCCCCAGGAATTGTTGGAGATGTCGACACCCTGCAGGAGCTGCTGCTCGAAGCCGATGGCCTCGTAGTCCTCGTTCTCGCTGTCGGGAAGGGAATCGGAATCGTCTTCGCCGAGCGGCATGCGGTAGGCGACGATGGTGGCGCCGTGGGCGACCCCGATGCCGCCGATGCCGTTATTGCCCACCTCGGCGGCAAAGCCGGCCACGACCGTGCCGTGGTTGTCGTTTTCCAGGACCGGGAGGCCGGGGCCTGCCTTGCCCGACGCGGTATCGTAGCCGTCCACCGTGTCGAAGTTCCCGGCAAGGTCGGGATGGCTGCCTTCTACGCCCTGGTCGAAGATCGCAATCCGGACGCCCTCGCCGCTATAGTCCGCCCATGCCGGCAGGACCCGGACATCGATGCCGGCCGTTCCGCCATCCTGGCCGGTGTTCAGGAGATGCCACTGCTCGTCGAACCGCGGATCGTTCGGCTTTGCCGAGTCGACCATTCTGCCTCCTCCAGATTAGCCTGTATTGTTCTATATTTTTTCCGGATACTGACAGACAGGTAATCGAACAGTTACTGAAGTGGCAACTCGAATTCGCAGCGAAATCCAGACGAGCCGCTGCCGGCCATAGAAAAAGGCCGCCCTCCTTCCGGAGGACGGCCTTTGCGCGGAACGGCTGGCGGTCAGGCGGCCGCGGACTTCGGCGTGTCCTTCACATGGTCCAGGTCCGGCGCGTTGCCGTAGGACATGCGGCGCATCTGCTCGATCACCCGGTCCATCTCCTCCGCCGGCAGGTGCGGCGGCTCGCCGATCGCCAGGGCATGGACATACATCTTGGCCAGCGTCTCGACCTCGATCGCCAGCGCCAGCGCCTTGTCCAGGCTCTTGCCGGTCGTCAGCATGCCATGGTGGCCCATGATGCAGGCATAGCGGTCCTTGAGTGCCACCAGGATCTCGTCCGACAGTTCCTGGGTGCCGAAGGTCGCGTACTTGCTGACCCGTATGTCGTGGCCGCCCGCCACCGCGGTCATGTAGTGGAAGGGCGGGATGCCGCGCTCGTGGGTCGCCAGCACGGTCGTGTAGGTGGCGTGGTTGTGCAGGACGACGTTCACGTCCTCGCGGTTCTTCAGGATGTCGCGGTGGAAGCGCCATTCCGAGGAGGGGCGGTGGCGGCCGGTATAGCTGCCGTCCCACTTCAGGTGGACGATGTCCTCCGGGGTCATCACCTCGTAGGGCAGGCTGGTCGGCGTGATCAGCAGCCCGTCCTCGATCCGGTAGGAGACGTTGCCCGCCGTGCCCTGGTTGATGCCCTGCCTGGTCATCTCCAGGCAGGTCGCGATGATCTTCTGGCGGATGTCCTGGTGACCGATCTCACTCACGATCTACTCCTCGTCTGCGGTCGATGCGAGGCCGCTGCAGGATGGCGGCAGCGGCCGCTGGATATGCCGGCGCACGGCCCGGCGCCACCGGGAACGATAGCCCGCCAGCCCTTCGAGCTCGACCGGCGCCGCGGGCTCGACGTCGAGCCGCGCCGGCCGGCCCAGATTGCGATGCGTCCAGAGCAGGGCGGCACCCGCGGCAGTCCCGCCACCCCGCCGGTTGACCAGCACCTTCTGGCCCGGCCGCAAGGCCGCCACCAGCCGGGCGAACATCGGATCGGCGGTGAAGCCGCCATCGATCACGACGCTGGCCTGGCTGCGCATCAGGTCCAGGCAGATGTCGGCGACCAGCGCGTTGTAGAGGGTCGCCAGCGCGATCCGGCCATCCTGGCCAGCCGGCTCGCCCACCAGCCGGCCCCGCCCGGCACTGCCTGGAAAGGCCCCGTCATAGTCGACCAGGCCCGGCAGCACCTGGCTGTCGCGGGCGATCACCTCGGCCACCGCCGCAGCGCTGGCCTGGCCGGAAGCGCTGCCGGTGATCGCGGCATATTCCCGGCCGGCCATGGTCAGCACGCCCGCGACCGGGCGGCCGTCGACATCGCTGGTCACGGTCATCCCGAACGCGGCGTCCAGTGCTGCCACCGGCGTGGTCGGGCACATGCCGACCAGCCAGGTCCCGGTCGACAGGAGGGCGAAGTCCGTGAGGCCGGCCGCCTGGTAGCAATGGAGGTTGGCGGTGCTGTCATGGATGCCGGCGAGCACCGCCATGTCCGGCGGCAGGCCGAGGCCGGGCCGGGGGTTGCCCACGCGCTGGTAAGGCGGCACCAGCTCTGCCAGCAGATGCTGCCAGCCGAGCTTCTCGGCGATGCCGGTGGAACTGCCGTCCAGCGGGTTCACGAGCTGGGACTGGGCGCCCAGCATGGTGGGCTCCAGCACCGCGCGGCCGGTCAGCCGCCAGGCCCAGTATTGCGGCAGCGGCAGGAAGTGGCGGGCCCTGGCGAAGGTCTCGGGAAAGCCGCGCTGCATCATCAGGAGCTGCTGCGCGAAATGCCCGGCCTGGGCCTGGACCGGCGCGCTGCACATGGGGAAGGGCGGCACCAGCGGGCGATATTCCGCTGCCACCGCCGGCGGCACCGGGTTCTCGTAGTCGATCGGGGGCAGCAGGGGGCCGTGCTCGTCCACCAGTACGCCGCCCGAGCCATGGCAGGCGGCAACGAAGGCGTCGAGGCGATGGCGCTGGCCGAGTTCCGCCAGGGTCGCCAGCAGCCAGGCCTCGATCGCCGCCAGGTCGTAGTGGCGCCACGGCGGCCCCGGCAGGGACTGGTTCGGCCGGCTGCGCTCGGCCAGGAGCGTGCCGTCGTCACCCAGGAGATGGATCTTGAGGTTGGTCTTGCCGATGTCGAGGACGGCGGTGGTCACCGGCGGGCCTCCCCGGTCGGGCCGCCGGGCAGGGCAGGCAGAAGCGGCGCGACGAGCAAGTCCCCTCCACAGGCGCGATGGCGCCGGCAACGTTCGGCGACGACCTCGACCGGCCGATCGCCCATGCCGCCGGTCCGGCCGTGCCGGCACGTAAAACCTTTCACGCAGTTCCGTACAGGTTCACTCAAAGGAATGGCAAGCGCGATCGGTGGCAGCGATGGTTGACAGGGAGCGGCCGCCGCTGGGATGGTCGCTCCGTTCATGAAACGGAACACGTGGCAGGGCAGTTCTTGGCCGAACGTCAGGCGAATGTCGCAGGGTCGCGCGTCACCATCCGGCATGTGGCCAATGCGGCCGGCGTGTCGATCGCGACCGTGTCCAACGTGCTGAACGGCCGGACCAGCGTGGCGCCGGAACTGGTGGCGCGGGTGCGGCGGGTGATGGAGGAGCTGGGCTACCAGCGCGACCAGGTCGCCTCGACGCTCCGGCGCCGGCAGACCTCCGTGGTGGGGCTGGTCCTGCCCTCGCTGATGAGCCCGTTCCTCGCGACACTGGCGACGCGGCTGGAGGGGCTGGCCCATGCGGGCGGCTACCAGCTCCTGGTGGGCAGCGCCAACGAGGATGCCGAGCAGGAGGTGAGCCGGGTCCAGGCGATGCTGGCTTGGCGTCTGGCCGGCATGATCATGGCGCCGGTCGACCATCGCTTCCCGTCGCACCAGCTCATTCGCGGCCAGGGCATCCGGACGGTGATCGTCGACCGGACCAGCGAGGCGGCCGACCTGGATTCGGTCGGCGTCAACAATCTGGAAGCCACGCTGATGGCCACGCGCCGGCTGATCGAGCTCGGTCACCGACGGATCCTGGCGGTCGGCTCCAGCCGCACCATCCCGAACATGCGCGAGCGCACCTCCGGGTTCGAGACCGCGATCGCCGCGGCGGGCCTGGGCAGCACTTGCGCGGTCCTGTGTGGCGGCGGCGACCTCCAGGCGATCGGGCGGACCCTGCGCCAGCACCTCCAGCAGGACCCGTTGCCCACCGCGGTGTTCGCCCTTTCGGATGTCGCCACGCTGGCGGCGGTCCAGGAACTGGGCGAGCGCGGCCTGCGCATGCCGGAGGACGTGTCGATGCTGGGCTTCGACGACCATGAGTGGATGCAGGTCCTCCGCCCGCCGATCAGCGCGGTGCGCCAGCCGATCGAGGAGATGGCCCGCCATGCCTGGGCGCGCATGCTCCAGCGCATCCAGGGCGACCAGTCGCCGCCGTCCAGGATCCAGCTCGCCTGCACGCTGGAATGGCGGGCCTCGACCGCGGCGGCACCGGCACTCGCCTGACGGACGGCGTCAGGCCAACCATCTCCCGCCAGGCGGCGTCAGCCGCCATCGAAGATCAGCCCGCCGCACACGTTGAGCGACTGGCCGGTGATGAAGGCTGCGGCGTCCGAAGCCAGAAAGCACACCGCACCCGCCACGTCGTCGGGATAGCCGATCCGGCGCTGCGCGGTGACCGCCGCCCATTTGTCGATGCTCGCCTGATCGGGCAGGTTCGCCTTGCCCATCTCGGTCATGATGATGCCCGGGCAGACCGAGTTCGCCGTGATGCCGCTGTCCTCCAGCTCCATGGCCAGCACCCGGGTGAACTCGAGCACGGCGGCCTTGGAGGCACAGTAATGGGCCTGGCCCGGTGCACCGCGCTTGCCGCCCACCGAGGCGATGTTGACGATCCGCCCGTAGCCCTGCTCGCGCATGTAGGGCAGCACCGCCTGGGTGACCAGGAACACGCCCTTGGCGTTGACGGCGAACACCTCGTCCCACTGCTCCTCGGTCAGGTTCTCGATCCGGGCGGTGGTGAGGATCCCGGCATTGTTGACCAGCACGTCGATGCGGCCCATCCGCGCCGCCACCGTGCGCACGATGCCTCGGATGCCGGCCTTGTCGCGGACATCGGCGATCGTGACGAGGCTGCGCCGGCCCTCCGCCTCGATCAGGGTTGCGACCTCGTCCAGTGCATCGGCCTGCCGGTCGATGTCGTTCAGCACGAGGTCGAACTCCTCCTTGGCCAGCGCCAGGGCGATGCTGCGGCCGATCCCGCGACTGGCCCCGGTGACCATGGCGACCTTGTTGTCCATGACGACGTCTTCCCTTCCTTGCGTTCGCGTCCCGTCCGCTGCCGCCGTCACTTCACCGCCCCCATGGTCATCCCGGCCACGATGTGGCGCTGCACGAAGAAGGTCAGGATCACCGGCGGCACCAGCTGGATGATGGAGGCCGCCGCCATCTGCTCCCAGACAGTCTGCGCCTGGCCGGAGAAGGAGGTGAGGATCACCGGAAAGGTGCGGGCGTTGCGATTGGTCAGGAACAGCGCGATCAGGAGTTCGTTCCAGGCGAACAGGAACACGAACACCGCGACCGTCATCAGCCCGCCGGCGGCCATCGGCACCATCACCTTGACCAGCACCTGCAGCCAGTTGCAGCCGTCGATCCTGGCCGCCTCCAGCACCTCGACCGGTGCGCCCCGGAAGAAGGACATCGCCATCCAGATCGCGAACGGCAGGTTGAAGCCGGTATAGATCAGGACCATGCCGGTCCAGGTGTCGAGCAGGCCGACCCCGCGCATCGCCAGATAGAGGGGTACCGCGGCCGCGATCGGCGGCATCATCCGGTTGCTGAGCACCCACATCTTCAGGTCCTCGCGGCCCTTGAAGGTGAACAGGGTGAGGCCGAAGGCACAAGGGATCGCGATCAGCAGGCACAGGGCGGTGCTGCACAGCGTAATCACCACCGAGTTCAGGAGGAACGGCCAGTAGCCCTGGATCACGGTGATGAAGTTGTCGAGATAGGCGAAGTCCGGGATCCAGACCGGCGGGATCTGGTAGATCTGGGCCCGGTTCTTGAACGCGGTCAGCGCGATCCAGATGATCGGGGCGAGGTTGACGAGGGTCAGCACCAGTGCCGCGATGTAGAGAAGGAAGCGGGTGCGGCGCGCACTAGCCATGCTCGACCCTCCGCAGATAGCGCATGGCGAGGGTGGTGACGAACAGGGTGATGAACAGGATCAGCACCGCGGCCGCCGAGCCATAGCCCATGTTGAAGAACTGAAAGGACTGGCGGTAGGCGAACATGCTGATCACCTCGGTGGCGTCACCCGGGCCCCCGCGCGTGGCGATGTAGACCACGTCGAAGAAGCGCAGATTGTCGATCAGCCGGATGATGGCGCCGACCAGCAGCACGTCGCGCAGGGCAGGCAGCTCGATGTGCCAGGACTGCTGGTACCAGTGCGCCCCGTCCAGGGCACTCGCCTCGTAGAGCTCGCGCGGCACGGCCATGAGACCGGCCAGCATGATGAGCATGAGAAACGGGGTCCACTGCCAGACATTGACCATGATCACCGAAAGCAGCGCCACGTCGACCGAGCCGAACCATCCGGATTCGGGCAGCCCCACCATGCGCAGCAGCACGTTGGCGACGCCGAGCGTGGGATTGAGGATGTAGGTGAACATCAGGCCGGTGATCACCGGCGTGACCATCATCGGCAGGATGAACAGGGTGCGCAGCCAGTCGACCGTGCGCAGGTGCGCGATCTCGTAGAAGATCTTGGCGATGAGAAAGCCGATCACGATCTCCAGCGCGATCGAGCCCATCGCCAGGATGGCGGTGTTCAGGATCGCCTTCTGGAACAGAGGATCGGTGACGAGCTGGACATAGTTGTCGATCCCGACGAACTGGCTGCGCCGCGGGCGGGTCAGGTTCAAGGACGTCGTGCTCAGGTAGAGCGAGTAGAAGAACGGAAACAGCCCGATGATGGCGAGATAGGCGACGCCCGGGCCGATGAACAGCAGCTTCGTGGTTCGGCTGACCACCGTCGGATTCCTTGACGAGAGGCCGGGGCGAGGAGGCCGGGCGTCGCCACCCGGCCCCGCCGACGTCCTATTGCTGGACGGTGTAGCCGCCTTTGACCATCAGGTCGGCGATGCTGGTCTGGAGCTCGGTGAGGGCCTCGTCGACCGTCACCTGGTTCTGCAGGGCGCGGGAGAACTGCAGGCCGACCGTGTCGATGATCTCGAAGGATTCCGGGATGCGCGGCCGGCACTCGGCATAGACGTGCTTCTGGGTCTCGGCGATCGTCTCGACCCAGGGCATCTTTTCCCGGACCTCCGGATCCTCGATGGCCGAGAGCCGGCTGGGCGGGCCGCCCAGCAGCACGAACTGCTTGTGTACCTCCTTGGAGGTGAACCACTTGATGTAGTCCCAGGCGAGGTCCTTCTGCTCGCTATGGGCGTTGATGCCCATCACCCAGCCGCCCAACGGCGGCACGCCGTCAATGCCCTCGACATGCGGGAACACCGAGGTGCCGACCTTGTCGGCGATCTGGCTCTGGCTGGGGTCGTGGAAGCCTGGCGTGCGCACCGACCAGGCGGTGATCATCGCCGTCTTGCCGGTGGTGAAGGTGGCGGCGCGCTGCTCCCAGTCGATCGATTCGGCACCAGGCGGCTGGTATTGCAGCATTTCCTTGAAGAACTCGAAGACCTGCTTGGCCTCGGGCTTGTCGAACTGCGGGGTCATGTCGCCATAGGGGTCCTCGTTGCCGGGGACGGTGTTGGCGAACGGCTTGCCGCCGAAATTGTAGATCCACTCGAAGAAGGACTGGCCGATCGCCGAGCCGCGCGCATTGTTCAGCGCGGTGCCGTACATGCCCGGGAAGTCCGGGTTGTTCGTGAAGTGCTTGGCGGCGGCCTTGTAGTCGTCGATGGTCTTCGGCGGCTGCAGCCCGGCCTGCTCGAACAGGTCCTTGCGGTAGTGCATCATCATGAAATACGCGCCGAACGGCACGCCCACGACCGTGCCCTCCCATTCGGCGACCGTCTGGAAGGCCGGGACGAAGTCGTCCCATGCGATCACTTCCGGCCTGGTCTTCTCGATATAGGGCTTGAGGTCCTCGACGAACTCGCCGCTCCAGAACTCGCCGACCCAGGGCGAATCCAGCACGATGATGTCGTACTGCGAGCTCTGCGAGGTGCCTTCCAGCACCTCCTTCTCATGGGTCTGGTCGTAGCTGAACGCGTCGATCGTGACCTTCGCACCGGTGATCTGCTCGAAGGTCGGGTTGAGCTGCTCGAACCCGCTGACCCAGGGATCCTGGACCATCAGGATCCGCAGCGTGGCCCCGTCGTGCTTGCCGAGCTCGCTCGCCCAGTCGATCCGGCTGTCCTGCGCCCGGCTCGGACGGCCGAGCATCGGCCATGTCGCCATGATGGTGCCGGCCATCAAGAGCGCGGTCCTGCGTTTCATTGCTGTCGCCTCCTCTGATCTCGTTGCTCAAGGCCAAGATCGTCCGGCGGGCCCGCCTGGCGGACATCATCGGGTCGGCGGCCGCCTCGCTGCCGGGCCGGCAGGAAGTCGGCCGGGCCTGTGCCGGACCGGCTCGAAGGGGAAGCTCCTCCCTGTGTATCGTTACACAAGACTTTACGGATCCGGCCGCCGCTGACAAGCAGCCAACTGCCGGGATATGCCCTGGCTGGCGGGGCGGAGATCGGGGGCGTGGGTCCGCCACCAGCCAGCCGGGGGAGCGGGCCGTGGAACTCGAAGAAATCGCCACTCGGATGGGGCTCGCCACCGGTGCCGGCCTGCTGCTGGGCCTGGACCGGGAATTGCGCGGGATCTCCGCCGGCATCCGCACCCATGCCCTGGTCGCAATGAGCTCGGCACTGATCATGATCTCGAGCCTGATGCTGTTCACCGAGCTGCGCGGCGAGACGGGTGCCACCATCGATCCGCTGCGCTCCATCCAGGGGCTGGCCCAGGCGATCGGCTTCGTGGCGGCCGGCGCCGTGTTCGTTTCCAAGTCCAACGTCCACAACCTGACCTCCGCGGCCAATCTGTGGCTGGCGGCAGCACTCGGCATCGCGGCGGGTGCCGGCCAGTACCGGCTGGTGCTGGTGGGCCTGGTCCTGGGCTTGGTGATCGTGACCCTGGTGCGCGTGCTGGCCCGCTTCATCCCCGGCAGCGCCAAGATCAACGAGGACTGAGCCGGGCGACATCGCCCATGGCGGCCGCCGCCAACATTGACTCTCCCGCGTCCAAAGGTTACGGTTCATCCATGTTCGGGAGGATGAATGATGTTTCTGATGGACATGCTGGAAACCCTGCTCCGTACGCTTGGCGGCATGTGCGGCCGGATCATCGCCGAGGCCCGGGAGTGCCCCGGCCTGAGCACGCTGCTGGTTGCCGCCGCGATCCTCGGCAGCGGCGGGGCGATCCTACTGGCCCTGGCCGCGGCGACCGCCACCTACGTTCTGCTGGGTGGCATCCGGCGCGACCGCATGGACCTGGCGACGCGCCAGGAACAGGCACTCCACCGCCATGTGTTCGGCGACTGAGCCCCCACGCTGACCTCGTCCTGCTTCGCCTGCCTGGCAGAATATTCGCCCGGCAGGCGAGGCGATCCGCTCCTCTGCCTCATGCCCTGGCCTTTCCCCGGGCTCGTCATGCCTTCGAACGGCTTGCGGAGCGGCGAGGGCAGAGCACAGCCAGCGTTACGGCCGCGGTCACGAGCCGGTATGGCCTGATCATGGCACCCGCTCCTGGCTGACCGTATCAGCGCGGCCGTCGGACCCTTGCTTGTCCGGCCGGCGGCACCGGTGAGGAAGCTGGTGTGCTGGCCGCTAGATGCGGCGAGGGGGCTGACGCGGGCTCCCTGATCAGGCCCGCCTTCGCACGGCACCGGGTCATGCTCTGTGGGGCGCCGATGGGCCGATGAGCATGGCGGACGAGCGACAGGGCTTCATCGTCTGGCGCAGTCTGCGGCTGCGCCATCACACGGTTGCAGACGGTGTCGGGTTCCCAGGGGACCGGGCGGCGGGGCCCGATTCTGTCCAGCACCATGTGTAGCCGCTCAGGCGCCAGCACTGTCGACCGCCAAGTAGCTCATCTCAGGCATAGCCTTGCCCTAAGCCCGTTCGCCCTGCATCGCCGCCGTCTCCGCATTCCTGAAGATCAGGATAATCTTGCAGCTGGGAACCAAGCCCCGCCGCCAGCCGGTGGCGACCGTGTGCAAGAAACGGATGCGGCCGCCGAGCCTGCTGCTCGTCGAAGCCCGTGATCCTGCCATGCGCATGAAGGGAGTGGTGCCCAGGGACGGATTTGAACCGCCGACACGCGGATTTTCAGTCCGCTGCTCTACCAACTGAGCTACCTGGGCGCCCGCGTCGGTGGCGGGTTGTTAGCGACGGTCGGCGGCGCTGGCAAGCCTTCCCGTTGTGCTGGCTCCGCTTCGAGATGAAACGCGCGGCCGGCGCGGCAGGAACCACCGCTGCATGGGCATGCGTGCCATCCTCAGGAGGGCCGGGTCCGCCGCACTCGAGCCCTGCGCATGCTCAGGCAGGCGAATGCGATCATCCGATGTGGAAAATCCTTCTTCGGGCCTCGAACTGCCAGCCGGCCGCGCCGCAGGCCCGGCCGAAGCGGCAAGGGCAGGGGGCAACGGCCAGCACATTCGACAGTCAGGCCCGCCGGAACTCGACCAGCTTGTCGACCTGTCGAACAATATCCCGCCTACGTCGCGAACTTGCGCTGCTGTGCTGCTTCGGAACACGCCGTGCCGAGCCGGTCGGGCGGGCGCGGCCGGTTCGATTTTTCTCTCCCCTGGCCGCAACGAGAGCTTCGCGGCACCCCGGATTCATTCTAGAAAAAGCCATGTTCTGCTGGAGAGGCTGATATGCGCTTATCCCGATATGCCGTGATTTTCGCCGTCGTCGCCGGATCGACCCTGGGTGCCGGCTCGATCCTCGCTGCCGACGGCGTCATTGCCAAGCGTCAGGCCGACATGAAGGCCATGGGCAAGGAGATGGGTGGGATCAAGGACACGCTGGCCGCCAAGGGCGACCTGGCCAAGGTCCAGGCCCATGCCGAGACGATCCGCAAGATCATGGCCGATGTGCCGGCCCTGTTCCCGGCCGGCAGCGATACCGGTCCCACCGATGCCCTGCCCGCGATCTGGACCGATCAGGCCGGCTTCGACACCGCGGCCAAGCGCGCCGACGGGCTGGCCGATGCCCTGGCTACGGCCGCCGGCACCGGCGAGACCGCCGCCGCCACCGCGGCCTTCGCAGCGCTCGGCAAGAACGGCTGCGGCGGCTGCCACCAGACCTACCGCAAGCCGCAAGGCTAAATCTTTGCGCCTGGCATGCACGATCCTGCTGGCTGGGCTGGGCTTCGCCTGGCCCGCGGCCGGCATGGAGCGGGGTGAGCTCCTGTTCCACCTGGGCGGCTGCCAGTCCTGCCACTCGAGAGAGGGCGCGCCGCCGCTTGCCGGCGGTGCGCCCCTGGTCACCCCGCTCGGCACCTTCCACCCGCCCAACATCACGCCCGACCCTAAGACCGGGATCGGCAACTGGAGCGAGGACGACTTCCTGCGCGCCATGGCCGAGGGGATCGCCCCGGACGGCTCCCCCTATTATCCGGCCTTTCCGTTCGCCAGCTATGCGCGGATGACCAAGGACGACCTGCGGGCACTCTGGGCCTATCTGCGCGACGAGGTGGCGCCGGCGGAACATCCGTCGCCGCCACACGAGCTGACCTTCCCGTTCTCGCTGCGCACCGGCCTCTGGGCCTGGCGCTGGCTGTTCTTCGACCCGGCGCCGATCGAGCCTGATCCGGCGCGGGACGCGGCGTGGAACGAGGGCGCCTATCTGGTGCGGGGTCCCGGCCACTGCGCGGAGTGCCACAGCCCCAGGACCTTCTGGGGCTTCGGCGTCCCGGATCCGGACCAGGAGCTCGCCGGCAATCCCGGCGACCTGATCACCGGCCGGGCCCCCGCGATCACCCCCGATCCAGAGCATGGCATCGGCAAGTGGAGCCCCAGCGACGTGGACTTCTTCCTGTCGCTCGGCATGACTCCCGAGGGCGACTTCGTCGGCGGCGAGATGGCCAAGGTCGTGGAGAACTCCACCGGGCCCATTCCTGAACAGACCCGCGCCGCCATTGCCTTCTTCCTCCTTACGCCCCGCTAGCCACCCCCGGACCCGCAGCCGGAGGGGAGGGCGGCAAGGTGGAACATGGCGACGCGCCCACGGGATCTGCCGACCGGCGTCTGCGGCCACGGGTTTTGAGGCAGCTAGGAAGCCCTCTCTGTTGAACCTGCCGTGGTTGATCGAGGGCGGCACTGTTCCAGCATCTGCGTTGGCGGCACCGGCTTGAGCTGGTCCACATCACGTCCGCCAGCACAGTGCGCATCGTGGACCGTCCAGATGCAGTCACGTCGGCAGTTCACCAGCGTCAGCTTGGATCGGCACTCAGGCGTTCAACAAGTGATCGTTCGACGCGCGGGTTACTGACCAGAACAACCAGTACCTCATGATCGGCTGCCGCGTCGTTCATCTGCACCAGCAGGCGGCAAAGGGCTTCTCCGGGAGCGCCTGGATGGCTCTCCCGCCACATCTGCGGCCGGAACAGATCCAGGCAGCGCTGCAAGGGACGGTTCGGCTGGCAGGTCAGGCTGTAACACAGGCGCGCCCGATCTCCCGCGCCTCCACGGGCTTCATGCCTGCCCCGCACCTCGCACTATGTCACGTGGCGTGCCGGCATCACTGAGGTCGGCCTGGCTGGCTCACATGGACGAAGGTGCTCTGGATCAAACCGACATTGCTCCTGGCGCAGCGGGTCAGGCCAGATCGATTGGCGACTTTGGCGGTCTTATTCCGCTCTATGCCAAGGTCGCCGATGCCATCGTGGATGACCAGCCGGTCGTCGATGCCGGTCACGACAGCGAGGCCAGCGACCGCTTCCGCCAAGAAGGGCCAGGGATCGACAGCCTGATCCCGGCCAGGAAGTGTCGTCCCGCTGCTGTGCCCGCCACCTCCTGTGCCGGCAGGAGACGGCCAGAAGATGGGGTAAAGAGGCGATCTCTCGATCAGCCTAGCCATTCACGGCCTTCTGTAAGGGCCTTGGCAAGACCAACTCGTGACGAATTCGAGGTGGATCAGGCCGGTGACAGCAGGTGGAAGTCGGTGGTGATGTGGACGCGTTGGCCGTAGCGGACGGTGAGGGGGACGGAACCGGCTGAACCAGGCCATGCTGCGCTCGATGATCCATCGCTGCTGCCCGAGCTTCTCGCTATGCTCGATCCTGCGTCGGGCGTTATCCTGCGTCGGTGCAGTGCTCTGCGGCAGAAGCCAGATTCGCAGCCGCCGGATCAGGTCCGGGCGGGTTCTTGACCGCGTGCAGCTTGTCCGGCCGGTTCCCGGCCTGCCGATGCTGCCGAATCGGTGGCACCGCCTCGACCAGTGGCCCCTCGGCAGCATTCTGGCTGCCGTCCCTTTGGGCGACGGATCCATGGCCATCTGACCGTAGATGGGGCCGGGCCTGCCGCGGCCGGTCGGGCGCAGCCTCCGCCAGCAGGTCATGTCTGACCTGCAGTCCATCTCCTTCGGCAGGAAGCTCATGGATCGACAGCAGATGGTCGGCCCGATCCGTACAGCGGGTGCGGCCAGCACGGAGCAAGGACCCGATGGCTACGGGCAGCACGAACACCGTGCCTTCCAGTTCTCCGCGATCATCAACCTGCGGGCGGCCACTCCTCGGGTGTGGTCCACGCGTCGGCAGGAGTGGTTGGGCCACTCGGCGCACCGCGCCGACACGTGCAGCAGGTCTTGTGACGGGCTCCTGAGGCTGCGCCGTCACGAGGCGATTGTCGGCTCGTTCGCTCCTGCCAGCCGGCTGCCGCCACTATGGAAGCTGTGAACCGGGCTACCCTGGGCTTTGCCCAGCGGCTAGGTGGGGAGCGATGAGCATGACGAACATCGCGCCGGTGACCGCCGATCTGGCCAGGCGCCTGCTCGCCGGGGAGCGGGCGGCGCTGGCCCGTGCGATCACCCTGATCGAGAGCCGCAGGCCCGACCACCAGGCGGAGGCGCAGGCACTGCTGCGCCTGGTCCTGCCGCATGCCGGCCGTGCCAGGCGGATCGGCATCACCGGTGTTCCGGGCGTGGGCAAGAGCAGCTTCATCGAGGCGTTCGGCACCATGCTGACCGGGGCCGGGCACAAGGTGGCGGTGCTCGCGGTCGACCCTTCCAGCACGCGCACCGGCGGCTCCATCCTGGGCGACAAGACCCGCATGGCCAGACTGGCGACAGACCCTGCCGCCTTCGTCCGCCCGTCGCCATCGGCCGGCATGCTGGGCGGGGTGGCGCGCGCCACCCGGGAGGCAGGCCTCCTGTGCGAGGCGACGGGCTATGACGTGGTGCTGGTCGAGACGGTGGGGGTGGGCCAGTCGGAGACGAGTGTCGCCGACATGGTCGACCTGTTCCTCGTGCTGATGCTGCCGGGTGCCGGCGACGAGCTGCAGGGCATCAAGAAGGGCCTGATCGAGCTGGCGGACCTGATCGCGGTCAACAAGGCGGACGGCGAGCAGCGGCTCGCCGCGGAGCAGGCGCGCCGTCACTATGCCAATGCGTTGCGCATCCTGCTGCCCGAGGACGCGGCTTCACGTCCGGACGTGCTGACGGTCTCGGCCCTGACCGGGGCGGGTCTGCCCGAGCTGTGGGCGGGCATGGTGCGCTGGCTGGACCGGATGAGTGCCACCGGCCAGCTCGACCAGAAGCGCCGGACCCAACAGCTGCGCTGGCTGGACGCGCTGCTGCATGCCCGGCTCCTGGAGCTGCTGGCCCGCGATCCGGGCAGCGCCGCGGAGCTGGCGCGTTGCCGGGCGGAGGTGGCGGCAGGCACGGAGACGCCGTTGCGGGCGGTCGAGCGGGTGCTCGCCGCCTTCGCCGCGGATCAGAAGCCGAACCCGATGCCTACCCCGACCCTGCTGCCGTAACTGCCGAAGCTGCCGAACCCGCCATAGCCGACGCCGCTATAGCGGTCATAGGCGTAGCGCTCGTACGGGTCGGGGAACAGCCGGTCGCCCACGGCCTGGAGCAGGTCCGTCGCATCCGCCGGCGTGTCGCCGGCGGCGACCGCCCGCAGATGCGCCACCGTGCTGGGGCCGTCGCAGACCAGGGCGGCCACCCGCCGGCCGTCGCCGAACCCGGAGCCCAGCACCGCGTCGGGCGCGCAGGCGCGCCAGGGCGAGAGCTGTTCCGGCGGGCCGAACAGGAGCAGCACGCGCGGCCCGCTGTTCTGCGCCTCCGGCTGGATCGTGAAGTCAGCACCTCCCCTTACTCCTTGCGCCAGGGCCGCTGCCACTTCCGGCGGGGCCAGGCCGCCCGGTGCGGTGCCCGTGGTCACCACCGGCATCGGCCCGCTCCGGTTGACGTTCTCCAGCAGGGTCCGGGCGGAACGAGGGTCGCCGTCCGCGGCCGGCCCTACCTCCGGCCCACCGGCGCAGGCGCCAAGCGCCAGCAGCCCGGCCAGGCAGGCTGCGCGCAGCGGCGGCGATCCCGTCCTTCTCGCATGCGTCCCTGCCGTCCGCTCATCCCGCATCGTCGCAGCCCCATCCACCTTGCCGCAAAGGCAGGCCCGCCGCCGCGACACCGTTTCGCTCCCGGCTCCGCGACCCTACATCTGCATCAACGCCGGGCGATCTGCCCGGCTCCCTGCCGGGCCGCCAGCGCGCCGGCCGGGCTTCTTCCCCCTTCCGGACGATGTCATGGCCCTGTTCGATCAGCTCCGCTCCGACCGGCTCGCCGCGATGAAGGCGCGCGACGAGGTCGCCAAGAACCTGCTGGGTACCCTGATGGCGGCGGCCGGCAAGGACGACAAGTCGCCGGACGACGAGACGGTGGTGCGCACGGTCCGCGCCTTCCTCAAGAATGTCGAGGAAACCATCGGCCACCTCGCCGGCCGCGACACGTCCGTCCAGGAGCGTGAGCGCGCGATCCTCACCGGCTACCTGCCGGTCATGCTCGACGAGGCCCAGACCCGCGCCGAGGTCGAGGCGGTGGTCGCGGCCCTGCCCGAGCGCTCGCCACGGCAGATGGGCAAGGTGATGGCGGAGCTGAAGGCCCGCCACGGCTCGGCCATCGACCTCAAGCTCGCCAGCCCGATGGTGAAGGCGGCGCTGGAAGGCTGAGCAGCGCCGGTCGCTCCGGGCGGGCACCGGCACCTCGTCAGGCAGCCCGTCGGGGAATCTGGGCGAAGCGGGCGTTGCGCGAGCGCAGCATGGCCGGGCTGGGCTCGAAGCCTTGAGCCTCGCCGAGCCGGCGGGCGAACAGCTGGCGCCGCCGCTCCAGCTCCGGGGTGAATGCCCGGCTGTGCCGGTAGCGGTTGAGCCAGGGATACAGGAAGGCCCCGCCGTGGAAGCCGGAATGGGCGACCAGGCGCGCGGTTGCATGGATCAGCCCGAGCTCGGCCGTTTCGGGCGCATCGGCCGCCATCGCCAGCTCCCAGCGCGCCGGCCCGTCCGCATCACCCGCCTGGTCCGCCCGCGGCAGGATCGGCAGGAACGGCTCATCCAGGCGCAGTTGCCCGGCCTGCAGCAGGTGCAGGAGCGGGCGCATCGCCTCCAGGGCAGCGCCTCTCGCACCGGTGGCGGCCAGCAAGGCGGCCAGGGTGGTCAGCCGGGCCGGGCGGTCCATCAGGTCGACGAAGTCGCGCAGGCCGCCGAGCCATGCCCGGACCAGCCGCCCGGTCCAGGCGATCCGCGCCGGCAGCGGCAGGCCCGCCGCCAGCCCGGCCTCGATCCTGCGCACTAGATCCGGCCAGCCCGGGGCCAGCGGCCCCGGCAGGGGCGGGACATCCAGCTCAGCCCGTGCCAGTTCCTCGGCATGCGCCAGCAGGCCTCGCTCGGCCAGCCCGGCCTGACGCTCCAGCGGGCAGGCGATCAGATTGGTGGTGAAATCGTCCAGGAAGCCGGCATCGAGCGGTGCTGCCGCGCCAAAGCCCGGCAGGAGATGGTGCAGCGCATAGCCATGTTCCTGGAGCAGCAGGCCGGCCTCGCCGGCGGACCCGCCATCGGCCGGGCCGATGGGCAGCACCAGGATCGGCCGGGACGATTCCAGCAGTCGTCGGCTACCTGCGAGCATAGCGAGCGGGTCGGAACCGAGCCGGACCAACTCGAACGGCCCATGGTCCGCAGCCAAGCGGTCCAGCGTGGTAGCCGGCTGCGCGGCGCCGGTTTCCTCCGGCGAGGCGATCCGGGCCAGAAGGGGTGTCAGCGGGTCCAGGCGGTTGCCGGCGCGGATCGCCTGGAGGCGGGCATGACCTGCCGGCAGCGGATCGCAGGCCAGCACGGCGCCGGAGGGGCCGACCCGCCCTGTCAGCGTCGCCGGGAGGATCCCGCAGCCCGGTGCGGTGTCCAGCACGCGCCAGCCCGGCCGCACCAGCCGTCGCAGCCAGCCATGTTCCGGCTCGTACCAGTCCTCCTGCTCGAACATGACCCAGGACGCCATGGCGCCCAGATCGTTGGCGGCCAGGATCCGCACGCCGCCCGTGACCTCAATCTCGATCGCCTCACCGCGTCGGCGGGCCGGGTCGAGGCGCAGGTCCGCCCCTCCCGTCAATCGTCTGTGTCGCCCCGTCATGTCCTGTCCCGCCGGCCGCCATCCGGGGCGAGCATAGACGGCGCCGGTTAACGCATTCCTAATGGCCGGCCCATGCGCCGGGTCAGTCCCGGATCTCGCTGGCGAGCACGGCCCCGCGCGCGGCCATCACGTAGAGGCCCATATGGTGGGTGAGCGCCTGCGGGTGGGCGGCGGTGTCCGGCAGGCCCAGATGGCGGGCCGTCTCGAGCGGCAGATCGTAGGTGGCGCAGGCCGGCTCCAGCACCACGACATCGCGCAGCGTGGACAGGAGCCCGTGATTGCGCGCCGACAGCACGGTCGCGACGAAGTCCAGCACGCAGATGTCCGTGCAGATCCCGGTCACCACGATCGAGCGGAGCCGGTTGAGCGCGATCCAGTCCACCACCCGGTTGTGGGTGACGCCGTGACCCGGATGGGCCGGCTCGATCGCGCTGACGAAGCCGTTGATGCAGTCCGAGCGGAGCAAGGTGGCGAGCGGCTCGCCTTCCAGCCAGGCCAGCTCGTCGACCAGCTCCTCGTGGCCACTGCCGCGCAGGCAGTGGGGCGGGTAGGGCGGCTCGGGCCGGTCGGGCTCATGGGTGTCTAGAAAGGCCAGGATCGGGTGCCCGGCCGCCGTGAACCGGCGGGCGAGATCATCGATCTCGCGGATCATCCGGCTGACCTGCGGGTTCGGGACGGCGGGCGCCAGCGGACCGGCGCCGACCGTGCAGAAACCATGGACGACGTCGACAATCACGAGGCCGACTGGCCCCTCGCCAGGCGACCACGGCGCCATCGCGACGGGCAACTGTTCCTGGATCGATCCTGCTGCGCTCACCGCTGGCCCCTCCTAGTTGCGTTCAGCCCGCAAGCGGAGAGTAACGGCTCCCCGCGTGCGCGTCGCCTTGCTTGCGCCGTCCTGCGGAAACGGGCACCACCGCCGCGGCTGGTGATGGCGGGCGCAAGCCCCGCGCCGGCCGGACGGGGGCGGAGAGTGGACATGGAGCAGATCAAGGTCGGGATCATCGGCTGTGCCGGGCGGATGGGGCGCAGCAACCTCGCCGCCGTGCTGGATGCTCCCGGTCTGGCCCTGGCCGGGGGGGTCGAGCGCCCGGACCACCCGGCCCTGGGCGAGGACCTCGGGCTGCTGGCAGGCCGGGATCCAGTGGGCCAGCCGGCCAGTGCCGACCTCGCGGCACTGGTGGCGGCGGCCGATGTCCTGATCGAGTTCTCGAGCCCGGAGGCGACGCTGGCCCATCTGCAGGTCGTGGCCGCCGCCGGCAAGGCCCAGGTGGTCGGCACCACCGGCTTCTCGCAGGCGGAGTTCGCCGAGCTGGTGCGGCTCGCGGGCACCTGCCCGGTGCTCTGGGCGGCCAACATGAGCCTGGGCGTGAACCTGCTGCTGGGCCTGGTCGAGCGGGTCGCCGCCACGCTCGACGACGACTGGGACATCGAGATCCTGGAGATGCACCACCGCAACAAGGTCGACGCGCCATCGGGCACGGCGCTGGCGCTGGGCCGGGCGGCGGCTGCCGGGCGCGAGGTCCGGCTCGACGAGGCCGCGGTGCGCAGCCGCGACGGGATCACCGGGGCCAGGCAGCCGGGCACGATCGGCTTCGCCACGCTGCGCGGCGGCGATGTCGTGGGCGAGCATGTCGTGCTGTTCGCGGGCGATGCCGAGCGGATCGAGCTCGGCCACCGCGCCACCGACCGGCGGATCTTCGCCCATGGTGCGGTGCGGGCGGCGCGCTGGCTGGCCGGCCGGCCGGCCGGGCTCTACGGCATGCGCGACGTGCTGGGTCTCTGACTGGAGCGCCGCTAGCGGCGCAGCGACATGCCCAGCGTGCTGGCGGCATGGCGCGGATCGTCGACCCGCTTGGGCAGGTGCCGCGCCTGGGTGACCCAGTCCGCGACCTCCTCCGGCGTGGGCGAGCGGCGCGAGATCCGTTCCTGGCGATTATACTCGCGTACCCGGTGATGGAGCTGCGCCGGCTCTTCGGCGGCGAGCTGCGCCACCGTGCTGATGCCGATCTCCTCCAGGATCAGGCCGAACACCGCGCCCAGCCCGTCGATGCGCGCCAAGTCGGCGCGGTGCACGATGACCATGAGGTCGGCCTCGTCGAGCCTGGTCTGGGCCAGGAGGATGCGGCGGGCGGACTCGCTGCCGGCCGCGCGCAGCAACTGCTCGCAGGTGGTGATGCGGCGGCCCTTGAGCGCCAGGCGGATCGCCGAGGGCAGGCCGCGCAGCTTGCTGAGCGGCAAGTCGCTGGCCATTCGGGCGCCCTCTGACGAAGTCATTCTCATCGAGTTCATGTCGTCTTCGCCTGTCACGCACCGGGATCCTGCATTCGCGCCGTGACGGCTACACCTATAGCGCGAATCTCGTCTGCCGATACCCAGGCGAATAAGGCAAACATTGCTTCCGGTCCACATTCCTGATCGTCGCACCGGAAATAAGACCAGTTCAGCGAGGTCTTCATACAAAAAACCGACGCGGACCTTCAGATCTGGCTACCGGCTCGTGAACGCAACGCACCGTACGGTGCCGAGTATCCGGGTGACGATAGAACCTGTCCAACGGAATGTGTGTGGCTTCCTTCCGGAAATGGTGGAGACGAGCCGCACGCTTCCGGCTCAGAGCGGCATGAGGGTCTTGGTACTGCCCAGTGCGGTACGCAGCGCCTGTGCCAGCTCGGCACGTTCGCGCGGCGTCAGGAACGCACCGATATGCACTCTTGTGGTGTGGTCGCGGACCCGCACCAGGCTCAGATGGCCGGCCGGCTGGTCCAGCTCGACCCGGGTGAAGTAGGGCAGGAGCCGCCATTCGGCCGAGCGGCCGCGATGGTCGACCCGGCGGATGGTCAGCCGCTCCCGCACCAGGTGCACGGCCTCGAAGGCGCGCGCACGGCGCCGTACCACGGCAAAGCCCAGGGCCAGCGCCAGCACGTCCAGGCCGAGAAAGCCGATCACCGGCCAGGCACCGGCCAGGAAGGTGGCGAGCCCGATCGCGCCCGACAGGACGGCGAAGCCGCCCACCACCAGGATGAAGCCGTTCCGCGAGATCGGCGGGTTCGGGTAGATCACCGCGTCGAACAGCACCGGTTCGGCCACGGGGCGCTCGCTCATTGTCACCTCGATCGCAGGCAGCAACGGATATATGACCGGCGGCAACCCGGAACAGCCCCGACCAGGCGGACCATGAGCCAGGCCATGACAGCGGAGCGGGTCGAGGCGATTTTCGCCCGACTCGCCCAGAATGATCCAGCCCCGCAGACGGAACTCGTCTACACGACTCCCTTCACATTGCTGGTAGCGGTGGTCCTCTCGGCACAGTCGACCGATGTCGGCGTGAACAAGGCGACCAAGGGGCTGTTCGCCGCGGCACCGGATGCCAGGAGCATGGCGCGGCTGAGCGAGGCGGAGGTGGGCGAGCATATCCGCACCCTCGGCCTGTGGCGCAACAAGGCGAAGAACGTCGTGGCGCTGGCCCAGGAACTGGTGGAGCGCCATGGCGGCGAGGTGCCCCACGACCGGGCCGCCCTGGAAGCCCTGCCGGGGGTGGGGCGCAAGACCGCCAACGTGGTCCTGAACGTCGCGTTCGGCGAGCCCACGATCGCGGTCGACACCCATATCTTCCGGGTCGCCAACCGCACCGGCCTGGCACCAGGCAAGACCGTGGAGAAGGTCGAGCAGGGCCTGCTGGAGGTCGTGCCGGAGCAGTACCGCATGGGTGCGCACCACTGGCTGATCCTGCATGGCCGCTATGTCTGCAAGGCTCGCCGGCCGGAATGCTGGCGCTGCGTGATCGAGCCCTGGTGCCTCTACCCGGACAAGCAGCTCTATTCGAAGCGGCCGACCGGACCCGCCGGGGTCAGCAGTGCCGAGGACAGGCGGCGGTCGGCGTAGCGCATCCGCCAGGACAGCATGCCGGACGCGAGCCGGGCGTACACTGGCGCCAAGGCGGGGTCTCCGGCACGGTCGGCCAGCCAGTGCGGGTCGCTGGCGAGGTCGAACAGGAGGTCGGGCAGGCCGGCGAAGGCCACCAGCGCATGGTGCCCGTCCATCCGCACCGCCAGCCCGCATTGGTGGTCGCCCAGGCCCAGCGCGTTGCGGTGCCAGCCGGTCTCCAGGTCGCCGACATCGTGCTCGTAATGGACGGCATCGCGCCAGCGCTGCGGCTCCTGGCCCTGGATGAAGCCTCCAAGGTCATGGCCGTCGCACTGGAGCGGGACCGGCAGGCCCGCCGCCTGCATGAGGGTGGGCATCAGGTCGACATGCTCGGTGAACGCCGCCACCCGCCGGCCGCGGGCACCCGCCGGGTGGCGCGCGATCATCGGTACGTGGAAGGCCTGCGGGAAGAAGCCGGACTTGCCGATCATCCAGTGGTCGCCGGCCATCTCGCCATGGTCGGCGGTGAACAGCACCAGCGTGCGTTCCAGCAGCCCGGTTCTGGCCAGATGCGCCAGGAGGCGGCCGACATGGTGGTCCACCTCCTCGATCAGGCCCAGATAGACCTGCCGGATCCGTTGCAAGGGCAGGCCATCCAGGCCTTGCGTGCCGCCCAGATGCGGCTGGAACCAGTCGCCCAGGGGGCGGCGCAGATGAGCGGCCAGCCAGGGGTGCAGCAGGCCTTCGGCGGCCGGGTCCGCGCGGCGCACCGACGGGGGCAGGAGTTCCGGATCGACCGAGGCGTGCCAGGGAGCGGCGGCCACAAAGGGTGGGTGCGGCTTGATGTAGGAGAGGTGCAGGAAGAAGGGGTGGGGGCTCCGCCGTTCCAGGAACGCGATGGCCTGGTCGGTCAAGAAGGCGGTCTCGCTGTCCTCGGCCCGGAACGGCGCTGGGGCGCCCAGCGGGCCACCATAGAGTTCGGCCAGGGAGCGCTCGCCATAGCCTCGCTCCCGCAGATGCTCCAGCCAGGGCAAGGCACTCTCCAGCATCAGGCAGACCGGCCGGTAGCCGGGTGCGATCCCCTCGTAGGTGAGGAGGCGCGGATCCGTGGCAGGGAGGTCACGCGGGTCGGCGCTGGTGTCGGTATAGCCGAACAGGATGGGATCCCAGCCCGCCTTGTGCAGTTCCACCGCGAGCGTGGTGTGGCGCCGGTCGAGCGGCGTCCCGTTGCGGATCGAGCGGTGGTTGAAGCCGTAGGTGCCGGTGTGGAGGCAGGCGCGCGACGGCCCGCAGGGAGTCATGTTGGAGAAGTGCCGGGTGAACAGCACGCCGTCCGCGGCCAGCCGGTCGAGGTTCGGCGTGCGCACGGCCGGGTGGCCGACCGCGGAGAGGCAGTCGCCGCGCCACTGGTCCGCCGTGATGAAGAGAATGTTCAGCACGCCTGCCCCCGCCGCCGCGGGCGATGGTGACGCGGGAACGGCGCCTGGGCAACCGGGCGGCCCGGGTAGGCAGGAGGGGTGGACAAGCGGGAGCGGTGCGCGCCACCCTTCCGGCGGAAACGAATGGTCGGGGAGAACGACGATGCCGAAGCTCGCGACGTTCGCGGCACTGGCCGCCCTGATGGTCGGCGCCAGTGCGCAGGCTGCCACGATCTCGATCTCCTGCGGTTCGGTCGGGGCGGAGCTGGAGTTCTGCCGGACCGGCGCGGAGGCCTGGGCGAAGCAGACCGGCAACGAGGTGGAGATCGTCTCCACGCCCAATTCCGCCACCGAGCGCCTGGCGCTCTACCAGCAGCTGCTCGCGGCCGGCTCGGGCGATGTCGACGTGTTCCAGATCGACGTGGTCTGGCCGGGCCTGCTCGGCAGCCATTTCCTCGACCTGTCCGGCGAGTTCTCCCAGGAGGAGGTCAGCGCGCACTTCCCGGCGATCATCGAGAACAACACAGTGGAAGGTGCACTGGTGGCGATGCCCTGGTTCACCGATGCCGGCCTGCTCTATTACCGCAAGGACCTGCTGGAGAAGTACGGCCTGCAGCCGCCCGAGACCTGGGAGGAACTGTCCGCGGCCGCCAAGCAGGTCCAGGACGGCGAGCGCGCCGCCGGCAACGACCGGATGTGGGGCTATGTCTACCAAGCCAAGGCCTATGAAGGGCTGACCTGCAACGCCCTGGAATGGATCGACAGTTTCGGCGGCGGCCAGATCGTGGATGCGGAGGGCAAGATCACGGTGGCCAACCCGCAGGCGGCAGCGGCCCTGACCTGGGCCGCCTCGACCGTGGGCCAGATCTCGCCCGAAGGCGTGCTGAACTACCAGGAGGAGGAGGCGCGCGGCGTCTTCCAGGCCGGCAACGCCGTGTTCATGCGCAACTGGCCCTATGCCTGGGGGCTCGGGCAGGCGGAGGACAGCCCGGTCCAGGACAAGATCGGCGTGGCGGCCCTGCCCAAGGGCGGCGAGAACGGCAAGACGACCGGGACGCTCGGCGGCTGGCAGCTCGCAGTCAGCAAATATTCCGACAGCCCTGCCGAGGCGATCGACCTGGTCCGCTTCCTGAGCTCGCCCACCGAGCAGAAGCGCCGGGCGATCGAGGGGGCCTACAACCCGACCATCCCGGCCCTCTACCAGGACACCGACGTGCTGGAGGCGGCCCCCTTCATGGGCGACCTCTACGAGACCTTCACCAACGCGGTGGCGCGGCCGGCCCGGGTGACCGGCGCCAGGTACAACCAGGTCAGCGCCGAGTTCTACAACGCGGCGCACCAGGTGCTGAGCGGCCGGGCCGAGGCCGCGGCGGCGCTCGATGCGCTGGCCGACCGGCTGGACCGGCTCAGCCGCGGCGGCCGCTGGTGAGCCCGGCTGCCGGGAGCACCGTGCAGGCAGGGGCATCCGGCCGCGCTGGCAGGCAGTAGGCGGGCGCCATGGCAGGGCCGACCATCTCCCGCCTGACCCGGACGCGCACCCGGGCCGCCTGGCTGTTCCTGGCGCCGATGCTGGTGGCACTGGCCCTGGTGGCGGCCTGGCCGCTCGGCCGGACGGTCTGGTTCGCCTTCACCGACGCCAACCTCTCCGACATGGGTGCGGCCGGGTTCGTGGGCCTGGCCAATTTCGAGTATCTGCTGACCGACCCGGACTGGTGGCGCTCGGTCTGGAACACGCTGTTCTTCGCCCTGGTCTCGGTGTCGATCGAGACGGTGCTGGGGCTGGCCATCGCCCTGGCGCTCAATGTCCACCTGCCCGGCCGCGGCCTCCTGCGTACCGCCGTGCTGATCCCCTGGGCGATCCCGACCATCGTCTCGGCGCAGATGTGGGCCTGGATGCTCAACGACGTGTACGGCGTCCTGAACGAGCTGCTGATCCTCTTGGGCATCATCGACCAGGGCATCGCCTGGACCGCCAATCCCGATACCGCCATCTGGGCGGTGATCATGGTGGATGTGTGGAAGACCACGCCGTTCATGGCGCTCCTGCTGCTGGCCGGCCTGCAGATGCTGCCGACCGAATGCTACGAGGCGGCGAAGGTCGACGGGGTGCATCCGGTGGAGGTGTTCTGGAAGGTCACCCTGCCGCTCCTGATGCCGGCCCTCCTGGTCGCGGTGATCTTCCGCCTGCTCGATGCGCTCCGGATCTTCGACGCGATCTACGTGCTCACCGGCAACAACCAGGCGACCATGTCCATGTCGGTCTACGCCCGCCAGCAACTGGTCGACTTCCAGGACGTGGGCTTCGGCTCGGCCGCCTCGACCCTCCTGTTCCTGACCATCGCGCTGTTCACCGCGGTCTACCTGACGCTCGCCCGGATCGGCAGCGGCCAGGCGGAGGAGCGACCATGAGCCGCCGCACCCGCCGCCGGCTCGGCCGGGTCGGCTTCTACCTCCTGATGGCGCTGATCGTGCTCTACGCGGTCTTCCCGTTCTATTGGGCGATCGTGAGCTCGTTCAAGCCGGGCTCGGAGATGTTCCGGATCGACTTCTTCCCGCCGCCCAATCTCGCCAACTACTACGCCGTGTTCGCCGAGCAGCCGTTCGGCCGCAACATCCTGAACTCGCTGATCGTGGCCTCCGCCGTGGTGGTGCTGTCCCTGGCGCTGGGGCTGCTGGCCGCCTTCGCGCTGGGCAGGATCCGCTTTCGCGGCCGCTCGCTGCTCCTGTTCACCATCCTGGGCGTGTCGATGTTCCCGCAGGTGGCGGTGCTGTCCGGCATGTTCGAGCTGGTCCGCGCACTCGGCCTCTACAATCGGCTGCCGAGCCTGGTCCTGAGCTACCTGATCTTCACGCTGCCGTTTACCGTCTGGGTGCTCACCACCTTCATCCGGGCACTGCCCAAGGAGTTGGAGGAGGCGGCGATCGTGGACGGGGCGAAGCCCTTCACCATCGTGACCCGGGTATTCCTACCGCTGCTGGGCCCGGCGCTGATCACGACCGGCCTGCTCGCCTTCATCGCCGCCTGGAACGAGTTCCTGTTCGCGCTGACCTTCACCCTGTCCGGCGAGCAGCGCACCGTGCCGGTGGCGATCGCCCTGATCTCGGGTGCTTCGGCCTATGAGCTGCCCTGGGGCAACATCATGGCCGCGAGCGTGGTGGTGACCGTGCCGCTGATCGTGCTGGTCCTGATCTTCCAGCGCCGGATCGTGTCGGGGCTGACCGCCGGGGCCGTGAAGGGGTGAGTGCCATGCTGCGGCCGGGGGGAGAGTGATGGCCAGGATCGAGCTCGCCGGAGTCGGCAAGCGGTTCGGCTCGGTGGAAACCATCCGGGACGTGAACCTCGACCTCCATGACCGCGAGTTCGTGGTGTTCGTCGGGCCTTCGGGATGCGGCAAGTCCACCCTGCTCCGGCTGGTGGCCGGGCTGGAGGACGTCAGTGCCGGCGAGATCCGCTTCGACGGCGAGGTGGTCAACGAGCTGACCCCGCCCGAGCGCGGCATCGCCATGGTGTTCCAGTCCTACGCGCTCTACCCGCACATGAGCGTGTACGAGAACATGATGTTCGGCCTGAAGCTGGCGAAGACCGACCGGGCGGCGGCCGAGCGGCGGGTGCGCGAGGCGGCGCGCATCCTCCAGCTCGACCGGCTCCTCGACCGCAAGCCGCGCGAGCTGTCCGGCGGGCAGCGCCAGCGGGTTGCGATCGGCCGGGCGATCACCCGTGACCCGAGGGTCTTCCTGTTCGACGAGCCGCTCTCCAACCTGGACGCCGCGCTGCGGGTGCAGATGCGCATCGAGATCGCCAAGCTGCACCGGCGGCTGGACGCGACCATGATCTACGTGACCCACGACCAGGTCGAGGCGATGACGCTGGCCGACCGGATCGTGGTGCTGGATGCCGGCGAGGTCCGCCAGGTCGGCACGCCGATCGAGCTCTACCAGCATCCGGCCAACCGGTTCGTCGCGGGCTTCATCGGCTCCCCAAAGATGAACTTCCTGCCGGCCACCTACCCCAAGGGCATTGCGATCCCGCACGAGGCGGTGGAGGTCGGCGTGCGGCCCGAGCATCTGCGGCTGGGCGAGCCGGCGGATGCATCGGTGGAGGGGCGGGTGCTGGCGGTGGAGCGGCTGGGGGCGGAGAGCTGGGTCTATGTCGACCTGGGCCTCGATGACCCGCTGGTGGTCAAGCATGCCGGCATGGCCGACCTGCCGCCGGAGGGTGCGGTGACGGTCGGGCTGCCGGCCGAGGCCTGCTACCTGTTCGACGGGCAGGGGCGCAGCCTGCCGCGGGCCGCCTTCGGCTGAGGCTCGCTGCGCTGGCGCTTCCCGTCCCGTCCTTCTACGCTGTCGCAAATGGCCTTCGGTGCAGGGGAGGGGCGAAGCGATGACGTTGCCGAACGAGCGGGTTGCGTGGTTCAACGGCGAGTTCATGCCGGAGCGCGAGGTGCGGATCCCGTTCCGCGATTCGAGCTGGATCTATGGCGACGGCTGCTTCGACATGACCCGCAGCTTCGGCCACAAGCTGTTCAAGGTGAAGGAGCACGTCCAGCGGCTCTACCGCTCCCTGAAATATCTGCGGATCGACCCGGGCTATGGGCCCGAGGAGATGTGCCGGCTCAGCGAGGAACTGTTCGAGCGCAACCGGCACCTGCTGGGCCCTGACGACGACTACTGGCTGGCCCAGCGGATCAGTCGGGGCGTGCGGCCGGTAGAGGGCGACAATCTCGACCATCACGGGCCGAACATCGTGCTGGAATGCATGCCGCTGCCGTTCCGCCAGCGCGCCAGCCTGTACGAGGAAGGCATCAAGGTGGCGGTGCCGTCCGCGAGGCGCACCCCGCCGGAAAGCCTGAGCCCCAGGATCAAGTCGCACAACTACCTGAACCTGATCGTGGCGAGCCAGGAAGTGCACGCCATGGACCCATCGGCCTGGGCGATCCTGCTCGACATCAACGGCAACCTGTCCGAGGGCCTGGGCTCCAACATCTTCGTGGTCAAGGACGGGGTGATCCTGACCCCGCACGAGCGCTACGTGCTGCCCGGCGTGTCGCGGCAGACCGTAATCGACTTGGCGAGGTCCGAGGGGCTGCGGCTGGAGGAGGCGGATATCGACCTCTACGACGCCTATAATGCCGACGAGGTGTTCATCACCTCGACCTCGCTCTGCCTCTGCCCGGCCAGCCGGGTGAACGGCGTGGAGATCGGGCCCAAGGGGCAGGTCTGGGGGCCGGTCACGCGCCGGCTGGCGGACGCCTATTGCCGGCTGGTCGATTTCGACTGGGTGGCGCAGTACCGCCGCCATCTCGACCCGAGCGCGCCGTCCCGGCCGTTCTGACGGATACCTGTGCCTGAGTGCTGCTCGATCCCGAGCGCGCTCAGCGCAGCTCGAAGGTCTGGCCGTCCACGGTGATCACCGTGACCTCGAGCAGGTGCGGGTCGGTGAGGCTCGGGTGGCCAGCCACCACCACCGGGGTGCCGGGGGCGAGCTGCGCCTCCGTCAGGCCCTGCGCGGCCAGGGCCGCGGGCGAGTCCAGCAGGCAGCGCCAGCTCTGCTCCTGCGCAGCCAGCACGACCACGAGCTCGGGCGGGCGATAGGTCACCTCCGCCACCGGGGCCTCGATCGTCAGCAGGGCGTTGGGGTCGAAGCCCGCCGGGACGTCCCGGCCTGGAGGTGCTGCTGCGCATCCCGCCAACACGCCCGCGAGCATGGCGATCGTCACGCGCCGGTGCATGGTCGTCTCCTCGGAGGGGCCGATGTCTTCCAGGCGGGAATGACCACGGCATAGCCCTGCCTGGGAAGCGGGTGCTCCCAAGAAAAACGGGCAGCCGGTTGCCCGGCTGCCCGTCCATCCAGCCTGACCCACTGTGCGAGCCAGTGGCGGCTGACCATACAACTGCGACGCAAAACAGGCGCCGGCTAAAAATCTAGTATCGCACGCAGCACATATTCATGAGGATTTGTCTCGCGCAGACGCAGGACCTCGGGGATCGATCCGAAGTAATTCTTCGGCTCATCAATCTTGAGGAAACGGCTCCTGAACGTCCGATGCGATCCGTATCTTCGTCACGAGGGCAAGGCGTCAGCGACGAACTTCATCGCGGGCGACCTGACCTGGGGACGGCCGTACGTAACTATCACCTTTTTGAGTGCCAATCTGTCGGCACGCGCACAATCTCCGATTTTGAACGGCTGATCAACTATTTCCTGCGACATAAAACGTTCAAGATCTAGCTTTTCCAGGAAAAGCCGGCCAGTGGCTGGCAAGGTGAAACGGCTGGCAGGCAAGATCAACCGTTACCATTCACAAGCTGAACCACCCGGACGATGCAACGCAGTCATCCGGCAAGCATGCCGGAGTATGCGGGTTATTGCCGGAAGCGTCGGCCTTTCGCCCGGCCATACCAACCTGGGACCCGAGGTGACAGGTATGTTCTGTTTTCGTCGTTCCGGTTACTTCCGGAAAGACATGCGGGCCGATCCCGGGGAGCCCGTCTCGCCCCTGGTCGCGCCTCGCGCAGGCTGGTAGCAGCCAGCCACAATCTGACCGCTGCCGGAGTAGCCGATCCCGTGACCCAGCTCGAACTCGCCCCCGTCCTGGCCGAGGTGGATCGGCAGTTCCCGGCGGCGCTGGAGCGGCTCAAGCAGTTCCTGCGCTTCCCCTCGATCGCCACCGACCCGGCCTATCATGCGGCCAGCCGCGACTGCGCCGCCTGGCTGGCGGCGGAGCTGGGCGCGATCGGGTTCGAGGCAGGGCTTCGGCAGACGCCGGGCATGCCGATGGTGGTGGCTCACCATCCCGGCCCGCCGGGCGCGGACGTGCCGCATCTGCTCTATTATGGCCACTACGACGTCCAGCCGGTGGATCCCGTCGAGCTGTGGGACAGCCCGCCCTTCGAGCCGACCGTGGTGGGGGCGCCGGGGGCGGAGCGGGTGGTCGCGCGGGGTGCCGTGGACGACAAGGGTCAGGTGATGACCTTCGTCGAGGCGTTCCGCGCCTGGATGCAGGTGCACGGCACGCTGCCCTGCCGGGTGACCGTGTTCGTCGAGGGCGAGGAGGAGGGTTCCTCGCCGTCGCTCGAACCGTTCATGCGGGCCAACCGGGACGAGCTGCGGGCCGATCTGTGTCTGATCTCGGACACCGGCATGGTCTCTCCTGACCAGCCCGCCATCACCACCTCGCTGCGCGGCCTGGCCTATGTGGAGGTCACGGTGCACGGGCCCGCCATGGATCTCCATTCCGGCATGTATGGCGGGGTCGCGGTCAACCCGAACAACCTGCTGGTGCGGATCCTGGCCGAGATGACCGACGCCGACGGGCGGGTCACCATCCCCGGCTTCTATGACGGCATCGAGGAACCTTCGCCGGCGGTACTGGCCTCCTGGCGGGACTTCCCGGTCACCGAGGCCGAGTTCCTGGGTGCGGTCGGCCTCACCGGCCCCCATGGCGAGCGCGGCCGCTCCTTCCTGGAGCGCAACTGGACCAGGCCGACCCTGGACATCAACGGGATCTGGGGCGGCTATACCGGCGACGGCACCAAGACCGTGATCCCGGCCAAGGCGTCCGCCAAGATCAGCGCGCGGCTGGTGCCAGGGCAGCACTGGGAGCGGATCGCGCCGGCGATCCGCCAGTTCGTGGTGGACCGGCTGCCGCCCGACTGCCGCCTGACCTTCCAGGATTTCGGCTCCTCGCCCGGCATCACCGTGCCGACCGAGGGGCCCTGGATCGAGGCGGCGCGCGCCGGAATCCGGCAGGTGTTCGGCCGGGAGCCGGTGCTGATGGGCTGCGGCGGCTCGATCCCGGTGGTCGGCAGCATCCGCGAGATCCTGGGCATGGACACGCTGCTGGTGGGCTTCGGCCTGGATGACGACCGGGTGCACAGCCCGAACGAGAAGTTCGACCTGATCTGCCTCCGCCGCGGCATCGCCACCCACGCGGCGCTGCTGGACCGGCTGGCGTCCGTGCGGCGCTGACCACCGCCGGCGGGAGCACCCCGGACCGGCAGGAGGAGGCCGGCTGCGGCCGCCTGCCGTGCCGGCCGGGTGCATCTGCCCACTTGCCGGATCGGTTTCGCTTCCCTAAGGCGCCCTGGGTGCGACATCGTAGCGCCCGATCAACTCTCGGCGGGAAGAGCGTCCAATGCAGATCGGGGTGCCGAAGGAGCGCGCCGCGCACGAGCGTCGTGTCGCGGCGACACCAGAGACGGTAAGAAAGCTGAAGGCGCTCGGGGTCGACGTGCTGGTCGAGGCCGGTGCCGGTGCCAGTTGCGAGATCGCCGACCAGCTGTTCGCCGATGCCGGGGCCACGATCGTGCCGGATGCGGCCGCCGTGTTCGCCGCCGACATCGTGCTGAAGGTCAAGCGGCCGGACGAGCGCGAGATGGCGCTGCTCCGCCCGGGCCAGGTCCTGGTGGGTCAGCTCGACCCCTACATGAACAAGGACCAGGTGCAGGCCTATGCGGGGAAGAAGGTCGCGGCCTTCGCCCTGGAGCTCCTGCCGCGCACCACGCGCGGCCAGGCGATGGACGTCCTGTCCAGCCAGGCCAACCTCGCCGGCTACAAGGCGGTGCTCGATGCGCTGGAGCATTATGCCCGCGTGATGCCGATGATGATGACCGCGGCCGGCACGGTCACCGCCGCCAAGGTCTTCATCATGGGGGCTGGTGTGGCCGGCCTGCAGGCGATCGCGACCGCACGGCGCCTGGGTGCCGTGGTCACCGCCACCGACGTGCGCCCGGCCGCCAAGGAGGAGATTGCCTCCCTGGGTGCCAAGTTCGTGGGCTTCATCCCCGAGGGTGCCGCCACCGCCGGCGGCTATGCCCGCGCACTCACGGCCGAGGAGCAGGCCAAGCAGCAGGAAGTGATTGCCGAGCACATCAGGAACCAGGACATCGTGATCACCACCGCCCTGATCCCGGGCCGCAAGGCACCGGTCCTGGTGACCGAGGCGATGGTGGCTTCGATGAAGCCGGGCTCGGTGATCGTGGACCTGGCGGTGGAGACCGGCGGCAATGTCGCGGGCTCGGCGGTAGGCGAGGTGGTGGAGAAGAACGGCGTGAAGATCGTGGGCAACCCGAACGTGGCTTCCCGCCTAGCGCCGGCCGCCTCGACCCTCTATGCCCGCAACCTCCTGAACTTCGTGACCCTCCTGGTCGACACCGAGACCAAGGGGCTGGTCATCAACCGCGAGGACGAGCTGATCAAGGGCACCCAGCTCACCGATGCGAATGGTGCCGTGGTCCACGACGCGTTCCAGGCCGCCTGAACGACGCTGGAGAAGAGAACATGGAACTGATCGATCACAGCGTCTTCAACCTGATCATCTTCGTGCTGGCGATCTTCGTCGGCTACTACGTGGTCTGGTCGGTCACCCCCGCGCTGCATACGCCGCTCATGGCGGTCACCAACGCGATCAGCTCGGTGATCATCGTGGGCGCCCTGGTGGCCATGGGCTCCGGCAGTACCATCGCCCTGGTGTTCGGCTTCATCGCCGTGGTTCTGGCGGCGGTGAACATCTTCGGCGGCTTCGCGGTGACCCACCGGATGCTCGCCATGTTCAAGAAGCGCGGCTGAGGAGTGCCCGGATGAGCCCCAACCTCGCCGCCATTGGCTACCTGATCGCCGCGGTCTGCTTCATCGTCAGCCTGCGCGGACTGTCCTCGCCGGCCACCTCCCAGCGCGGCCTGCAGGCCGGCATCCTGGGCATGGGCCTGGCGATCGTCATCACGCTCCTGTCCCTGCAGCAGCCATCCGTCCTGGCCTACGTGCTGATCGCCGCAGCGCTGGTGATCGGCGGTGGCGCCGGCTTCTACATCGCCCGCACCGTGGCGATGACTGCGATGCCGCAGCTGGTCGCGGCCTTCCACTCCCTGGTGGGCCTGGCCGCGGTGTTCGTCGCCGCCGGTGCGTTTGCCAGCCCCGAGGCCTTCCACATCCTGGTGCCGGGCACCACCGACACGATCAAGGGCCTGTCGCTCGTCGAGATGGGCCTGGGTGCGGTAGTCGGTGCCATCACCTTCACCGGCTCGATCATCGCCTTTGCCAAGCTGCAGGCGATCATGGGCTCGGCGCCGATCATGCTGCCGGCCCGCCACCTCATCAACATCGCGATCGGCGTGGCCATCCTGCTGCTGCTGATCTGGCTGATCGTGGCGCAGAGCACCACCGCCTTCGTGCTGCTGATCCTGTTCTCGCTCCTGATCGGCGTGCTGCTGATCATCCCGATTGGCGGCGCCGACATGCCGGTCGTGGTGTCGATGCTGAACAGCTATTCCGGCTGGGCGGCGGCCGGCATCGGCTTCACCCTGAACAACCAGGCGCTGATCATCACCGGCGCCCTGGTCGGCAGCTCGGGTGCGATCCTCAGCTACATCATGTGCAAGGCGATGAACCGCTCGTTCATCTCCGTGATCCTGGGCGGGTTCGGCGAGAGCGGCGGTGCCGCCGTTGCCGGTGGCGAGCAGAAGCCGGTCAAGTCGGGTGCTGCCGAGGACGCCGCCTTCATGATGCAGAACGCGCAGAAGGTCATCATCGTGCCAGGCTACGGCATGGCGGTGGCCCAGGCCCAGCACTCGGTGCGCGAGCTCTACGACGCGCTCACCAAGGAGGGCGTGGAGGTCAAGTTCGCGATCCACCCGGTGGCGGGCCGCATGCCCGGCCACATGAACGTGCTGCTGGCCGAGGCCAACATCCCCTACGACGTCGTCTTCGAGATGGACGACATCAACAGCGAGTTCGGTCAGGCCGACGTGGCCTACGTGATCGGCGCCAACGACATCACCAACCCGGCCGCCAAGACCGACAAGACCTCGCCGATCTACGGCATGCCGGTGCTCGACGTGGACCGGGCCAAGGCGGTGTTCTTCGTGAAGCGCTCGATGGCGGCCGGCTATGCCGGCATCGAGAACACGCTGTTCAGCCAGGACAACACGATGATGCTGTTCGGCGACGCCAAGAAGATGACCGAGTCGATCGTCAAGGCGATGAGCGGCGGCGGGCACTGAGCGGCCGGCATCTGGCGATGCATGGCGACGGCGCCGGGGAAGACCCCGGCGCCGTTGTCGCTTGTGGAGGCCGGGCTCATGTCCTACATTTGCCGGTAATGTAGGACGGGGTCGACCATGCGGAAGGTCAGCGCTCGAGAAGCCAACCAGAACTTCGCCAAGCTGCTGGCAGACGTCGCAGCCGGTGAAACGGTGGTGATCACTAAACGTGGCCAGGAGATCGCAAAGATGGCGCCGGTCTCGTCCCAACCACGTGGCACGGAAGCGGAGCGGCAGGCCAGGATCGACGAGTTCATCCGCTGGCTGCGTCGAGGCGTCGAGTTTCCCGAAGCATTCGAGTTCAACCGGGACGAGATCTACGACCGTTGATCGGGGTCGACACCAACGTCCTCGTCTATGCAGCGCGGCGGTCGGATGATCCGCGTCATTTCAGGGCTGCGGCGATCGTCGAGATCCTGCTGACCGAGCAGCGCCTGTTCCTCCCGCTGCAGACCCTGGCCGAGCTGCATCATGTGCTGCGCCGCAAGGCCGGCATGGCGCCGCAGGAACTGGCCAGCAGGATCGGCACCTACCTGGAACTCGCCACGGTCGAGCCATACCGGCCGGACGACCTCACACGCGCGATGGAAGCGGTTGCAAGGCATCGGCTGTCGCTTTGGGACGCGCTGATCTGGGCGGTGTGCGATCGGATGGAGGTGGCGGTCCTGCTGAGCGAGGACCTGCAGGATGGCCGGATGCTCGGCGGGGTGATGTTCGTCAATCCGTTCGGTGGCCGGATGGCGCGCTTCCTGACGATCTGATCGACCTCTCTTCAGTCGTGCTCCGCCGGCCGCCGGCGCATCGACTTCACGCCCGAGCGTTGTGACTTTGCCTGCAGCCGGCGCTCCTTCGCACCCTTGGATGGCCGGGTAGCACGGCGGGTCTTGGGCCGGATCGCGGCTGCCTGGATCAGCGCCACCAGGCGGGCCAGGGCGTCCTCGCGGTTGCGCTCCTGGGTGCGGAAGTTCTGCGCATGGATGATCAGGATGCCGTCCTGGGTCAGGCGCGAGCCGGCCAGGCGGATCAGGCGCTGGCGGACGTCCTCGGGCAGGGAGGGCGAGTTCAGGACGTCGAAGCGCAGCTGCACTGCGGTCGACAGCTTGTTGACGTTCTGGCCGCCCGGGCCGGACGCGCGCACGAAGCTCTCGTCCAGCTCGCGCGGATCCAGCTGAATGGTCGGGGTGACGGGGATCATCGGCGGGTTTCCGGCCAGGGGCGGCTCTTCATAGCGGAAGGCCGGCGGCGTTGACCACCATGGCACCGGCCGCGAATCATCCAGCGCCCTTCAGCCAGAATAGCGAGAACCTGCCCATGCTCCTTGCCGACAAGACCATCCTCGTCACCGGCGCCACTGCCGGCATCGGCCAGGCGATCGCCCGGGAGATGGCCGGGCGTGGTGCCAGCCTGCTGCTCACCGGCCGCAACGAGGCAGCCGGCCGGGCGCTGGAGGCGGAGCTGGCGGGCAGTGGCGGGAAGGCCCGCTTCGTCCAGGCCGACGTGACCGATCCGGGCGCGGCCAAGCTGCTGACGGAAGCGGCCGTCGCGACGTTCGGCCGGCTGGACGTGCTGGTGAACAATGCGGGCATCGTCATCCGCGGCGACGTCCTGCACTGCACCGACGAGGACTGGGAGCGGATCATGGCGACCAACGTCACCGCCCTGTTCCGGCTGAGCCGCGAGGTGCTGCCGGTGATGCAGCGCCAGGGCGGCGGCGCCATCGTCAACATCGCCTCGGACTGGGGGCTGGTCGGCGCGGTAGGCGCGGTGGCCTATGGCGCCAGCAAGGGGGCGGTCGTGCAGATCACCCGCTCCATGGCGATCGACCACGCGCGCGACGGCATCCGGGTCAATGCCGTCTGTCCGGGTGATACCGATACGACCATGCTGGACGGAGCGATGGCGGGACCGGACCGGGCGGCCGAACTCGAACGGATGGGCCAGGCCCTACCGCTCGGCCGGGTGGGCCAGCCCATCGAGATCGCGAAAGTCGTAGCCTTCCTCGCCTCGGACGATGCCAGCTTCATCACCGGTGCCTGCCTGCCCGTGGATGGCGGCAACACCGCACAATAGCGGCGGCGCTCAGTCGCCCGCGACGACCCGGCCGGCCGCCAGCAGCAGCACGACGCCCGCCAGTGCCAGCAAGCCCAGGGAGGCGGCGAGGCCGATCCCGTGGGCGAGCAGACCGATCAGCGGCGGGCCGGCCAGGAAGCCGAAATAGCCGATCGTGGTGACCGCGGCGACGCCGGCACCCGGGCTCACGCCCGGCAGGCGGGCCGCAGCGCCGATCAGGATCGGCACGATGTTGGCGGCGCCTAAGCCGATCAGGCCGAAGCCCGCCGCTGCCAATGGCGCCACCGGCACCAGCGTGGCGACCAGGAAGCCCAGTGCTATCAGGATGCCGCCGCCGCGCAGCACGGTGACCCGGCCGAAACGTGCGGTAGCCGCGTCGCCGACGAAGCGGCAGCCGGCCATTGCCAGCGAGAAGGCGGCAAAGCCCGCCGCCGCCGTGGCCGGGGTAGCGCCGGTGTTCTGGATCAGGTGCAAAGCACTCCAGTCGGCCGAAGCACCTTCGACCACCATCACCATCATGGCGAGCAGGCCCAGCGCCAGCGAGGCCCGGTTGGGCAGCATGAAGTGCGGCTCGGACTCGTGGCGGTCCGGGTCCGGCAGGGGCTGTACCCAGCGCCACACCAAAGCCAGCGCCAGGGCGAACAGGACGGCGGCCAGCAGCATGGCACCGCCCTCGTCCAGCCCCATCCCGATCAGCAGCCCGCCGATCGCGGCACCCGCCAGCCCGCCCAGACTCCAGAAGCCGTGGAACGAGGACATGGTCGGGCGCGCCCGGGCCCGCTCGACATCGGTGGCCTGTGCGTTCATCGCGACGTCCAGGCCGCCATTGCAGATGCCGAACAGGAGGGCCGCGGCGAACAGGCTGGGCAGGCCAGGGGCGAGCACCGGCAGGGACATCACCAGCACGAAGCCGGCGGCAAAGCCGAGGGTGGCGCGATCGGCGCCGTAGCGGCCGGCCAGCCAGCCCGCCGCCGGCATCGCCGCGATAGCGCCGGCCGCGACCGTGAGCAGCATCATGCCGAGCATGAACTCGTCGATGCGCTGGGCGGTACCGATCAGCGGGATGTGGACGGCCCACAGGCCGATGGCCGTGCCGTTGATCATGAAGATGGCCGACGTTCCCAGCCGGTTGCGCCCGACCCGCTCTTCCGCAGGCAGGGTGGCAACGGCACTCACGACGGCAGCTCCGCGCCCCGCCGGGCATCCGGCAGGATCATCGCCAGGATCGCCCGCTGGCGCTGTTCCGGCAGGACATCGATGGAACTCGTCATGGATTGCCCGGTGGTTGGTGCTTGGTCGTGCACGACAACGGTCAGGCCGCTGGGAAGATCCGGACATTGGCCGGGCGAAGATGCACGGCATCGCCCTTGGCGACGCACAGGTCGCGCCAGCGCGCCGGCGGCAGCGAGACCTCGACCGGGTCGCTGCCCTCGAGGTCCAGGTCGATCCGGATCACCGGGCCCAGCGCCGTGACGTGGCGGACCAGGGCCGGCACGCTGTCCGGCCGCGGCTCCCGGCTGATCTCGATCTCCTCGGGCCGCACATAGGCGATGCCGTCGCCAGCGGCTCCCTCCAGCGCGAAGCTGCGGCCCAGCACGCGGGCGGTGTTGCCCTCGCCGCGATAGGGGACCCGGTTCACCTGGCCCAGGAACTCGTACACGAACGGGTTGGCCGGCCGGTCATAGATCTCCGCCGGGGCACCGATCTGCTCGATGCGGCCCTTGTTCATCACCACCACCCGGTCGGCCAGCTCCAGCGCCTCCTCCTGGTCGTGGGTCACGAACACCGAGGTCAGGCCCATCTCCTGGTGGAGGCGGCGCAGCCAGCGGCGCAGGTCCTTGCGCACCTGGGCGTCCAGCGCGCCGAACGGCTCGTCCAGCAGGAGCACGCGGGGCTCGATGGCGAGCGCTCGGGCCAGCGCCACGCGCTGGCGCTGGCCGCCGGAAAGCTGGGTGGGGTAGCGATGCGCCATGCCTTCGAGCTGGACCAGGCGGAGCAGCTCGCCGACCCGCTCGGCGATCGCGGCGCGGGTCGGGCGCTGCGCGCGCGGCTTGACGCGCAGGCCGAAGGCGATGTTCTCGAATACGGTCATGTGCCGGAACAGGGCGTAGTGCTGGAACACGAAGCCCACCGCCCGCTCGCCCACCGCCCGCGCCGTAGCATCGTCGCCGTTGAACAGCACCTGGCCCCGGTCCGGGAATTCCAGCCCGGCGATGATGCGCAGCAGCGTGGTCTTGCCCGAGCCGGAGGGTCCGAGCAGGGCGACGAGCTCGCCCTGGTGGATCACCAGGTCGAGATCGTCCACGGCGCGGAAGCCGCCGAACTCCTTGGCCACACCCTTGACCGTGATCGTCATCGCAAAAGGGCTCCGATAGTCCGGTCAGTGGCGCCGGGTCGCGGCGAGCTCGGCACCGTAGCGCCATTCCAGCACGGTCTTGATCACCAGCGTGACCAAGCCCAGCAGGGCCAGGAGGCTGGCGACCGCGAAGGCAGCCGCCGACTGGTACTCGTTGTAGAGGATCTCGATGTGCAGCGGCATGGTGTTGGTCAGGCCGCGAATATGGCCGGAGACCACCGACACCGCACCGAACTCGCCCATCGCCCGGGCGTTGCACAGGAGCACGCCGTAGAGCAGGCCCCATTTGACGTTGGGCAGGGTGACCAGCCGGAAGGTCTGCCAGCCCGATGCGCCCAGCGACACCGCGGCCTCCTCGGCTTCCCGGCCCTGCTCGGCCATGAGCGGGATCAGCTCGCGGGCGATGAACGGGAAGGTCACGAAGATCGTGGCCAGCACGATGCCCGGCACCGCGAACACGATCTTGATGCCGAGGGGCGCCAGGAAGGGGCCGAGCAGGCCGCTCGTGCCGAACAGGAGCACCCAGACCAGGCCCGAGATCACCGGCGAGACCGAGAAGGGCAAGTCGATCAGCGTGATCAGCACCGACTTGCCCGGGAAGTCGAACTTGGCGATCGCCCAGGAGGCGCACAGGCCGAAGACGAGGTTCACCGGCACGGCGATCGCGGCGACCAGCAGGGTGAGCCGGATCGCCGCCAGCGCGTCGGGCTCGAGGATCGCCGCCACATAAGTGTCCCAGCCGGCGCGGAGCGCTTCCACGAACACGGCGATCAGCGGCAGGACCAGGAAGCCCAGGAGGAACAGGACCGCGATGGTGGTGAGCAGCCAGCGCACGCCCTGGCCTTCCCGGGTGGCGCGCCTGGGTGCGGGCAGGGCGTTCGCGGCGGGAGTGACGGTCGCGATCATCGCCGCTCGTAGCTCCGGCTCCAGGCCTGCAGCAGGTTGATCAGCAGCAGGAGGAGGAAGGCGCCCAGCAGCATCAAGACGCCCACCGCGGCGGCACCCGAATAGTCGAACTCTTCCAGGCGGATCACGATCAGCAGGGGTGCGATCTCCGATTGGTAGGGCATGTTGCCGGCGATGAAGATCACCGAGCCGTACTCGCCGACCGCCCGGGCGAACGCCAGGGCGAAGCCGGTCAGTGCCGCCGGCAGGATGCTGGGCAGGATCACCCGCACGACCGTCTGCAGCCGGCTGGCACCGAGCGTGGCGGCGGCTTCCTCCACTTCCTTCTCGAAGTCGGCCAGCACCGGCTCCACCGTGCGCACCACGAACGGTAGGCCGATGAACACCATCGCCACCACCACGCCCACCGGGGTGAACGCCACCTGCAGGCCCAGCGGCTCGAGGAACTGGCCGATCCAGCCGTCGCCGGCGAACAGCGCGGTGAGCGTGATGCCGGCCACTGCGGTCGGCAGGGCAAACGGCAGGTCGACCGCGGCATCGAGCAGGCGCTTGCCGGGGAACGGGTAGCGCACCAGCACCCAGGCGACCAGCATGCCCATTACGAGGTTGATCAGGGCCGCGATCAGCGCGCCGCCGAAGCTCAGGCGCAGCGCTGCCAGCGTACGCGGGTCGGTGGCGACCGACAGGAAATGGGCCGGCCCGTCACCCAGGCTGCGGACGAACATCGCCGCCAGCGGGATCAGGACGATCAGCGACAGATAGGTGACCGTCACCCCCATGGTCAGGCCGAATCCAGGCAGGACCGGGCCCTGGCGGCGACGGGCGATGCTGGCGGTGCTCACGCGGAATGGCCGTTCGTCATGGCGGCTTTGGATCAGTCGGCTACCAGCAGATGCAGGGCGGCGGCTTCCGGCACCGGGGCATCGCCCTGCAGCGACACGGGCATCACCGGCACGGGCGCCTCGGGACGCGACGGGCCGGGCTCGGCGACCCGCAGGGGCAGGGCCGCCTCGGCCCGAACCTCGGGCTGCACGGATGCCGGCCGCTCCGGGGAGCCGCCCAAATGGAGGAATGGCAGGAGGATGGCCAGGCCGCCAAGCGCGAGGATGCCGCGGGCTCGTCGACGGGTCAGTCCGCCCATGGGCATGCTCCAGTTGATAAACTCTACTAATTTAGTAGTCTAATTTGGAGCAGCTTGCACGTGGTTTCTGCGGGGTCCGATGTTCAACCGGCCACGACGGCGGCCGGCGGCCACAGGTCGACCGCCGCCGGCGTGCAGGAATGGGACGCGGCGGCCGGGCACGGGCGGAACGATGCGACCAGGGCCAGCGCAGCCGTCGGCAGGGTGGCGGGCGAGGCGTGGACACGGCCGGGACGGCTGGCGGCATCGCCACCCAGCTCCACGAACAGGGTGCCGGGCCCGTCCGTCGGGGCACTGGATAACTGTCCGGCCCGGCCCAGCTCGATCCGCGTCAGTGCCTGAGGGGTGCCGGCCAGTTCCGAGGCCAGGAGCTGCAGCCGCGGATCGTGCGCCAGCCGGCCGAGCGGGGTCGCCTCGTCCAGGCCGATGACCAGGCTGGAGCTGCCCGAGGCACGCAGGCGCGAGCTCGCCTCGACCAGAAGCCAGCCGACCTCGTCGGCCGGCAGGAGCGGCCAGGGCCGGGGCGATGGCAGGCCGGCGCGGTGGTGCCGCGCCACCGGGTCGGCCGCCGGTGCCAGGATCGTCATATGCCGCCTCCATGCGAGACGTGGATGCCGCACTCGGTCTTGCTGGTGCCCGCCCAGCGGCCGGCGCGCGGATCCTCTCCGGCCGCGACCGGCCGGGTGCAGGGGGCGCAGCCGATCGAGCGGTAGCCCTGCTCGACCAGGGGATGGGCGGGCAATGCGTGGTTCTGCCGGTAGGCCTCCAGGTCGTCCGCCCCCCACTGGGCCAGGGGATTGATCTTGAGGCGGCCCGTACCCTGCTCGACCTCGAAAGTCGGCAGGCCCTGGCGCTGCCCGCCCTGGAAGCGCTTGCGCCCGGTGATCCAGGCGGCAAACCCATCGAGGGCCTGGTCGAGCGGCTCGGTCTTGCGGAAGTGGCAGCAGACGTCGGGATCGCTCGCGTGGAGATCGCCGCGCGGGTCGAGCCGGCCCAGCATGCGCAGGTCGGGCACGGCACTGCGCACGTCGCGCAGGCCCAGACGCTCGATCAGCAGGGCGCGATAGGCGAGGGTCGCCGGGAAATGGGCGAGCGTGTCCAGGAAGATTACCGGGATGTCGGGATCGACACTCGCGGCCATGTGCAGGAGCACGACGCTTTCCGCGCCGAACGACGACACCAGGGCGGTCCGCCCACGCAGGCGGCCACCCGGCCCCAGCACTGCCGCCAGCAGGTCCTGCCCGCACAGATGGCCATGAGCCTGGACCAGCGCTGCGCACTGGCCGGCGAGATCGGCCTGGTCGGGCCTCGACTGGACGGCGGCTTCGGGCATGGCATCCTCCGGACGCATCGGCGCGGGAGGTGAAACTACAGCTCATGCCGACAACCGCCGATCGATATTTCGTAAACTACACTGTAATCTGAGCTATATATCGGTAACTAATTGTAGAACGTCAAAAGGGTGTCGAACGCAACGAGCCCGCCGAGTCGCCCCGGCGGGCTCAGATCGTCTGCTGCATGGCTGCGCTCCAACAGGGCAAGGCCGCGGGCGAACCGCCCGGGTCACTCCTCGTCAGGGCGTCGGCGCGCGATCCCTAGAGTTCGTCGCGCTCGGCGCGCTTGCGCATCAGCTTGCGGAACCGACGGACGGCTTCCGCCTTCTCGCGGGCACGGCGTTCGGAAGGCTTCTCATAGTGCCGGCGCATGCGCAGCTCGCGGTACAGGCCTTCACGCTGCATCTTCTTCTTCAGCGCGCGCAGTGCCTGGTCGACATTGTTGTCGCGGACCTGGACCTCGACGATGGTCGTTCTCCTCGGCGAAAAGGGGACAGGAAATGCATCGCGGTCGTGGTGCCGACCGACGCGGCGGCGCCTATAGCACCCTCGCTGCGTCCGGGCAATATCGCCGCCGCCGAACTGCTTGCAGGTGACGCCCGCGCGCTCAGGCTCTAGAATCCGGGCCATGACCGTCCTGCCTGTCCTGCGCATGGGCCATCCCGTGCTGCTCCAGGTCGCCCAGCCCGTCGGCGACCCGACCACCCCCGCCATCCACCGCCTGGCCGCTGACATGGTCGAGACCATGCACGCCGAGGAGGGGATCGGCATCGCCGCCCCGCAGGTGGGCCAGTCCCTGCGGCTGATCGTGGTGCTGCCGCTGCGTGCCCGGCCCAGAGACGGTGCGACCGAGGAGGTCGAGCCGCTGGTGCTGGCCGACCCGGTGCTGGAGCCGGTCGGCGAGGCGATGGAGGAAGGCCTCGAGGGCTGCCTGTCGATCCCGGGCCTGCGCGGCGAGGTGCCGAGATTCGCCAGGCTGCGCTGGCGGGCGCGCGATCTGGCCGGCCAGGAGATCGGCGGGATCGCCGAGGGCCTGTTCGCCCGGGTGCTGCAGCACGAGGTCGACCATCTGGACGGGATCCTCTACCCGATGCGGATGACCAACCTACGTTCCCTGGCATTCCTGGACGCCGTGCCGGATGACGCGCCGGAGGGTGGCCAGGCAGCGGCAAAGGACAGCGGCCCATGAAGTCGGACGAGGCATTGGCGCTCAAGGCGGTGGAAAAGGACCGGCTGTTCGAGATGGTCCTGCAGCACGTGCCGTTCGACGGCTGGGGCAGCAAGAGCCTCCAGGCCGCCGCCGCCGACCTCGGCATGACGCCCATCACCGCGCGCCGCCTGTTCCCGCAGGGCCAGGAGAGCCTCCTGGCCTGGCTCGGCGACTGGCTGGACCGGCAGGCGGCCAAGCGCCTGGCCGACGAGGACCTGGAGCGGCTGCGCATCCGCCAGCGCATCGCCCGGCTGGTCACGGTCCGCCTGGAAGTGCTGGCGCGGCACAAGGAGGCGATGCGCCGGGCCGTGGCCGCAGGCGCCCTGCCGCGCAACCTGTACGCCACCTCCCGCCGGATCTGGTCCGGGGCGGACGGCATGTGGCGGATGGCGGGCGACCAAGGGACCAGCCGGGAGCTCGACTACTGGACCCGGCGCGGCCTGCTGTCGGCAGTGTGGGTCTCGACCTTCCTGTTCTGGCTGGAGGACCGCAGCGAGGGCGATGCCGAGACCAGGGCGTTCCTCGACCGGCGGATCGACAACGTGATGTCGGTGGCGCGCCTCAAGGGCCGGGTGGAGAACGTCGTCCGCGGCCTGCCGGGCCTGCGGGTGTTCCTGCGCGAGCCGCGGGCCGGCAGCTACCGGAGCTGAAGCCGAGGCCTGGCCGGGTGCTTCCCATGGGGCGCCCTGCCGGCCTATCACTCGGCCCGGGCCGAGGCTGACGGGCCCGCGGGATCTGCTTCGCTCCTCCTGGATGGCACGATGATCGTCTATGTCGCGACCTGGCCGCGCTGCGGAAACAGCGTGCTGCGCGACCTGTTCTGGCTGAACTGGCGCCTCACGGTGACCGACCCCTACATGCCGGAAGCCGGGATCGCGACCTGGCGGGAGATCATGACCCGCAAGCATGGCATCGTGATCGACCCGGACCGGCCGCAGGTGTTCCGCCTGGGCGAGGCGGTGGGCCTGGTGCCGGGCTGGCTCGGCTGGCTCACCGAGGAGCGCCGCCAGGAACTCGCCGCCGAGCCGGTCACCTACTACCTCAAGACCCACGAGCCGCCCTTTGAGAGCTATCTCAGGGGCGAGCGGGTCGTGCAGATGATCCGCCACCCGCTCCCGGCCTGCTGGTCCTGGCACTGCCTGAGCAAGGAGGACAAGGAACTCGCCCCGGAGTTCCTGGCGGTGCGCGGCAACGGCACCACGCTCACCGGCTATGTCGAGTTCCACGAGCGCTGGCTCGCGGCGCAAGTGCCGACCATCAGGCTGGCCTATGAGCGGCATATCCAGCATCCCGAAGCCAGCGTGCGCACGATTGCCGCCTATCTCGACCTGCCGCTCGACCAACCGAAGGTCACGAGCTTCGAACGGATGAACACCATGAACCCGGTCCGCTACCGGGCCGGCAAGGTCGCCGGCTGGCAGGGCAGCGAGGAACAGGCCACGGCGATCTGGTCGGCCTGCGCCGAGGTGGCGGGGCGGCTCGGCTACCGCTCGATCAACCCGGCCCCGCCCGAGCGCCAGCCGGTTCAGGCCTCGGCAGGCTCCTCCTGACGGACCGCCTGCGCCTCCTCGCGCCGGGTGGCGCTCACCTCCTGGGTCAGCACCGTGCTGTAGGGGCTGCCGGTCGGGATGGCCTGGGCGGGGCCGCGCTCGATCGCATTCGGTGCCCGGCGCCGGGTCATCCGCCACAGGGCGAACAGCCCGATCGCGGCATGGGCCACCGCCAGCAGCAGCGGAAAGGCGTAGATGCCGACATGCTCCATCACGAAGGAGGTCAGGGTCGGGCCGATGGCGGCACCCAGGCCGTTGGTGAGCAGCAGCGCGCCGCTCACCCCCACGAGCTGGTCCGGGCGCATGAAGTCGTTGGTGTGCGCCACGCCCAGCGAATACATGGGCAGGCTGAGCCCGCCGAACAGGAAGAACAGCCCCAGCACCAGCATCTCGTTGCCGGGATCGGCGAACACGACCAGGGCGGACGACAGGGCTGCGCCGAACGTCACGGCCGTGATCACCAGCCGCCGGTCCAGCCAGTCGGACAGCCGGCCGATCGGCAACTGGAACAGGGCGCCGCCGATCAGCGTCACCGCCATGAACAGGGACACGGTGGCGATCGACATGCCGAACGCGCGCGCCCAGATCGGCCCCATCGCGTAGAGGCCGCCCTGGGCGATGCCGATGCCGAAGATGGTCACGAGGCCGAGGGGCGAGAGCCGCCACAGCTCGCGAAAGCCGACATGGACCGGCCGGGACGGCGGCGGCGCCTGGTTGTCGGCGAGCAGGATCGGCATCAGCCCGATCGAGAACAGCACCGAGACGAAGGCGAACAGCTGCCAGGACTGCACCGGCGCCAGGTTCAGCAGGAAGTTGCCCGCGGCGAACCCGCCGGTCTGCACCACCATGTAGAAGGAGAACAGCCCGCCGCGGGTCCGGTTGTCGGCCTTGCTGTTCAGCCAGCTCTCCGCGGTGATGTAGACGCCGCACAAAGCGAGTCCGGTCGTGAAGCGCAGGAAGAACCAGGTGATCGGGTCCACCAGGAGGATGTGAATCAGGATGATCCCGGACGCCAGCGAGGCCAGCGCCGCGAACACCCGGACATGGCCGACCGAGCCCACGAAATGGGGCACGATGAACGGTGCGGCGACCAGGCCCAGATAATAGGCCGACATCATGATGCCGGTGGCCGACAGGGCGAAGCCCTCGTGGGCCGCGCGCAGCGGCAGGAGCGTGCCCTGCAGCCCATGGCCCAGCATCAGCAGCCCCATGCCCAGGAGGAGCGACCAGGCGGACAGGATCGTTCGGGTCATCTCGTTCCTTCGCGGCCGCGGCCCATGGGTCGGACTCGGCTGGTGGCCCTGCTACCTGATCCTCTAGGCACGTTTCCAGTCGTCATCTCGCGTGGAAACGTCAAGCGGCTTGCTTGGAAGGGCTGACATGGAGGCGATCTGGCTGATGCTCGTGTTGGTGGCGGCGGCGGGCTGGTCGCAGCAGCGCCGCGAGATCCGGCGCCTGGCGGCACGGCTCGACGCCCTGGAGGGGCGGCGCCCGCCAGCACCCATCATGCCCCCGGCACCCGCCATGCCCGCAGCGCCGGTGGCCGCCCCTGCCGCGCCGGTGGCACAACCCGGCACCGTACCGTCGCTCGCCCCGGCAGCACCGCCCCCGGCACCACCGCCCGGCAGCGAGCTGGAGCGCCGGTTCGGCCAGCGCTGGCTGGTCTGGATCGGCGCCGTGGCGCTGGCGCTGGGCGGCCTGTTCGTGGTGCAGTACTCGATCGAGCAGGACCTGATCGGGCCGCGTACCCGGCTCGGGTTCGGCCTCTTGACCGGCATCGTCCTGATCCTGCTGGCCGAGCTGTTGCGCAAGCAGCCGGGCCGCCTGGGTCTCAGCGCCGGCCAGACCGCCGGTGCCGCCGCCGCCCTCGCCGCGGGCGGGGCGTCCGCCCTGTTCGGCGTCGCCTGGGCCTCGTTCGGCCGCTACGGCCTGCTGGGCCCGGAACTGGCGCTGGCGGCGATGGCCCTGGCCGCTGCCGTGGCCCTGCTGCTCGCCTGGCACCATGGCCCGCTCCTGGCCGTGATCGCCCTGGTGTTCGCCTACCTGGCCCCCGTGCTGGTGGCCACGGATGCGCCGGACCCGGTGGCCTTCGCCGTCTGGCTGGCCACGATCCAGCTGTTCCTGGCCCTGCTCCTGCTCTTTCGTCCATGGACCTGGCTCCTGGCGCTGGACCTGCTGGGCCTGATCCCCATGGGCATTCTGCTCATGGCCGCCAGCCAGACCGGCACCACGCTGGCGCCGCTCGTGGCCGCGGCCGCCGTCGTCCTGCCGGTCTGGCTGGCACGGGAGCCGGACTGGCGGGAGGACCGGCCGCCCGTCCGGGCCCTGCGCCATGTGGCCGGGGTCGGCGGGCGTGCCTGGCTGGGCGGCCTGCTGCTGGCAGCCTCTGCCATGGCGGCGAGCGAGCGAAGTGATCTCGCTTTGCTGCCGCTGCCGATCGCCGCGCTGGCCCTGGTCGCTGCCGCCCTTGCCGGTCGCGCCCGCCTCCATGTCGCCTTTGCCGGCGCCTTCGCCGTGGCCGTGGGTGCTGCCCTGGTCGACCTGCCGATCGTCGCCACCGCGATGGCGGAGATGCTGGGCGACCCCGTGACCGCCGCCCCCGCCTGGCGCTGGCTCCCCCCGGAACTGGCGCCCTATGCCTGGTTCTGCGGGCTGACCGCGGCCGCCTTCTTCCTGGCCGGCTGGACCGGCGCGTTGCACGCACGGCCAGCGGGTGGGTTCGCAGCACTGGCCGTGGTGGCCCCGCTGGTGCTCCTGGCGATCGCCTATGCCCGGATCGAGGGGTTCGCGGCTGCCCCGCGCTGGACCGTGGTGGCCCTGGTCATGGCCGGCCTGTTCCTCCTGGCCGCCGAGCGGACGGCGCGCTTCGCCGGGCAGACGGCAGCCGTGGCGGCCTTTGCGCTGGGCGTGGTCGCCGCGCTGAGCCTGGCCTTCACCATGGCCCTGGAACATGCCTGGCTGAGCGTGGCGCTGGCAGCCCAGGTGCTGGCGGTGGTGCTGGTCCATGCCCGCTTCCCGCACGGTGCCCTTGCGCGGGCCGCAGCCGCCCTGGCCGGGCTGGTGGCCGGGCGGCTGCTCTGGCAGGCGGGCGAGGCCGGTTCGAGCGAGCTGGGCGTCCCCATGGTCCTGTGGGCCTATGGTGTGCCGACCCTGTTCCTGCTGGCCGCCTGGCTCTGCGGGCGGCGCCTGGAGCCCTCCTGGTCGCGCGACGTGATCCTGCTGGCCGCCACGCTCGGCTGGATCATCGTCCTGATGCGTGCCGCCACCGCACTGGCCGGCGGCGGCCATGACGACCTGCTGGAGCCGGGCCTGCAGGTGGCGGCCCTCACCCTCACCGCCACCGGGCTGGCGCTCCGGCCGCAGACCGGCCCGGTTCGCCTCGCGACCCTTTTGACCCTGCTGGTGGCCGTGGGGAGCCTGCTGGACCCGCTCCTGCGCATCGCCGCGGGCGAGGACCTGCGCGTCCTGGATGTGCCGGTCGTGAACCCGCTGCTCCTGCTCCTGCTCGTCCCGGTGCTGGCGCTGGGCTTCCTCACCTGGCGCGGCCTGCCGGCCCGGCTGCCGCACCTTCTGGGCCCGGCCCTGCCGCTCGCAGGCGGGCTGCTCCTGCTGGCCTGGCCGATCCTGGAGATCCGCCGCTTCTTTGCGGGCTCCGTGCTCTGGGGCGAGGCCGCCATCCAGCCGGCGGAGAACTGGCTCTATTCGGCCTGGCTGGTGGTGGCCGCGGTCGGTCTCCTGGCGTTCGGCCTTTTGACCCGGCAGCGCCAGCTCCGCCTCCTGTCGCTGGCCCTGCTGGTGCTGGCGATCCTGAAGGTGTTCCTGCTCGATCTCAGCGGGCTCGAGGGCCTGTGGCGGGCAGCGGCCTTCCTGGGCCTGGGCATCACGCTGGTGGGCGTGGGCCTGGCCTACCAGCGGCTGTTCTCCGACGACCGCCATGCTACGCCCGGGCAGGACAATGACGGGACAGTGAAGGGATAGGGCGCGTTGCGGTTCAGGCTCGGGATCGATACCGGCGGCACCTATACCGACGCGGTGCTCTACACGCCGGCAGAAGGGGTGGTGCGGGCGGCCAAGTCGCTGACCACCAAGCACGACCTGGCACTGGGCGTGGCGGAAGCGGTGGCGCAGGTGCTGGGCGAAGCGCCGCCGCCGGTCGAGCTGGTCGGCCTATCCACCACGCTCGCCACCAACGCGCTGGTGGAAGGCCATGGCGGGCCAGTGGCCCTGGTGCTGATCGGCTTTGGCCCCGACGCGCTGGAGCGGGCCGACCTGAAGGAAGCGCTGCGCAGTGATCCTGCGATCTTCGTGGCGGGCGGCCACGACGCCAGCGGATCGGAGCAGGCGCCGCTGGACGAGGCGGCCCTCCTGGCCGAGGCCGGCCGGCTGGCTGGGCAGGTGGATGCGTTCGCGGTCACCGGCCATTTCGCGGTGCGCAACCCGGCCCACGAGCGGCGTGCCGCCCGGCTGCTGGCCGAGGCGACCGGTCGTCCCGTGACCTGCTCGCACGAGCTGACCGCGCGCCTGGACGGCACCCGCCGGGCCTTGACCACGCTGCTGAACGCCCGGCTGATCGGCGATATCCACCGCCTGGTCGGCGGCGTGCAGGATCTGCTGGCCAGCCGCGGCATCACCGCCCCGCTGATGGTGACCAAGGGCGACGGCTCGCTGGTCACCGCCGCCACCGCATTGCAACGGCCGGTCGAGACCATCCTGTCCGGGCCGGCGGCGAGCGTGGTCGGTGCCGCGAAGCTGTCCGGCCTGAGCGACACGCTGGTGTCCGACATCGGCGGCACCACCACCGACATCGCCTTTCTGCGTGGCGGGCGGCCGGAACTGGATGCGGCGGGTGCCAAGGTCGGCCGGTTCCGCACCATGGTCGAGGCGATCGCCGTCCACACGGTGGGGCTCGGCGGCGACAGCGAGCTTCGCCGCGACGAGCATCGCCGCCTGGTGCTGGGGCCCAGGCGCGCCGTGCCGCTCTCGCTCCTGGCGCACCAGCATCCCGCCGTGCTGAAGGAGCTGGAAACCCAGCTCGCGCGGCCGTTCTGGCGCCCGCTGGACGGGATGTTCGCCTTGCGCCTGCGCGCCCTGCCGGATCCCGCCGTGCTGCCGCGCCTCCAGCGCGAGGTCTGGGAGTGGCTGGGTGAGGGCCCGATGGCGCTGGACGAGCTGTGCGAGCGTCGCCATGCCGATCGCCAGCTCACCCGGCTGATCGACCGCGGCCTGGTGATCCGCTCGGCCTTCACGCCCTCCGATGCCGCCCATGTGCTGGGCCTCCAGGGCAACTGGAATCGCGAGGCGGCGGTGTTGGGGGCCAGGTTGCGCGGCCGGCTGGAATCGCTGGTGGACAAGGACGAGGGGCTGGAGGATCCGGAGAACTTCGCCCGCCTGGTGATGGAGCTCGCCACCCGCCAGACCGCCCTGGCGCTGCTGGGCGCTGCCTGTGCCGAGGACGGCCTGCCCGACCAGACGGCGGCCGCGCCGCTGCTGGAGCGCGCCGTGTCCGGCCAAACCGGCGGGCTGGTCCGCCCGCAGGTCACTCTGGGCCTGCCCGTGGTCGCGATCGGCGCCCCCGCCCGGCTGCTTTATCCCGAGGCCTGTGCCCGCCTGGGCACGGCCGCCGTGATCCCACCCTTTGCCGAGGTCAGCAACGCGCTGGGTGCCGTGGCCGGCGACGTGATCCAGCAGGTGCAGGTGACGATCGGCAGGATCGGCCAGGACCGGCTGCGCGTCCATGGCGCCGGCGGCCCGTTCGACACCCTCGTCCTGGCCGACGCCCTGGCCCATGCCCGTCTCGAGGCGGAGCGGCAGGCCCGCGCCAGGGCCCTGGCCGCGGGTGCCGGCGAGGTCGCGATCAGCCTGGACGAGCAGGTCACGATGGTGGACGGGATCGAGGGCGGCTCGATCTTCGTCGAAGCGGTGGTGACGGCCACCGCGTCTGGCCGGCCGGGCCTCGCCGCCTGACCGGCCGCTAGTCGGCGACCCGCGGCTCCGCCCGGCGCCACCATTGCAGCCGCGGCTCCATCAGCACCGCCAGGGCACCCAGGAGGCAGCCCGAGACGAGCAGGATGGCGTGGCAGGCGAGGGCGGCGGTGATCGCCTGCGGCAGCGGCACGCCGGCACTGCTGGCGGCCCAGGCGAACGCCGCCTGGACGGGCCCGAGCCCGGCGATGCCCTGGAAGGGCAGGGCGAAGGCCAGGTTGGCACACGTGCCGGCGAACACTGCGGTCGCGAGGTCGACCGGCTGGCCGAGCGAGGCAAACGCCAGCCATGCCACGGCGGCATGGCAGAACCAGACCAGCAGGGACAGGGCGGTGACCCGGCCGAACGTGTGCCGGGCCCGGGCACGTGCCAGCACCTCCGCCACGGTCGCGAGCTTCTGCACCCGATGCACCACCAGCCGGCCGCCCAGCACCAGCAGCAGCGGGGCCGCCAGCGCCAGGCAGGCCGCCAGTGCCGCCAGCCAGCGCCACTGCGCCAGGGCCGGGACCGCCCAGCTCGCGGACAGCGCCAGCATGGCGCCAAGTGCGCCCAGGTCGAGCAGGCGCACGGTGAGCAGGGCACCGGTGCCGGCCGCCAGGTCCACGCCCATCAGCCGGCGTGCCAGCAACGGAAAGGCGGCCTCGCCCAGCTTGAAGGGCAGGAGGAAGTTGAGCGCGATATGGACGCAGGAGATGCGGAAGCTCGCGAGCAGCCCGCCGCTGCGCATCCGCTCCAGCAGCAGCACGAACCGCCCGGCCCTCCCTAGCTGGAGGAGCACCACCAGCGGGAAGGCCAGGAGGAGGATGCGCAGGTCGACCGCCGCCAGCCCCTCCAGCACCGGCGCCAAGCGCTGGCTGGCCGCGAGCCACCAGAAGAACAGGCCGGTCAGCAGGATCGCTACGAGCGTGCCGAGGGTCCGCCGGCTCATTCGCCGGGGCCGCCGGTGCGCGCCCGGATCAGGTTGCCACTCTCCACCGGCCGGGTCCGGGCGTTGATCAGCTCGGCCAGCATGCCGAACAGCACGGTCTGCACGCCCACGATCACCAGGAGGATGGCCAGTTGGAGCAGCGGCCGGTGGCCGATCAGCTCGCCGGCGAATACTTTCAGGCAGAACAGGTAGAAGAGGATCAGCGCACCCGCCGCGCCAATCGCGACGCCCGCCCCGCCGAACAGGTGGCCCGGCCGCTGGTCATAGCGGGTGATGGTCAGCACGGTGAGCAGGTCCACGGCACCGCGCAGGAGGCGCTGGAGCCCGTACTTGGACTTGCCGTGCCGGCGCGGATGGTGCGTCACCACCAGCTCGCCCACCTCGAACCCCAGGCCATGGGCCAGCAGCGGCACGAAGCGATGCAGCTCGCCATAAAGGCGGATGTCGGTGAACACCTCGCGCCGGTACGCCTTGAACCCGCAGTTGAAGTCGTGCAGCGGCACGCCCGACACTTTCGCGGTGACGAGGTTGAACAGCCGGCTCGGCAGGGTCTTGTGCGCCGGGTCGTGGCGGATCTGCTTCCAGCCCGAAACGACGTCCAGCCCGGTGGCGATCTCGGCCATGAAGCGAGGCAGCTCGGCCGGATCGTCCTGCAGATCGGCGTCCATGGTGACCACGACCGCGGCCTGGGCCTCGCGGATGCCCAGGTCCAGCGCCGTGGCCTTGCCGAAATTGCGCCGCAGGCGCAGGCCGCGCAGCTTCGGCCGCTCCGCTGCCAGCCGCTCGATCTCGGCCCAGGAACCGTCGGTCGAGCCATCGTCGACGAGGATCACCTCGCGCAGCGGGAGGCTATGCTCGGCACAGACCGCTAGGATCCGGCGGGTCAGCTCGTCCAGCGTCCCGGCCTCGTCCTTGATCGGGATCACCACCGCCAGGTCCAGCGCCGCGGTGGCGGCCGGCACGGCATGGCTGCGCAAGGGCGCGTTCATCGGCACTCCCCGTTCGGCTGCTCGAACAGCAGATAGCCGATCGACAACCGCCGCTCGACCGCCCCCAGCAGCGGGGCAGTGACCGCGCCGCGCCGCGCCGGCAGCGACGCATCGACGCCGAGCTTGGCCCGGGCTCCCTCCAGCAGTTCCGGCGGAGGCGGGGTGCCCGGCTCGGGCGAGATCCAGGCGAGCAGGCACTGGCCATTGCCGGTGGGCGGGCCGAACACGCCGGGCGGTGCGCTCGTTTCGACCACTCGGGATTGCGGCATGCGCACGCGCAGGTTGCCGCCCAGATGGAGGTCGCCGACCACCACCGTCCCGTCCCGGAAGCCTGCCTGGCGCAGCCCGTCGGCGATGGCATCGAACGGATAGAGGATCCGGCACTTGCCCAGGCAGGCATCGCCGCCGGCCAGCGGGATGGCCACGCGCATGCCGAGCGTCACCACCACCAGCACGGCCAACACGGCGAGCCAGCGGCCGATCGGCAGGTGCTGCGGGGCGAGAAAGGCGGCGAACAGGATCGGCAGGGGCAGGAGCGGGCCGATCATCCAGCGCTCGCTGTAGTTCACGCCGCCGAAGGGCACGACCAAGAGGGCGTGGAGCAGGAGGGCGATGATCACATAGGTGCCGAGCACCCGCACCGCCGGCCGGGCGACCTGCTCCCGGCGGCAGCGGCGCAGCGAGGGCAGGAACAGGATGCCGGCCAGGACCAGCCAGGGCTGGGCGAAGGCCAGGGCCGCCACCAGGAGGTCGCCCAGGCTGGCCAGCTGGCTCCTCGCACCGCGCACCAGCACCGCCGTCCCGGCCTCGCCCATCGACTTGTGCCCGAGCAGCCACCAGGCGTTCGGCAGGACGATCACGAGGGCCACGGCGGCGGCCAGCAGCGTGCCCGGATGGAGCACGACGCGGCGCAACTCGGGCAGGATCAGGCCGGTCAGTACCAGGGCCAGGCCGGCGAGGGCGAAGTTCCACTTGCCGAGCACGCCCAGGCCCAGCGTCACGCCCAGCAGGAAATAGTCCAGGTAGGTCTGGCGCCTGGCCAGCCGGGCCGACAGCCAGAGCAGGACCGCGACCGCGGTCGCCAGCACCGTCGAATGGGTCAGGTCGACCTGGGCGTACCAGCCGAACGTGTACATGGCCGGCAGGGCCAGGACCGCCACCGCCGCCCGCCCGTCATCGCCGAGCCACAGGCGCGCCGCCTGCCAGTAAGCCAGGCAACAGCCGCCCAGGAACAGGTAGCGCAGCACGGTGATCGGCACGTGTCCGACCCCCAGCACCGGCTCCAGCAGGAGCAGGAGCCAGGTGAACAGCGGCGGCTGCTCGGTCCGGTAGCCCCAGGACCAGGCCTGCGCCGAGAGCGCCTGCTCCGCGTCGTCCATGCCGAGCGTCGGGCCGGTGAGGAGGCGCAGCACCGCATGGAGCAGGAGCCAGAGGGCGAGGATGCCCAGCACCACACGGGGCTCGGCCAGCCGTGCCGCCATTGATCCGCTGGGCGGGGAACGGGTCAGCGCATGCTGCACGGCGCAGCCTGCGGTGTTGCGGCGGGACCGGCCGGGACTCGGTCGGTTGGCGTGGCAGCCATGCTCATGGGGTCGTCCGTCGGCTCAGGCGGTCGCCGTTTCGAGCAGGGACTTCAGCGCTTGGAGGTCGCGCTGCACCCACGCCGCATCGGCGGTGAACTTTTCCTCCGTCACCCCGTCCGCGCGCAAGAGGGTGAACATCACCAGGCAGCCATCCCCGTTCGGGATCACCCGCATCGCATTATGGGTGCGGGTGCCGTCCGGTGCGGTCACGTCATGGTCCAGCACACCGTACGGGTTGGGCGGGGTGAACCGCACATGCCAGCTGCCGTCCGGCCCGTCGACCAGGAAGCCGTCACCGTCCGCACGGAAATTGCGGCCGAGCCCGGAAGCCCAGGCCGGGAAATTCTCCGGCACCGACAGATAGGCGTTCACCTCGTCCCAGGGCCGGTCGATCGCCACGCTGACCGTCCGGGCAGGCAGGACCGTCATGCCAGCACCTCGCGCAGGCGATCGGCCAGGGGTGCCAGCTCGGCCGGCTGCAGGCAGATCGGGTTGATGAACAGGCAGCCGCTGCGGTGCCGCTCGGCGTCCAGCCGGAGCGACGGGCTGCCGGTTTCCAGGGCCATCACCACCGGCCAAGCCTCCCGCTCCACCAGTTGGAGCCGCAGGAGCGGCACGCTGCCCGGCACCAGGGAGACGGTCAGGCCGGGAATGCCACCGAGCCGGCCCTGCAGCTCCTCGAGCAGCCCCGTCCAGCGCGCGGTGCGCGCATCGTCGTCCTCGGCCAGGAACAGGTCGAGCGCGGTCAGCAAGCCTACGATCTGCTCCTTGCCGACCTTGCACGGCCGGCCGATCCCGTGCGGCGGCAGCCCCTTGAGCCGCGTCAGGTCGATGAAGGCCGGATCGGGCCGGAACTGCTCCAGCCAGACATCCAGGTCCAGCATCTGCAAGGCGGCCGCCATGATCAGGTCGCGCCGGCCGGCCAGGATGCCCGATGCCTGCGGCCCGCCCAGGGCCTTGCCGCCCGAGAAGGCCACCAGATCCGCACCTTCGTCGATGAAGCGGCGCAAATTGGCGGCCGGCGGCAACTGGGCCGCGGCATCGACGATCACCGGGATGCCGGCGGCCCGCGCCACCGCCACCAATTCCGGCAGCGCCGGCTGGGCGTCCGGTCCTGCGACATGGAGGATCGCCGCCGTGTCCGGCCCCAGCGCGTCCTCGAACTCCCAGGCCTCCGCGTCGCGTACCCCGGCCCCGGCGAACCGGTCGGGCAGCCCGACCTCGACCAGCCGCACGCCGGCGGTGCGCACCGCATGGTCGTAGAAATTGCGCTGGGAGCGCGCCACCAGCACCTGGTTCCTCATGCCGCGCGTGTGCGGCAGCCGGGCCATCCGGCCAGGGTCGAGCCCGGTCACCGCCGCAGCGGTGGCGAGCAGCAGGCCGGCCGCGGCACCGCTGGTGACCAGGCCCGCCTCCGCACCGGTCACGGTAGCGATCTGCCTGGACGCCGCTGCCTGCAACTCGGCCATGTCGACGCAGGCGGCCGCAGCCTCGGCCATCGCCGCCAGCACGGGCGGCGCGATCGGCCCGCCCGAGAGGCGGGTCGCCGGCCCCTTGGCGTTGATGATCGGGCGGACCCCCAGCCGGGCATAGGCGGTCATCGCCGCTTCAGAACCCGTTCGGGTTGCCGGGCACGATCGTGCCCCTGCCGTTCTCCTGGCCGTCCTTGAGCCAGGTCACGGACTGCCCGTCGATCTCGACCTCGTAGCAGGTGGCCGGCTCCTCGCCGTAGCGAAAGCACATCCGGTCGTCGCGCACCCGCCAGCTGCCCTCGTAGTCGCGGCTGCGGATGCTGCCGTCCGCATCGTAATACTCGACATAGGGCCCGGTGAGGGCCATCTCCCCCTCGACCGTATGGCCGCTCAGCGCCTGGCGGATCGCCTCGTTGTCCGCCGGCTCGGCACTGGCGGGAGCGGCCGCCAGGACGAGGAAGGGCAGGGCTAGGACGAGCCTGTGCATGCGCTACGGTTCCGTTTGGGCTGGGGTTGACGGCATCGGTGCCGTGGAAGAACGGCTGCACAGCTAGGCCGGGCTCGTGGCATGGGCAAGACATGGGTGGCAGGAGCAAGGCGTGGAGAGTGTCGTGATCCGAAGCGGATCGGCTGCTTGCGTGGAAGCCGCACGGCGCCGTCTGTGCCATCATAGGCGCATGTCCTGGCAATGGTTTACCTGAGCTGATGTCGATCAGCGTCTTCGACCTCTTCAAGATCGGGATCGGCCCGTCCTCGTCGCACACGGTGGGCCCGATGCGCGCCGCCCGGAGCTTCGCCCTGGCCCTGGCCGAATCCGGCCTCCTGGAACGGACCGCTTCGGTCAAGGCGGAACTGTTCGGCTCGCTGGGCGCCACCGGCGTCGGCCACGGCTCGAACCGTGCGGTGATGCTGGGCCTGGAGGGCGAGGCCCCCGAGAGCGTCGACGTCCTGCGCATCACCGAGCGGGTGGCGGCGATCCGGGCGAACAAGTGCCTCTCCCTGCTCGGCCGGCACGAGGTGCCGTTCGCCGAAGGCACCCACCTCGTCCTGCACCGCAAGCGCAGCCTGCCGTTCCACCCGAACGGGATGCGCTTCGCCGCCCTGGACGAGGCGGGCAGGGAACTGCATGCCGCGGTCTATTACTCGGTGGGTGGCGGCTTCGTGGTGGACGAGGCCGAGGCCGGAGCCGACCGGATCAAGCCCGACCGCACGCCATTGCCCCACCCGTTCACCACCGGCGACCAGTTGCTGGCGATCTGCCGGGATACGGGGCTTCGGATCAGCGACGTGATGCTGGCCAACGAGCGGGCCTGGCGCGACGAGGCCGAGATCCGCCGCCGCCTCCTGGAGATCTGGGCGGTGATGCAGGCCTGCGTGCAGAACGGCTGCTGCCGCGAGGGCGTGCTGCCGGGCGGGCTCAAGGTGCGCCGGCGCGCCCGCACCCTCTACGAAAAGCTCCTGGCCGAGCCCGAGCGCTCGCTCACCGACCCGCTCACCATCATCGACTGGGTGAACCTCTACGCGCTCGCCGTGAACGAGGAGAATGCCGCAGGCGGCCGGGTCGTCACCGCCCCCACCAACGGTGCCGCCGGCATCATCCCGGCCGTGCTGCACTACTACGCCCGTTTCGTGCCCGGCCAGAACGCGGACGGCATCTGCCGCTTCCTGCTGACCGCCGGCGCCATCGGCATCCTGTTCAAGGAGAACGCGTCGATCTCGGGTGCGGAGGTCGGCTGCCAGGGCGAGGTCGGCTCCGCCTGCTCGATGGCGGCGGCCGGTCTGGCCGAGGTCATGGGCGGCTGCCCGCGCCAGGTCGAGAACGCCGCTGAAATCGCGATGGAGCACAATCTGGGCCTGACCTGCGACCCCATCGGCGGCCTGGTCCAGATCCCCTGCATCGAGCGCAACGCCATGGCCTCGGTGAAGGCGATCAACGCCGCCCGCATGGCGCTGCGCGGCGACGGCGAGCACTTCGTCAGCCTGGACAAGGTGATCCGCACCATGCGCGAGACCGGAGCCGACATGAAGACCAAGTACAAGGAAACCGCCCGCGGCGGGCTTGCCGTGAACGTGGTCGAGGTGCCGGTCAGCGTGGTGGACTGCTGAGGTGCACCGGCACTGAATGCATCCTGGAAAGCACGGTGTGGTGGCCAGTAACGGGTTGGTGCTCTTAACAGAACCTTCTTAATCTGCCCCTGCGAGATTGGGAGGCGACGGGGCAGGCCCGAAATGGGTATGCTCCAGTTCCGGCGGGGTTAACCTTGAGCGAGCATATCTACCAGATTGATGCGGAAGGACAGTTCACGGAGCTGCAGCGCAGCCCGTACGATTCCGAACTGTTTCTGCAGGAACTGATCAGCCGGCATCCGGCTCTGCTGAACCAGGTGGCAGGCGAAGCTGGTGCGCTCCTCCTGGTCCGGCGTGAGCAGCCGGTTCCCGACGCGCAGGCAAACTCTCGCTGGTACCTTGATCACCTGTTTCTCGACCGCGAGGCCGTGCCCGTCCTGGTCGAGGTGAAGCGTGCGACCGATACGCGAGCGCGGCGTGACGTGGTCGCACAGATGCTTGATTATGCTGCAAACGGCATCGCATTCTGGCCGATTGATCAGATCACGGCCGCCTTTGCAGCAACCGCTACGGCCAATGGACAAGATCCGGATGACCTACTTGCGGCCTTCTTGCAGGGCAATGATCCAGAAACTTTCTGGCGCCAAGTGGAAGCCAACCTGCGGTCTGGTCGGATCCGGCTCGTATTCGCCGCCGATCACATCCCACGTGAACTTACGAGAATCGTGGAGTTTCTGAACGAACAAATGCGCCCGGCGGAGGTGCTGGCCATTGAGATCGACCAGTTCACGAGTGTCACGGGCCACCGCACGCTGGTCCCCCGACTGGTCGGAGCCACCGAGCGGGCGCGCAGTGGCAAGGCGGTGCTGCCGCCGAGTGAACCGGCCAGCGAACTGGAATGGCTGGGGGCGGTCGAGGCGCAGTTCGGGCCGGCCGCCAGAGCTGGCGCCGAGCAACTGATCCGATGGTTCAGGGAGGATGGCTGCGAGGTGGTCTTCACCGACAACCAAGTCTCCTTGTGTACGCGGCTCAGGCGCAGCGACGGGAAGCCGAGTTGGCCCTTCTTGCTGCGCAAGAGCAGCGGGCGCCTGGAGCTGTCGCTGCGCAACTTGACCTGGGTGCCGGGCTTCCAGGACACGCCCAGCCGCGTCGCCTTGCTCGCGCGCTTCCAGGCGCTGCCGGCAGAGGTGGCGGCCACAGGCAATCCGGCCGGCTGGCCCAGCATCGCCCTGAGCGAGATCATTCGACCGGCGTGCTGGAGCGCCTTCACGGTCTTTGCCCGCGAGGTGCTTCATACGATCCGCAACGGTCCGCCCGAACATCAGACGTAGTTGGTCCCGGTCAGCTCGATAAAGCCCCAGCCCCCTAGGTCGGCTGTCTCTTTCCCAGCAACCGCATGACCATCCGCAGCAGCCGCCCATCGATCACGCCCAGGCCGAGCGCGATCAGGGCCGTGCCGCCCAGCTGGCGCGGCTGCAGGGGCTCGTGGAGGAACAGGCTGCCCAGGAGGATGGCGCCGGGCGGGACCAGCAGGGTGACCAGCAGGAGGTTGGTGGCGCCGACCGTGGCCAGGAGCCGGAAGTAGAGGACATAGGCCAGCGCGGTCGACAGGAGTGCCAGGCCGAGCAGGGCCCACAGCGCGGCCGCGCTCGGCATGGGCAGCAGCCAGGGGCGGTCGGCCAGCAGGGTGACCGGGACGAGCAGCAGGCTGGAAGCGGTGAGCTGCCCGGCGGCACCGGCCATGGGGCTCACCCCCAGGACGCGGAAGCGTCGGCCGAAAATGCCGGCCAGCGCGTAGCTGATGGCAGCGCCCAGGCAGGCCAGCTGGGCGGTCAGGCCATTGCCCAGGGCCTGGAGCGCGTCGCCCCCGATCAGCACGGCCACGCCCATGAAGCCCAGCATCACGCCGCTCAGCCGGGCCCGGGTCAGCTTCTCGTCCGTGGTCAGCGCGTGGGCGAGCAGCACGGTGAACAGGGGCGTGGCGGCATTCAGGATCGCGGCGACACCGCTGGCCAGATGCTGCTGGCCCCAGACGATCAGCCCGAACGGCAGACAGTTGTTCAGGAGACCCATCACGCCGAAGGCGCCCCAGAGACGGGCCCCGCCAGGAAGCCGCTGGCCCGCTGCCCGCAGGACCAGCTGCAGGAGCAGGGCGCCCAGGGCGACCCGCAGGGTCACCACCGAAAGGACGGGCAGTTCGGCCACCGCCACCGCATTGAACAGGAAGGAGCCGCTCCAGAAGGCGGCCAGCGTCAGCAGCATGGCCCATTCGGCAGAAGTCATCGGCGCGTGGGGGCGAGAGGATGGCATCGGCATCCGTGGCAGACGGTGTGGGTTGGCGCCTGCCGGATGCTGCTGGGGCCGGTGGCCCGGCTATCCGTTTCTTGCGGACCTATCCCGAGATGCCGCTCGCCATGGCCCGTTCCATTTTTTCATGAAGCTCCCGCAATCTTCGTGCTATGATCCGGAACATGGCGCGCCAAGACGCCGTGCCGGATGAAACGCCCGGTTTGATGATCGTCGGGTGGCGGTGGCGGTGCCTCTTAGGGCATCGTCACCGCCTCGCGCGGGCTCGACCTGCACCGTCGCCGGTGTAGAAGATGCGGCATGACCGATGCCGAAACTCCCGTGGAGCGGGTCCGGCGCGTGCTGGGGCCGAACTACCCGGTGCGCCGATTCGACCAGAGCACCGCCACCTCTGCCGATGCGGCTGCCGCGATCGGCTGCACCATTGCCCAGATCGCCAAGTCGCTGGTGTTCCGGCGGGCGAGCGGTGATCCCGTGCTGGTGGTGGCTTCGGGCGCCAACCGGGTCGACGAGAAGAAGCTGGCGGCCCTGCTCGGCGAGAAGGTCGGGCGGGCCGATCCCGCGTTCGTGCTGGCGAGGACCGGCTACCCGGTGGGCGGCGTGGCGCCGGTCGGGCATGATCCGGCCGTCGCCGTGTTCCTGGATGCCGACCTGGCGGGGCTGCCGGAGATCTGGGCGGCGGCGGGGGCTCCCGATGCGGTGTTCCGCCTGACCCCGGACGATCTGCAGCGCCTGACCGGCGGCCGCTTCTGCGAGCTGGCGCGGCGCTGAGGCCGGCGGCCTTGTTGGCGGCTGCAACGGTGCAACCGTAGTCGTCGGTGCCGGAGCCATCCGTGGTCGTGCCGGCGCCGCTGCTGCTTGCCCCAGCCGGCCAAGCCCGGCACTGATCGCGCAGCGAGCCGGGGAGGGATGGTCGCGGTGGATCTGGGCGAATTCGACTATGTCATCGTCGGGGCGGGCTCGGCCGGCTGCGTGCTGGCCAACCGGCTGTCGGCCGATCCATCCGTGCGGGTCTGCCTGCTGGAGGCCGGCGGGCGGGACAACTGGATCTGGATCCACATCCCGATCGGCTATCTCTACACCCAGAACAACCCCCGCACCGACTGGTGCTTCAGGACCGAGCCGGAGCCGGGCCTGAACGGGCGCAGCCTGAACTACCCGCGCGGCCGGGTGCTGGGCGGCTGCTCCGCGATCAACGGCATGATCTACATGCGCGGCCAAGCGGCGGACTACGACCATTGGCGCCAGCTGGGCAATGTCGGCTGGGGCTGGGACGACGTGCTGCCCTGCTTCACGCGCATGGAGGACTTCGTCGGCGGGAGCTCGGAGCTGCACGGGGCCGGCGGCGAGTGGCGGGTCGAGAATCCCAGGATCTCCTGGCCGATCCTAGACGCGTTCCGGGAAGCCTGTGCGGAGGTCGGCATCCCCAAGACCAACGACTTCAATACCGGCGACAACGAGGGCTGCGGCTACTTCCAGGTCAACCAGAAGAAGGGGGTGCGCTGGACTGCCGCCAAGGCGTTCCTGCGCCCGGCCCTCAAGCGGCCGAACCTGCGGATCGTGACCGAGGCGGAGGCGCGCCACCTCCTGTTCGACGGGCGGCGCTGCATCGGGGTGGCGCTGGTGGACGGCCGCACCGTGCGGGCACGGCGCGAGGTGATCTCCTGCGCCGGTGCGGTGATGAGCCCGGCACTCCTGCAGCGCTCGGGCATCGGCCGCGGCGACTGGCTGTCGGAGACCGGCATCGAGCTGCGCCACGACCTGCCGGGTGTCGGCGCCAACCTCCAGGACCATCTGCAGCTCCGCCTGGTTTATCGCGTCCAGGGGATCGGCACGCTGAACGAGCGGGTCGGCTCGATGTTCGGCAAGGGCCGCATGGGGCTGGAATATCTTCTGTTCCGCAAGGGGCCGCTCACCATGGCGCCCTCGCAGCTGGGCGCCTTCACCCGCTCCGACCCGCGCTTTGCCACGCCCAACATCGAGTACCACGTCCAGCCGCTCTCGCTCGACAAGTTCGGCGACCCGCTCCATCCGTTCCCGGCGTTTACCGCCTCGGTATGCAACCTGCGGCCGACCAGCCGCGGTGAGGTCCGGGTCACCAGCGCCGACCCGCGGGTCCATCCCGCCATCCGGCCGAACTACCTGGCTACCGACGAGGACCGGCAGGTCGCGGTGGAATCGATCCGGGTCACCCGGCGGATCTGTGCCGCACCCGCCCTGGCCCGCTACGTCACGGAGGAGTTGCGGCCGGGCAGCATGGTGCAGGACGAGGCCGGGATGATCCGCGCCGCGGGCGACCTCGGCACCACGATCTTCCACCCGGCCGGCACCTGCCGCATGGGGCCTGAGGACGACCGGGGGGCGGTCGTGTCGCCGCGCCTGCAGGTGCACGGGCTGGACGGGCTGCGGGTCGCCGACGCCTCGGTGATGCCGACCATCACCTCGGGCAACACCAACAGCCCGAGCATGATGATCGCGGAGAAGGCGGCCGACCTGATCCTGGACCGGGCCTGAGGTGAGCGTGGCGGTCCGCCCGGAACGGGCAGGGGACGAGGCGGCGATCGCGGCACTGATCACCGCTGCCTTCGCAACGGCGCCACATCGCAGCGGCACCGAGGCGGCGATCGTGGCCGAGCTGCGCCGCTCCGGCCGGCTCGCCCTGTCCCTGGTGGCGACGGCCGGCGCGGAACTGGTCGGCCACGTGGCCTTCTCGCCGGTGACGATCTCGGATGGCAGTGCCGGCTGGTTCGGCCTGGGCCCGCTGGCGGTGGCGCCCTCCTGGCAGCTTCAGGGGATCGGCCGAGCGCTGGTGGCAGCCGGGCTGGAGCGATTGCGCGCGCGCCAGGCGGCCGGCTGCGTGGTGCTGGGTGACCCGGCCTATTACCGCCGGTTCGGCTTTGCCCCTGATCCCGACCTGGTGCTGCCGGGCCTGCCGGCCGGATATTTCCAGGCCATGAGGCTCGGGCCGGGGCGCGCCGCCGGGACCGTCCGGTTCGACCCGGCATTCTTCACTTCCTGAGCCGCATTCATCTTCTGGATCGGGACTGGGCGGGTCGAGCGGGCAGATTCAGCCGTATTTCCGGATGCGCCCTTGTATCCTCTTGCGCCGACGCGAAGTAGCGGGCCTCCTGGCCGCGACAAAGCGATAGGTGCACCATGCTCGCAGCGCTGGCTTTCCTTTCCGGCATGGTTCTGGCGGGCTACGGCGTCGGCCGCTGGTATCGCGAGCGCGAGGCCGTGATGCTGGCGGAGATCAGCCATCATTTCGAGCGGCGCCAGAAGCAGATGCTGGCGCGGATCGACGAGGGCGACCAGGCGCTGCTGGCGGCCTATCGCGAGCTCGACCGGCTGGAGGGGCAATTGGAGGCCGGCCTGCGCGAGCTGGGTGAGGCCCGGAGCGAGCTGGCGGAGACGGTGGCCGACAAGCAGCGGCTGGAAAACATGCTCTACGGCCAGCCCCAGCCGATGCTGCGCAAGCTCGCGGCCCCGGCCCCGCGCGAGCGGCGCGACTGGCCGCTGCGGCATGCCCAGCAGGCCTCGTGACGGCGGCCTAGCACCGGAAATCTGCCGTCTTCCTCGGCATCACGCGGCGACCGCCGACTGTTGAATCGTCCTCGCCTTGTTGGCATTGCTCGGAAGCGATGAAACACAAAGTTGATTATGAACGGCATGTAACGTGAGCCATTGCGCCCACTTGCCATTCGGCTGACGCTGCGCGAATCTCGACTGGCCGACCCTTGTTCGGGCATCAACGTCGCTACTTCACGCACCCTCGCCCATGCCGCTCGAACAGTGCCCGCCCGCAATGTATCTTGCCGGGCAGTGATCGCTGGTCGCGGCGGGCCGGAGCAAGAAACGCCTTGAAGCAATCCATCCAGACATTGCGCGGCCTGGCCTGCATCTTCCTGGTCGCCTACCACACGATCGGCAGCGCGCCCGACCGCGGCCTGCTGATGGGGGACGGCACCCTGCTGCGCCACCTGGCGGAGTCGTTCCAGTATCTGCGCATGCCGCTATTCGCCTTCGTGGCCGGCATCGTCTACACCTTCCGCAGCGTGTCGCCGGGCCAGCATGTCGGCGGCTTCCTGATCGGCAAGGCGCGCCGGCTGCTGATCCCGCTCCTGGTGGTCGGCACGCTCCAGTTCATCATCTCGGGCGTTTCCAAGGGCATGACGGCCAGCGAGCTGCTGGGCGTCGTCTGGCTGCCCGTATACCCCTATGAGCATTTCTGGTTCCTCCAGGCGATCTTCATGATCTTCGTGCTGGTGGCGTTCCTCGACTCGTTCGGCCTGCTCGTGCAGCGCGCGGCGGTCGTGGCGGCGCTGATCCTGGCCGCGGTGATCTGTGCCGGCGACCTGGTCCAGCTCCAGTATTTCTCGATCCAGGGCGCCCTGTTCCTGCTGCCGTTCTTCCTGCTGGGCCTGTATTTCGGCCGGTTCGGCGATCCGCTGGCCCGGCCGGGCGGGGTGCCGATCGCCTGGGCGCTGGTCGCCGTCGGCGTCGTGGTCACCCAGGCCGGCCTGCTGGGCTATCTGGACCATCCCGTCTCGCGCGAGAGCCCGATCGGCCTCCTGTTCGGCGCGGCGTTCTGCATGCTGATCATGCGGACCGGCTGGACCAACCGTGGTCTGGGCGTGATCGGCAACTACTCCTACGGGATCTACCTGTTCCACATGTTCGGCGTGGCCGGGCTGCGCATGGTGCTGCCCAAGCTCGGCATCCACGATCCTTACGTGATGTTCGTGATCATGCTGGCCGGCGGGCTGGGCCTGCCGATCCTGGTCGAACTGGCGGCCGGCCGCTTCACCGTCACCCGCATGCTGCTCCTGGGCCAGAAGCCCCTGCGGCAAAAGCGCCCGGCGGACGCGCCCGGCGCCGAGGAGCGGGTGGCCAGGGAGCGTCTGGCCGCCCGCTGAGCCGGGCGGTCCTATCGCCGGCGGCTAGCTGCTCCGGCCCCGCGCCATCGAACATGACGATCCCGCCATGATTGCGGCTGCGGGTCCTGAAGCCTCCGAACCACAGGTGACAGGCTGGTTGCCCCCCAGCCTCCTCCCATCTTGGTCCAACCCGGCGGTTAGGCCGTGACCGGAAAGATCCCGTCACCATGGGAACCCGCAGCCTCAGTCCTGCCACTACAGGTTTCTGCATCCGTCTCGCTGCCACACCGTGGCGCAGACGGCACAGTCTGTTGCGACGGAGTCAGATTACTGTTGTGAAACCCCTGGAGATGGACTAGTCGTCATGGGACAGCGATGTGAGCGGTTCCCCCCCAGGACGTACAGCATAGCTGGCATTACGCTCCCGAACAGGGAGAAGGGCGGCCCGGACTGGACCGCCCTTTTTTGTTTTCTGGCCTCGGCCGCGTACATCCGCCGGGGCGGCTCCAGCCGGACTGGAACCGCCGACCGGCGGGGGATCGTGCCTAGCGCTTCAGCCGGTTCGCCACCAAGTCGGCCACCACGGACGGGTCGGCGAGCGTGCTGGTGTCGCCCAGCTGGTCATGCTCGTTCGCCGCGATCTTGCGCAGGATCCGGCGCATGATCTTGCCCGAGCGGGTCTTGGGCAGGTTCGGCGCGCACTGGATGAAGTCCGGCGTGGCGATCGGTCCGATCTCCTTGCGCACCCACTTCACCAGGTCATCGCGCAGCGCCTGCGACGGCTCGATGTCCTTCTGCAGGGTCACGTAGCAGTAGATGCCCTGGCCCTTGATGTCGTGCGGGAAGCCCACCACCGCGGCCTCGGCGACCGCCGGGTGTGCCACCAGGGCGCTTTCCACCTCGGCCGTGCCCATGCGGTGGCCGGAAACATTGATGACGTCGTCGACCCGGCCGGTGATCCACCAGTAGCCGTCCTCGTCCTGGCGGGCACCGTCGCCGGTGAAGTACATGCCCTTGAAGGTCGAGAAATAGGTCTGCACGAACCGCTCGTGGTCGCCATAGACCGAGCGCATCTGGCCGGGCCAGCTGTCCAGCATCACCAGGTTGCCCTCGCCGGCCCCCTCGATCAGCTTGCCGTCATTGTCGACCAGCGCCGGCTTCACGCCGAAGAACGGCCGGGTCGCCGAGCCGGGCTTGAGCACGGTGGCGCCGGGCAGCGGCGAGATCAGGATGCCGCCGGTCTCGGTCTGCCACCAAGTGTCCACGATCGGGCAGCGCCCGTCGCCCACCACCCGATGGTACCAGAGCCAGGCCTCCGGGTTGATCGGCTCGCCTACCGAGCCCAGCAGGCGCAGGGACGCGCGCGAGGTCCGCTTCACCGGCTCGTCGCCCTGCTGCATCAGCGCCCGGATCGCGGTGGGGGCGGTGTAGAAGATCGTGACGTGGTGCTTGTCGATGACCTCCCAGAACCGGGAGACCGACGGGTAGTTCGGCACGCCCTCGAACATCAGCGTGGTCGCGGCGTTGGAGAGCGGGCCGTAGAGGATGTAGCTGTGCCCGGTCACCCAGCCGACATCGGCAGTGCACCAGTAGACGTCGCCGTCCTTGTAGTCGAACACGTATTTGTGGGTGAGCGAGGCGAAGACCAGGTAGCCGCCGGTCGTGTGCAACACGCCCTTCGGCTTGCCGGTCGAGCCCGAGGTGTAGAGGATGAACAGCGGGTCCTCCGCGTTCATCGGCTCGCAGGCGCATTCCTCGCTGGCCTCGCGCGCCTCGTGCGACGCGTCGAAGTCGCGGCCCTCCTGCATGTCGACCGCGATGCCGGTATGGCGGAACATCAGGACCTTCACGTCGTCCGGGCACTTCTTCAGCGCCGCGTCGACATTGCCCTTGAGCGGCACCGGCTTGCCGCCGCGCAGCCCGCCATCCGCGGTGACCACGAGCTTGCTGCCGCAGTCCTTGATCCGGTCGGCCAGCGAATCCGGCGAGAAGCCGCCGAACACCACCGAATGGACCGCACCGATCCGGGCGCAGGCCAGCATGGTGTAGGCCGCTTCGGGGATCATCGGCAGGTAGATGGTGACCCGGTCGCCCTTCTTGACCCCGTGCGCCTTGAGCACGTTCGCGATCTTGCAAACCCGGCGGAGCAACTCGCGGTAGGTGACGATCCGCTCGTACTCGGGATTGTCCGCCTCCCAGATGATCGCCACGCGGTTGGCGTGCCGCGGCAGGTGCCGGTCGATGCAGTTGTAGGCGACGTTGAGCTCGCCGTCCTCGTACCACTTGATCGAGACGTCGCCGTCGAACGAGGTGTTCTTCACCTTGGTGTAGGGCTTGCTCCAGTGCAGGCGCTGGCCCATCTCGCCCCAGAAGGCCTCCGGCTCCTCGATCGATCGGGCGTACATGGTGCGGTAGGTCAGGTCGTCGATCAGCGCCGTCTGCGCGAACGAGGCAGGGACCGGAAACGTCTCGGACATTGTTATCTTCCTTTCGGCGCCCAGGGCCCGGGACGGTCTGGCCGTCGCCCCGAAAATCCCATGGCGGGCGGCTGCTGCCGCCGGCTTCCCCTTCGCTGATTTTCCTTCGCGGCGTGCGAAGACGCAACCGGCGTCACCACCCGGCGGCCGTTCCGGGAGCCGCGCGCCGGGCGTTCAGCCGCCAAGGATATCCACGCATTCCACGTATTTCTCCACAATCCCGCAGCCCGGCGATGCAGATCTGCCATCGGCCCGGCAAGACCAGCACTCGGCCGCCTCCGGACCGCGCCTCAGGAAACCTTGTCCAGCCATTGCCCGATCGCGGGCGTGATCCTTTCGACGAGGATCTCGATGCCGGCCGCGGTGGGATGAATACCGTCGGGCAGGTTGAGCGTGCGGTCGCCGGCCACCCCATCGAGGAAGAACGGGTAGAGCGGGATGTCATGGCGCTCCGCCACGTCCCGATAAACCTGCGCGAACGACTTTCCATAAGCCGCGCCGAGATTTGGCGGGGCCAGCATCCCGGCCAGGAATACCGGCACGCCCGCGGCCGAAGCCTTGCCGATGATCGCGTCGAGGTTGCGCTCGAGCTGATCGGTGGGCAGGGCACGCAGCGCGTCGTTGGCACCCAGCTCGACGATCAGGTGGCTGGGCTGGTCCGCCAGCACCCAGTCGACCCGGGCGAGCCCGCCAGCCGAGGTGTCGCCCGACACCCCGGCATCGATGACCTGGCAGTCCCGGCCGGACGCCTGTAACGCTGCCTGGAGCCGCGCCGGAAATCCTTCGTTCACCGAAAGCCCATAGGCTGCGGTCAGGGAATCGCCCAGTACCGCGATCCGGCAGGCTGCTTCCTGCGCCTGCACCTGGCCCGCCGGGGCCAGGGCCGCGAGCAGGACGAAGCCCGCTGCCGCCCATGGCCGCAGCAGGGCCAGGAGCCGGCGGATCGGTGCCGTGCGGTTGCCGGCGGCGCCCTGGCTGGCCATCTGTGCACGAATGCCTGAATGTGAGGACCGGATGATCAATCTCGTGGACCTTCGTCTCGATCTGACAGGGGCCGCCGGACGGGTCTCGATCCTCAAGGGCGTCGACCTTCAGGTCCCGGCAGGGTCTGCAGTGAGCGTGGTGGGTCCGTCCGGCTCCGGCAAGTCGAGCCTGATCGCGGTGATCGCCGGCATCGAGCGGCCGACCGGCGGCAAGGCGATCGTGGACGGGGTCGACATCGCCACGCTGGACGAGGACGGACTGGCCCGGTTCCGGCGCGGACGGCTGTCCATCCTGTTCCAGAGCTTCCACCTGATCCCGACCCTGTCGGCGCTGGAGAACGTCGCGGTGCCGCTGGAGCTGATGGGCCGGCGCGACGCGCTGGAGCGCGCGGAAGCGGCCCTGGCCGAGGTGGGCCTGGCCCACCGGATCGACCATTATCCCGGGCAGATGTCGGGCGGCGAGCAGCAGCGCACCGCGCTGGCCCGCGCCCTGGTCACCGAGCCCACCATCCTGCTGGCCGACGAGCCCACCGGCAATCTCGACCGCGCCAATGGCGGGCATGTCATGGAACTGCTGTTCGCGCTCCGCCGCCAGCGCGGCACCACGCTCTTGCTGGTGACCCACGACCCGGAGCTGGCCCAGGCCTGCGACTGGACCTGCCGGATGGAGGATGGCCGGCTGACCGCCCCGCCGCATCTGGCCGCTTCCGCCGACCAGAAGCTGCGGCAGCCGGCATGAGCACGCCCGCCACGATCACGCGGCGCCTGCCGTTCGCCCTGTCCTTCGCCCTGCGCGACCTGCGCGGCGGCCTGCGCAGCTTCTGGCTCCTGCTGCTCTGCCTGGCACTCGGCGTGGCGGCGATCGGTGCGGTGGGCCTGCTCTCCGCCGCGGTGGACCATGCGGTCGAGCGCGATGCGCGCAGCCTCTTGGGCGGCGATCTCGTGGCCGAGGCCTCGGGCGAGCCGATCACGGTCGAGGAACTGGGCCCGGCCGTGCCGGCGGGCAGCACGTCGCGCTCGACCGTGCGGATGAGCGGGCTCGCCATGAGCGAGGGCAGGGGCGAGGACGGCTCGTCGCGCAGCCTCGCCATTGCGCTGAAGGGCGTGGAGCAGCCCTGGCCGCTGCTGGGCCAGGTCGAGCTCGACCCGCCGCTGTCGGTGGCCGAGGCGCTGGCCGATGGCGGGGTGGTGGTGGAACGCACCCTCCTGCCGCGCCTGGGAGTCGAGGTCGGCGACCGGATCCGCCTGGGCGACGGGCTGGTCACCATCCGCGCGGTCCTGGTGAGCGAGCCCGAGCGGGTCCAGGGCATCTACGGCCTTGGTCCGCGCGTGGTGGCCTCGATCGACACGATCCGCGAGGCCGGCATCCTCCTGCCGGGTGCGGTGACCACCTGGTCACGCGCCATCGTCCTGCCGGACGGTACTGATGTCCCAGCCATCCAGGCCGCGATCCGCGAAACCACGCCCGGTGCCCGGTTCCGCCTGCGCGGGGTGGAGGAGATCCAGCCGCAGGTGGCGCGCTTCACCGACCGGCTGGCCAGCTATCTGACGGTCGCCGCCCTGGCCGCCCTGCTCACCGGCGGGATCGGCATTGGCCTGGCCGTGCAGGGCTGGCTGGTCCAGCGCCGCGCCGGCATCGCCACCCTGAAGGCGCTCGGCGCCACGCCCGGCCAAGTCCTGCTGGTCTATGCCTTGCAGGTGACCCTGGTGGCGACGCTGGCGGCCCTGCTGGGGGCACTCGGCGCCTATGCCCTGGCTTCGCTGTCCCGCCTCCTGCCGGCCGAGCTGATCCCGTTCGAGCTGGGCGACGTGTTCGCCGCCTGGCCGCTCTTGCGCGCCGGCCTGCTGGGCATCGCGACGGCCCTCCTGTTCGCCGCCGTGCCGCTCCTGGACGCACGCGACCTGCCGGTGGCGGCCCTCCTGCGCCCGGCCGCGGCCGAGCAGCGGCACGGGGGCTGGCGGCCGCGCCTCCTGGTACTGGGGCTGGGCGTGCTGCTGGTGGGCGGGCTCGCCGCACTCACCACACCGAGGCCCGAGATCGGCGCCAGCTTCGCCCTGGCGGCGCTGGTAGCCGCCGGCCTGCTCACCCTGCTCGGGCGCGCGGTACTGGCGCTGGTGGGTCGGATCGCCCGCCATGGCCCGCTGGTCCTGCGCCTGTCCCTGGCGCGGCTGAACCGGCCGGGCTCCACCGCGCTCCCGGTGGTGGTCGCGACCGGTACCGCCCTGTCGGTCCTGGCCACTGTCCTGTTCGTCCAGCAGTCGCTCGACGCCGAACTGCAGAACAGCCTGCCGGAACGCGCCCCCTCGGTCGTGTTCATCGACATCCAGCCGAACCAGGTCGAGGCCTTCGACCAGGTGCTGGCGCGCTTTCCCGAGGCTGTGCTCGACCAGCGCGCCCCGGTGCTGCGCGCCCGGGTGTCGGGCATCAAGGGCGTACCGGTCGAAGAGGCGGCGATCGGCGAGAACGTGCGCTGGACGGTTCGGCGCGACCGCGGCCTGTCCTGGACCGCCGACCCGCCGCGCGACGAGCCGCTGGTCGCCGGCTCCTGGTGGCCGGAAGACTATAGTGGCCCGCCGCTGGTCTCGGTCGAGGACGACGTCGCCGAGGGCTATGGCGTCGGCGTGGGCGACACCCTGTCCTTCAACGTGCTGGGCCGCACGATCGAGGCGACCATCGTCAACCTGCGCCGGGAAATCGACTGGTCGCGGGCCCGGATCGACTTCGTGTTCCTGTTCAGCCCGGGCCTGCTGGAGCAGGCGCCGCACACCCTGGTCTCGACCGTGCGGGTGCCGCCGGAACAGGAGCCGGCGCTGCTGGACGCCATGGCGCAGGCCCTGCCCAACGTGACGCCGATCTCGATCAGTGAGGTCAGCCGGCAGATCGGCATGGTGCTGGGCCGGATCGGCTTCGCCGTGCAGGCGGTGGCCTCGGTGACTTTGGGGGCCGGGCTGCTGGTGCTGCTGGGGGCGCTCGCCGCATCCCGCCGCCAGCGCCGCCAGCAGGCCGCTCTGATGAAGGTGCTGGGTGCGACGCGCGCCGACCTGCTGCGCCACTTCCTGATCGAGCACGCAGCCCTGGGCTTCCTGTCCGCCCTGGTGGGCCTGCTGGTGGGCGGCATCGCCGCCTATGTGCTGGTGGGGCCGTTCATGAACCTAAGCTTTGCCGCCGAGCCCGGTACGGCCGGCTTGCTGGCGCTGGCGGCGGTGGTGCTGACCGGGCTGGTGGGGGCGGTCTCGACCTGGCGCCTCCTGGCCCGGCCGATAGCCCCGGTCCTGCGCACGTCGTGAGGCTGGTCGCGCGAGACGAACGCATGGGCGTGCCGGACACCGCAAGTCGCCGTTTTTGGGTGGTGCCGTTTCGTCTTGCGGCCGCCTCGCTGGGCCGGCCGATGATCTTGGCCGGCCGCCACTTCATCGTGACGAGACCTTGGCCCGGCCGACGATCTTCGGAAAATGTCGTCAACCCGCTGAATTGTAACGATATGTATCACTATCGCATGCACCCGGATCCGGCCGTCTGGTCTTGATGCACAATGGGTGATCGCTATATTCTGCAGGTATGAGCGTCGGCCACCTGAGGTCGCCGCCGCCCCTGAGGAGGTTACATGGCATTCGGCACGGATCCCCGCTTGGCGCGCATGGGCGGACGTGTAGCGGTCGACCAGGTCGACGCGGGCCTGCGCCGCTACATGCTGTCGATCTACAACTATATGGGCCTGGGTCTGGCGCTGACCGGCATCATCGCGATGTTCGTGGCCGCGACCCCAGCCATCTACGTCCCGATCTTCACCTCGCCGCTCAAGTGGGTGGTGATGCTGGCGCCGCTCGGCTTCATCTTCTTCCTGGGCTTTAGGCTCCAGCAGATGAGCGTATCCGCGGTACAGATGACCTTCTGGGCCTTCTGCGCCGTGATGGGCCTGTCCATGGCCTCGATCTTCCTGGTGTTCACCGGTGAGAGCGTGGCCCGGACCTTCTTCATCACCGCGGCCGCGTTCGGCGCCCTGTCGCTCTATGGCTACACCACCAAGCGCGACCTCTCGGTGATGGGCACGTTCCTGATGGTCGGCCTGTTCGGCCTGATCATCGCGATGGTGGTCAACATCTTCGTCGGCTCCACCGCGATCCAGTTCGCCGTCAGCGTCGCCGGCGTGCTGATCTTCGCCGGCCTGACCGCGTGGGACACGCAGCGGCTGAAGGAGATGTATCTGGAGAACATGGAGCCGGGTGCCCAGACCAAGCTGGCGGTCATGGGGGCGCTGACCCTCTACCTGGACTTCATCAACATGTTCCAGTTCCTGCTGCAGTTCATGGGCGTGCGGACCAACAGCGAGTAACTCGCGGCGTGTCGCACGGCTCTTGACCGGGCTGGGGGCCGGCCGTCCTGATGGGCGGCCGGCCCTTTGTTTTTCTGGCCTTCTTCCGGATCCGCCCCTTGCCCAGATGCTCCAGTGCGCTCGCACTCGTCCTGCTGCTCGCTGCCTGCGCTGCGGAGCCGCCGCCCGCCTGGGCCGATGCCGAGGCAGGGTCGGTGCAGCGCGTGCCGGTGCAGGGGCTGGAGCTGCCGCAGCGTCTGGCCGAAGGTGCCGTGCTCACCGCAGCCTGGGAGCTGCGCTCGCAGCTCCCGATCACCGGCCTGTCCGCCATGGCGCTGGACGGCGAGCGGCTGCTGCTCGGCACCGACCAGGGCGACCTCCTGGAAACGTCCTGCCCGCTCGGGCAGCCGCTGACCGAATGTGCGGAGGAGTGGCGGTTCGACGGGCGGCTGGTGGCGCGTGGTTCGCCCCGGGCCGATCTCGAGGCCCTGGCGATCCGCCCGGACGGCAGCGTGGTGCTGGGCCTGGAGAACATGCCGCGCCTGGCGCTGCTGGAAGGCGAGCCCGGCGACTACCGGATCGGCCGGCTGGAAGGGGCGCCCGACCTGCGCTTCCTCGATCGGAATGCCGGGCCGGAAGCGGTGGCGGCCCTGCCGGACGGGCGATTGCTCACCATCCCGGAAGGGGCTGTGGAGCCGGATGGCCGGGCCCTGGTCCTGCTGCAGGACAAGGAGGGGAACTGGCAGCGGCACTGGCTGAGGCTGCCGGCGGCCGACCTCCTGCCGGTCGAGGCCACGGTCGCAGGCGGCCATCTGTTCGTCCTGCTGCGCCGCTTCGGCCTCCTGTCGGGCTGGCGCGGCGAGATCCTGGCGCTGCCGCTGCATGCGCTGGACGAGCCGGGCGACACGTTCACGCCCCGGACGATCGCCACCATCCGCCACGAGCCGCTCGGCGACAATCACGAGGCCATGGCGGTCCGCCAGCTCCCCGACGGCAGCTATTCGCTGCTGGTGGCCAGCGACGACAACGGCTTCGCCCTGCAGCGCCGGCTGCTCCTGGCGTTCACCTGGCAGCCATCGTCAGGTGGAGGGATGATGGGCGGGGAGGGGTGACCGGCAGTGCGCCTGGTCAGGACGCGGACGGGCTCGGCAGGGCCGGGGCGCGCAGGTTCATGATCGCGCGGAACGGGATCAGCAGCACCAGCGCGATGGCCAGCTTCACGGCGAGGTCGCCCACGGCCCAGCTCAGCCAGGGCAGGCCGGTGAAGGCGAAGGCGCCGCCGAAGAACACCGCGGTGTCCCAGACCGAGGCCAGGACCGAACCCACCAGCGGCGCTTTCCACCAGGATGCACGGCGCAGCCGGTCGAAGATGGTGATGTCGAGCAGCTGCGAGCTCAGGAACGCCGCACCGGAGGCGAGCGCGATCCGGACATCGGACAGGAGCATCGACAGGACCACGCCCAGCGCGAAGCCGACATAGGCGACGTGGCGCGCGCGCTTGGGCCCGTACCAGCGATTGGTGAGGTCGGTGACCAGGAAGGCCAGCGGGTAGCTGAACGCCCCCCAGGTCAGCCAGTCATTGATCGGGAACTGGACCAGCCAGTTCGAGGCGGCCACCACGGCCACCATCGCCGCCACCGCTTCGATCGGCAGGGTACGCGGCGCAGCGGTCGTGACAGCCGGCATCGACGGGATCAGCCTAAAAGGAAGGTCAGGCCTGGGCGGCCGCGGCGCGGGCAGCCAGCACCCGCTCCTGGACGCGGGCCAGGTCGGAAGGCAGGTCCTTGCGCGACGCCTCGACCAGGAAGCCGTCCAGGCCGCCATGCTTGTCGATGGTGCGGATCGCCGCCGCGCTCAGGCGGACGCGGAACTGCTGCTTCAGGCTCTCGCTGTAGAGCCGGCGGTACTGCAGGTTCGGCAGGTACCGGCGACGGGTCTTGTTGTTCGCGTGGCTGACATTGTTGCCGACGAGAACGCCCTTGCCCGAGACGGCGCAGCGACGTGCCATGGGAAGATCCTCAACTGAATTCTTGACCGATCGGACGAACGGGACCCGCAGGTGGCGGAAGTCCGGCACGCAGTGGCGCGCATCTAGCCCCCGGGCGCTTGGCCGTCAAGCGCCCCGCCAGGAAGGGTACACGTTCAGCATTATGCTGCACTGCACAAAAAAGTCTCTTGAAAGCCAAGGACCCCCCGCTTATCTAGGATTTGTGCGGTGCAGCATAGTGACTGACGGCCGCCCCCCATTGCCGCCAGACAGGAGAGTCCCCGTGGCTTCTTACGCTTTTCCCGCCCCGAAGTTCGATGCCGATCTGTTCGTCGCCATCCAGAAGCGCAACGTCGATGCCTTCACCGGCGCCTCGCAGATCCTCGCCGACGGCATGCGCACCCTGGCGCAGCGCCAGGCGGAGATCGCCCAGGCCTCGTTCAAGCAGTTCATGGCCGACAGCCAGACGTTCATGACTGCGAAGCCCACCGAGGTGAAGCCGGGCGACGTCGCCGCCAAGGTCAAGACCTCCTATGAGGCCGCCATCGCGAACGTCCAGGAGCTCGGCAACCTCGTGGTCAAGGTCCAGACCGACGCCATGAACGTGCTGAACAATGCCGCGGTCGCCAGCTTCGACGACATGAAGAAGATCGCCGCCTGAGCGATCGCCAGCACGGCCGGGCTTGCCCCGGCCGTCCGGTTCGAGAAAAGAGGCAGTGCCGGCCGGCACTGCCTTTTTTTGTTGTGGCGGGCGAGGCGGTCGGTCCGGGAGGACGGATGACGCGGCTCTGGATCGCCCTGTTGCTGGCCCTGGCGAGCCTGTCGGCCCAGGCCCAGGCTCCGCCCGAGCCCGGCATCCGCAGCCTGCCGGCCCCGGTCGCCGGCGGATCGATCGATCTGTGGTTTCCCGCCGCTGCGGGCGGCAGGCCCGAGACGGTCGGGGCTTCCCCCGTCTTCCAGGGCGTGCCCGCGCGCCGCGACGCTGCGCTGCCGGACGGCAGGCTGCCCCTGATCCTGCTGGCCCATGGCGGCCTGCGCGCCAGCCCGCACCTCGGTGACTGGCTGGCGGCGGCACTGGCCAGGCGCGGCCATCTCGTCCTGGTGATTCCGCCCGCCGCTCATGCCGAGGCCGATGCGGCCGCAGCCGTCCAGCAGGTCTGGCAGCGGCCGGTCGATCTCGCCATGGCACTGTCCGCCCTCGATGCCGAGCCGGAGCTGGCCGACCGGGTCGACCGGGACCGGGTGGCGGTGGTGGGGTTCTTCCTGGGCGGCACCGCTGCCCTGGCGCTGGGCGGTGCGGAACTGGACCTAGCACGCTTCCGGATGACCTGCAGGCACCACCCCGCCAGCCCCGACTGCCACTGGTTCGCCCGGCAGGGTGTGGATCCGGCGGCGCTGGACCTGGCCGGCATTGCCGGCAGCCGCCGCGACCCCCGCATCCGCGCCGTGGTCGCCGTGAACCCGGAACTGGCCGCCAGCTTCGCGCCAGCCAGCCTCGCGGCCCTTGCGGTGCCGGCGGTGATCCTGAGCCTGGGCGAGGCCAGCGATCTGCCGCCCTGGCTGGACCCCGCACCCCTGGCCGATGCCGACCCCGGCCTGCGCCCCCGCATCATCCCGGATGCCGGCCCGTTCAGCGCCTTTCCCGAATGCGCGGCGGCGGCACCGGCACTGCTGGCGGAGGAGGGGGAGGACGATACGCTGTGCCGGGAGCCGGCCGAGGGACCGCGTGCCGCGGCTCACCAGCGGATCGCCCTGGCGATCGCCGCGGCACTCGCCCGGAGCCTTGCCGGTCAGCCGGCCTCGGGCCCGGTCCAGTAGCGGGTCAGCTTGGCCGGGTCGGTCTTCGGGCTCGGCTGGTGCTCCGCCTCATAGGAGCCGATGAACAGAAAGCCGGTGATCACGTCGTCGCCGGCACAGCCCAGGCCGGCACGCACCACCGGGTCATAGGCGTTCTTGCCGGTGACCCATTTGGCGGCAAAGCCCTTGGCATGGGCGGCGAGCAGCATGTTCTGCATCGCGGCCGCACCCGCGGCCAGCTGCTCGACCGCCGGGATCTTCGGGTGGTCGGCCCGGACATGGGTGATCACCGCGATCACCGCAGCCGCGCGCTGCGGGTTGCGGCGCTGCTTGTCCAGGTCGGCCTCGGCCGTGTCCGGGTTGGCCGCCAGCGCCGCCTCGACGAAGAGTTCGCCCAGCACCCGGCGCGCCTCGCCGGTCACCACCAGGAAGCGGAACGGCGAGATCCGGCCATGATCGGGTGCCGCCGCCCCGGCCGCCAGGATCGCATCCAGCGTCGCCTGGTCCGGGCCGGGGCTGCCCATCTTGAGCGGCGGCACGCTCGTGCGGCTCATGATCGCGGTCAAAGCATCCATCTCGCTATCCTCTGCTGGCCGGCCCGTGCTGGCTGATGCCGCGGCTGGCCTCGTGACGTAGCTGGCTACCGCCATAGCGCTGCCCTTGTTGCATTGCGAGATGCGGCCGCGCTAGGCCGGGGTGGCACGTCGCTGCCGGATCAACCGCTGCCGTAGGATCACATGTCCGACCAGGGCCATTATCTCGAGGATCTGCAGCCCGGCATGACCGCCTCGCTCGGCAAGACGGTCACCGATGCCGATCTGGTCCTGTTTGCCGGCGTGTCCGGCGACACCAACCCCGTCCACCTGGACGAGGAGTTCGCGCAAGGCACCATGTTCAAGGGCCGGATCGCGCATGGCATGCTGATCGCCGGCGTGATCTCCGCCGTGCTCGGCACCCGGCTGCCCGGCCCCGGCGCCATCTATGTCAGCCAGTCGATGAAGTTCCTGGCCCCCGTGCGGGTCGGCGACACGCTGAAGGCATCGGTCACGGTGCGCGAGATCGACTACGAGCGCCGCCGCGTCACCCTCGATACCGAATGCCGCGTGCGTGACACCAAGGTGCTGGCCGGTGAGGCGACCCTCATGGTGCAGCGCCGCCCGCGCCAGGCCGCCTGAGCGTGCCGGCGCGCCGTCGGGGGCGGGGCGGGCAGGCTTGACCCGGCCTTTGCCCTCGCGCATCTGCCGCACATGCAGGTCCATCGCCATCTCGACCGTCTGCCCGACGCCGCCCGCGGCCTGGCGCTCGCCATCGGCAATTTCGACGGCGTCCATCTGGGGCACCGCGCCATTCTGGGCCGGGCGGCCGCGGAAGGGCGGGACCTGGGCGTGCGCACGGGCGTGCTGACCTTCGAGCCGCACCCGCGCGAACTGTTCCAGCCGGATACGGCACCCAGGCGCCTGACCCCGCTCAGGCGCAAGCTGGAGCTTTTGGCGGAGATCGGCGTCAGCCATGTGGTGGTGCCGCGCTTTACCCGCGCCTTCGCCGCCCGTTCGGCTGCCGACTTCGTGGATGGGGTCCTCCTCGGCCAGCTCGCCGCCAGGGTGGTGGTGGTGGGGGAGGATTTCTGTTTCGGCAAGGGCCGCGGCGGCGATGCGACCTTCCTCGCTGAACGCCTGAGGCGGCACGGCGTGGCGACCATCGTCCACTGCAAGGTGTCGATCGGCGGCGAGACCTGTTCCTCCACCCTGATCCGCAGCCTCCTGGCCGAGGGCGATGCGCGCGCCGCGATCCGGCTGCTCGGCCGGCCGCACGTGGTGGAGGGCATGGTGGTCAAGGGTGCCGGGCTCGGCAGCAAGCTGGGCTTTGCCACCGCCAACCTCCAGCCGCTCCATCCGCGGGCCCTGCTGCCGGCCCACGGCGTCTATGCCGCCAAGGTCGGGATCGTCGGCGAGGACAAGAACGAGCCGCGCCCGGCCGTCCTGAACTGGGGCCGACGGCCGACCGTGGACGGTGTCAAGGAGGTCCTGGAGGTCCATCTGTTCGACATGGCGCGAGACCTCTATGGTAGGCGCCTGCGGGTGGGTTTCGTCGAGCGGCTGCGCGGCGAGATCCGGTTCCCGAACCTGGACGCGCTGGTGGCCCGGATCCACGAGGATGCCGCAGCCGCCCGCGCGCTCTTGTCGTCTCCCCTGCCGACTGCCGAATGATGAGCCAGGATCTGAAGAGCACGGTCTTTCTGCCCAAGACCGATTTCCCGATGCGGGCGGCCCTGCCCGAGCGCGAGCCCGCGATCGTCCAGCGCTGGATCGAGACGGGGCTCTGGGAGCGAATTCGGCGGCAGTCGAAGGGCCGGCCCCTGTTCGTCCTGCACGACGGCCCGCCCTATGCCAACGGCAACATCCACATGGGCACGACGTTGAACAAGGTCCTGAAAGACCTGATCAACCGCTCGCGCCAGATGCTGGGCCATGACGCCAACTACGTACCCGGCTGGGACTGCCACGGCCTGCCGATCGAGTGGCAGATCGAGCAGGAATACCGCAAGCGCGGTGCCGACAAGGACGCGGTGCCGATCGTCCAGTTCCGCGCCGAGTGCCGCCGGCACGCCGAAAAGTACCTGGACATCCAGCGCAAGGAGTTCCAGCGCCTGGGCTGCCTCGGCGACTGGGACAATCCCTACACGACGATGGCCTTCTCGTCGGAAGCGGCGATCTTCGAGGAGCTGGCCAAGTTCCTGAACAACGGCTCGCTCTATCGCGGGCTGAAGTCGGTGATGTGGTCGACGGTCGAGAAGACCGCGCTGGCCGAGGCCGAGGTCGAGTATCACGACCATACCTCGATCTCGATCTGGGTGCGCTTCCCGCTCACCCGCGCCCTCGACCCGGCACTCGCCAACGCCGCCGTGGTGATCTGGACCACCACCCCCTGGACGATCCCGGCCAACCGGGCGATCGCCTATGGCGAGGAGATCGCCTATGTGCTGATCGAGCCCACTGAGCTGGCCGAGGGCTCGACCGTGCAGCTGGGCGACCGGCTGGTGGTGGCCGAGGAACTACTGGAATCCTTCCTCGCCAGTGCTGGGATCACCGGCCATGCCCTGCGCGGCCGCTTCCCTGGCACGGCGCTCGCCAGTGCCAAGGCCGAGCATCCGCTGAAGGGTCTCGCCGGCGGCTACGGCTTCGACGTGCCGCTGCTGCCCGGCGACTTCGTCACCACCGAGCAGGGCACGGGCCTGGTCCACGTCGCGCCCTCGCATGGCGAGGACGACTTCAACCTGGGCACGGCGCATGGCATCGCCGCCGAGGACACGGTGGCGCCGGACGGCACCTACACCCCGATCGTCCCGGGCTTTGCCGGCATCCACGTGTTCAAGGCGCACGAGCCGGTGATGGCCGCGCTGGCCGAGCGCGGGGCGCTGCTGGCCTCGGCACCTTTGGTCCATTCCTACCCGCACAGCTGGCGCTCCAAAGCGCCGCTCATCTTCCGCGCGACCGCCCAGTGGTTCATCGCGATGGATGACGAGAACCGGCTGCGCGAGAAGGCGATGGCCGCGATCGCGGCCACCACCTTCGTCCCGGACAAGGGCCGCAACCGGATCGGCTCCATGGTCGAGAGCCGCCCGGACTGGTGTGTCAGCCGCCAGCGCGCCTGGGGTGTTCCGATCGCAGTGTTCGTCGACAAGGCCACCGGCGAGCCCCTGCGCGACCCGGAGGTGTGCCGGCGGATCGCCGATGCCTTCCGCGCGGAAGGGGCCGATGCCTGGTGGTCGCGCGACCCGCAGGAGTTCCTGGGCGACAAGTACCGCGCTGAGGACTTCGAGAAGGTCGACGACATCCTGGATGTCTGGTTCGACTCCGGCTCGACCCACGCCTTCACCCTGGAAGGCCGCGACGACCTGCGTTGGCCGGCCGACCTTTATCTCGAGGGTTCCGACCAGCATCGCGGCTGGTTCCAGTCCTCGCTCCTGGAAAGCTGCGGCACGCGCGGCCGCGCCCCGTTCGAGGCGGTGCTGACCCACGGCTTCGTGGTCGATGCCGCCGGGCGCAAGATGTCGAAGTCCCTGGGCAACGTCCTTTCGCCCATGGACCTGATGAAGACCCATGGCGCCGACATATTGCGCTTGTGGGTGGTCTCGACCGACTTCGCCGAAGACATCCGGATCAGCAAGGACATCCTGGAGCGCACCGCCGACAGCTACCGCAAGGCGCGCAACACGCTGCGCTACCTGCTGGCCAACCTCCACGGCTTCACGGCCGCCGAGATCCTGCCGGACGAGGAACTGCCGGAGCTGGAGCGCTGGGTGCTGCATCGCCTCGCCGAGCTGGACCGGGCGATCCGGGCCGGCAATGAGGCTTATGACTTCCTGGGGCCCTACAAGGACCTGCTGGAGTTCGCGGCGATCGACCTCTCGGCCTTCTATTTCGACGTGCGCAAGGACGCGCTCTATTGCGATCACCCGGACGATCTGCGCCGGCGTGCTGCGCGCACCGTGCTGGACCGGGTGTTCGACTGCCTGGTGCGCTGGCTGGCCCCGGTCCTGGTGTTCACGGCCGAGGAGGCCTGGCGCTACCGGCACGGGGAAGGGGTGGACAGCATCCATCTGGAGCGCTTCGCCGACCTGCCGGAGAGCTGGTACCGGCCGGAGCTGGGCGAGCGCTGGGCCGAGGTCCGGGAGCTGCGCCGGGTGGTGACGGGCGTGCTGGAGATCGAGCGGCGCGAGAAGCGGATCGGCAGCTCGCTGGAAGCCAGGCCCACTCTGTACGTGACCGAGGCGCAGCACCAGGTCCTGGCCGGCCTGGACGTGGCCGAGCTGTGCATCACCTCCGGCCTGGATGTGGTGGTGGGCGAGGCGCCGGCCGACGCGTTCCGCCTGGACGACGTGGCGGGTGCCGCAGCCAGGCCACGTCCGGCCCAGGGCGAGAAGTGCCTGCGCTGCTGGCGGGTCCTGCCCGAGGTCGAGCCGTCGCCAGAACATGTCTGCCAGCGCTGCACCACCGTGCTGGGCCGGCTGCGGGTGGCTGCATGAGCCATGTCCGCCCGGCCCTGATCCTGGCACTGGTCGTGTTCGCCCTGGACCAGGTCTCCAAGGAAGTGATCCTGGCCGTGGCGGACGCCCTGCCCAGAGCAGTGCTGCCGTTCTTCAACCTGGTGCTGGTCTGGAACCCCGGGGTGAGCTTCGGGATGCTGGGCGGCGACCAGGCCACCGAGCCTTGGATCCTGGTGGGGCTGGCGCTCCTGATCACGGTCGGCCTGCTGGTCTGGCTGTTCCGCGAGCGCGACCGCGGCACCGCCCTGGCGATCGGGCTGGTGCTGGGCGGTGCCATCGGCAACGTGATCGACCGGCTGCGCCATGGTGCGGTGGTCGACTTCCTCGACTTCCATGTGGCCGGCTATCATTGGCCGGCGTTCAACCTCGCCGATTCGGCGATCGTGGTGGGGGCGCTGCTGCTCGTGGCGGAGAGCTTCATGGTCAAGAAGAAGGAGGCCGCGTCGTGAGAAGCCTCGGGACCGGCCTGCCCAGGCTGTCAGCCGGGCTGGCGCTGCTGCTGCTGGCAGGCTGCGGCGAGACCACCGTCCAGGAGCAGTTGGGCCTGGTGCGCAGCGGGCCGGACGAGTTCCAGGTGGTGCGCCAGGCACCTTTGGAAATGCCGCCATCCATGGCCGAGTTGCCCCCGCCCCGGCCGGGTGCGCCGCCGATCAGCCAGGCCGACCCGTCGCGGCAGGCGCGCAACGTCCTGCTCGGTGCCGCCACCACCGCACCGGTGGCGACCGCCGCCCTGGATCCCGCCGCGGCACCGGCGTCCGCCCCGGTGGATCGGACCTCGCCCGGCCAGCAGGCACTCCTGGCCGCCACCGGCGAGGCCGGCGCCGATCCGGACATCCGGCAGGTGCTGGCGCAGGAGGGGGTCGAATCGACCTCGATCAGCGATCGCACCTTCCTGTTCATCGCGTTCTGGCAGAAGCCCGATCCGGAGGACCAGCCGGGCGTGGTGCTGGACCCGGTGGCCGAGAGCCAGCGCCTGCAGGAAGCGGGCATCAACGCGGCCGAGCGGCCGCTCACCATGCGCGTCGGCAGCGTCCCGCTCGCAGCACCGCCGATCAACTAGAAGAGGGCGCCGCCTTGTCCGATCCCGCCTCCGGTCCCGCGCTCGAACCTGCGGAAGTGGTGCCGCCCCGGCGCGGCCTGTTCCACCCCAGCACCTTCACGCTGGACAACGGCATGCAGGTGGTGGTGGTCGAGAACCACCGCGCCCCGGTGGTGGCGCACTGGGTCTGGTACAAGGTGGGCTGCGCCGACAGCCCGATCGGCAAGTCCGGCCTGCCGCACTTCCTCGAGCATCTGATGTTCAAGGGGACCGACAAGATCCCGCCCGGTGCGTTCAGCAAGGAGGTCGCGCGCCAGGGCGGCAACGACAACGCCCAGACCAGCCTGGACTACACCGCCTATTTCCAGCTGATCGCCAAGGACCGCCTGCCGCTGATGATGGAGATGGAGGCCGACCGGATGGCCAATCTCCGGCTGGTCGACGAGATCGTCTATCCCGAGCGCGACGTGATCGTGGAGGAGCGCCGCCAGCGGATCGACAACGACCCGGGCGCGCAGCTGGCCGAGCAGATGGGGGCGCTCCAATACCTCCATCACCCCTACCGCCTGCCGGTGATCGGCTGGATGCACGAGATCCAGAGCTATACCCGCGAGGACGCGCTGGCGTTCTACGAGCGCTGGTACGGGCCGGAGAACGCGATCCTGGTGATCGCCGGCGACATCACCGCGGACGAGCTGCGCCCGCTGGCCGAGGCCAGCTATGGCCGCCTCCAGCGGCGCGGCACGCCCGAGCGGGTCCGCCTGGCCGAGCCACCGCAGCTCGCCGAGCGCCGGATCGAGCTTGTCGACGAGCGGGTCGGCCAGCCCCTGGTGATGCGCTCCTATCTGGTGCCGTCCTTTGCCAGCGCCGGCAGCGACCACGCCTATGCGCTGGAAGTGCTGATGGAGTGGCTGGGCTCCGGCGGCACGGCCGAGCTTTATCGGGAGCTGGTGATCGAGCAGGGCATCGCCGCCAATGCCGGTGGCTTCTACCGGGGCGTGGCGCTCGATCCGACCATGCTGCGCGTCTATGTGGTGCCGCGGCCAGGGGTGAGCCTCGACACGGTGGAGGCGGCCATGGACGCGGTGCTGGACCGGGTGGTCCGGGACGGCATGCCCGACGAGGCGCTGGCGAGAGTGCAAAAGCGTATGCTGGCCGAGGCGGTCTATGACCGGGACAGCCTGATGGGTGCGTCGCGCTATTTCGGTGCCTGCCTGTGCAGCGGCCTGACCGTCGAGGATGCCGAGGCCTGGCCCGAGCGGATCGCTGCGGTCGACGGTGCCGCGATCCGGGCAGCGGCCGCGGTCGCGTTCGACCGGCGCCAGGCCGTCACCGGCCGGCTGCTCCAGGCCGGCTGATCCCGATCCAGCCACGACCCGCCCCCGAAGCAACCAGAACCAGCAAGGAGTGCCGCAGCTTGGTCCCCGTTCAGGAAGTGACGACCGCGGGCGGCATCCGCGCTTTTCTGGTCACCGAGCGTGCCGTGCCGTTCCTTTCGCTGGGCTTCCACTTTCGCGGCGGTGCCCGGCTGGACCCCCCGGACGGCGAGGGCCTGGCCGCGTTCGCCGGGGCGGTGATCGACGAGGGGGCCGGCCCCTATGACAGCCAGGCCTTTCGGCGCGAGTTGGAGGACAATGTCATCCGGCTGGGCTTCGACGTCGACCGGACCGGCTTCAGCGGCCATCTGAAGACGCTGACCGCCACCCGCGACCATGCCTTCGAGCTGCTGCGCCTGGCCTTGTGCGAGGCGCGGCTGGACGAGGAGCCGGTGGAGCGGGTGCGCGCCCAGCTCCAGGCCGAACTGGCGAGGCGCGCCAAGGAGCCGAACGCGCAGGCGCGCCGCCACTTCTTCAAGGGCATGTTCGGCGACCATCCCTATGGCCGCTCGATCCGGGGCACGCCCGAGACGGTGGCGGGCTTCGGCGCGGACGAGGTGCGCCGCTACGTGACGGAGAACCTGCGCCGGGACGACCTGGTGGTGGGCGTGTGCGGCGACATCGACGCCGCCACGCTGGCGCCCTTGCTCGACCATGTGTTCGGCAGCCTGCCGAGCGGCAGCGTGTGGAGCCGCGAGCAGGACGTGCCGCTCGCCGGCCCCGGCCTCGCGATCGTCGAGATGGACAACCCGCAGACGGTCGCGATGTTCGGCCATGGCGGCATCGCGCGCCACGATCCGGAGTATCATGCGGCCTATATCGCCAACCACATCCTGGCGGGCGGCGGCTTCTCCTCGCGCCTGATGGAGGAGGTCCGCGAGAAGCGCGGCCTGGCCTATGGGGTCAGCGCCTCGCTGGTGGAACTGGAAGGCGCCCCGCTCTGGGTGGGCCAGGTCGCGACCAGCAACGACCGGGTGGCGCAGAGCCTGGAGATCATCGCGGAGGAGGCGGGCAAGCTGGCGCGCGGCATGCTGGAATCGCCGGAGCTGGAGGACGCGCGCACCTATCTCACCGGCTCGTTCCCGCTGCGCCTGACCAGCAACGACCAGGTCGCCGGCATGCTGACCGGCATGCTGATGCTGGGCCTGGGCGCGGACTTCCTCAAGCGGCGCAACCAGCTCATCGAGGCGGTGACGCTGGCCGACGTGCAGGCCGCGGCCGCCCGGCTGCTCCATCCGGAAGCCATGCGGGTGGTGGCGGTCGGCCGGCCGCAAGGCCTGGTCGCCACCGGCTGACCAGGGACCGCCGGAAGGAAGCGCCCATGCCGGTCTGCCGCCTGCCCGACCAGCTGGTGAATCGGATCGCCGCCGGCGAGGTGATCGAGCGGCCGGCCGCCGTGGTCAAGGAACTGGTCGAGAACGCGCTGGACGCGAACGCGTCCCGGATCGAGGTCGGGGTGGAGCAGGGCGGGCGGGCCCTGGTCCGGGTGGTGGATGACGGCCAGGGCATGGACGAGGCAGACCTGGCCTTGTGCGTCGAGCGCCATGCCACCAGCAAGCTCGCACCGGATGCCGACCTGGTGCGCATCGCCACGCTGGGCTTTCGCGGCGAGGCGCTGGCCTCGATCGGGGCGGTGGCGCGGGTGAGCATCACCACCCGCACCCGCGACGCGGCGACCGGCGCCGTGCTCGAGGTCCAGGCCGGCCGGATCGCGCCGATCCGCCCGGCCGGCACCACGCCCGGCACCCGGATCGAGGTGCGCGACCTGTTCTTCGCCACCCCGGCCAGGCTGGCCTTCCTCCGCTCGGAGCGCGCCGAGACCCAGGCGATCCTGGACCAGTTCGACCGCCTGGCGCTGGCAAGGCCCGAGATCGCGTTCAGTCTCACCGTGGACGGGGTGGAGCGGCGGCGCTTCGAGCCGGCGCGGCAGGCCGAGGGCCGACTGGCAGCGCGGGTCGCCGCCGTGCTGGGCGAGGGCTTCCTGGCCGACGCGCGCCCGGTCGCGGTCGAGCGGGACGGGGTGGCCCTGGAGGGCTATCTGGGCCTGCCCACGGAGGCGGCCGGGGGGCGCCGGCCGTTCCTGGTGGCGGTGAACGGCCGGCCGGTGCGCGACCGGCTGATCGAGACTGCGCTCCGGGTCGGCTATGGCGACACGCTGGCGGGCAACCGCCTGCCGGGCGCTGCGCTGACCCTGCGCCTTTCCCACGAGCGGGTCGACGTCAACGTCCACCCGACCAAGACCGAGCTGCGCTTTCGCGAGCCGGACCTGGTGCGCAGCCTGGTGATCGGCGCGGTGCGCCGTCATCTGGACGGGCAGGGGAGCCTGACTGCCCGCGCCCTGGGCGAAGCGGCCTTGGCCCGCTTTGCCGCCGGCCCGGCACCGCAACCGGTGCCAGAACGAGCGATGGCCACCGGCTGGACGGCACCATCCGGCTGGGACCGGCGACCGGCTTCGCCCGGGCTGAAGGAAGCCGCCGCGGCGTTTGCCTATCAGGGTCGGCTCGAGGTCGGGGCACCCTCGGGTGCGGCGGCGGCCGCGAGCCCGGCGCCACCGGCCGAAGCCCATCCGCTGGGGGCGGCCAGGGTCCAGCTCTTCGATGCCTATGTGCTGGCCGAGACCAGGCAGGGCTTCGTCCTGGTCGACCAGCACGCCGCGCACGAGCGGATCGTCTATGAGCGCCTGAAGGCGGAGCTGGCGCGCGGTGCGGTGGCCCGCCAGGGCCAGCTCGTCCCGGTGGTGGTGGAATTGCCGCCGCACCAGGTCGACCTGCTGGTCGGCGCCGAGGCGGAGCTGGCGCGGCTGGGCCTCCTGCTGGAGCGCTTTGGCACGAGCGCGGTCCTGGTCCGCGAGAGCCCGGCCATGCTGGGCCCGGCTGACCTGACCGGGCTGGTGCAGGACCTCGCCGCCGACCTGGACGAGCATGGCGGTGCCGAGGCCCTGCTGCGCTCTCTCGAGCGGGTGGCGGCGACCATGGCCTGCCATGGCAGCGTGCGCGCCGGCCGCCGCCTCCATCTGGCCGAGATGGACGCGCTCCTGCGCCAGATCGAGACCACCCCGAACGGCGGCACCTGCAACCATGGCAGGCCCACCTGGATCGCCATCGACCGCGCCGCCCTGGACCGGCTGTTCGGCCGCTGAGCGGCGGGTACCGCCCCTGGCCGGAGCCGGCCGAGGGAGGGCAGGGTGCGCGCGAATGCCGCACAATCTCGACGTGGTGAGGAAAAATCGCTATATGTCGTCTGCCGCAGGATCCGGCGCGCGCGGCGTCGCATGCGGGCTCGAGGCCGGTGGCAGCCATGTCTCCGGCCTTTTACGTGGGAACTCGGAGTATTCATGGCCTACGTGGTCACGGAAGCCTGCATCAGGTGCAAGTTCACGGATTGTGTCGAGGTCTGCCCGGTAGATTGCTTCTACGAGGGCGAGAACATGCTGGTCATCAATCCCGACGAGTGCATCGACTGCGGCGTATGCGAGCCGGAATGCCCGGCCGAGGCGATCGTGCCGGACACGGAGTCGGAGGGCGAGAAGTGGGCGGAGCTCAATCGTGAGTTCTCCAGCCAGTGGCCTAATCTTACCCGAAAGCGGCCTGAGCCAGACGACGCGGAGAGCTTCAAGAACATGCCCGGCAAGTACGAGCAGTTCTTCAGTGCCAAGCCCGGCGAGGGCAATGGATAGGCCCGCAGACAGGCCGGGGTGCATTGCACATACAGGATGACGACGCGTTGCCGTGGCCGGTGGCGTCGGGATCCGAAATGTGGTATGTATCTCTTGTTGAAGACAATTTGTCTGCTTCTCCTACTGCTCGGCCCGACTTGCCTGCCTGCGTGGGTCATCGAGGCGCCGACGTCGTAGCGTTCACATCGGAGTGAAGCGTCGGGATGGCTGCGAACGGCCAGTCCCTGACGAGACGCGAGGGAAAGTGCCGAATGGCCAAAAAAGAACTGGCTTTCGAGCCTGGTGATCACATCGTCTATCCCTCCCACGGTGTGGGTCGGGTACGCAGCGTGGAGACCGAGATCATCGCCGGCTTCGAGCTGGAGATGTATGTGGTCGGCTTCGAGAACGAGCGCCTGACGCTGCGGGTGCCGGTCAACAAGGCGGCGAAGGCCGGGATGCGCAAGCTCAGCTCGCGCGAGAAGATCTCCTCGGCGCTCGAAGCCCTGAAGATCAAGACCAAGCCGCGCCGTTCCGTGATGTGGAGCCGCCGCGCCCAGGAGTATGAAGCGAAGATCAACTCGGGCGATCCGGTCGCGATCGCGGAGGTCGTCCGCGAGCTGCACCGCGCCGAGGATGCCGAGCAGTCCTATTCCGAGCGGCAGATGTACCGCGCTGCCCTGGAGCGCCTGGCCCGCGAGGTCGCGGCGATCGACAAGGTCGACGAGGCCGAGGCCACGCGCCGGCTGGAGAAGGTGCTCTCGGCCGCGGCCTGAGCCCGTTCTTCCGCTTCGAAACGACGGGGGCCTGACGGCCCCCGTTTCGTTTTAGGCAGGGACCAGCCGCCAGCCGGCGCCGACCAGCCTGGAATCCAGCCGATGACAATCCGCTACGTGCAGGAACCCGACCTGGACGCCCAGGCGTTCCGCGACCTCCTGGCCGCCACCACGCTCGGTGCCCGGCGGCCGATCGACGACCTGCCCCGGCTGGAGCGGATGCTGCGCCAGGCCGACATCGTCCTGACCGCCCGGGCCGGCACGCAACTGGTCGGCATCGCCCGGGCGATCACCGACTTCGCCTATGCCTGCTATCTCTCCGATCTGGCGGTGCATGCGAGCTTCCAGCGCCAGGGGATCGGCCGGCGCCTGATCGCGGAAACCCACGCGGTCGCCGGCACATGCAGCACGCTGGTACTGGTCGCCGCCCCAGGTGCCGAAACCTTCTATGCCGGGATCGGCATGGCCAAGCTGCCGAGCAGCTGGGCCATCTGGCGCTCCAGCTAGCGCCGCTGCCGCCCGGGTCCGTCCCTTTTGCACGAACGAACCCGGCAAGTGGCCGCGCGGCAGCCTGCTCAGACCGCCGAGCCGCGGTTCTCGGCGACCCGTTCCTGGATCACGTCCCAGATCTGCCCCTCGATCGAGACGCCATCGAACCGGTCGATCTCCTGGATGCCGGTGGGCGAGGTGACGTTGATCTCGGTCAGGTAGTCGCCGATCACGTCGATGCCGACGAAGATCAGGCCGCGCTGCTTGAGGGCCGGGCCGATCGCCTCGCAGATCTCGTGCTCGCGATGGGTGAGCGTGCTCTTCTCCGCCCGGCCGCCGACATGCATGTTGGCCCGCGCTTCGCCCTCGGCCGGCACGCGGTTCACCGCACCCGCGACCTTGCCGTCCACCAGGATGATCCGCTTGTCGCCCTGGCGCACCGCGGGCAGGTAGCGCTGCACCATCAGCGGCTCGTTCAGGAAGCGCGCGAACAGCTCGTGGAGGCTGCCGAGATTGGTGTCGTCGGGCTTGAGGTGGAACACGCCCGCCCCGCCATTGCCGTAGAGCGGCTTGACGATGATGTCGCCATGGTCCCTGCGGAACGCCCGGATCTCCTCGATGTCGTAGGTGATCAGGCTGGGCGGCATCAGCTCGGCGAACTGGGTGACGAACAGCTTCTCCGGGGCGTTGCGGACATGGTGCGGGTCGTTGACCACCAGCGTGGTCGGATGCACCCGGTCGAGCAGGTGGGTGGTCGAGATATAGTTCAGGTCGAACGGAGGGTCCTGGCGCAGCAGGACCACGTCGACCCCGGCGAGGTCGAGGATCTCCGGCTGGCCGAACTGGACATGGTCGCCCTCGACGCGCTGCACCCTGATCGGCCGGGCCTTCGCCAGCACCCGCCCGTCCCGCCAGGACAGGTTCTTCGGCAGGTAGTGGTAGAGGCCGAAGCCGCGCCGCTGCGCTTCCAGCGCCAGGGCGAAGGTGCTGTCGGCGTTGATCGCCACGGTCTCCAGGGGGTCCATCTGGATGGCCACCGCTAGCGACATCTACTCACTCCTTGGCTTGACACATTGGCTTGACACGGGCGGCGTAGACGCGCTCCGCAACGGGACAGGAACCCAACCGTGGCGAGGGTAGTGATGACCTACGACCCGAACAACATCTTCGCGCGCATCCTGCGCGGCGAGATCCCCAACCGGACGGTCTACGAGGACGAGTTCGTGCTGGCCTTCCACGACATCAACCCCCAGGCGCCGACCCACGTGCTGGTGATCCCGAAGGGGGCCTATACCGATCTGGCCGACTTCAGTGCCAGGGCCGGCGCCGAGGAACTGACCGGCTTCTTCCGCGCCGTGGCCAAGATCGCCGACCAGCTCGGCATCGTGGCGCCGGGCTTCCGCGCCTTGTGCAACACCGGCAAGGACGCTCACCAGGAAGTGCCCCACTTCCACCTGCATCTGTTCGCCGGCAAGCCGCTCGGGCCGATGCTGGCGCGGTGAGCCTCAGCCGGGATCGAGCTCGGTGGGCTGGTCCGGCTCGGTCGGCAGGTTGAGCGTGCAGGCGGTCAGAAGACCGCCGGCCAGCGCCAGGACCGCCAGGGTGCGCAGCAGCACGCTCATCGTCGCCATGATCCTTCCTTGCCCAACTCCCCGCCAGCATCCCTTGCGGCCAGCGTAGCGGCAACGAAAAAGGCGGCCTCGCGGGCCGCCTGTCGCCTCCGTTGCGACCCGATCAGGCCACGGCCAGGAACGGTGCCCGCACCGGGGTTCTGGCCGCACCGGCCGACCACCAGGTCGCCACCGGGCCGAGCCACAGCCCGGCCAGGACCGGCGCCAGCCAGGGCAGGGCGGTCGGCGAGAACCACAAGGCCATGACCAGCAGCACCACACCCACGCCCACCGGCAGCATGTGCGTGCTCCACACCTCGCCCCAGCTCAGGCGCCGGGCACCGCGCGCCTGGGCACCCCAGGCATCCACCTGCCCGCGCAGGGTCTGGAGCAGAAAGCGGGTGTGGAAGACCATGAAGAGGGGCGAGGTCAGGGTGGAGAAGATCTGCTCGCCGATCACGTCGCGCCAGAAGCGCCAGCTGGAGCGCTCCTTGCCCTCGGCCAGCGCATGGGTGATGCCCAGCACTTTCTGGGCGAACAGCAGCACCAGCGTGATCATCAGGATCGACGGCAGCACCGCACCGGCCTCGCCGCCGCCCGGGCTCACGATCAGGCTGGTCACCACCAGCGCCATCCAGACCGCCGACACCATGTAGGCCCAGGCCCCCATGAAGAAATGGAGGCGGCTGAGCGGATGGAGGCCGTGCATGCGGAGCAGGCGCAGGTGCTGGAGGTTGCCCTGCATCCAGCGCCGGTCGCGCTTGATCTCGTCGATCAGGGTGGGCGGGCTGTCCTCGACCGCACCGTCCAGCTCATAGGCCAGCCAGACCCGCCAGCCACTGCGCCGGACCAGGGCGGCCTCGACGAAGTCGTGGCTCATGATCGGCCCACCCAGCGGCGCCTTGCCCGGCAGTTCCGGCAGGCCGCAATTCTCGGTGAAGGCGCGCACCCGGATGATGGCGTGGTGGCCGTAATAATTTGCCTCGCTGCCGGCGAAGATCGACAGGCCCGCCGACGCGATCGGCCCGTAGATGCGGGTCGCCAGCGCGCGGTAGCGGGTGAAGCGGGTCTCGCCTTCGGTAAGCCCCGGCGAGACCTGGATGATCCCGGCATCCGGGTTGGCGTCCATCAGCCGGGAGAGCGAGGCCAGGGTACGGCCGCTCATCAGGCTGTCGGCGTCCAGGATCAGCATGTAGTCGTAGCGGCCGCCATGGCTGCGGCAGAACTCGGCGATGTTGCCGGCCTTCTTACCGTAATTGTCGGTCCGCACCCGCCACATGATCCTAAACTGCGGCCAGGAGCGCACCAGGCGCTGCCACTCGCGCCGCTCCTTCTCGATCACCGACTCGATGTTGCTGTCCGAGAGGATGTGGAAGGCGAAGCGGCCGTCCATCTTGAGCGCCGCCAGGTCGCGGATCAGGCTCTCCAGCTTGCCCAGGCTTTCGCGCGGGTCCTCGTTGCGCAGCGGCATGAGCACGGCGGTGCGGCCGCGCGGCGGCAGGAGTGCCGCGGTGCTGGTCGGCCGGTTCATGCCCGCAGGCGGCACGCCGCGCTTGAGCGCCAGGAATCCCGCCACGGTGAGTGCGAAGCCGAAGGCCAGCCAGCCGAAGCACAGGGTGAACAGGGTGAGCAGGACGATCTCGCCCGCCGACAGCCCGTCCGCGGCCAGCCCCGCGCCCAGCCACCAGGTCGCCGTGCCGGTGAGCGTCAGCCAGATGCCGATCACGAGCAGCCGCCAGCCGGTCGAGTGCGGATGCGAAGGCAGCGCCACGGGCCGGGGCAATGGCTCGGTGAAGCCCTTGACCGGCATGTCCGCCGGGGCCGGATCCAGGGCCAATGCCAAGCTATCTCGATCGACAACACGGTCCATGATCTGGTCCAGCCTCGCTACATGCGCTGATGCAATGGGTATATCGACGTGCGGCGGAAGTTCCGCGAGGGCTATCGCCCCTTCTTCCCCCCGGCCTCACGCCACCGTGAGAAATCGTCCGGTGACGGCTGGCCGATCCATCCTGCCAACGCGCGATGATGCGGTTCGTTCCATCATCCACGCTGTAGAAATGCTCAGCATCGTCCCGCCATGCCCCGCTCGTCCCGCCGGACGGTTGCCCAGGCGGCGCGATCCCATCCGGTCATCTGCGTCATTCCCCATGTCCCGGCCCCGGCCATCAAAGCTGCCTTTTCCCAAAAATCTTCGTTCTTCAGCAACTTAACAGGGTTCTAGGGCATCGCGCATGTACGCTCTCTCAGGCCGGTTCGCAACGGCGCACATGCGAGACGGTGGCCCGTGAACGGCATGGACACGCATGGTTCGGATGCGAATTCTGCAAGGGTCGCAAAGCTGCGGATGCAGCCCGCCAGGATGGCTTGGCGCTGCCAGTCGGGCTATGCACGTGCCGAATTCGGCACCGGCTTCCGGCTGTTCCGGCAGCCTGCCCCTTGGATGATCTGCATGGACCACGGACGCAGGATATCGGTCATCGGGCTGGGATATGTCGGCCTGCCGGTCGCCGTGGCCTTCGGCCTGAACGGTGCCGGGGAGGTGGTGGCGTTCGACATCGACGAGCGGCGGATCGCGGAGCTGACGCGCGGCCATGACCGGACCGGCGAGGTCGAGGCGGGACGGCTGCGGGCGGCGCGGCTGCGTCTGACCAGCAATCCCGCCGACCTGCAGCGGGCCGACTTCCACATCGTCACCGTGCCGACCCCGATCACGCCCGCCAAGCAGCCGGACCTGCGCCCCCTGATCGCGGCCTCGCGCACGGTGGGCCGCCAGCTCGGCCGGGGCGGCATCGTCGTCTACGAGTCCACCGTCTACCCGGGCGTCACCGAGGAGATCTGCGCGCCGATCCTGGAGCAGGAATCCGGCCTGACCTACCAACGCGACTTCACGCTCGGCTACAGCCCGGAGCGGATCAACCCGGGCGACAAGGAGCACCGGCTGGAAACGATCGTGAAGGTCGTGGCCGGCAGCGACGAGGCGACCCGGCAGGTGGTGGCCTCGGTCTATGGCTCGGTGGTGGCGGCGGGTATTCACGAGGCGCCCTCGATCGCGGCCGCGGAAGCTGCCAAGGTCATCGAGAACACCCAGCGCGACCTCAACATCGCGCTGATGAACGAGCTGGCGATCATCTTCGGCCGGCTCGGCATCGACACCAGCGACGTGCTGGCGGCCGCCTACACCAAGTGGAACTTCCTGCGCTTCCAGCCGGGCCTGGTGGGCGGCCACTGCATCGGCGTCGACCCCTACTACCTGACCAGCCGGGCCGAGGAAGCCGGCTACGTGCCCCATGTCATCCTGGCCGGGCGCCGGATCAATGACGGGATGGGCCGCCACATCGCCGACGAGACGATCAAGCGCCTGGTCCGTTACCGCCGCGCCAACGACGCCCTGGTCACCGTGCTGGGCTTCACCTTCAAGGAAGACGTGCCCGACGTCCGCAACACGCGGGTGGTCGATATCGTGGCGCGGCTCGAAGAGTTCGGCATCCGGGTCCAGGTGCATGACCCGGCCGCGGACGCCGAGGCGGCCCTGCACGAGTACGGCATCACCCTGCGCAGCACCGATGCACTGGAACCCGCCGACGCGGTGATCGTCGCGGTCAAGCACCGGGCCTTCGAGGCCGGCGGCTGGGACTTCGTCCAGGGGCTGCTGAAGGCGGGGCAGGGGCCGGTCATGGACGTGAAGGGGCTGCTCGACCGCGCTTGTGCCCCCGATGGCATCGATCTCTGGCGGCTCTAGCCGCCGCACCCTCCTGGGCCTCCTGCCTGCCCTGCTCGCCACCCGGCGGGCACTGGCCGACCAGCACGACCCGGCCCTTGCTGACCTGTTCGCCCGGCTGCGAGGGGCGGATGCGGTCGAGGCGCCGGCGATCGAGGCGCAGATCCGGGCGATCTGGTATCGCCATCCCGACCGGATCGCGACCAGCCTGCTGGACGAAGGCGTGGTGCTCCTGAGCGACCGGCAGTGGTCCGCGGCATACCGGCGGTTCGACGAGCTGGTGCAGCGCGCGCCCGACTTCGCCGAGGCCTGGAACCAGCGTGCCACCGCGGCCTTCCTGCTGGACGAGCTGGACACGGCGGTGCGTGACATCCAGCGCACCCTGGCCCTGGAGCCCCGCCATTTCGAGGCGCTGGCGCGGCTGGGCGAAGCCTTGCTGAAGCTCGGACAGCCGGAAGTGGCCCTGCGCGCCTTCGAGGCGGCGCTCGCCATCCACCCGACCATGGCCAACGTGCGACGGCGGGCCGATGAAGTGCAGGCACGGCTGTTCGGGCGGGACATCTGAGCTTCCCGTGCCGTGATCTGCCCGTCTACGGTCGCGTTGGGCCATTTGGGCCCGAGGCGGGGAGCATCCAGGCGCGTGCGTGCCACCCTGAAGGCGGAGCGGCAGGGCGACCAGGCCGTGGTGACGGGCGCTGGCACCTGGCTGGTCGACCAGGCGGACTGGCTGGCGGTGCGGTTGCGGCGCCTGCCGGTGCGGCTGGCCGGTGTGCGCCAGGTGAGCCTGGACCTCGGCGGCATCGAGCGGCTCGACACCAGCGGCGCTTGGCTGATCGCCCGGACGGAGCGGCGCCTCCAGGACGCCGGGGTGGAGGTCACGACCGAGCCGCCGCAGGGGCCGGGGGACGCCGACCTTCTCCAGCATGTGCGCAGCCTCCCACTGGCCCATCCCCGGCTGGCGGAGCCGCCCGGCGCGGTCGTGGCCCTGCTGGGGCGGGTCGGCCGGGCCATGGAGGAGGCAGGGCGGCTGGCCGTGGCCCTGCTGGGCTTCTATGGCGCCATCTTCCTGCGCACGGCGGCGGCCCTGGCCCGGCCCCGGCAGATCCGCTGGACCGCCCTGGCCCACCATATCGAGCAGACCGGCCTGGGTGCGGTCGGGATCACCGCCCTCCTGTCGTTCCTGATCGGGCTGGTGATGGCCTGGCAGGGGGCCACCCAGCTCGTGCGGTTCGGCGCCGACATCTTCACCGTCGACCTCCTGGCGATCGCGGTGCTGCGCGAGCTGGGCGTGCTGCTCACCGCGATCATCGTCGCCGGGCGGACCGCCAGCGCGTTCACCGCCCAGATCGGCGCCATGGTGCTGAACGAGGAGATCGATGCGATGCGGGTGATCGGGATCGACCCGATCGACACGCTGGTCCTGCCCCGCTTCTTCGCGCTGCTGCTGGCCATGCCGATCCTCACCTTCATCGCGGACGCCGCCGCCCTGCTGGGCGGGGCGATGGTGGTGCTGTTCGAGCTGAACATCCCCTGGGTCCAGATGGTCGGCCGGTTCGGCGAGGTGGCGACGCTCACCCACCTCCTGGTGGGCTTGGTCAAGGCGCCGGTGTTCGCGTTCGCGATCGCGCTGATCGGCTGCTGGAACGGGCTCCGGGTGGAGCGCAATGCCGAGAGTGTCGGCCGGATGACCACCCAGTCGGTGGTGGCCTCGATCTTCCTGGTGATCGTGGTGGATGCGCTGTTCTCCATCCTGTTCGTCCGGCTCGGGATCTGAGCATGGCGGATCTCGACCCGATCATCGAGGTGCAGGGCCTGGTCACCCGGTTCGGCGAGCGCACCATCCATGACGGGCTGGACCTGACGGTGCGGCGGGGCGAGGTGCTGGGCTTGGTCGGCGGCTCCGGTTCCGGCAAGTCGGTCCTGATGCGCACCATCCTGGGCCTGCTCCGACCCAGTGCCGGCACGATCCGCCTGCTGGGGGCCGATCTCGCCTCCCTGTCGCGCGACAAGCTGGTGGCGCTGCGCAGCCGCACTGGCGTGCTGTTTCAGGACGCTGCCCTGTTCAGCACGCTGACCGTGGCTGAGAACGCCCAGGTGCCGATGCGCGAGCGCTTCGGCTGGCCCAAATCGCTGCTGGCCGAGATGGCCTGCCTGAAGATCGCGCTGGTGGGCCTGCCGGACGATGCGCGCGACAAGTACCCGTCCGAACTCTCGGGTGGCATGCGCAAGCGGGCGGGCTTGGCCCGCTCCATCGCGATCGATCCCGAGGTGCTGTTCCTGGACGAGCCGACCGCCGGGCTGGACCCGATCGCGGCCTCCGCGTTCGACGAGCTGATCCTGCAGCTCTCCCGCACGCTCGGCCTCACCGTGGTGATGATCACCCACGACCTGGATTCGCTGATGCGGATCACCGACCGGGTGGCGGCGCTGATCAACGGCAGGGCCGTGGTCGCGCCGATTGATGAACTGCGCAGGCTCGACGACCCCTGGTTGCGCCAGTACTTTGGCGGGCCGCGGGGGCGGGCGGCGCTCGAAGCCGGGCAGGCAGCGGGCTGAGCGGAGGCCGATGGAGACGCGCGCGCATCATGTGGTGGTAGGGATCTTCGTCCTCCTGGGGCTGGTCGCGATCGCCGTGTTCGGCGCCTGGCTGGCGCGCTCCTCGCTCGACCGCAAGACCGACCGCTACGAGATCATCTTCACCGGTGCGGTGACCGGCCTGCAGGCCGGCAGCGGCGTGCGCTATCGCGGCATCCCGGTCGGCCGGGTGGTCGATCTGCGCATCGATCCCGAGGACGTCAGCCGGATCCTCACTTTGGTCGACCTGGATGCGGGCACGCCGGTCAAGACCGACACCGTGGCCTCGGTGGAGGCGCAGGGGATCACCGGCCTGTCCCTGGTCCAGCTGGAAGGCGGGACCCAGGACGCGCCCAACCTGATGGAGGCGAGCGAGGCGCGCCCGCCGCGGATCCCGTCCCGCCCGGGCGCCTTCCAGCAGCTCGTCCAGACCACCCCGGAACTGCTGGCCCGCGGCGTCACCCTGGTGGACCGCGCCATCGCCCTGCTCGACGACCAGAACGTCGCCGCCATCGGCCGGACCGTCGCCAATCTCGAGAAGGTCACCGGCACGCTGGCCGCGCGCAGCGAGGGCATCGACAAGACGCTGGTGGACGTGCAGGCGATGGCCGCCGATCTGCGCGTGGCGAGCGCCTCGATCGTGGATCTGTCCGGCGGTGCCAAGGACGTGCTGAAGACTGCGGACGGCGCGTTCGCCACGCTCGGCAACCAGGGCAAGACCACGCTGGAGGCGCTGGGCAAGGCCAGCGTGGCCCTGGAGCGGGTCAGCCGCCGCCTCGACGACTTCCTGGACGACACCACCGTGCCCATCGCCGACTTCTCCCGGACCGGGCTCTACGAGCTGACCCAGCTGGTCGGCGAGTTCCGCGACCTGACCGCGACCCTGTCACGGGTGGTGAACCGCTTCGACCGCGACCCGGCCGGCTATGTGTTCGGCGGGACCAGGCGGGGGATACCCACGGAATGAGCAAGCACCTGCCGCGGCGCGGCCTCATCGGCACCATCGGGGGCGCCATCGGGGCTGCCGGCGTCGCCGGCTGCGCCGGCCTGGACGTCCTGAACGCACCGCCGCCGCGGATCTTCGAACTGACCCCCAAGAGCTCCTTCCCGCCCGACCTGCCGGACACCGGCGCCTCGCTGGTGATCGACGTGCCGACCGCGTCCAGCGGCCTGAACACTTCGCGGATCGCGGTCCGCCCGATGCCCACCGCCATCGACTATTATGCCGACGTGGTCTGGGTGGACGTGGCGCCGGTGATGATCCACACGCTCATGATCGAGACCCTGGAGAACAGCGGCCGGGTCGACGTGTTCAGCCGTACCGACCTGGCGTCGCGCGCCGACTTCGCCCTGCTCTGCCATATCCGCGAGTTCCAGGCGGAGATGCAGCAGCAGGCCCAGACGCCGCTGGCCCATGTCCGCCTGCAGTTCCGCCTCCTGCGCATGCCGCAGCGCATCTCGATCGATTCCAGCTTCGCCGACTTCCGGGTGCCGTCTGCCAGCAGCGCCATCGAGGATGTCGTGGCGGCCCATGACGATGCGCTGGGCGCCTGCCTGAAGCAGATGGCCGTCTGGGTCGTCGAGACCATCGTGGCCAACCCGCCGGCTGCCCGGCCGGCCAGGAATGCCTGAACCACCCTCTCGATCGGAACCGAAGCGCTTGCGTCCCATCCTCCTGCACCTCCATGTGCCGCGTGCATCCGGCTCCAGCTTGTATGCCTGGTTCCGCCGGGCGCTGGGTCCTGCCGGCGTCGTCCAGGCCAATGCCGCTGCAGCGGTTCACCGCGCGGTGGCCGGCCGCAAGTCTGAGAATGAGCCAGCCGTGGTGAGCGGCCACTTCCTCCATGGCGTGCATGAGGGGTTCCCTGATCAGCCCTACTGCTACGCCGTCCTCCTGCGCGAGCCGGCCCGGCGGGTCCTGTCCCTGTTCCGTTACATCCGCAGCCTGCCGCATCACGACCTCCATCCGGTCCTGAACCAGCCGGGCATGACCATCGAGCGGTTCTACCTCGAGCGCCTGCCCGGCACCGGGCCGCGCAACGCCACCGTGGCACAGCTCGCCGGCATCCTCGGCACCGGCGTCACTCCGGCCGAGCCGCATCTGGAGCAGGCGCTCCGCAACCTGCTGGGCGGGAACACGATCTTCGGGCTGGCGGAAGATGCCGGGCCGCTCCTGGCAGAGGCCGCCGGCTTCCTGGGCCTTGATCATCCCCCGGAGTTCCCGGCCGTGAACCGGCTGGACGCCAGGGAGGCCTGGGGCGGCAGCGAGGCGGACCTGGCGGCGATCACCGCCGCGAACCAGCTCGACCTCGCTCTTTATGCCCGGGCGAAGGCGGCCCTGGCGGATCGGGCAGCCCTCTAGACCATCGAGGGCAGCACCCGGTCCGGCGGCCGGTGCCCGTCGACGAAGGCCTTGATGTTGATGATCACCTTCTCGCCCATGTCGACCCGCCCCTCGATGGTGGCCGAGCCCATGTGCGGCAGCAGCACGACGTTCCTGAGCTCGCGCAGGCGCGGGTTGATGGCGGGCTCGTGCTCGAACACGTCCAGCCCGGCCCCGGCGATCTCGCCGGCCCGCAGCATCCGGGTGAGCGCCGCCTCGTCGATCACCTCGCCACGGCTGGTGTTCACGATGATGGCGTGGCGCTGCAGCAGCTTAAGCCGCCGGGCGGAGAGCAGGTGGTAGGTCGCGGGCGTGTGCGGGCAGTTGATCGAGATCACGTCCATCCGGGCCAGCATCTGGTCGAGGCTGTCCCAGTAGGTGGCCTCCAGCTCCTGCTCCAGGGAGGGATGGACGCGATGGCGGTTGTGGTAGTGCACCGCCAGGCCGAAGCCGCGGGCCCGGCGGGCCAGCGCCGTGCCGATCCGGCCCATGCCGACGATGCCGATCCGCTTGCCCCAGATCCGGTGGCCCAGCATCGCGGTGGGCGTCCAGCCGGTCCAGTCGCCGGACCGCGCCAGGCCCTCGCCCTCCACCAGCCGGCGCGACACCGCCAGGACCAGCGCCATGCACATGTCGGCCGTGTCCTCGGTGAGCACGCCCGGGGTGTTGGTGACGGTGATGCCGCGCGCATGCGCGGCCTCCACGTCGATATGGTCGACGCCGGTGCCGTAGTTGGCGATCAGCCTGAGCTGGCTGCCGGCCTGCTCGATGACGCTGGCGTCCACCCGGTCGGTGACGGTCGGGACCAGCACCTGCGCGGTCTGGATCGCGTCGACCAGCTCCGCCCGGCTCATCGGCTGGTCGTCCATGTTCAGCCGGGCGTCGAACAGCTCCCTCATGCGCGTCTCGATCACGTCCGGCAGCTTGCGCGTGACGATCACGAGCGGGCGGTTTCGGCTCATCAAGCATCCCCTTGTGCCGCAGCGGAGGCGGCCGGCAGCCGCGCCGGGACATTGGCAGAAACCGCAGGCTCCCTCAAACGCGACAGGTGGCTGCGCTCGGTTTCGCAGTTGCTCCCCCTGCCGTTCGCTGGCTATCGACCATCCCGTCCATGGAGTGGCGGATGAAGTCCTTGCGTCGTTTTCTTGTGGCGGTGGTGGCACTGGTTGCGGCCGCTGCGCCGGGTCATGCCCAGGATGGCGGGCCGCGCAGCACCGGGCAGCCGCTGCCGCGCTTCGTGAGCCTGAGTGCGGACGTGGTCAACATGCGCACCGGACCGGGCGAGCAGCACCCGGTGCTGTGGGTCTACCGGCGCAACGGCCTGCCGGTGAAGGTGATCGGCGAGTTCTACCAGTGGCGTAAGGTGCTGGACCACGAGGGCGATGTCGGCTGGATCAAGTCGAACCTCCTGTCCAACCGCCGCAAGCTCCTGGTGGTCGGGCAAGGCCCGGTCGACATCAAGCGCAATGCCGCGATCGAGGCGCGGGTCGTGGCGCAGGCCGAGCCGGGCGTCATCGGTGACCTCGAGACCTGCGACACCGCCTGGTGCCTGATCGACCTGGAGACGGCCGAGGGCTGGATCCCGCGCGACCATGTCTGGGGCCTGCTGGAAGGCGAGAAGCTGGACTGACCCGGGCGGCGGCACTTTCCGCCGCTGACGCAAAAAGGGCCCCGCAACGACCGTTGCGGGGCCCTTCCATGCAGTCCTTCCGGAACGGTACCGGCTGGCTTCAGGTGCGGGTGCGGCTGTTGTGGCCGCGGACGTCGCGCACCCGGATGATCACGTCGATCCGGTCGATCACCTTGCCGACCGGCGGCTCGGGCAGCTTCTTGAACTCGATCGCATCCTCGGCGACGTCGATGATCTCGCCAGTGTTCTTGTCGAAATAATGCCAGTGCGAGGTCGGGTTGGTGTCGAAGTAGGACTGGCCGGAGCCGACCACGACCTCGGTGAGCAGGCCCGCCGCGGTGAACTGGTGCAGCGTGTTGTAGACGGTCGCCAGCGACACCGGGATGGCGTTGGAGCGGGCTTCCTGGAACAGGTCCTCGGCGCTCACGTGGCGCGGACCGTTCTCCAGGAGCAGCTTGGCCAGGGCCAGGCGCTGGCGGGTCGGCCGCAGGCCGCAAGCCTTGAGCTGCCGAAGGGCGGTTGCATAAGGACGCTGCATGAACAATCCACTACAGGCTGACGAACCGGAACAACGGGCTGCGCGGAGTCCTATACAGGACCAAAAAGGTCCAGATCAATCCACCGCGCGGCGGATCGGCGCATCTTCGGTGCGCCTGCGACCTATTCGCCGGTCAGGATGCGCTGGACGAGCTGCTTTACCGTCGGGATGAACCCGCCCTTGTAGAACGGGTCCTGGCCGAACCGGTAGGCATTGTGCCCGCTGAACATGAGCTGGTTGTCGATCGGATCGCCCCGGCCGTGCGCGATGTCCTGCAGGGTCTTCTGGATGCAGAAGCTGCGCGGGTCGGGCTGGTGGCCGGTGGCGTAGTTGTCCCGGTCCTTCCAGGCGCTGAACCGGCAATGGCTGAGGCAGCCCATGCAGTCGGCCTGGTCGCGGCGGATTTGCCGGGCGCGGTCGGGCGCCACGAAGATCAGCGTGCCGTCCGGCGTGCGCATCGGCTGGGTGAAGCCCTCCACCATCCAGGCGGTGGCACGGGCATGGTCGGCAGGCGTCAGATAGACGCCGTGATTGGAGCGGCCATAGGGCAGGAACACCGTCCGGCCATCCGCGTCCGACGGGTCGTCGGAATAGGCCACCTGCCGCTCGGAGCGCTCATAGAGCTCGTTCAGGAAGCTGTTGCGCACGGCCGAGCTGTAGAAGCCGGTCGGGCTGAACTGGTGCAGGGCCACCTCACCAGGCGCGACACCGAGCAGCCGCTCCTTCCAGGCCTGCGGGATCGGGCTCTCCTGGGTGAGCAGCGGCCGCGTGCCGAACTGGAAGGCGATCGGCCCCAGCTCCTTGTTGCCGATCCAGTTCATCCATTCCTTGAGGTGCCAGACGCCGCCCGCCATCACGATCGGGATCTGGTCCAGCCCCATCTCGCGCATCATCTTGCGCAGCTCGAGCACGCGCGGGAAGGGGTTCTCCGGCTGGTCCGGGCTCTCGGCATTGGACAGGCCGTTATGGCCGCCGGCCCGCCAGGGATCCTCGTAGACCACCGCGCCCAGCCAGTCGCCGAACTTGTGGTAGGTCCGCTTCCACAGGGCGCGGAACGCCCGGGCGGAGCTGATGATGGGGTAGTAGTGCACCTCGTGCCGGGCGCAGATCTCGGCCAGGCGGTAGGGCATGCCGGCACCGCAGGTAACGCCATGGATCAGGCCCTTGGCCCCTTCCAGCACCCCGGTGAGCACGCGCTCGCAGCCACCCATCTCCCAGAGCACGTTCAGGTGGATGCGGCCTTCGCCCTGGCGCAGCTCGTGCGCGATCCGGGCCTGGCTGATCGCACCCTTGGTCGAGTACTCGACCAGTTCCTCGTGCCGGGCCTTGCGGTCACGCCCCTTGTAGATGAGCGGGACGTACTCGCCGTTGTCGTCGATCAGGTCGGCATTCACGCCGGAGATCGTGCCGACGCCGCCTGCGGCGGCCCAGGCACCGGCACTGGTCCCATTGGAGGCGGCGACACCCTTGCCACCTTCCACCAACGGCCACACCGAAGCTCCGGAAATGAACATCGGATCGACGATCGAAGCTGCGGTCATCTAGCGCCTACCTGGGATTTCGCTCGGGCTGCCGCCGTCATCGTGGAACGAACGGCCTGCCGATTGTTGGCAACACCGATCCGGACGCGCCGGCGGCGCGCCCTGCATATATCGGGCCGTCACGATAGTATGGCGTCGAATGGGCCCGGCAACAAGGCGACGCCCGAAACATCGCCAGAGCCGCCGGGCCATTGCGCCGGCTTCAGTCCTCGCGGGACCGGCGCGGACGGTCGTCGCCGCCACGGCGGCGATAGCCGCCCTCGCGGTCGCCGCCCCGATCGCCACGATCCCCGCGGTCACCACGGTGTTCGCCGCGGTCGCCCCGGTCACCGCGGCCCTCGCCGTCGTCCTCGCGGCGCGGCCGGCGCTCGACCTCGATCCGCTCGCCGGTCTCCTGGTCGACGGCGCGCATCGACAGCTTGACCTTGCCGCGGTCGTCGATCGCCAGGATCACCACCTTGACCTGGTCGCCCTCTTTGAGGACGTCGGTGACCTTGTTGATGCGCTCGTTCTTGATCTCCGAGATGTGCAGCAGGCCGTCCTGGCTGCCCATGAAGTTCACGAACGCACCGAAATCGACGATCCGGACGACCTTGCCGCTGTAGACGTGGCCGATCTCGGGCGAGGAGGTCAGGCCGCGCACCCAGTCGACCGCCTGCTGGGCCTTGAGCGCGTCGGAGGACGCGATCTTGACCGTGCCGTCGTCGTTGATGTCGATCTTGGCACCGGTGACCTCGCAGATCTCGCGGATCATCTTGCCGCCCGGCCCGATCACCGCGCCGATCTTGTCGGTCGGGATCTGGATCTGCACGACCCTCGGCACGGTGTCGCGCATCTCCTCGCGCACCCGGCCGAGGCCCTTGGCCATCTCGTCCAGGATGTGCATGCGCCCGCCCCTGGCCTGGTTGAGCGCGATCTCCATGATCTCCTGGGTGATGCCGGTGATCTTGATGTCCATCTGCAGGGCGGTGACACCCTGCTCGGTGCCGGCCACCTTGAAGTCCATGTCGCCGAGATGGTCCTCGTCGCCCAGGATGTCGGACAGGACGGCGAAGCGCTCGCCCTCCTTGATCAGGCCCATGGCGATACCGGCCACCGGCCGGGCGAGCGGCACGCCCGCGTCCATCATGGCGAGCGAGGCGCCGCAGACCGAGGCCATCGACGAGGAACCGTTGCTCTCGGTGATCTCCGAGACCACGCGGATCGTGTAGGGGAACTGGTCCTTGGCCGGCAGCACCGGGTGGGTCGCCCGCCAGGCCAGCTTGCCGTGGCCGATCTCGCGGCGCCCGGGCGAGCCCATGCGGCCAGTCTCGCCCACCGAGTAGGGCGGGAAGTTGTAGTGCAGCATGTAGTGGTTGCGCGAATCGCCGGTCAGGTCGTCAACGATCTGCTCGTCCTGGCCGGTGCCGAGCGTCGCCACCACCAGCGCCTGGGTCTCGCCGCGGGTGAACAGGGCGGAGCCATGCACGCGCGGGAGCACGCCCACCTCGGCCACGATCGGCCGGACCGTCACCAGGTCGCGGCCGTCGATGCGCCGCTTGGTGTCGAGGATGCTGCCGCGGACGATCTGGGCTTCCAGGTCCTTGAACAGGGACTTGAGCAGCGCCTTGCGGTCGATGTCGGCATCCGGCCACTGGGCAGCGACCTTGGCGCGGGCGAGGTCGACCTTGTCGTGGCGCGCCTGCTTGCCCTTCTCGGCATAGGCGGCGCGCAGGTCCTCGCCCACGAGCTTCTCGAGCTCGGCGGCGAGCTGGGCGTTGTCGGACTCCTCGAGCTCCCAGGGGTCCTTGGCGCACTGCTCGGCGAACTCGATGATCAGGTCGATGACCGGCTGCATCTCCCGGTGGCCGTGCATGACGGCACCCAGCATGACCTCCTCGGGCAGCTCCTTGGCTTCCGATTCGACCATCATGACCGCATCCGCGGTGCCGGCCACGACCAGGTCGAGCTCGGAGGTCTTAAGCTGCTCGACCGTCGGGTTCAGGATGTAGCTGCCATCCTGGTAGCCGACCTTGGCGGCCGCGATCGGGCCCAGGAACGGCACGCCGGAGATGGTCAGCGCCGCCGAGGCGCCGATCATCGAGATGATGTCGGTGTCGGTTTCGCCGTCATGCGCCAGCACGGTGGCGACGACCTGGACCTCGTTCTTGAACTCGCCGGGGAAGAGCGGACGGATCGGCCGGTCGATCAGCCGGGAGATCAGGGTCTCCTTTTCCGACGGGCGCCCTTCGCGCTTGAAGAAGCCACCGGGGATCTTGCCCGCGGCGAACGCCTTCTCCTGGTAGTTCACGGTCAGCGGGAAGAAGTCCTGACCGGGCTTCTTCTCCTTGGCGGCGACCACCGTGCACAGCACGACGGTCTCGCCGTGGGTGGCCAGGACGGCGCCATCGGCCTGGCGGGCGATCTTGCCGCTCTCCAGCGAGAGCGGCTTGCCACCCCAGGTCATCGACTTGCGGGTAAGGTTGAACATATCCCCAGATTCCCTTCGTCGCCCCGTCCGTCACGTTCGGCGGGGTCTACTTCCATGACCGCGGCCCCGGAATCGGCCGGCCGCGGTCAGGGAAGGGCCGGACCGTGCGCACCTCGCGGACGGTCCGCCTCCGGCGACCGCAGCCGATCAAGTCGGTCACGGTCGCCGGACGCAGGGGGCGCCTTCTAGACGGCGCCCCGGATCACTTGCGCAGGCCGAGACGCTCGATCAGCGCCTTGTAGCGGTTGGCGTCCTTGCGCTTCAGATAGTCCAGCAGGCTGCGCCGCTGGCCGACCATCATCAGGAGACCACGGCGGGAGTGGAAATCCTTGTGGTGGGTCTTCAGATGCTCAGTCAGGTTGGTGACCCGCTCGGACAGGATCGACACCTGGACCTCGGGCGAACCAGTGTCGCCCGGGTGGGTGGCGTATTCCTTGATGAGCTCGGCCTTGCGCTCGGCGGTGATCGTCATCGTCTACGTTCCATCGGCATCGTGGTCATGAATACGCGGACCGGCTGCAATTCGCCTTCCTCGAACCGAGTAAGCGCGACCAGCCGGCCGCCCCACATCGCCCGGACCATCGGCTCGGCCCCGAGTTCCCCCTCGATCATGTGCGGGAGAGCCACGATGGCCTGGCCGGCGGCCAGACGGTGGGCTTGCGGTTCCGTGACGGCGAGCGCCGGGATGCCGGCCAGCGCGGTCGCCACGGGAACAAGCACCTGCGGCAGGCTTTCCTCGGCGATCAGCGCCTCGAGGTCGTCCAGCCGCACGGATGATTCGATGTTGAAGGGGCCAACCGCGGTGCGGCGCAGCTGGGTGACATGGGCGACGGTGCCGAGCGCCTCGCCGAGGTCGCGCGCCACCGCCCGCACATAGGCGCCCTTGCCGGAGCCCATCGCCATGACGGCGTGGTCCGCATCCGGCATGTCCACCAGCTCCAGGCTGTCGATCCGGATCGGGCGCGGCTCCAGCACCACTTCCTCGCCACGCCGGGCAAGGTCATAGGCGCGCTCGCCATCGATCTTGACCGCGGCATAGATCGGCGGCCGCTGCATGATCTCGCCCCGGAAGTCCGGCAGCACCGCCTCGATCTGGTCGCGGGTCGGCCGCACGTCCGAGCGGGCGATCACCACGCCGTCGCTGTCGTCCGTGTCGGTCGCCTCGCCGAACCTGATCGTGAACTCGTAGGCCTTGCGGGCGTCCATCACGTACATGACGGTCTTGGTCGCGTCGCCCAGGGCAATCGGCAGGACGCCGGTCGCCAGCGGGTCGAGCGTGCCGCCATGGCCGACCTTCTGCGCGTTGGTCGCCCGCTTGATGACGTTGACCACATGGGTCGAGGTCATGCCGCCGGGCTTGTCCACGCACAGCCAGCCATGGATCGGGATGCCCTTGGCGCGTCTGCGGCTCATTGGGGGTCTTCCTCGCCGTCGCGCGGGGGCAATGACGCCAGCTCGCGGGCCAGCAGGGTCTCGACCTTCGATGCCTCGCCGAACGTCTCGTCCGGGACGATGCGCAGGCGCGGGCCGTATTTCAGGTCCATCTCGCGGCCGAGCCGCGCGGTCAGGTGGGGGCAGGCGCGGATCAGCGCCTTCATCACCTCCGGACGGATCCGGTCGCGGCCGAGCTCGGCGACGAACACGGTGGCCTGCTTGAGGTCCGGGCTCATCCGCACCTCGGACACGGTCACCTGCGCGTCCTGCAGTTCGGGGTCGTGCAGCTCATGGCGCATGAAGACATCGGCGAGGCGGTGCCTTACCGCCTCGCCGACCCGCATCTGCCGTTGTGACGGCGCACCGGAGCGGGCGCTGCCGCCCGCTCCGTGGCCACGGGAACGTCCGCTCACAGGCTTCGCGCGACCTCCTGGACCTCGTAGGCCTCGACGACATCGCCGATGCGGATGTCGTTGTAGCCCTCCAGCGAGAGACCGCACTCGAAGCCCTCGCGCACCTCGCGGACATCGTCCTTGAAGCGCTTGAGCGAGCCCAGCGCACCCTCGTGGATGACCACGTCGTCGCGCAGCAGGCGCACCCGCGAGGTCCGCCGGATGAGGCCGTCCGTGACGCGGCAGCCGGCGATCTTGCCGATCCGCTGCACCACGAAGATCTCGCGGATCTCCGCATGGCCGAGGGTGACCTCCTTGGCCTCCGGCGCCAGCAGGCCGGAGAGGAGCGCCTTCATCTCGTCGAGCAGCTCGTAGATGATCGAGTAGTAGCGGATCTCCACGCCATCGCGCTTGGCTAGCTCGCGTGCCGGCGCATTGGCCCGCACGTTGAAGCCCAGGATGACGCCGCCCGATGCCGCCGCCAGAGTGACGTCGCTCTCGGTGATGGCACCCACGCCGCCATGCAGGATCCGCACCGAGACTTCCTCGGTGCCGAGCTTCTGCAGGCCGGCCGAGACCGCCTCGAGCGAGCCGTGCACGTCCGTCTTGATCACGACCGGCAGCTCCTTGAGCTCGCCTTCCTTGATCTTCGAGAACATGTCCTCCAGCGAGCCGCGGGCACCCGCGGTCGCCACGAGCTGGGCCTCGCGCTTCTTGCGCTGCCGGTACTCGGCGATCTCGCGAGCGCGCTCCGGGTTGTCGGTCGCCGAGAGCAGGTCACCCGCACTCGGTACGCCGTCCAGGCCCAGGATCTCGACCGGCACGGACGGGCCGGCCTCGACCACGTTCTGGCCGCGGTCGTCGACCAGCGCGCGGATACGACCCGAGGTCGTGCCGCACACCACCGTGTCGCCGACCCGGAGCGTGCCCTTCTGGACCAGTGCGGTGGCAACCACGCCGCGGCCGCGGTCGAGCCGCGCCTCGATGATGGTGCCCTGCGCCTCGCGGTCCGGGTTGGCCTTGAGATCGAGCAGCTCCGCCTGGAGCTGGACCGATTCGATCAGCTTCTCCAGGCCCAGCTTCTTGAGCGCCGACACCTCGACCGCCTGCACGTCGCCGCCGAAGTCCTCGGTGACCACGTCGTAGCTGAGCAGCTCGCTCTTGACCCGGCCCGGTTCGGCCTCGGGCCGGTCGATCTTGTTGATCGCCACCACGATCGGCACCTTGGCCGCCTGGGCGTGGCGGATCGCCTCGATCGTCTGCGGCATCACGCCATCGTCGGCCGCGACCACCAGGATGACGATGTCCGTCACCGAGGCGCCGCGGGCGCGCATCTGGGTGAACGCCGCGTGGCCGGGCGTGTCGATGAAGGTCACCGGCATACCCTGGCCGATATCGACCCGGTACGCGCCGATGTGCTGGGTGATTCCGCCGGCCTCGTGCGCCGCCACGTCCGCGTTGCGGAGCGCGTCGAGCAGCGAGGTCTTGCCGTGGTCGACATGGCCCATGACCGTGACGACCGGCGAGCGCGGCTGCAGGTCGACGTCCTCGTCGGTCGTCAGGCCCTCGATGCCTTCCTCGATCATCGATTCGGACACGCGCCGGACCCGGTGGCCGAACTCGGACACCACCAGCTCGGCCGTATCCGCGTCGATGATCTGCGCCGGCGTGGCGAGGATCTTGTTCTTCATCAGAACCTTGATCACCTCGCCGGAGCGTACCGCCATGCGGGTGGCCAGGTCCTGCACGGTGATGACGTCCGGGATCGCCACGTCACGGACGATCAGCTCGGTCGGCTGCTGGACCTGCTGGCGGCCCTTCTGCTGGCGGCGGCGCATGGCGGCCACCGACGGGGTGCGCCGCTCCTCGATGTCGCCCTCGGCGCCGATCACGATCCGGCCCTTGGCCTTGCCGGCATCGTCCTTGCGGGCGGCCGGGGCCATGAGCTTGGGCGCCTTGGCGGCGGCCTTACCCTTGACCGGGCGCTTCTCCTCGAGCGACTCGAAGCCAAAGCGCGCGGTCGGCTGCGGCGCACGCGGCGCCTCGGGCGCGGCAGCGGCCGGCCTGGCTGCCGGGCGTTCCTCGGCCCGCACCGGTGCAGGGGCAGGGGCCTCGGCCGCCCGCGCGGCCGGCGGCGCTGCCGCGGCAGCCTTGCGCTCCTGCTCCTCGAGCAGGCGGCGGGCCTGCTCCTCGGCCTTGCGGCGGATCTCCTCCTCGCCCTTGCGCCGAGTCTCTTCCTCGGCGCGACGCTTGGCCTCGGCCTCGGCCTCGACGCGGCGCCGCTCGTCCTCGACCGCCCGCTGCCGCGCCTCTTCCTCGAGGCGCTTGCGATCCTCTTCGGCGCGGCGCTGGTTGATGATCACCGCCTGGAGGCGTGCCTGCTGCTCGGCCTCGGTCAGGGCGCGCAGGCGCACCGGCCCGCGATTGCCGCCGCCGGAGCCGCGCGACTCGCCGCCCGGGCGGCCGCTACCCGCCGCCGGCGCGCGGCTGGCCTGGTCGGCCCCTCCGCCGGACGTCGGGCGCGGTGCCACTGGAGCCTGACCGGTCCCGCGCGACTTGCGCACTTCGACCTGGACCGGCTTGCTCAGCACGCCGTGCGAGCGCGCCTGCTTCACCGTGCCGACGTCGACCGTCTTGCGGGGGAGATCCATGCGACCGGCGCTGCCGCCGGTGCCAGACGGGCGGAGGCCGATCCGGGCTTTGTTGTCCTGACCCTTCGGATCGTTCATGAGGCGAGCCGTTCCTGTCGTTCGGTCGATGTCGTCATCGTCATCGTGGTGGGGTGATCCGTGCCAGCCTGCCGGAATCCGGCCAGGCGGCGCGTGATCGCCAAAAGCGGCGTGGCGTGGCTCTCGTGGGTGACCACGAGATGGACGGCCTCGTCGCGGCCGAGTGCCCGGCCAAGTTCTGCGCGATCGAACAGCCGGACCACCGGCAGGTCGACCGCAAGCCGGCCCAGCTTTTGCAGCCCGTCCTCCGCTGCGTCCATAGCCTGGATCAGAAGCCTGCCCCGCTTGGCGCGCAGGCAGCGCTCGACCTCGTCGAAGCCGTTCACCAGTGCGCCGGCGCGGCGGGCCAGCCCGATCCGGTCCAGGCCGCGGCGCACCAGGGCGGCCTCGACCTGCTGGGGAAGATCGTCCGGAACCCGGACCTCCGGGCCGACGGCACGGGCGAGCGCCCGCCGCTTCAGCGCCAGCTCCAGGCTGGTGCGGTCGGCTTCCAGCCAGAAGCCGCGGCCGGGCAGGCGAGCGTCGACGTCGAAGACCAGCCGGCCCTCGGGATCACGGACAAAGCGGAGCATGCCAGCGCGGTCCTGGCGCTCGCGCGACAGGACGGAGCGGCGCGGGTTGCGCGCCGTGCCGGCAGTCTCCTCGATGATCGCGATCGTCGTCTCGCTCAAGCGTGCTCCGTTTCCGTTTCAGTCTCGGCGGCCGGCGGCTCGATCCAGCCGAGCGCCACCCGTGCCGCCATGATGATCTCGCCCGCCGTCTCGCCGGTCAGACCGGCATCGGGCAGGAGCTCGACCAGCTCGTCGCCGGAGAGGTCGGCCAGATCCTCCAGCGTCTTGATGCCCTTGCGGCCGATCTCGACCGTGTGGGCCAGCTCCAGCTGCTCGAACTGGAGCAGGTCGTCGGCGATGCCGAGCTCGGCCGCCTCGGCGGCCAGCGCCTCCTGCTGCTCCTGCAGCCAGGAATGGGCGCGCTCGATCAGGGCCTGTGCGATCTCCTCGTCGAAGCCCTCGATCGCCGCCAGTTCCTCCGGCGGGCAGAAGGCGACGTCGGCGACCGTATCGAACTCCTCGGTGGCGAGCAGCTCGGCGATCACGGTCTCGACGTTCAGGGCCTCGGTGAACAGCTCGATGCGGCGGCGGAAGATCGCCGAACGCTTCTCGCTGTCCTCCGTCTCGGAGATGATGTCGATCTCCCACCCCGTCAACTGGCTGGCGAGCCGAACATTCTGGCCGCGCCGGCCGATCGCGATGTGCTGCATGTGGTCGGGCACGACCACCTCGATCCGGTTGTTGTCCGGATCGAGCACCACGCGCGACACCTCGGCCGGGGCCAGGGCGTTCACCACGAAGTTGGCCGGGTCGGGCGACCAGGGGATGATGTCGATCTTCTCGCCGGCCAGCTCCTGCACGACCGCCTGGACGCGGCTGCCGCGCATGCCGACGCAGGCGCCGACCGGGTCGATGCCGCCCTCGCGCGAGTACACGGCGATCTTCGCCCGGCTGCCGGGATCGCGGGCGCAGCCCTTGATCTCGATGATGCCGTCATAGATCTCCGGCACTTCCTGCTCGAACAGCTTCGCCATGAACATGGGATGGGTGCGCGAGAGGAAGATCTGCGGGCCGCGGGTCTGGTGGCTCACGTCGTAGAGATAGGCCCGGATCCGGTCCTTGTTGCGGAACAGCTCCCTGGGGATCAGGTCGTCGCGCCGGCAGATGGCTTCCGCCTTGCCGAGGTCAACCAGCACGTTGCCATGCTCGATCCGCTTGATCTCGCCGACCACGATCTCGCCGATCCGGTCCTTGAACTCGTTGTACTGCCGCTCGCGCTCGGCCTCGCGCACGCGCTGGACGATCACCTGCTTGGCCGACTGGGCGGCGATCCGGCCATAGTCGATCGGCGGCAGCGGGTCCTCGATCACGTCGCCCTCGTGGGCGGCCGGGTTGAGGCGCTTGGCGTCGGCCAGCGAGATCTGCAAGGTCGGTTCAGTGACCTCCTCGACCACCTGCATCACGCGGAAGATGCCGATGTCGCCGCTCTTGCGGTCGATCTCCGCGCGGATCTCCAGCTCCTGACCATATTTGCGGCGCGCGGCGGTGCCGATCGCCTGCTCCATGGCCTCGATGACCTCGGTCGGCGAGATGCCCTTCTCCTGCGCCACGGCCTCGGCGATCCGCAGGAGTTCGGCCCGGCCGAACACGGGACCCATCGCTTCCATCAGACGCCTCCCTCGGGGCTCTCGTCCTGTACGGCGAGCCGGGCCTCGTGAGCCTGCTGCGCCTCCTTGATCAACGCGTCGGTGAGCACCAGGCGGGCCTTGCGGATGGTCGGGTAGGGCACCCGGAACTCCTGCCCGTCCTGCTCGATCACAATGTCCTCGCCGTCGACCGCCTTGATGTTCGCCTTGAAGCGCTTGCGCCCCTCGATGTCGGGCTCGACCTCCAGCTTGGCCAGGTGGCCGGCGAACCGGGCATAGTCGCCCAGCTTGACGAGCGGCCGGTCGATGCCGGGGGAGGTGACCTCCAGCGTGTACGCCCCGGGGATGGGGTCATGCACGTCCAGGATCGCCGAGATCGCCCGGCTGATGTCGGCACAGTCCTCCACGTCCATCACCCGGCTCGGCTCGGCAGGCTCGGCCATGACCTGCAGGGTCCTGCGCGTCTGGCCGAGAAGCCGGACCTGGACGAGCTCGAAGCCCATTCCACGCAGGCTTGGTTCGATCAGATCGACGAGGGTCTTGATGGGGTGGCTCCTGGAAAAACGGCATGCCAAAGGGAGCGGGCGTCGACCCACTCACCTCGCATCGGCGTGGCAGTGAACGTGGCGGTAGATACTCGCTCAGGCCGAGAAGTTCAAGGGGGAGCAGCGCCGTTTCAGCGGCCAGTCCCCATGATGCCGGCCCTTTCCATGGCACGCTGCATGATCCTCTCACCGATCTGCTGACCGTAGAGGCTGAAGGCGGCCTCCGCCGATGGCTTGTCGAAGTCCTGGACGGTCGCGCCACATTCCAACGCCAGACGGATCATCGAAGACGCGAAGTTCGAGAACTCCGTCTTGACGTCTTGCTGGTCTTCCTGGAGCGCAGCGATCAGGAAGCGTCTGAAGGCCTGCTCGTCGTCCGACGTCGTCTGCGTCTGCATGCAGGTAGCCAGTGCGATGGAATCACCCGACTGTGCCTGTGCCTGTGCCGGCAACGAAAACCCGAGCAGCAGCGCTACAAGAATTCCAAAGCAAGGGATTTGCGGCCGTAGAAGCATCGCACCAAGCCCCGCCGAATATTGCAGCAGCCGCTGATCTCGCCGGCGCCGCGCAGGAGCTTGTTTTTCACGATACGGGCTGGCTGTCACGAATGAACCGCAAGAACGTCGGCCGGCGGCCCTCGCGCGCCGCTTTCGCCTGGTAGCGGGTGGGCACATGGTCGGGCGGTGCCACCGTCCAGTCCGAGGCCCGCTCCGCCGCCCAGGCCAGCCGTGGCTCGGCAAGGGCGGCATCCAGCATCCACCGGGCATAGTCGGTGATGTCGGTCGCCAGGCGCAGCTCGCCGCCCGGCACCAGCACCCGCGCCATCTCCGGCACGGTCTGCCGGTTCACGATGCGTCGTTTGTGGTGGCGCAGCTTGGGCCAGGGGTCGGGGAACAGCACGTCGATGCGCTGCAGGCAGCGATCCTGCAGCACAAGCAGGAGCAGCCGCGCGTCGTCGGTCAGGACCCGCACGTTGTCGAGCCCGGCCGCCTCGACCTCAGCGACCAGCTTGCCCACGCCGTCCAGGAACGGTTCGACGCCCAGGAACCCCAGCTCGGGGTGGGCCTTGGCCTGGGCGGCCAGATGCTCGCCGCCGCCGAAGCCGATCTCCAGCCGGAAGCCCTGCATCGGCCGGGAAAACAGCGCCGCCGGATCGAGCCGGCCCTGCTCGGGCAGCGTGATCCGCAGTGCCGGGAGCCGCTCGTCCAGGAGCTGGCGGCGGGCGGGCTTGAGGCCCGGGCCCTGCCGCCGGCCCCAGATCTGGCGACGGACCGGGCCGGGCCCGGTCGCGTCGGTCTCGGCCATGCTCAGTTGAACGCCCGCTTCAGCTCGTCGACCAGGTTGCGGGCTTCCCAGGAGAAGCCGCCATCGGCCTCGGCCGCATGGCCGAAATGGCCATAGGCGGCGGTGCGGGCATAGATCGGCCGGTTCAGGCGCAGATGCTCGCGGATGCCGCGCGGGCTCAGGTTCATGACCTCGTTCAGCACGCTGGCGAGGCGGCTCTCGTCGACCTCGCCGGTGCCGAACGTGTCGACATAGATCGAGAGCGGCTTGGACACGCCGATCGCGTAGGAGAGCTGGATCACGCATTTGCGCGCCAGGCCTGCGGCCACCACGTTCTTGGCGAGGTAGCGCGCGGCATAGGCCGCCGAGCGGTCGACCTTGGTCGGGTCCTTGCCCGAGAACGCGCCGCCGCCATGGGGGGCGGCGCCGCCATAGGTGTCGACGATGATCTTGCGGCCGGTGAGGCCGGCGTCGCCGTCCGGCCCGCCGATCACGAAGTTGCCGGTCGGATTGACGTAGAACTCGCTTTCCGGCGGGAACCAGCCCTCGGGCAGCACCGAGCGCACATAGGGCCGCACCAGCTCGCGCACCTCGGCCGTGCTCAGGCCCGCGTCATGCTGGGTGGAGACCACGACGGAGGTGGCCGCCACCGGCTTGCCGTCGACATAGCGCAGAGTGACCTGGCTCTTCGCGTCAGGCTGAAAGCCCTTCACCTTGCCGGAATGGCGGTCGGCGGCCATGCGGCGCAGGATCTCGTGGGCGTAGTAGATCGGGGCCGGCATCAGCTCCGGGGTCTCGTCGACCGCGAAGCCGAACATGATGCCTTGGTCGCCGGCACCCTCGTCCTTGCTCTCGCCCGCGTCCACGCCCTGGGCGATGTCGGCCGACTGCTCGTGGAGCAGCACGTCGATCTGGCAGTTTCGCCAGTGGAAGCCGTCCTGCTCGTAGCCGATCGCCCGGATCGCCTTGCGCGCGGTCTCCTTGATCACCTCGCTGTCGATCCGGCTGTCGGCACCGGGGCGGACCTCGCCGGCGATCACCACGCGGTTGGTGGTGGCGAGCGTCTCACATGCGACGCGCGCGTAAGGGTACTCCGCTAGGTAGAGATCGACGACCTCGTCCGAGATCCGGTCGCAAACCTTGTCCGGATGTCCCTCGGACACCGATTCGCTGGTGAAAAGGAAGTCGTTCGAGGCCATTGATCGCCCACTCTCCGAAACCACGGGGGTCACCCAGACGCAGGCCGTGCCACAGGCACGGACCCGTCAGGTTCCGACGCTTGCTAGCTATTGGTCAGGCCGCCAGCTACTGGTCAGGCCGAATGCGCCATGGTGACCGTGGATGCTTCTGAACGGCAGGGACGTGCCGGTCAAGAAGACCGGTGCGAGCGGGACAGCGACCAATCGGCCGCGTTGCCCGGGGAATACGCCCGATCCGCCGGCGGGCGGGCAGGGGACAGGCCGGCCAGCGCCTTGGCCAGCTCGGCCAGGCGGCGGCGGATCGTGGGATCGTCGATGCGATGGAACGCGCGCACCAGTTCCAGTGTTTCCCGGTTCTCCACCGCCGCGCCGGAGACCTTGAGCGACGGGGTGGGAGCAGTGCGCGGCGCGCCGGAGAAATCGAACCGGCCGCCCCGGTCCTCGGCCAGCCCGTGTTGCGGGGCCTCGTCCATCTCGTCGAAGAACCAGGCCACCGGCGTGTCGAGAATTCGGCTAATCGCGAACAGGCGAGAGCTGCCCATACGGTTGGCGCCGCGCTCGTACTTCTGTATCTGCTGAAACGTTACGCCCAGCAGTTCACCCAGCCGTTCTTGGCTCATCCCTACGAGCGTGCGGCGAAGCTTCAGACGCTTGCCGACATGGACATCAACCGGGTCCGGATGCTCGATCGTCATTGTGGCGAGCCTGTTCGCTCAATCAGTGTCCTGTTGTGAACGAAACTCAACGAACAGGCAAGCCATGGCGAATAGGCCGATTGCTATCCAACCCCAAAGTGAACCTAGTCGGCCGCCGATCGGCCGCTCCGGCAGGGAAGCGGGCAGCTTCCCGTCGATGACACCTCGCTCGCCCAGGCCGAGCTCGGCCAGGATCCGGCCATAGGCGTCGGTCACCACCGACACGCCGGTGTTCGCGGCGCGCACCAGCGGCAGTCCTTCCTCCACGCTGCGCATCCGCGCCAGGGCCAGATGCTGCCAGGGGCCGGCACTCCTGCCGAACCACGCGTCATTGGTCACGTTGAGGAGCCACTGCGCGCGGCCGCTGCCGTCGGTGGCGGCGGAAGGATAGGCCACCTCGTAGCAGATCAGCGGGCTATAAGGAGGGATGCCCGGCAGCTCCTGCGTGGTCCGGCCGGAGCCTGGCCGGAACTCGCCCCGGGCCGCCACCGCCTCCAGCCCGATCGCCCCCAGGAGCCCGCGCAGCGGCAGGTACTCGCCGAACGGGACCAGATCGACCTTGTCGTAGCGCGCGGCGACCGCGGCCTCCGGGTCGATCACGTAGATGCTGTTGTTGGCAAAGGGCTGGCCGTCGGCGTCCTCGGCATAGTGGTTGGCGCCGGTGACCACGAACCCGCCGGCCTTCTGCGCGATCTGCGCCAGATAGGTACGCGCCACCTCGTCCCGCTCCAGCGAGAACGGCACCGCACTCTCCGGCCAGATGATCAGCCGCGGCTGGACCGGGGCCGGCTCCTCGGCCAGCTCGATATGGGTCAGGAAGTTCTCGCGCAGCCGCTGCGGGTCCCATTTGCGGTCCTGCGGGATGTTCCCCTGGACGACCCGCAGCTCCAGCTCTGTGGGCGGCGGCAGCGGCTGGGACAGGCGCCAGGCGCCATGGCCCAGCACAATCCCGGTGAGCAGCAGCGGCACGGCCAGCCCCGCCAGCCGTGCCTGCAGCCCAGGCCCGGTAACGACCAGGGCGGCAATGCCGGCAGCGGCGACCGTCACGACCGATAAGGCGGGCGAGCCGGTAAGCGCCACGATCTGCAGGCTGGCCTCGCTGACCGACCAAACCAGGGCGATCGGGTTCCAGGGAAAGCCGAACAGGGTGCCGCGCAGCCATTCCCCGAAGCCCCACAATGCCGCCAAGCCGAGCACCACCGCCAGCGGCCGGCGGATGCGCAGGAGGCGCAGGATCATCCCGTAGGCGGCGACGAACAGGGCGCATGCCAGGCAGAGCAGGAAGGTGGCGGGCAGGGCCAGGACCGCCACGCCGGCCGCCTCGGCGGAAAAGGCGATCGCGACCCAGTAGAGGCCGACCAGATGGAACCCCAGCCCGAACGCCAGCCCTGCGAGCCCGGCCCGCATCACGCCCGGGGCCCGGGCGATCGCCAGCACCAGCACGCCGAAGCCGAGCAGACCCGGCAGGACGTGCCAGGGCGGCAGGGCCAGGGCGGCCGCAGCACCTGCCAGGAGGCAGGCGAGCAGGGGATGGCGGAGAAGGATGGCCTCGATCCGGTTCCCGGGAGCCGGGTCAGTCACCCATCACCTCGAATTCGCCTGTACGGGCAGCACGTTGGTCGTGGATCTTCACACGCTCGATCCGGCGGCTCGACGCGTCCAGGATCTCGAACAGAAAGCCCGCCGGATGCGGGATCTTCTCGCCGGTCGCCGGGATCCGGTCGACCAGGGACGAGACCAGGCCGCTCAGCGTGTCGACCTCCTCGCGCATCTCCTCGTCCACCAGCTCGATGTCCAGGAACTGCTCGAGGTCGTCCAGGTAGACGCGGCCATCCGCATCCACCGTGCCGTCCGGCTGGCGGACGATCTGCCCGTCGGTGGCCGGGTCGTGCTCGTCGGGGATCTCGCCGATGATCTCGCCGACCAGGTCCTCCATGGTGACCAGGCCGTCCGTGCCGCCGAACTCGTCCACTACCACCGCCATGTGGACCCGCGTGTCCCGCATCTCGCGCAGGAGGTCCAGCACCTTCATGGACGGCGGCACCACCAGCACCCGGCGCGTCACCGCGGCGAGATCGAAGCCCTCGGGCTTGAGCATGAAGGGCAGCAGGTCCTTGACGTGGACCATGCCGATCACGTCGTCGAGTGCCGTGCCATAGACCGGCAGCCGCGTGTGCATGCCGATCTGCATGGTCTCCAGCACCTTGGCCAGCGACGCGTCCTTGGCGACCGCCTTGATGTCCGGGCGCTGCACCATGACGTCGGCGACCTGCAGCTCGCCGAAGGCCAGCGCGTTCAGGACCAGCTCGCGGACCGCGGGCACCAGCTTCTGGTCGCCCTCCTCGTCGAGGTCGCCCTCGATCAGATGCTCGATGCGGGTGCGCAGACTGCCATCCGAGGCATCGACGGCACCCGCGAAGCTGCGCAGCCGGCGCACCAGATCGCTGAACAGCGACGGGTTCTGCTCGGCCCGCCGTTGCAGTTGCCTCACCGGACTGCCTCCAGATAGGGATCGCCGATGCCGAACCGGGCCAGGATCCACGCTTCCAGCCGCTCCATCGCCAGGGCATCGGCCTCGCCGGTCTCGTGGTCCATGCCCAAGAGGTGCAGGACGCCGTGGACGACCATGTGGCGCAGATGCTGGTCGAGCGGCAGGCCGGCCTGGGCCGCGTCGCGCTGCACGGTCTCCAGCGCAATCACGATGTCGCCGAGCTCCAGCCGGCAGCCGGGCGGCAAAGGCAGGTCCGGGTCATAGGCCGGGAAGGACAGGACATCGGTCGCCTTGTCCTTGCCGCGCCACTGGTGGTTCAGGCGGCGGATGCGCGGGTCGTCGGTCAACACCACCGAGAGCTGCGCGTCCTGCAACGGTGCCGGAGCCGCCTCCGCCAAGGCGAGTTGGGCAGTGCTCCGCACCAGCCCGATCGGATCGGTGACGGCCGTTTGCCAGGCTTCCGCCTCGACCGCCACCTCGATCGGGTGACTACTGTCGTCGTTCATTGTTCCTTAGCCGGATTACTCGGCCCGCGGCCGAGCGTCCTCGCAACGCCGTCCTCGAACGTCGCGGACGGCGGTTCATGAGGCTCATAGGCCTGCACGATCTTTTGCACCAGAGGATGGCGCACGATGTCGGACGCATCGAAGCGCACGACCGCGATGCCATCGATGCCGCTCAGCCGGTCGACCGCGTCCTGCAGGCCCGAGGTCACGCCGTGCGGCAGGTCGGACTGGTTGGGATCGCCGGTCACCACCATGCGCGAGTTCTCGCCCAGCCGGGTGAGGAACATCTTCATCTGCATGGGCGTGGCGTTCTGCGCCTCGTCCAGGATCACCGCGGCGTTGCGCAGGGTGCGGCCGCGCATGAAGGCCAGGGGCGCGATCTCGATCTGCCCGGTCTCGATCGCGCGCTCCAGCCGGCCCTCGGGCAGGAGGTCGTGCAGCGCGTCGTAGATCGGGCGCAGATAGGGATCGACCTTCTCGCGCATGTCGCCGGGCAGGAAGCCCAGCCGCTCGCCGGCCTCGACCGCCGGGCGCGACAGGATCAGCCGCTCCACCGTCCGGGCCTTCATCGCGGCGACCGCGGCGGCCACCGCCAGATAGGTCTTGCCGGTGCCGGCCGGGCCCAGGCCCAGGACCAGGTCGTTCTTCTGCAAAGCCTCCAGGTAGCGCGCCTGGTTGGGCGTGCGCGGCACCACGAGCTTGCGCTCGGTGCGCACCGCCGCCTGCTGGCCGCGATAGCCGTCGGTCGGCGAGGGTTCGCCCGCGGTCACCATGCGTACGGTGGCATCCACCTCGTTGCGCCCGATCTGCTCGCCGCCGCGGGCCCGGACATAGAGTTCCTGCAGCACGGTCGCCGCGGCGTTGACGGCATCCGGGTCGTCGCCATGGACGATCACCTCGTTGCCACGCGCCACCAGGTTGACCGGGAGCAGCTGCTCCATCCGGGCCAGATGGCTGTGGTGCTGGCCGAACACGGTGGCGCAAAGCCGGTTGTCCGGCAGGACGACCCGGCGATCCGCGTGGTCGAGTTCCGCCATCGGCAGGAGCGGCTTCAAGCGGCGCGTCCTCGTTGGACAGTGGGTGAGGGCAGGAGGCGCGCCGACAGGCTGCGCGGGTTGGCGCCCGTGATCTCGACGCGGCACAGGTCGCCGACGCGGAGGTTCTCCCCCGCCAAATGGACGATCTGCAGCCAGGGGGAGCGGGCGGCCTTGTGGCCCACGTCCCGCCCGTCACGCTCGATCAGCACTTCCATCACCGTCCCGATGCTCTGCTGGTCGAACGAACGCCGCTGCGCCTCCAACAGTTCCTGCAGGGCCGCCAGCCGCTCGGCCTTTATTGCCTCGCGCACCTGCTTCTTCATCAGGCTGGCGGGCGTGCCCGGCCGCGGGCTGTACTTGAAGGAGAAGGCCTGGGCGTAGTGGACCTGCTCGACCAGCCGCAGGGTCGCCTGGAAGTCCTCGTCGGTCTCGCCGGGAAAGCCCACGATGAAGTCGGAGGACAGGGCCAGGTCGGGCTTGGCCGCACGCAGCCGGTCGACCAGCCGGAGATAGTCGTCGGCACCGTGCTTGCGGTTCATCGCCTGGAGCAGCGCGTCCGAGCCGGACTGCACCGGCAGATGGAGGAAGGGCATGAGCTGCGGCACGTCGCGATGCGCCGTGATCAGCTCATCTTCCATGTCGCGCGGGTGCGAGGTCGTGTAGCGGATCCGCGCCAGCCCATCGAGCTCGGCCAGGGCGCGGATCAGCCGGCCGAGGCTCCAGCTCCGGCCGTCCGGGCCCTCGCCACGATAGGCGTTGACGTTCTGGCCGAGCAGGGTGATCTCGCAGACCCCCTGGGCCAGGAGCTGGCGCGCCTCGGCCAGGATCGCGGCGGCCGGGCGCGACGCCTCGGCACCCCTGGTATAGGGCACCACGCAGAAGGTGCAGAACTTGTCACAGCCTTCCTGCACGGTGAGGAAGGCGGACGGGCCCACGGGCGTGAGCGCCGCCGGCAGCTCGTCGAACTTGCTTTCCAGGGGAAAGTCGGTGTCGACCACGCCTCGCGCCGTCCGGCCGCGCCTCGCCAGCATCTCCGGCAGGCGGTGATAGGCCTGCGGGCCCACCACCACGTCGATGAAGGGGGCGCGCTCGAGCATGGCCTCGCCCTCGGCCTGGGCGACGCAGCCCGCCACCGCGATCGTCAGGTCGTCGCCCGAGGCACGACGCTGGTCGCGCAGCAGGCGGACCCGGCCGAGCTCGGAATAGACCTTCTCGGCGGCCTTCTCGCGGATATGGCAGGTATTGAGGACGACGAGATCCGCGTCCTCGATCCGATCCGTGGCGGCATACCCATGTGGTGCCAGAGCTCCGGCCATACGCTCGGAGTCATAGACGTTCATCTGACAGCCATAGGTCTTGATGAAGAGCTTCTTCGTCACCCGCCAACCAGAAATGGTTTTACCGCGCCGAGTTATTCCCAGCGCGGCTCGACGCGTCAAGTTACGCTTCGCTGCGCAGCCATGCCGTCGGTGCCGGGGGCGCCGATACTGGAGGCTGGCGCTGCTGTCCGCGGCACCGGTGCGGGAGGCTCAGGCCGGAGGGCCCACCTCCCGCCGGGCGGTTGCGGTCAGGCCGAACGGCGGCCGCGGGCACGCGGCTTGGTGCCGAGCCCGATCTTCTTCGCCAGCGACGAGCGCTGCTCCGCATAGGCGGGCGCGACCATCGGGTAGTCGTCCGGCAACCCCCAGCGCTTGCGATAGTCTTCCGGAGACATATTATAACGGGTCTTCAGATGCCGCTTGAGCATCTTCAGCTTCTTCCCGTCCTCCAGACAGATGATGTACTCAGGCGTGACCGACTTCTTCACCGGCACGGCCGGGGTCAGCTTCTCCTGGGGCTCTTCCTTGATCTCGACGCCCTGAGACGACAGAGACGAATATACGAGCCTGATGAGGTCGGGCAGGTCGGTGGACGACACCGTGTTGTTCGACACGTGTGCCGCGACGATCTCCGTCGTCAACGACAGGAGTTCGTTCTGGGTCAACTGATCCGCCATCTCAGCGTATGGGCTCCCGGCCTACTTGGTATTAGACGAGCCACTACTATATTTCTTCAACGCGCGCCCGCAAGGGGTCAGCGAGAAAAATCGTGTCAGAAAAGGCTAGTTGAAGTGCCGTCAACTGAAGCAACCCTGGACATCACTGCCGACACCTGCCCGATCACGTTCGTTCGTGCAAAGCTGGCACTCGAAAAGATGCGACCCGGCGACATGCTGCGCATTCGGCTGCGCGAGGGTGAACCGCTGAGTAATGTCCCCGTTTCCCTGGTCGACCATGGACACGAGGTCATTGCTCACGAAGCTGTGGACAAGGGGATTTTCGAGCTTGTCGTGCGCCGGGGGAAGGACTAGCCCAGGCGGGCCCGCGACCTGAGGCTCCCGAGGGAGGCCTTCATCGTATAGGCGCTGGTCTTGCGGCCGTCCGGTCGGTGGTAATAGTCGGTCCGCGTGCCGACCCGCTCGAAACAGTATCTTTCATACAGGCTCTGCGCCGTGACATTGTCGACGGCGACCTCCAGGAACATCGCTTCCGCGCCGGCTTCATGCGCCCGGAACATCGCGGTTTCCAGTAACATTCCGGCGACGCCCCGCTTGCGCCAAGGTTGCAAGACGCCGATCGACAATAGTTCGCTCTCGTCGCGCACCACCCGACAGATGGCGAACCCGACCCCGCGCAGCCCGTCGATCGCGGAGAAGCCGCGGTCGAAGCAGCGCGCGATCAGGCCGAAGCTGCCCGGCAGGGACAAGAGATGGGCGATGTCCGATCTCGACCAGCCGTCGTCGAAGCAGCCGCGATGAAGCCGTGCCAGCCGCCCGAGGTCGAAGGGCCCGATATTCTTGACGGCGATCTGGCCGGGCCGGGGCAGGGCGATCAACGCCATCAGGCCGCTCCGGCCAGATCCAGCAGCGACCGCCCGGCACCTTCCCGGGCATCGGCACCGCGCAGGTAGAGCGGCACCAGCATCTCGCCAGCCATTCCCTGCTCGCCGGCCAGCAGCCGTCCGGCCGCCGCCAGGCCCACCTCCTCGGCACCGGCCACGAGCTGCACCGCTTCGGGCACCTCGCCGACGAGCTGGAAGCCGGCAGCGGGGCCGGGCGGGGAGGAATCCGTCGAGATCGGGCCGAAGCGCCCGGCCGCATCGACGTCCTGCACATGCCAGTTGCCCCGGCCGCCGGGCACCACGATCCGCAAGGGCGCCGCGATGCCGCCGGCCCGGGCGGCGACCGCCAGCGCCTCGAAGGTCGAGACGGCCATGACCGGCACACGAGTGGCGAGCGCCAGTGCTCGGGCGAGCGCCACGCCCACCCGGATCGAGGTGAATCCGCCAGGCCCGACCCCGCAGGCGATCAGGTCGAGCTCATCGACGCGCCAGCCGGCCTGGTGGAGGCAGGCCTGCACCTGGGTCGGCAGCAGGTCGGCCTCGGCGGCAGCAGCCCGGGTCGCCCGGCCGGTCACGGTCACGCCGTCGGCGTCTGCCAGGCAGGCGGCCGCCGCGACCAGACCGGTCCCACCGATCGCCAGGACGCGCACCGGACCGGCCGGAGGCTCAGTCGATCGCGCGGACTTCGACGACATCCGGCACGTAGTAACGCAGGAGGTTCTCAATGCCGTTCTTCAGCGTGACCACCGAGGACGGGCAGCCGGCACAGGCACCCTTCATGTGCAGGTAGACCACGCCGCGCTCGAAGCCGTGGAAGACGATGTCGCCGCCGTCATTGGCCACGGCCGGGCGGACACGCGTGTCCAGGAGCTCCTTGATCTTGGTCACGGTCTCGTCGTCCTCGGGCGCATGGCCAGCGTGCGACGCCTCCGCCTCGGCCTGGACCACCGCCGGCTCGCCGGACATGAAGTGCTCGACCATGGCGCCGAGCACGGCCGGCTTCAGCACATACCAGTCGGCCGCGGCCTGCTTGGTGACGGCCACGAAATCCCGGGTGATGAACACCGAGCGCACCCCGTCCACCGCAAACAGCCGGCGCGCCAGCGGGGAGACCTGCTCCGCCTCGTCGGCGTCGAGGACTTCGACCTGCCCCTGCTCGACGATGGTGCGGCCGGGGAGGAACTTCAAGGTCGCCGGATTGGGCGTCTGCTCGGTCTGGATGAACATGGGGTATTTCTCCTTGCGCCTGAGGTGGCGACCGTGTGCCACTAACGCAAGAGGATGTTGGTCACCTCACGCAACTGCGTGCGTGCGCGCAGCAGGAGGAAGCCCTGGCTGGCCAGATGGTTGGGCTTGAACTGGCTTTCCAGTCCTCCGTTCACGACCACCCACGGTTGAAGCGTCGCAGCGAGTCGGAAACTGTCGAGCATTTCGGTCCAGCTCGACGCCGCACCCCGCTCGCGGATCACGTCGGCATAGTCCAGCCCCAGCTCGCGCAGGAGGATGTAGTAGGCGTAGAGCTGGCCCTTGGCGGTGTAGAACAGGTCGTCAGCCGAGAAGTCGAGCCAGCGGTTCCCGCTGAGATCGATCGCCTGGTAGACCGCGCCGGAGGTGGAGCCCAGGTCCGAGGCGATCGCGTCCAGGCTTTCCAGCAGGTTGTCCGCCCTGAGCTCCAGCGTCGCCTCGCCGGATGCCAGCCGGCCGTTATAGGCGCGCAGTGCAGTCACGGCCTGGCGGTACTGGCTCTCGGTGGTGGCGGTGGGCGCCCAGGAGTTCGCCGGGTTCCAGACCCAGACATTGCCGGGATAGGCCAGGAGGCCCATGGCGCGGGTCAGGTCCGCGTCCGCCTGCGAGGAGCCGCGCACCCTTGCCAGGCGGTCGCGCACCGATACGCCGAAGCGCTGGACGGCAGCGACGATGCCAATCTGGTAGTTCGGCATGTTGTCGAGCAGGACGCCCGGCTTGAAGAACGGCTCGTTCGGCGTCCACTCGTTCTGGTCGATCTCCCGGGACACGAGGTCGGCCATGGCCGCCACCGCGCGCGAGCCGCCCTCGGGTGCCGTGGTGGCCGTGGCGAAGTCCGGGTCGTCGTCGATCCGGTGCACCACGGCCATGCCGACCAGGTACCAGCCCGCCACGGCCAGCACGAGCAGCGCCGGCAGGCCCAGGAGCGCGCGCCGCAGGAGCGGGCGCCGGGCGGGAATGGAGGGGTCCGAGACGGCCATTATCGATCCTTGGAGTGAAACGGAAGCTGCCGGGACAGATGGCGCGCCGCCCCGGCGGCTGGAAGGCTTTAGGCCTGCCGGAAGCCGATGATATCATAGACCTGCCGGAGGATGGGGCCGGCGATGGCATCGGCCTTCTCGGCACCCCGGTCCAGGATCCGGTCGATCTCGGCCGGATCCGCCAGCAGGCGGCGCATCTCGGCCGTAATCGGCGAGAGCTTCTCGACGCACAATTCGGCCAGCCGCCCCTTGAAGGCCGAGAAGTTGGCGCTGGCGAACTCCGCCTCGACCTGGCTGCGCGGCTGATCGGCCAGGGCCGCGTAGATCGTCAGGAGGTTGGACGCCTCCGGGCGCCCGGCCAAGTCGTAGCTCATCCCCTCGATCGGGTCGGACTTCGCCTTCCTGATCTTCTGGGCGATCGTGTCGCTGTCGTCGGTCAGGTTGATGCGGCTGTAGTCGGACGTGTCCGACTTGCTCATCTTCTTGGTGCCGTCGCGCAGCGACATGACCCGGGTGGCCTCGCCCAGGATCATCGGCTCGGGCAGGACGAAGAAGTCGACGCCGAACTGGCGGTTGAAGGCGCCCGCCGTGTCGCGCGCCAGCTCCAGATGCTGCTTCTGGTCCTCGCCGACCGGCACGTGGGTGGCGTTGTAGGCCAGGATGTCGGCCGACATCAGCACCGGGTAGGTGTAAAGTCCGGCCGAGGCGTTGTCGCGCTGCTTGCCGGCCTTTTCCTTGAACTGGGTCATCCGGTTCAGCCAGCCGATCGGCGTCTGGCACATCAGCACCCAGGCGAGCTGGGCGTGGGCCGGGACGGTCGACTGGTTGAACAGGATCGAGCGGTCCGGGTCGATGCCGCAGGCGATCAGCGCCGCGGCGACCTCGCGGATGGCACCCTTCAGCTCCTTGGGATCCTGGGGCAGGGTGATCGCGTGCTGGTCGACCACGCAGTAGATCGCCTCGTAGTCCTGCTGCAGACGGACCCAGTGCCGGATAGCGCCCAGATAGTTGCCGAGATGCAGGGCGCCGGTCGGCTGGACGCCGGAAAAGATGCGGCCGGACATGGACGAGCCTTCGTAGCGGGACGGTACGGACGGTCGAGCGCGGTTGGATGGCGGCTCGCGACCGTTGCGTCAAGCTCGGTCCCGGAAGAGTGCGACGAGTTCCTGCGGCCGGACCACCCGCGCCACCGCCGCCATGCCGAGAAAGGCCAGCCCCGCCACCAGGATCGCACCGCCGAGCGCCATGGGCGGCTCCAGATGCTGCATCTCGCGCAGTGCCTGCACGGCGACCGAGGCGGCGACGATCGCGCAGACGAGCCCGCCCAGCGCCCGCAGCTTGGTGCGCCGGGAAAAGGCGCGGCCCTCGATCCGGCCGATCCGGCGGACCAGCACGGCGAGATTGGCCCAGCTCGACAGGCTGGCCGCGGTCGCCAGCCCCAGATGGCCGAGGCTGCCGAGCGTGGCCAGGCCCACCGTGAGGTTGACCGCCAGCGCCACGATGGCGCCCATCAGTGGTGTCCGCAGGTCGCCCCGGGCGAACAGGGTGGCGGCCATGATCCGGACCAGCACGGCTGCCGGCAGGCCCAGCGCGAAGGCCTGCAGCGCCGCGGCGGTGGCGACCGTGGCCGCCGCATCGAAGGCGCCCCGGCCGAACAGGATGCTTACGATCGGCAGGGCCAGCGCGGTGAGCCCGGCCGCAGCCGGCAAGGTGAGCAGGAGGGCGATCTCGACCGCCTGGTCGCGCACCGCGCGCGCCTCCTCCAGCCGGCCTTCCGCCATCCGCCGCGCCACGATCGGCAGGAGTGCCGTGGAGATGGCGACTCCGATCAGCCCCAGCGGCAACTGGGCCAGCCGGTCGGCGAAATAAAGAAAGGACACAGCCCCGGGGGCGAGTGCCGTCGCCATCACCGTCACCACCACCACGTTGACCTGATAGACGCCGGCACTGGCGATCCCGGGCAGGATGCGGCGGGCCAGCGGGCGGAGCTGCGGGTCGGCGAGGTCGGCCCGGGGGCGGATCGGCGCACCGGCGCTCCTGCAGGCTTGCCAGAGCAGCAGGAGTTGCAGGGCACCCGCCACCGGCAGGGCCAGGGCCAGCACGCGCGCCAGCGCCAAGGGCTCGCCTCCGTACCAGAGCAGCACCGCGATCATCACGAGATTGAGGATCACCGGTGCCGCCGCGGCGGCGGCAAAGCGGCCCAGCACGTTCAGCACGCCGCCCAGGAGTGCCGCCAGCGACACGAACAGGATGAAGGGGAAGGTGCGCCTGGCGAGTTCCACCGCCAGGTCCCGGCGCGGGTCGAGCGGGTCGAAGCCGGGAGCCAGCACCAGGATGACCAGCGGCATGGCGAGCAGCGCCAGGCCGGTGGCCACCGTCAGCACCAGGCCCAGCGCGGTCAGCGCCCGGCCCGCAAAGGCCAGCGCCCTGGGGCGGCCGTCGCTCGTCAGGATCTGGCTGAACAGCGGGACGAAGGCGGCGGAGAAGGCACCTTCGGCGAACAGCCGGCGCAGAAGGTTCGGCAGCTTGAGCGCCACCAGCAGGGCGTCGGCGGCCACGCCGGCACCCAGGCTCTGCGCCAGGAGGACGTCGCGCAGGAAGCCCAGGAGACGCGAGGCCAAAGTCGCGGCCGAGACGATCGAGGATGCGCGCAGCCAGCCCAAGCACTCTTCCCGGTCAAGTGAGGTCTGGTCAGGTCAGGCTCAGCGCCTCGGTGAGCTGCTTTTGGACCTTCATGACCTTGCTGCGCACCGTAACCTTCATGCCGAACACGTCCTTGACGTAGAACACGTCGACGACGCGCTCGCCATAGGTGCTGATATGCGCGGAGCTGATCACCAGGCCCAGTTCCTTCAGCGCCTTGGCGAGATCGAACAGCAGGCCCGGCCGGTCGCGGCCATTGACCTCGATGACGGTGTGGGTGCGGCTGGCATTGTTGTCGAGCAGCACGCGCGGCTCGACCTGGAACACATCCGCCCGGGCCGGCAGGCTGCGCCGCCCCGCCAGCGCCTTTTCCAGCCAGATCTCGCCGGACAAGGCGCGGATCAGGTTGTCGCGGATGCGCTGGAAGCGCTCGGGGTCGTCGACGGCCGCGTGCTTGCCCGCGTCCTGGAAGCCCAGCATGTCGAGCGCCGTGCCGTCGGTCGTGGTGAAGATGTGCGCGTCCACGATGCTGGCGCCGCCCAGTGCGATCGCCCCCGCCACCTTCATGAACAGGCCGGGATGGTCCGGCGCGTAGAGCAGGAGCTCGGAGCGGGCGCGGAACTTGTCGACCCGGAAGTCGATGCCGATCGGCAGGGACTGGCTCTCGGTACGTCGGATCAGCTCGGCATGGCGGACCAGGTCCTCGGTGCCGAAGCCCAGCCAGTAGCGCGGGTCGTGCCGGGCGAGATGCCGGTCGATGCGCTCCTGCGTCCACCAGCCGTCCGGCTCCGCCAGCAATGCCTCGGCCAGCTCGGCCTTCGCCCGGTTGGCCCGGCTGGCGCGCCGCCCGCGCAGGTCGCCGGACTGCAGCGCCGCCTCGGCCTCGCCATGCAGCTCGCGCAGGAGCTGGCCCTTCCAGCCATTCCACACATTGGGGCCGACCGCGCGGATGTCGCACACGGTCAGCATCAGCAGGAGCTTCAGGCGCTCAGGGGACTGCACCACCTCCACGAAGTCCTGGATGGTCTTGGGATCCTCCAGGTCACGGCGAAAGGCGGTGTCGCTCATCAGCAGATGGTAGGCGACCAGCCAGACGACCGTCTCGGTCTCTTCCGGCAGCAGGCCGAAGCGCGGGCAGAGCTTGCGCGCGATGACCGCACCCACCTCGGCATGGCGCCCGCCCCGGCCCTTGCCGATGTCGTGGAGGAACAAAGCGACGAACAGGGCACGGCGCGACAGGAGCTTGGGCACCAGCTCGCTCGCGAGCGGCAGGTCGTCCCGGAGCTGGCCGTCCTCGATCTGCCGCAGGATCGCGATCGCCCGGATCGTATGCTCGTCCGTGGTGTAGACGTGGTAGAGATTGTGCTGCATCTGGCCGACGATCCGGCCGAAGTCCGGCACGAACCGGCCGAGCACCCCGGCCTCGTTCATCCGGGTGAGGGTCCCCGCCGGATCCTTGCGCGAGGTCAGGATCTCCAGGAACAGCCGGTTGGCCTGCGGGTCGTCGCGCAGCTCGGCATCGATCCTGGGCAGGGCCTGGCCCACCGCCGCCAGCGTGGCGGGGTGGATGTCCAGGCCGCGGGCATCGGCGGTGTGGAACAGTTGCAGGAGCTTGATCGGCTCCTGCTGAAACAGTTTCGGGTCGTCCAGCGCCAACCGGTTGCCCTGGATCAGGAAGCCGTCCACCCGCTTGCGGGTGAGGCCGAAGCGCGGCAGCGCGAATTTCGGCCGGCGCCGGTGCTGTTCCTCCAGGGCCGCGCAGACGATCCGGGTGAGGTTGCCGACCTCGCGCGCGGCCAGATAGTAGCGCTTCATGAACCGCTCCACCCCCATGGAGCGGGTCCGGGTGCGAAAGCCCATGCGCGCGGCGATCTCGGGCTGCACGTCCAGGGTCAGCCGGTCCTCGGCCCGCCCGGTCAGCCAGTGCAGGTGGCAGCGTACCGCCAGGAGGAAGGCGCGCGAGCGCCGGAAGGTCGACAGGTCGCGCCGGGTGATCAGCCCGCTCTGGACCGGCTTGACCAGATCCGTGCCGCCATAGACGAACCGGGCGATCCAGCCCAACGTATGGAGGTCGCGCAGGCCGCCCTTGCCTTCCTTGACGTTGGGCTCGAGCAGGTAGCGGCTGTCGCCGACCCGCTGGTGGCGCCCATCGCGCTCGGCGAGCTTGGCCTCGATGAACGTCGCCTCGTGGCCGTGGACGATCTCCTTGCGGTAGCGCTCCTCGAGGTCGCCGGCGGCGGCGGCATCCCCCCAGAGCAGCCGCGCCTCCAGCAGCGCGGTCGACACGGTGAGGTCCTGCTGGGCCAGCTTGATGCACTCGCCGGCCGTGCGGGTGGCCTGGCCGACCTTCAGGCCCAGGTCCCAGAGCCGGTAGAGCAGGTACTCGGTGATCTGCTCGCCCACAGGCGTGCGCTTGTAGGGCACCAGGAACAGGAGATCGATGTCGGAGTGCGGGCAGAGCTCGCTGCGCCCGTAGCCGCCCACCGCCAGCACCGCCATGCCCTCGCCCTTGGTCGGGTTGGGGGTCGGATAGACATGGGTGCTGGCTAGGTCCAGCAGGCCCTGGATCAGCCCGTCGGTGATGGCGCTGAGTGCTGCCACCGCGGCCTCGGCCGGCCCGCCCGCCTCGAACGCGCGGCGGACCAGGCCGCGGGCATCGCCATGGATGCGCTTCAAGGCCGCCGTGAGCCCCGGGATGTCGGCGGCAGCGGCCGCCCCCAGCGCCTGGACCTCCGCCCGGACCTGGGCACGGATGGCCGGCGCATCGGGCAGCGTTGGAGCTTCGGCGGCAGTCGTGCTAGGCGCAAGGGCGGCCCGCTGCGGATCCTGGCTGGACCCGGGCGCTGGCCGCGCCGCGTTGCCATGACCTTCGACCGGAGCTCCGGTGCTCGCGTCCAATTCCCACCGCCTCTCGCCGCTCGTGCCGTGCTGCGCGGCATACCGTGACCCGCCCGCTGCGGATAGTGCCGGCACCGGAGGACCGGTCCATGGCTGAGTTCCTCGCGATGGGCGGCTATGCGGCTTATGTATGGCCGGCGTTCGGCTTCACCATCCTGGTCCTGGGCGGCCTGTGGCTCCTGTCCCTGCGCCAGATGCGCGCCAAGGAAGCCGAACTGGAAACCCTGCGCAGCCAGATGCGCGCCCGCCGCCCGGCACGCCCCGCCCAGGTGATCCGCCCGCGCCGCGCATCCGCCACCGAGCAGGAAGGCTGATCCGACCGGAATCGGCGCCCGGCCATCTTCCGGTATCCTGACGATTTCCTCATTCCGCCGCATCACCCTGGTCGCGCCGGCACCCGCCCGCTACCTGATCGGGCGCCGGACCTGCCAGGCAGGCCCGGCAGTGGCGCGTCAGGGGCAGGGCGTCCTCCGGCGTGCCGGTCACCGGTAGAGGATCGTTTCGGCTCATGCTGCTTCGCGCGTTCGCCTTCCTGCTCGTCCTCCTGATCGCCCAGACTTCCCCCGCCACCGCACAGAACGCGCCAGGCCAGCAGGCCCAGCCGCCGGCATCGGCGGCCGCCCCCGTCGCCGAACGGGCCGACGATCTCGCGACCATCGACCGGGCACTGCAGCTCCTGAAGAACAATGCCGGCCGCCAGGCGGTCATCGCCGATCTGGAGACCCTGCGCGCCCAGCTCGAGGCGCCGCCGTCGTCGCCGGCCACCGGCCAGGCGGCGGGGGAGGCGCCGGTTCCGGCCAGCCCGGACCAGGCAGCGCCGGCCGAGAACGGCACGCCCGCCGAGGCCGGTGCGGCACAGGCACCGCCAGCCGCGGCCGAGCCGGCCCCGGCTCCCGCTGCCGAGCCGGCGCCGGCGGCCGAGCCCGCCCCGGCCGAGGCGATCCTGACCGAGCACGGCCTGGTGGGCGCGCTCAGCGACTGGGCCAGCGACGTCGGCCAGGAGCTGCCACGCCTGGCGCTGGGCGGCGGTTCGATCATCGAGCGCTTCCGCCTGGCCGGCCAGCAGGTCCACGCGCGCATCAGCGATCCCGGCTTTCGCGACGGGCTCGAATATTTCCTGATCCGGTCGATCGCCGGCTGGGCGCTGGGCTTCGGCATCCTGTTCCTGGTGGCCAAGCTGCCCGCCGTGCAGCGGCGCACGGTCGCCACCCAGCGCAGCCGCGGCGGCAAACTGGTGCGGGAGATCCTGACCCGCGCCCTGTTCGGCATCCTGCCGCTGGCCGTGGCCGCCGCCATCCTGCTCATCTGGCCGGTCGCCTCCGGCATGAGCGCGCGCGGCCGGCTGATCTTCCTGCTCCTCGCCTCGCCCTTGTGGTGGGGCATGTTCGCCCGCCAGATCTTCCACCACTTCCTGATGCTCGCCGCACCGGCGCGCGGCTGGCGGCTGGTGGGCTATGCGCAAAAGCGCATGGGCGTGTGGATCTCTTGGCTGGTGGGCCTGGCCGTGTTCAGCGCCGTGCTGCGCGACCCGAACCTGCGCAGCACGATCGGCCTTGCCACCGCCGACATCGTCTCCCTCCTGTTCGACCTGCTCTACAATCTCGCCGCCCTGATGTTCGTGCTCCGGCACAAGGCGACGATCCGCGCGCTGCTGATCCGGGGCCGGCTGGCCAAGGGCATCGGTGTCGGTCAGGTAGAGGCGGCGCTGGTCGGGCTCGCCCGCCGCTGGCACCTGATCGCGATCGCCTTCCTGGCGTTCAACGTGATCGCCCGGCTGCTCGGCACGCGCAGCCAGAGCTTCATCCTGCAGGTCTCCTTCTCGCTGGCGCTGGTGATCGTCGGCACGATGCTCGCGGCCTGGCTGCGCAAGCGCGCGCGGATCGCCGAGGAGCACATGCAGCAGCGCCGGATCACGACCAGGGGCGCCGTCGCCGCCCGGGTGATCGGGCTGGTGGCGGTGATCGGCCAGGTGGTGCTGGCGGTGCTGGTGGTGGTGATCACTTTCCGGCTGTGGGGCTTCGACCTCCTGGCCTGGCTGCAGCGCGAGCCGGGGCGCACGATCGTGAGCTCGCTCTCCGGCATCGGCTTCGCCCTGATCACCGCCTGGCTGGCCTGGATCTTCATCGACAGCTGGATCGCCGGCGCGCTGGTGCCGACCGACCATCAGGGCCGGCCGCGGCCGATGTCGAACCGGGTGAAGACCCTCCTGCCGCTCTTGCGCAACTTCGTGTTCGTGACCTTGTCCGTGCTCACCGTCATCGTGGTGCTGGCCAATCTCGGCCTGAACGTGGCCCCGCTGCTCGCCGGCGCCGGCGTGGTCGGCCTCGCCATCGGCTTCGGCTCGCAGCAGTTGGTCCAGGACGTGATCACCGGCCTGTTCATCCTGCTGGAGGACACGATCTCGATCGGCGACGTGATCGACACCGGCGACCGGGCCGGCACGGTCGAGGCGCTGACCATCCGCACCGTGCGCATCCGCGACGGCGAGGGCGCGCTCCATTCGATCCCGTTCTCCAGCATCAAGGCGGTCAAGAACCGCTCGCGCGACTTCGGCGTCTATACAGTGACGGTGATGATCGACCACCACGCTGACACGCAGAAGGCGATCGACACCATGCGCGAGGTCGGCAACTCGCTGCTGAAGGACCCGGCCTACGCGCCGCTGATCCTCCTGCCGCTGGACGTCTGGGGCGTGGACGAGGTCAACCCGGACGGCATCGTGCTCAAAGGCGGCATCCGCACCCGGCCGCTGCAGCAATGGGCGGTCGGCCGCGAGCTGAACCGCCGCCTGCTCGCCCGCTTCGACGAGGTCGGCATCGACCTGGCCCACCGCCAGTACCAGCCGGGGCTGCAGGCCGTGCCGGCGGCCTGAGCAAGTGCCGGCTGCGACTTCCACTGCTGCGTCACATAGGCGTAGTGTCTATTCGTAGTGTGGAGATGTCTCATGGGCATGCCGATCTCGATCCGGCTCGATGACGATGTACGTGACGAGCTCGAAGCGCAGGCACGCGCAAGCGGCGTCGGTCTGGCGACGTTGTTGTGTGACCTGACGACCCGGGATGCGCGGGATGCCCGGCGTGCGCGCATCACCGAAGCAAGCGCGCGAGTTGGCCGTCGTGTCGCCAATTCGCCCGAAGGCAGGGCGTTCTACGAGGATTGGGGAACGCCGCCCGCCGATGCCGACTGAGCGTGAGCTGTCGAACTTCGCGGCCGGCCAGATCGTGCTGGCCGACTGGCGGGCGGCGCCTTGACCAAGGAGCCGAACAAGCGTCGTCCGGCGGTCGTGGTCGAGGACGACGCGCTGTTTGCCCCGGCCTACCCGAACGTGATCCTGGTGCCGCTGACCGAGGATGCGACCCTGGTGATCGCTGACCTCGCAGTGCCGATCGCTCCCAGCCGTGCCAACGGCTGCAGCAAGCCCTGCTGGGCGGTATCCCATCTGGTCGCGACCACGTCCAAGGCGCGGCTGACGGCGACACCGTCCCGAATCACCCCTGACCAGCTCGCCGCCATCCGCCGCCAGATCGCCCTGGCGCTCGGGATCGGCGGCTGATCATCCACGCCAGGTCGGCTGTACCACCCACGGATGGCTCCAGCCGGTGGACGCTGCGCTTCCCGGTAACGACGTCCTGCTGCTCGACAGGGGCAGTGGCGGGAGTAATCGGCCTTGTTGGTGAGCTCGCCGAACCGGTGGACGCCGCCTTCGTCATCACCCGGTCGTTGCGGCTGAACATCGTCCATGGGCACGGGAGCGGCTTCGCCACCTCGTCGAGATCACCTGGGTCCCGGCGAAGGTGGTGAACAACAGGATCCTGCCGCCGCTCCGACCGGTGTTTCGTCGTGAAGCATGCGCCGCATCAGGCGCACGAGGCCGGCCTGCGCCTGGACCAGCGCCCCTCCATCCCGGGCGAGCAGCCGGACGAACAGTCCGGCTTCCTGGCGCAGCGGGCTCGCACCGCCAAATACGTCCGGTCCCTCCAGCAGCACCTGGATCTCCCGGCACCACTCCTTGGCGAGCGCGGGCGAGGTCGGGCGGACCAGCAGCAGGCTGCCCTGGGCCAGGAAGCCGCCGGCCACGCCGGGCGTGTCAGCTGCCAGGGCCGTCCCGCTCGCCCGGGAGCGATCCAGCGCCACGAGGCGCCCGTCCGGCCGCGCCAGGCCGAGGGTAGTGACGCACCAGTCGAACCCGCGCCCGGTCCGGCCGGGGTCGTGCATCATGAAGCCGTCGCCCACCAGTAGCCGTGCGCCCGCATCGGCGGTCACCTCGATCGTCTGGGTGAGCCGGCTGTCCGGGAAGAGGATCAGGGGCGGGGGCGTGAACTCCAGCACCGAGCCCGCCTCAGCCACCAGCTCGATCCGCTGCTCGCTGGCGCCGCCGTTCGGCATCTCGTGGACCACGGTCGCGGCCGGGACCTCGACCCGCAGCTCCGCACCCTGCTGCACGGCGACGCGCTGGCCGAGCCGCTCGCCCTCGAAGATCCCGCCCGACATCGACTGGACGAAGATCCGCGCCCCCAGCGGCCGGCCGGGCAGGTCCCAGAGCGGGGCCTGCACCGAGAAGGGATGGCGCACGCGGCGGCCGGCGAGTGCTGTCCGGCCGTCCGGCCCGGCCCGGAAGGACAGATCGAGGGCTAAATTCATGCGTCCTGGAACAGCACCGCATGGCAGATGGCATCCGCCACCTGGTCCACCCCGTCGCCCTTGCGGCAGTTGGTGCAGACGATCGGGCGCCCGCCGCGCACCGCCTGCGCTTCGGTCAGCATGCGCGGGAGGTCAACGCCGACATGCTCGTGCAGGTCGACCTTGTTGATCACCAGCAGGTCGCACTGGAGGATGCCGGGGCCCCGCTTTCTCGGGATGTCGTCGCCGCCGGCCACGTCGATCACGAACAGCCAGTAGTCGACCAGGTCGAGCGAGAAGGTCGAGGCGAGATTGTCCCCGCCGCTCTCGATCAGGATCAGCTCCAAGCCCGGGTAGGCCCGGTCCAGGCTGTCGGCCGCCTCCATGTTCAGGGTCGGGTCCTCGCGGATCACGGTGTGCGGGCAGGCACCCGCCTCCACCGCCAGGACGCGGGCCGGGTCGAGCAGGTTCGCCCGGCGCAGGCGCTCGGCGTCCTCGTGGGTCACGAGGTCGTTGGTGATCACCGCCAGGTCCACACCCCGGGCCTTCAGCCGCGGGATCAGCGCTTCCAGGAGCGCGGTCTTGCCCGAGCCCACCGGCCCGCCGATCCCGACCCGTGCCGCACCCTTGCTCATCGCAACTTCCCGTTCATCGCAGCATGTAGCGCCGGTTGAGCGGCACCCTTTTTGCCGGCTCGCACATCAGCAGCCTGCCGTCCGCCCGCACCTCGAAGGTACGCGGGTCGACCTCGATCTTCGGCATGGCGTCGTTGCGGATCATGTCCTTCTTGCCGAGCCCACGCAGGTTTTTGATCGGCACGAACGGCTTTTTCACCCTGAGCTTCTTCTGCGTGTCCGCCTCGATCGCCAGCTTCGAGACGAAGGTGACGCCCAATTCCAGCGGCGAGCGGCCGAACGCGCCCCACATCGGCCGCTGCACGATCGGCTCGGAATCGGTCTGGCTGGCGTTGCCGTCGCCCATCGCCGCCCAGACGATGAAGCCGCTCTTGATCACCATCCAGGGCTTGGCCCCGAACGAGGCGCGCGGCCAGAGCACCAGGTCGGCCATCTTGCCGGGCTCGATCGAGCCGACATGCGCGTCCATGCCCGACGCGATCGCCGGGTTGATCGTGTATTTGGCGACGTAGCGCTTGATGCGCTCGTTGTCGGCGCGCTTGGTCGTCTCCTCCGGCAGCCGGCCGACCCGCTCCTTCATCACGCTGGCGAGCTGCCAGCATTTCGCGACGTTCTCCGCCAGCCGCCCCATGCCCTGGGTGTCGGTCGCGAAGATCGAGATGGCACCCATGTCGTGGAGGAAGTCCTCCGCGGCCATGCTCTGGGCACGGACCCGCGACTCCGCGAACGCCAGGTCCTCCGGCAGGCGCCAGTTCATCATGTGCGCCAGCATGGTCATCGGCAGACCCTCGTTCAGCGCATAGGCGGTGAACGGGTTGGTCGGGTTGGTCGAGGACGGCAGGACGTTCGGATGGCTGTTGACGATCAGCAGGTCCGGCGCATGGCCGCCACCGGCCCCCTCCACATGGTACATGTGGATGGTGCGCCCGCCGATCGCGCGCAGCGTGTCCTCGCAGAAGCCGTACTCGTTGATCGTGTCGGTATGGAGGTTGACCTGGAAGTCGTTGCGGTCGGCGGCCTTCAGGCTGCCGTCGATCACCGCGGGCGACGCGCCCAGGTCCTCGTGGATCTTCACGCCCAGGCAGCCGCCCGCGACCGATTCCTCGACCGCGCCGGGATCGGAGCAGCCGCGCCCCAGGAAGGCGAAGTTGAGCGGAAAGGCGTCGCAGGCCTGGATGATCTGGCCGACCACGTTCGGCCCGGCGCAGCTCGTGTCGAAATGGGGCCCGGGCGACATGCCGATCATGGTGGTGCAGCCGCCGGCCAGCGCATGCTCCCACTGCTGCGGCGACAGGAAATGGGCGTGCGCCTCGATGGCGCCGGCCGTGCAGATGAACGCGTCGCCGTGGATCACGGTGGTGTTCGGCCCGCAGCGCAGAGCCGGGTCGACCCCGTCCATGAAGTCCGGGTTGCCGGCCTTGCCCACACCCACGATCCGCCCGTCACGGATGCCGATGTCGGCCTTCACGATGCCGATCACCGCGTCGATGATCGTGGCGTTCTGGATCACCGTATCGAGCGCGCCGGAGGCGTACGTCCCGGTGGTCTGGAAGCCTTCGCCGTCGCGCATCGACTTGCCGGCCCCGGTGGTCAGCTCCTCGCCATAGACGGTGAAGTCCCGCTCGATCTCGGCGAGCAGCTCGGTATCCCCTAAGCGCACCATGTCGCCCGTGGTGGGCCCGTAGACCTCGGCGTAGTGACGCCGGCTGAGGACCGCCATCGTTCTTCTCCTTAGGTCGGGTCAGGCGCCGCGATAGTTCTGGGCACGGGCCAGCGCCAGCGCCGCCTGCCGGCTGTCCTCCGTGCGGACCGTGCCGTTGACCAGGCCCGCCTGGCCATGCACCAGGCCCGCCCCGCCGATCTCGACCAGCTCTACCGACTTCCGCAGCCCCGGCTCGAACCGCACCCCCTGGCCGGATGGCACGTCCAGCCGCATGCCGAACGCCGCCGCCCGGTCGAACTCGAGCGCCCGGTTGGTCTCGAAGAAATGGGCGTGGCTGCGCACCTGGATGTCGCGGTCGCCGGTGTTGACCACCTCGACCGTCACCTTGCGCCGCCCGGCATTGACCTCGATCTCCTCGTCCGGGGTGATGATCTCGCCGGCCACAAGATGCTCCTCGACCGGCTTCTCCCCGGGCCCCACCGGCCGGAACACGATCACCATCTTGGTGCCTTCCTCGAAGTCCGCCTCGACCGACACCAGCTCGATCATCGCGGCCACGCCCGGCATCACGTCGTCCGTGGTGAGCAGCCGGCCGGCCATGTCGACGATCGCCTCGTATGCCATGCCGGCACGGGCGGCGAGCAGCATCTCGTCGGCGATCAGCGCCACCGCCTCGGGATGCGACAGGCGGATGCCGCGGGACTTGTGCCGGCGCGCGAACTCCGCGGCGGTGAAGATCCACAGCCGCTCCATCTCGGTCGGCGTGAGGTTCATCATGGTGTCGGCCTCACCTCGTCAGTTGGCGAACAGGCGCAGTTCCTGCCCGGCATGGCGCATCATCGCGATCTCCGCCGCGGGTGTGAACGCAGCAGCCTCGTCCAGGGCGGGCAGGGGACCTGCCAGAAGCCCCGCCAGTACCGGCCGCAGTGCGGTCAGCGCCTGCTGCGCGTCCAGATGGCTGGCCAGACCCAGGCGGATCGCGGCCGTGCAGAAGGCGGCCGCTGTGGCATGGGCGGCGACCGCCAGCGCTTCTGCCAGCCCGAGCCCCACGCCTGCCAGCACCATGCCCTGGACCACCGCCTGATGGCCGTGCGCCGCACCCGCATGGACGCGCGTGCGCAGTTCGGCAGCTCCTGACGTGCCCAGGCGCTGATGCACGCCCAGGAGCGCGTTGCCGGCCCGTTTCGAGCCATCCCGGGCCGGCTCGGCGAGCGTCGCGGCATCCACCCAGTCATCCAGCTCGCACAGGCCCTGAAGGTCGCGGCAGCGCCGGTGCGCTTCCGCGATCACCACCCGGTCGAAGCAGGCCCAGCGCTGGCGGAACTGGCCCTCGATGAAGTGATGGAGGTCGCGTCGGCCGAGATGGCCGCCGCCCATGAGCCCTTCCAGGCCCCAGGAAAAGGCGAAGCCGCCGCTCGGGAACTGGCTGTCGCCGTGCTGAAGGGCCGCCAGCAGGCGGGCAGGGTCAGTCATCGACCAGGGTGACCCGGCCGGAGGCCAGATGCTCCTCGATCCGCGCCAGATAGCGCTCGCGCGGCACGTCGACCGCGACCAGCAGATGCCCGTCGGCAAAGCGCACCCGCCAGTGGAGGTTGCCGGCGAGATAGCCCAGCTCCAGCGCGAACCCCTCGGCCGGCCGCAGCTTCAGCCATTCCTGCTCCCCGACCTTCACCACGATCGCCCGGTTCCCCTCCAGCAGCAGCACCGCGCCGTCGAACAGGGCGGTATCGCGGGGCAGGGCGATCGCACATTCGGTGCCCTGGTCGGTGACGGCGCGAAACCGCCGCCGCGGCAGGTCGGCCACCGGGACCGCCACCGTTTCCAGCCGTCCGTCATGGGCCAGGTGGTGCAGCCGGTGGGCGAGGCCAGGCTCGGTCCGGTCGCCGATGATCCGCTCGATATGGCAGAGCTGGCTGGTCATGGTCTGGTCGCGCTGTACGAGGGCGCCACCGGCTTAGTCCCGATCCGCGCAGGGTTCAACGCCGGCCAGGGCGGCATTCGTCTGGGCGATGCCGCCGCCTGCCTGCGCGGTGACTTGCGCTCGCCAAGAAGATCGTCGGGTACGCCAGTAATCAGCCCGCTTCTTCCGGCGCGTTCTTCATGCCGCCGGTCGGGAATTCATCGTATGAAATATACGCCGACCGGCGGTTGATCCTGTCCGCGACGCATTCGTTTGACACACTGGGGGCGGGCGCATATTGTTTCGAGACAAAGCGTTAGAAGTCGCCAGGAAGAACTGCGGCCACGGAGGGAGGATGATCAATGACGTCATTTTGGCGGCTAAAGGTCTGACCAAGCAGTTCAAAGGTTTTGTCGCGGTAAATGATGTAGATCTTCAGATCGGGCGTGGCTCGATCCATGCGCTGATCGGGCCGAACGGGGCCGGCAAGACGACCTGCTTCAACCTGCTCACCAAGTTCCTGCAGCCGACGCGCGGCACCATCACCTATAATGGCCGGGACATCACCCGGATGCAGCCGGCGGACATCGCCCGGCTCGGCATGGTGCGCTCCTTCCAGATCTCGGCGGTGTTCCCGCATCTGACCGCGCTGGAGAATGTCCGCATCGCCCTGCAGCGCCAGCGCGGCGACAGTTTCGACTTCTGGCGCTCGGAACGGGTGCTCTCCGGCTTCGATGGGCAGGCCCTGGCCCTGCTGGACGAGGTGGGCCTGGCCGACTTCGCCGCGGACCCGGCCGGTGCGCTTCCCTATGGCCGCAAGCGCGCGCTGGAGATCGCCACCACCTTGGCGCTGGACCCGGAGATGCTGCTGCTCGACGAGCCGATGGCCGGCATGGGCCACGAGGACGTCGACCGCATCGCCGGCGTCATCCAGCGGATCGCGAAGAACCGCACGATCCTGATGGTGGAGCACAATCTGTCGGTCGTCGCCAGGCTCGCCGGCCGGATCACCGTGCTGGCGCGCGGCAAGGTACTGGCCGAGGGCGACTACGCCACCGTGTCGAAGAACCCGGACGTCATCGACGCCTATATCGGAGCCGGCCATGACTGAGGCCCAACTCATGGAGCGGGCACATTCCGCCCAGGGCAGCAGCCTGCTCACGGTCCGGGACGTCCATGGCTGGTATGGCGAGAGCCACGTGCTCCATGGCGTCAGCTTCGACGTCCATGCCGGCGAGGTCGTGACCCTGCTCGGCCGCAACGGTGCGGGCAAGACCACCACACTCAAGGCGATCATGGGCATCCTGGCCAAGCGCCGGGGCTCGATCGTGTTCGACGGGCGCGAGACGATCGGCCTGCCCGCCCGCACCATCGCGCGCGCCGGCATCGCCTTCTGCCCGGAGGAGCGCGGCATCTTCGCGAGCCTCTCGGTCGAGGAAAATCTGATGCTGCCGCCCAAGGTCCGCGATGGCGGACTCTCGGTCGAGCAGATCTTCGAACTGTTCCCGAACCTGAAGGAGCGCCTGTCCAGCCAGGGCACCAAGCTGTCCGGCGGCGAGCAGCAGATGCTGGCGATCGGCCGGATCCTGCGCACCGGTGCCAAGCTCCTGCTCCTGGACGAACCCACCGAGGGGCTGGCCCCGGTGATCGTCCAGCAGATCGGGCACACCATCGCGAAGCTCAAGCGCGCGGGCTTCACCATCGTCCTGGTGGAGCAGAACTTCCGCTTCGCCGCCTCGGTGGCGGACCGGCATTATGTCGTGGAGCAGGGCAGGGTCATCGACACGATCCGCAACGACGACCTGGAGAGCAACCTCGACAAGCTGCACGCCTATCTCGGCGTGTAGCCCGCACATTCAGCTGGACGGCGCGAACAAGAATGCGCCGCGCAAGGGAGAGCTTGGACCAGATGACGAGGATCAGGAACTTCACGCTGGCGGCAGTGGCCGCGACGCTGCTCTCCGGCACCGCGCTGGCCGAGACCAGTGTCAAGATCGGCGTGCTCAACGACCGCTCCGGCGTCTATGCCGACCTGTCCGGCGAGGGCTCGGTGGTCGCCGCACAGATGGCGGTCGAGGACTTCAACGCGGCGGAAAAGGGCATCACGGTCGAGATCGTCTCGGCCGACCACCAGAACAAGCCGGACGTCGCCTCGACCATCGCGCGGCAGTGGTACGACCAGGACGGCGTCGACGTGATCGTGGACGTGCCGACCTCCTCGGCGGCCCTGGCGGTCAACGACATCACCCGCGAGAAGAACAAGGTCTTCATCAACTCCGGTGCCGGCACCGCCGACCTGACCGGGCCGCAATGCTCGCCCAACACGGTCCACTGGACCTACGACACCTGGGCGCTGGCCCATGGCACCGGCAGCGCCATGGTCGAGGCCGGCCACAAGAAATGGTTCTTCCTGACCGCCGACTACGCCTTCGGCCAGGCGCTGGAGCGGGACACCACCGCAGTGGTGGAGGCCGCGGGCGGCGAGGTGGTCGGCACCGTCCGCCATCCCTTCCCGGGCTCGGACTTCTCGTCCTTCCTCCTGCAGGCGCAGTCCTCGGGTGCCGACGTGATCGGGCTGGCCAATGCCGGCGGCGACACGATCAACTCGATCAAGCAGGCTTCCGAGTTCGGCATCACCCAGGGCGGCCAGGCCATCGCCGGCCTGCTGGTGTTCCTGACCGACATCCACGCGCTGGGGCTGGAGACGGCGCAGGGCCTGGTGCTCACCGAGAGCTTCTACTGGGACCAGAACGACGGCACCCGCGAATGGTCCAAGCGCTTTGCGGAAAAGCATGACGGCGACATGCCGACCATGGTCCAGGCGGGCGTCTATGCCGGCGTGCTCCACTATCTCAAGGCCGTGGAAGCGACCGGCGGCAAGGACCCGACCGCGGTCATGGCCAAGATGAAGGAGATGCCGACCGAGGACGAGCTGTTCGGCCAGGGCACGATCCGGGAGGACGGCCGCAAGATCCACGACATGTACCTGTTCCGGGTGAAGACGCCGGACCAGTCGCAGGGCCCGTGGGACTATTACGAGCAGGTCGCCACCATCCCGGCCGACCAGGCGTTCCGCCCGCTGAACGAGGGCAACTGCCCGCTCGTGCAGTGATGTCGTCGGGGCAGGGCGGGCCGCAGCGCCCGTCCTGCCCTTCTTGCTTTTTCGGCTGACTGCAGGACGGGCCGATGTTCGAGCTTCTGGGAATCCCGCCGCAGGCCCTGTTCGGCCAGCTCCTGCTGGGCCTGATCAACGGCTCGTTCTATGCGCTGCTCAGCCTCGGGCTGGCGGTCATCTTCGGTCTGTTGAACATCATCAACTTCACCCACGGCGCGCAGTACATGATGGGCGCGTTCGTGGCCTGGATGCTGCTCAACTATCTCGGGATCAACTATTGGGCGGCCCTGGTCCTGGCCCCGGTGATCGTCGGGATCACCGGCGTCATCATCGAGCGCCTGCTGATCTCGCGCCTCTACCATCTCGACCATCTCTACGGCCTGCTGCTGACCTTCGGCCTGGCGCTGGTCATCCAGGGCCTGTTCCGCAACGAATACGGCATCTCCGGCCTGCCCTACCAGATCCCGCCCCAGCTCTCCGGCGGCATGAACCTGGGCTTCATGTTCCTGCCGAACTATCGCGGCTGGGTGGTGGCGGTGTCCCTGGTCGTCTGCCTCGCCACCTGGTTCGTGATCGAGAAGACCAGGCTGGGGGCCTACCTGCGCGCGGCCACCGAGAACCCGACCCTGGTCGGCGCCTTCGGCATCAACGTGCCGCGCCTGATCACCCTGACCTATGGCTTCGGCGTGGCGCTGGCCGCGTTCGCCGGCGTGCTGGCCGCCCCCATCTACTCGGTCAACCCGAACATGGGGGCCGACCTCATCATCGTCGTGTTCGCGGTCGTGGTGATCGGCGGCATGGGCTCGATCCTGGGCTCGATCATCACCGGCTTCGGCCTGGGCCTGATCGAGGGCCTGACGCGCGTGTTCTACCCGGAGGGATCGGCGGTGGTGATCTTCGTGATCATGGCGATCGTGCTGCTGGTGAAGCCGGCCGGCCTGTTCGGGAGGGCCGCATGATGGCTGCCGAAACCCGAAACGCCCGCACCGAGGTCGCTGCCCCGGCGCTTACGGCACCGGCCGGTGCCATGGGCATGCCGCGCCACCATCTCCTGATCTTCGTGGGCCTGCTGGCGCTCGGCCTGATCGGCCCCTTCGTCCTCTACCCCGTCTTCCTGATGAAGGTGATGTGCTTTGCGCTGTTCGCCTGCGCCTTCAACCTGCTGCTGGGCTATGGCGGGCTCCTGAGCTTCGGCCATGCCGCCTATTTCGGCTCGGCCAGCTATGTCAGCGCCTATGCGGCCAAGGCCTGGGGCCTCACCCCTGAGCTCGCCATCCTGCTCGGCACGGCGACCGCCGCCGTGCTGGGGCTCGTGTTCGGGGCGCTCGCCATCCGCCGGCAGGGCATCTACTTCGCGATGGTCACCTTGGCCTTTGCCCAGATGGTATATTTCTTCTCGGTGCAGGCGCCGTTCACCGGCGGCGAGGACGGCATCCAGTCCGTCCCGCGCGGCCATCTGTTCGGCCTGATCGACCTCGGCCCCGACCGCAGCCTCTATTTCCTGGTGCTGGCGATCACCTTCTTCGGCCTGCTGCTGATCTACCGGATCATCCATTCCCCGTTCGGCCAGGTGCTGAAGGCGATCCGCGACAACGAGCCCCGCTCGGTCTCGCTGGGCTACCGCACCAACCAGTACAAGCTGGCGGTCTTCGTGCTCTCCGCCACGCTGGCGGGCCTGGCCGGCGCCACCAAGGCCCTGGTCTTCCAGCTGGCCTCGCTCACCGACGTCTACTGGACCATGTCCGGCGAGGTCGTGCTGATGACGCTCCTGGGCGGCATGGGCACGGTGTTCGGCCCGATCGTGGGTGCCGCCGTGGTCGTCGGCATGCAGAACTACCTCGCCACCTTGGGCGCCTGGGTGACCATCATCCAGGGCGTCATCTTCGTGGTCAGCGTGCTCCTGTTCCGCGAGGGGATCATCGGCGTGCTGGGCAGGTGGCTGAAGAAGCCGCTCTGAGCGGGCAGGTGCCGGCAGCCATGCCGGACCGCCTGCCGGGCGCGTGATCCAGGGGGAGCGGGCGCAGCCGAACTCACGGTCTGCGTCCGGCTGGTCATCATCCGCGCGGAACCTCGGCTGTTCCGGACGCTTCCAACGTCAACGGATGAGGATGGTCAGCGCCTCGACAGCACCTGGCAGCGAAAACCAGGTCTGGCGTGCCATGTCCTCGCCTCCCTCAGTACGGAGAACAGTCATGCCGACCCTGTCGCGCAAGACGGCGCCGATGGGCATTGCGGCCGGCGCACTGCTGCTGCTTGGCGCCTGTGCCGGCACGCCGCCCCCGGACGACGCCATGGCCACTGCCAAGCTGGCTGTGGAGCGCGCCGAGGCGAGCGAGGCGCCCCAGGAAGCCCCGCTGGAACTGCAGCAGGCGCGCGACAAGCTCAACCAGGCGGAACAGGCCATCGCCGAGGAGGAGTATGAGAAGGCCCGCCGCCTGGCCCAGGAGGCCGCTGCCGATGCCGGCCTGGCCGAGGCGCAGGCCGAGCGGGCGGTGGCCGAGCGCAACCGGCAGCAGGTGGACAGCGCCATCGACGCGCTGGCCCCGGGCGGATCGGCGGTGACCACATCGGCCCCGTCGAACGGCACGCCGCCGGCCGCCACCACGCCGGCCGCCGCAACGCCCCTGGCACCTGCCGCCTCCGGAGGGATCCAGTGATGCGCCCGATGATGCGCAAGCTCATGACCGCGACCCTGCTGGCCGGATGCAGCCTGGCGCTGGCCGCCTGCAGCACGCCCACCAGCCCGGCGGTGGAGCAGGCACGCGCCGCGGTGGCCGGCGCGCGGGCCAATCCGGAGGTGGTGAGCCGCGCCCAGCCCGAGCTCAATGCCGCCCAGGAAGCGCTGGCCCAGAGCGAGCGGGCGCTGACCGAGGAGGATGACCTCGAGCAGGCCGAGACCCTGGCCTATGTCGCCCAGCGCCGGGCGCAAACCGCCGAGCAGTTGGCCGTGGCCCGGGCCGAGACCGAGGCGGTCGAAGGGGCGGGCGAGGCGCGCGAGCGCGCCATCCGGCAGACGCTGGAGCAGCGCCTGGCCGAGCTGCAGGCCGAGCGGACCGATCGTGGCCTGGTGGTGGGCCTGGCGGGCGACGTGCTGTTCCCGGTCGACGAGTCGACGCTCAGCCCGGGCGGCCTGCGCGAGGTGGACCGGGTCGCCTCGGCCCTGCGCGACTTCCCGCAGGCGACCGCAATCATCGAGGGCCACACCGACAGCACCGCCTCGGATGCCTACAACCTTTCGCTCTCGGAGCGGCGGGCCGACGCGGTGCGCGCGGAACTGGTGGCCGCGGGCATCGACCCGGCCCGGCTGGTCGCCCGCGGCCTGGGCGAGGCCTATCCCAAGGCGCCCAACGACACGGCCGCCGGCCGGCAGCAGAACCGCCGGGTGGAAGTGGTCATCCAGGAAGGCGGCGCCTGACCGCAGGTGCGCCAGAGGTCAGGCACGACGTCCTGACCTGCCGCGCCTTCCTCTTCGTCATGGCCGGGTCCGCCCGGCCATGACGGGAACGGAACGGCTCGCCAGCCTGCTGGTCCAGACGGCCCCTACCGTGCCGGCCGCCAGCACAGGAGGCGCATGGCGTTCGCGGTCACCAGCACGGTGGCGCCGGTATCCGCCAGGATCGCCGGCCACAGTCCGGTGATGCCCAGCACGGTGGTCAGGAGGAACAGGGCCTTCAGGCCCAGGGCGATCGTGATGTTCTGGGCGATGTTGGCCATGGCCGTGCGTGCCAGCCGGATCATCGCCACCACATCGCCGACCCGACCATGGAGGACCGCCGCATCCGCGGTCTCCAGCGCCACGTCGGTGCCGCTGCCCATGGCGATCCCGACATCGGCCGCGGCCAGTGCCGGCGCATCGTTGATGCCGTCGCCGACCTTGGCGACCTTGTGGCCGCCGGCCTGCAATTCGCCCACGATCCGCTGCTTGTCGGCCGGCAGGAGGCCGGCTTTGGCCTCGATGCCGAGATCCCGGCCGATGGCGGCTGCGGCGCGCGGATGATCGCCGGTCAGCATGATCGTGCCGATTCCGGCAGCGTCCAGGGCCGCCAGCGCCGCTCTGGCATCCGGACGCGGCTCGTCGCGCAGCCCGATCAGCCCGGCCACGCCGCCATCCGCCACCAGCACCGACACGCTGTTGCCGGCCATCTGCATGGCCTCGATCCGCGCTGCCACCACCGGGGCGAGCGGCGCCACCGCCCCCGCGACCTCGGCACTGCCCAAGAACAGCCTCGTGCCCGCCACCTCGCCCAGCACCCCCTTGCCGGCCAGCGCCCGGGCTTCCGTCACCGCCGGGAGTGTCATCCCTTCGGCACGCGCCAGGATCGCCCGGGCGAGCGGATGGCTGGACTGGCTTTCCAGGGCCGCCGCCAGCCGCAGCACCTCCGCCTCCGGGCGGTCGATCCCGACGATCGCGGTGACGGTCGGGCGGCCCTCGGTCAGGGTCCCGGTCTTGTCGAACGCTACCATGTCGATGCTGCGCAGCTGCTCCAGGACGCTGCCGCCCTTCATCAGGAGGCCCTGCCTGGCACCGGCCGACAGGGCGGCCGCGATGGCGGCCGGCGTGGAGATGACCAGGGCGCAGGGGCAGCCGATCAGCAGGATCGCCATGCCCTTGTAGATCCACTCGTACCAGTCCTGGCCGCCCAGCAGCGGGGGCAGGATGGCGACCAGGGCCGCCACCGCGACCACGCCCGGCGTGTACCAGCGCGAGAAGCGGTTGATCAGCCGCTCGGTCGGCGCCTTGCGCTCCTGGGCCTCCTCCACGAGCTTCACGATCCGGGCGATCGTATTGTCCGCCGTCGGGCGCTGGACCAGGACCTCGAGCACCCCGTCCGTGCTGATCGTCCCGGCGAACACAGGGGCACCCGGCCCCTTGGCGACCGGCAGGCTCTCACCGGTGACCGGCGCCTCGTCGATCCCGCCGCTGCCGGCCTGGATCACCCCGTCCGCCGCGATCCGGTCGCCCGGCCGGACCCGGATCACCATGCCCGGCCGGAGCAGCTCGGCCGCGATCTCCTCGGTGCCGCCGTCCGGGCGCAGCCGCAGCGCCGTCTTCGGCACGAGCCGGGCGAGACTCTGGATGCTGGCGCGGGCCCGGCCCGCCGCCACCCCTTCCAGCATCTCCCCCACCATGAACAGGAACACCACCGCCGCCGCCTCCTCGGCAGCCCCGATCGCCACCGCACCCACCGCCGCGATGGTCATGAGCATCTCGATCGAGAACGGCGTGCCGCTGACCGCCGCCGCGAAGGCCCGCCGGGCGATCGGCACGAGCCCCACCAGCATGGCCGGGATGAAGATCCAGCCCTCGGTGGCCGGCACCAGCCGCTCCAGCAGGAACGCCACCACGAAGGCCAGCCCGCTCGCCGCCGTCAGGATCGCCCGGGGCTGCCGCCACCACGGCCCGTCGCCCTCGTCATGCACATGGAGATGGCCGTGCGGCTCGTCCTCGACTGCGTGCTCGTGGTGGTTCCCGTGATGATCATGCCCGCAGCAGGCACCGTGCGCGGCATCGGCGGCGGGCATGCTGCTCCCGGCAAGCGGAGACGCCCGGTAGCCCAGCCGCTCGACCTGGCGCTGGATCGCCGGGCGGAGCTGCAGGCCTTCCGCATGGCCGACCGTCATGGTGCCGGCCGCCACCGAGACCACCACATCCGTCACGCCCTCGATCCGGCGCACCGCATTGTCCAGCTTCTGCGCGCAGGAGGCGCAGTCCATCCCCTGGACGCGGAAGCGGGTCTGCACGGCGGCGGCGGTCATGGCGGTTCCTTGTGACATGCTGCGGGGCAACCTACTTTCTCTAGCGACTAGAGGAGCAAGCCCTTTGCTTGAGCTATCGATCGGCGAGGTGTCCCGGCGCACCAAGGTGAAGGTGCCGACCATCCGCTTCTACGAGCAGATCGGCCTCCTGCCGGCCCCGCCGCGCACCGAAGGCAACCGCCGCCGCTACGACGAGGCCGACGTGCGCCGCCTGGCCTTCATCCGCCACGCCCGCGAGCTCGGCTTCGAGGTCGACGACATCCGCGAGCTCCTGAGCCTGACCGCCCAGCCCAACCGCTCCTGCCACGAGGCCGACAGCATCGCCTCCCGCCACCTGCAGGAAGTCGAGCGCCGCATCGCCCGGCTGGATGCGCTGCGCGTGGAGCTCCAGCGCATGGTCGACGAGTGCGGCCATGGCCGGGTATGCGACTGCCGGGTGATCCAGGTCCTGGCCGACCATGGCCAGTGCGCCCATCACCGGCATTGAACTTCGCTCTGCTCGGGGAGCGACAATAAACCCGTAGTCGGTTCTCCAGTATCGGGATGCCTGTAGTCAGCTAGTCTGTTAGCGATCCTCGCAGCGGGAGGTGCGTGCGACGAGCAACGTCACCCGCCCGCCGGGAGGACGTCATGAGATCGAAGTGGAAATCCGCGCTCGCCGGCGGCGGCCTCGGCATGGTGGCGGCCCTGGCGCCGGCACCCGACGCGGCCGCATCCCATCAGGTCCCGGGCTTCGAGGCCGACGCCAGCAGGCTGGTCGGCGCCATCACCACCAAGGGTGTGGTGGCCCACATGAACGAGCTGCAGTGGATCGCCGACTACCGGAACGGCAACCGGGCCGCCTCCACCAGCGGCTACGCAGCCTCGGTCAGTTATGTCCGGCGCAAGCTGGAGGCGGCCGGCTACCGCACCTCCACCCGCAGCTTCGACTATCCCTACTTCAAGGAGATCGGCACGCCCGTCCTGCGGGCCGGCGGCACCGGCTACACCGCCGAGACCGACTTCCTCACCATGGAGCTGTCCGGCTCGGGCAGCGCGTCCGGCCGGCTGGTGGCCATCGACGTCCAGATCCCGCCGCCTGCCACCGGCTCCTCGACCAGCGGCTGCGAGGCCAGCGACTTCCCGCCCGCGGGTGCCACGCCGGCCATCGCCGTGGTCCAGCGTGGTACCTGCGACTTCGCCGTCAAGGTGGCGAACGCCGCTGCCGCCGGCTACCGGGGCGTGGTGATCTTCAACGAGGGCCAGGAGGACCGCACCGACCTGTTCGGCGGCACGCTCGGCAGCCCCGGAGCCCTGCCGGCGGTCTCCACCAGCTATGCGATCGGCCAGCAGCTCGTCGATCTCGCCGAGGCGGGCGGAACCGGCCAACTGGAAGTCCGGGCACGTTCCGAGACCCGCCAGACCTACAACATCGTGGCCGAGACCGCGGGCGGCCGCGCCGACCGGGTGGTGATGGTCGGCGCGCACCTGGATTCGGTGCCAGAGGGTCCCGGCATCAACGACAACGGCAGCGGCAGCGCTGCGATCCTGGAACTCGCCCTGCAGATGGCGAAGCTGAAGGTCCAGCCTAAGAACAAGGTCCGCTTCGGCTGGTGGGGTGCCGAGGAGTACGGGCTGCACGGCTCCAACGCCTATGTCGCCGGCCTGCCCGACGAGCAGGCGGCCTCGATCCTGGCCTATCTGAACTTCGACATGATCGCGTCGCACAACTACGCTTGGCTGATCCAGCAGGGCAATCCGGACAGCGCCGCGGACAAGGTGGTCGAGCAGGTGTTCACCAAGTATTTCCAGCGCGCCCGGCTGCCCTACCAGTATTCGCCGGCCGACGGCCGCTCCGACTATGCCGCCTTCTCGGCCATCGGGATTCCCGTGGGCGGGCTGTTCAGCGGTGCCGATGCAATCAAGACCGAGAAGCAGGCCCGGCTGTTCGGCGGTGTCGCCGGCCAGCCGCTCGATCCCTGCTACCACAAGGCTTGCGACACCAACCGCTACATCAGCCGCCGCTCCACCCTGGTGCTGAGCCGGGCGATCGCGGACACGGTCTACAAGTTCGCCATGACCGAGCGCGACATCCGCCAGGAGAACATCCAGGCGGCGCAGGCGCGCGTGATGTCGGCCCAGGCCGGGGAGGAAGCCCGCTACCAGGGCCCGCACCTGGTCCGCTGACGCGGCATGGGGCTGGATCACCGCGGGCACAGTGCCTAGGTTCCGGCCCCAGCTTCAGCGGGAGGATAGCGGGGTGACGGGCGATCGGTACGAGGTCGGGGCGCTGGTGGCGTTCGCGACCGCCCTGTTCGAGAAGGTCGGGCTGGATGGGGACAAGGCCGCGGTCACCGCGCGCCTCCTGGTCGACGCCGACCTGATGGGCCATACCACCCATGGCCTGAACCTGGCCGGGCCCTATCTCGCCGAGGCCCAGAAGGGTTCGATGACCACGAGCGGCCAGCCGGAGGAGGTGGCGCGCAAGCCGGCCGCCCTGACCCTGGACGGCCGCCGCCTGCCGGGCGTGTGGCTGACCGCGCACGCCGTGGACGAGGCGATCGCCATGGCCAAGGCCACCGGCATCGGTGCCGTCTCGATCCGCCGCGCCCACCACATCGCCTGCCTCGCCACCTTTTTGCCCAAGGCCACCGAGCAGGGCCTCTACATCCAGATCGCCTGCTCCGACCCGAACGTCGCCTCGGTGGCGCCCTTCGGCGGCACGCGCGCGGTGTTCACCCCCGACCCCTACGCCATCGGGATTCCCACCTCGGGCGATCCGATCCTGATCGACACCTCCGCCTCGATCACCACCAACGGCATGTCCAACCGGCTCCTCGCCGAGGGCAGGACCTTCGACCATCCCTGGCTGCTCACCGCCGACGGCCAGCCCAGCAACGACCCCAAGGTCTTCAACACCGACCCGCCCGGCACGATCCTGCCGACCGGCGGGCTGGACCATGGCCACAAGGGCTATGGCCTGGCGCTGAACATCGAGGCGCTGAGCCAGGGCCTGTCGGGCTTCGGCCGGGCCGACCCGGGCGAGGGCTGGGGCGCCTCGGTCTGGGTCCAGGTGGTGGACCCGGACGCCTTCGCCGGCCTGCCGGCCTTCCGCCGCCAGGTCGACCACATCGTCCAGGCCTGCCAGGCCTGCCCGCCGCGCCCGGGCGTGGCAGCCGTCCGCCTGCCCGGCCAGGCCGCCATGGCCAAGAAGCGCCAGGCCGAGGCCGAGGGTGCCGTGCTGCACCCCTCGATCATGCCGGCCCTGCTGCCCTGGGCCGACCGGCTGGGCGTGCCGGTGCCGGAGCCGATCGCCCGCTGACCGTCAGCCCGCCCGTCGCCACGCTACCGTGGCGACGCCGGCCCCGATCAGCACCGAGCCCCCGGCCCGGTTGATCCAGCGCTGCACCGCGGGCCGCCGGATCGTCCCTTTGAGGGACGAGGCGGCCAGCGCATAGGCCAGGGCGTTGGCGGCGGCGAGCAGGACGAAGGTCAGGACCAGGATCGCCGCCTGGGGCAAATAGGGCCGGGCCGGGTCGACGAATTGCGGGACGAAGGCCACGAAGAACACGATGCTCTTGGGGTTCAGCGCCGTCACCAGCCACGCATGGCCCAGCATCACCCGGGCTGCCACCGGCCTTGCCGCCCCCGGCTCCGCCCGGTCCACCGGTGCCCGCCACAGTTTGATCCCGAGATAGACCAGGTAGGCGGCGCCCAGCCATTTCAGCAGGGTGAACAGGCCCGCCGAGGCCGCCAGCACCGCACCCAGGCCCAGCAGCGACAGGCTCATCGCGGTGAGGTCGCCCAGCGCCACCCCGGCCACGATCGCGAGCGCTGCCCGGTGACCCTGGCTCAACGCATAGGACATCACCAGCGAGATGGTCGGCCCCGGGATGATCAGCAGCGTGATCGCCGCGGCCGCAAACGCCAGCCAGACCGAAGCATCCATCGAAGCCTTCCTCCGGAACTCAGAGCACCAGGATCGCCCGCACGTCGTTGACGTTGGTGAGCGTCGGCCCGGTCACCACCTGGTCGCCCAATGCCACGAAGAAGCGATGGGCGTCGTTCTCGTCCAGCATCCGGTGCGCATCCAGGCCTGCGGCACGCGCGCGCGCCAGCGTGTCGGGGGTGACGATCGCACCCGCCACCTCCTCGGCGCCGTCGATCCCGTCCGTGTCGCCGGCGATCGCCCAGACGTCCCGCTCGCCGCCCAGCGCCACCGCCAGGCCCAAGAGGAACTCGACATTGCGCCCGCCACGGCCCTGGCCGCGCACGGTCACCGTGGTCTCGCCGCCGGACAGGAGCACGCAGGGGGCAGGGCAGGGCTCGCCGTGGCGGCGCACCGAGCGGGCGATCCCGGCCATCACCCGGCCGACCTCGCGCGACTCCCCTTCCAGCGCATCGCCCAGCAGCAGGGGCCGGATGCCCTGGCTGCGCGCGAAGCTGGCCGCCTGCTCCAGGGAGCGCTGCGGGGCCGCGATCAGGCGGTTCTCCACCCGCTGGAAGATCGGGTCACCAGGCTTGGGCGTTTCCTCCGCCCCTGCCTCCAGATGGCGGCGCACCGCATCGGGCAGGTCCAGCCGGTAGCGGCGCACCAGCGCCAGCGCGCCGGCGAAGCTGGTGGGATCGGGCACGGTGGGCCCCGATGCGATCACCGCCGGATCGTCGCCCGGCACGTCGGAGATCAGCAAGGCCACCACCCTCGCCGGTGCCGCCGCCTTCGCCAGCCGACCGCCCTTGAAGCCCGAGAGATGCTTGCGGACGCAGTTCATCTCGTCGATCGAGGCGCCCGAATGGAGCAGCGCGCGGTTCACCGCGATCTTGTCGGCGAGCGTCAGCCCGGGTGCCGGCAGGGCGCACAAGGCGGAGCCGCCGCCCGACACCAGGCACAGCACCAGGTCGTCCGGCCCCAGCCCCTCCACCGCCGCCAGCAGACGCTTCGCACCCGCCTCGGAACGCTCGTCCGGCACCGGGTGGGAAGCGGACAGGACCTCGATCCGCTCGGTCGGCGCCTCGTGCCCGTCGCGCGTGACCACCACGCCTTCGAGCGGGCCCGGCCAGTGCCGCTCCACCGCCTGGGCCATCACGGCGGCGGCCTTGCCCAGGCCCACCACCACGGTGCGCCCCTTAGGCGGCTCCGGCAGAAAGGGCGGCACGGCAAACAGCGGGTCGGCCGCGCGCACCGCCTGCTCGAACAGGCCGCGCAGGAAGCTCCTGGGCTCCAGCTCCGTCACGACGCCACCTTCCGGCACTCCACCCGATGCCTCCCGCATGGTCCCGGCCGTCCTGGCCGGCGGGGAGATTGGCCCCGGCCCGGCCGGGAGGCAATGTCGATCGCCCCTTTTGGGTGTTGCGGGCTTCCGGCTAAGAAGGCAGCGCTTCGACGCCATCCTGCAGGGGGCCGCCTTGAACCTCTACCCGCGCGACATGGTGGGCTATGGCCGCTCGGTGCCGTTTGCCGACTGGCCGGGCGGCGCCCACATCGCCGTCCAGTTCGTGCTCAACTACGAGGAAGGCGGCGAGAACTGCATCCTCCATGGCGACGCGGCCTCCGAGGCGTTCCTGTCCGAGATCGTGGGTGCCGCGCCCCTGGCCGGGGCGCGGCACATGAACATGGAATCGATCTACGAATACGGTTCGCGCGCCGGGTTCTGGCGGCTGTTCCGCATGTTCACCGAGCGCGACCTGCCGCTCACCGTCTATGGCGTGGCCATGGCGCTCTCGCGCCACCCCGAGGCCGTCGCCGCCATGAAGGAGGCCGGCTGGGAGATCGCCACCCACGGCTATCGCTGGATCGACTACCAGCACGTGCCGCTCGAGATCGAGCGCGAGCACCTGCGCCTGGCGATCGACGTCCATGCCGCCGTGACCGGCAGCCGGCCGCGCGGCTGGTATCTCGGCCGCTGCAGCCCGAACACGCTGAATCTGGTCTGCGCCGAGGGCGGCTTCGACTATTACGCGGATTCCTATGCTGACGACCTGCCCTATTACGTGAAGGTCGGGCGGCACGACCAGCTCGTGGTGCCCTACACGCTGGATGCCAACGACATGCGCTTTGCGACCAGCCAGGGCTTCAACTCAGGGGACCAGTTCTTCAGCTACCTGAAGGACAGCTTCGACGTGCTCTACGAGGAGGGAAGGGCCGGCTCGCCCAAGATGCTCTCGGTGGGCCTCCACTGCCGGCTGGCCGGCCGGCCCGGCCGCGCCGCCGCCCTGGCCCGCTTCCTCGACTATGTCCAGGGCCACGAGCAGGTCTGGATCACCCGCCGCATCGACATCGCCGAGCACTGGCTCGACCGGCACCCGCCCGCATGACCGGCAGCCCGCCCGACATTTCTTCGGACGCCCGCACGCTGATGGCCCGGCTGGACGAACTCGGCCGGGTCTCCACCGATCCCGGCCGGCTGAACCGGCAGCCGTATACGGCTGCGCACCGCCAGGCGATCGAGCTGGTCGCCGGCTGGATGCAGGCAGCCGGGATGGCAACGCGGGTCGATGCGATCGGCAACCTGATCGGCCGCTACGAGGGAGAGGATCCCGCAGCGCCGGTCGTGCTCATCGGTTCGCATCTCGACACGGTGGTGGATGCCGGCCGCTATGACGGTGCACTCGGCGTGCTGGCCGGCGTGCAGGTGGTGGCGGCACTGCATGATGGTGGCGAGCGCCTGCCGTTCCCGGTGGAGGTGGTGGCGTTCTGCGACGAGGAGGGCGTGCGCTTTCCCACGACCTTCCTGGGCTCCAAGGCGATCTGCGGCACGCTCGATCCGGGCGTGCTGGAGCTGCCGGACGGGGCGGGCGTCACGGTCGGGGCGGCGCTGCGGGCGTTCGGCGGCGATCCCGATGCCCTGGCGAGCGTCGCCTACCCGCCGGGCTCCCTGCGCGCCTTCCTGGAGGTCCATATCGAGCAGGGCCCGGTGCTCGAGGCCGAGGACCGCCCGCTCGGGATCGTCACCGCCATCCAGGGCCAGTCGCGCCTGGCCGTGGTGCTGGACGGGATGGCTGGCCATGCCGGCACCGTGCCGATGGGCCACCGGCGGGATGCCCTGGCCGGTGCCGCCGAGATCGCCCTCCTGGTCGAGCGGCGCTGCAGTGCCGCGCCGGACCTGGTGGGCACGGTCGGCCGGCTGGAGGTCCTGCCGGGTGCGGTGAACGTCATCCCCGGCCGGGCGATGCTGACCCTGGACATCCGCTCGCCCAGCGACCTCGTGCGCGGCCAGGCCGTGGCGGAGCTGGTCCAGGCGATCCACGGGATTGCCGCAGCCCGCGGCCTCGGCTGCACCGTCGCCCGCGAGCACGACCAGCCGGCCAATGTCTGCGCGCCCCGCCTGCAGCGGGTCCTGGCCCAGGCGATGCGTGCGGAGGGTGTCCCGGTGAAATACCTCCCCAGCGGTGCCGGCCACGACGCCATGGCCATGGCCGCCATCTGCCCCACGGCCATGCTGTTCGTGCGCTGCGGGGGCGGCATCAGCCACAATCCTCTGGAAAGCATGACCCTGCCGGATGCCGACTTGGCCCTGCGCGTCCTCCTGCGCGCGCTGCGCCTCCTAGCCCTGCCGAAAGCCAAACCATGAGCCAGACCGCCGACGCCATCGACGCGTTCCTCGCCAGCCGTCAGGAGCAGGCCGAGCGCTTCTTGGCCGAGCTCGTGAAGGTCCCCTCCGACAACCCGCATGGCGACTGCGCCCCGCATGCCGCCCGGGCCAAGGAACTGCTGGAAGAGCTGGGCCTGGAGGTCGAGACCGACGTGGTGCCGGCCACGCTGGTCGAGGCCCAGGGCATGGTGTCCATCACCAACCTGATCGTGCGGCGCCGGTTCGGCAGCGACGGGCCGACCATTGCGCTGAATGCCCATGGCGACGTCGTGCCGCCGGGCGAGGGCTGGGGCCACGACCCCTATGGCGCCGAGATCGAGAACGGGATGATGTACGGCCGGGGTGTGGCCGTCTCCAAGTCCGACTTCGCCACCTACACCTTCGCGCTGCTGGCCCTGGACGGGGTGGCCGACCGCCTGTCCGGCACGGTCGAGCTGCATCTGACCTATGACGAGGAAGCCGGCGGCAACCTGGGTCCCAAGCGCCTGCTGGAGACCGGGCTCAGCCGCCCGGACCTCGCGATCGGGGCCGGCTTCGCCTATTCGGTGGTCACCGCCCATAATGGCTGCCTCCATCTGGAGGTCGAGCTGCTGGGCCGCTCCGCCCACGCGGCCCGGCCGGACACCGGCTTCGACGCGCTGGAAGCGGCCAACGGCGTCCTGACGGCGCTCTATGCCGCGCGGCGCACCCTGCAGACCCGCCGCTCCAAGGTGAAGGGGATCACCAGCCCGACGCTGGTGGTCGGGCTGATCTCGGGCGGGATCAACACCAACGTGGTGCCGGACCGGATCGTCATGCGCCTGGACCGGCGGATGATCCCGGAGGAACGGCCGGAGGACGTCGAGGCCGAGCTGCGCAAGCTGATCGAGACCGCGGTGGCGAAGTTCCCGGGCGTCAGCGTGCGGATCCGCCAGATCCTGCTGGCCCGCCCGCTGACCCAGCTGCCCGGTGCTGCCCGGCTGGTCGAGCGGCTCACCGCGCGGGCCAGCGAGATCCTGGACATGCCGGTGACCGCCCAGGGCATCCCCCTCTACACGGACGGCCGGCACTATTCGGAAGCCGGCATCCCCTGCGTCCTGTACGGTGCCGGGCCGCGCGACCTGCTGGAAGCCAACGCCCATCGCGCCGACGAGCGGCTGGCGCTCGCGGACCTTCATGCGGCGACCCGGGTGATCGCGCATACGCTGGCCGATCTGCTCGGTGCTTGACCACCTTCAGGTATGCATAATGGCAGCACCATCCTTACCAACTGTTCATGTGTCTTGACCCCTGATCAGGCTGTGCGAAGAGTTGCTGGCGTCCCCGGCCAGAACCTCCAGCGGAACCCAGCCTCGTGAAGCGCATCAAGCTCTATTATTCGGCGATCCGTGCGCTGCTGATCGGGGTCCTGGCAACGGGCGGTGCCACCTACCTCCATCCGGAGGCACAGGCGCAGGACAGCAGCATCGAGCTCTCGCCGGAGGACGCGCTCTGGCTGGACGTGAAGGCGGCCGACACGCCGGCCGCCTATCAGAGCTACCTGGAGGCCTATCCGGTCGGCCGGTTCGCCAATCAGGCCTTCCGCCGGCTCGTCGAGTACAGCAAGCTGGGTCTGGCCGCCCTGGAGGATGATCTTCCCGGGCCGGCGGCCGGCCCGGGGCTATCGAGTGCGCTCACCACCGCGGATCTCTATTGAGGCAACGGGTTCTTTTTGGCGGCTGGCACCAGGAAAGCAGGTAGCCTGGCAGGCAGTACCAAGGCAGGTGGCGGCCGGCAGGGGAGACGAGGGGTGCGGATGCGAGGTCGACGGCTCTGGATGCTGGCAGCATTGCTGGCACCGCTCGCCATGCCGGCCCAGGCCCAGGAGCGGCCCAAGGTCCTGACCTATGTGAAGCCCGCCGGCCGGCCGTCCCAGCCGATCGACCTGACCGTGGCGCTGGCCCCGGAAACCGTCCGCAACCGGATCCGCGCCAATCTGGAGCGCGCCGGGCTGCGGCTGCTCGACACGGACGACCCGCTGGCGGTCGCCGCCACCTATGCCGGGCGGGCAACACCCTGGATCGACTGCGGCTGGATCTTCAGCTTCGAGCAGGGCCAGCGCGCCTCGCCGCTGCGGGTGGGCGGTGCCGCCGAGGACGCGACCATCACGGTGCGGCGCGACGACCAGGAATATGTGATGCGCCGCGAGGTCACGCTGGACGGCATGCTGGGTGTGACGGTCACCGAGACCAAGGGCGGCTCCCGGATCACCGGCCTTGCCACCTATGTGGTCACCCGGACCATCATCGCGCCCGACGGGGCCCGCGAAGTGTCGCTCATCGACTTCCGCTCCGGCGAGACCGGCGCGTTCGACAAGGGCACCACCTGCCTGCCGACCGGCCAGTTCGAGCGCCTGGTCACGCAGGGACTGCCGCGGGCACGCTGAGCTGCACCGGCCGCCGGACCGCTCGCCCGTGCATCGCCGCATCCATGATCGCGGCCCCCATCTGCCGGCCGATCCAGCGCCAGTCATAAAGATCCGCCGTGGCGGCCGCCGCCTTGGCCATCGCGGCATGGGCGGCAGGGTCCAGCTCGACCAGCCGCAGCAGCGCCTCCGGCAGCCCGTCCGGCCGGTGGCCGGGGTAGAGCAGTGCCTCCCGCCCGTCCTGGACGATCTCGGCCAGGGCCGGCAGGTCCGGCGCGATCACCGGCCGGCCGAAGCCCAGCGCCAGCATCAGCGTGCCCGAGGTCAGGATCGCCCGGTAGGGCAGCACCACCGCATCCGCCGCGGCCAGGAGCCGGTCGGTCTCGGCTGCCGGCACGAACCGGTCGTGCACGGTGATCCGTGCCTGCACCGATGCCGGCAGGGCGGCCAGGGCCGCGTCCAGCGGCACGATCTGCTTGCCCGCGATCACGAGGCGCAGGCAGACCGGCCCTTCGGCGAACGCGGCCAGCAGTGCCCCCGCCCCCTTGTAGGCGTCGAGCCGGCCGAACAGGAGCAGGACGAGGTCGCCGCCGGCAAAGCCCTGGCGGGTCCTGGCCGTGTCCCGATCGGTGCTGCGCGGGTCGTGGATCGGGCGGTAGTTGCCGTGCGGCAGCACCACGGGCTGGGCCGGCGCCAACTCCAGCTCGGCCCGGATCGCGCGCAAGGCGGCCAGCGAATGGACATGGACCCGGTCGGCCAGCTTCGCCAGCGCCTGGCGCAGGGTCCGGTCCAGCTCCGGGTGGCTGCCGACATGCGAGCCCTGGTTGTGCACCGTCCAGAACAGCGTGCCGCCGCGCCCGGTGAAATCCTCGACCTTGGCCAGGAACTGGTGGACCGCGGTCGCCGCATCGGCCGGATCGGCCAGATGGCGGTGCAGCACGTCCTCCCAGTGCAGGTGGAACACGACCTGCCGCCCGGGCGGGGCATGGTCGAGCAGCCGCAGCGCGTCGTCGATCGTGCCCGCCCGCGGATGCAGGTGGGCGAGCTGCCGGTAGAGCAGTTCCTGGTAGGGATTGGCCGCGCGATAATCGGGAAAGAAGATCAGGTCATGGGTCATCAGCTCGTCCACCGGCAGGCCGACAGGCTACGCGCTGCCGCAGCCGCCGCAAGTCCACCTTTGCACCGGCACCTGCCGGAAACCGCCTGAGCCATCCCCGGCTGCTGCTTGCAGGATGCTGCATTGACCGACCTCGAACTCCTCCTGCTGCTCGATCCGCGCCTGCCCGACGCCGAGGCGCGCGCCCTGGTCCGCTTGGTCGACCGGCTGGCGGCCCGGGGCTGGCGGATCGGCCTTCTAGGCATCCGCTCCGGCCTGTTCCTGCCCGGCCGCCCCATCGCCCCGCCGCTTGCCGCCAGCCTCGCCGCGCGGCAGCTCGTCCTGGTCGACGCCGACCGGCCGGTCAGCAGCCGCATCCTCCTGGCCTGGCACCTGGCCCCCCTCCTGGCCCGGATCGACCGCCCGCCCCGGATCCGCGCCGACCACGCCATCCTGCGCTTCGACCAGCTCCCCTGGCGGGACGGCCGCCCCGACCGGGAGCTGCTGGCCGCCCTGCGCCACCGCTTCGCCGCCTTGGCGGAGCATGCCGCCCTGCACGAAGTCGCGGTGGACCGGAGCATCGCCGCCGCCCTGGGCCTGGACAGCGAGCCCTGGCTGCCGCCGGCCCCTCCGGTCGGCACGACACCCCACCCGGCCTGGACGCGGCGGCCCACCGTGATCGGCCGCCATGGCGGGCAGGGCAACGCCGCCTGGCCCATGGATGAGGACGGCTTTGCCCGGGCCTATCCGGCAAGAGCACCCTGGTCGGTGGAACTGCTGGCGCCACCTTTGGCCCTGCTCCGCCGGCGGATCGACCGGCCCTTGCCCGAGCTGCGCCTGATCCCCGCCGAGGCCGAGCCGGTCGATGCCTTCCTGGCGCGGCTGGACGTCTGGCACCTGGCCGGCTGGCCGGGCCAGCCCCAGCCGGTCACCGCCGAGCTGGTCGAGGCCGCGGCCGCCGGCGTGCCCTTGTCCCTGCCGGCCGAGCTGGCCGGCTGGCCGGAGGATGGAGCGAGCTTCCACACCGGCACCTTCCGCGAGCCAGGTGCGGACCGCCAGGCCCGCGCGGAGCGGGCCCGGGCCTTCGTCAGGGAATCCGCCGACCCTGCGATCCTGGCCGCACGGCTCCTGACCCTGGCCCCGGACCTCGCCCGCCCCCGGCGCATCGACCCCGCCCGGATCCGGTCGCCCCGCCGCGTGCTGATGCTCTCGCCCAACGGGATCGGCATGGGCCACCTGACCCGGCTGCTCGCCGTGGCGCGCCGGCTGCCCCCCGCCATCGAGCCCGTCTTCCTTACCATGTCGCAGGCCGTGGGCGTGGTCGGCCAGTACGGGTTCCACGGCGAGTATTTGCCCTATCACAGCTATTACGGCGGCGACGCCGACTACTGGAATCGCGGCCTGCTCGCCCGCCTCCAGGCGATGATCGGCTTCTACGACCCGCGCGTGCTGCTGTTCGACGGCAACATGCCCTATGCGGCGCTCACCGAGCTGCGCCGGCACTGCCCCGAGCGGCGGTTCGTCTGGCTCCGGCGCGGCCTGTGGCGACCCGATGCCGGCAAGGCCGCGATCGAGCGGGCCGTCAGCTTCGACCTGGTGATCGAGCCCGGCGAGTTCGCGACCGAAGCCGATCGCGGCCTCACCCGGACCCGCGGCGGCCAGGTCGTCCGCGTCCCCCCGGTGACCCTGCTGGACGACGACGAGATCCTGGACCGGGCAGAAGCGCGCGCCGAGCTCGGCATTGCCCCCGACGCCCTGGCCGTCCTGGTGCTGCTGGGCTCGCAGAACAATTTTGACTACCGCCGCGTCCGCCAGACCCTGGCCGCGTCCTTGGGCGAGCAGGCGGGCGTGGTGCTGGTCGAGGCCGAGTGGCTGATCAGCGAGAACCAGCCGACCGAGCGCCTGCCTGGTGCTAGCACCCTGTCCGGCTTCCCGATGGCCCGGCTGTTCCGCGCCTTCGACCTCGCGGTCAGTGCCGCCGGCTACAATTCCTTCCACGAGCTGATCTCGATCGGCATCCCCACGATCTTCGTGCCGAACGAAAACCCGTCCATGGACGAGCAGGAGGCGCGCGCCGCCTGGGCCGAGCGGGCGGGTCTGGGGGTCGCCGTGCGCGTCCACCAGCAGGACCGGCTGCGCTGGGCGCTCCATGCCCTGCAGGCGCCGGAGGTGGCGGCCCGGATGCGCGAGCGGGTCCGGCACCTGCCGCCCACCGACGGCGGTGCCGCGATCGCCCGGCTGGTCGAGGAGCAGGCCGCCCTGCGCGACGCCGAGACCGGCCCGCCGCACCTGCCCCACCTGGCCCCGCACTCCGCTCCGCTGGTCGGCTGAAGGCCTACAGCTTCTCGCGCCGGCCCTCGGCCACCGCCGCCAGCGCGTCGGGGTCGGCCGGGCGACCGAACGCGATGGTGGTCACCGGCTTCCACTTGCGGCCGATCAGGCGGTACTGCTCCAGCGCATAGGCCCCCCAGTCGAGCCCCGGCCGGCGATGGCGGCAGATGTCGGGGTCGATCACCTGCTCGAACAGGGCCCGCTGCGCGCGCAGGGGCGCGAAGTCGGTGCCGTCGGTCACGAACAGCGGCTTGGTATGGGTGCGCCGGCATTCGGTCATCACGGTCTGCACCGTCTCCGCCAGGGCCTGACCTTCCAGCCCCAGCACGGTGACCAGCACCGTCTGCGGCCCGGACAGCTTCTCGCTTCCCGGCTTCTCGTTGAGCGGCTTCTCGCCAGCCGTCTTCTCGTTCGGCGGCTTCTCGGCCGGCGGCCGGTCGGCGTGCGGCGGCAAGGCGACCGGCTCCGCGGCGGCGGCTTCTGCCGGCACGGCCGCGACCGGCGCCGCCCCTGCCTCGCTGCCCCCCTTCCAGCGCGCCACCAGCCCGCGCAGTCTCATGCGCTGCGCAGCACGTCGTTCACCAGCCGGCCGGTGCGGCGGGCCGTGTCGGTGGCGTCCTGGGCCGAAAGGTCGGCTGCGACCACCCGCCGCCCGCCATCGTCCAGCTCGACCACCACCTTGAAGCGCGGCTCCTCCTGGCCATGGAGGCCCACCAGCTCCTCGATCAGGACCGCGCGCACCGCCTGGGCCCGCACCGCCTCGCCATTGGGTAGGACCGCCAGAAGGCTGGGCGTGGCAGGGGCGACGGTGGCGGTGATCGGAGTAAATTCAGCCGACATCTGCGGTTGTATGCTCCCGGAACTATCCTCCAGGAAATGCCGCAGCGGCGCGTGAGCCACAAGGGCTTCAGCGTATCCCGCGCTCGGCGGCGACCCGATCGTATGCCGCATTGATCGCGGCCAGGCGCCGGCTGGCCTTCTCCACGAACTCCGGGGGCAGGCCCTGGGCCACCAGCCGGTCGGGATGGTGCTCGCGCACCAGTGCCCGCCAGGCGAGCTTGATCTCGTCATTGCTGGCGGTGCGCGACAGGCCCAGCACGGTATAATGGTCGACCGCGGCCGCTTCCGGCGGGCGCGGCCGCCTGGGTTCCCAGGTATACATGTAGCGCGCGCGGATCGCCTCGAACTGGAACGGCCCGAAGCCGAAGATGGCGCCGACCTGGCGCAAGAAGCGCAGCTCGTTCTCGTCGATCGCCGCGTCCGCCACCGCGACCTCGAACAGGCCGCACAGCAGTTCCTCGAGCACGACCCGCTCGGTGCCGAACACCGCGGCCACCTGGCGCGCCGCCGCCTCGAACCCGTCCGGGCTCTGCTTGGCCTCGTTGTAGATCGCCGCCACGTCGCCGACATCGGCGTCCGAGATGTCGAAGATCCGGCGGAACGCCAGGATCTCGTCGCGGTTCACCTGGCCGTCGACCTTGGCGAGCTTGGCCGCCAGCACCACGATCGCGGTGGCGAACGCCACCTGCCGGGTCTCCAGGATCGCGTCCAGGTCGACATAGGCGGGATCACCCGCGGCCGCCCGCTCCGCCCGCACCTGCCGGCGCTCGCGGCGCCACTGGTCGAAGGCATGGCCGGCGATGCCGCCCAGAACTGCGCCTATCCACTGTCCGATCATGAAGCCGATGGCTACTCCGATGAGCTTGCCCCAGATGGCCGCCGCATCCTTGCGAAGCTGGTTCATTCCGGTGCGCAGATAGGCAAGGCTCGGCCGTTCGTCTATCCAGCGCGACGTGAACCCGCATGACATCAGCGCGGAGAAGGACCTTGGACGAGCGCCGCTGGCAGTTCTGGATCGATCGGGGCGGCACGTTCACCGACGTGGTCGGCCGGGATCCCGAGGGTCGGCTGCACATCCACAAGGTCCTGAGCGAGAACCCGGAGCGCTACCAGGACGCAGCGCTCCAGGGCATCCGCGACCTGCTGGGCCTCCAAAGCGATGCGCCGCTGCCGACCGAGCGGATCGACGCCATCAAGATGGGCACCACGGTCGCGACCAACGCCCTGCTGGAGCGCAAGGGCGTGCCCGTGGCCCTGGCGGTGACCGCGGGCTTGGGCGACGTGCTCCGGATCGGCTACCAGGCGCGCCCGGACATCTTCGCCCGGCACATCGTCCTGCCCGAGCAGCTCTACCGCCGGGTCGTCGAGATCGACGAGCGCCTGCGCGCCGATGGCACGGTCGAGCGGCCGCTGGACGAGGCCCAGGCGCGCGACGGTTTCCAGGCCGCCTATGACGCGGGCTTCCGTGCGGTCGCCATCGTGCTGATGCACGCCTACCGCTATCCCGAGCACGAGCAGGCTCTGGCAGGGATCGCCCGCGAGATCGGCTTCACCCAGATCTCGGTGAGCCACGAGGTCAGCCCGCTCATGAAGATCGTGGGGCGCGGCGACACCACCGTGGTGGACGCCTATCTTTCGCCGATCCTGCAGGACTATGTGCAGCGCGTGGCGTCCCAGACCGGCGACACCCGGCTGATGTTCATGCAGTCCAATGGCGGCCTGGTCGACGCCCATCGCTTCCAGGGCAAGGACGCGATCCTGTCGGGACCGGCCGGAGGCATCGTCGGCGCCGTGGTCACCGGCGGCCTGGCCGGCTTCGGCCGCCTGCTGGGATTCGACATGGGCGGCACTTCCACCGACGTCACCCATTATGCCGGCCAGTACGAGCGGGTGTTCGACACGGAGGTCGCCGGGGTGCGGATCCGCGCGCCCATGATGCACATCCACACGGTGGCCGCGGGCGGCGGCTCGATCATCGTGTTCGACGGGGCCAAGTTCCGGGTGGGCCCGGAGAGTGCCGGCGCCAACCCCGGCCCGGCTGCGTACCGGCGCGGCGGCCCGCTGACGGTGACGGATGCCAACCTGATGGTCGGCAAGATCCATCCCGACTACTTCCCCGCGGTGTTCGGCCCGAACGGCGACCAGTCGCTCGATGCCGACACGGTGCGGGCGAAGTTCCAGGCCCTGGCCGACGAGGTGCAGGCCGCGACCGGCGTGGCGCGCACCCCGGAGGAGATCGCGCACGGGGCACTCGCGATCGCCGACGACAACATGGCCAACGCCATCAAGAAGATCTCGATCCAGCGCGGCTACGACATCGCCGGCTACACGCTGAACTGCTTCGGCGGGGCCGGCGCGCAGCATGCCTGCCGGGTGGCCGATCTTTTGGGCGTGTCCTCGGTGCTGATCCACCCCTTCGCCTCGGTCCTGTCCGCCTACGGCATCGGCCTGGCCGACGTGCGGGTGATCCGGCAGCGGGCCCTGGAGCAGCCCCTGGACGAGGCCGCGCTGGCGGCCCTGCGCCAGGCGAAGGACGAACTCGCCGCCGAGGCGCTGGCGGAGCTGGCGGCCCAGCGGGTCGACACCGCCACCGCCACGATCGAGAGCCGCGTGCATCTGCGCTATGCCGGCACCGATGCGGCCCTGGACGTCGCGTTCGCCGATCTGGCCGACATGGTCCAGGCCTTCGAGCAGGAGCACCGCGCACGCTACGGCTTCACCGTGGCAGGCCGTGGCCTCGTGGTCGAGCAGATCGCGGTCGAGGGCATCGGCCACATGGAGCGGATCGACGAGCCGGAGCAGGCGCTCGTCGAGCGCCAGGCGGAGGAAGCACTGGCGCCGGTCCGCCACGTCCGCCTGTTCACCACCGAGGCGCCGCACGCGCCGGCCGGCGGCGTCGATGCCGCCCTGTATGACCGGGAATCGATGCGTCCGGGCGACCGGGTGCAGGGCCCGGCCCTGGTGGTGACGAAGACCACGACCGTGGTGGTGGAGCCGGGCTGGGAACTCGCCATCACCGCGCGCGAGCATCTGGTGCTGCGCCGCGTCGTGAAGCTGCCGCGCCAGGCCGCGGTCGGCACCGATTCCGACCCGATCATGCTGGAGATCTTCAACAACCTGTTCATGACCATCGCCGAGCAGATGGGCTTCACCCTGCAGAACACCGCCTATTCGGTGAACGTGAAGGAGCGGCTCGACTTCTCCTGCGCCCTGTTCGACGCAGGCGGCGGGCTGATCGCCAACGCCCCGCACATGCCGGTCCATCTGGGCTCGATGGGCGAGAGCGTGCAGACCATCCTGCGCCTGCGTAAGCACGAGATGGGGCCGGGCGACGTCTATGCGCTGAACAACCCCTATAACGGCGGCACCCACCTGCCAGACGTCACGGTGGTCATGCCGGTGTTCGACGAGAATGGGCAACTCCTGTTCTTCACCGCGGCCCGTGCCCACCATGCCGATGTCGGCGGGATCACGCCGGGCTCGATGCCGCCGGACAGCACCCATATCGACCAGGAGGGCGTGCTGTTCGACAATGTCCAGATCGTGGCGAAGGGCCGCTTCCTGGACGAGGAGGTCCGCGCGGTGTTCGCCAGCGGCCCCCATCCGGTGCGCAACATGACCCAGTCGGTCGCCGACCTCTTGGCCCAGGTGGCGTCCTGCCAGCGCGGTGCGAACGAGCTGCACGCGATGGTGGCGCAGTTCGGGCTGGACGTGGTCCGGGCCTATATGGGCCATGTCCAGGACAATGCCGAGGAGAGCGTGCGCCGGGTCCTGGACGTGCTGACGGATGGGCATTTCCGCTACGAGCACGACAACGGCACCGCGGTCGAGGTCCGGATCTCGATCGACAAGGCAGCACGCACCGCCCATGTCGACTTCACCGGGACCAGCCCGCAGCAGCCCAACAACTTCAACGCCCCGGCGGCCGTGACCCGGGCCGCGGTCCTCTACGTGTTCCGCACGCTGGTGGACGAGAACATCCCGATGAACGAGGGCTGCCTGAAGCCGATCCGGATCACCATCCCGGAAGGTACCATCGTGAACGCCCGCTACCCCGCCGCGGTCTGCGCCGGCAATGTCGAGACCAGCCAGTGGGTGACCGACACGCTCTATGGTGCGCTCGGCGTGCTGGCGGCAGCCCAGGGGACGATGAACAACTTCACCTACGGCAACGCCAAATATCAGTATTACGAGACGATCTGCGGCGGCTCGGGCGCCGGCGAGGGCTTCGACGGCACCGCCGCGGTGCATACCCACATGACCAACTCGCGGCTGACCGACCCGGAGGTGCTGGAGCACCGCTACCCCGTCCGCCTGGAAAGCCACCGGATCAACCGGGGCTCGGGCGGCCAGGGCCGCTGGACGGGCGGCGACGGCACGATCCGGCGCACCCGCTTTCTGGAGCCGATGACCGCCGCGATCCTGTCCAACCACCGCCGCATCCCGCCCTTCGGCCTCCATGGCGGCGCCCCCGGCTCGGTCGGCGACCAGTGGATCGAGCACCCCGACGGCAGGGTCGAGAAGCTGAAGGCCGCCGACAAGCGCGAGATGGCGGCGGGCGACATCTTCGTCGTCCAGACGCCGGCGGGCGGCGGCTTCGGCAAATCGTAGGAACGCAGGCCCGGTTCATGCTATCACTGGTCCCCTTGTGCCCTTGCGCCGATGGCAGCCGCACCGCGTGGACGATGATTCGAAAAATGCACAAACGAACCCGAGAAGTGCACCGGACCAGCGAACCAGCCCGGCTCGAGCGGTGGATCCCTGGTCGGACACGTGCCGAGATAGATCCCCCGCCTGCGCGGGGGATGACCTGGAGGGGGGCGGCATGTTCCGGCTCTCGACGCGGGCATCTGCACGAACGAACCCGAGCGGCTCAACTGACTGGCGCGGCGAACCTGATCCCTGCGTACCCCACCTCCGTCATCCCCTGGCTTGACCGGGGGATCTACGATTGGTCGCCTGCCGGGGTGGAATCTCCGCCGCCGCGGGATATGGCCTGGAGAGGACCTTCACCTCGCGGCTCTCGCCACGTACGACAACACGAACGAACCCGAGAGACCCAAGCTTGCTGCGGCACCTGGCCCGCTGGATGGGCATGAGCGAGACCTCGCGCCCGGAGCAGGTCCTCCACGACGTCTTCGGCTTTCCCGGCTTCCGCGGCCGGCAGGCGGAGATCGTCCATCACGTCCTGGCGGGCGGCGACGCGTTGGTCCTGATGCCGACCGGCGGCGGCAAGTCGCTGTGCTACCAGGTGCCGGCACTCTGCCTGGACGGGCTGACCCTGGTGGTCTCGCCCCTGGTGGCGCTGATGCGCGATCAGGTGGAGGCGTTGCGCCAGCTGGGCGTGGCCGCCGCTGCCCTGCATTCCGGCGTGGCGCTGCCTGAGCGGCGCCAACTGGAGCGCCAGCTCGACCGCGGCGAGATCCGCCTGCTCTACGTGGCACCCGAGCGGTTCCAGGCGGACGGCTTCCTCGACCGGCTGGCCGGCTGGCAGCCGGTCCTGTTCGCCATCGACGAGGCCCACTGCGTCAGCCAGTGGGGCCACGACTTCCGGCCGGACTATCTGGCCCTCTCGGTGCTGCACCAGCGCTTCCCCGGCGTGCCGCGGATCGCGCTCACTGCCACCGCCGACCGGCGCACCGAGCAGGAGATCGTCGCCCGGCTCGACCTGGGCGAGGGCCGGATCTTCCGCGCCAGCTTCGACCGGCCGAACATCCATCTGAGCGTCACGATCAAGGACAACCCGCGCCGCCAGCTGCTCGAGATGATCCGCACCCGCCACCAGGGCCAGAGCGGGATCGTCTATTGCCAGTCGCGTGCCAAGGTCGACGACCTGGCGGCCTGGCTCACCGAACAGGGCGTGGCCGCCACCGCCTATCATGCCGGGCACGACGCCGACGAGCGCTCCCGCCGCCAGGACCGGTTCCTGGCGGAGGACGGGCTGGTGATGGTCGCGACCATCGCGTTCGGCATGGGCATCGACAAGCCGGACGTGCGCTTCGTCGCTCATGTCGACCTGCCCAAGAGCTTCGAGGCCTATTACCAGGAGATCGGCCGTGCCGGCCGCGACGGCGACCCGGCCCATGCCTGGATGGCCTACGGCATGGACGACGTCGCCCGCACCTTCGCCCAGATCCGCAACGGCGAGGGCGATGATGCCAAGAAGCGCTCCGACCGGCACAAGCTCGCCAGCCTCCTGGGCTATTGCGAGACCACACGCTGCCGGCGCCAGGTGCTGCTAGGTTATTTCGGCGAGGAGTTGAAAGATCCCTGCGGCAACTGCGATGTCTGCATGGTCCCGGTCGAGAGCTATGACGGCACCGAGCAGGCGCAGATGGCGCTCTCGGCGATCTTCCGCACCGGCCAGCGGTTCGGGGCCGGCCACGTGGTCGACGTGCTGGTCGGCAACCGGACCGAGCGGGTCGGCCAGCTCGGGCACGACCAGCTCTCGGTCTTCGGCATCGGCAAGGCACTGCCCGGGTCCCGCTGGCGCTCCGTGCTGCGCCAGCTGGCGGCACTGGAGCTCGTGGTGGTCGACGTGGACGGCCATGGCGGCCTGCAGCTCTCCGACACGGTCCGCCCGGTGCTGAAGGGCGAGCAGCGCGTCGCCCTCAGGGTCGACCCGACCCGGGCCCGCTCCAGCCGTGACCGGCCACGCGACGAGCATCCGCTGAGCGGCGAGGCGGAAGCGCTGTTCTCCGCCCTGCGCCGCTGGCGGCTGGCCGAGGCACGCGGCCAGGGCGTGCCGCCCTATGTCATCTTCCACGACGCCACGCTCGCCGCCATCGCCCGCGCCCGGCCGACGAGCCTCGGCGCGCTGGCCGGGATCCCGGGGGTGGGCGCCAGCAAGCTGGAGCGCTACGGCGAGGGTGTGCTCGGCGTGCTTGCGGAAAATCCGGCATGAGCCCTGGTCGCCCGCTCCGGTTGGTGCCAGTTTGGTGGGGTATCGGCGACTGTGGAGAACCATCATGCGTCTGGCTGCTTTGATGCTCACCGCGCTCTTCCTCTCCGCGACCGCGCTGCCCGCGCTGGCGCATTGCACCTTCCACGAGGACGTCGCCAGGTCCGAGACCGGCAACGGCCAGTCCAACCAGAGCAAGCTGCCGGCCGAACAGAGCAGCTGATCGCCGGGTTGAACTGACCTTGCGGCCGGCGACCGGGCCGGCCGTTTTCTTGCGCCTCTTGTCGCAGCGGCGGTTCCACACCTTCCGCCGGCCATGGCCGGGCGCGTAGCTCGACGGGACGATACCGGGAGGTTCAGGTGGTGCTTGCAGTCGGGCTGATTGGCGACGCGCATGGGATCGGGGCAGCCTTGCTGCGCACCGGGACGACCATGCTGGCCAGGTCCGATCTGCCGGGCGAGCCGCCGGCCGCCAAGGGCGCCACCCTGATCCAGGGCGAGCGCAGCTTCTTCGAACAGCTCGAGTTTCCCCGCCGCATCGTGCTGGACCTGCTGCCGGGTGAGCAGGTCGACCAGGTGCTGGAGGCGGTCTATCCCTGGCTGGAGCCGGGCGACGTCGTGCTCGACTTCTCCGGCAGCTACTGGGTCGACACGCTCCGGCGCTTCCGGCGGATGCGGCACCGCTCGATCTACCATGTCGACCTGGCGCTGGTCGGGCAGACCGGGGCGCGGCATCTCCTGGTGGCCGGCGATGCCGAAGGCGTGACGCTGGCGCTGCCGGTGGCCGAGCAGCTGGTGCCAGCCAAACGGGTGGTGCGGGCAGGTCATGCCGGGACGGCCCATTATGCCCGGGCGCTGGGCGACGCGGTCGCGAGCGTGGCCAGCCAGTTGCGGGGCGAGCTGCGCCAGATGCTGGAGGCCCTGCCGCTCGAGCAGGACGTGGGCGGGATCCTGAGCGCGCTGCTGCCGGCCAGGCCCGACTCGGATGGACGCGCACCCTGGGTGCTGGACGACGCGGTGCGGCTGGAGGCGGCCACCCCGCTCCTGGCCCAGGCGATCATGCTGGACCGGGCCGAGCAGCTGGAGCAGCACGTGACCCCGGTGTCGCTGACCCGGGTCGGGCCCTACCAGGATCCCGAGGAGATCCTCTGAGTTTCCGGTTGCCGGTTGCGCCGGCGCCTGCCAGTCGTTGGCAAACAACCAGCGATCGGGGTGGTGCAGATGGCGCGGCTGGCGGATGAACTGGCTTATCAGGGCGTGGCGGAGATCGCCGGGCGGATCCGGCGCAAGGAGCTGTCGCCGGTCGAGGTGATCGAGGCGTTCCTCCAGCGGATCGAGGAGCGTAATCCTTCCATCAATGCGCTGACCTTCGTCGACGCGGACGGGGCGATGGCAGCGGCCAGGGCGGCCGAGCGCAAGGTCATGGCGGGGGACGAGGTCGGGCCGCTGCATGGGGTGCCCGGGGTCCTGAAGGATCTTTTCGACTTCAAGCCGGGCTGGCCGGCGACGCTGGGCGGGATCCGGGCGCTGAAGGATTTCCGGCCGGACCTCACCTGCCTGTTCGCCGAGCGGGTCGAGGCGGCGGGGGCGATCCTGCTCGGCAAGGCCAACAGCCCGACGCTCGGGTTTCGCGGCACGTGCGACAACTATTTGTTTGGACCGTCCCGCAATCCTTTCAACCCAGAGTATAACACAGGCGGGTCGTCCGGGGGAAGTGCCGGTGCGGTGGCGGACGGGCTGGTGCCGTTCGCGGAGGGCACGGATGGCGGCGGGTCGATCCGGATCCCGGCGGCGTGGTGCGGCATCTACGGGCTCAAGCAGTCGTTCGGCCGGGTGCCCGTGGTGACCAGGCCGAACGCGTTTCCCGGGACGGCACCCTTCATCTTCGAGGGGCCGCTCACCCGCAACGTCCAGGACGCGGCCCTGCTGCTCACCGTGCTGAACGGCCCGGACCCGCGCGACCCGCTCTGCCTGACCGAGAAGCTGGACTTCACCGATGCGCCGAACCGCTCGATCAAGGGCATGCGGATCGCCTGGAGCCCGGACCTGGACGTCTATCCAGTGGATCCGCAAGTGGCCGAGGTGGTCGAGCGGGCGGTGAAGCGGTTCGAGGAGGCGGGGGCGATCGTCGAGCCGGTGAAGCTCGGCATCAGGCATGGCCACTACGAGCTGGGCGAGCTCTGGTGCCGGATGATCTCGTCGCTGAACGTGGGTGCCGTCGAGATGTTCAAGCAGTTCGGCATCGACTTCACCGGGGCGCAGGCCGAGGACCTGCCGCCGGCGCTGCGGGACTGGATCAGGAAGGGCTACGAGCTCACTGGCCTGGACCTCGCGCGCGACCAGGCGATCCGCACCGAGATCTTCGACGCTATCCAGGGGGTGATGGAGCGCTACGACTTCCTGGTGAGCCCGACCCTGGCGTGCACCGCCGTGCCGAACGGTACGGACGGCGACACGATGGGGCCCGAGGAGATCAACGGCCAGAAGGTCGAGCGGCTGATCGGCTGGTGCATGACCTATTTCTGCAACTTCACCGGCCACCCGGCCGCCTCGGTCCCGGCGGGGCTGGCGCGCAACGGGCTGCCGGTCGGCATGCAGATCATGGGCCGGCGCCATGCCGATGCCGACGTGTTGGCGGCGAGTGCGGCGTTCGAGCGGCTGCAGCCCTGGGCGGACAGCTACCGGATCCCGGCGGGGCGGCCGATCGGCTGAGGCCGGTCGCCGGCGGCACTCTCGCCTGTCATCCCCCGGCTCGTCCGGGGGATCTACCTTGGTACGCCGGCAGCGGCATAGGCCGGCGCAGGATGCCGTCGTGCGGCGGTTGATCCCCCGCCTTCGCGGGGGATGACAGGTGAAGCGCGGGGGATGACAGACTAGGGCCGGGGGATGGCATGTGAGTGTGCAGCGGAGTGTGCGGCGTCGCGCCTCGTCCCGGCAGGCAACGCGCGGGGCCGGCGGCGGTTGTGAGAGGCCGGGTCGGTGATGCAGCGGCGGGGAGCGCCTTCTTGAGCAACCATCTGTTCGACCAGTTCCGTGCCGCGATGCCGGGGATCGGGCCGGATGGCGTCCTGATCGAGACGCCGGACGGGCCGGTGCTCAGCTATGGCGGCATGCTGGACATGAGCGGGCGGCTCGCCAACCTCCTGGTGGAGGAGGGGGTGGAGCCGGGCGACCGGGTGGCCGTCCAGGTGGAGAAGTCGGTCGAGGCGCTGCTGCTCTACCTCGCCTGCGTGCGAGCGGGGGCGGCGTTCCTGCCGCTCAACCCGGCCTATACCGATGCCGAGCTGGAATACTTCCTCCAGGATGCCGAGCCCAAGCTGATGGTGGCCGATCCCGGCCGGGTGAAGGGGGTGGTCGACCTCGCCTATGCGGTGAAGGCGACGCTGCTGACACTGGGGCCGGACGGGCAGGGCAGCCTGATGGCGGGGGCGGCGGAGCAGGCGGCGGAGTTCGAGGACGTGGCGCGCGGGCCGGACGACCTGGCGGCGATCCTCTATACCTCGGGGACCACGGGGCGCTCCAAGGGGGCGATGCTCAGCCACGAGAACCTGGCGTCCAATGCCCGGGTGCTGGTCGAGGCCTGGCGCTTTTCGCCGGACGACGTGCTGATCCATGCCCTGCCGATCTTCCATACCCACGGCCTGTTCGTCGCCACCAACACGGTGCTGAGCGCCGGGGCGTCGATGCTGTTCCTGCCGAAGTTCGACCCGGGCGCGGTGATCCGGGCCATGGGGCGGGGCACGGTCATGATGGGGGTGCCGACCTATTATGTCCGGCTGCTGCAGGAGCCGGGGCTGACCCGGGAGGCGGCGGCGGGGATGCGGCTGTTCGTGTCGGGCTCGGCGCCGCTGCTGGCCGAGACGCACCGGGCGTTCCAGGAGCGCACCGGGCACGCCATCCTGGAGCGCTACGGGATGACCGAGACCAACATGAACACCTCCAACCCGTATGACGGCCCGCGCATCCCGGGCACGGTGGGGCCGGCCCTGCCGGGGGTGGATCTCAGGATCGTCGATCCGGAGAGCGGGCGACCGGTGGCGGACGGCGAGATCGGGATGATCGAGGTCAGGGGCCCGAACGTGTTCGGCGGCTACTGGCGGATGCCGGAGAAGACGAAGGCGGAGTTCCGGGAGGACGGGTTCTTCATCACCGGGGACCTGGGCCTGATCGACGAACACGGCCATGTCCAGATCGTGGGGCGGGGCAAGGACCTGGTGATCTCAGGCGGGTTCAACGTCTATCCCAAGGAGGTCGAGGCCGAGTTGGACCGGCTGGACGGGGTGATCGAGAGTGCGGTGATCGGCGTGCCGCACCCGGACTTCGGCGAGGGCGTGGTGGCGGTGCTCGCGGTCGAGGAGGACCACCGGCTCACCGAGGACGTGGTGATCGCGGCGCTGGCGCAGCGGCTGGCGCGCTACAAGCTGCCCAAGCGGGTGCGGTTCGTGGCGGAGCTGCCACGCAACACGATGGGCAAGGTGCAGAAGAACCGGCTGCGCGAGGACTACAGGTCGTTGTTCTCGGCCTGATCCCGGTTGCGGACGTGCTCGGCGGCCCAGGCCTTGGCCTTGTGGAACAGCCATTCGCGGGCGACCTCGGGTTCGTTCGTGCAGATTTCCGCGATCGCGGCGGCGTTCTCGCCGGGGCGGCGGGCCGGGCGCTGCGCGGCCTGGCGGGGGGCGGCGGATGCCGGTGCGGCGGCGGGCGGTTCGGCCGGCGTGGCGGGGGCGCCCAGGTCGTTGGCGGCCAGGCCCGGCATGGTGGCGGGGTTGGCGCTGTCCGGCTCGGCGGCCTGGTGCTCCAGGGCTCCCTGCAGTGACGGCGGCAGGTCGCTGGTGACGAACAGGGCACCGTCGTCGGGATCGGCCCGGCCCTCGCGGAGCATCTGGAGCTGGCGGAAGGCGCGGCCATAGGCCTGCTGGGCCTGGCTCAGATAGCGCAGGATCGTGTCGAGGGCCGGGCGGCGGTCCGTGTTGTCCTGGGCCATGAGCTCCAGCCGGTCCGGGCTGTCGCGCCGGCGGCGCCTGCCGTCCGGCGGGATCTGCCAGTAGCTGGCCTCCAGCCGCTCGGCCCGCTCGCAGCGCCAGAGCGCCGCGACCATCCGGGCGCACAATGCTGCTTCCAGCGGCGAGGCCGGGCGGAACTGGTCATGGACGGAATCCTGCAGTTCGCGGAAGCGCTCGGCGTCCTCGTCGGGCAGGGGGCAGGTCTCGGCCGAGCGCAGGCCGTAGGTGCGGGCGTTCAGGGCGGCGCGAGCCTTGCCGGCGGAGGTGATGGGGCCGTGGCTGCGGCGGCCGTTGCGGCGGGAGGCTTCCATCTGGGCGGAGGTACGGGGCATTGCGAGAATCCCACCAACGTGAAGTGAAGAGATCTGCAAAACATCCATATCATAGGAATATAATCTTATAAAGCAGCTTTGTCTGTAGCATCACCCGGTCACTAGCTAAATCTCCTCGGAGCGGGCAAGCTTATGTCAGGAGCGATCGATGAGGCTGTCGCTCTAGCACCGGAAGACAAAAAGACAACTGCTACAAGATATACCACATGTCTGTCCCATACGAAGGTGGCAGACGTTTAGTATGAAGCAATCAAGCGTCTGGAGTGGATTTGTGACTAAGGAACACATCGGCGCGAAGTGGTGGAAGTTTGAGTTCCACACCCACACGCCAGCCTCAACGGATTACGGCAAGGGCCCAAACCAAGCCACTCTAAAAAATAGAACGCCAGAGGAATGGCTAATAGATTATATGGAGCAGGGCATCGATTGCATATGCGTCACAGATTACAACAGTGCCGAATGGATCGACAGGCTACGTGTTACTTTGCGACAAATGGAAGAATGCGGGCACCCTAGCTACAGGCCAATAACTATATTCCCGGGAGTGGAAATATCAGTCAACGGCGGAATTCACGTTTTGGCTATATTCGATATAGCTGTCCCACAGCAGACTATCGATATTCTGCTAACGGTATGCGGCTTCAGCGGGACAAAGGGGGCATCTGACGATGTAACCTCGTCTTCCTTAATTGATGTAGTAAATACTATAAACAAGCATGGTGGTTTAGCGATACCAGCTCATGTTGATACATTTAGTGGTATATTCTATGCGGGAACATCAGGGCAGCCATTAGTTGCGGGGCAAACTTTATCCAAATTTTTGAAAGAATGTGATATAGCCGCTTTGGAAATTATTGATGTAGATGTAGCCAAGCCACAAGCATACATTGAGCAAAATGTAATGCACGCAGAAGTGCTGGGCTCCGATGCACACCACCCTAGTGGTGTCCCTGGCTCGCGCTTCCCAGGGAGTCACTATACTTGGTGCAAGATGGGAAGGCCGGACCTCGACGGACTGAGGCTGGCGCTATTGGACGGGCATCACTCAATCAAGAGATCCGATTCCGGCGGAACCGATCCGAATGACCATGGAAAGGACTTTATAACCTACCTAGAGGTCGCAGATGCAAAGTTCATGGGTAGAGGAAAGTTCTGCCCATTTAGAATAGAATTTAGTCCATGGATGACATCGATCATCGGTGGTAGGGGAACAGGAAAGTCAACCATACTGGAGTTCATCCGACTGACTACAGGGCGTAGGGACGAGGTTCCGCCCGCTCTACATAATGAACTGAGAAAATATCAGACTACATCTGAAAGCAGGCAAGATGTCGGCCTTTTACGCCCATCGACTACAATCGAAATAGGATACCGAAAAGATACAACCGACTACCGTGTCAGATGGAGTGCTGGGACCAACACGCATACAATTGAACGCAAGCAGCTTGATGATTCCTGGGCCGCAGAGGAAGGGATTGTTGTTGATCGGTTCCCGATCAGGATATTCAGTCAGAAACAAATATTTGAACTGGCTGGAGCGCCAAAGGCACTGCTTGATCTAATAGATCAGTCGCCTGAGGTTGACTATCGTGAATGGGATGAGAAGAATCGAGAGCTGATAGCTCATTTGTCTTTACTGCGGGCGAGAAAAAAAGAGCTGCAATTGCAAATTGATGATAAAATTCTTTTAAAAGGCCGACTAAATGATCTTCTAAGGCGACGTGAAACATATGAAAAAGAACGTCATGCTGAAGTTTTGGTTGAATATCATAATAAAACAAAGCAAGAGGGGGCAGTTAAACGTTGGGAAATCTCGTGGAAGCACTTGTCGAAGGTTGTGAGGGAAACGACTGCTAACTTTCCATCTGACTTGTCTCTTCCGACTATGTCTGAAGGCTGTATAGATGCTGGCACAGAGATAAATAGAAACTCAATAAATGTGATGCAACGTCTTATTGCTATTCGAAATTCAGTCGACAAGGCTGCAGATGATCTTGAGAAGCTGTGGGAGGAATGGAGCCACGTCAAAGCTGGATCAAGCTGGAACAATGATGTTCAGGCTACCTATCAGAGCCTGTTTGAGAATGGGTTGCTGAGCCAGAACGGCTGTGGTGGAAGCTCGGGATGTGGACCCGAGAGA
>NZ_JABGCL010000088.1 GCF_019800005.1 Geminicoccus harenae | reverse complement strand
CGATCAGGGCCAAGAGGAAGGCTACCGCTACCGCGAGATGAAGCGCGCGCCGGAAACGGTGGGGTGAGGGACGCGGTCGCGTGGGGTTCTCAGCCCTGCGCGTACTCGTCATGCCGCCGCCACCAGATGCCCGCCTCGTTGCGTCCCTTGGGCGCCCGGTCGAGCCACTGGTACATGCCCCACAGGCCGTCCAGCCCGCGCGCATAGGTGGAATAGGCGTGATAGACGACGCCATCCTCCAGCACGAACGTGCTCATGCCCGGCAGGTCGCGCGTGAAGCTGGCCGGATCGGTGCCGCAGCTGGCGGCGATGCGCACGAGCGGCTCCGTGGGCGTCGGGTCCGCGTCCTGGGTGCTGCGGCGGAAATTATACTCGGTCGTCCCGGCGCGCTGCTGCTCCTCGGTGACCGCCACGTTGAAGTCGAAGTTGAAGTCGCTGCCGTGGGCGGACGCCCATGGGAAGGTCCAGCCCATCCGCTTCTGGTACGCCTGCAGCCGGGCGAGAGGTGCCCGCGACACCGCGCAGAGCGTCACGTCATGATTCGCCAGATGGACGGCAAAACCATTGAAGCCATCGGCGATGGCCGAGCAGGATGGGCAGCCCGCCTTCCAGTCCAGCCCGAACATGAAGTGGTAGACGAGGAGCTGCGAGCGCCCCTCGAACAGGTCGGCCAGCGTCGCCGTGCCCCGTGCAGTCTCGAACCGGTAGGTCTTGTCGACCCGCACCCATGGCAGCGCCTGCCGCTGCCGCGCCAGCGCATCGCTCTGCCGCGTCAGCTCCTTTTCCGCCTCCAGCAGCGCCAGCCGCGCTGCCAGCCATTCTTCCCGCGTGCCGGTCGCATGTCCGGTCATGATCCGTTGCTCCTTGCCGGTTGGTCGTCGCGGCAGAGGTTGCTACCGGTAGCGGGACGGCGAGAGTGACAAGTGTGGCGGGATTCCGAGTGGACTCGCTGATCACGGCTGCGGCGCGCGCGCTGGCCGCGGGTGATCCGCTGGGAGCACTGAACCGGGTGGCGCTGCGCCAGGACCCGCCGGCATTGGCGCTGCGCGGCATCGCCATGGCGCAGCTAGGCGACCTCGACCGGGCCAGGGCGCTCATGCGCAGCGCGGTGCGCGGCTTCGGGCCACGGGAGGCGGTGGCCCGTGCCCGCTGCACCGTGGCGCTGGCCGAGATCGCACTCGCTTCGCGTGACCTCCATGGGTCGGCCAAGGCACTCGCCGCGGCCCGCGCGACGCTGGAGCGGCATGGCGACCGCGCGAACGCCATGCATGCGCGCCATCTGGAGGCCAGGCACCTCCTCCTGCTCGGCCGGCCCGACGAGGCGGAAGGCCTCTTGGCCGGGCTGGATCCGGCCCTGCTGCCGCCAGCGCTGCAGACCGCGCACGAGCTGGTGATGGCAGGCATCGCGATCCGCCGCCTCCGCATCGCCCCGGCCCGCGCGGCGATCGCACGGGCCCGGCACAGCGCGCGCCTGGCGGGCATCGCGGCATTGGCGGCAGAGGTGGAGCGCGCCGCCCGTGTGCTGGACACGCCGGCAGCCCGCCTGGTCGCCCCGGACGGCGGCCGCATGCTCCTGCTGGAGGAGGTCGAGAGCCTGCAGGCGTCGGACGCGCTGATCGTCGATGGCTGCCGCCACGCCGTGCGCGATCCGCATCACGTGGTCCCGCTGGCGAACCGGCCGGTGCTGTTCGCGCTGGCGCGCGCCCTGGGCGAGGCCTGGCCCGCGGACGTGCCGAGGGACGTGCTCCTCGTCCGCGCGTTCGGCGCCAGGCAGGTCGACGAGTCCCATCGCGCACGGCTGCGGGTGGAAGTCGGGCGGCTGCGAGCAGTGCTGGAGCCGCTGGCCTCGGTCAGCGCCACGGCGCGGGGCTTCCGGCTCACGCCCTACGAGGCAGAAAGGGTCGTGGTGCTGGCCCGGCCCGTGGAGGAGCGCCACGGCGCGGTGCTGGCCCTGCTCGCGGACGGCGAGGCATGGTCGAGCTCCGCCCTGGCACTGGCGCTGGGGACCAGCCAGCGCAGTGTGCAGCGGGCCCTCGATGCGCTGGCCGCGAGCGGCAGGGTCTGCCCGTTCGGCCAGGCACGCGCCCGCCGCTGGACGGCCGCTTCGCCCGTACCGGAAATCGCGACGACCTTGTTGCTCCCGGTTCCGCTGCCGGGCGGCTAGGCTCGTGCGCATGACCAGAGCACCCGCCGACATCCTGCAGGAATACGGGCCCTTTGCCGGCGTCGATGCCGTGCACGGGGTCACCTTCGATGGCCGCCATGTCTGGTTCGCCTCGGGCGACCGGCTCAACGCGCTGGATCCCCTGAGCGGCCAGGTGGTGCGCGCGCTCAGGATCGCCGGCGATGCCGGCACCGCGTTCGATGGCCGCCACCTGTTCCAGCTCGCCCGAGACCAGATCCACCGGATCGACCCCGCCACCGGCAAGATCGTCGCCACGATCCCGGCACCAAGTGGGGACGACTGCTCCGGTCTCGCCTGGGCGGAGGGCACGCTCTGGGTGGGCGGGTACCGGAGCCGGAAGATCCACCAGCTCGACCCGAAGACCGGCGCCATCCTGCGCACCGTCGAATCCAGCCGCTTCGTCACCGGCGTCACCTGGGCCGGGGACGAGCTCTGGCATGGCACCTGGGAAGGTGACGAGAGCGAGCTCAGGCGGGTCGACCCCGGAAGCGGTGAGGTACTGGAGTCCCTCGTCCTGCCACAGGGCCTGGGCGTGTCCGGGCTGGAGTCCGATGGCGGCGAACGGTTCTTCTGTGGCGGCGGCCCGAGCGGCAGGCTGCGCGCCATCCGACGGCCGGGGAAAGCCCGGGCCGGCGGTTCCACCTAGACCGGCTGCTCAGACCGGTTCGGCGGCCTCCTTCAATCCCTCTACGCCGGGTCGTGCCAGGACATGCGACCTGAGCATGGCGGCCAGGTGCGGCAGCCGCTCCGCGTCGAGCATGCCCAGATGGTCGCCCGGCACCAGCTCGACGGTCACCTTCCCCTGGACGAACGGTGTCCAGCCCAGCGCCGGATCCTCGAGCGCCCGGCCGCTCTCATAGTTCCGGTATTCCTCGGGGAAGCCGCCTTCGGTCCGGAACAGGGTGAGCGGGCCATCATAGCCCCTGGGCTGGTAGGCCACCATGGCACGGAAATTGGCCTTGAACACGGTGAGCAGGCCGTCCAACGCCACGCCCAGGTCGACCAGGCCGCTTTCGCCCAAGGCGTGCATCGTGCGGGCCATCTGCTCGTCGGGCGGCAGCTTGCGGAGCTGGTCCAGCGGTTCCGGCAGCCGGTCGCCATAAAGGGCGTAGAGGGCGCGGACGATGGAGCCTTGGGCCACCTGGTCGTTCTGGAAGTCGTCGAGGCTGCTTTCGGTGACGACCGTGTCGAGCATACCCAGGAACGCCACCTCCTCGCCCTGGAAGCGGAGCTGGCGGGCGGCCTCGTAGGCGACGTGACCGCCATAGGAATGGCCCAGCAGCAGGTATGGCCCGCGCGGCTGGCGGACGCGCATCGCGGCGACCAGATAGGCCGCCTGCGCCTCGATCCGGTCGAGCGGCGCCTCGCCGCCGAAGAAGCCCGGCAGCTGCAGGCCGGCCAGGGCCAGGTCGGGGCCGAGATGCTGGGCCAGGGTCCGAAGATAATAGGGCAGCGCCACCACGCCCGGCACGGTGAACAGGATCGGCCGGCCGGCAGAGTCGCCGAACATCACCAGCGGCTCGGCCGGCCCTGCCTCGGCCGGTAGCTCCAGGGCGGCGGCGATGCCGCGCACGGTCGGGTCGGCGAACAGGGCCGACATGTCGAGCGAGCGGCCGGTGGTTTCGCGCAGCCGGCGCTGGACCATGACGAGCTTCAGCGAATCGGCGCCGAGGTCGAAGAAGGACTGGGTGGGTGATGGCGCCGCGGTGCCCAGCGCCTCGCCCACCAGTTCGGCGATGCGCCGCTCGGCCGGGCTGGCCGGCTGCTCCTGCACAGCAATGGCGGTCGCCTCGGCGGCGACCGTCCGGCCGAGTGCCGCCCGGTCGACCTTGCCGTTCGAGGACAACGGCAGGTGCTGCAGGCGATGGAAGAAGCGGGGCACCATGTAGTCGGGCAGGCGCTCGGCCAGGAACCGGCGCAGCGTCGCACTGAGGCCGCCTGAGCCCTCCACCGCACCTGTCACCACGGCCGGCGTCGAGGCCAGGAGGACGTCCAGGCCCAGCCGCTCGCCGATGCTGCCGCGCACGGACGGGATGTCGACCCGGGCAAAGCCGGCTTTGGCCAGCACGCTGCGCCAAGCGTCGCGGCCCAGCAGCGGATGGTCCTGGCGCAGGTCCCCGTCGGTGAAGGAGTCGAAGCCGGACTGCAGCCCCATGCTCAGGTCGTACCAGGGCAGGAACCGGGTCTCCTCGATCATCACCAGCACGCCCCCCGGGCGCAGCCGCTGGCGGATCGAGGCAAGTGCGGTGGTGATTTCGGGCACGGCATGCACCACGCTGCTGGCGATCACCACGTCATACTGCTCGGCGGCAGCCTCCACCGGCGCCATCAGGTCCAGGCGCGACAGATGCAGCCAGGGCTGATCGCCCAGGCGGCGCTCCGCCATGTGGATGAAGTGCTGGCTGACATCGGTGAAATGATAGGTGATGCGGTCCAGCGGCAGCTGGTCGTGCAGGCCCGCCAGGGTGGTGCCGAGCCCGGCGCCCACCTCCAGGATGGCCAGCGGCTGCCGTTCGGCGAGCTTGCGGATCGTGCGGCCCAGTACCTGGTAGGGCACCTGGAACAGCTTGGCATAGACCTCGGGCGTGCCGGCATCGAGATAGATGTCGCCGGCATGGCGCCGGCCGGTCAGGATGTCCGGCAGCTCGGCGGTCAGCCGCTGCAGGAGCTTGAGGTCGGCCGCGCCGAAGCCGAACCGGTCGAACGCGGCGAAGTCGCGGAGTGGATCGTCGGCCGCGGCGTCGCGACCGTGGCGACGGATCAGCGCCATGGTGCGGGCGAGCCAGCGGCGATAGCCCGGCACAATCCGGCAGCGGTCCATGACCTGGTCGATATCCGGCAGCCCGTCCGGGCCTGCCGGCAGATCGAAGGCGCCGAGCTTCGCCAGTGCGTCGGCGGCAGCGCCGGCGGTGAACCGGGCCAAGCGGTCGGTGGCCGCGTCAAACACGGCCGGCTCCACTGGCACGGCCGTCGTCGTAACTGCCGCCGCGGCTGCTTCTGTCGCCTCCGCCCAGAGGTCCCCTTCCGCCCCGGCCTCCTCCGGCACGACGAAGGCATGGAGGGTCTTGCTGTGCGGCTGGCCGGGGGCGGGCAAGGCGGCA
>NZ_JABGCL010000087.1 GCF_019800005.1 Geminicoccus harenae | reverse complement strand
CGGTCGCGGATCAGCTCGTCGTAGAACCGGTATTCCTGGCCGTCCTGGTCAAGGACGCGCGTGTTCGGGATCTGGGGATGCGGCGGGCGACCACCCGACTCCATGGCCCCATGGGCCAGGCTGGCGCCAGTGCCGGCGACGACGCCGGCTCCACCCAGGAATAAAGTTCTACGCTGCATGCTCCAGCCCTCGAAAATGAGGCACGTCGGGTCGCGGCAAACCACTGCCGCGGGGGCCGGCGATCTCCTGCTCCGCAGCCTGCGCAGCAGGAGAGCCACCTCCATTACTTCGGCGGACATTATTCTTGTTGCTGAACTATAATCAATGTAACTGTGGATACGATGGTTATAGGTTTCAGGCCGTATGGTTATATCTCCGGCCGGGGTGGTGAGAGGTCATCGTATAACGAACGATAGAGTGGCGCGATCGGCATCCGGCTTTATGCTTACCCGGATACCTTAGCAGCCATTGATGAATGATCCGTTTCGTTTCTGACGAAAGTTATACGCACGCACATAACGACCGATGAATTGTGCGGTTCGACTTATTGCCTTACCGGACTGTCATGAACATGCTCCGCACCCGCCTGGACAAGCTCCAGATCAGCTCCGCCAGCTATGCGGTCGAGCTGCCGATCAGCTTCGCCACCGGCCGGGGCTGGACCCGCGGCTGGACCCGGCGGGTCAGCCGCGAGGAGGTGTGGTTCGTGACGGGGGCGCTGCTCCGGCCGGGCGAGCGGATCTCCGGCCAGCTGCGCTTTACGGAGATCGACCGGCTGGACACGGTAGTCCGCTATGGGGCGGAGGTGCTGCTGGTCCAGCCCGTGGCGCCTGGCAGCCGCCAGCGCGAGGTGCGCGCCCGGTTCTGCCAGCTTCTGTTCGGAGCCGGGACGGAGCCGGACCGGCCGGAGGATCAGCCGAGCTGACGGCGGATATAGTTGGCGAGCTCGATCCGGCTGGTCACCTGAAGCTTCTCGTAGATCCGGTGCAGGTGGATCTTGACCGTGCCCTCGGTGATGCCGAGCCGGAACGCGATCTCCTTGTTGCGCAGCCCTTCGGCAACCAAGCGCACCAGCTCGATCTCGCGCTGGGTCAGCGTCTTGGTCGCCTGCTGCTTGGCGGATTCCCGGGCGAGCAGGCGGTCGAGCGTCCAGCCGGTCAGGTGCTGCTCCAGCCACTGCCCGCCGGCATGGACGGTACGGATGCAGCGCACCAGCAGCTCCGGCGCCATGTCCTTGAGGATCACCCCGCGCACGCCCAGCCGCACCGCCTCGAACAGGTCGTCGTCGCGCAGGTCCGCGGTCAGCAGCACCACGCGCAGGCCCAGCCGCTCCTCGGCGATGCCGCGCAGCACGTCCATGCCGCTCAGGCCCGGCATGTTGAGGTCCAGCACCAGGAGGTCGGGACGATGCTCGCGCACCGCCGCCAGGGCTTCCTCGCCGCTCTGGCAGCGCGCGACCACCTCCAGGTCCCCCTCGCGCTCGAGCAGCCAGTTCACGCCCTGGAGGACCACCGGGTGATCGTCGGCCAACACAATTCGCGTGGTCATGGCCGTGCCCGGCCGCGGCGGAGGGTGAAGGTCGGTATGCTGTTCCACGTGAGGCTCATCTCTCTGGCAGGTCTGGCATCCGCATGGGCGGGCCGGGCAACCGTCCCGGCCACTGCCGAAGGCGATGGAGCGGCCAGCATCGACATCATGGCACAATGACCGGCATGGGCGCCGGGCGGTCGACGGGCAGCGCTACCCGGATACATAGTGTTGGCCCTCGCCGGCAGGGACCAGCGGCTGGGGCCGCTCGTCCGGATCATGGTCGGCGCCGGGCGGTGGCGGGGTGACGCCGATCAGGCCCGAGCCCTGCAGCTCCTCCCGGGTCGCCGCGATCGCCGCCTCCAGGCCGTCGATCATGTCGGACACATCCTGGCCGGCCTCGGCCGCCGCCTGCAGGCGCTCGGCCGCGCGCTGGATGCGGGGCAGGCCGAACAGGCCGGAAATGCCCTTCAGCTTGTGCGCCTCCTGCCGCACCTCCTCCGGGCCGAGCGGGACGGCGCGCAGCCGGCCGCAGCTGCGCTCGGCATCCTCGATCACCTGCTGCATCATCCCCGCGGCCTGGACGTCCGCCGCCAGGCCGATGGCGAACCGGTCGAACAGCGGCCGGCTCGTCGCGTCCGGCAAGCGTGCCGGCGAAGGCTCGATCGTGGCGGTGACCTGCGCGATCGCGGTGAACAGCTCGTTCCAGACGAACGGCTTGGACAGGCAGCGCTGCATGCCGCCGGCAAAGCAGCGGCGGCGCTCCTCCTCGTGCATCCCGGCCGACAGGCCGATCACCGGGATGTCGCGGGCGGGCGGCGGCAGCCGGCGCAGGAGGCCGGTGGCAGCGATGCCGTCCAGCACCGGCATCTGCACGTCCATCAGGATCACGTCGAACGGCTGGCTGCGGGCGAGCTCGACCGCCTGCGCGCCGTCCACCGCCTCCGCCACGAGATGGCCGTGCCGGGCGAGCACCCCCGCCAGGAGCTGGCGGTTCAGCACGGCGTCGTCGACGATCAGGATCCGCAGCGGCGTACCGGGCGTGGGGGCCGGGCCGATGGCGAGCTCCTCGCGCACGGCGTTCTGGTCGCCCAGCTCGAACGGGATCTCGAACCAGAACCGGCTGCCCTGGCCGAGCTTGCTGACCAGCCCGATGCTGCCGCCCATCGCTTCGGTGAGCCGGCGGCAGATCGCGAGCCCCAGGCCCGTGCCGCCGTAGAGGCGGGCGGTTTCCTGCCCGGCCTGGCGGAAGGGCTGGAACAGGTTGGCCTGGCACTCCTCGGAGATGCCGATGCCGGTGTCCACCACCGCGACCTGCAGGCGCAGCCCGTCACCGGCGGGGCTCCCCGTCACCTCGACCAGGACGCCGCCCTCGGAGGTGAACTTCACCGCGTTGCCGACCAGGTTCAGGAGGATCTGGCGCAGCCGGGTCGGATCGCCCCGCAGCACCGTGCCGCGATCGACCCGGACGTCGAAGTCGAGGCTGATGCCGCGCTGGTCCGCCGCCGGGGCCATCAGCCACTCGACATGCTCCAGCACCGCGCCCAGCTGGAAGTCGGTGCGGTCCAGGGCCAGCGCGTCCGCCTCGATCCGCGACAGGTCGAGCACGTCGTTGACGATCTCCAGCAGATGGCGGCCGGAACTCTGGATCGCCTGGGCGTGCTGGCGGCTCTCCTCCGGCAGGTCGCCGGCCGCGATCAGGTCGGCCATGCCGAGCACGGTGGTCAGCGGGGTGCGGATCTCGTGGCTCATGAAGGCCAGGAAGTCGGACTTGGCCTTGTTGGACGCATTGGCCGCATCCCGCGCCGTGGCCAGGCTCGCCGAGTAGCGCGCCAGCCGCACCTCGTCGGCATAGAGCTTGCGCACGATCTTGTAGCCGTAGAACGTCATGCCGGTGACCATGAGCAGCAGGAGGCCGCCAACCAGCAATTCGATCCGCTCGAGCTGCTGGATCGCCTCGATCTGCTCCTCGAACTCCTGGGTCTGCAGCCGGCCGACCTGGCGGCTGAGTGCTGCCATACTGCCGGCGAGCTGGGCATATTGACGGTCCATGGCCGCCATCTGCGCCGCGGCCTCGCGCGTGTCGCCGCGGCGCAGGTTCTCGAAGATCAGGTTCGACTGCGCGATCATCTGGTCCATCACGACCAGGCTGATGTCGAGCCAGGCGGTCAGCGGCCCGGCCTCGGCCGGGCCGACATTGGCGGTGAGCTCCGCCCGCGCCTCCTCCATGCCCATGGAGAACGCGGCCAGCGCGCTGTCGCGCAACGCGATCTCGGTGTCGATGCTGCCCGAATCGAACACGTCGTTACCCGGTGCGTTGACCGAGCCCGCGAGCCGCGTCAGCTCGGCATAGCGCGACAGCCGATCCACCCAGCGATGATTGGCCTCGACCGACTGGCTGTAATTGTACTTGATCGAACGGCTCAAGTACACTCCGCCACCGATAACAACAATATTCAGTACGACCAAAGCAAGGTAGATGCGAAACCAGTTGCTCTTTTCAGGGCGAAAAGGCATGTCTTGTTTACCCATAAACGGAAACGACATACTATGGTGCGAATTAATAAATTATAAATAGATACTCAACGGAATGTACATGAACTGCCGCAGCTTGTACAGCCCGGCATGAGACGTGGTTAATGACCGAGTCGTCATGATTGCGCAATCACCCGTCGAAGCGCGGTAGAAGCGCGTCGATGACCGCGTGCAGACCGGTCGCCGGGCGTTTATCCTGCAGCGGTACTGGTCACCGCTGGGTTGAGTACCTAGCTATTTGCTCGCCTGTGACTGTGGCCGGCGCTGGCCGATCACGCGATTTCTGTAGGGGCGGCGGGCCGGCATCCCATGGGCTGGCCTGCATTGGGGAGAAGGGGGCCATGCCTCGAGGGGAAGCGAGCGGATCGACCTTCGCCGGAGCCGGGGAAGCCGGTGCTGGCGGCAGCCATGCGGTTGCCCGCACTGCACTCCTCCTGCCGGCCTTGTCGTCGATCTCGGCCGCCGCCGAAATGGCGCCGCTGGCGGCACGGCTGGAACCCTGGCTGCACTGCACCACGGCCGACTGGCCGGGCTTCGGCGACCGGCCGCGCGGCCGGCCATCGCTCACGCCCGACGCGCTGCGTGACTTCCTGGACGAGCTGATCGGCACCAGCGTCGTCCCGCCGGCGGTCGGCATCGCCGCCGGCCATGCCGCGACCTATCTGGTCCATGCCGCCCGGCGCCGGCCCGAGCGGTTCGAGCGGCTCGTGCTGATCGCCCCCACCTGGCGCGGGCCGCTGCCGACCGTGCTGGGCGAGGCGCGGCGTCCCCTGTTCGCCCGGATCCGCCGGGCGATCGAGCTGCCCGTCCTGGGCCCGACCCTTTATCGCCTGAACGTCAACCGGCGGATGATCGGCCGGATGATGCGCGCCCATGTCTATGCCGACCCGGCCAGGGTCACCGATGCCCTGGTGGCCGAAAAGCTGCACGTCGCCGGGCAGCCGGACGCCCGGTTCGGCACCGCCGCCTTCGTCACCGGCGGCCTCGATCCGGCAGCTTCCCGCGAGGCCTTTCTCGACCTGTTCACCGGCTCCCTGCCGCCCGTCCTGATGCTGCGGCCAGCCCAAGCGCCCCGACGTTCGGCGGCCGAGATGGATGCCCTGGCCGCGACCGGGCGGGTCACCACGACCATGGTGCCGGGCGCCCTGGCACCGCACGAGGAGCATCCGGACGAGGTGGCAGCGGCGATCGGTAGCTTTCTCGGACGCAGCGCCTAGGTCGGATCGACATTCAGCGTAGCCAGGTCATGGCGGCGGCGAGGTGGGCGAAGCCGGAGAAGTGAATGGTGCGCCGGTCGTAGCGGGTGGCAAAGCGC
>NZ_JABGCL010000086.1 GCF_019800005.1 Geminicoccus harenae | reverse complement strand
AGACCTGGGCCAAAGAGCCCGATCGGTTCAGGCTCGACCCGTCACACCACATCCCGGGACCGTACACCTAGCATCAATCACCTAATGCTCCTCGGCTGTCAGAGTTTCTAGCCGGCCTTCCATCGCAGAATGTCGCTATAATGCGACTCAGTATCACCCTCTTCGCCTATATGAATCTACGAGGAGGCTGTCGAACATGATTTCCGGACGAGGCAAGACCGGACGCTCAGTCGGTGACCAAACGCGAATGATTGATGTGGCTCCAATTGGCAGGCGGACGATGAAGGCATTCCTGAAAACAGTCCCATACCGTCCGCCAAGTACAACCGTATTAGCGTGATGTGCTCTGACGGCTTGTGGATCGTGACGGGCCAAGTCACATAGCGCAATATTCTACTCTTTCGAGAGCCATGCCCGATCGGCGTAGCGCAGGATGCGGTTACCGAACACGTGCTTCAATACGGGTCGCGCAAGCTCTGGCTGTCCAAGTGAAAAGACAGTGTACAGAAAATCGCTCCCATCAATGGATACGGCATCGTCTGGCGCGTCGAACTCTATGATTATCGGCGTGGTGTTCTCAACCGTGCGGTTGTGCTGCCATGCATAATAGGCGGCTCCCATTTCCTCGCCGCATGCACATACGCCGAAATCGACTTGCACGCCGTCCGGCCGAGTGTCCACAAGCGAAAGATCAGTCTTGGCAAATAGAGCATCCAGATCGCCGGGATGCCGGAACTCCATTTGCCAGTTCTTGCCCATGCCTCGAACCAAACCTTGGACTTTGATGGTCGTGATAACTTGCTCGACCTTGTCCTCTGGGACAGCAATGCCTCGAAAAAGCCGCATGTGTAGACCTTTCTGATGTCGGCATTCACCGCCTCGGTCGCCGCCAGGGCAAGCTCCAGCAGCTCCGCCGCAGTGACCTCGCGCCGCGCCACCAGTTCGGCCAGGGACACGGCATCATGACGAGCATATTCATCAAGTCTCATGACATGCACTCCCCTGGCGCGAACCGGTGTGCTGGCAGCCGATCCAGGCTTCAGGCGAATAGCGCCGAGACGCGCTGCGTCTCGATGCTCTTTGCCGGGGTGAGCATCGTCACGCCGACCAGGATCGCCGTGTTGCAGATCAGCCCGACGACGCCCGAGGTCAGGCCGCCGAGCGCCGGGATCGAGACCGGGTAGAGGAACTGCAGGACCACCGCGACCACGAAGCCCACGATCATGCCGAGCACGGCGGCGGGTGCGGTCGGCCTCTTCCAGAGCAGGCCCAGATAGAGCGACGGTGCGAGTTGCACGATGCCCTGATAGGCGGCGAGCGCCAGCGTCAGGAGGCCGGCCGTGGTGTTCACCGTCATGATCGCGCCGATGATGGCGAGAATGGTGGTGATCCCGACGATGATGCGGGCCGTGCGGGTGATCTGCCGGTCGGTCCCGCCCTTCACGTGGAAGATGTCCTGCGCGGCATGCACGCCGGTCGCCTGCGTCAGCGCGTTGATGTTGCCCATCGTCGCCGCGAGCACGCAGATGCCCGCGATGGACAGGATGACCGGGCCGCCATGGCTCGCCAGCAGGAACCAGACATTGTCCGGCGCTGCGGCGACCTCGGGCATGGAGCTGGCGAGCATCGCTGCCGTCAGCATCAGCGCCAGGAACAGGAACATCAGCGGGGCGGCCTTGAAGGCGGAGTTCCTCACCGTCTGCGCGCTCTTGGCGGTGAACAGGCGCACGAAGATGTCGGGCCAGCACCATGAGCCGAGCGCACCGGTGAGGACGATCGAGAAGTAGTAGAGCGGGCCCAGGTCACTGCCGAACGACGGCAGGGTCGCGAAGCTCTCGGACAGCTTGTCGAAGCCATGATCCGAGCGCAGGAGCATGACGATGAAGCCGATCGACAGCAGGCCGCCCACCCCATAGGCGATGATGCCCTGGACCATGTCGGAGATGACGATCCCGCGCATGCCCAGGCGCACCGTCCAGTACTGCCGGATCGCCAGCACCGCGATGCTCACGAACACGGCCTGCTCCGGCGAGACGAGGCCGAAGGACAGGTAGGAGAACACCAGGCCCAGGGACTGCAGGCCGAGGACGATCCACGGGAACATCGACACGACGCCGATGATCGCGGCCGTCACCCGCACGGCATCGGAATTGTACCGCATGCCGACGAAATCGGACTGGGTCTTGAGGTTGTGGCGCTTGCCCCAGTCGAACACCCGGTCGGCCAGATAATACATGAACAGGACGGCGAGCAGCGAATAGGAGATGACGTAGTAGCCGATCACGCCCGCTGAGGCCGCCAGCCCGGCAAACGCGATGAAGATGGTGCCGGGCAGCCAGGTGTTCAGGAAGGCCATGGTCTGAAACCATGAACCGAACGAGCGCCCGGCGACCGAGAACTCCTCGAAATTGTCGGTTGCCCGGTGATTACGCTCCATGACGTAGATGACGACGATGAAGAACAGCAGGATCATGCCGTAGCCGATGACGAAATTCATCCTACTCTTCCCCCCGGTTGTCGCCGATCGAGCGCAGCAGCACCATGGAGCTCACCAGCAGCAGGCCGCTGCCGAAGACATAGGCGAGCGCCATTGTCATGGAGCCGCCGGCAAAGAACAGATGGATCGGGGGGAACAGCATGATGATCAGATTGATTATCAGGATCCACCGTTCGACAGCTGATCTGTCGCGCATTCCAGAATTCCTCCCTGTCGGACTCTGTATCTTGATTGTTTACTTGATGTGCTTCACCAGAGCCGCCGACTGGGCGATCATCTCCGCCTGATGGGGCTGGAGTTCCTGCATCCCATAGCCGCTCAGGATCTTGAAGAACGGGTCCTCCACGCCGGTATTGACCTGGGTCAGGGCCTCGACGACCGCGATCCCGCAGAACGGCGTATAGGCCGGCGAGTAGCCGCCCTCGTGCATGATCAGCAGCTTGCCCTGGCAGAACCGGTCCGCCAGCGCCTTCATCCTGAGGGTCATCTCGCGATAGGTGCCGCTATGGGCCATGTTGCGCCCGAGCGGATCGACCGCACCGGCATCGAAGCCGGACAGGATGAAGATGAAGTCCGGCTTGAAGGCCTCGATCGCCGGCGTCACCACCGTGTCGATGCAATGCAGATAGGCCCCATGGCCCGAGCCCGGCGGCAGCGGCATGTTGATGTTGTAGCCATAGCCGTCGCCTTCGCCGGCTTCCTCGACGAACCCGGAATCCTGCGGATAGTTCTTGTACTGGTGGATCGACATCACCAGCGTGGTGGGGTCGCGATAGAACGCCTTCTGCGCGCCATTGCCGTGATGGACGTCCCAGTCCAGCATGGCGATCTTCATGTCGCCGAATTCCTTGCGCAGGTTCATCGCGGCGAGCACGGCATTGGCGAAGATGCAGAAGCCGCGGCCGATATCGGCTTCGGCGTGGTGGCCGGGCGGCCGGTTGAGGACATAGGCGGTGTCGATCTCGCCCTTCAGGATGGCGCGCCCCGCCACCAGGGGGCCCGCCGCCGACAACGCTGCGATCTCGTAGCCGCCGGGCCCGAACGGCGTGAGCTCGCCGGCATCGCCGCCGCCATTGTCGCTCATCTCCTTGATCCGCCGCATATAGTCCCGCGTGTGGAACAGCGCGATCTGGTCGTCGTTCAGCGGCTCGAAATCGTCGATGACGCGCAGGTGCTTCTTGATGCCGGACACCGACAGGAGCCCGTCGATGCGCCGCTTGCTGTCCGAGCTCTCGGCATGCACGATGTCCGGCTGCACATGACCGCCCGGCGCCATGTAGTTCGCCGCCAGACCGGTATTGTGCCACATGTATTCCTCGCGGAAGACGTAGCCCGTCCTGCTCATTGCACCCCTCCCTGTTGGCATGGCGGCACGGATGCTATAGCCCCGCGCCCATGAGGGAACCGCTGTCTGAACCCCTGCAAATGGACGGTAATCCCCTGCACGATCTGGATGCGGTGGGCGGGCTGCTGCTGGCCATCCACAGGCTGCCCCATCAGGTCGAGTTCACCGGCTTCCAGGAGCGTGCCCTGGCGCTGCTGGCCCGGGCAGTTCCGTTCGACTGCGCCTGGTGGGGCCTGGTGTCGGGCCTCAATCTCCATACCGAGATCAAGTTCCGGCTGCCGGCCACCTATCACGAGGACTGGGAGAAGATAAAAGCCGAGGATCCGGTCGCGAATCAGGCGGCCCTGCACCCGTTCTCGACGGTGATGTTCAACGAACGGGAACTCTGCCACTACCCGGCCTTGCAGGCGATGCTGGCGAACCACGGCATCCGGCATGTCCTGTGCACGCACACGCTGGAGCCGTCCCTGGGGCTCCATGCCTTTCTCGCCGTCTATCGCACCGCCACCCCGTTCACCGAGGCCCAGCGCAAGCTCAAGCAGATGGTCATGCCGCACCTGATGCACGCCCTGCATCTGAGCTGGCGCAAGCATCTGGAATCGGCACTCCTGGATGCCCTCACCGATGAACAGCTGGCCGCGAACGCGATCTGCGACCGCTCGGGCCTCATCCTCTCCGCCGACGAGTTCTTCGCCCGCTTCATGGCCATCGAATGGCAGCGCTGGCGCGGCCCGATGCTGCCGGACTACCTGCTGGCCCATCTGCGCCACGGCCGCCATTTCCGCGGCAGGAAGATCCGCGCCGTCTTCCGCGACGTCTCCGGCCTCTTCCTCGTGCGCGTATCCGAGCGCCGACCGGTTTCCGAACTTTCCCCACGGGAACTGGCCGTCGCCGAGCACTACGCCTTCGGGAAGACCTACAAGACGATCGCCCAGGAAATAGGCATCACGCCCAATACTGTCCGACACTATATCCGCACTGTGTTCGGCAAGCTGCAGATCAAGAACAAGACCGAACTATCGCGAATTATCTTCGGCTCGGTTTCGGAGCGGCATTAGCAAGAAAATCCGAAACACGTCCTGCATGGGCTGCAGAGCGGCCTGCTCGGCCGGCAGTTGCGGCAAACCCGATGAACGTCCACGGCACAGTACAGAGTACGGCTCGGCCACGCATCGGCAGCAGCAGCCGTAGCGGCATGATCGACTTCCTGACTAGGCGCCTGAGCCGAGACACAAACGGATGGGCCATCCAGAGATCGCACAGCTGTGCTTCTCGGCCTGCAGCATGAGGCGCGCATCACGCCCCGATCCCCGGCCATCGTGATCCCGGCAGCCATCACAGCCGATCTTCTTCGTTGTGGCGGATAGGTCTCACAGAGAGCGCCAGGAAACATCCTCGCAGCCGCATCCATGAGATTAACTGAAGCGTTAACCTGCTCTTAAGCAGAGGCGGCGCATGTTCAGGACATGACGCCGGACGTGCCCGGTGCTCGAAGCATTAGAGCATTTCAGGTTTAGGTGTTTGATCCCGCAATGTGGTGGTACAATGGATCACCATGCGGCAAGGGATGCGCTATGGGCCAGG
>NZ_JABGCL010000085.1 GCF_019800005.1 Geminicoccus harenae | reverse complement strand
AACGCCGATCGGCCCCGCTGTTTTCCAGCGAGGCCTTGTGCATGTCTTGGTTGCGTATTTTGGATGCGGGGAGAGGATTTGAACCTCTGACCTTCAGGTTATGAGCCTGACGAGCTACCGGGCTGCTCCACCCCGCGTCTTGTGTTGGGTGCTGGTGTTTTCCTGGTGCCTTGGTGGGCGGCGTCCTGCTGACCCGGCGGCGACCGACTTTCCCGTGTCTTGAGACACAGTATCATGGGCGCTGCGGGGTTTCACGGCCGAGTTCGGGATGGGATCGGGTGGGACACCCGCGCTGTGACCACCGGGTCGGCAGGACGTCGCTTGGCTTTCCTTTGAGCGCGCCTTTGGGCGCGCGCTTCCTGGTCTACCGGCCGTTCGGCCTGCATGAGCCCAGGAAGCTTCTTTGGAAAGCTTGGACGGTGACTGTGTGTTTTGGGACGTTGGGATGCTCTGGCCTGGCTTGGAGGTGCCGGGCCGATCGCTGGGGTGGGGGATGATGAGGCCGGTCGGGCGATTAGTACCGGTCAGCTGCATGCATTGCTGCACTTCCACTTCCGGCCTATCGACGTGGTGGTCTGCCACGGCCCTGATAGGGAGACGTCGTTTCAAGGTGGGTTTCCCGCTTAGATGCTTTCAGCGGTTATCCCGTCCAGACTTAGCTACCCGGCTGCGCGGCTGGCGCCACGACCGGCCCACCAGAGGTCTGTCCATCCCGGTCCTCTCGTACTAAGGACGGATCCTTTCACGTCTCCAACACCCACGGCAGATAGGGACCGAACTGTCTCACGACGTTCTAAACCCAGCTCACGTACCACTTTAATCGGCGAACAGCCGAACCCTTGGGACCTGCTTCAGCCCCAGGATGTGATGAGCCGACATCGAGGTGCCAAACCACTCCGTCGATGGGGACTCTTGGGAGTGATCAGCCTGTTATCCCCGGCGTACCTTTTATCCGTTGAGCGATGGCCCTTCCACGCGGGACCACCGGATCACTAGGGCCGACTTTCGTCTCTGCTCGAGCCGTCGCTCTTGCAGTCAAGCAGGCTTGTGCCCTTGCACGCAACGGCTGGTTTCCGACCAGCCTGAGCCTACCTTCGCGCGCCTCCGTTACACTTTGGGAGGCGACCGCCCCAGTCAAACTGCCCACCATGCGGTGTCCCCGACCCGGATCACGGGCCAAGGTTAGACATCAAGCGAACCAAGGGTGGTATTTCAAGGACGCCTCCACCCTGGCTGGCGCCAGAGCTTCATAGGCTCCCACCTATCCTACACATGTTCCGCCTAATGCCAGCGCAAAGCTGCAGTAAAGGTGCACGGGGTCTTTCCGTCTGACCGCGGGTACCCCGCATCTTCACGGGGAATTCAATTTCGCTGAGCCGGTATCGGAGACAGTGGGGAAGTCGTTACGCCATTCGTGCAGGTCGGAACTTACCCGACAAGGAATTTCGCTACCTTAGGACCGTTATAGTTACGGCCGCCGTTTACCGGGGCTTCGATTCGGAGCTTGCACCCCTCCTCTTGACCTTCCGGCACCGGGCAGGCGTCAGACCCTATACGTCCTCTTTCGAGTTCGCAGAGCCCTGTGTTTTTAGTAAACAGTCGCCACCCCCTGGCTTGTGCCCCCCGCCGACAGTTGCCTGCCAACGGGGCCCTCTTCTCCCGAAGTTACGAGGGCAATTTGCCGAGTTCCTTCGATACCGTTCTCTCAAACGCCTCGGTATGCTCAACCAGTCCACCTGTGTCGGTTTCGGGTACGGTCTATACGTGGGAGCTGTTTCCTGGACGTCCTTCGCGGCCTGACCAATCCGATAAGGTCAGACAACTTACGGCCGCCGTCACTACCCACAGGCTCAGGAATGTTCACCTGAATTCCCATCGACTACGCCTTTCGGCCTCGCCTTAGGGGCCGGCTCACCCTGCGCGGATTAGCCTTGCGCAGGAACCCTTGGACTTTCGGCGGGAGTGTCTCTCACACTCCTTGTCGCTACTCATGTCAGCATTCGCACTTCCCATACCTCCAGCACCCCTCACGGGATACCTTCACAGGCCTAGGGAACGCTCCGCTACCGCTCAAGTCGAAGACTTGAGCCCGCGGCTTCGGTGCATGGCTTGAGCCCCGTTACATTTTCGGCGCAGGACGTCTATTAGACCAGTGAGCTGTTACGCTTTCTTTAAAGGATGGCTGCTTCTAAGCCAACCTCCTGGTTGTTATGGACTTCCCACATCCTTTACCACTTAGCCATGACTTGGGGACCTTAGCCGGCGATCTGGGCTGTTTCCCTCTTGGCGACGGACCTTAGCACCCGCCGCCTGTCTGCCGTGCTCGAACACTTCGGTATTCGGAGTTTGGTTAGGTTTGGTAAGGCTTGCGCCCCCCTAGCCCATCCAGTGCTCTACCCCCGAAGGTCATACACGACGCGCTACCTCAATAGCTTTCGCGGAGAACCAGCTATCTCCGGGTTTGATTGGCCTTTCACCCCTAGCCACAGGTCATCTCCGTCTTTTTCAACAGACGTGAGTTCGGTCCTCCAGTGGGTGTCACCCCACCTTCAACCTGCCCATGGCTAGATCACCCCGGTTTCGGGTCTACCGCCGCCAACTCAAGCGCCCTTATCAGACTCGCTTTCGCTACGCCTACACCTTGCGGCTTAAGCTTGCTGGCAACGATAACTCGCTGACCCATTATACAAAAGGTACGCCGTCACCCGCCCTTCGATCCGAAGATCGAAGTCAGGCTCCGACTGCTTGTAGGCATCCGGTTTCAGGTTCTGTTTCACCCCCCTTGTCGGGGTGCTTTTCACCTTTCCCTCACGGTACTGGTTCACTATCGGTCGTCGAGGAGTACTTAGGCTTGGAGGGTGGTCCCCCCATGTTCAGACAGGGTTTCACGTGCCCCGCCCTACTCGAGGACCACACCGAACCCCTACCCGTACGGGGCTGTCACCCGCTATGGCCCGCCATTCCAGACGGTTCCGGTTCGTTCGATGTGGCCACTGGCCTGATCCGCGTTCGCTCGCCACTACTAGCGGAGTCTCGGTTGATGTCCTTTCCTCCGGGTACTTAGATGTTTCAGTTCCCCGGGTTCGCCTCCCGTACCTATGAATTCAGTACGGGATACCGCTTTAAAGCGGTGGGTTGCCCCATTCGGAAATTCCGGGATCAACGATCGCTCGCATCTCCCCCGGACTTATCGCAGCGTGCCACGTCCTTCATCGCCTCTCGACGCCAAGGCATTCACCAGATGCCCTTCATTACCTCATCACCACCCCACACCAGCGACCGGCCCGGATGAGCTGACCTTAAAGATCAACCAGCCAAACCCTTCGCTCGGATGCAGAGCCCCACCGGCTCCATGGAGAGAGAGCCGACAGGTATCACCACAAACGTTGAGCATCCCGTGCGTCCCAAACCGGACAACCAGTCAGCCACCTGGTTCAGAAAACCAGAACAGCTGCCCGACCGCCCGGCGGTCACACAGTCAAGGAAAACACCATACGATGACAAACAGCATTCCCAGCAAGGCCAACACCTTGCGGGAAACCATCGTCGCAGGAACAGGCTTATCACCTGTTCCCGGTCCGTGGAGCACTTCATCCCAGAACATCTCATGGCATCGCCACCACCCCGAAAAGGGGCAGTGGTGGGCCCGGGCCGATTCGAACGGCCGACCTCACCCTTATCAGGGGTGCGCTCTAACCGACTGAGCTACGGGCCCGAGCTGCCATGAAACTTTGGAGGGATGTGCGGACGGCGCTCCCCTGAAAGCCAGAACCAGGCAAGCCCGGTCCCTTTTCAGCAGGGAGGCAAGTTTTGCCAGACCCGAAGATCCGGCTTGCTGACCATGTCCTGCCCCCAGAGGTCGCGAGACCCTGACGACAGGAGGTCCAGAAAGGAGGTGATCCAGCCGCAGGTTCCCCTACGGCTACCTTGTTACGACTTCACCCCAGTCGCTGACCCGACCGTGGACGGCTGCCTCCCTTGCGGGTTAGCTTACCGGCTTAAGGTCGAACCAACTCCCATGGTGTGACGGGCGGTGTGTACAAGGCCCGGGAACGTATTCACCGCGGCGTGCTGATCCGCGATTACTAGCGATTCCACCTTCATGCACCCGAGTTGCAGAGTGCAATCCGAACTGAGATGGCTTTTAGGGATTTGCTCGGCCTCGCGACCTGGCTGCCCTCTGTCACCACCATTGTAGCACGTGTGTAGCCCAACTCGTAAGGGCCATGAGGACTTGACGTCATCCCCACCTTCCTCCGGCTTGTCACCGGCAGTCCCCGTAGAGTGCCCAGCCCAACCTGATGGCAACTACGGACAAGGGTTGCGCTCGTTGCGGGACTTAACCCAACATCTCACGACACGAGCTGACGACAGCCATGCAGCACCTGTAACCGCCCCCTTGCGGGACACTGCATCTCTGCAGCTTTAACGGCCATGTCAAGAGTTGGTAAGGTTCTGCGCGTTGCGTCGAATTAAACCACATGCTCCACCGCTTGTGCGGGCCCCCGTCAATTCCTTTGAGTTTTAACCTTGCGGCCGTACTCCCCAGGCGGTGTGCTTAAAACGTTAACTCCGACACCGAGAGACAAGTCCCCCGACATCTAGCACACATCGTTTAGGGCGTGGACTACCAGGGTATCTAATCCTGTTTGCTCCCCACGCTTTCGCGCCTCAGCGTCAGAACCGGACCAGTGAGCCGCCTTCGCCACCGGTGTTCCACCCAATATCTACGAATTTCACCTCTACACTGGGTATTCCACCCACCTCTTCCGGTCTCAAGCCACACAGTATCGAATGCAGTTCCAAGGTTGAGCCTTGGGATTTCACACCCGACTTACATGGCCGCCTACGCGCCCTTTACGCCCAGTAATTCCGAACAACGCTAGCACCCTCTGTCTTACCGCGGCTGCTGGCACAGAGTTAGCCGGTGCTTCTTCTCCGGGTACCGTCATCATCTTCCCCGGCAAAAGGGCTTTACGACCCGAAGGCCTTCATCACCCACGCGGCGTCGCTGGATCAGGGTTGCCCCCATTGTCCAAGATTCCCCACTGCTGCCTCCCGTAGGAGTCTGGGCCGTGTCTCAGTCCCAGTGTGGCCGATCATCCTCTCAGACCGGCTACGGATCGCAGGCTTGGTGAGCCACTACCTCACCAACTACCTAATCCGACGCGGGCCCATCCCAGGGCGTAAACTTTCCCCCAAAGGGCACATCCGGTGTTACCTGCAGTTTCCCGCAGCTATCCCAGACCCCAGGGCAGGTTCCCACGTGTTACTCACCCGTCCGCCACTCACCCATTGCTGAGTGCGTCCGACTTGCATGTGTTAGGCGCGCCGCCAGCGTTCGTTCTGAGCCAGGATCAAACTCTCAGCTTGATCGCTGACCATCCAGGCTACGCAAGGTACCCATCAGGAACCCAAAGGGTTCTCCAATGAACACCAAGATGCACCAGACGATCATCCCCCCAGCCAACAGCCAGAAGAACGCCGCCCGCACATCCCTCCAAAAACGCTCTTTCCAAGCGCTCCACTAAACCAACGATGTCAAACAACA
>NZ_JABGCL010000084.1 GCF_019800005.1 Geminicoccus harenae | reverse complement strand
TCGGCTGGATGGTTCGCTGGCGCCGCCTGGTGCGGGACTACGAGGCCAGGCTCGATGTGTCCGAAGCCTTCGTGCAGGTCGCCATGGGCAGCCTGCTGCTACGCCGCATCAGCCACTGAGTGCATTCTCAAACGGGCTCTCAGCCTATGGCGCTGTAACAGCCTGGACGAGCGGAGGTTCATCAAGTCGAGAACCTCAGAAAGAGCCGACCTCACTCGTCCTTGCGCCGTTTGCCTCCAAATGGCCTGGGGACGGCAGGGCGGCGTCTGCGCTTCTCCAGCTGTCTGCAAGAGCATGAAGGCAAGGAACCCTTCGCTGTTTCTGAGCATTATCAAGCATGGCAGCTCGTGTCTGGCGTGGAATTCAATCATAACTTTCAGTTTATCAATGTGATAAGTATTGTATCCGGAGTTGATGGATGATGGTTGATGTTCTATTTGAAGCAGAAAATATTTATTGCTATCCAATGTCTTGCGACGATCTGGTCATCCTGCTCCGAAATATGGGATGGCGGGAGGTACGCCATGGCATCTGGACACCGCCAACCAGCACCGCGGCTCCTGATGCATGCGCGATGCTGAAGACTGCCATTCGAATGCGCTCTAAAGGAGTGGTGCGCGGAGAAGGCCGCCTCTTGCTGGACTTCCCCGTGTTCCGCAGGCGGCCTGATCTTGGCATCAACGCCTGGGAGATCGACTGAGAAGTGAATCGCTAGCCTATTCATCTCGTATTCACTTCTTGGATGCCCTTGTCGCTGCTGATGAAGCAGCCAACGCAGAGGGGCAGGCCGGCAAAGGCTATTGCTTAGCCAGCCATGGTGGCATTGCGTGCCTAGCTGGGTAGGTTGGCGATGCCGCCATCAGGGCTGCAGCATCGCTCGCTTCCCAACATAACGATCTCGTTTCTATGCGTTCAACGCTCCTGCAGCCGCTTGCCGAGCCCACTGCCCGCTGCTGTAACAGTCTGAGCACGATCCGACTGTCTCTGGATATGCTGCCTCATCTGGAGCGCTCAGCCTTGAACTTATCCCGAGTACATTCGACCACCGTTGTTATGGCGCCTTCCTGCTCCGGCGGTATTGGTCACATCTCTCGCTGTGCGTCCCTGGCACAAGCCCTGTGGCAGCTGGATCCGACGGTCCGGGTGGAGCTGGTGCTCGATGTTGACCGGCTTCGGCCGTTCAACATCGACGCTACCATGGGCATGGGCTTTCGGCCTCGCCTCCTGGCACCGCGCACGCGCGAAAGCCGGGATGGGATCGTCCGGGCCTGTTTTGGCGACGCCGACGTAATCGTCGACGACGTGGCACGCTACCTTCTACCCCTGCGCCAGGTGGTGCCGCAGGCCGCGTGGGTCTCTATCCTCATGCATCCTGTCGGCGACGAGCTCTTCATGGACTGGCCGTACATGGCGCAGATGGAGGCGCTCATCTGGCCCTATGCGCCGCTCATGGGCATGCCAGCCGAGCTTGCGCCATTCACGCAGAAGATCGTCCAGACCGGACCATTTCTCCATACGTCCGACGTCCCGGATCGCGCATCCTGTCGAGTTCAGCTTGGCCGGCCGGCTGATCGAGACTTCATCCTGTACGCGCCCCGCGGCTTCCCCTTTGGCCGCACGTTCGGACACCTAGTTCTCGCGTCGGTCTTTGCTGCCGTCGCACAGCTGCGCACAACGACCCATCCTGATCTCGAGTTACAGCTGATTGCCGTCAAGGACCGTGACGAGCTGAAGGGGATCGAGGGGGGGTGCCGAGTGCGCTGCCGGATTGGGTGCATGTCGAGGGTGTCACCACGCCGCAAGAGGCGTTGCGCTACACGCGCGCCGCCAGCATCGTCATCGCCGAAGGCACCAGCACCATGCATGAGGCAGCGGCACTGCGGACACCTTCGCTGCTCATTCCAGGCACGATCCAGGAGGCCACCCTGCTGGCCCAGAGCCTTGCACGGGAAGGAGCTGGCGAAATGCTGGAGATCGAAGCGGTCACGGCTGAGGCGGTGGCTACACTATTCCGGGAAGCGCTGTCAGATAGTCCCGCACGTTCTGCCATGACGAGCCTTGCGCATGACCTTGTCACCAGCGGTGGTGGTGCCATGGCGGCAGCCAAGCTGGTGCTGGAGGTGGCCGAGCGTCAGAAAGCAGCGCGGCGAGCAGCAGCCTGACCCCGCCCATTCACATGCTTGTCCATTGCCCGTGGAGGGAAGCCAGGATCTAGGCTGAGGCTTTGCCTACGACCGGACGTCGAGCACGCCAGCAGGAATGTCGATATGTTCCTCGTCGGGACGCTCATCAGGCGAATGCTCACTCGGCCAATGAAACGTGGCGAGCCGGGTCTGCATGAAATCCCGCAGCCGCTGCTGCACGAGCTGTACCCCGGAGCCGAGACCCGCGACGTAATCCTCAAGCTGCTCATCAAAGAAGATGAATGCTGCGATGCGCGACGTCTTCTCAGGATGATCAGGTTCCGGCTGTTGGCGGCAGATCCGGACCTCGATGCCCCCATAGGTCGGGACGATGGTGTACGTGTATCCCTCAGCAAGAAGGGTTTGAAGTACAGCAGCTTCAAGTTCTGGTGGAATGTCTGACATCTTCAACGTTCCAAAATATTTCTATCATCCTCAAACGGCGCTCAGCCATGACGGAGCGCAACACCATGTCCAAGACTGCCATTGCTATCGAAGAGCACGATGATCCCTAAGGAGTAAAGCCGCTGCACCGCCGGTGAGGGCAGCAGTGCAGCGCTCCAGGTCATTTCTTGCCGACCGCCTCGCGCACGCTGTCTTTCATGCCACCCACGGCGTTCTGGATCCTGCCCTCGTTCTTTTCGGCATTGCCCTCAGCTTCCGTCTTGGCATCGCCGGTCACCTTGCCGACGGCTTCCTTGACGGAACCCTTCACCTTCTTCGCCGCACCCTCGACCCGATCCTTGTCCATGATCTTCCTCCTTTGTCGGTGAGACTTCTTGCATCCTCGGCCCGCCCGTAACGGCGGACTTCAACACAAAGTCCAAGTGATAGGTGGGGTTCCTGGCTCCCACGGCCGCGTCTCTTTCAAGCAGCGTCACCAGAAGGTTAAATTGGGGCCTGTTTGCACCTCTCTCAGTACGGGCGCTCGGCCGGAGCCGGGGCGGGTTCTCCACCAAGATCCATGTCCGCTGTGACGGCAACGGCCGACCGCTCGTCTTCTACCTGACCGGCGGCGAGGCCGCCGACTACCAAGCCCTGCCGCATCTGCTGGATGGCTGGCGAGTCCACCGGTCCGGACCAGGCTGGCCGCGCCAGCGCCCGCTCCGGCTGGCAGCCGACCGCAGCTACAGCAACCGACCGGTGCGCCACGACCTGCGCCGACGCGGCATCGGCTCCGTTATCCCACAGCCCAAGGGCCAGCGCCCTTGCGCCCTGATCGACTGGCAAGCCTGTGCTCAGCGCAACCAGGTCGAGCGCCTGGTCGGCTGCCTCAAGCAGCGTCGGCGCAACGACTCACGGTATGAGAGGAGGGTCGCCAACTACCTCGCCATGCTCCCCATCGACGCCATCATGCGGTGGCTACAGGCCTGAGAATACGACCTAGGGTTTGGAAGGCGTATGCTCGTCGGCGAGTGTTTTGATGTAAGCCACAATCGCCGCTTCCTGCGCATCCGTCAGCCCGAGGTCGCCGACCACGCCCACGGCAGGATTATCGAATTCGGGTGCGGGCCAGCAGTTCTTCTGCAGCGCTTCCTTTTCCGTCGCATCGGTGATGCCCAGGTCTTCCTTGCAGCGCGGCAGGACGTCACGCGTGTTGTAGAAGTGGACGAGGCTCGCCAGGCTCTTGAACCAGCCATTGTGGGTGTAGGCCTTTACGAAGCCGCCGTTCAGGCCCTTGGTGACGTTGCGCAGCGTCGACGTGCGGAAGCTGCCCGGCGGAACACTCTCCACGTGGGCCCTGAGGCCGACCTTGATCCCTTTCGCGACCCCGGGGATCTCCCGGTTGAATGGCACGCCGATATTGTGGAAGCGGTTGTCGGTGTAGAGCTGCTTGGCCGCCTCGCCAGTAGGATCAGCCGGCTGCCCCTGCGGCACCCCATTGTGGCACACATTGCAGTTCGCGCGCTTCCCCGTAGGATTCAAGGTGGAGGTGATGCCGTAGAACAGGTCGTGGCCCAGGTTCTCCTGGACGGAGAAGCCGACCAGGGGGAACTTGCGCTCAGGATCGGCTGCGAGCGCCTTATCGCGCTTGGAACTGAACGAGTTTACGTCGCTGGACGCTTGCCAAGCCGCAAGCGCCACGGCGAGCAGCTTGAAACTGGTCCGGTAGGCGGGGTTGTTCTTTGGGTTCGGGCTGCAGTCGATGTTCCCGCCATAGGCCTGCCGGTACAAGTCCTTGTACTTGGCCGTCTTGACCTGCTGACAGACATTCTTTTCCCGGATGTTCTGCTCGACGTCGTTCGGGAAGGGGTTCAGGGCCTGGTCGGCGGTCGGACCGAGATATTTGCCATAGGCGGCCTGCACGCCGGAGGGCAGGTCCGACAGCCGGATTGTCTCGCTGACGGCACCTTCAGGCGTCGTCGGGCAGGAGGCGCCAAGCCTGGCGCCGCAGCCTTCCGCCCGGCCGTCCCAGAAGTTGCCGCCTTCCCAGGGCGGTACGAATGGCCCGAAATTGCCTGGGCGGAACGGTGGGCTGAAGCTCGCATAGGCGTTCGGGGGCGGCTTGATGCTGCCCAGCGCGTGCGGCTTGGCGCCCGGTGCCACCACCGTGGTGGCGTTGATGCGGGAATCGGGCAGGATCCAGCCCCTAGTCGGATCATGGCAGGACGCGCAGCCCTGCTTGTTGGCAGGTATGGAAAGCTTCTCGTCAAAGAAAATATTCTTGCCTAGTGCTTCGATGGAGTCCAGCGCGCCGGCGCCTGCAGACCAGATCATCAGCGGCGTGGCTGCAACCGACGCGAGGATCAATGATTTTGGATGTAGGTTCCTCGCCATTTATCGGATCTCCTGATTGCTACATTTACTATCCAAACGAACTCAAGTGTACGCTGCATAAAGGATCAATTTATGATGGAAATAACGCTGCTTAACTGTCTGCGTTATTCGAGGTAATGTAACTATTATTTCTTAGTTTCTGATCAATCGCAAATGCTACAGGAGTAAAGTAAATTTGACTTACCGGATATTATAGATTACAGTTTGTATATATCTTGTGTATTCATAATCCTTTTGTGACATACTACCATAAGTGTGTGGCGTGTCCCAAGAATCCTGGCGCGGAATTGGCTTGTTCAGCCTGATCTTCTTCTTGCGTCAGTGTCCATTAGCCCCTGAAGTCGGTTCCCATCTGCATGCGGAAAGCTGCACGCTGCTGGGCCATCTCAAGGACACGCTGGCACTGCTGATGTGGCGCCGCACCGCACTGATCCGGCCAGGCTGGCTGGGATTGCGCAGTCAGGCTGAACCGGGGCCACATCCCACTCCATAGCTACGCCCGGATCTGACATAAATCGGCTACCAGATCATAATCAGAGGGTTGGTGGCTTCCATCCCCTATGACGGCAGCAGGCTCAGCCCCCCTTCGCTTGACGCGGTTGCTGGCAGCGTAG
>NZ_JABGCL010000083.1 GCF_019800005.1 Geminicoccus harenae | reverse complement strand
TCTCTCGGGTCCACATCCCGAGCTTCCACCACAGCCGTTCTGGCTCAGCAACCCATTCTCAAACAGGCTCTGAGCGCCAGGACGCGCAGCCTCGCACGGCGCAGGAGGTTTTCGATGCCCGACGACGATGTTGTGGCCCTGCCGAACAAAACCGACGATGCGGCCGCGCGCGAGCCGGTGGGGGCCGACGCGCCGTCCGGCTCCTTGCTGGATGCCGCATGGCGACCGATCGCTCACGAGGTGGAACTGCGGACCCGGGCCGCGTTGCGCGTGACCGTGCATACCGACGAAACATGAGGGCGCTGGTCTTGGTCGGAACCGCGGAGGCAGGTGTTGCTGAACCCGCTCTTCGGTGCCCTCTTGGTGCCGGCGCTCATCCCTCGGCCGCCCCGATCTGGTAGGTGACCTCGACCGGCACGAGCTGGCCGGGGAACTCCGGCTCCTCGGCCTGGACACGCGCCAGCTCCCGCTCGATCCGCTCCCGCTCCGGCCGGTGCAGGGTATGGTGGCCCCAGACCTCCCAGTACCCACCGTCGGTCCAGAACAGCTCCTTGTCGACCCGGTGCTGGATCGTCCACTGGTGCTCGCGATGGGACGGCAGCTTGGCCCAGGGGTCGGGCGGCTGCGGCACCTCGCCCTGGAAGCGCTTGCCGACCATGTCGCGCCATTGCCGCATCTCGTCATCGGTCATGCTGCGCTTCTCGCTGCTCATCCGATGGTTGAGGACGCGGATGAATTCCCGCCATTCATCATCGTGAAACATCGTGGCACCTCGGAAAATCACCGACTGCGCCATCAGAGTGGGTCGGTCAGGCAGTGTGCCAAGGGACAGCCGTCCATGCCAGCCGACCACGCGATCTCAACCATCGCGCACCGGCCAGGATCGCTAGCCCGGGAAGCCCTGCTTGAACTCGATCCGGGTACCATGGAACGGTACGTCGTCCTCGTTGCGCACCGAGTGCGCCGGCTGCGGGGGGAACTTCACCACCAGCGGCAGCTCGGCGCCGACCTCGACCGGCAGCGGGATCTCCTGGCCATCGCCATTGAAGTCGCGCATCCGGCTGGGCAGCCGGTCGATCACGAACACCGACGGCCAGCGGTGATGATGCACCGGCTCCTGGACACCGGGCGCGATGCTGACCGAGACCACCCGGATCAGCTCGTCCTCGTAGAGCACCTGATGGTGCGCGGGGGCGGCGGTCACCGCGTCGAGCTGCGGGTCCCAGCTGGCCGGGTCGGTACCGTCCATCGAGATGACGGTCATGGTGGCGCTCCCTGTGGCCACGGATCGATTCGGACAGACTGCGCTCAGGTGCGGCCATGGTCAACGTGCCGATCTCAACCGGCCGGTGCCGAAAAGTATTTATGCGCCAGCCAGCGCAAGTGAATTGTGCCGGCATGGAAGTTGTCACCGCGCTCCCGGCCGGGACGACTGCCGAGGCCGGATACCAGCACTTTGGGCGCACTTCCCTGGCACCCCAGCTTGCCGGTCGACATCCGGCCGGTGTGTGCGCGCTGGTAGGCCTCCTGCATGGCCCGCACCCCTGCCACCCCGTCCGACCGCCCGGCACCGCCAGCCGACCGTATTGGCTGCGATCGACCGGATCCTCGCCCAGCCGGTTCATCCGGCCTGGGTTCGCGGTCGGGGGTGGGCAGCGGCTCGGACAAGCTCTTGCGATGACGCCCGCCCTCGGTCGTCGAGGCCAAGCAGTTTATGGGGTCGGTAGCCTCCATACACTTTGGTTGGGTTGGAGAGCCCCTTGGCTTGGCGCCGGAATAACCGGCGAGCCTCGCCTGGATGCTTTGCTCGCGTCAAACATCAAAGGAAGCCAGGATCGGGCATGGCCCGGTGCTCCCTTCCCCGCACTCGCGCGCCAGTCGCCCTAGCGCATCGCGAGCCCGTTGAAGCTCGGCGATCTTGGCGTCGAGGGCTGCGACGCGGGCCGTCGCAAGCTCGCGGGCCCGGCGGCGATCTTCGCCCGCATCCAGCTCTAAGAGCTCCCGGATCTCCTCCAACGTAAAGCCTGCTGCCTGCGCCTGCCGGATGAACCGCAGGCGGCGCACGTCCTCCTGGCCGTAGTGCCGGATCCCACCTTCGCGCGCAGGCGTCCGGAGCAGGCCCCTGCGCTGGTAGAACCGGATCGTTTCCACCCCGACACTCCCTGCGGCGGCGAACTCGCCGATGGTGAGCATGTTGACCCCTTGACTCCGTACTACGGTACGGAACCTATATTCATGCCGACCGGATCTCAAGGAGACCGAACATGTCGGCCACCACCACCCTTTCTCCTGCATCGAGCCGCCCCATGGTGGCGAAGAAGGCGGTCATCCACCGCATGGTGATGCCGCACCACACCTGCCCTTACGGTCTCAAGGCCAAGCACCTGCTGGAGCGGTCCGGCTACGAGGTCGAGGACCACCACCTCACCACCCGCGAGCAGACCGACGCCTTCAAGGCGCAGCACGGCGTGGCGACGACGCCCCAGATCTTCATGGATAGCGAGCGCGTTGGCGGCTACGACGACCTGCGCCGGTTCCTCGGCAAGTCCGTCGCAGACCCGAAGGCGACGAGCTACCGCCCGGTCATCGCGCTGTTCGCCATGACCGCGCTCATGGCGATGGCGGCAGGCTATGCCGTGACAGGGAGCGTGTTCACCGTCCGTGCAGCCGAGTGGTTCATCGGCTTCTCGATGGTCGTGCTGGCGCTGCTGAAGCTCCAGAACATCGAGAGCTTCGCGACGATGTTCCTGAACTATGACCTGCTCGCCAAGCGGTGGGTGCCGTACAGCTACCTCTATCCGTTCGCCGAAGGACTGGCGGGCGTGCTGATGGTCGCTGGTGCGCTCACCTGGCTGTCGGTGCCGATCGCCCTGTTTATCGGGAGCGTGGGCGCAGTCTCGGTGTTCAAGGCCGTCTACATCGACCGCCGCGAGCTCAAGTGCGCCTGCGTCGGCGGATCGAGCAATGTTCCCCTCGGGTTCATCTCGCTCACTGAGAACCTGATGATGGTCGCCATGGCGGTGTGGATGGCACTCGTCGCGTTCGGCCTGCCGATCGGTGTGGGCCACGCGATGTAACCAAGCGCGCTGCGCCCGGTCAGCTTCCAGGAGTTCACCCATGTCTTCCGCGGCGACTCCGCGGTCTGTGGCTGGCAGGCTGAGTTGGATCTCTATGGCGCCAACTATGTGACCAGGGTGCACATCGGCAGCCTTTCCACATCGACGACAAGCAGGAAAGATCACCATGAAGATCAAACAGATCCGCAACGCGACGCTGCGCCTCGACTTCGGCGGCGTGAAGTTCCTGATCGATCCTTATCTGGCCGAGAAGGACGCCTACCCCGGCTTCGAGGGCACGCTGAACAGCCACATTCGCAGCCCGCGCCTCCCACTGCGGACCCCAATGGATGACATCCTCGGCGTCGATGCGGTCATCGTGACCCACACGCACGCGGACCACTGGGACGAGGCCGCGGTCAAGCTGGTGCCGAAGCACCTGCCGCTGTTTGCCCAGCATGAGAAGGACGCGGAGCTGATCCACTCGCAGGGCTTCCGCGACGTCCGCATCCTGACCGAAGACACAGCCTTTGGTGGCGTTTCGCTGATCAAGACCCCCGGCCAGCATGGCTCGGACCAAGCCCTGGCGGTGGCCGGGGAGCTGTTGGGCGAGGTCTGCGGCGTCGTCTTCAAGCACCCGGACGAGAAGGTTCTCTACCTTGCCGGTGATACGATCTGGAATGACCATGTGAAGACGAGCCTCGCCGCCCATGATCCGGACGTCGTCGTGCTCAACGCAGGCGATGCGCAGGTTCCTGGGCTGAGCTCGATCATCATGAATGCCGGGGACGTCAGGAAGGTCTACGACGCGGCGCCGCGGACGACCTTGATCGCCAGCCATATGGAGGCGGTGAACCATTCTGCCCTGACCCGCGCCGAGCTGCGCGTCTTCTCGGAGAAGACCGGCATGACCGACCGTCTGCTCGTGCCGGAGGACGATGAGGCCTACGCCTTTTGAGGTATTCCATCCGCACGAGGCGCTCCTGCCCGAGGCCGCGGCGGCCTGACGGCTGGCTGACCAGGGCACGCTGGCCCATCTCGCCGACATGGTGATCATCCTGGCGCTGCCGATCCTCCCGGCCTGAAGCAGGGCAAGCGGCGGGCTTGGCTCAGGCAACCGCCGCCTGCTGGCGGGCCTTGAGCATCGGCCAGAGCGTGCCGACCAGCAGCCCGATCGTGACGATGGCGAGCCCGGCCCACTGGGAGCCGTTGGGTCGCTCGCCCAGGACCGCCCAACCGATCAGGGTTGCCAGGACCGGGATGGCCGGGGCCAGGGCAGCGACGGCGGCACTGCCGGCCGTCTTCACCGCCACGGTGAACAGGATCAGCGCGACCAGCCCCACCAGCACGCCCTGGTAGACCGCCTGCAGCAGGACCGCCGACGCGGGCGCGGCCAGAACCGCCTCCGGCCCCTGCCACAGGAGATAGACCGGCAGGTAGAGCAGAGCCGAGAGCGGGGCATTGGTGGCCAATGCCTCGCGCGGCTCGATCGCCCAGGTCTTGAGCGCGACGGTGTAGGTGCCCCACATGGCGCTCGCCAGGAGGAACAGCCCGATGCCGATCCGGCTGCAGCCCCGGCACCAGCGCGGCACCATAGGCGACCGGCGCGAACACCAGCCCGCCGAGGAACACGGCGCTGTAGGGCGCGCCGTTCAGGACGAAGAGGGCGAACAGGCGCCCGATGCCGATCCGCCGTACGGCGGGCATGATGGCCGCCCAGAGGAAGGGCAGCACCAACACCGTCGTGACGGCGAAGCGGATCGCGGTCTGGTCATAGCCGTTGAGGCCGTCCCAGGCACCGGCCCGGCCGGCGGCGAACATGCCCGCATAAATGGCGACGGCGCCGAGGGCGGCGGCAAGACCTGCCGTGTTCATCCAACATCCTCTGAGGGCAGAAGGCACAGACGGCAGGGCCGTGCTGCCAAACTCTATGCCGCTCCAGCACGCCGTGCTGGGCACTGTCCAGTCTGGGCAGGCGGACCGGGTCTCAACCGGACGGCGCGCACCAGTCGGATGCCGCCGTTGCAGACAAGATGATCAGGCGCTCGGCAAAGTCCCGCACCGGCCAGTGGTACGGACGATTGTCCCGCCCGGTGGCCCCTACTTTCCGGCTCTTCCCATCCTGCCCCAGGGTCGATGGATTATGGAAACTCAGGGCACGGACATGGGATGATCCATCCGGCGCAGCCGGCGGACCGCTAGGCGCGCATCACCTGCACGATCGCCTGGACCAGGCGGCGCTCGCCCACGGGCTTCCCGACATTGACCGCCTCGGCCAGGACCACGCTGCCCTGCAGCCGCGACGGCTGGTAGGCGGTCGTCAGCACGAACGGGATGTTCTGCCGCGCCAGCGCTTCCGCCACCGGTGTAACCATCACGCCATGGAGGTTGACGTCGAGCACGGCCACGTCCGGAAGCCGGGTGCCCAGCAGGTCGAGCGCTTCCTCGACGCTGGTCACCGGCCCCAGCACCCGCCAGCCCTGTGCCAGGATGATGGCCTCCAGCTCCATGGCGAGCAGGAACTCGTCCTCGACCACCAGTACGAGCAGGCTGTTGGACGGTGCCTCTGGAGCTGTTCTGCCAGGCACCTGTCACTCCTGATGCTCACTGCATCGGTAGGGTCATCTCGACCTGCAAACCGGTGGTGGCAAACGCTAGTTCCACTTTTCCGTGCAGATCGCGTGCCGCCGCGTCGATCAGCCGTGTGCCGAAGCTGCGGGCGGCCGGCTCCCCCACCGGTGGCCCGCCTTCCTCCCGCCAGTGCAGCGCCAAGTGCTGGTCGCCCGCCGCACCGCCGAGCGTCCAGCCAATCCGCACCCGGCCGCCCGGCACGGACAGGGCGCCATGCTTGACCGCG
>NZ_JABGCL010000082.1 GCF_019800005.1 Geminicoccus harenae | reverse complement strand
CGTCATTGGCATCCACCGATCCGCCACATCCCGTCGTCATACCACGGACCTTGGACTTTCGCGCCAGTCTCGTTCGGCTCGAACTTGCGGCGTCATTGTGGCTGAACCATGAAGACTTGGTGCCATAGCGCATCCTCCCCCTCACGGCACAGTGCACCACGACACTCCGAGACCAAACACCTGGGCCCGCCGCGCGCCCACCAGAACGTCATCGGCACCAAGCATGGCACAGACACGGTCCTGCATCTCCGGACGAATCGGGCTGGTGGCTCCGGTTGGGCATGGCTTCGCTATGAACATGCACCCGCTGAACAGGCGCTCAACCGGTCCTGCCGCGGGACCACCGTCGGCTGCCCGAGGAATATCATGAGGCAACTAGCGGCGGCTTTCCCATTCTACAGACGACGGAGTTCTTTAAGGCGGTTACTATAGAATTCCTGCTCAAGTAGCCGCCGAGGAAACCGATGCCGCTTTGATGGAAATTTTCGGTATACTTGAGAAATCCATATAATGTAATATAATATAGCACTCAATCGTAGCCACGATTGACTGTTCTGCTGCCATAAAGCTCTACTAGACAATAAGCTTGCTGTGATAGAGTGATCTTCATACGGGAGCAGGTTGAAATGCAGTGTACTCTCCGCGGTAAGGAAAAAGCATTTAAACGCAGCAGCATAGCCCGCATGCTCTGCCCGACGCAGGATGACCTGTGTAGCGTTGGCAGGCAGATGATGAAGCCGCCGAGCCAGTTCCACCACTTCCCTTAGTTCGATACGGCCAGCAAGGAAGCGACCATGCTGAAGCTGGCCATGCACGATCATATGGACCAGGGAGTCCACCGGATCCAGAAGCCGAGCATTTAGGCCATCAATACAGACCGGCAGGGAACGTGCCCAAAGCTGCTCGTTCGGTAGCAAGGTGCTGTATTCAACTGGCCCAGCCGAGCGATGAATTTCTATTGCAGTGCCATCTATGGCTAGAGGAAGTTGATGATGATGCTCATCGGGCCGGTGGCCTGCCCGCGGCACAAATGTATAACCTTGCACCTGGAACTCATGCATCACACGGTCGATCGTGTCTGTCGGCACCATGAGGTCCAAGTCGAGCATGAAGCGATCGGCCGGATCATCGTAGGTGCCATCGACCAAGCGGGCAGCGCCTTTCAGGAGGATCGGCTCCACGCCAATCCTGTTCAGCAGGCCGATAATCGTGACCAAGTGTCTCCGTAGATCGACATTCCGCGCCGCGTTGTTCTCGCGCATGAGTCTGAAGAAACCGGCCAGTTCATCTGGCAGATTCGCTGATGCCTCAGGATCCTGAGCGAGACGACCCAGAAAGGGCGAGATGCGATGCCGCGACGCCAGCATGACCAGTGGTTCAACGTCGGCCGCGGTGATGAGTTCTCGAACGTTCTCACCGATACCAGGCTTGAGAGCCAAGCGGGTGAGCGCACATAGCTGGTCGAAATGCTTCGTCGCCATCTATGTCACCAGGCTCTCGCCACTCCCAAGGGCGGCTCTTAGATGGCAGCAATCAGCTGCGACGACTGCAAAGCAACCCATGAACAGCCTCCACGCCATGCGAGAGATCATCATAGACGAGATGGTAGGCAGGAACCGACTGCAGCCAAGCCAGAAATTCCGGCAGATGATGTGAATCATCGACCGGCCAAGTCCCCCCGCTGGCCAATCTGCGGAGAGCTTCCGCTGGTCGCAGTGGGGTGATGTGCAGACTGCTGCCCGCTGTCCATTGCGGGAAGATCAGCATCGAAATTGGCCGGCCTTGATCCGCCGGTGCCTGGCGAAAGGCCGTCACGAACCTGATGTTACGTGGTCCCACTGCAATCCGTGCTGAAGACGCTTCGGCTAGCTGAGGGAACAGCCGGTCGAGAATGGACCAGCTTCCCTGTTTGACGCCCATGGCAAGCCCACAGGGCCAAGCCAGGTGACTCTCTACCTCGATGGGAGTGACATCGTCTGCCAGAAGCGTTCCACCAGCCGCGAGCAGCCCAAGGGCAAGTGTGGTCTTGCCGGCACCGGTCGCCCCGGCGATCATTACCTGTCCCCGCCCCGGCGAAATGACTGTTGCCGCGTGTACCACTGCGGCAAAGGCCCGCTCAGGATGCAATTCACGGGCGAGGCGGCGGATGAGCGGAGTCCAGGCAATTCGCGGCACCTCGTACTTGAACACGCCATCCACCAGGAGAGCCGTCCGACTTTCTTCCACCAGCAGATCCAAGGTGCAACGCGGGGTGCCTGATGAACGGATCGGCGCCATCATGTGGTCGAGTGCTGCAGCTAGCACTGGATGCCAGCAGCGTACCTGTACTGACGAACCGTTGTAGCCGACGGTCTGATCAAGCAATGGCGCACGCTCTGGCGCACGCCACATCCGGGAGGGCAAAACGGCGGAATGATCCTGGCCCAGGGCGTCATCGAGCTGGGCAACCGCCGTGGCAACGAGCGTAGATGGTGCGACTTGCCAAGCCTCGGCGGCCGCGCCCTCCAACATCCAAAGGCGGCCTCCATCCGCCTCCTGCAGGACCAGGCCGCCGTCAAATGCGAGACGCAGGGGGGCCTGCCGCCTGGGCAGGTCCCCCCATTGCAGGCTAGACATCGAGGCTACCTGCAGGCCGTCAGTCCTCGAAGAAGCCGCTGTCGCCAACTTGCGCCTTTGCGCTCTTCGGGTTGGCCAGCAGCGCCACCATTGGCATTGCCGATGCAAGGGCGACAAGGCGCTGGATCGCGGCGCGTCGATCAGCGTCCTGCACGGCGCCCTGGGACGAGTTGCGGTTCTCGGTGCTGTCGCTCTCGGGAGCAATCTTGGTTGGCTCGGTCAAGGACGGTCCCCTTCTCATCCAAAATTGGAGTCATTGGGTGGTGGTGGTGGTGCGAAAATGAAGTCGCTGGCATCTACGACCACTGTGTGCACGATCTCGGTCTTCTCGATCGTGATCGTGCCGCCGCCGAAGGACGTCAGGTCCACCACGGACGTTAGCGAGGCTCCTTCCTCACCCACGTTGGTCACGTGGGGCAGCAGCTGTTCCCAAGAAGTGATGCCGAAGCTTCTGAGGTTTATCAGGTCGGCGCCGTCATCGAAGTCCATGATGACATCGTTGCCATGGGCGCCCGAGAAGACGAACCTGTCGGCACCAGCACCGGCCGTGGTGATTCCGGCGAAGTCACCCCAGAGTTCGTCGTCGCCGGCACCACCATTGATGGTATCATTGCCACCGGCCAGGCCAATCACCGGCCCACGATCGGAGTCCCCGAAGATGGTGTCGTCGCCGGCACCGCCCTGGATGTTGTCGTTGCCGAAGTTGAGGAGCACTCCGGTATCAAGGAGATCGCCGCCATAGTCGCCGACGAGCGTATCGGCACCGGCACCTCCATTGATCCAGTCGTCCCCGAAGTTCAGCGTCTCGAGGCTGGAAGCGATCGAGTTACCTGCGCCGCCATCGCCATAGATCGTATCGGCTCCAGCAGCGCCGAAAAGTTCGTCGTTGCCGGTCGTGAGTGTCGTCGTCGCCGCATTCAGTGTGCCACTGAAGTCTCCGGCATCGCCGTAGATGAAATCCGGATTTGCGCCACCATCGATGTAGTCGTCGCCGAGCACAATGGTGTCGACCGGTGCGCTTATGGAGCCGAGCGAGCCTACGTCGCCGTACAGCGTGTCGCGGCCTGAGCCACCATAAATCTCGTCATCATGACCATCGGCCAGAGTTGCGCCAGACAAAGAGGCAGCTGTTACCGTCTCGCCATAGGCAACATCATTGCCGGTACCGAGCCAGAGGCGATCTGCGCCCCCGTTGCCTTGTGCGGTGACGGCCAGGGAGTAGGCGAGGCCATCGATGATCCCACCGATACCCTGGTGGGTCGGATCGATGGTAAGGGTCAGCACATCGTTTCCGCCGCCGAGGTCGAACGAGGTGGCGACATCGAAGCGCGCCCGCGTGGCCCCATTGATCGTCGCGTCGTACGCGATCACCTCGCTGCGCTCATCTCCCTCGATCGAGGTGGCACCGAGATAGGTTTTGGAAGAGCCACGCATCCCAGCGATGGATACGCTGGTCCCGGCCCAACCGTTAGTTGCCGTGGCCGTAGAGCCGTGGGTACCGTTACTCGCAAATGCGACCATAGACTCCCCCTTACGCCATCGATCCAGCCAAGCGGAACATCATTTACACATCGCGCGGCCAGGACAATGACAGCGATCAACTATAAGGCTACCTGCACACGAGACGTCGTGCGCAGGCCAGTCAGACGAAGACTATATCCTACTGGATATGGACGATTAAAAGAGAAGACATTTCGGGTCAAGGGTCATGTTGTCCAGTTTACTCATTGAGACTCGGAAAATAAGTGAACAGCGTCCGGACGCAGCCATGTCGGCGCATCTCATAATTCAACTCCGTATCTCATTAAGATATATCGGGATTGAGCGCCTGCAGCAGAGGGATCTCAATCTCAGGTAGCGCATCGAGATTCCGGTGACCCAGAAGGTCCGGGATGCGCCTTCGGAATCACACTGCCGGGCTCTGAACAATGCGTGGGGCAACCATGGACCGCAGAAGAAGTGAAGCCTGACGGCAGGGCTGCCGTCAGGCTTCGGATGGCAAGGGAATTGGAATTTTCTGTCAGCTGGTACGCAGCCTTTCCGGGCTTCGTCACTCAGGAGCGGACTCCGACCGCTCAGGGCACTGGCTGCAGCATCCCGCCGATCAGGTTGCGGTCGAACAGGTCGCCGGTGTTCGGATCGCACAGGCTGGCGCCGTACCCGCCGCGCCCGACCGGCAGGAGGCGGAGCTTGGCGTCCTTGGCCCGACCGCGCTCCAGCGCTGCCACATGGCCGTTGGGCAGCACCAGTTCCGGATGGTCGAAGGGGGCAGCATGGCAGGCGACCCGCCTGTCGGTCAGCGCCTTCATGAACGAGACCAGCGCGTTGACTTCAGTGCCCGAGAGCCCCAGCGGCGTGATGTCCGGCGCCAGGTTGCTGCCGCCCTGATTCGGACCCACCGGCGTGGAGCGACCTTTCGGACCGGTGCCGGTGGTATCGCCGTTGCTGAGGTCGCGCCGATTGCCGCCGCGATTGTAGAACTCGACTACGCCCTTGAGCGTCGCCTCGCCGCCATTGTGGAAATAGGGCGCGGTGAGGGCGACGTTGCGCAGGGTGGGGGTCTTGAACGAACCGTCGATAGCCGCCCGCCGGTTGCGGTTCCCCGTGGGGACGGGGAAGGAATCGACCTGCTTGTTGTCCGTGAACTGTCGGGTGAAGGACAAAGGCGCACCCATCGCACTGCCGCCCAGGCCCACATCCTCGTGGGTCGGCCGCACGCCGATATTGTAGAAGCCGCCGTCGTAGAGCGCCTTGCCGCCGTCGGCCATGGGCATCGGCTCGATCAGCTCGCGGATCTGTCTGGGCGGCACAGCCGCGCTGGTGAACAGCGGGCCGTTGTGGCAGGCAGCGCACTTGGCCTTGGTCTTGAACAGCTCGAGCCCCTGCTTCTGCTCGGCGGTAAGGGCATTGCTCTTGCCCTCGATGAAGCGGTCGAACGGGGTCTGGTCGGAGATCAGGGTCCGCTCGTAGGCGTCGAGCGCCAGGCCGAAGAACAGGGCGAAGTTCAGCTCGTCCTGGGAGAATCCAGCCACCGGATCGGCGTTGAGCTCGCCTGCTGCCGAGAACTGATACTTGCCGCTGCCGGCCCACAAGTGCTCCTTGAAGGCCTTCTGGACCAGCATCCGGTAGCTCTGCTTCAGGCCCTTGCCGCTGGCGCGGATCTGCTTGCCGATCGCCGACATGGTGCCGAACACGCTGTCGGTGGGATCGATCACCTGGCCGACCAGCGGTGTCTGAGTCAGGAGCTTGCGGCCGAGATTGGCGAAGCTGTGGGCACCGCAGATCATCTCCACGTCGCTGCCGGGCGGGCCCACCGCTTGCGACGCCAGGCTCATGTTCTTGAGCTCCAG
>NZ_JABGCL010000081.1 GCF_019800005.1 Geminicoccus harenae | reverse complement strand
CATTGCGAACGATGAGGACTGACGCTCGACGGTTCCAGACCACCAACTGAGCTGGATTTGCAGCAGCACCAGGAGCGGCAGCTCGTAGAGCAACATGAGTGGCCGGGCGACTCAGTACCTGCCGTTCTGCCTGGAGCCGAAGGGATGAAGAAGTCAGTGTTCGAGCTCGCCGCACTTGGCTCCGGGATCGCTCAGCTGAACGCGCGAATGCTGCCGGTACTGCAGGGCCTCGGCACACCGGCTTGGGATGCAGCCATGCACAGCGAGGCGAGTGTCACTGCGCTGCGCGAAGAGGTGGCAGCGCTGCGAGGGCTGGCCAAGCTCATGGGGCTGTTCGAGCGGATGAGCAGCGCGCTGCACTGACGGATGGAGCGGCAGGTCAGCACCAACAGCGGCAGTGCTTGGAGCACGCTGGGCAGCCGGGCCGATCAGTACCTACCGTTCTGCCTGGAGTCGAAGGCCTATGCTATCCGCGGGTTCGTGCCGTGTAGCGAGGCACCGTTCGACGATATGCCCCGCTTGTTCGTGAAGGCGTGAGGGAGGAGATGCGCATCACCCCTCAAGGGCCTAGTGTGCGATTGGATCTCGACGAGTGGACGCCCGCTTCCTCAAGGCTCTTACCTGGCGTTCGCAGTCCGTCATGTAATCTCTGGTCACTGGGACAGCGTCAAACCTCTTGGCGAGCTGCATCTGGAAAACCATCAACGAGCCAAAACGAAATCCAATTTCACATAGTGTCAAATAGAATTCCCACATTCTAAAGAACCGCTCGTCATAGAGCGCGACAATGTGCTCGCGATTAGCAACAACACGATCGCGCCAATGGCGAAGTGTTTCTGCATAGTGCAGTCGGAGTATCTCCACATCGGTAACAATTAGATCTGTTTTTTTCGTCGCGGCAAATACTTCAGACAGTGACGGAAGATCAGCTCCAGGGAATATATATTTACTAATAAACGGACTTATTGGTGATGGCGTATCTGATCTTCCAATCGAATGCAGTATCGCAATGCCATTGACATCAAGCAAACTATCGATGTTTCGAAAAAATTTGCCGTAATTCTTTCGCCCAACATGCTCAAACATACCAACCGAAACTACTCTGTCGAATACACCTGCCTGCTCGCGATAGTCACGCAGATGAAACCGCACGCGGTCAGCGAGACCTGCCGCCGCTGCACGCGCCTGGGACATCTTGTGCTGCTCAACACTCAAGGTAATACCGGTGACATCAGCATCTGCTTCTTCAGCGAGATATAAGGCAAGCCCGCCCCAACCCGAGCCAATATCGAGTATCTTGAGACCCGTCGGTTCGAGAAGTAGTTTTGCCGCGATATGATGCTTCTTGTTTGCCTGTGCCGTGTCTAGATCATCATCCTTCGACACGAAGTAGGCGCATGAATATTGCCAGTCCTCATCAAGAAACATGGAATATAGCTTATCGGATAGATCATAATGATGGGCAACGTTGCGACGAGCCCGCTCAACTGGATTGCTTTGCCTAAGCCGCCGCATCATGCGCGGCAAAAGCGAGTTCCAAGCCGGCTTGCTGCTGTCGTTCCTTGCCGCGATCTCAAGAAGATCGAACAGCGTCCCCTCTTCCACCGTCAGCAGGCCATTCATGTAGGCTTCGCCAAGCGACAGCTCCGGGTTCAGCGCGAGCATGTAGTCAAGGTGGCGAGCGCCAAGGCGGACGGTGCAGCGAGGCAGGGAGCCGTCGCCATACTCATGGGTCCGGCCGGAACCGTCGATCAGATGGAGACTGCCGACGCGAACGACTGAATGTAGGATCGCAGGAAATAGCATATAGCTGTCCTCCGCCTCTGGATGAGGTGGCGGTCAATGCGCTTGGTGCGACCTAGAATAGATGCCGAGGCCTAAAGAGGTTCCCTTAGGTACGTCCCCCCATCCTCCCGGGAACGCCGTCGCTCCACGATCATTGTCATTCCGGAGCGTGCATGGACAGAGGTAGCCGGGTCAATGAGATCGAGAGGGGGGCGACCGACGCTATCTCGAAGGGTTGAAAGGTGAGCCATTGTTCGCACCAACGACAGGGATCCGGCGTTTCCTGCCGGAGGTGCTCACCTACACGTCCAATCTATCTGGCAAAGCTGGGGCGAGGGGTTCTTGCGCCGATCTCCCCGACCTTCAGTCTGGCAGTTGAAGGCACTTGCAGAAGGGGTAGCTGAAGGGATCCGCTCGGTCGGGCTCGAGCTGGATGAATTGATACTGCGGCTTCGCGCTGCTACGCGCTGGCAAAAGGCAGCTCGAACGCCTCGGGCAGTGTCATTAACCTGCGCGGAGCCCCCCGACTTGCAATAGTAAGCTTGGCACTGTGGGCCAAGTTAAAGAAACTACGTGTTCGGGGCAGATCGGTATGCGCACTGTTGAGCAGAATGCCTTTTTGTTAATTATTATTTTGATATCGCTGGCGTTCGCGTGGCTTCTTTGGCCATTCTATGGTGCGATTCTATGGGGAACCATTATTGCAATACTATTTGTTCCGTTGTACCGTAGATTGTTGAGATCGCTGAAGGGGCGCCGTAACCTTGCCGCCTTCGTTGCGGTCCTTATCATCATAGCGATCGTGATTCTGCCAATGACGCTTATCGGTGCGTCGTTGACCCAGGAAGCCATAAGCTTCTACGCAAAGGTCCAGTCGGGAGAGGTGGATTTTGTCCGGTCCTTCCGGCAGGTCCACGATGTCTTGCCTGGATGGGCAACCGATCTGCTAACCTACTTCGGCGTTGCGAGCCTCGGAGGGGTGCAGGAAAAACTCTCCGCCGGCCTCGTGGCCGGCAGCCAGTACATCGCTACCCAAGCCCTGAACATTGGCCAGAGCACGTTCGATCTCATCGTGAACCTGTTTGTCATGATATATCTACTATTCTTCCTGCTCCGCGACGAGGCCACACTATCCAAACGTATCCGAGATGCAGTTCCGTTGCGCGCCGAGCAAAAGCAGGACTTCTTCAGCAAATTCACGGTCGTCATCCGTGCCACGGTCAAGGGCAACATGCTCATAGCCCTTCTGCAGGGAACGCTTGGCGGGTTGATATTCTGGTTCCTTGGAATTGGCGCCCCGCTGTTATTGGGAGTAGTGATGGCCTTCTTCTCACTGCTGCCCGGGATAGGTGCAGGCATAATCTGGCTTCCGGTTGCAATCTACCTTCTGGCGAGCGCGGCTGTCTGGCAGGGCGTAGTCCTAATAGCGTTCGGTTCACTCGTCATTGGACTTGTCGATAACTTCTTACGTCCGATCCTGGTGGGTAAAGACACTAAGATGCCTGACTATGTTGTGCTTATCTCCACGCTAGGCGGTATCGCGACTTTCGGGCTCAACGGATTTGTCGTCGGTCCGGTCATCGCGGCCATGTTTATCGCGGCATGGGACATATTCACGGCGTCGAGACAACGCGTTGACGGCGACGGCACCGTGCGTTGAAGCCAGAGAAAGGACCGTGTTCGTGGAACGACATAGCGGTGGTCCCGATCGTGTTCTGACAGTCGGGCCCCAATTAGCTGAGATTTCCCAAGAAGGCCGCCGGATGCGCTAGGCGCGCATCACCCGCACGATCGCCTGGACCAGGCGGCGCTCACCGACGGGCTTGCCGATATTGACCGCCTCGGCCAGGACCGCGTTGCCCTGCAGCCGCGACGGCTGGTAGGCGGTCACCAGCACGAACGGGATGTTCTGCCGCGCCAGCGCTTCCGCCACCGGCGTCACCATCACGCCATGGAGGTTGACGTCGAGCACAGCGACGTCCGGAAGCCGGGTGCCCAGCAGGTCGAGCGCTTCCTCGACGCTGGTCACCGGCCCCAGCACCTGCCAGCCCTGCGCCAGGATGATGGCCTCCAGCTCCATGGCGAGCAGGAACTCGTCCTCGACCACCAGCACCAGAGGCGTGGGTGATGGCGCATGTGAACCCGCCCGGTCGGGCACCGGTCCTCCTGATGCTCAGCGCATCGGCAGGTTGATCTCCGCCTGCAAACCGCTGGTTGCGAAGGTCAGTTCCGCCCGCCCGTGCAGATAGCGCGCCGCTGCGTCGATCAGCCGGGTGCCGAAGCTGCGGGTGGCCGGCTGCTGCACCGTCGGCCCACCTTCCTCCCGCCAGCGCAGCGCCAGGTGCTGATCACCCGCCGCACCGCCGAGCGTCCAGCCGACCCGCACCCGGCCACCCGGCACCGACAGGGCGCCGTGCTTGACGGCATTGGTGCCCAGCTCATGCAGGATCATGCCGAGCGGCAGCATCTGCGCAGGCGTCAGGAGAACGCCTGGACTTGCCTCGATGACCACTGCCTCGCTGCCCAGCATGGTGGACAGCCGCGCGGCCAGCTCGTGCAGGTCGGGCCGGACCTGGCCGGGCAGGGACAGGTCGTAGGCCTTGATGAGGGCGTCCAGCCGGCCGAGGAAGGCGTCCCGGTAGTCTGATGCGGAGCGGTCCTTCACCTCGGTCTGCCGTGCCAGGGCGTGGACGATCGCCAGCAGGTTCTTCAGCCGGTGCTGGATCTCACCGATCACCAGATCCTTCTCGTGATTGATCCGGCGGCGCTCGGTGACGTCCTCGATGACGATCAGCAGGCTCGGGCTGTTGTTGTCCGGGTGGAACAGGCGCTTAGCGCTCAAGAGCATGATGCGCTGCCCGATGCCCGGGAAGTCGTGGCTCAGCTCGTAGTCAACGATAGCGTGCGCCTTGGGCACCACCTCCTGGAGCAGCTGGCGCAGCTCGGGGATGTTCCACTGCCCATCGCCCAGCTCGTAGATGGGCCGGCCGATCGTCTCGTCGCGGCTGACCTTGAAGGTCTCAAAGAACGCGCGACTGGCACTGTGCACGCACAAGGCCTGGTCGAGGACCAGCAAGGGATCGTCGATGGTGTCCACGATGCCCTGGGCCTGGACATGCTCGGTGCGCAGCAGGCGGTAGAGGTCTTCCAGGTTCACAGCCACACCTTCCCGCGCGAAGAAGCCGAAGCGCACTTTGTGCGCATGAGGTCGCCTTACTATGGTCGCCCCGACTCCTCGCGGGCAACTGTGTTGGCTGCCGGAAAGGAGGCGCCTTGAGTCCTCAATCCCGCCTCGATAGGGCGGCGGATGGCTTCCTCAGTCGCACGCGGGGCCCGCTACTGATACCTTGCCGGCTGCAAATGCGGCCTTCCCTACTGTTCTGCAACGTATGCTGCGTTGAACTCGCGAAAATTGGCACGGACCCGCTCAACGGTGGTCTCGTCCTGGATGTCCACCGAAACCTCGATGTCGCCGTTCAAGGCAGGACTGCCTTCATTCTCCAGGTTCTGCACATCGGCCTCATCATCTGATCCGGCCTTTTCCTCCCCAGCCGTATTCTCGGCACCGGCGGCAGCCACGAAGATGTTGGTCCGTTCCAGTCCAAGCTCCTGGACCAGGTGCTCTACCGCCATTTCGGCATTGCGCCGGGTCTTAAACCTGCTGATGAGGGTGACGCTCACGTGTCTCTCCTTGGCAGCGGATGGCAGTCGCGGGGGTGACGGCCGGTCCTTGCTGTCTCAACAACGGCCAGCTGGTGCATAAGTACCGAGGCCGCAAGCCATCCAGGCATAAGCAAGTACATCTAGGCTGTAGGTCTCTCTATTCGGCTATTGCGCCAGTAGAGCGCCACGAAGATTGGAAGGAATAGTGCGATCTGCGTTAGAAGATTCGTAATATCGAAAGGATTGTATATGCTCAATGCACCGCTAATACCGCTGTAAAAACTTGTAGATCTTGCAAATGCGCCAACTACTGCAGCTGCATTTGCCATCACGGCCAAGACAAGCCATGCACTGGCAAACCGCATGAGCGTCTTATTCATCAGGATCACTGTCCTTGGCGTTATCCGCAGGAGTTTAGTAGGCGCAGTCTCTTCCAGCTGTAGGCCAGCCTTTATTAGGCGGCGGATGACTTGCTCAGTCGCACGCCTAGCCCACCAGCCTCCTCGATGACGCCTGCCGCTCGCCGGCCATGCAGCCGCCTTGTGCCTTTGGCTCACACAATGTTGCCTCCGACCAGGCTACCCATTCGAGGAAGCACGAGGGCGTCGTGTGTTCCATCTGAGGTGTGACCTTGCCCCCTGATTGCCCCCGTTCATAACCAGAGTCCGTTCTGGTCGTGGTCCTGTCTGGACCGGGTTGCGACCTCGTTCGGGGTGAGGCCGCCGAGGCTCGTGTGGGGCCGGTGGCCGTTGTAGTCGTCCCGCCAAGCATCGATGATCCGT
>NZ_JABGCL010000080.1 GCF_019800005.1 Geminicoccus harenae | reverse complement strand
GTGGCGACCCCCATGCCGACTGCGTCTCCCGTCTGGTCCGTCATGCGCTGGCTGAGTTCGGCAACGTTGTCACTGGCTTCGCCAGCCTGGGTCTTGGAGATTTGCGCCATGAAAGCTGGCCTCGCAGTATCAGAATGGGAGCAGGCAGGAAGCCTGTGTGTCGAAACATCATGTAGTTCGTCATGCTGCGTCGCACAATGACAAATGAAAAATAATATTGATTCCTATAAGATAAACAAACCATCTGTAATTTGCTAAGCTACATATTTATATATGTAGTCTGTTTTAGATAGTATTAAATTTATACAAATCCAATCCTGCCAAATACTAATTTACATGTCTTATTGCGGCAGGGCAAACGCCTATTGTCTGCATTATCTTTATTTTCTCAAGTAGAGATGATCAGAGTCCACCAACATTATTCCGAGCTGTTTTAGTTATCACACTAGTCAATCAACTGATTTATGTCATGAGTGTTTATTTTTGCACCATATATAGTAGCAATAGTTAGTTTACCATAAACGCGTAAGCGTGCTTCTTGCTCTTTATTCTAAACAATCAATTAATATGCGAAAAATTCGTTTCTGATATGACACTACACAATTCAATATGCGTGTAATCAATGTTTGGATGGCAATAATATCACACTTGCTTCATGCATCTTGAGGACTATTTAAAGCTGAGGAAAGCAGGTTATGTCGCCCAATGTTCCGAGGAGGGACATTTGGTCGGATGATCGTTTTCCCGACAAAAGGCTCTTTTGTGGGTCGCACTTCGTGACCCAGACGTGCCTATCTGAAAACGGAATCGTCATGACTATCGGAACCGTCAAGTGGTTCAACCCCGGCAAGGGCTTTGGCTTCATCGCTCCGGACGAAGGCGGCAATGATGCCTTTGTTCATGTCAGCGCTGTTCAGCGGGCAGGCCTCAGCGATCTGCACGAGGGCCAGAAGGTCGAGTTCGACCTGGTGCAGGATCGCAAGAGCGGCAAGCTTTCCGCCGACAATCTGAGGCTCATGGCGTAACTGAGCTGGCGGCACAGCATCTATGAGGTCGGGCAATCGGTGAGCATCGATCATCCAAACTAGCGGCCATCAGGCCATTGGCCTGGATCGACATGCTGCAGTAGCCTTCTGTCGGATAGGTCCGTTGTCTTGATGGCCCTGCACCTGGAAAGGTAGCAGGGCCTTTGTTTTTCTTCTTTCTGCTCATCAAGCGGCAAATATTAAGGGCTGCTCCTCGCAGGAAGAGGAGTCGGTAGTTGAAAGCGAGTATCGCCCTCGGCTTTCACTGAGATCGGCAGCTTTTCGCCGCCCAGCGGGAAGGGTGCCGGCTGGAAAGGTAGCCTTGAACCTGATGCCGCTATGGCGCCCCTTTGGCCGACGCACCCTGCCTCCCCCTGGGATGATGCTCCCGTTCGTGGGGAGCTCTTCGGCATCGAACGCCGGGAGGGGGACGCGCCATGGGCCGGGTCCTCCATGGCCGCACCAACCACGGCACCGAAAGATCCAAGCTGGTCGGGCAACCGCCGGGACGAGGCTCAGGCACGAAGATCGGTGACACTGGCAAAGTAGCTGAGATCCGGGAACGCTGCTCGTACACGACGATGCAGGGCACGCAGACTGCACGGGAGCAGGCATGGTCACGTTGAGAATCCGCCACCGGACGACCTATCGCTACAGCAAGCCCGTCGGCCTGCGCCCGCATCGTCTCATGCTTCGGCCACGGGAGAGCCGCGAGCTCCGCCTGCGGTCCATGGACCTGACTGTTGAGCCACCCGCGGCGGTGACCTGGGCACAGGATGTCGCAGGCAACATGGTGGCAACTGCCGCTTTCCAGGCCATGACCGACAGCCTGATCATCACCAGCAACGTCGAACTCGAGCTTGACGCCCCGGCCTGGCCCGTCTTCGACATCGCCGCCTCCGCGATCTTCTATCCTTTTCGCTACAGTGACGACGAATGGACGGATCTCGGAGCTTTGGCGGTTCCGCAACATGCTGACCCTACTGGGCGACTGCGGGAATGGGCTCAGGCCTTCGTCCGTAGCAATCCAACCGATACGCTTTCTCTCCTGAAGGACATCAATGCGGGGATCCTGGCTTGGATCTCGTATCAGGAGCGCGAAGAGGAGGGCACCCAGACACCCGTGCAGACGCTGGAACGCGGCTGGGGCTCCTGCCGGGACTTGGCCGTTCTCTTCATCGACGCCGTGCGGACATTGGGATTCGGTGCCAGGATCGTGTCAGGTTATCTGCACAACCCAGTTCAGGACATCGTGGGACGGGAAGGCTCAGGCACCACCCATGCCTGGGCGGAAGTCTACGTGCCGGGTGCTGGCTGGATCACCTTCGATCCCACGAACCGAAGCGTCGGCTCTGCCAACCTGATCCCCATCGCGATCGGCCGCGACATACGACTGGTGATGCCTGTGGCCGGCAGCTTCGTTGGGATGACCGATGCCTTCCACGGAATGTCGGTCGAGGTCTGCGTCAGCGCGAAGACATAGGCGTCGTCAGCCCCGGAGAGGCGTACCCTTTGTAGGCCCTCCACGACAGTCGTCGGCGTCCGCCACGAGAGGTCAGCCAAGCCCAACGTTAGGAAGTCGGCCGTCGCCGAAATGGCCGAGGCGCTCAGCACGCCAAGCTTGACGGCGTTCAGAACGATCGACCTCGAAAACCAGTTTGGGCAATGACGCACTCCCACCGTAATTTCCAGTTGATCAACCAATGAAACAATATTTTATAGAAAATACTACTACGGTATAATTATATTTTCATGCGGTAAGATACATTATTATCTATATTGCTTTTTGTAATAATTGAACCATATCTATGTCAGATCTGAATCTTGATATGCAATAATTAGCTGGAGAGAAGATCATGACTGAGGTCATTATTCTACATCTGGGACTCCACGAGCCTTACGGTGTGCACGAGCGTCTGTTGCTGAATGCTCTTGACGACGTTGGCTGGCGTCGTGGGAGCGGGACAGCCTGGCTGCCACCGGCTGGACGACGGCTGACAGCTGGCCTCAAGGCGCTGCACCAGAATCTTAACCCCGCTTCAGGTTTCGCTACCGAACAGCGGAACGCATCCTGGCAGGAGCTGCAACAGTTTGTTCCTGCTCCACAGCTTGGGAATCGTGCGTGGGATATTATTTAATTATTACTTGAATTAATTAACCTACATTCATCGCTACTTTAGCCTCTCCTGGAGGGGATAACTAGCCCAGTTCTCTCACACCCAGCCGCGATAGCTGCGTCCGCAACTATGGCCGCGACAACGCAGTCAGGATGACCAGCCGACCTGGCCCATGAGCGGGCCAGGTCGGCTGCGGGCTCCGCATCAGATCATGGCGTTGTAGTGGCGGCCGCCTGCGGTGCCGGGGCCGCGACGAGCTGGGCGGCACAGCTGGTGGCGGCCGCATCGGTCTTGCCCATCATCTCGGGCATGGCGACCCAGCCACCGCCTGCGATGAACTTGCCACGTTCCCAGCTGCTCATTTCCCTGAGCGTGGCCAGCTGCGCGGTCGCATCGCCACCGGCATTGAACCGGTCGACGCAGATCGCGGCGGCCAGTTCCTGGCGGGCGGTGGTGCCGGCCTGGGCGGCCGCCAGTTGCGCCGATCCGCCGGTTGTCCAGCCGCCCCAGGTGAAGCCTACGACCATGGTCGCGACGGCGCAGCCCACACCTGTCCAGAAGAGCTGCGCCTTCGTCGCCCGGAAGTCCGACCATTTCTGGCTGAGGCTGCGGTTGCTGACCATGATCTTTGTCCATCTCAGAGAAGTTCCGCCGAAAGCGGAGATGCTTCCAGCGCACCCTCGGGCTGCCTGCGGCGCCAGCCCGAGGGGAAGTCACGCGCCACATCCTTGTCAGTGTAGGCGAGGCTTCGGGGGTCCATTCACCGAGGATCCTGCCAGCTCACGCTCGGCCTGGGCGACCGCCTCGTTCAGATGCGTGTAGCGATATTGTTTGTAGTGATACTGGTCGACGGAGACGCGCGTGATGCCATACTTGGCCATCTCGTCGTGGCCTTTCTCCTCGACCGCAGGGGTTTCTTCTACTGGCTTGGTAATGTCCATGATCATCTTCCTGTGCAGGTCAGATACGAAGGCCGGCTCAGAATTCCTTGCCTGCCGTCCAGGCATCGACATCCTGCTTCGCCTGGGTGTGCGAGATCCCCGAGCGGACCCTCACCATGGTGAGGAGCTGCCCTTCGGTATGGATCGTCGAGCAGTCGAAGTTGGTCAGGAAGCGCCATTTCCGTTGCGCATCCGCCATGTAGCCCCGCTTACGCGCGACGGTGTCGGTGCTTTCGCCGCCCTGAAATCCGAACATGGTCAGGCTCCTTTGAGAGCCAGCAACACGTTATTTAGAAATTATTGCTGTTGAGGCTCTTAATTAAGAATGGTACATCTTGCCTTAACATTCAAGAGTAATTGGTGCTGATGTTTGCGGAAAATTATGTACATTTAGGGTTCGTATGCATTTGTAGAACGATCAGTTTATTTGAATTTTTCATATGATTTTGGATGCGCTTGCTCTGTTATGAGCGTATATAATACCTTGCCCAGGTGGCAGCAAAATCGGCAGATGTCATGATGATCCCAACCTACGATCTGACCAATTACCTCACGGCCGCCGTGTTGCTGGCATTCGCCATTTGGCACTTCACATCGCTTATCCGGCTGAGCTCGCTTCGGCCTGGATCGTGGTGTCGATCCGGCCTGGGACAGCTTGCCGTGTTGAATGACGGATGGCGGCATACCAGAGAGAGAAGACGATGACAGAGCGCCTAGTTGACGTGTTGGACAGCCGCAAAACAGTTGTGCACACTTTTCCCATCACCCTGGGTGGTCCCGACGCCTCGACCGCTGCGCAGTACGAAGACAAAGCGTTACAGGCTGCGGCTTACGCACAGATAGTGCCCAATGACGATCTCCACGGTCTGACGACCCGGATGCATGTCAGCCGAGGTGGGGCTTTGGCTCCGTATGGGGATGATCGGGATGGCATGTCCCAAACAAAACAGGGCCTTGAGCAGGCTGTTCGCGAAAGCGCCTACTTACTCTGGCAAGGGGATGGTTGCCCTGAAGGGCGGGCCGATGAATATTGGCAGCGCGCTGATGAGCAGCATTTACGCGAGCGTGCTTACTTTCTCTGGCAGCAGGAGGGTTGTCCCGAAGACCGGGCCGACGAACACTGGCGCCTGACCCGGCAGTTCCAGGCGGAATGACGATGTGCTGCTGGTTGAGGAAGGGGAACGGCCCGTGTCAGGCAAGGTCCTGACCATGGAACCGCCCCCCAAGGTCTCTGCAAGGTTGGCCGCGGACGACGCCCACCGCCCATCTGGCGCCAAGCTGCGTCAACCGACTGATGTTCAAGGATAACCATCGGCTGCTTCCGCCTTGCCCTGTGGACGAGGACAAGAAGAAGCTTGTCAGCTTCTGGGACGTGCGGCTGGCCCGCCGCTTGAGCGTTCAGGCTGGCCACCGTCCGAGTGAGACGGTGGGCCTGCTGAACGCCGCGAAGGAAGCGTTGGACCTGCAGGCGGCTAGGTGTTTGATCCCGCAATGTGGTGGTACAATGGATCACCACATTGCGGGATCAAACACTTAGCAAGGCGACGGCAGGGCTGAAGTTATGACCGGTCCGAGGGATCTTACGCCGGCGTGGCGCAGCCGCGCAGCTGGCGGGGTAATCCCGGCGCTGCCTGCGCGCCCATCGTGATCAGCCTGGAGAGGGAGTGCCCTTCCGCCGGGACGCCATCCTCGAGCACCGGCGGAAGGCAGCAGAGGATCAAGCCGGGTACAGCCTACTCTTCTAGTCCAGGCTAGGAACTTGAGCCTGCGACCTCCGTTGCTGCCCCATGACCAAGTCAGCCTCCCCCGACCAACCCGACCAGCGGGTTGAACTGCTGGAAGAGCAGCTTCAGCTCCGCAAGCATCTGGTCGAGCTTGGCCGCGTGCTGATCGAGACCAAGGTCGAGACTACGCCGCATGTCGTAGAGGCGCTTCTCAAGGAAGAGGAGATCAAGGTCGAGCGTGTCCCGGTCGGTGAATTCGTAGAGGAGGTTCCGCCGATCCGCGAAGAGAACGGGGTGCTCATCATTCCCGTGCTCGAGGAGCGGCTGGTGGTGCAGACTCGGCTGATGCTCAAGGAGGAGCTCCGGGTCAGCAAGACCGTCAGCGAGGAGCTGGTCCGTCGGACAATACCGCTCCGTGCCGAGCATGCGACGGTGACGCGGCTGGAAGAGCCTGACCTGCGCTTCCCCATCATCATGGAAGATGAAGACCAATGACGCAGACGATGACGGCGCTCTACGACACGCTCGGCGCCGCGGAAACCGCCCGGGATGAATTGATCGCGCTCGGCATCGCCGACAGTGAGGTCTTCGTCCGCAGCGCCGATACCGAAGCCACCACCGGATCGGCCACTGGCACGGAGGACAAGGGCTTCTGGGCAAGCCTGGGCGACCTCTTCATGCCCGACGAGGACCGCTACGCCTATTCGGAAGGGATCCGGCGAGGCGGCTATCTGCTGACGGTCCGGGTGCCGGATGGGCTGGAGGACCAGGTGGTCGATGTGATGGAGCGCTCCGATCCCATCGATCTGGACGAGCGTACCGAGACCTGGCGAAGCGAAGGCTGGACCGGCGGCACCAGTGCCACCGGCACCACGAGCAGCAGCAGCTACACTTCCGTTCCAGGTTCCAGCGCAATCGGCACTGCCGGTTACAGCGAGGCCGCCCGTACCAGCGCCTATGCAGATACAGCCGCCTCTATGGGCACTGTCGGCACCGAGGCGACCGTCCAACTCGCCGAGGAAGAGTTGCAGGTCGGCAAGCGCCAAGCTGGTGGTGGTCGGGTGCGGGTGCGTACCTATGTGGTGGAGCGCCCGGTGGAAGAGCAGGTCGACCTGCACGCTGAGCGGGTGACGATCGAGCGCCGGCCGGTGGACCAGGAGGTTGTGTCCGGTGTGGCTGCCTTCCAGGAGCGCACCATCGAGGCGGTGGAGCGCGGCGAAGAGGTGGTGGTCAGCAAGACTGCCCGGGTGAAGGAAGAGATCGCCCTGCACAAGGACGTCGAGATCCAGACCGAGACGGTCCGCGACACGGTGCGCAGCATGGACGTGGAGATTGAGGACGAGCGCGCCGGCCACGGCCTCAGCAGCACCGATCCCACACGCCTGCGTGACAAGACCTGACCGCAGAAGGCCGCCCCTTGGGCGGCTTTCTTTTTGCACCATGCCAGCCCCTTCCTGAACGGAGCCGCCGATGGCGACCAATCACCATCCTGACACACCGCGCAACCGCGGTGACTATGATGCGCCGCACATGAGCCCGGCGACCCCGGCCGACGATGCCCGCACCATCATGATCAACAAGATCTCCTGGGGGGCGGT
>NZ_JABGCL010000007.1 GCF_019800005.1 Geminicoccus harenae | reverse complement strand
AATTAATTCTCCAGGCGCGAGCGTCGCGGCTACGCACGGGCAGAAGCGTGGCATCGAGAGGGGGGAGATACTCATTGCTGGTCTCCTGGATGAGTCCCACCGTGGCGCCGGGCGGATGGCGCTGCAGAACCATGCTGTTGCTCAAGTTTGACGCTTAGATCTTGTGGTTTCGGCCGATTAGTGCGGTAGAGCCACAGCGCTTGCGGGTGGATGCTCTCAGGTAGGCCAAATTGTCTCGCTACTGAGGACTCCCGGAAATGGCGTTCCTAGCGTTTGTTCGCCAACCAGGAGAACGCCATGGGTACAAGCGCCAGAGTGTTCGTGGACTACTGGATCGAGCAGAACGTAGAGGCGGAAATCTACAGCGATACCCGGCATCGGTCGCGGGAGTATGCGGCGCAGTGCCTGCAGGCTGCCAAGGATCGCGGGATTAGCGTCACCGAGATCTGGAACGAGTGCGGGGATCTGGCGACCTACATCGCCGGCACCAGCGACCGTGCCATCGACCAGCAACCGTTCTCCTGGTCGCAATTCTACCGGGGCTGAGGCTGCTTCCGGCAGAGCAGGTTCAGGCAAAGCAGGTTCAGGCATCGGGGTAAGGCGATCACGGATCGGCATCGTCAGCGCCACCCTCGGATAGTTCAGCCAGGGCCTCGATGACGGCAGCCTCGATCATTGCCTGAGCGACGACCGGCTCTTCAGGGCAGAGCATCGGCGCCAGCTTGGGCGGCAGGGCCATCAGGCGGGCGCGGACAGCGGAATAGCGGCGCTCGACCTCGATGCCGACGTCCTCCACTGCCACCACCTCGCCTTCCTGGCGGGCCAGCTCAAGCTCGGCCAGGCGCGCTTCGGCCGCGATCTTGCGCTGCCTGGCCTCGTCGATGTCGATCCGGGCGCGGCGGCCATCCTCGACGTCGAACAGGGCGCGGATCGCCTCGTTCAGCCGCCAACGAGGCGAGCCGTCCGGCGCCAGGCTGTGCGGCAGAGCGCTGGCCAGGCGCTTGGCCACCGTGCGCCGGTCCAGGCCGAGCTCGGCCGCCAGACCGTTCACCGACCAAGCCTTGGGCGTCATGGGCATAGTCAGGCTACCTTGGGAGCGGCCTTCGCACGCTCCTGCTTGGCAAAAGCCGCCAGCCCTTTCCAGTCCGGCTCCTGGATCTTGTCGACAGGGATCCAGCTGGGCTCCTCCTGCTGCACCCAGGGCGGGATGCCCAGGTTCCTGGCGGCACGATCCGCGAAGCTCATCAGAGCGACATGAACGTGCGCCGCGCCGCGCTTGGCTTGCTCCAAAGAGAGCCCGGAGGCCATCAGGGCGCCGCCGATATACGGCTTGCCGTTGGTCATCAGGTCGAGCAGGGCGATGACGAAGCCGGCCTGCACGTCGTTCGGGATCTTGGTCAGGATCTCGGCACCCTCGGGTGGCGGGCGCGTTGGTGCAGATCTTGGCTCGCGCGGGTTGAGCAGGGCCGGTGCCGCGTCCACCATGCTCCAGCGTGGCGAGCCGTCCGGGCCGAGATCGACCGGCACCACACCCTCCAGCCGCTTGCCGACCGTGCGGCGGTCGAGCTGGAACTCGGTGGCCAGGGCGTTGATCGACCAACTCGTGCGAGACATGGCCATTTGTAGGAACTCCATCCGTTGTGGTGGAACGTCTAGGAAATTCTGTGGCTAGCGAAGCCATGTGCCCGCGCCACCCGCAGTGCACATGTGCAGACCCAGGACCCGGAGATTCCTAGCCAGGACTGTGGTCAGTTCAGGCTGGGCTTCGGGTCCGGCTTGTGGAAGGCGCGGAGGGTCTGGGCCACGATCCAGTCACCGCATCTGACCCGGTCGAGGACACTGCAGCCTTCCTCGCCAGCAGCCCTCTGTGCCGCCTCACGGGCAGCAGCCAGTGCCGCCACCTGCAAGTCAGGCACATGGCACGCCGCCCGCACAGCCGCTCTCTGGAGTGCCAGGAGGCGGACGTGGAGGTCAGCTTCGACCGGATCAGCGTCGCGAAGGCAAAGCGCCACTTCGTCGATCAGGTCGTTGCTTCGCTCTTCAGCCTGCCTCAGCAGCTCCGAAGTGATCACCGGCTTGGGCGGGCGGCGGTGCATGATCAGGCTGCCCGCAGATCGTTGGCCGGTTGCGGGCTGGCCTCGGCTTCCGCACGGGTTTCCGCGGTGGCTGCCCTGAGCTTGCGCACGGTCATGTCGACCCGAGCAAACTCGGGAGGCATGGCTGCCGATCGCATAGCATGGTCGAGCTTCCCCGCTCGGCTGGGCTGACCATCATCGACACCGAACTCGCTGAGGTTGATGCTCGCCAGGCAGCGCGCCAGATAGCCGCCACCAACCGCCAGATCTGCCTGAGCCAGCGGGGTGAACTCCGTCGTCAGGATGGCAGTCATCCTGTCCAGGATTGCGCTTGCCTGTTCAGCCAAGGCCAGGCGTGTCTCGCCCTTAGCCTGCTCGATGGCCTCCAGATGCTGGGCACGCTCCGCCTGTTCCTTCTGCAAGCGCAGGCGGAGGCCTCGCTGCGCAGCCAGAGCAGCCTCGGCCTCGGCGCGCTCCGCAGCCAGCCGCCTGTCGGCCGATGCGATGGCCTTCTTGAGCTCGGCTGTGTCCGTGGTCGGGGCTTCGCCAAGCGCCTCGCTGGCAGCGGCCAAGTCGCGCTCGCCGGCCAGCCGGTCACGCTCCAGCTCGGCTTCCAGGCGATTGGCCTTGGCACGCTCAGCGCGGGCGTCGGCAGCCACCAGAGCCGCCTGGGTGCGGTCGATGCGGCTCTCAAGATCCTGGGCAGCCTGAAGGGCAGCGGAGAGAGCGGAAGGAAGAGTGACCTTAGTCATCGGAAGTCCTTGAGTTGAAGATGGGTGTTCTGTCGGGTGACGATCCGTCGGCGCCGTCGTGGTGGCGAACCGCGGACAGGCGGCAGAGCGCCTTGCCGAACCACCGCCTTGAACAGCCGGTGAGCCTGGCGCTGGTCGGCGCCGGCGGCAGCCAGGAGCGCCATGCCGAGGGCAAAGGCGGCCATGGCCAGGAAGTGCAGCACCGCAGGTTGGTCAGACGGCCGGCGGCTCATCGCAGGTCGTCCGGCGCCGTGAACCGGCGGCGCTTGCTGTTGGTGAAGGCCGGCCCGGGTTCAGTGCTCTTGGCCAGTTCAGCGAGAGGCCTTGGCACCCGGGCGACCGGGTAGAGCCGAGCAGCTAGCGCCTCGTACTGCTGCACCACCTCCATGAGCCGATCCCGAAGGCGCCGCAGATCTTCGCGTGCCGCTTCCTCGTCATCGGCACGCAGATGATCCTCGATCCGGCGCGCTAGCTGGGAGGCGTACTTCAGCTTCGTCTGCATCAGCATTCGATCGCCTCCATTCTGCGAGCCACGCCGTCAGGAGTGCGCTCCAGACGGAAGCGCTTGGGAGCCACGATGACAGCGGGCGGGGTGGGCAGTGGCGCGGGGGTAGGAGCCAATCCCGGCTGGCGGAGCGATGGCCGTGTCTCGACGACGATCTCGCGCCAGCGCTTATCGTGGCCGCGCATGGCGATGCGGTGCCTGTTCATGGCCAGCGCCCTCCGTGGAACCAGCGGAACGCGCGCTCGTAGACATGCCATCCCTGTGGCGGGATCTGGCCAGGCCGTGGCCAGTTGCGGCCGACCGGGAGCTCATTCGCTTCGGCCATGTCGGTGAGGCTAATGCCGATCAGGTAGCCTGCCTCAGCGTGCTTGCCCTGCGTCATCAGCCAGATGCCTTCACGCATCAGCTGCACATGCTCGGGCACGTGTTCGATCTTGTCGCTCATCGGCCGGCTCCCTGCAGGATCAGGGTGATCGCTGCGCTGAACTCGACCAGCCGATCGACCAGGCTCGGTGAGAGAGACGCCAGTCGTGCACGGAGCACGGGGCGCCCCTGGACAAGCCGGATGTTCCAGCCGCGCAGGCGGGCTTCGTGGAGGGCTCGGTGGGCTGCCTCGACACTAGCTGCCGTGCAGTCTGGTCGGACCCTGCAGGAACCATCCCGCACGGGGTGCGGTGCGGTGCGGTGGTGTCCCTCTAAAGAGGGGACACACCCGCCCGCAGAACCGCCCTGCACCTGCGGGACGGTACCGCACCGCAATTCAGGAACCTTCCCGCAAACCTTCCTGCGGACCATCCCGCAATCATGATCAATCATTTGCAGGCTCCTCTGGAGCGATGCTGTCTTTGGGGGGAGCGACACGGGCGATGCCGAAGATGGGCTTTCGATCGGTGCCCTTGCCCACCGGCAGGCCGGCCTTGATCACGCCATCACGGAACAGGGCCTGCATGGCGCCATCGAGCGCCTTCGTGCTGAAGCCCTTGTTCAGCCCGGCAGCGACGATGATCTTGGGGGCATAGTTGCTGGCACGGCTGGCGTGCGACACGTGCCGGTTCTGCCGGCAGAGTTCGTCCAGAGCCGACATGAAGGCCTGCTTGACCTCCGCCTCGGCACGATAGGCATCGATCTTCTCACCCATCGTGAGCGAGCGGCGCTCCAGCTCTTCGGCAAGCCAGAATGCCCCGAACTCACCTCGGACGAGCTCGAACTCGAAAGGTGCTGCGTAGTTCGCCTTGGCAAGTCGCAGGAAGATCCTGGCGAGGCCGTCCTCGTCCTCACGCACCTCCATGAGCAGCCGAGCCCGGACAGTGGCGTCCCATCCGGTCGAGCCGGAGAACTCGGCACCATTCTTGGGCCGGTGCGCGATCAGCAGGACTGCGCCGTCGATCTCCTGGGCTATCCTGGCAAGAGCGTTGATGTACGCAGTGACCTGCGCCCGGTCGTTCTCATTGCCGCCATAGGTCTGCCCCACCGTGTCGACGATGACGAGGCGCGCCCCAACAGCTTTCGCTGTTGCGAGCAGAGCTTCGAAAGCATCAGTCGGCGTGCTCAAGCCCGTTCGGGCATCATGAGCAACGAGGACGTTGTCCTTGCCCACCCTGTCGACCAAGAGCAGCCGGCCGTGCGTGGTGATCGAGACGCGGGTGCCTCGTTCCAAAGCCTCTAGGCGCCGGTGCATCTCGCTGATGTCGTCTTCGCACGAGAAGTAGATGACCGGCCCGCCGGTGATCGCCCGCCCGAAGAGCGGGCGAGACAGGGCGGTGAATAGGGCTACCTGCAGGGAGACCATGGACTTTCCGACCGCACCCACGCCGACAAGCATGTTCACGGTCCGGCGGCTGAACACGCCGTCCCAGATCCATTCGCGTACCGGTGCACAGGTACCGGCGAGGTCTGCCGCGTCTGTCAGTTCAAGCATCGGCGGCTTCGGCGCCTCGCGCTTCGGCGGCACCTCACCGCGGATGAAGGCGTCTTCGGCCGCGTCGAGATCCTCGAAGTATTGGCCACGGTCGGTCATGCGGCGGCGCGTTCCAGGCCGCTCTTGATGATCCTGGCGAGCTCGTTCGGCGGATCGGTGATGCCCGCCTGAACGGCAGCCTGTCCCAGGGAGTGGAAGACCTGGTGCGCGGAGGCTTGGCCGGAAGCGACCAGATCGCCAGCGCGCCAGGCGCAGCCGAAGAGCTTGCGATGGCGCGAGCCTTCAGGTGCCGAGGCAACCGCATCCGCAAGGCGATCGAGGGTCAGGCTGTGGCTGGCGCCGCGCGTCGGGTCAGGGCGGACGTTCAGGTCGATCCGAGGCTTCGGCGCCTCGGGCGGGATCTCGAGGCTGACCACGTCACGGTCGAACCAGCCATAGGCTACCCGCTCGGTGACCGGATCCTCCATGCCGCGGAAGATCGGCGCCGCGGTATAGACGAGCTGCACCGCCCTCAAGGTGCTCGGGTCGATGGGCGCGTCGCCCACCGCCCGCTCGATCTCGTGGCCGAACAGCGGTCGATCGAGCAGGAACCCCAGCCGGAGCCAGGTCCCGGGTTTGATCGCCGCGGAGGCGCTGGCGACGACCACGAACCCGGCACCATGGAAGGCTCTCGGCAGCACCTGGCTGACCAAGTCGCGCGAGAAGTCGATCAGGTGGCGGTGCCAGCCAATGGGCGCCGGCACTCCATCCAGATCGAACAGGACATAGCTGCGTGGCACGTCGACCATCGTGGGCTCGCGCACCACACCGTCACGATCGACATGACGATGGAGGAGCCGTTCAGTCCGGCGCGGATCCACACCCGGCCGCAGCGCGGCCCGGACGTGAGCCGAGCGACGGTGACGTTGCAGACTGACCTGCAGGCACCAGAAGTCATGCAGGCTGGTGATACGATAGACGCCGTACCGGATGGCCCTGGCGTTGTCGTAGTTCTTCCAGGTGATTGCGCCGCTCTCGTCCGGCCAGAACGTCTTGCAGAGGTTTGGCCCGAGGGTGGTGACGACCGGGAAGTCCAGCGGATCCGCGCCCATCGGCGCCCCACCGCTCATCGCCCGAGCTCCGAGATCGGCAAGTCCTCGCGCAGCCGCCGAAACCGGTCGATGCTGAGCTTCTGCTCCTCGACCGTGGCGACCAGGCGCGGGAAGGGGAGCTTCGTGGCGCGGGTTGAGCGCAGACGGAGCTCGATCGCTGCTTGGCGCAGGAGGTCGCGGGCCCGGCCGTTAGAGGTGGATTTATTCTTGAGGTCGGTGCCGCTATACTTCGCAGCATCCTCGCTCGCCCGGTTGGCCTCGTCCCCACGTCGGCCGTCGGGCAACTCCTCGCTCCTCAAGATCACGCAGCCCGTGCCGGCGCCTGGATCTTCGAGGCCTTCCAGCGCTCGTAGTCGGACTGGCGCACGCCCAGACGCCGCTCGGAGATCTGCACGACCGGCAACTCGTGGCGGGGGCCGCGATGAAAGGTGGCCTTCGAGCAGCCGAGATCGGCGATCAGCTCGTCGAACGAGAGGATCGGATCACCGGCGAAGTGCGCGAAGATCTCGGATCGTTTGATGCGCATGGGCACCTCAACTTGCGTCGGGTGCCTTGTGAGAGCACCCGGAATGTCTGGGTGCCTGATTGATATTCAGTGGTTCTCACGCGTCATACGCGCAAAACCCCAACTTTCTGAGGGGGGTTTTAGTTAGAGCGTCCTGAAGGCGTGCCCGATCCTGCGCAACTGTCGTGCTTGGTCCTGATGAAGCGGTGCAGCTCTCAAGAGGGAGGCACGCTCTGCATGCAACCTTGCGGCGTCTCTGACAATGTGGCCGAAGCTAGCTTTAGCGATATTCGCATATGCCGCCACCGCCACTACGGCGGTATTGAAGGTGCCTGTAGCTGTGCCGCTCGGCTTTAGATCATGACGGCTTGATGGAAATAGAAGATCTAGAAGGCGCACAACAAGTTGCCCTTTGGGTGTCCCGTACGTCTGTCGGAACAACGTGTTGCCGTTACCTTTTCCAGATGGGAAGTGCTCCGCCGCCAGCGCCGCCCGTTCGGCATGCAGTTCCAGTCTCGCTGCCAGTGGCACATGCCGATCCTGCAGGAGAATGATGTCTTCATCCGTAAACGCCCGAACGATTGCACCCTCTGGATGCAATTCCTGCTTCATGGGATCGGCTGCGTCTGCCAACGCTTGCTTTGCCCGCGGATGAAGCTTGTGCAGACAGTTTGCTAACTCAAGCGCAAGTCGTTCTACTTCTTTGATCTGATCGATAACGTCCACACGTTTCTTTTCGGATTCGTTAAGCCGAGTATGATCCCTGAACATTTGAACGTTGGTTTCGATCGCGTACGTTAGTGCTTCATCGGTCAGAGCGTACCGGTCGATCCTTCCGCAACTGTCGAATGGCGGCAGCAGGCCAGCTCCTGTCTTCCGGCAGGCCTTGATCGCTTGTTCTAATAGCCATGCCTGATCCGAATTCATTGACGGGTCCGCCGAAGGTCATCCTTGGTGACATGCTCAAGATGATCCGCCCACCGCTGCAGCGCAGCCCGCTTTTCGTTCGCGTAGACTGCCTTGTTGTAGATGCCCGCAACGCCCGCCTTGTGCCCCGACACGTGGTTCACCACTGCCTCGACCACGTGAGGAGCGACGCCGAGCTCTGCCATCATGGTGACGGCCGTACGCCGGAGGTCGTGGATCACCCACGGAGACAGAGCGTCCTCTGGGTCTGGTGCCTCTCCAGGCTCCAGCGATCGAGCAAGTCGCGTCTCAGCCCTGAGTACAGCTAACTGACGATCGAAGTCGCGCTTACCCTTGGAGTAGCCCGAGAAGCCACCAGTGCCGCGGCCGAACACAAACTCTCGCCCCTTTCGCTGCTGCACGCCGCTCAGGATCTCCTGGGCTTGCGTGCTGAGGGGGACATCATGAGCACGGCCGTTCTTTGCCCGCTCGGCTGGGATCGTCCATGTTCGCTGGTCCGCGCTCAACTCGCTCCAGCGCATGCCGGCCACTTCTTCACGCCGCTGGCCTGTGAGAAGCAGCAGGCGGACAATCCGCGCGTAGTCGGTGTCGCTCGCCGTCGCCCGCCAAATGAGCTCCAACTCATTCTCGGAGAGCGTACGGTCCCTGGTCTTCTCGGGAGCAGGGCGGACGGTCCCGATCACAGGATTAGCTTCGGCCAAGCCCTGCCCCATCGCCCATGCGAAAAGCTTCGAGATCATGCCGCGGACGCGGTTCGCTGTGATTGGGCCCGAGGCCTCGACCAGCTCGGCGAATCGCTCCGCCAGATCCCGCCGCGTGAGCTTGTCGATCTCCATCTCATGCAGCGGTGCCATATGCACAAGCAGACCGCGCTTGCTCTCGACCAGCATGCGCTTGCCGTGGTGGCGCTCGGCGTACTGGATGAGGTACCGATCAATCAGGGCCTTGAAGGTTCGGCGTTCGCGTCCTGCTTGGACTGCACGCTCGGCAAGCGGATCGACACCGCTCTTCGCCTTACCAGTGATCTCGGCCGCCTTGGTGCGAGCATCCTTCAGATTGATGCCCGCGACGTCGCCAAGATCGATGCGGCGCCGCTTGCCACCGACCGCGTAGTGAACGACCCAGCTGCGCCTGGCGCCCTGGATTCGCACGCTCAGGCCACGGCATGCCGCATCGAAGTGGAAGACGTCCTTCTTGCCTGACGGCAGGGCCAGCTTGTCGACCTCGCGTTGCGTCGTGAACGGCACCGCAGCGACCCTCTGTGCGTGGTTCAGGTAGCAAACAGGAAGCATTTGGATGCTACCTGATGCTTCCTAGGGCAACCTAGCGAGCCCCTATGGCAGAGGGTCTATCACGATAAGGTGCTGAGATCTAGTATCTTAGGATCTCACGAAGTCTCAGTAAGCATCTGCTTTTTCTGCTTTGGGAGCAGAGGGTCGTCAGTTCAAATCTGACCACCCCGACCAGTAAAATCAACGTGTTAGGCAGCTTGTGCGCGAGGTTCGTTCCTGCGCAGCCTGCTTGGCCTATCGTGCGCGTGCCCGGCGAGGCGAAGCCCACAGCCGCCGTGCTCGACGCGCAGGCGGTCGGTTCGGGCGGGGTGGGCGTGGCCGGTACGCGCTGGCTGATAGCGACGGTCATCTGTTGCGCGCGGCAGTCTTTTCGGTCAGCCCACACGACAGCCGTGGCGGCGTCGTCCTCCTGCGGGCTTCACGCCGACCCCGACCGTTCTTGGCGCGCTGCTATGCCGACCGCGCCAGTGCCGGCAAACGTGTCACAACAGCAGCCCCCGGGGACCCTCATCATCGTTGGTGCCGCTCAGGGCTTGAAAGGCTTCGTGATCCAGCCGCGTAGAGGAGTCATTGAGCGGACCTTTGGCTGGCTCGGCCGCTGCCGCAGGCGGTTCGTGATCGCGAGGTCACACCATCATCAAGCCTCGCCTTCTTCGTCCATGCCCCCAGCATGGTGTTCGTCCGACGGCTCCCGAAGGGAGGCTGAAACGGGCTGATAGGCTGCATGGTCTCCTTGGCAAGGACAGGATCACCAGGTTTGTGATGTCTGCACGGCTCAGCTTGGCCTCCGTGCCCCGACTTGGGAAGCGCCGGGTGCATGGTGGCTATGCGGGCGGAGAGGGCGGTAGGGGTACTTGAAGCACGGGTTAGAAATTCTTCCTTGAGCGCCCGGGCAGCAGGCAGCACTGGTCCGGCCGGTCTGCGGCACTTGCGCAATAGGCCTGGATGGTCATCGGTTGCCTGTTTAGGTTGCCGCCCGCAGGACCGTGCATGTCCCGGACGCCGACGCATGGAGGGCGGTTCCCGCCCCGCGTCGTCCCGACCAATCCGTCATTCGACCCGTCATGGTGTGGAGGGTGCCCGCTCGATGAGCTTGTCCGGTCAGTCCCAGGAGGGAATGCCTGCGGTCGGAATCGACGTGGGGGGAACCTTCACCGACTTCGTGGTGGTGATGCCGGACGGTGGCCTCCTCCAGCACAAGCAGCCGAGCACGCCGGCCGATCCGTCGCGGGCGGTGGGGGAGGGGTTGCGTGCGCTGACGGCACGGCATCCGGCGCTGGCCGGACGGACCCTGCGCATCGTCCATGGGACCACGCTGGCGCTGAACGCGATCCTGCAGCGCAAGGTGGCGGACGTCGCCCTGGTGGTCGCCAAGGGCGGGCGCGACGTGCTGGAGATCGGGCGGGCCAAGCTCAAGACGCCCTACAACTTCCACCTGGGCAAGGAACAGGCGGTCGCCCCGCGCGACCTGATCTTCGAGATCGACGCGCGGATCGCCGCTGACGGTGCCGTGCTGGCCCGCCCGGACGAGGCGGCGATCGATGCGCTGTGCCGGGAGATCGCGGCCTCGCGCGCGGGTGCGGTCGCAATCATGCTGCTGAACGCCTATGTCGATCCGACCCTGGAGATCGAGCTCGGCCGGGTGATCGCCGCCCGCCTGCCGGACCTGCCGGTGACCTGCTCGGCGGAGATCTGGCCGGAGGTGCGCGAGTTCGAGCGGGCCGTGGTGGCCTGCATCAATGCCGAGGTCCATCCGCTGATGGGGGCTTATCTGGCGAAGCTGGGCGGGCGGATCGATGCGGTGGCGCAGAACGTCCTGCAGCTGACCTCGTCCTCGGGCGGCATGCTGAGCCTGGCCAGTGCCAGGGAGCGTGCCATCGACACGGTCCTGTCGGGACCGGCCTCGGGGGCCACGGCCGCGGCCTCGATGTGCCGGGCGGCGGGCATCGACGCGGCGCTGACCTTCGACATGGGCGGTACCAGCGCCGACATCGCGATCATCAGCGACGGCACGGTCGAGTTCACCACCAATGCGCGGATCGGCGACCTGCCGCTGATGATGCCGGTGGTGGGCGTGTCCAGCATCGGCGCCGGGGGCGGGTCGATCGTCTCGGTGGATGCCTATGGCGTGATCAAGGTCGGGCCGGAAAGTGCCGGCGCCCATCCCGGACCGGTCGCCTACGGGCTGGGCGGCACCGAGCCGACCGTCACCGACTGCTATCTGGTGCTGGGCTTCATCGACCCCGACCGGTTCCTGGGTGGCGCCATGCGCCTGGACAAGGCGAAGGCGGAAGCGGCGCTGGCCGCGGTTGCCCGGCGTCTGCACCTGCCTTCGGCTGCCCATGCCGCCGAGGCGGCGCTGCGGGTGGCGACCGTGCGCATGGCCTCGGAACTGTTCAAGCTCCTGGCGCAGAAGGGTTATGAGCCCGCCGACCATGTGGTCGTGCCGTTCGGTGGGGCCGGGCCGACCCATGCGGTCATGCTCGCCGAGGAGGCGAAGCTGAAAGGCGTCACCGTGCCGACCGCGGCTGCCACCTTCTGCGCGCTGGGTGCTGCGGTGGCCGACCTGCGCCGCGACTTCGTGCGCAGCCTGGGCAAGGCGCGCGTGCAGGCTGCGGGCGAGCGGCTGTGGGCGAACTGGCAGGCCCTGGAGGCGATGGCGGAGGAATGGCTGGCGGCGGAGGACGTGCCGGTGGTGGGTCGGCACCTCGTCCATGCGGTGGACATGCAATATGCCGGGCAGTCCTTCTCGCTCACCGTCACCATTCCCGAGGCAGTGCGGGCGGCGGAGGACGTGCAGGGCGTGCTCGACGCGTTCCACCGGGCCCACGAGGCGATCTACGGCTTCCGCGAGCCGGACCATGCGGTGGAGGCGATCACCCAGCGCCTGAGCATCATCGGCGAGGTGCCCAAGGTCGCGCTGCCCGAGCTGGCGCCGGGCGATCCGTCCCCGCCTGCGCGCGGGCAGCGGCCGGTGTTCCATGGCGGGGCATGGCTGGAGGCGGAGGTGTACCGGCGCGAGGACCTGGGGGCCGGCTCGGCCGTGACTGGCCCCGCCGTGGTGGAGCAGGACGACACGACCTTGTGGCTGCCGCCGGGCTGGCGGCTCGTCGCCGACCGGCAGGGCCTCCTGGTCGTGACGCGGGAGAACGGCGATGCTTGATCCGGTGACCCTCGAGATCCTGGTGACCAAGGTCGCGGCCACCGCCGAGGAAATGGGCATCGCACTCCAGCGCTCCGGGCGGACGATCTACGTCAAGGAGACCCAGGACTTCGGCACGGGCCTGGTCAACCATGCCGGCAAGCTGTTCTGCTTCCCGACCACGGTCGGGGTCTGCAACATGGCCGACAACGACGCCTCGGACGTGATCCGGGCGGTGCCCGAGCTGGAGCCGGGCGACGTCATCATCACCAACGACCCGTACCGTTCGGGTGGCCTCGCCACCCACCTGCCCGACCTCCATCTGCTCCAGCCCTATTTCCACGAGGGCAAGGTGGTCTGCTACGGCTGGTGCTTCATCCATTCCGCCGATGTCGGCGGGAGGGTGCCGTCCAGCATCTCGCCTTCCAACCACGAGATCTTCCAGGAGGGGCTGATGATCCCGCCTTTGAAGCTCGTGAAGGCGGGGAAGTTCAATCCGGACGTGGTGGCGTTCATCGAGGCGAACTGCCGGACCGCCGAGGAGAATCTGGGCGACCTGAAGGCGATGGTCGCGGCCCTGGCCGTGGGCGAGCGCCGGGTGGCCGGCATGATCGCCCAGCACGGCATCGAGGCGTTTGCCGCCGGGACCACCGAGATCATCGAGTATGCGGCGAAGAAGGCGCGCGACGCGTTCCGCACCATCCCCGATGGGACCTACCGGTTCACCGACTATCTGGACGACGACCTGGTCTCGCCGCTGCCGGTGCGCATCCACGCGACCATGACGGCCAAAGACGGCCAGCTCGACATCGACTTCACCGGCACCGACCCGCAGATCGCGGCGGCCTTCAACCTGCCGTCCGCCGGCAAGCGCCACACCTGGCTGACCCTGCGCCTGCTCCAGTACGCGCTGACCCGCGATCCCTCGATCCCGATCAATGCCGGGATCCTGAACTCGGTGACGCTGCACATTCCCTCAGGCTCGCTGCTCAATCCGGTCTTCCCGGCGGCTGTCGGCGTGCGCCATGCCACCGGCAACCGGATGGTCGACGTGATCAACGGCCTGCTCGCCCAGGCCGTGCCGGACTTCGTGCGCGCCGCCGGCTGCGGGCTGATCATCCCGGTGGTGCTGGCCGAGCCCGCCGACGAGCATGGCAAGCGCAAGGTCGACGTGGTCGAGCCGATGACCGGGGGTACCGGTGGCAGGCAGGGCATGGACGGCGTGGACGGCCGCGATTCCTCGACCAGCGGCATGGCCAATAACCCGGTCGAGACGGTCGAGGCCTCGGCCGGGCTCACCATCCTGCGCTACGGCATCCGCCCGGATTCCGGCGGGGCCGGCAAGTGGCGCGGCGGGGTCGGGCTGGAGCTGACCTTCACCCCGCACCAGTCCGGCAGCCAGGTGCTGGGCCGCGGCATGGAGCGGTTCCGCTTCGTGCCCTGGGGCCTCCTGGGTGGCCGCTGCGGCATGGCTGCCCGCACCATCAAGAACATGGGCCGGCCGGACGAGCAGGAACTCGGCAAGATCGACATGATCGAGCTGCAGGCCGGCGAGACCATCACCGTGATGACGCCCGGTGGCGGCGGCTATGGCGATCCGTTCGAGCGTGACCCGGAGCTGGTGCTGCAGGATGTGCGCCGTGGCTTCGTCACCCAAGCGGCTGCCCGGCGCGATTATGGCGTGGTGATCGTGGACGGCGTGCTGGACCGCGATGCCACGGCAGCACTGCGCGCCGACCGTGAGCTCCGCAAGGACACGCTGTTCGACCTCGGCACCGAGCGGCGGGTCTGGGAGAGCGTGTTCGACGACGCGCTGATGGCCAGGATCAACGGCATCCTGTTCCAGAAGCCCGCCTCGGCGCGCCAGGCGCTGCGCCGGCGGATCTTCGCGCCGGTGCTGGCGGTGATCGAGCGTGACCGACCGTTCGACCGGGCGGCGCTGGAAGCCGCGGGCCAGGCGGTCCGCGTGATCCTCGCCGAGATGGAGGCGGCCGAGGCCGGGCGGGAGGCCGCGGCGTGAGTGAGCAGGCCTATGCCGGCCCCCGCTCGCTGGCCGAGCTGGAAAGCCGGCTCTGGTGGGACCTGGAACGGCTGGAGGAGCTGCCGCCGGCCTGGGTGCCACCCCGTACCGGCGAGGATGGTACGCCGCTGCTCGACGTGGCGGTCATCGGCGCCGGCATGGCCGGTCTTGCCGCGGGCTTTGCCCTGTTCCGTCATGGCATCGGCAATATCCGCCTGTTCGACCGGGCACCCGAGGGCCACGAGGGCCCCTGGGTCACCTATGGCCGGATGGAGACGCTGCGCTCGCCCAAGCATCTGGCCGGGCCGGCGCTGGGCCTGGCCAGCCTGACCTTCCGTGCCTGGTTCGAGGCGCAGTTCGGCGCCGTGGCCTGGGAAGCACTGGACAAGATCCCGCGCCCGCAATGGATGGAGTACCTGGTCTGGCTGCGCCGGGTGACCAAGCTGCCGGTGGAGAACCAGGCGGAGCTGGTCGACCTGGACGGCGACCGGAACGGTGTGACCGCCACCCTGGCCACGCCCGAAGGCCGGCGGCGGATCCGGGCGCGCCGGCTGGTGCTGGCCAATGGCCGCGACGGGCTGGGTGGCCCCTTTATGGCGGAGCCGTTCGCCTCGCTGGCCTCGCCGCGCGTGGTCCATTCCAGCGCGCCGATCGATTTCACGGCACTGGCCGGCAAGACGGTCGTGGTGATCGGTGCGGGTGCGTCCGCGGTCGACAATGCCGCGGAAGCGCTGGAGGCAGGTGCCAAGCGGGTGGTGCTGCTGGTGCGCCGGCAGGACATCCCGCGGGTCAACAAGAGCCTGGCCGGCAACCATGCCGGGTTTGCCCGCGGCTTCCGCGCCCTGGCGCCGGAAGCGCGGCTGCAGATCAACGGTTACATGCGCTCGGTGAACGCGCCGCCGCCGCGGGGCTCGATGCTGCGCTGCTCTCGCCATCCGGGCTTTGCCGTGCGCACCGGCAGCCCCGTGCTGGCGGCAAGGGAGGACGGTGACACGATCCTCCTGACCACGCCCAAGGGCAGCATCCGCGCCGACTTCGTGATCGTGGCCACCGGGTTCGGCGTCGACTGGCGCAAGCGGCCGGAGCTGGCGCGCCTGGCAGAAAGGGTGCTGCGCTGGCGGGACGTGCTGCCGGAGCTGGATGCGCCGGGGCCGGTGCTGGACCATCCCTTTCTCGGCGAGGGGATGGAGTTTCGTGATCGGTCCGGGGATGCCCATTCCTGGCTCGGCCGGGTCTATTGCATGAACCAGGGTGCCGTGATGAGCCATGGCCGGATCGCCGGCGACGTGCCCGGGATCAGCGTGGGTGCCCAGCGGGTCGCGGATCATCTGGTCGAGAGCCTGTTCGTCGAGGACTGGGAAGACCATTTCGCGACCATGCGCGCCTTCGATCGCCCGGAGCTCCAGGGCGACGAGTGGACGGTGGAAGAACCGGCCCTCGACGATCTGGTCGACGAACCGATCTGAGCCTGCCCTCAGCCAAGGATAAGGATAACGCCGATGGTCCTCCGCATGCCCGGACTTTCCCGCCGTGCCTTTGGCGCGTTCGGCGCCGTTGCCGGCTCCGGCCTGCTCCTGCCGCGCACGCTGCGCGCCCAGGAGGAGCCGGTGCGTGGCGGCACGCTGCGCTTCCTGGTCGATCCGGAGCCCACTGGCCTGGTGCCGCTCTCGGACACGACCGGCGCCAACGTGATGCTGAGCTGCAAGATCACCGAGGGCCTCTACGGCTACAATCTCGACTTCTCGCTGCGCCCGCAGCTCGCCGTCAGCCACACCGTCACGCCGGACGGCAAGGAGCTGACCTTCAAGCTGCGCGAGGGCGTGAAGTGGCATGACGGCCAGCCCTTCACCTCGGCGGACGTGGCCTTCTCGCTGATGACGCTGAAGGCCAGCCATCCGCGCGGGCGGGCGACCTATGCCAACCTGGAGGAGGTGCAGACCCCGGACGAGCATACCGTCGTCCTGAAGATGAAGGCGCCGGCTCCCTATCTCCTGAACGCGCTGGCCGGCCAGGAATCGCCGATCGTGCCCAAGCACATCTATGATGGCTCGGACGTCACGACCAACCCGCACAACCATGCGCCGATCGGCACCGGGCCGTTCAAGTTCAAGGAGTGGCAGCGCGGCAGCCACATGATCTTCGAGCGCAATGAGGACTACTGGGACGCGGGCAAGCCGTACCTGGACCGGATCATCGTCCGCTTCATCCCCGATGCGGCCGCGCGCTCGATCGCGTTCGAGACCGGCGAGGTCGATGTCGGCGGCGACTACCCGATCCCCTACAGCGACCTGGAGCGGCTGAGCCAGATCCCGACGCTCGGCATCGAGACCAGGGGCTATGGCTACGGTCCCAACATCTCGGCGATCGAGTTCAACCTGGACAACCCGTACTTCGCCAAGCCCGAGGTGCGCCAGGCGGTGGCCCATGCGGTCAACAAGGAGATCCTGCTCCAGAACGTCTATTACGGCTTCGGCGAGGTCGCGACCGGGCCGATCCACCAGGCGCACACCCAGTTCTACACGCCTGACGTCCACCAGTACGCGTTCGACCCGGAGCGGGCCAACCAGCTCCTCGACCAGGCGGGCCTGCCGCGCAACGACGAGGGCATCCGCTTCGCCGTCAGCCATGACCCGCTGCCGATTGGCAACCAGCACATCCAGAGCGGTGAATATATCCGCCAGGCGCTGGCCCAGGTCGGCATCCAGGTGACGCTGCGCAACCAGGACATGGCGACCTATATCAAGCGGGTCTATGCCGACCGCGACTTCGACTTCGTCAACAACACGATGACCAACTCGCCCGACCCGACGCTGGGCGTGCAGCGCTTCTACTGGTCGAAGAACTTCAAGCCGGGCGTGCCGTTCTCCAACGGCTCGCACTACGAGAATGCCGAGGTCGACCGGCTACTGGAGGCTGCCCAGGTCGAGCAGGACCCAGCCAGGCGGGTGCAGCTGTTCCACGACTTCCAGAAGATCGTGGCGGTCGACATCCCGACGCTGAACACGATCGCGATCCAGACCTTCACGATCCACAGCGTGAACCTGAAGAACCATACGCTCACGGCGGACGGCATCCATGCCAACCTCGCCGAAGCCTATCTGGTCAGCTGAGCCGGCGCATGGGAACGCATCTGCTGGAACGATCATGAGTCTGCGGCTCCTGCCGGTGTTCGTGCGCGCCCTGGTGCGTTCCCTGCCCACGGTGGTGATCATCGTGGTGTTCAACTTCTTCCTGCTGAACATGGCGCCGGGCGATGCGGCCGACGTGCTGGCCGCCGAATCCGGTGCCGCCACCGCCGAGACCATGGCGGCGACCCGGGCGAGGCTGGGCCTGGACCTGCCGCTGCTCGACCAGTTCCTGAACTACGTGTCCGGCCTGGCGCACCTGGACCTGGGCTTTTCCGCGAAGTTCGGCGTGCCGGTGCTGGAGGTGATCCTGGGCCGGCTGCCGAACACGCTGCTCCTGATGGTCACCGCCCTGGTCTTCGCCCTGCTGGTGGGCATCGGTGCTGGCTTCCTGATGGCGCTGCGCGCGGGCTCGCTCCTGGACCGGGCGATCTCGGTGATCGCCCTGTTCTTCTACTCGATCCCCTCGTTCTGGGGGGCGCTGATGCTGATCGTGATCTTCTCGGTCCAGCTGGGCTGGCTGCCCAGCAGCGGCTACCAGACGATCGGCTTCGAGGGCAGCGGGCTGGAGCTGGCGCTCGACATGGCGCGCTACCTGGTCCTGCCGGCCCTGTCCCTGTCCCTGTTCTTCATCGCCATCTATGCCCGGCTGACCCGCGCCAGCATGCTGGAAGTGTATGGCCAGGACTATGTGCGCACCGCGGTCGCCAAGGGCCTGCCGCCCGGGCGGATCGCGCTGCGCCACGTGCTGCGCAACGCCCTGGTGCCAGTGACCACCGTGGCCGGCATCCATTTCGGCATCCTCCTGGGGGGTGCGATCGTCACCGAGACCGTGTTCGCCTGGCCGGGGCTGGGCAGCCTCGCCCTCCAGGCGGTGTTGGCCCGCGACTTCGCGGTCCTGCTCGGCATCCTGCTCCTGTCCTCGGTCCTGGTGATCGTGATCAACATCGCGACCGACCTCCTGCATGCGTGGCTCGACCCGCGCGTCGAGGTGTCCTGACATGGGCACGGATGGACGCGCACTGCGCCGGTTCCTGCGCAACCCCAGCGCTTGGCTTGGCCTCCTGGTGATGGCGGGGGTGCTGCTCATGGCGGCCACCGCCGGTCTCTTCTACCCGGGCGACCCGCAGGGCATGGTGGCCAAGCCCTATCTGTGGCCGGGCCAGGACCCGGCCTTCCCGCTCGGCACCGACAATTTCGGCCGCGACGTCACCGCCGGCGTGTTCCACGGTGCCCGGGTGTCCTTGTGGATCGGGGTCGTCTCCGCGGCGATCTGCCTGACGATCGGGACACTGGTAGGCGCCATCGGCGGCTATTTCGGCGGCTGGACCGACGACCTGCTGACCCGGCTCACCGAGGCGGTGCAGACCATGCCGTCCTTTCTGTTCCTGATCGTGCTGGTTGCGATCTTCCAGCCGACCCTCGCCACGATCACGCTCGGCATCGGCCTGGTCTCCTGGCCGACCGTGGCTAGGCTGGTACGCGCGGAGTTCCGCCGCCTGCGCGGCCAGGACTTCGTGCTGGCCGCACGCAGCCTCGGCTTCCCGCACTGGCGGATCATCTTCCAGGAGATCCTGCCCAACGCCCTGCCACCGCTAATCGTCACCACCTCGGTGATCGTGGCCTCGGCGATCCTGACCGAATCGGCGCTGGCCTTTCTGGGCCTGGGCGATCCGAACGTGCTGAGCTGGGGCATGATGATCGGCAATGGCCGGGCGGTGATCCGCACCGCCTGGTACCTGAGTGCGGTGCCGGGTGCCCTGATCGTGCTGACCGTGCTGGCGGTGAACCTGCTGGGCGAGGCGCTGAACGACGCGGCCAACCCGCGCCTGGGCAACTGACCGCCGTCAGGGACAGGGGCGGCAGGCACGCCATAGCGGGCCAGCCAGCCCGGCGTGATGCAACGGGTTTTCAACAGAATTGAAAACCTGTTAGCCTGCTCGGAACGGGCAAGGACCGTCCGGGCGGGGGAGCATTGGGCAGCGCGGCGACGCCAGATGAATTGGGAGCGGCAGCTTCCCTGAAGGTCGGGCCGCGCCTGCGCGGCCTGCGCAAGGCCAGGGGCATGTCGCTGGTGGCGCTGTCCCGGCAGGCCGACCTGTCGATCGGGATGCTGTCGCAGGTCGAGCGCGGCCTTTCCAACCCGTCGCTCGCCTCCCTGTCCCGGATCGCACGGGCTCTGGGCGTGGCGGCGGTCGACCTGTTCGACGCGCGGCCGGAGCCGATGGCGGCGGAGGCGCCGCTCGTCCAGCGCGTCGAGAAACGGCGCGAGCTCCTGTTCGAGCAGTTGGGCATGTCCAAGCAGATCATCTCGCCGGTCCGCTCGCATCGCCTGGAGCTCATCCTGCTCACGCTGGAGCCGGGCGGCCGCTCCAGTGACGGCCCCTATACCCATGACGGCGAGGAGGGCGGGCTGGTGCTGGAAGGTGCGCTGGTGCTGGAGGTGGCGGGGCGCGTGCACGCGCTGCGCGCTGGCGATTCCTTCCAGTTCCAGAGCTCCCTGCCGCACTGCTTCCGCAATACCCATGACGGGGTCACCAGGGCACTTTGGGCAATCGCCGCCGCGCCGCCGGATTCGGTCGGATCCGCGCAGGGCTGAGGACGGCCCATCATCGATCACATGCAAATCGGGGGAGGATCGGAATGTCGATACGTTGGAAGAGCCTGATCGCGGGCCTGGGGGTCACGGTTCTGGCGCTGCCGGGACTGGCGCAGGCGCGCGACTTCACCATCGCTTCGTGGGGCGGCAACTACCAGGACGCCCAGCGCACGGTCTATTTCGCGCCGTTCGCCAAGTCCCAGGGCGACATCCGCATCCTGGAGGAGACCTATCTGGGCGGCCTCGCCCAGATCAAGGCGATGGTCGAGACCGGCAACGTCACCTGGGACGTGCTGATGATCGAGCGCAGCGACCTGATCGTCGGCTGCGACGAGGGGCTGCTGGAGGAGCTGGACTGGGACGCGATCGGCGGCGAGGACCAGCTGGTGCCGCAGGCCGTGCATCCCTGCGGTGCCGGCAACGTCGTGGTCTCGACCGGCTTCGCCTATGACCCGGCGCGGGTGAAGGAAGCGCCCAAGGACTATGCCGATTTCTGGAATGTCGAGAAGTGGCCGGGCAAGCGCGGGCTGCGCGCCATGCCGAAGAGCACGCTGGAACTCGCCCTGATCGCGGACGGGGTGCCGCTCGAGCAGGTCTACGAGGTGCTGGCCACGCCGGAGGGGCTGGATCGCGCGTTCGCCAAGATGGACGAGATCAAGCCGCACATCCAGTTCTGGGAAGCGGGTGCCCAGCCGGTGGAGTGGCTGGCGGCGGGCGACGTGGTAATGAGCACCGCCTATAACGGCCGGATCGCGCTCGCCAACGAGGAAGGCCGCGACCTCGCCTTCGTCTGGACCGACCATACCTACAGCATGGACTCCTGGGCGATCGTGGCGGATTCGCCGAACAAGGAACTCGCGGTCGAGTTCATCAAGTTCGCCAACACGCCGGAGCCGCAGGTGGAGTTCCCCAAGCACATCCCCTACGGGCCGACCAACAAGCAGGCGGTCGAGCGGCTCGATCCGGAGGCCAGCAAGATGCTGCCGGCCGGCGCGAACATGGAGCGCTCCCTGTTCATCGACGAGCAGTTCTGGGCCGACAATGTCGACCGGATCACCGAGCGCTGGAACGCCTGGATCGCGCAGTGAGCCATCGGGGGGCGGGGCTTTTAGTCCCGCTCCACCGCCCTTGAACTCAACCATCGCCGGTCCCGATGTCGCGCGTGTCCCTGTATCTATCCACCCTGCTGCTGGTGGCGCTCCCGGTCGCCTACGTGGCCTTCCTCTACCTCGTGCCCCTGGGCGGCGTGGCGCTGCGCAGCGTCGACAACTCGACGATCCATGCGAACCTGCCGGCAACCGCCAGCGCAATCGACGAGGCGGGGGCACCGAGCGACGAAGTGGCGGCCGCACTGGCGAAGGACCTCGCCGCTGCCGACCGGCGCAGCCTGGGCGAGCTCGCGCGCCTGTTGAACCTGGACGCGCCCGGCATGCGCAGCCTGCTGCTCAAGACCAAGCGTGCCCTGGACGAGGTGGAGGTCAAGGGCCTGGCCGACCTGCGGGCGATCGACCCGGACTGGGACGAGCCGATCTATTGGCAGGCACTCGCCGAGAACGCCCAGCCCTACACCTTCCGCTATTACGCCACGGCGATCGGCCTCGACCGGGATCCGGCCGGCGGCTGGCAGTTCGGTGCCGAGGGGGCGATCTACCTGCAGATCCTGCTGCGTACCTTCTGGATGAGCCTGCAGGTGGCGGTGATCGCCTGCCTGATCGCCTATCCGCTGGCCCATGCGATCGCCAACGGCCCGCCCACCGTGCGCGTCCTGCTCCTGGGTGCGGTGCTGCTGAGCTTCTGGATGTCGATCCTGGTGCGCACCACGGCCTGGGTGGTGATCCTGCAGCGCGAGGGGCTGGTGAACGAGGCGCTGATGGCGCTGGGCCTCGTCCGCGAGCCGGTGCAGCTCATCTTCAACCGGCTGGGCACGCTGCTGGCCATGGTCCACGTGCTCCTGCCGTTCGCGGTCCTGCCGCTGCTCAACAACATGAAGCAGATCCCGGCCCAGCAGCGCGACGCCGCCCGCTCGCTGGGTGCCGGCCCGTTCGAGAGCTTCCTGCGCGTGTACCTGCCGCAGACCATGCGCGGCATCCTGGTGGGCGCCGGCACAGTCTTCATCCTGTCGCTCGGCTTCTACATCACGCCGGCCCTGGTCGGCAGCCCGGGCGACCAGCTCCTGTCCTACTACATCGCCGACTTCATGCTGAAACAGCTGAACTGGGGCATGGCCTCGACGCTCAGCGTCATCCTGCTCGCCTGCGTGCTGCTGGGCCTGGCGGTGGCGTGGCTGGTCAACCTCCTGTGGCGGCCAGCGGCGAGGGCGGCATGATCGCGCGCATCCTCTATGTGCTGCTGGTGAGCCTGGCGGTCCTGTTCCTGCTGGCGCCGATCCTGGCGGTGATCCCGCTGGCCTTCAACGGCGGCTCGTTCCTGAGCTACCCGCTGGACGGGGTGTCGCTGCGCTGGTTCGAGACCTTCCTGACCACCCCGCCCTGGCTGATGGCGCTGGGCAACAGCGTGAAGGTGGCGCTGGGTGCTACGGTGATATCGGTGGTGCTGGGCGGTGCCGCCGCGGTGGGGCTCCATGCGCTGCCCAATGCCTGGCGGGTCGTGGTCGGTGGCCTGTTCATGTCGCCGCTCGTGGTGCCCTCGGTGGTGCTGTCGGTCGGGCTGTTCTTCCTGTTCGCCCGGCTGGGCCTGGCCGGCCACCCGCTCTCGATCATGCTGGCCCATGCGCTCCTGGGCTTCCCGCTGGTGTTCATCTCGGTGGCGGCCACGCTGCGCGGCCTCGACCCGAACCTGGACCTGGCCGCATCCGCCATGGGTGCCTCGCGCTGGTACCGGTTCTGGACGGTGACCTTCCCGCTGACGCTGCCGGGCTTCTGGACCGGGGCGATCTTCGCCTTCATGACCTCGTTCGACGAGGTCATCATCGCCCTTTTCCTCTCCAGCCCCGAGAGCATCACCCTGCCGGTCGTCCTGTTCGGCAGCCTGCGCGACAAGCTGCAGCCGACCATCGTCGCGGTGGCCGTACTCCTGACCTGCACGTCCGCCCTCTTCCTCGCCGCGCTGGGCTGGCTCGGCCGCCCCCGCCAGGCGGCGCAACGAACCACGGAAACGCGATGAGCCCGTTCGCCCAAGACTTCGTCGAGACGCCCTACTGGTGGCTACAGGCGCCGCCCCGGCCGGGCCTGCCGGCCTCCGCGCTGGCCGATGTCGACTGCCTGATCGTCGGCTCCGGTCTTGCCGGCCTGAATGCTGCGATCACCCTGGCGCAGGCCGGGGTCCAGGTGACGGTGATCGAGCGGGGGCTGATCGGGGAGGGGGCCAGCACGCGCAACGCAGGCCAGCTCAGCGGCGGCTCCAAGGTCTCCGGTCCGGCCCTGGTGCGCCAGTTCGGCGAGGCGTGCGCCGCCGAGATCACCGCGGACTTCCAGGCCGTCTATCCGTTCATCGTCGAGCGCATCCAAAGCCTCGGCATCGACTGCAGCCTGGAACAGCGCGGCATGTTCATCGGCGCGCATACCAGCGCCGACTACTGGGCGTTTGCCGCCGAGCATGCCGCCCTTCCGCCCGAGCAGCAGGCCCGCAACCGGCTGGTGCCTCCCGACCAGGTACATACCGAGCTCGCCACCTCGATCTATGCCGGCGGCTATGTCTATGGCGATGCCGGCCAGCTCCATCCCGGCCTCTACCATGCCGGGCTGCGCGCCGTGGCGGAAAAGCTGGGGGTGAAGCTGGTCTCGGGCGTCGAGCTTGCCGGCATCGAGCGCAAGGGCGACCGCTTCACCGCGATCCTGACGGACGGCGCGATCGACTGCCGGCGGATCATGGTGATGACCAACGGCTATACCGGGGCGGCCACGCCCTGGTTCCAGCGCCGGCTGATCCCCGTCCGCAGCTACATGATCGCGACCGAGGAACTGCCGAACGTCGCCGAGCTGATCCCGGGCGGCCGGCCGCTCGCCGACACCAAGCGCATCCTCTATTATTACCGCAGCTCGCCCGACCGCAGGCGCATCCTGTTCGGCGGCCGGGCCAGCTTCCGTGATGTCGACGCGCGCACCAGTGCGGTGAAGCTCCACGGATTCCTGACCGACGTGTTCGCCCAGCTCGAGGGCGTGAAGCTGAGCCATGCCTGGTTCGGCAACGTCGCCTTCGCCTTCGACTGGCTGCCCCATTTCGGCCGGCACGAGGGCGTCTATTACGCCTGCGGCTGCAACGGCAGCGGCGTGCCGATGCTGAGCTATCTGGGCGACCGGGCCGCCCGCTCGATGCTCGCCGACGGCAAGGAGATGGGCGGGCTCGGCGCCATACCGTTCAACACCATGCCGGGCTATGGCGGCCGGCCCTGGTTCCTGCCGATCGTCGGCACGGCCTATCGCTGGACCGACCGGATCCGCCGCCGGCTCGACCAGAAGGTGGCCGCATGACCACGCACGACCGGCTGCGCCTGGAGCGCCTGAGCAAGCATTATGGTCGCCACCAGGTGCTGCACGACGTCTCGCTCGACATCGAGCGCGGCAGCTTCCTGACCCTGCTCGGCCCGTCCGGCTCGGGCAAGACCACGCTGCTCAAGGTCCTGGCCGGCTTCGAGCGCTGCTCGGCAGGTCGCCTCCTGCTGGGCGATGCCGACATCACCAGCCTGCCGGCCGAGCGGCGCAATTTCGGCTTGGTCTTCCAGGGCTATGCGCTGTTCCCGCACATGACCGTCGCGAACAACGTGGCCTTCCCGCTCAAGGTCCGCCGCTGGGACAGGAGCCGCATCGAGGCCAGGGTGCGGGAGATGCTGGAGCTGGTGCAGCTCGGCCACCTGGCCCACCGCAAGCCCGCCGAGCTGTCGGGCGGGCAGCAGCAGCGCGTGGCGCTGGCCCGGGCCCTGGCGTTCGAGCCCGACCTCCTGCTGCTGGACGAGCCGATGAGCGCGCTCGACCGCAAGCTGCGCGCCGACCTGCAGATCGAGCTGCGCCGCATCCATCGCCGGCTGGGCACCACCTTCGTCTATGTCACCCACGACCAGGACGAGGCCATGACCATGTCCGACCAGGTGGCCGTGCTCGACCATGGCCGGCTGATGCAGGTGGGCCCGCCCGAAACGCTCTACGAGCGGCCGGAGAACCGGTTCGTGGCCGAGTTCCTGGGGCGCAGCAACTTCCTGCCGGCACGTCTGCTGGCGGCCGAGGGGCCGGGCAGCCGGATCGAGGTGGCGGGCCGGACCTGTCGCCATGCCGGCCCGGTGCCCGAGGCAGGGCACGGCGTGAGCCTGCTGCTGCGGCCCGAGGACATCGAGGTGCGCCCGGCATCGCCGGGTGACGGCTGGAACTGCCTGTCCGGGCGCCTGCAGATCCGCACCTATTTCGGCGATCGCGCCCTTTATCAGGTGGAGGTGCCGGGGGCCGGTACCGTGTCGGCCTATGCGCCGGCCAGGCCGGAGTTCCGGCCGGCCGAGGGCGACGAGGTCCATCTGGTCTGGCGGGCCGAGGACGGGGTGCTGCTGCCTGCGGAGGCCGAGCGCTCCTGAGGGGGCCGCCCCGGCGGACCCTGGAGGATGACCGAGTCAGGGGAGGATGCGGTGTCATGGCGGAGCAGGGTAGCGCGTTCGCGGCCTTTGGCCGGCCGATCCGGCTGGGCCTGGTGGGTGGCAGCCACGGCTTCATCGGCCCGGTCCACCGCACCGCGGCACTGCTGGACCGGCGCTTCGTCCTGACCGCCGGCACGCTGTCCTCCGATCCGGCGCGCGGGCGGGCCGCCGGTATCGCCATCGGTCTCGATCCGGAGCGCTGCTATCCGGATGTCGCGGCCATGCTCGCGGGCGAGGCCGGCCGGGCGGACGGCATCGAGGCGGTCGCGATCATGAGCCCGAACGGCCACCACCACGCCGCCGCCAGTGCAGCGCTGGCGGCCGGGCTGGACGTGATCTGCGATAAGCCGCTGACCACCACGCTGGACGACGCGCTGGCGCTGGTGCGGGCGGCGGAAGCCAGCGGCCGGGTGTTCTGCACCACCTACAACTACAGCGCCTATCCAATGGTCCGCCAGGCGCGGGCCATGGTGCGCAACGGCGTGCTGGGGCCGATCCGCCAGGTCCACACCACCTATGTGCAGGGGCACAACGCCACGCTGGTCGAGGCCGACCCGGCCGGGCGTGGCTGGCGGTTCGACCCGGCGCTGTGCGGCGAATCGCTGATCCTGGGCGACATCGGCACCCATGCCCATCATCTGGCCGCGTTCGTGTCCGGGCTGGAGCTGGAGACGGTGCTGGCCGACCTGCATGCGGTGGTGCCCGGGCGCCAGGCGCAGGACTATGGCGCGGTGCTGCTGCGCTGGAACGGCGGGGTGCCGGGCACGCTGTGGGTGACCAATGCCGCGGCCGGGGCCGAGCACGGCCTGTCCTTTCGGATCTTCGGCGAGCTGGGCGGCCTAGAATGGCACCAGGAGCGGCCGAACGAGCTGCGCCACCGCCGCCTGGACGGCTTCGAGCAGATCCTGACCCGGCGGCTGCACGGCGCGCTGCTGCCCGAGGCCGAGCGGCTGGTCCGGGTCGAGATCGGCCATCCCGAAGGCTATCAGGAGGCGTTCGCCAATCTCTATCGCGACGTGGCCGAGGCCATCGCCGCCCGCCGCACCGGCCGGCCCGCCGATCCGCTGGCGCTGGAGTTCCCGACGGTCCGCGACGGCGCTGCCGGCATGGCGTTCATCGCGGGCGCCCTGGAGAGCCAGCGCACTCGCACCTGGGCGGACTGCCGGCTGAGGGTGTGAGCCGGAGGGGCCTCAGGCCAGCTCGCGCATGACCCGGTAGAGCTCGGCCTTGGCCTCGAAGCCGATGCCGGGAATGTCCGGCAGGCCCACCCGGCCATCCTCCACCTTGATGCTGTCGGCAAAGCCGCCAAAGGGCTGGAACACGTCGGGATAGCTCTCGTTGCCGCCGAGATGGAGGCCGGCTGCGAGGTTGAGCGACATCTGGTGGCCGCCATGCGGCACGACCCGGCGCGGCGACCAGCCGAGCTCCTCCATGACCCCGAGCGTGCGCAGATACTCGACCAGGCCATAGGACAGGGCGCAGTCGAACTGGAGCCAGTCGCGCTCTGGCCGCATCCCGCCATAGCGCAGGAGGTTGCGGGCGTCCTGGTGCGAGAACAGGTTCTCGCCCGTCGCGATCGGCCGGTCGTAGGCCTCGGCCAGGCGTGCCTGGATCTCGTAGTCGAGCGGGTCGCCCGCTTCCTCGAACCAGAACAGGTCGTAGGGCTGCAGCGCCTCGGCATAGGCGAGCGTCGTCTCGAGGTCGAAGCGGCCGTTTGCGTCGACCGCGAGGTTGCGGCCGTCGCCCACGACCTCCAGGACCGCCTCGATCCGCGCGATGTCCTCCTCCAGCGGCACGGCACCGATCTTCATCTTCACGACGCGGTAGCCGCGCTGGAGATAGCCGCGCATCTCCTCCTGGAGCCGGGCGTGGTCCTTGCCGGGGTAGTAGTAGCCGCCGGCGGCATAGACCCAGACGCTCTCGTCATGCACGCCGCCGCGGTAGCGGTCGGCCAGGAGCTTATAGAGCGGCACCCCCGCGATCTTGGCCACCGCGTCCCAGACCGCCATGTCGATCGTGCCGACCGCGACCGAGCGCTCGCCATGTCCGCCGGGCTTCTCGTTCTTCATGAGGGTCGCCCAGATCGCGAACGGATCCAGGTTGTCGTTGGCCTCGTCGACCAGGCCGGCAGGGTCCGCCTCCAGCACACGGCCGATGAAGCGGTCGCGCATCAGGGCGCCCTGGCCGTAGCGGCCGTTCGAGTTGAAGCCGTAGCCAATGACCGGCCGGCCGTCGCGCACCACGTCGGTGACTACGGCCACGACCGAGCAGGTCATCTTCGAGAAGTCGATATAGGCGTTGGCGATGGGCGAGGCGATCGAGACCGTCTTCTCGCGGATGTCGGTGATCCTCATGGTGGGCCTTCCTCAGGCCAGCGCATCGGCAATGGCTTGGCCGCAGGTGCGGGTGTCGGCCTTGCCGCCTAGGTCGCGGGTGCGCAGCGCCGGCTCGGCCAGCACAAGCTCGATCGCGGCGACGATGGAGGCCGCCGCCTCGGAATGGCCCAGATGCTCCAGCATCATCGCCCCCGCCCAGATCTGGCCCACCGGATTGGCCACGCCTTGCCCAGCAATATCCGGGGCCGAGCCGTGCACCGGCTCGAACAAGGAGGGGAAGCGCCGCTCGGGGTTGATGTTGCCGGACGGTGCGATGCCGATCGTCCCGGTGCAGGCGGGGCCCAGGTCCGACAGGATGTCGCCAAACAGGTTGGAGGCCACCACCACATCGAACCAGTCCGGGTGCAGCACGAACTGTGCGGTCAGTATGTCGATATGGTACTTGTCGACCTTCACCTCGGGATAGGACTTGGCCATCTCGGCCACCCGCTCGTCCCAATAGGGCATGGTGATCGAGATGCCGTTCGACTTGGTGGCCGAGGTCAGGTGCCGGCCGCGCTTCATCGCCAGGTCGAAGGCGTAGCGCAGGATGCGGTCGACCCCGTGGCGGGTCATCACCGTCTCCTGCATCACGATCTCGCGCTCGGTGCCGGGGAACATCCGGCCGCCGATCGAGGAATACTCGCCCTCTGTGTTCTCGCGCACGATCATCATGTCGATGTCACCAGGGGCACGACCGGCCAGCGGCGATGGCACGCCCGGCATGGCGCGGGCCGGGCGCAGGCTCACATACTGGTCGTATTCGCGGCGGAACTGGATCAGCGAGCCCCAGAGCGAGACATGGTCGGGCACGGTGGCGGGCCAGCCTACCGCGCCGAAGAAGATCGCGTCCGAGCCATCGAGCCGCTCCTTCCAGTCCTCGGGCATCATCGTGCCGTGCTGGTGGTAGTAGTCGGCCGAGGCGAAATCGTGCTGGGTGAACTCGAAGCCCAGCCCGTGCCGCCGGGCCAGGGCCTCCAGCACGCGCAGGCCCTCGGGCACGACCTCCTTGCCGATCCCGTCGCCGGGGATCACCGCGATCTTCATCCGGTTGCTGCTCATGGGGGCTCTCTTCAATCGTTGCGGCCGCGGATCGCTTCGATCGCGGCTCTGGTGACGTCCTCGGTCCGGGCCGTGCCGCCGAGATCGGGGGTGTGGAGGGCAGGGTCGGCGGTGACCCGCTCGATCGCCTGCATCAGCAGCCCGGCCGCGCCCGGCTCGCCCAGATGGTCGAGCATCATCGCGGCGCTCCAGAACGTGCCCACCGGGTTGGCGATGCCCTTGCCGGTGATGTCGAAGGCCGAGCCGTGGATCGGCTCGAACATCGAGGGTGCGCGGCCGGTGGGGTTGATGTTGGCCGTGGGTGCTATGCCGATCGAGCCGGCCAGGGCCGCCGCCAGGTCCGACAGGATGTCGGCGTGGAGGTTGGTCGCGACGATCGTGTCGAGCGAGCCGGGCTTGAGCGTCATCCGCACGGTCATGGCGTCGACCAGCATCTTGTCCCAGGTCACGTCCGGGAAGTCGGCCGCGACCTCCTGCGCGATCTCGTCCCAAAGCACCAGGCCGTAGCGCTGCGCGTTGGACTTGGTGACCACGGTGAGCAGCTTGCGCGGCCGCGACTGGGCGAGCCGGAAGGCATAGCGCATGATCCGCTCCACGCCCGCCCGGGTGAAGATCGCCACCTCGGTCGCCACTTCCTCCGGCAGGCCGCGATGCGACCGGCCGCCCTGGCCGGCATATTCGCCCTCGGAGTTCTCGCGCACGATCACCCAGTCGAGGTCGCCTTCGCCAACCCCGCGCAGCGGGCTGGTGATGCCGGGCAGGATCCGGGTCGGGCGCACGTTGGCGAACTGGTCGAGCGGCTGGCAGATGGCCAGGCGCAGGCCCCAGAGCGTCAGGTGGTCGGGCAGGTCGGGGGCACCCACGGCACCGAACAGGATCGCGTCGAACCCGCGCAGCCGGTCCACCCCGTCCGCCGGCATCAGCGCGCCGGTGCGCCGGTAGCGCTCGCTGCCCCAGTCGAACCGCTCTACATCGAGGGTGAAGCCGCCGTCGCGCTCCGCCAGCGCGTCCAGCACGCGGAGCCCCGCCTCCACCACCTCGATGCCGATCCCGTCGCCCGGAATGGCGGCGATCCGGTAGGTCTTCATCCTCGATCCTCGTCCCCTGCTACAAGCCGGCGGCCCGCCAGCATCCGGCCGCTTCCGGGATCATGCCGGCAGAACCGGCCACGGCCAATGCACCGTGCCGGACGAGGAGGCAGGGAAGCCGCGCCGGGAAGGCGGCTGGACCCTGGCCCAAGGCCATTGCGTGACTTGGCGCGGGGCTGCATCGACAGTCCGGTGCGGATGATCGCAAGGCCACGGGATCCGGTGCGCGGCTCCGGGCGTTCCTGCGGGTGGCTGCCGGACAGTGACGGGCAGGGTGATCGCCGGATCAGGTCGGGAGGAAGCGAGCGTGTCGAAGGTCGGGAAGGTCGCGCTGTTCACCAACGAGTACCCGCCCAACGTCTATGGCGGTGCCGGCGTGCATGTGGAGTACCTGGCCCGGGCGATGGCGAAGCGCCTGGCCGTGGAGGTGCGCTGCTTCGGCAGCCAGCGCAGCGAGGGCGGCAACCTGGTGGTGCGCGGCTACCCCGCCTGGGCGGAAGCCAAGCTGGGCACGGACCCGCGTTTCGGCAGCGCCATCGACGCCTATGCCCGCTCGCTCGCCATGGCCAAGGACACGCTGGATGCCGACGTGGCGCACTGCCACACCTGGTACACCGACATGGCCGGCCTGATCGCGAGCCGGCTCTGGGACGTGCCCTTCGTGCTGACGGTCCATTCGCTGGAGCCCCTGCGGCCCTGGAAGGTCGAGCAGCTCGGCAATGCCTACCATCTGAGCAGCTGGATGGAGCGCACCGCGATGGAGCATGCGGATGCGATCATCGCGGTCTCCAAGGAGACCCGCGAGGACATTCTCCGCCTGTTCGACGTCCAGCCGGCACGGGTGCATGTCATTCATAACGGCATCGACCCGGACGAGTACCGCCGGACCGAGGCGAAGGACGCGCTGGCCCGCCACGGCGTCGACCCGGACCGGCCCTATCTCCTGTTCGTCGGCCGGATCACCCGGCAGAAGGGGATCATCCACCTCGTCAACGCCATCCCGCAGATCGACCCGGACTTGCAGATCGTGCTGTGCGCCGGTGCCCCGGACACGCCCGAGATCGGCCAGGAGATGGAGGCGCGCGTGGCCGAGGTCAGTGCGAGGCGCCAGGGCGTCGTCTGGGTGCGGGAGATGCTGCCCAGGGCCGACGTGATCCAGTTCTACAACCACGCCGCCATCTTCTGCTGTCCGTCGGTCTACGAGCCGTTCGGCATCATCAACCTGGAGGCCATGGCCTGCGAGACCCCGGTGGTCGCCTCGGCCGTGGGCGGCATTCCGGAGGTGGTCGTGCCGGAGGAAACCGGGCTGCTGGTCGACCCGCGGATCCGCGCCGGCAGCTTCGACCCGGCCGATCCGGCCGAGTTCTCCGCAGGCCTGGCGGCGGCGATCAACCGGCTGGCCCGTGACCCGGAACTGCGGGCGCGCCTTGCCGCGAACGGCCGGCGCCGCGCGGTCGACCAGTTCAGCTGGGACGCCATCGCGGAGCGCACCATCGAGCTGTACCAGACCCTGCGCTAGGCCAGCGGCGCCGGTGCTGCGGCTGCCTGGACGGAACCGTGCCGGCTCAGGACGGCTCCATGACAGGCAAGGGACTTGGTGGCGGAGACGAAGGGTGGCGACCTGCCGGCGCGCCCATGACTACAACCTCGACGTGCATGGCGCCGCGCCGACGGACGGGCCGGCACCGGCCGCGGGACGGCTGGAGGTGGCGGCCGGCGGAGGCATGGCGGCACCGGCAGCCGCGCGCCCCTGGCGGGTACGGCTGCGGGAGCACCGGTTCTGGCGGGGCCTGCGCCGCGAGGGCCCGCCGCCGCTCGAATCCCTGAGCGACGTCCTGGCGCGCATCGACGAGACGGCGGCCCGCCAGGCGAGCGTCTCGGTGGGCGACATTCGCGACGCGCTGGGCGATCGCTCGTTCGGCCCGCTCCTCATGGTGCCGGGCCTGGTCGTGCTCTCGCCCTTGTCCGGCATCCCGACCGTGCCCAGCATGATGGCGGCGGTCGTCCTGCTGATCGGCTGGCAGATGCTGGCCGGCAGGAGCCGGATCTGGCTGCCGCGCCCGATCGAGGCGCGCTGCGTGCCGGGCAGCAGGCTGCGCCGGGTAACGGGCTTCCTGTCGCCCTGGGCCGGCCGGGTCGACCGGCTGGTGCGCCCGCGGCTGCACTGGCTGACCGGCCCGCTCGGGCAGAAGGCGGCGGCGCTGCACTGCATGGTCGTGGCGCTCACCATGCCGGCCATGGAGATCCTCCCGCTCCTGAGCTCCGTGGCCGGGCTGGTGATCGCCGCCGCGGCGCTGGGGATGACGGCACGCGACGGGCTCCTGATGCTCTCGAGCGGCCTGATCACCGCGGCGGTCACGGTGGCGGCCCTGCTCGCCCTGACCTGAGCCAGCGGCCGGCTGGATGCTTGAGCGAAGCTCCAGGCCGGCCAATCATAAGGCCTGAGCTTGCGGGAGGAGGGGATGCAGCCGGCTGGCCAGGCGCTCCGTGCGGTGATCTTCGATGCCTACGGTACCCTGTTCGACGTCCACGCGATCGCCCGGGTCGCCGACGAACTGTTCCCGAACGAGGGCGTGGTGCTGGCGGCGGCGTGGCGGGAGAAGCAACTCGAATATGCGCGCGTGCGCAGCATGTCGGGCCGCTACGCCGATTTCTGGTCGGTGACCGCCGATGCGCTCGACTATGTGCTGGACCGGCTGGGCCTGCCGGCCGGGCAGGACGCGGTGAACCGGCTGCTGGATGCCTATCGGCGGCTGCCGGCCCATCCCGGCGACCGGGAGGCGCTGGTCCGGCTGAAGGAGCTGGGGCTGCCGCTCGCGATCCTGTCCAACGGCGCGCCGCGCATGCTGGAGCCGGCCATCGAAGCGGCCGGCTTCGACGGCCTGTTCGACCAGGTGCTGACCGCGGACCGGGTGCGCCGGTTCAAGACCGCGCCGGAGATCTACCAGCTGGGCCCGGATGCGCTGGGCCTGCCCGCCAGGCGGATCCTGTTCGTGTCCTCCAATGGCTGGGACGTGTGCGCGGCCGCCTGGTTCGGCTACCGGACCTTCTGGATGAACCGTGCCGGCCTGCCGCCCGAGCGGCTGGGCGTGTCGGCCGAGGCGGCCGGCCGGTCGATGGACGAGCTGGTGCGCTTCGTGGCCGCCGAGCGGGCGGCGGAGGAAGGCCGGCCTAGCGCCACTGATCCAGGATGAGCTGGACCGACACCGCCTCGATCTGCACGCCGAAGCGGCGGTGGTAGAGGCTGAGCGAGGCGTCGTGGGTCTCGTCGGAGGAACTGCACAAGGCGTCGTGGCCGACCACCACCCGGTAGCCCCGGTCGATGGCGCCCATGATGGTGGCGAGCACGCAGACATCGGTCTCGCCGCCGCTGATCACCAGCGTGTCGATGCCGCGGCGCTGGAGCCGGGCGTGGAGGTCGGTCTCGTCCCAGGGGCCATAGACATGCTTGTCCACCACCTCGGCCGGCGGGACGAACCGGGCCAGGTCCGGGATCAGCTCGACCATCTCCGGGCCCAGCCGCTCGACCGTCATCGACTCCCAGCGCTCGTAATAGCGCCGCCAGGTGCCGCGCCCCTCGCCGGGGCGTCCGGCCGGGATGAAGCGGGTGAAGACCGTCCGCTCCGGATGGGCCTCGACCAGCCGCACCACGTTGGGCAGGACCCGCTCCATCCAGGGCGTGTGCCAGTCGGTGTCCTCGTGGAAAAGTCGCTGCATGTCGACGCAGACATGCGCGCAGCTCGCGGTGAGCGGGCCGTATTTGAGCTGATCATCGTCCTGCATGGCGTCCTTGCCTGGCCGGTCCGGGAGCCCAACGCTCAGGCGGCAGGCACGTTCCGCTCCAGTTCCTCCAGCCAGGCCTTGGCGTTGCCGTCCGAGGGGGCGCGCCAGTCGCCGCGCGGCGAGAGCGAGCCGCCGGCCGCGACCTTGGGGCCGTTCGGCATGGCCGAGCGCTTGAACTGGCTGAAGCCGAAGAAGCGGCGGATGAACACTTCCAGCCATTTGCGGATGTGCGGGAGGTCATAGGCGCGCCGCCGGTCTTCGGGGAAGCCGGGCGGCCAGGCGCCGCGGTCGGCCTGCTCCCAGGCCATCAGCGCCAGGAACGCGATCTTGGACGGCCTGAAGCCGTAGCGCAGCGTGTAGAACAGGTTGAAGTCCTGCAGCTCGTAGGGGCCGACCTTGGCCTCGGTGCTCTGCGGCTTCTCGCCGGCCTCGACCGGCACCAGCTCCGGCGAGATCTCGGTGGCGAGGATCGATTCCAGTGTGGCCGGCACGTCGCCGCCGAACTGCCCGGACGAGATCACCCAGCGGATCAGGTGCTGGATCAGCGTCTTCGGCACCCCGGCATTGACGTTGTAGTGGGACATCTGGTCGCCCACGCCATAGGTGCACCAGCCCAGGCCCAGCTCGGACAGGTCGCCGGTGCCGATCACCAGGCCGCCATGGTGGTTGGCCAGGCGGAACAGATAGTCGGTGCGCAGGCCCGCCTGCACGTTCTCGAAGGTGACGTCGTAGACCGGCTCGCCCCGGCCGAACGGGTGGCCCAAATCCTTCAGCATCTGCGTGGCGGTCGGGCGGATGTCGAGCTCCTGCCAGGAGACCTCCAAAGCACTCATCAGGCGGATGGCGTTGGTCTTGGTCTCGTCCGAGGTGGCGAAGCCCGGCATGGTGTAGGCCAGGATGTTGGTGCGCGGCAGGCCCAGGTGATCCATCGCCTTGGCGGCCACGATCAGCGCGTGGGTCGAATCCAGCCCGCCCGAGACGCCGATCACCACCTTGTCGATCCTGGTGGCGCGCAGGCGCTGGGTCAGGCCGGCGACCTGGATGTTGTAGCCCTCGTAGCAGTCCTGGGCGAGGCGCGCCGGGTCGGCCGGCACGAACGGGAAGCGCTCGACGACCCGCCGGAGACCGACATCGGCCAGCGGTGCCGCCAGCTCGAACGGCACCACCCGATAGCGGTCGGTCATTGCCTGGAAGCGGCGGCGGTTGTCGTCGAACGTGCCCTGGCGGGCGCGCTCCTGGCGAAGCAGGTCGAGGTCGACATCGGCCGTCACCAGCTGGTCGCCCGGTGGGAAGCGGTCGCTCTCGGCCAGCACCCGGCCGTTCTCGAAGATCGAGGTCTGGCCATCCCAGGCGAGGTCGGTGGTGGATTCGCCGGCCCCCGAGGCCGAGTAGACATAGGCGGCAAGGCAGCGCGCCGACTGCGACTGGGCCAGCAGCTTGCGGGTCTCGGCCTTGGCGATGGTGATGTTGGAGGCGGACAGGTTGGCCAGCACGGTGGCACCGGCCAGGGCCGCGTCGCTGCTGGGCGGGATCGGCACCCAGACGTCCTCGCAGACCTCGACATGGACGATGAGCCCCTCGATGTCGTCGGCGGCGAACAGGAGGTCGGTGCCGAAGGCCGCGGTCTGGCCGCCCACGATGATGGTCTCGCCGTCCATGTCCTGGCCGGACGCGAAGTGGCGGTGCTCGTAGAACTCGCGATAGTTCGGCAGGTGGACCTTGGGCACCACCCCCAGGAGGCGGCCGCGATGGATCGCTATTGCCGCGTTGTAGATGCGGTTGCGGTGGCGGACGGGGGCCCCCACCAGCAGGAGGGGCAGGAGGTGGCGGCTGCCGTCCAGGAGGTCCGCCAGCGCGTCGTCGACCGCATCGAGCAGCGGGTCCTGGAGCAGGAGGTCGTCGATCGCATAGCCGGACAGCGAGAGCTCCGGGAACACCGCCACCGCCACCGCCTGCTCATGGCAGCGCCTGGCCATCGCCAGGATGGTCCGGGCATTGCTCGCGGGATCGGCGATGCTGCAGGTCGTGGTGCAGGCCGCGATCCGGGCAAAGCCGTGGCGGTAGATGGAGCGGAAGGTCATGCGATCCCCGGGCCGGTTGCTGTGGGAAGAATAGGGGAGGCGGCCGGAGGTTTCACCTGGCCAGGGCCGCAGGCTCGGGTTCGTTCGTGTAAAAGGCGCGGTGCCGGTGCCCGTCGGGTTCGCTGCACCGGCCTGCCGTCCGGAACGCTGGCGGCTGCCGCGCGGCCTGCTCTCGGGTTCGTTCGTGCAAATTCCATGTTCGGGTCCGGCAAGGCGGCATCCTGGCGATGAAGCGGATCGGTCAAGGCAGCATAACGTAGAACAGGTGGGCGGTCCCGTCGGGGCTCCGCAGCCTGCTTTTGGCCATCATGGCAAAATGCCGGCAAGATGGCTGCATTCATTGTTTCGACATGAGCACGATCAATTCCGGCAGAATCGCGAAACCTGTCCCGGTTCTCCACTGAGGGCGGCGCACCGAACTTCATGGTGCACCATCATGCTCTTCTGAGCCTGTACCGCTTGCGCCGGTGGGCCGTTTTCCGATTACATGGCATTCGGCCGGTGTGCCGGCTCGAGGCAGGCCCAGGGAAGGGTGAAGAGCGGATGGCACGGGTTCCTGCGGTTCAGGTGGAAGAGCCGGTCCGGCTGGCGCCGGAGCGGGCGGCGGAGATGGTGCCGGAGATGCGGGCGCCGCCGGTCCGGAACATGGTCGATGCGGTGCGACTGGTCGCGGCGGCCTGGCCGCTGATCGTGGAGGAATGCCGCAGCGCGCTCGGCGGCGAGCTACACTACCAAGCCATGGCCTATCACTGCCTGCGCCGGGCGGGCCTGCCCGCCACCCAGCTCGGCATGAACGTCAAGCAGTGGATCGACGCGCCGGTGACGCCGCTGTTCCGGGCGCTGGATTCGCGCAAGGAGGCGGGGTTCCAGGGCGGCTTCGAGCCCATCCCGGACATCGTGATCTTCCGGCCGGCGATCGGCGGCGACTGGCGGCGGCGGAACCGGCAGGCGACGCTCCGGCACATGCTGGTCGCCATCGAGGTGAAGGCGTCCGAGCGGGCCAGTGGGCGGCTGCGGGCCGGCGAGATCATCCGCGACATCCGCAAGCTCACGGCCCATCGTGACGAGCTGCGCCATCGCGGGGGCGACATGCATCCGATGATGATGGTGATCGACACGGCACCGCTGGCGGACGAACGCATGCCGGCGGCCAAGCTGAAGCTGGCGCGTGCCGCCGCGCAGGCCCAGGGCGTGGGCTTCCTCTATGTCTCGCCCGCGGCCACCTGCATGGAGCTGGCGATGGCATTGCCGGAGGAGAAGCCGGTCCAGTTCGCCTTCGACTTCATGATGGGCTGATGCGGTGCCGGGGCCGGTTGCCCGGGTTCAGGTGGCACGTTCGCCCGGAGGCTTTCCGCCGCCTGCACCTCCGGCCTGCACCGCGGCGTCCCAGTAGCGCCGGTTGCCGGGCGCGATCCGGGCCCCGCTGGCCTCCACCCGGGCGATGATCGCCGTGTAGAACCGGCGGGCGGCCTCCGGCCCGCTCAGGATGGCCAGGCTCTGCAGGATCCGGCTGATCCGCAGATGGTTGTGGTCGCTCGGCACGAGCCAGTCGTCGGTCTGCCGGTAGAAGGCCAGCATCCGCTCGGCCGCCCGGGCGAGATTGGCCAAGGCTGCCGGATCCGCCCGGATCGCCTCGATCTCCCCGTCAGTCAGCACCGGGGAATGGGGCTGGGCCATGCTGCGGGTCGGCAGCGGGAACAGCCACTGGATGTAGTCGTGGATATGTTCGAGCTGGCGGTCCGACAAGGCCAGCACGCTGTCCAGGCTGCGACCGGCGCCATCCTGGCCGTGGCCGGACAAATAGGCGTGGATCGGACCGGCGGCCTCAGGCGGCATCGCATTCTTCCCCTGCATCCTGCCGGAGGAAAAGACCGGTCGCCTGTGCAGGGTTCCTTTAGAACCTCACCTCGCATGACACTCGGCAGAGCAATTACTTCGAATACAATTGGCGCTTGTGGTCATAAATGTCAAATGGCTATAATGGTTTCTGCCGGCAACGCAGAAAGTATCCGGTAAAACCGCCATAAGTCAGCCCGCGAGCGTCAGGAGATCTGCCCAGACGGAAAGCTGTCTATGCTCGCCGCCGGCGCTGGCGGCGAGCAAGCCGAATGCTGTTTTCATGAACGATTGCACGATCCACGAGTCTTCCGACGGCACCTTTTACTCGAGGCAGCGTTGATCGTCTGTGGTGCTGGATGAAGTTCCGACAGGCGATTGTGCCCGCGGCGCGGGCAGGTTCCGGGCCACGCACATGAACGGGAACTGCTTACTGGCGAACGTCGCGCCGAGCAGCAGCTGCCGCGGTGCCACTGAAGAAAGCACGCCATGACCGATGCCGACGGCGCTCTGATCGATGACGTTCAACCCGTTATTCCTCGCGCATTCACCGTAGGTATCGCGAGCGGCATGCGGTCATGGCCGCCGCTGGCAGCCCTCGCGCTGAACTATGACTCGGCTCCGGCGCAGGCGGCCTGGCGCCGATGGCCGGTGTTCCGGAGCCCGCTCGGGCGGACCTTGCTGATCGCGATGGGGGCAACCGAGTTCGTCACCGACAAGCTGCCCGGTACGCAGCCCCGGATCGCGCTGACCGTGCAGCCTTCCCGGATCGACAGCGGCCTGGTGGGCCGGCTCGCCTTCGCCGGCATTGCGGGCGCGGCGATCGGCAGCGAACACGGCGGAAGGAACTCGATCGTGGCGGGGGCTGCCCTCGCGGTCGCCGGGGCCATTCTCACCAACTATGCCGGCTACTTCGCGCGTACCGCGGGCGTCGAGGCGACTGGTGTGCCCAACATGGCCGTCTCGCTCGCCGAGGATGCCGCCACGGTCGCGCTACTCGCCGCTGCAGTGCCGGTCGAGACGATGGCGGACCGCGGCTGAACCAACGTCCGCCACGCAGCAAAGCCCATCCGCGACCTCCTGGCGCCTGCCATCGGCGCCCAACTGCGCCGGATTGCCCTCGGCACCATTGGTGAAGTCAGGCCGGTCAGGCCACCAGCGGCACCACGATCGCGTCCAGCGCCGCCTGGGCATCGCCCGGGGCCATGCGGAGCTGGAGGCCGCGCTGGCCGCCGTTGAGGAAGACGTGTTCCTCGTCCATGGCACTGGCCTCGATCGCGACCGGCACGCGCTTCTTCTGGCCGAACGGGCTGATGCCGCCGACATGGTAGCCGGTCAGGCGCTCGGCATCGGCCGGGCGCATCATCTGGGCGGACTTGCCGGTGAACGCGGCGGCGAGCTTCTTCATGTTCACCTCGCGGTCGGAGGGCACGATCACGCAGACCGGCCGGCCGTCGACCTCGGCCATCAGCGTCTTCAGGACTCGATGCGGGGGAGCGCCGATCGCTTCGGCGGCCTGCAGGCCGACCCGGTCGGCGTCCGGGTCGTAGTCGTAGGTCACGGTGTCGAAGGCGACCTTGGCCCGCTGGAGGAACTGGGTCGCACGGGTGCTCTTGGACATGCCGGGTGATCTGGGCGGGGCTTGGCTGCGTATACTCATCCAGGCGGCGGCTGGTCCGCTGGCCAGGGCCGCCACGCTTGCTCGCGGGCGGCTCGGACGGGAACATAGCGGCAACCTCGATGGCTGCCGGCGAAGGTCGAGCGGATGGACGTCCAAAGCAAGCTGGAAATCCTGGCCGATGCCGCGAAATACGACGCGTCCTGCGCGTCGAGCGGCACGGAGAAGCGGCATTCGGCCGGCGGCAAGGGCATCGGCTCCACCGAGGGTATGGGCATCTGCCATTCCTATGCGCCGGACGGGCGCTGCATCTCGCTGCTCAAGATCCTGCTCACCAATGCCTGCATGTTCGACTGCCGCTACTGCATCAACCGGTCGTCCTCGAACGTGCGCCGGGCACGCTTCACCGTGCGCGAGGTCGTGGACCTGACCCTCGACTTCTACCGGCGCAACTATATCGAGGGCCTGTTCCTGTCCTCGGGCATCATCCGCAGCCCCGACTACACGATGGAGCAGCTGGTCCTGGTGGCGCGCACCCTGCGGGTCGGGCACGGGTTTCGCGGCTATATCCATCTCAAGACCATTCCGGATGCGGCGCCCGAGCTGGTGGCGGAGGCCGGGCTTCATGCCGACCGGCTCTCGATCAATATCGAGCTGCCGACCGAGACGGGCCTGAAGACGCTGGCACCCGAGAAGGACGTGCGCGCGATCCGGCGCACCATGGGCGATCTCAGGGTGCGGCTGGAGGAAGCCACGGAGGAGAAGCGGCGCAGTGTGCGGGCGCCGCGCTTCGCGCCGGCCGGGCAGAGCACCCAGATGATCGTCGGCGCGGATGGGGCCTCCGACCGGACTATCCTGGATACGTCGGCCAACCTGTACGGCTCGTACCGGCTCAAGCGCGTCTATTATTCCGCCTTCAGCCCGATCCCCGAGGCCAGCGCCAGCCTGCCGCTGGCAGCACCGCCGCTGCTCCGCGAGCACCGGCTCTACCAGGCCGACTGGCTCCTGCGCTTCTACGGCTTCACCGTCGACGAGATCGCACCAGCCTCGGGCATGCTGCCGCTCGACATCGACCCGAAGCTCGCCTGGGCGCTCCAGCACCGGGACCGCTTCCCGCTCGATTTGAACCGGGCCAGCCGCGAGGAACTGCTGCGCGTGCCGGGGCTGGGCACCAGGTCGGTCGAGCGGATCCTCTCCGCCCGCCGCTACCGGCAGGTGCGCAGCGACGATCTCGCTCGGCTCCGGGTGCCGGTCGGCAAGGTGCTGCCCTTCGTGGTGCTGCCGGACCACCGGCCGGCCACCCGGCTGCTGGACGGCGAGCGGCTGGTGGAGCGGCTGCGGCCGCCGGCCCGGCAGCTCGAGCTGGGCCTGTGACCTATCTGGCGGAGCTGGCCTCGCCGGTCGACCTGGAGGGCTGGCGGCGCTGGGCCAGGGCGTTTGCGCTGGCGGGCACGCCGGGCGAGGCGATCGAGTGGCGGGTGGCCGGGGAGGAGGCAGGGCTGTTCCAGCCCGAGCCGGCGCCGCTGCCGGGTGCGGAAGCGGGCTTCTCCGTGCCGCGCCGCTTCCTGCAATTGGCCGAAACGGCGATCTGCCACCGGGACCCGGAGCGGTTCGCCCTGCTCTATGCGCTGCTCCAGGCGGTGCTGCGCCAGCGCGACATACTGGCGGTGGCGATCGACCCGCTGGTGGCGCGAGTGGGCGGGATGGCCAAGGCCGTGCGGCGCGACATCCACAAGATGCACGCCTTCGTCCGCTTCCGGGCCATCGAGGACGAGGGCGGGGGGCAGCAGTTCATCGCCTGGTTCGAGCCGGAGCATCATATCGTCGAGGCGGCGGCGCCCTTCTTCCAGCGGCGCTTCGCTGCAATGCGCTGGTCGATCCTGACCCCGGAGCGCTCGGTGCACTGGGACGGGGTGGAGCTCCGTTTCGCTGATGGCGTGCCGCGCTCGGCGGCACCGTCCGAGGATGCGCTGGAGGAGCTCTGGCGCAGCTATTACGCGGCGATCTTCAACCCGGCCCGGCTGAAGGTGCAGGCGATGCGCTCGGAGATGCCGGAGAAATACTGGAAGAACCTGCCCGAGGCCCGGCTTATCCGGCCGCTGGTGGAAAATGCGGAACGGCGCGCCCGCGAGATGGTTGCTGCGATGCCAGCGCTGCCCAATCCGCAGCCGCAGCGACCCGCCATGCCATCCTTGGGAGCGAGCGCCATGGCCGAAGCTCAGGCCGTCACCCGACTGGAGGAACTGCGCACGCAAGCCGCCGGCTGCCGCAACTGCCCGCTCTGGGCGCCGGCCACCCAGACCGTGTTCGGCGAGGGGCCGGAGCACGCCAGCGTGGTGTTCGTCGGCGAGCAGCCGGGCGACAGCGAGGACCTGAAGGGCCGGCCGTTCGTGGGCCCCGCCGGTCAGCTGTTCGACCGGGCACTCGGCGAGGCCGGGCTGGACCGGCAGAAGGTCTATGTCACCAATGCGGTGAAGCACTTCAAGTTCGAGCCGCGCGGCAAGCGGCGCATCCACCAGAAGCCCAATACCGGCGAGATCCGCGCCTGCCGGCCCTGGCTGACCGGCGAGCTCGCCACGATCCGGCCGAAGCTGGTGGTGGCGCTGGGGGCGACCGCGGTGCAGAGCCTGATCGGCAAGGCGACCTCCCTGCGCTCGGTGCGCGGCCAGGTGCTGAAGACCGACAATGACGCCGAGATGATGGCGACCGTCCATCCCTCCTATCTGCTGCGCGTGCCGGACGAGGCGCTCCGGGCCAGCGAGTATGCGAAGTTCGTGGAGGACCTGCGCCTGGTGGGCGAGCACGACCCGAGCGTGCGGATGGGCTGAGGCTCAGCCGGTGGCTTGCGCCGGCTGGAGCCGGTCGACCAGGGCCAGGGCGTCGACCGGGGCCGCCTGCTGCATGGTGTTGTCGAAGTAGAGATAAACGTCGCGGGGCATTGGTGCCGGATCGCCCCCGGGCGCGATGAAGCCGCCGTCAGTCATGGGCAGGCCCTGGCTCCAGGCCTGGAGGCGAGCTGCCCAGCGGTCCAGCGAGGCCCCGTCGTAGCTGCTGCGGTAGAGCAGCTTGCCGCCATGGAGCCGGCAATAGGCGAAGTCGGTGGTGAGGTCGAACAAGGCTGGCCAGCGAGGAGCGTCGGCGGCGACCAGGGCCACGCGGTGGCGGCGGAGCAGGGCGACGAAATCGGGCGTGCAGAAGCTCTCGTGGCGGATCTCGACGGCGTGGCGGATGCGGCCGATCCCGTCCGCCGCGAGCCAGGTGTGTTCCCCGACATGGGCGTCGTGGCGCTCCGCCAATGCCAGGGCAGCCGCCCCGTCCTGGGGCAGGAGCGCCAGGAAGGCAGCGAATAGTTCCGGCTCGAAGCGGAAGCCCGGCGGGAACTGCCAGAGGATCGGGCCCAGCCGGTCGCCCAGGCGCAGGACGCCCGAGGCCAGGAAGTTGGCGATCGGCGTCTCGGGCTCCACCAGTCCGCTGTCATGGGTGATGAAGCGCGGTGCCTTGACCGCGAACACGAAGCCGTCCGGCGTGGCCTCGGCCCAGCGGGCGAAGGTCGCCGGCCTCTGCAGGCCGTAGAACGTGCCGTTGATCTCGATCGTGCGGAAGACCCGGGCGGCATGGGCCAGCTCGGCGCGCTGCGGCAGGCCCTTGGGATAGAAGCCGCCGCGCCAGGGCGGATAGGTCCAGCCCGAGATGCCGATGCGGATGTCGCCTGCCGGTACCAATCGCCGCCTCCTCTGTGTCGAGGCTAAGAACCCGCCGGGGGGCGGCAGGTTCTCCGGTGCCGGGCGGTCGAAAGGGGAACTCGGTGGCGGCAGGGCGGTTCTTGAGGCAGCCAGGACTGGAGGCATCGATGCCACAGGGCGACAAGTCCAAGTACACCGACAAGCAGAAGCGCAAGGCCGAGCATATCGCGGAAGGCTACGAGGCGCGCGGCGTGTCGGAGGACGAGGCCGAGCGGCGTGCCTGGGCCACCGTCAACAAGGACGATGGCGGCGGCAAGAAGAGCGGCGGCTCCGGCAGGAGTGCCCATACCGGCCATCCGGCTGCCCACAAGGGCGGGGAGAAGGGCGGCAAGGCGTCGGCGTCCCGTTCGGCGGCGGAGCGTTCCGCATCCGCGAAGAAGGCGGCTGCGACCCGCAAGCGCAACGCGGAACAGCACGCGCATCACTGACACACGATATGGGCCAGGGATCCGGCAGGATCCGGGCCGGGAGGAAAAACCATGGGTCTGTTCACGAGCGATATCAAGACGATGGATGATCTGTTCGTCCATCAGCTCCAGGACATCTATTACGCGGAGCAGCAGATCACCAAGGCCTTGCCGAAGATGATCAGCAAGGCGACCAACCCGCAGCTCAAGTCCGGTTTCGAGCAGCATCTGCGCGAGACCGAGAACCAGATTCAGCGACTTGAGCAGGTCTTCAAGATGCACGGCGTCCAGGCCAAGGGCGTCACCTGCCCGGCCATCGACGGGATCATCAAGGAGGCCAACGAGGTGGCCGGCGAGGTCGCCGACAAGGAGGTGCTGGACGCAGCGTTGGTGGCCTCCGCCCAGGCCGTCGAGCACTATGAGATCACCCGCTACGGCACGCTGATCGCCTGGGCCAAGCAGCTCGGCCGCAACGACTGCGCCAGCGTGCTCCAGCAGAACCTGGACGAGGAAAAGGCGACCGACGCGAAGCTGACCCAGATGGCGGAAGCGAAGATCAACCGCGCCGCCGCCTGACCAGCACCTCGATCCTTCGCGTGGATGGCCCCGCCGGCGAGCCTGGCGGGGCCATCTGTCGTTCTAGCGCAGGTCCAGCTCGGCCAGACGGAAGGCGATGCGCCGCTGCAGGGGCGGGAGGCGGGTCACGGTCTGCAGCGCCAGGTTGCGCAGGAGCCGGGCCGGCGTCGAGCGCGCGGTGGCGATCCGGGTGAGCCGGTCGGTCATCGCCACCAGGCGCTGGGCGTTGTGCCGGCGTGCTGTCGCCCAGGCGTCCAGCCCTTCCGTGTCGCCCTGGCGCAAGGTGGCGATCAGCGGACCGGCCAGGCTCACTGCGTCCTGGATGCCGGTGTTCATCCCCTGGCCGCCCGCCGGGCTGTGGACATGGGCGGCGTCACCGCACAGGAGCACGCGGTCCTTGCGGAAGCTGGCAGCGACCCGGTGGTGGATGCGAAAGCGCGAGCTCCAGATCAGGTCGTGCGCCACCGCCCGCTGTTGCTGCGGCCCGCGCCGGTCCAGCAGTGCCTGCGCGGTGGCGAGGTCGGGCTCGGCCGGGGCATCGGCCATGGTCGCGACGATCCGGTAGCGCCCGCCCGGGAACGGCACCACCACCATCAGCCCGTCCGGCGACAGCATCAGGCTCGCCTCGTCCGGGCCGAGCGGCCAGTCCATGTGCAGGTCGGCCAGGACGAAGCTCTCCTCGTAGGTGCCGCCGGCAAACGCGATGCCGGCCGCCTCGCGCACGAAGCTGTGGCCGCCATCGCAGCCGACCACGTAGCGGGCGGCCACCTGCTGCGTGCCCAGATCGGTCTCCAGGTCGGCCAGGACATGGTCCGGCCCCGGCTCCAGCCGGACTAGCTTGCAGGGCCGCGCCACCGTGCCGCCGAGCGCGGTCAGGCGGTGGTGCAGGATCTGCTCGGTCCGGTCCTGCGGGCACATCAAGACAAAGCGATAGGGGCTGGGCAGCCGGTCGAAGGGAATGGTGGCGAGCAGCCGGTCATGCTCGCGCATGCGAAAGACCTTGACCGCATGGCCGGCGCGCAGCAGCTCGGCCGTGGCGCCCAGGGGCTCCAGCACTTCCAGCGTGCGCGCATGGATCACCGCGGCACGCGACAGATTGCTGCCCTCCGCCTGCCGGTCGACCAGCAGGACGCGGCCGGCCCCCTGGCGCTCCAGCTCGGCGGCGAGGCTGAGCCCGGCCGGCCCGGCGCCCACCACCAGCACCTCGCAGTCACGCGGCAGCACCATCGCCAGCCATCCCTCCAGCCCTGACCAGGACCGGTGGTGGCGCAGAGCGGATTGCGGCGCAAGCGGCGGAGTGCGCCGACCGCCGGCAAGCATCAGGATGCGTCATGCAGCGGGCGTGTCGCCTCGAGGCTCACGTTGCCGCCAGGAGATCGCTACATGACGATGACGCAGATCGACATAACCGACATCCGGCCGACCAGAATGGACCAGGGCGAGTTCCAGACCGACGAGGCGCGCTGGGCGGCGGTGCAGGCGCGCGACCAGGCGGCGGACGGTGCCTTCTGGTTCGCGGTGCGCACCACCGGCGTGTACTGCCGGCCGTCCTGCAAGGCGCGGCCGGCCAGGCGCGAGAATGTCAGCTTCCACGACAGCCCGGCCGCGGCGGAGCAGGCAGGGTTTCGGCCCTGCAAGCGCTGCCGGCCGGAGCTGGAGCCGCAGGACCGGCACCAGGCCCAGGCGGTCGCCAGGGCCTGCCGGCTGATCGAGACGGCCGAGGAGCTGCCGGACCTGGCCCATCTGGCCGACGCCGTGGGTCTCAGCCGGTTCCATTTCCACCGGCTGTTCAAGGAGCGGACTGGGCTCACCCCCAGGGCCTATGCCGCGGCCTGGCGGGCGCGGCGGGTGCGGGCGGAGCTCGGCCGCAGCGAGACGGTCACCGCCGCCATCTACGATGCCGGGTTCAACTCCAACGGGCGCTTCTATGCGGAGGCCGGCAAGGTGCTGGGGATGCGGCCGACCGAGCTGCGCCAGGGCGGGCAGGGGCGGCGGATCCAGTTCGCCGTGACCCGGTGCAGCCTGGGCCAGCTGCTGGTGGCGGCCAGCGAGACGGGGATCTGCGCGATCCTGCTGGGCGACGATCCGGCCGAACTGGAAAGCGACTTGGCCCTGCGCTTCCCCAAGGCGGAGCTGGCGGCCGGCGACGCGCGGTTCGGGGACTGGGTGGCGGCGGTGGTGTGCTTCGTCGAGGCGCCGAAACTGGGGCTGGACCTGCCGCTCGACGTCCAGGGCACCGCCTTCCAGGAGCGGGTCTGGCGGGCACTGCGGGAGATCCCGCCCGGCGCCACGGCGAGCTATGCCGAGATCGCCGAGCGGATCGGCGCACCCAAGGCAGTGCGCGCGGTGGCCCTGGCCTGTGCCGCCAACCGGCTGGCGGTGGCGGTGCCCTGCCACCGGGTGGTGCGCAGCGACGGCGATCTCTCCGGCTATCGCTGGGGGGTGGCGCGCAAGCGGCGGCTGCTCGAGCGGGAGGCGAAGGGTTGAGCATGGTGCCCGATGCCGCGGCGGTCCTGGCGGAGCTGGATGCGCGCGGGGCCGCCATCCTGCCGGGGCTGCTCGACGCCGCGACCTGCCAGGAGTTGGCGGATGGCTATGACGATGCTGCCGCCTTTCGCAGCCGGATCGTGATGAGCCGCCACGGGTTCGGCCAGGGCGAGTACCAGTATTTTGCCTATCCCCTGCCGCCGGTGGTCCAGGAACTGCGCAGCCGGCTTTATCCGGTGCTGGCCACGGTCGCCAATCGCTGGGCGGAGCTCATGGGGCGGCCGGAGCGCTATCCTGCGGAGCTGCCGGCCTTCCTCGCCCGGTGCCATGCGGCGGGCCAGACCCGGCCGACCCCGCTGCTGCTCCGTTATGGGCCGGGCGACTACAACTGCCTGCACCAGGACGTGTACGGCCCGCATGTTTTCCCGCTGCAGGTCGTCTGCCTCCTGTCCGAGCCCGGGCGGGACTTTGCCGGCGGCGAGTTCGTGCTCACCGAGGCGCGCCCACGCATGCAGTCGCGGGTGCTGGTGGCGCCGCTGGCCCAAGGCGACGCGGTGGTCTTCCCGGTGCGCGACCGCCCGGTCCGGGGCACGCGCAGCCTGTATCGCGCCACCATGCGCCACGGGGTCAGCCCGCTGCGCAGCGGGCGGCGGCACACGCTGGGGATCATCTTCCACGACGCGGCGTGAACCCATGTCACATCCGCCGGGGCCGGCTCGTCTCTGGAGCGTCAACGATTCCAGAAGAGGTCGACATGGAAGCCAGACTGAACCCCTACCAGGTCGCGCCGAAGACGATGCAGCCGATGATGGAGATGGCCGAGCGGCTGGCGGCGGACGGGCTGGAGCACAGTTTGCATGAGCTGGTGAAGATCCGCGCCTCGCAGATCAACGGTTGTGCCTTCTGCCTGCACATGCATGCCAGCGACGCGCGGGAGCATGGCGAGCGGGAGGAGCGGATCTACCTCCTGAGCGCTTGGCGTGAATCGCGCATGTTCACGCCGCGCGAGCGGGCGGCGCTGGCGTGGACGGAGGCGCTGACCCTGATCACGCAGGGCCATGCGCCGGACGAGGTCTATGCCGAGGTGGCGCGGGAGTTCTCGCCGGAGGAGATCGTCAAGCTGACGCTGGCGATCACCACGATCAACGCCTGGAACCGGGTGGCGATCGGCTTCCGCACGGTCCACCCGCACGACCGCGCCGGCGAGCGCTGAGCCGCGGCGGAAGACACGCTCCTTGGGCGAGTGCGGGGTTCACCCGCACTGGCCCATTTGGCTGCGGGCTTCGCCCGCACTGGCGAAGCCCCGGCCCAGCCGATATGGCTTCGGGCCGGGGCCGTTGGCCGAAGAGGAGCGATACCATGTCTGATCTGTCCCTGGCCGCGCCGGCAGGCGTCGATCCGGCCATGCTCGACCGGCTGGGCGAGGTGGCGGTCAAGGTCGGGTTGCGGCTGGCCGAGGGCCAGGATCTGGTGATGACCGCACCGATTGCCGCCCTGCCGCTGGTGCGGCGGATCACCGAGCATGCCTACAAGGCCGGGGCCGGGCTGGTGACCACCTTCTTCGCCGACGAGGAAACGGCGCTGGCACGCTACCGCTACGGCGCCGATGCCAGCTTCGACCGGGCGAGCGGCTGGCTCTACGAGGGCATGGCCAAGGCGTTCGCCGGCAATGCCGCCCGGCTCGCGATCGCCGGCGACAACCCGATGCTGCTGGCCGACCAGGACCCGGCCAAGGTGGCGCGCGCCAACCGGGCGAACTCCACGGCCTACAAGCCGGCACTGGAGCGGATCGTCGGCTTCGACATCAACTGGACGATCGTGTCCTACCCGAACCCGTCCTGGGCGAAGGTGGTGTTCCCGGGCGAGCCGGAGGAGGTCGCGGTGCGCAAGCTCGCGGAGGCGATCTTCGCCGCGTCGCGGGTCGACCAGGCGGACCCGGTGGCGGCCTGGCGCGAGCATAATGCCCGGCTCCATGCACGCCGCGACTGGCTGAACGAGCACCACTTCGCAGCATTGCATTTCTCCGGCCCCGGCACCGACCTCACGGTGGGCCTGGGCGATGGCCATTTCTGGCAGGGTGGTGCCTCCACCGCCAAGAACGGCATCGAATGCAACCCGAACATCCCGAGCGAGGAGGTGTTCACCACGCCGCACGCGGCGAAGGTGGATGGGGTCGTGCGCAGCACCAAGCCGCTCTCGCACCAGGGCACGCTGATCCAGGACATCGAGGTCCGCTTCGAGGGCGGACGGGCGGTGTCGGTGCGCGCGGCCAAGGGCGAGGAGGTGCTGACCAAGGTGATGGACACGGACGAGGGGGCGCGGCGGCTGGGCGAGGTCGCCCTGGTGCCGAACTCGTCGCCGATCTCGCAGAGCGGGCTCTTGTTCTACAACACCCTGTTCGACGAGAACGCCGCCTCGCACATTGCGCTGGGCCAATGCTACGCCAAGTGCTTCATCGACGGCGGCAAGCTCACGCCCGAGGAAGTGGCGGCGCGCGGCGGCAACCAGAGCCTGATCCATATCGACTGGATGATCGGGTCTGGCGAGATCGACATCGACGGCATCCGGGCCGATGGCGGGCGGGTGCCGGTGATGCGCCGGGGCGAGTGGGCCTGAAGAGGCACGGCTTCATCTGGGCAGCGAAAGGCAGGGCATGGACATCTTCGTCACCGGTGCTTCGGGCTATATCGGCGGCTCGGTCGCCGAGCGGCTGAAGGCGGCGGGCCATCGCATCATCGGCCTGGTCCGCAGCGAGGCCAAGGCCGAGCAGTTGCGCGCGCGCGGCATCGAGCCAGTGATCGGTACGCTGGACGACGTCCGGCTCCTGACAGAGCAGGCCAAGCGCGCGGATGCGGTGGTGAATGCCGCCAATTCCGACCATCGCACCGCCGTCGAGATGCTGATCCGGGCACTCGCCGGGTCGAACAAGCCGTTCCTGCACACCAGCGGCTCCAGCATCGCCGCCAACGATGCGCGGGGCGAGCCGGACGAGCGGATCTACCGGACGCTGGAGGAGGTCACGCCGGAACCGGAGAAGGCGGCGCGGGTGCGGGTCGACCAGCGGGTGCGCGAGGCGGCCGCCGTCGGCGTGCGCTCCGTGGTCCTGTGCAACACGCTGATCTACGGTCATGGGCTGGGCCTCCAGCGCGACAGCGTGCAGATCCCGGCGCTGGTGCGCCAGGCGGAGCGGAGCGGGATCGCGCGCCATGTCGGCCGCGGCCTGAACCGCTGGGCCAATGTCCATGTCGAGGACATGGCCGACCTCTACCTCCTTGCACTGGAGCGGGCGAAGCCCGGCTCGTTCTATTTCGTCGAGAACGGCGAGGAGTCATTCAAGGAACTGGTCCAGGCGATCGCCGATGCGCTGGGGCTGGGCGAGGCGCAGAGCTGGCCGGCCGACGAGGCGATCGCCGAGTGGGGGTTCGAGAAGGCGATGTTCGCGCTCGCCTCCAACAGCCGGGTGCGCGCGGACCTGGCGCGGGCCGAGCTCGGTTGGCAGCCACGACACGGCTCGGTGGTCGACTGGGTGCGCCAGGAGCTGCGGCAAGGCTGACAGCGCGGATCTTCCCGGGGGCGGTTGCGACGGTCGTGCCATGCTAGTATGGCAGAGTAGTACGCGACGAAGATCGCCAATCTGGGAGGTTCGGTCATGGGTGGTTCGACCCGACGCTCGGTAATGCGCGCAGGCCTGGGACTGATGGCGGGTGCCGCCTTTTCCCGGGATGCATTCGCCCAGATCCAGGCCGCGGACGTGCCGGTGCCGGACTGGCCGGTGGAGGAGGGTGCCTCCCTGCGCGTGCTGCGGCCGGCCAAGTTCGTGCCGGGCGACGAGACCCAGTGGCTGGAGAACAGCAGGAAGTTCTCCGAGCAGTTCGGCGTCGAGGTCCGGGTCGACAGCGAGAGCTGGGAGGACCTGCGGCCCAAGACCGCGGTCGCGGCCAATGTCGGCACCGGGCCCGACATTGCGCTGGCTTGGCAGGAGGACCCGCAGCTCTTCGCCGACAAGCTCGTCCCGCTGAACGATCTCGCCGACTATCTCGGCAAGAAATATGGCGGCTGGTTCCCGGTCTGCTCCTTCTACGGCAAGCGCGGCGAGGACTGGATCGCGATCCCGGTCGGCGGCAACGGCGCTGCCATGGTCTATCGCAAGTCCTGGGTGAAGGAGGCCGGGTTCGACGAGTTCCCGAAGGACTTCCCGGGCTTCCTCAAGCTCTGCCAGGAATTGCAGAAGATCGGCCATCCGGCCGGCTTCGCCTTCGGCGCCGTGGGTGACGGCGGTTGGACCGACACGATGCTGTGGGGCTACGACAGCTCGCTGGTCGACGAGAACGACCAGGTGGTGATCGACAATCCCAAGACCATCGAATCGCTGAACTACGTCAACGAGCTGGCCAAGACCTTCATCCCGGGCACGATCTCCTGGCTCGACCCGTCGAACAACAAGGCGTTCCTGGCCGGCGAGATCGGGCTCACCTCGAACGGCATCTCGGTCTATTACGCCGCCAAGAACGCGGACGATCCGGCGATGCGGGCGATCGCCGACGATATCGGCCATGCCGACTATCCGGTGGGCCCGGTGGGCAAGCCCACCCAGGGGGCGCTGGTCATCAACGGCGTGATCTTCAAGTACAGCAAGTATCCGAACGCGGCCAAGCAGTACCTGCGCTTCATGATGGAGCAGGAGCAGTACCTGCCCTGGCAGGAGGCGAGCGTCGGCTACTGGACCCATCCGCTGATGGCCTACGACGCCGCGCCGATCTGGAACGCCGACCCGCTCTATACGCCGTTCCGCGACATCATGCGCAACGCGCTGCCGCAGAGCTACAAGGGCAGCCCGGGCGAGGCGGCCTCGGCGGCGCGGGCGGACGGGATCGTCTTGCAGATGTACTCGACCGTGGTGGCCGGCCAGGCCACGCCCGAGGAGGCGGCGGCCGAGGCGCAGCGCCGGGCCGAGCGGATCTACCGCCGGGTCTGACGCCCGGCTTTTCCTGAGCAAGTGGAACGGAAGCGCAGATGAGCGACGGGCAGGCAGGCAGGGTCGAGATCGCGGCGGTGGGCGCACAGCGGCCGGAAGTCATGGAGGCGCTGGAGCGGCACTTCACCGTGCATCGGGTCTACGAGGCTGCCGACCCGCTCGCCATGCTGCGCGAGGTGGGGCCGCGGGTCCGGGGCGTGGCCAGCCACGGCATGGCCGGCCTGTCCCGGGCGCAGATCGAGCTGATGCCCAATCTCGAGATCTGCGCCATCAACGGCGTGGGTCTCGAGACCACCGACCTGCCGGCCTGCCGGGAGCGCAACATCACGGTCTGTACCGCACCGGTGCTGTTCGACGACGTGGCCGACCTCGCCGTGGCGCTGGCGCTGGCGGCCTGCCGCAAGGTCGCCCTGGGCGACCGGTTCATCCGGCAGGGCTCCTGGCAAGGCAGCACGCGGCTCTCGCTCGGCCGCAAGCTCACCGGGATGCGCGTGGGCATACTGGGCCTCGGCCGGATCGGCCGCGAGGTCGCCCATCGGCTGGCCGCGTTCAAGACCCGGATCGGCTACTATGACCCGGTTCGGCAGGACGTGCCCTACCAGTATTACGACAGTGCCGTGGCGCTCGCGGGAGATTCCGACCTGCTGGTGCTGTGCGCGGCCGGCGGGCCCAAGGGCAGCCCGCCGCTGGTGCCGAAAGAGGTGATCGAGGCGCTGGGGCCGCGCGGCATCTTCGTCAACATCGCGCGCGGCTGGCTGGTGGACGAGCCGGCCCTGGTCGACGCGCTGGTGAATGGCCGGCTGGGTGCGGCCGGGCTGGACGTGTTCCACGACGAGCCGAGCGTGCCCGAAGCCCTGCTGCGCCTGGACAACGTGGTGCTGACCCCGCACGTGGCCAGCAGCACCGAGGAGACCATGGGGGCGATGGGCGAGTGTGTGGTCGGCAACCTGGTCGACTGGTTCGCCGGCAAGGGTGCCCGCACCCCGATCGGCTGAGCGGCCATGCGCCTGCCCCGGACCCAGCCGCTGGATGCCCGGACGATGCGGATCGTCCGGCCGCGCTCGCTGGCGACCCTGGTGACCGACCAGATCCGCGACCTGATCGTGATGGGCCAGCTGGGTCCTGGCGAGCAGCTCTCGGAAAGCATGCTGGCCGAGAAGCTCGGTACCAGCCGCACGCCGGTGCGCGAGGCCTTCGTCAAGCTGGAGGCGGAGGGGCTGGTCGAGGTCCGGCCGCAGCGCGGCACGTTCGTGACGGTGTTCGACCAGAAGGACGTGCAGCAGACCTGCGAGCTGCGTGCCATCCTGGAGCTGGGTGCCTTGCAGATCGGCTCGGCCAAGGACCGGACCGGCCTGTGCCGGGCACTGCGGGACAATGTCGACGAGGCGGGCGCGGCGCTGGGCGGGCCGGCCGACGACTATCATCCGTTCGACACGGCATTCCACGAGCTGATCATCGGCTCGGGCGGCAACGACCAGCTGATCGAGGCCTATGCCCGGATCTCCGGCCGGGTCCGGCGGCTGCGCTTTCATTTCATCCGCACGGCCGAGCAGATCCAGGGCTCGCAGCGCGATCACCTGGCGGTGGTCGAGCATCTGGAGGCCGGCCGGGACGCCGAGGCGCTGGCGGAGCTGCGCCACCACGTCCACCTGGCGCATCGCGGCTTTCTGGAGGCGCTGGGCCGCCAGGGGCTGGACGCCGGGTGATGATCAGGAAGAGGCAGGCATGAAGATCACGCGGCTCAAGGTCCGCAAGGTCACCGGCACGATGCAGGTGGACGGCACCTTCTGGGAGGAGCGGCTGGTCCGGCCGATCGACGTGTACGAGGAGCACCGCGCCTCGCCCTGGAACGAGGGCGGCGAGCAGGTGGCGCCTGACAAGTTCCGCATGACCCAGCATTTCCTGGAGGTGCATGCCGATGACGGCACGGTCGGCACGGCCGGGCCGATCTGGCCGGACGCTGCCTGGCTGGCGATCACCCAGCTCCAGCCGATGATCGTCGGCCGCGACCCGCTGGCGATCGAGCTGCTGTTCGACCAGATGCACCGGCGCCTGGTCCATGGCCGCCAGGGTGCGGCGATGATCGCGGTCTCGGCGGTCGAGTGCGCGCTCTGGGACCTGAAGGGCAAGGCGTTCGGCCAGCCGGTCTGGCGGATCCTGGGCGGACCGACCCGGGAGGAGGTGCCGGCCTACTGCTCGATGCTGGGCTATGCCGTGCGCGACCTGGGCCTCGTCCGCGAACGCGCCATCGAGTTCAAGGAAAAGGGCTTCCGCGCCCAGAAATGGTTCTTCCGCCATGGCCCCATGAGCGGCCACGAGGGCATGAAGGCCAATGTCGCCCTGGTCCGCACGCTGCGCGAAACGCTGGGCGAGGACTACGACATCATGCTCGACTGCTGGCAGAGCATGAACTTCGACTATGCCGTCGACCTCTGCTCCCGGATCGAGGAGTACCGGCCGCGCTGGATCGAGGAATGCTTCATGCCGGACCGGATCGACAGCCATGTGAAGCTGAAGGCCAAGACGAAGATCCCGCTCTCCGGTGCGGAGCACGAGTACACGCGCTGGGGCTTCAAGCGGTTCATCGAGAAGGACGCGCTCGATATCATCCAGCCGGACATCTACTGGTGCGGCGGCCTGTCCGAGACGCTGAAGATCGCGGCCTATGCCACCGTCCACGACCTGATCACCATCCCGCACGGGCACTCGACCCCGATCGGCATCCACTTCTCGGTGACCCAGTCGCCGATCCACACGCCCTACCAGGAGTACCTGTGGAAGTGGAACCTGGTGAACATGTTCTTTCTGAAGGATCCGCTCTGGCCGGTGGACGGAATGATCCGCTTGCCCCATGCCTCGGGCGTCAACATGGAGCTCGACCCGGACAAGATCGAGCATGAGGAGGAGTTGCGTGGCTGAATCGTCTGGACTGGAGCCCGGTGCCGGCACGGCACCCGAGGGCATGCTGTCCCGCGCGCTGGCGCTGAAGGAGAAGTTGCGGAACGGCGGCACCGTCATCGGCGCCTGGCTGACCATCGCCGATCCCAGCGTCACCGAGATCATGGGCAAGGTCGGCTTCGACTATCTGATGGTCGACAGCGAGCACTCGCCGTTCGACCTGCAGGTCCTGCAGACCATGCTGATGGCGCTGAACGGCAGCCCGACCGTGCCGATGATCCGGGTCGCCTGGAACGACCATGTCCGGATCAAGCAGCTGCTCGACATGGGCTGGGAGGGCATCCTGGCGCCGATGGTGAAGACGGTGGAGGACTGCCGGGACCTGGTGGCGGCCTGCAAGTACCCACCGGAAGGCCGGCGCGGCTTCGGGCCCAAGCGCGCGTCCAACTATTACCGCGACATTGACGCCTATGTGGCCAAGGCCAACGAGGCGATCTTCGTGATGCCGCAGATCGAGCATATCGAGACGGTCGACGTGCTCGACGAGTTCTTAGGTGTGCCGGGGATCGATGCGGTGGCGATCGGGCCGAACGACCTGTCCGGTACCGCCGGCCTCCTGCGCCAGCTTAGCCATCCGATGGTCAAGACCGCGCACGACACGATCGTCTCCAAGACCAAGGCCAAGGGCCTGCCGGTCTGCCTGGGCGTCAACACGCCCGCATCGCAGAACAAGGAGTGGGTCGAGAAGGGGGTCCGCTTCCTGATGGTGACCTCGGACATCGAGCTCCTCGCGGGCGGCGGGTCCGCGGCCTTGCGGGCCACCCGCGAGGCGATCGGCGGCTAGCCCGTCCGGGCCGGGCGGGCAGCCGGTGCTGCCCGCCGCAGCCTTCCGGCCGTGGCGGCCCAGCCGGCACGGATCAGGCCGGCCAGGCCCGTGGGGTAGGCCAGCATCACGACGATGATCAAAAGGGCGGTGATGATCGGCCGCCAGGCGCCGAAATCCGCCATCAGCTCGGCGAAGACCGTCAGCACGAACGAGGCGATGATGGCACCGTAGATCGTGCTGGTGCCGCCCAGGAGCACCATCGACAGGATGATGGTGGCCAGGCTCATGCCGAACACGTCGATCGAGGCGTTGCGCTGGTAGGCGGCATAGAAGGCGCCGGCCATGCCGGTGAAGAAGGCGCTGGCGGCCAGCGTGATCATGCGCTGGCGGACCAGGGAGATGCCGCGGGCGATCGCGTATTCCTCGTTGTCGCGCAGCGCCACGATCCCGGCCCCGATCCGCGAGCGCACGATGACGCGCAGGAACAGGGTGCTGGCGGCGAGCAGGCCGAGTGCCAGGAAGAAATAGGCGAACTTGCCGTCCCGGACCATGTTGTGGTCGAACCAGTAGAGGCCGGGGATGCGCACCATGCCCTGGGTGCCGCCGGTATAGTCGGACTGGCTCAGGATCACCTGCATGACCAATTGGGCGAAGCCGAAGGTCACCAGGATGATGTAGATGCCCTTCAGCCGCAGAATCGGGATGGTCACCAGGATCGCGGCGGCCGTGGCGACGATGCCGCTGGCCACCAGCGCCAGCCAGGGGTCGAGCCCGGCGAGCTTGGTGAGCAGGCCATAGGCATAGACGCCGATGCCGAACAGGGCGAGATGGCCGAAGTTGAACACCCCGCCATAGCCCAGGCTCAAATCCCAGTTGGACGCGACCACGGCATAGATGAACACCATGATCAGCACGTGGCGGCTGTAGGTGTCGGTGAACAGGAAGGGGAGCAGCGCCAGGACGACGAGGCCCAGCACCATGCCCACGGCCTCCTCCTTCCAGGAGGCGCGGCCGGGCGTGCCGATCGGGCGGGTCATGCGAGGCTCCGGCTGCTGCGGACGAACATGCCTTCGGGGCGGACCATCAGGGTCAGGATCAGGACGGCGAACAGGAGGGCCGGGGTCCAGTAGAGGCCGAAATAATAGTTGGACGCCGCCTCGAAGAAGCCGATCAGGTAGGCGGCGAAGATCGGACCGGAAATGCTGGAGATCCCGCCGAACACCACCACGATCAGCGCCTTGAGCAGCGGGTCGGCACCCATGACCGGCGACATGAAGCGGTAGCCGCCCAGGAAGATCCCGGCCAGCGCCGCGAGTGCCGCCGCGATCGCGAAGGCCAAGCCGTAGAGGGCGGTGACGTTCAGGCCCACCAGCAGGCTGGCATCCTCGTTCTGCGCCACGGCGCGCAGGGCCAGGCCCAGCCGGGTGCGGTTCAGGAACAGCCACAACGCTGCCAGGATGATCGGCGTGATCACGATGATCGCGATCTGGTGCAAGGAGACGCCGACCCCGCCGATGGTGGTGTTGCCCTCCAGGAGCGGCGGGATCTGCTTCGAGCGCGGCCCCCACAGCTCCAAGACGCCGTTCTCGATCAGGGAGGCCGCCGCCAGCGTGGTGATCACCACCACCAATACGATGTTGGGCCGGCCGATCAGTGGGCGGACCACGCTCGCCTGGAGCAGCCAGCCGATGGCCGCCATCGCGACCACGGCCAGCGGCAGGACGACCGGCAGCGGCAGGCCGATGTCCAGGAACTGCCAGGCGAGATAGGCGCCCAGCATCATGAACACGCCATGGCTGAAGTTGAACACGCCGATTGTGGTCCAGACCAGCGCCAGCCCGACCGCCATCATGGCGTAGAGCGAGCCCTGGAACAGGCCGCCGAACAGGATCTCGGCAGAAGCGCCCATGTCCGTTCCCAAAGACTGTTATGCACTGCCAGCCTCGTGAAGCCTCCCGAGGCTGAACGTCATCTAGTGACCTGTCGCTCTTTCTTAGTCATGGCCGGCCGGCAGCCATGCCTGCGCCGGCCCCTCTCTCATGTCATCCCCCGGCTTGACCGGGGGATGACCGGAGGGGGGCGTCCACGCCGGCAGCGGATGCATGGCAAGCCTCGGGGCATGAACCCGGCAGATGCGGGTCGAGCCCGGCCATGACTAGGAAAGGAGACCGCGAGCTATCAGAGATGCCTGATCCCGACAGGAGATAGTTGCCGACCTGCTGGTTCATGGCAGCCTCTAGTGCCCGAAATACATCGACATGATCTCCGCATGGTCCATGGTCTGGCCCGGCCGGATCTCGGTCGCGACCTCGCCGTGGTTGACCAGGTACAGATGCTGGCTGAGTTCCAGCAGGAACTCGACGTCCTGCTCGACCACGATCAGCGGCACGCCGCCCTTGGAGATCGCGAGGACCGCCGCGCACAGCTCGTCCTTGATCTTGGGGGCGAGGCCCAGGGTCGGCTCGTCCAGGATCAGGAGGCGCGGGTGGCTCATCAGGGCAGTGCCGATCGACACCATCTGCCGCTCGCCGCCAGAGAGCGTGCGCACCCGCTGGCGCCAGCGCTCGCGGAGCTTGGGGAAGATCACGAGGACCTTCTCGCGGTTCGCCTCCTCGTGCGGGCGGGCATGGGGCGAGAAGGCGCCAAGCGCCAGGCAGTCCGCGATGGTGAGGTCGGGGAACAGCCGGTTGCCCTGCGGCACGTGGATCAGGCCGCGGGCCACGATCGCCCGGGGGCTGAGGCCGGTGATCGGCTGGCCGTCGAAGCGGATCGTGCCGCTTTTCGGGCGCAGCAGGCCGGAGATCGCGCGGAGCAGGGTGGTCTTGCCGTGGCCGTTCGGGCCGAACAGGCCGACATTGCCGAACTGGCCGGCGCTCATGCTGAGCTGGTGGAGGACGGTCGCCCGGCCATAGCCCGCGGTGACGCCCTCCACGGACAGGAGCTCGCTCATGCAGCGGGCCTCCGGGTGCCGAGATAGGCTTCCACCACGCGCGAGTCGGCGATCACCTCCGCAGGACGGCCGCGCGCCAGCACCTGGCCGTTGTTCAGCACCATCAGGTGCTGGGACAGGCTCATCAGGAAGGTCAGCACGTGCTCGATCAGGACGATGGTGATGCCGCGCGCCGCGATCCGCCGGATCAGGCCGATCGACGCCTCGATCTCGGGCTTGGTCAGGCTGGAGGCGGGCTCGTCCAGAAGGAGGATGCGCGGCTGCATTGCGACCGCGGTGGCGAGCATCAGGCACTTGCGCTCGAACACCGAGAGTTCGCCCGCGAGGCGGCCGAAGCTGGGAGCACCCAGGCCAACGAACTCCAGCGCCTCGGCGGCGCGTTCCTCGGCCAGGGCGGTGGCCCGGACGCTGCCGCCATAGGTGGCGCCGATCAGCGCGTTCTCGAACACGGTGAGCCCGTCGAAGCTGGTCTCGCGCTGGAAGGTGCGCGCCAGGCCCAGCTTCGCGATCGCGTTGCCGGAGCGGCCCTGGATCTCCACCCCGTCCAGCCGCACCCGGCCCCGGTCGGGGCCGAATGGGATGCCGGTGACGATGTTGAACAGCGTGCTCTTGCCCGAGCCGTTCGGACCGGCGATCCCGAAGATCTCGCCGGCCTCCACCTCGAACGACACGCCGTCCACTGCTTTCAGCGAACCGAAGGCCTTGGCGACCTCCTGGACTTCCAGAAGCGCCATGCCCTCACTGCATCCAGGGCTGGAGCTTGAACTCGTGCGGCGCGTAGTTGGCGGGCGCGATCAGGTGGCGCTCGCCGTCCCAGATCTGGAAGAAGGTGAGCGGGATATACTCGTCGCCCTGCATCGCCAGGTGGGTGGCGGGATCGAACTTCAGCCGGCCAGCGACGGTCTGCTTGTCGGTCGCGGCGATGGCTTCCATGATCCCGGCATGGTCGTTCGGGTCGCCGACCTCCCTGAGCGCGTCGAAGTACAGGTTGACGATCTCGTAGAGCGCCACGCCATAGAAGCCGCTCTCGACGCCATAAGCGTCCTGGAACTTCTTGCTCACCTCCTCGGCACGCGGGTTCTTGGGCGTCACCAGCGGCCCGCCCAGCAGGTTGTAGATCACCCCGTTCGACTTCTCACCGGTGAGCTGCACGAACTCCGGCACGCTCGGCGCATACTGGAGGAAGACCAGGCTCTTCGTCGGCTGCTCCAGGAACTGGGTGAGGAACGAGGCCGAGTTGCCGGGCAGGTAGTCGGTGTTGATCACCACGTCCGGCACGTCCTGGCGGATCTTGGTCAGGATCGAGCGCCAGTCGGTGACCTCGCCGAACGGCACCAGCTCGTCCACCGAAATGGTCCAGCCGCGCTCGGCAAAGGTCGCCTTCATCCCTTCCGAGATGGTCTTGGAATAGGGGTTGTCGGAGGAGACGATCGCGACCTTCTTGGTCGGGAGCTGGATCTTGCCGTCGGCTTCGAGCTTCTCGACGAAGCTGGTGACGTCGGTGTTGTAGGCGTCATAGGAGGGCGACCAGGACCAGCAGCAGGCATAGTTCTCGGGATTTTCCGCGATGATGTCGCGGGTCTGCGCCGAGTTGGCGGAGAGCACGTAGGGCATCTCCGCCTCGGCCATGTTGTCGATCTCGAAATTGGTGAGGCTGGCATAGCCGGTCAGCATGAAATGCACGTCCGGGTCGCCCAGCAGCCGCTCCACGGCACTGGTGACGTTGCCGGCCGACTGGTCCTTCACGTCGCCCACCACCAGCTCGAACGTGTGGCCATCGATGCCGCCCGCCGCATTCATCTCGTCGATCGCGAGCTGGGCGCCACGCTGGAATTCCTGGCCATCCGCGCTGGCCGGGCCGGTGAGCGGGGCCAGCAGCCCGATCTTGACCGTGTCGGCCAAGGCTTGGCCGGCGAGGCCGCCGCCCAGGGCGAGAACCGCCGCGGTCATCGTCAGGATGCGCGACATGGAGCGGAACGGGGTGGCTTGGCGCGACATGCCTCGGTTTCCTCGGTTGGGGAGCGCTGAAGGGCGATGCGGTCCCAGGCTGGTGGGTGGGGACGATGAGCCGGGCTCAGGTCCGGATGCAAGCAAGCGAGGGGCCATCCTAGCCTGCCGGTGATGGGCAATGGCTGGCGGTCCGGCGCCTGCTGCCCAAAAGGGCACCAGAAAAGTCGATCTGTCGACAAGCTAGGCAGGTTGCGCAAACCTTGAAAAGATCATTTCATCGTTCCGGATCGGTCCGCCCCGGCGACCGGGGGCCGCCGTCAGGAGACAGCATGTCCGTCAGGGAGAGCTCGGTCAGCACCAGCCATGGCGAGCTGGCGGTACGGGAAAGTGCCGGGAGCGGCACGCCCGTCCTGATGATCCACGGCAATTCCAGCTCAAGCGCGGTGTTCCGCAACCAGCTGCTGGGGCCGGTCGGCCAGCGCTGGCGGCTGATCGCCCCCGACCTGCCGGGCCATGGCCAGTCCGGCGATGCGCGGGATCCGGAGCGGACCTACGCCATGGAGGGCTATGCCGAGGCCATGGCCGAGCTGCTGCAGCTCATGGGCATCGGGCGGGTCGTCGTGTTCGGCTGGTCGCTGGGCGGCCATATCGGGCTGGAGATGATCGCACGGGTCCCGGGCATGGTGGGCCTGATGATCACCGGCACGCCGCCGGTGGCCCCTGGCGAGGTGGCAGAAGGTTTCCGGCCGAGCCCGCACATGCATCTGGCCGGGCAGGAGCAATTCGGCCCGGAGGAGGTCGAGAACTACGCGCGCAGCACCTGCGGCCTGCCGTTCGAGCCGTTCCTGCGCGATGCCGTGGCCCGCACCGACGGGCGCGCCAGGCGGCTGATGTTCGAGAAGTTCGCGGCCGGCACCGGCGAGAACCAGCGCGAGATCGTGGCCCGCGCGAGGCTGCCGATCGCGGTGGTCAACGGGATCGACGAGCCGTTCGTGAACCTTCGCTTCATCCGGAACGTAGAGTTTGGCAATCTCTGGCGAGGCGAGGCCATCGAGATCGCAGGGTCCGGCCATGCGCCGTTCTGGGACCGGCCGGAGGAGTTCGACCGGATCTTCACCGAGCTCCTCGCCGAGATGGACAGGGTGCCCTGATCGGGGCCGCTGCCCTCGCCTTGGCTCGATTCTTGATGGGTGGGAGCCGTCACGCGTGGACGGGCTTCATGAATGACGATGGGAGAGGGTGGATGAGCAGGTTCTCACAAATGTTGCTGGCGGGCGCTGCGCTCGCCTGCCTCGCGGCGGTGCCGGCCAGGGCCGAGATCGTGATCGGGGCGCCGCTCAACCTGACGGGCATCCAGGCGCCCATGGACGAGCCGGGCTTTCGCGGCGCTCAGGTCGCGATCAAGGAGCTGAACGACGCGGGCGGCCTGCTGGGCGAGCCGGTCAAGCTCGTCACCATCGACGGCAAGTCCGACCCGGTGACGGTCGGCAATGCGGCCGTGGAGCTGATCGACGACGGCGCCCAGCTCATGCTGGCGCCCTGTGATTTCGACTTCGGCAGCCCGGCCAGCCGCGAGGCGCAGGCCGCCGATCTGGTCGGCCTCTCCACCTGCGCGTCCGACCCGCTCTACAGCTCCTGGTCCTTGGGCGACAAGCAGTTCACCCTGTCCATGTGGAACACCACCATGGGCGCCACGGCGGCAGACTTCGCGCTCGAGAAGGGCTGGAAGAAGGCCTACGTCGTCACCGACCAGTTCATCGCCTACACCAAGTCGCTGCCCAAGTATTTCATCGAGCAGTTCAAGGCAGGCGGCGGCGAGATCCTGCTGGAGGACACCTACAACAACGGTGACAACGACTTCTCGGCGCAGCTCGCGCGCCTCCAGGCGCTGCCAGAGAAGCCGGACGTCATCTTCCTGTCCTCCTACGGCACCGACATCGGCACCATCATCCGCGCCCTGCGCGAGGTCGGCTATGACGCGCCGGTGCTGGGCGGCGATGCCTATGACGACCCGGCGCTGCACCAGGGGCTCGGCGAGAAGTTCGGCAACGACGTGTATTTCGTGACCCATACCTGGGCGGGGCCGGACGCCGGGCCGGAGATGCAGCACTTCCTGAAGCTCTACCAGGAAATGTACGGCCAGGAGCCGGACACCTCGTTCGTGGCCACCGGCTATGACGCGGTGATGCTGCTGGCAGAGGCGGTGAAGGCCGCGGGCTCGACCGACGGTGCCGCGGTCGCCCAGGCGCTGGAGGAGGGCGAGTTCAAGCTGCTCACCGGCGAGCTCGACTACGCCACGGCCGACGAGGGCCACATGCCGAACAAGGCCGCGGCCGTCATCGCGCTGAACGGTGGCAAGACCTCGTTCGTCGGCTGGCGCCGCCCGGACAGCGTGCCGGCACCCTGACCGACCGCCACCGAGAGGGGGCGGGCACGGCAGCCTGTCCGCCCCCTGCCGCTTCCTCCTTGCAGGTTCATCCGCAGGTTCATCCAATGTCCGATGGGCGCCTTTGCGCGCGCGATGTTCGTGTCGAATTTTCCGGGCTGCGTGCGCTGGACGGCGTCACCCTGGAGCTCGCCCGCGGCGAGATCGTGGGGCTGATCGGGCCGAACGGCTCGGGCAAGACCACGCTGGTCAACGCCATCACCCGCCAGGTCCCCCTGGCCGGGGGCGAGGTGAGCGTGGACGGCGCGTCGCTTTCGGGTCTCAGGCCCCATGAGGTGGCGCGGCGCGGCATCGCCCGCTCCTTCCAGATCGTCCGGCTGTTCGACCACCTGACCGTGGCGGAGAATGTCGAGGCGGCCGCTCTGGCGCAGGGGCTCGGCCGGCGCGCGGCACAGGGCCGGGTGGCCGCCCTCCTGGCGGAGTTCGGCCTGGCCCGGCAGGCCGAGACGCTGGCGGCAGCGCTCAGCTATGGCGACAAGCGCCGGGTCGAGATCGCCCGGGCACTCGCGGCCGAACCGTCCTTCCTGATCCTGGACGAGCCGGCGGCCGGCATGAACGAGGGTGAATCCGAGGTGCTCCTGTCGCTTCTGTCCCGGCTGCCCGCGGAGCGGAAGCTGGGCCTGCTCATCATCGACCACGACATGCCGCTGATCATGCGCCTGTGCCACCGTCTCCACGTGCTGGCCTCGGGCCGGACCATTGCCGAGGGCGATGTCAAGAGCGTGCGGCGCAATCCGGCGGTGATCGAGGCTTATCTGGGCTCCTCGGCAGAGGCCCGGCATGCTTGAGGTCACCGACCTGACGGTCAGCTATGGTGCCATCAACGCGGTGCGCGGCGTGTCCTTGCGGCTCGCCGAGGGCGAGCTGGTCACGCTGCTGGGGGCGAACGGTGCCGGCAAGTCCTCGACCCTCCTGGCGATCGCGGGGGCGCTGAAGTCGTCCGGCACGGTGCGCGTCGGCGGCACGGACGTGTCCGGCTGGTCGCCGGAGCGCATGGTGCGCCAGGGTGTCGCGATGGTGCCGGAAACCCGCGACGTGTTCCCGGACCTGACGGTCGCGGAGAACCTGCTGCTCGGCGCCTATGCCCGGCGGCGCGATCGCGACGGCGTGGCGGCGGACCGGCAGCGCATGTTCGCCCTGTTCCCGCGCCTCCAGGAGCGGCAGGAGCAGGCGGCCGGCACGCTGTCCGGCGGCGAGCAGCAGATGCTGGTGATCGCCCGGGCATTGATGTCCCGGCCGCGCCTCCTCCTGCTGGACGAGCCCTCGCTGGGCCTGGCGCCGACGGTCGTCGACCAGATCTTCGCGATGATCGCCGAGCTGAAGCGGCAAAGGCTCACCATCCTGCTGGTCGAGCAGAACGCGTCCAAGGCGCTGGCGGTGGCCGATCGGGCCTATGTGCTGCGCCTGGGCAAGGTCGCGGCCGAGGGGAGGGCGGCCGACATCGCCGCGGCCTCCGACCTCGAGCATCTCTATCTCGGCGGCTGACCCATGCAGACCCTGCTCCAGTTCACCATCGACGTGCTCAGCCTAGGGGGCGCCTATGCGCTCATGGCGCTGGGCCTGGTGATCGTCTACGGCATCCTCAAGCTCGTGAACTTCGCCTATGGCGAGCTGATCATGGTGGCGGGCTACGGCCTGTTCCTGATGAACGGCTCAGGATTGCCCTGGCTGGTCATGGCGGCCGTGGCGGTCCTCCTTGCGGTCGTGACCGGTGTGCTCACCGAATATGCCGCGTTCCGCCCGGTCCGGGCCAAGTCGGTGACCGCGGTGCTGATCACCTCGTTCGCCTTCTCGACCATCCTGCAGAACGCAGCACTCCTGTTCATCTCGCCCCGGCCCCGCAACGTGCCACTGCCCGACCTGTTCTCGCAGACCGTGGCGTTCGGCGGCATCCTGATCCCGGCGCGCAACCTGATCACCATCGTGGCCTCGATCGGCCTGCTCCTGCTGTTCGCCTTCCTGATGAAGCGCACGGTGCTGGGGATCGCGATGCGGGCGGCGGCCACCCAGTTCCGCATGGCGCGGATGCTGGGCGTGCCGGCCAACCTGATCATCTCGACGGCATTCGCGATCAGCGGCTTCTTCGCAGGCGTGGTGTCGCTGCTCTGGATCGGCCGGATCGGCTCGGTCACCCCGGGCGTCGGCCTGGAGCCGCTCCTGGTGGCGTTCATCGCGACCGTGATCGGGGGGATGCGCAGCCTGCAGGGGGCGGTGCTGGGCGGCTTCCTCCTGGCCTTCATCAACACGGCGCTGAACTACCTCCTGACCCAGGACCTCCTGCAGTTCCGCGACGCCTTCACCTTCACCCTCGTCATCCTCATCCTGCTCTGGCGACCCGAGGGCCTGATCCGCGGTCCCGCCACCGGCCAGCGGACCTGAAGCTCGTGAAACCCGGCAACATCCTGACCCTCGTCATCCTGCTGGGCCTGGTCGCCCTGCTCGTGCTGGTCCCGCAGCTCGTGGGCTCGCGGGTGGTCGAGCGGATCGCCACGGCGCTCGCCGTCAGCCTGGTGCTGGTGGTGGGTCTGCAGACCTTCACCGGCAATTCCGGGATCCTGTCGTTCGCCCATATCGGCTTCATGGGGATCGGCGCCTATGCCTCGGCGGTGCTGACCATCCCGGTGCAGATGCGCGGCATGGCGCTGCCCGACCTGTACGGGGTGCTGGCCGGGATCCAGGTGACGCCCACGGTCGGCATCGTCCTGGGCGGAGCGGTTGCCGCACTGGTCGCCGCGGCCGTGGCCTATCCGCTGATGCGCCTGTCCGACGCGCCGGCGGTGATCACCTCCTTTGCGCTGCTCGTGGTGATCTACACCGTCCTCCAGCACTGGAGTGCCGTCACCAACGGTCCGCGCACCCTGTTCGGCCTGCCCAAGGCCACCACCCTGCCGCTCACCGCGGCGATCGCCGCCGTCGTGATCGTCGTGGCGCTGGCGTTCAAGGAATCGCGCACCGGCCTGCTCCTGCGCGCGTCACGCGACGACGAGCGGGCGGCCGCAGCACTGGGGGCCGGCATCCCGGCGCTGCGCTGGCGGGCCTTCATCCTGAGCGCGCTGATCGCCGGGATCGGCGGGGCGCTCTGGGGCCACTTCGTCACCTCCTTCTCGCCCAAGGCCTTCTACCTGAAGGAAACCTTCGTGATCCTGGGCATGCTGGTGATCGGCGGCATGAACACGGTGACTGGTGCGGTGATCGGCACCTTCCTCATCGCCCTGCTGTTCGAGGGCCTGCGCGCGCTGGAGACCGCGCTCAACGCGTCGGGCGCCTTTGCCGACCAGGTCGTGGGCGTCACGGAGATCGTGCTGGCGCTCGCGATGATGGCCGTGATGTTCCTGCGGCCCGGCGGCCTGTTCGCCGCCACCGAGATCGGGCCACTGATCCTGCGCCGCTTCACCCGGAGAGCCCCGCCATGAGCTGGAAGACCCGCCACCGTTCCTTCTACTACGCCAACGCGCCCGAGCCGGACGACATCGTCCTGGACCCGAAGGAAACGGCGCTGCTCGTGATCGACGTGCAGAAGACCTATCTCAAGCCGAAGCCCGACCCGGCCGAGAACGAGGCCTGGCAGCCCTTCTTCCGGCGCATGGACGAGGTGGTGATCCCGAACATCCGCCGGCTGATCCAGGACAGCCGCCAGCGTGGGGTCGAGGTGATCTACGCCCGGATCGCCTGCCTGAAGAATGACGGCCGTGACCGCTCGCTCAGCCAGAAGCGGCCGGGCTTCAACTACCTGCTCCTGCCGCGCAACGAGGAGGAGGGGCAGATCGTCGACGAACTGGCGCCGCAGGGCGACGAGATCGTGGTGGAGAAGACCACCGACAGCGCGCTCACCGGCACCAACCTGCGCATCCTGCTCGCCAACATGGGCATCAGGAATGTGGTGGCCACCGGGATCTTCACCGACCAGTGCGTGTCCTCGACGGTGCGCAGCCTGTCCGACGAGAGCTTCAACGTGGTGGTGGTCGAGGACGCTTGTGCCGCGGCCACCGACGAACTGCAGAACCGCGAGCTGGAGATCATCAACATGATCTACTGCCACGTGGTGAACAGCGAGGAGCTGCAAAGCTTCTATCAGGCCTGAGCCATGCGCCCCTGCGGCGCTTGACAAGCCAACTACCATACAAGAGGCTTCCCTGCAGCTGCCGGCGAGAGCAGCGCATAAGCAGGGAAGCCTTCAGATGACCCAGCCGATCCTCAGTCGGCGGACGACGCTGCGCTCGCTCGGTGCCGTTGCCGCCGCATCGGTCCTGACCCCGCGCCGGGCACGTGCCCAGGCACCCGTCCAGATGATCAGCCACCGCTACCCGGCGCTGGAGCTGTTCGCCGAGAAGATGCGGGGGGCGGTCGAGGGGGTCGAGGTCAACACCCAGCTCATGCCGTTCGACAAGGCCAATGAGCTCGCGACCATCGCGCTGTCGTCCAAGGCCGACACGCTGGACATCGTCTATGCCAGCGACAGCACGGTGCAGAAATACGCCAAGAACGGCTGGCTCATGCCGCTCGACGACCTGTTCGAGAAGTACAAGGAGGAATTCAACCTCGGCGACTTCCCGGAAAGCGGGCTGGCACCCTACCGCTACGAGGGCAAGCTCTACGTCCTGCCGCACACCGTCAACGTGATGATGCTGTTCTACCGCAAGGACCTGCTCGACGCGGAAGGCAAGCAGCCGCCCAAGACGATCGCCGAGTACCAGGAGATCGCCGAATACTTCAACTCGCCGATGCGCGCCGGCTCGGTGAACTGCCTGAAGCCCGTGGATGCCGGGCTGAACGAGGCGCACTGGTTCATCAATGCGCTGGGTGATGGCTGGTTCGACGACCAGTGGAAGCCGGTCTTCAACAACGAGAAGGGCGTGGCGGCGATCGAGACGCTCAAGGAGATCACCGGCTACGCCCAGCGTGGTTTCGCCACGGCGGCGAATGACGAGTGCTCGCTGGCCTACCAGCAGGACATCGGCGTGATGGGCCTGCAATGGGCGACCCGGGCCGCGTCCATGGACGATCCGGCCAAGTCCAGGGTGGTCGGCATGATCGACTGGGCGGCGGCACCGGGCGGCCATGCCAGGCTGTCCGGCGACGGCTATGCGATCTCCGCCTTCACCAAGCAGGACCCGGACCTCCTGTTCCGGATCATCGCCACCTCGTCCAGCGACGCCACCCAGCGGGAAGCGGCGTCCCTGATGGTGCCGTCCCGGGAATCGGTGCTGCGCGACCCCGAGTTCGCCAAGAAGTTCCGGCACTATCCGGGCATCCTGGCGGCTCTGGAGACCGCCCAGCCATTCCCGCCGCTGCCGGAGTTCTACGAAGCGGGCGAGTTCATCACCCGCCGTGTCCTGCAGGCGGTGGCCGGCGAGATGGACGTGAAGGCAGCCCTGGATGCGGCCGCCGGCGAGACGGAACAGCTTCTGAAGAGCCGCGGCTACTACAACTGAGCGCGGTCCAGGACCGATCAGGCCTTCAACGAACCGATCAGGGAAGCACGATGCCGGGATTCGATCTGGACCGTCGGCGGGCGCTGGGGGTGCTCGGTGCGGCGGCGGCCACCACGGCGCTGGTGGGCGGCACCGCCCGTGCCCAGGCACCCGTCCAGATGATCAGCCACCGCTTTCCGGCACTCGAGTTCTATGCCGAGAAGATGCGCGGTGCGGTCGAGGGGGTGGAGGTCAACACCCAGCTCATGCCGTTCGACAAGGCCAATGAGCTGGCGACGATCGGCCTGTCGTCCAAGGCCGACACGCTCGACATCGTCTATGCCAACGACACCACCGTCCACAAATACGCCAAGAACGGCTGGCTGATGCCGCTGGACGATTTGTGGGCGAAGTTCAGCGACGAGTTCGACCTGGCCGACTTCCCGGAACGGGCGCTGGCGCCCTACCGCTACGAGGGCAAGCTCTACTGCGTGCCCCACAACGTCAACGTGATGCTGTTCTTCTACCGGCGTGACCTGTTCGAGGAAGCGGGCAAGCAGCCGCCTGCCACCATGGCCGAGTACGTGGAACTGGCCAAGGAGTTCCATACGCCGATGCGGGCCGGCACGATCAAGTGCCTGAAGCCGATCGATGCGACGATGAACGAGGCGCACTGGTACTTCAACACGATCGGCGACGGCTGGTTCGACCAGGACTGGCGGCCGGTCTTCAACAGCGAGAACGGCGTCAAGGCGATCGAGGCGCTCAAAGAGGTGACCGGCTACGCGCAGCGTGGCTATGCGACCGCCGCCAACGACGAATGCACCCTGGCCCTGCAGCAGGACCTGGCGGCGATGGGCCTGCAATGGGCCAGCCGCACCGCGGCCATGGACGACCCGACCAAGTCGCGCGTGGTCGACCTGATCGACTGGGCGGCAGCACCGGGCGGCCATACCCGGACCGCCACGGACGGCTATGCGATCAGCGCCTTCACCCGGCAGGACCCGGAGCTGCTGTTCCGGATCCTCGCGACCTCGTCGAGTGCGGCGAACATGCGCGAAGGGGCGGCCATGCTGGTGCCGCCGCGCGATTCGGTCCTGCGCGACCCGGAACTCGCCAAGCAGTTCCGCCAGTATCCGGGCATCCTGGCAGCCCTGGAAACCGCCGTGCCGACCCCGCCATTGCCGGAGTTCTACGAGGCCGGTGAGTTCATCACCCGGCGCATCCTGCAGGCGGTGGCCGGCGAGATGGAGGTCAAGGCGGCGCTCGACGCGGCGGCAGCGGAAACCACGCAACTGCTGGAGAGCCGGGGCTACTACCGCTGATCGCACCCTGGAACGTCCTCGATCCGGAAGACTCGATCCGACATGCAGACTCAACGGGGCCTCTGGCTCTTCCTCGTGCCGAGCGGGCTCGTGATCTCGCTGGTGCTGCTCTACCCGCTCGGCTACGCGATCTATCTGAGCTTCTTCAACTACTATCTGGGCGGACAGCCGCCGACCTTCATCGGCTTCGGCAACTATGTGGCGCTGTTCGGCGACGAGCGGTTCTGGGGGTCGATCGGCAAGACCGTCCTGATCGTGGCCGGTGCGGTCAGCCTCGAGTTCGTGCTGGGCCTGGCGGTGGCCTTCGGCCTCTACAAGCTCACCTTCGGCGTGAAGCCCCTCAACCTCCTGATGTTCCTGCCGCACATCGTGACCCCGGTGGTGGCGGCCCTGTTCCTGCGCTGGATCTTCACCGGTCGCTGGGGCCTGCTCGACGCGATCATCATGAGCTTCAACATCTTCCCGCCGGACTGGCTGGGCACGCCCGGCTGGGCGCGGTTCACCGTGATCGTCGCTGACGCCTGGCAGTTCACGCCGTTCATGATCCTGGTGCTCTATGCCGGCCTGAACACGGTCGACAACAGCCAGATCGAATCGGCGCAGATGGACGGGGCCGGCAACTGGACGATCCTGACCCGGATCATGCTGCCGGCGATCAAGCCGCTGATCCTGTTCGTGCTGGCGATCCGGATCATGGATGCGTTCCGGTTCTTCGACCAGATCTACGTGCTGACCGCCGGCGGGCCCGGCACCGCCACTGAGACGCTCACCATGTACACCTACGCGCTGGCGTTCCGCCTGCTCGAGATCGGCAAGGCCTCGGCGCTGGGCGTGCTGACCCTGCTGCTCTCGGCACTGACGATCGGGCTGGTGATCGCCGTGCTCTACCGGCGCGACAAGGGGGCTTTCTGATGCGGCCGTCGCGCACCACCCAGATGGTGCTGTTCCTGGCGCTGTGCGCCTTCACGGTCGTGAACCTGACCCCGATCATCTGGGCGTTCATGACCTCGATCAAGCAGCCGGTCGACGCCTTCTCGGTGCCACCCAAGCTGATCTTCACGCCCACCTTCGAGTTCCACTACCAGGTCTGGGTCGAGAAGGAGTTCTGGCGCTTTCTCATCAACAGTGCGGTGATCGCGATCTCGACCGTGTGCATCTCCGTGCCCATCGGGACGATGGCGGCGTTCGCGCTGTCCAGGATGCGGGGAGGCGGCTCGCGCGGGATCCTGTTCGGCCTGCTGGCGATGCGGATGTTCCCGCACATCCTGCTGGCCATCCCGTTCTTCGTGCTGGCCCAGTGGCTCAGCCTGATCGACACCTACCCGATGATGATCATGGCGCTGGTCGCGATCAACCAGCCCTTCACGATCTGGATGATGCGCAGCTTCTTCATGGACGTACCGCTGGAGCTGGACGAGGCGGCCAGGATCGACGGCTGCAACCTGTGGCAGGTCTTCTACCAGGTGGCCCTGCCGGTGGTGCGCCCGGGCCTGTGGATCACGTCCCTGTTCAGCCTGCTGCTGGCCTATAACGAGTTCCTGTTCGCGCTGGTGCTGACCGGGCCGAACACCAAGACCCTGCCCGTGGCGATCGCCGAGTACGGGGCGGAGGACCTGAACTACTGGTCGTTGTCCGCCGCGGCGGCGATCGGGATCATGCTGCCGATCGTGCTGTTCATGATGGCGCTGCAGCGCCACCTGGTGCGCGGCCTGGCATTCGGCGCGGTGAAGGGCTGAGATCATGGAGAAATCGATGCGGGCCAGCGGGGCCATTGACTGCGACGTCCATCCCAACGTGCCGAGCATGCAGGCACTGGTGCCCTATCTCGACCCCTACTGGCAGGAGATGGTGGACGTCCGCGGCATCGAGACGTTCGAGAACCGCAGCTTCCCCCTGATGGCGCCGATCAACGCCCGGCCGGAATGGCGGGACGGGAAGGGCAGGGCGGCGGAGAGCGTCGAGCGCATCCAGCGGGAACTGTTCGACCGCTGGGACCCGGCGATCGCGATCTGCAACTGCCTCTACGGCGTGCAGATGATCAACGACGAGCACATGGCGGCCGCCTTCGCCACCGCGGTCAACCGCTGGATCGCGGCGGAGTGGCTGGACAAGGAGCCCCGGCTGCGCGCCTCGATCGTGGTGCCGGTGCAGAACCCGGAGCTGGCGGTCGACGAGATCGAGCGCTGGGCAGGGGACAAGCGCTTCGTCTCGGTGCTGGTGCTGGTGATGGGCGAGCTGCCGCTGGGCAAGAGCTTCCACTGGCCGATCTACCGGGCTGCGGAGAAGCACGGCCTGCCGATCTGCATCCACTTGGGCAGCTCCTATCGGCATCCGGTCACCGCATCCGGCTGGCCCACCTACCATGTCGAGGACTATGTCGTTCAGACCCAGGCCTTCCAGGCGCAGACCGCCAGCCTGATCAGCCACGGCGTCTTCCAGAAATTCCCCAAGCTGAAGGTGGTGCTGGCCGAATCCGGGGTGACCTGGCTGCCGACCTTCCTGTGGCGCTTCTCCAAGGGCTGGCGTGGCTTGCGCATCGAGGTGCCGTGGGTGGACCGCTCGCCGCTCGAGATCGTCCGCGACCATTTCCGGCTGACCCTGCAACCGTTCGATGCGCCGCAGAATCCGGTTGAAGTAGCGCGCGCGCTCGATCATCTGGGCTCGGAAGATTTACTCCTGTACTCGTCGGACTATCCTCATTGGCAGTTCGACGGCGACGACCTGATGCCTGCTGGCTTTTCGGAGGAGCTGCAGCGCAAGATCATGGTCGACAATCCGCTCGCTACCTATCCTCGTCTGGGAGGCACGATATGACCCTCGAGGTTCTTGATCGGTCGCAGACGGAGACCGCGGCACAAGCGGCCCCCGTGCGCGCCAAGCCGCAGCGGCTGAGCATCATCGATTGCGACTTCCACCCGACGGTGAAGACGATCGACGAGCTGAAGCCCTATCTCAGCAAGCGCTGGTGGGAGCGGATCCAGACCTACGGGCTCCGGCCGCGTCATGCCTTCGTCAACGGCGATCCCTATCCCAAGGCCGCGCCGCGGGCGGCACGGCGCGACGCCTGGGGGCCGGACGGCAGCCAGCCGGGCAGCGACCTGGCCTTTACCCAGCAGCACTATCTGGACGCCTACAACGTCGAGTACGCCATGATGGCGCCGCTCTACCCGAGCGGCCAGGCCGACCAGGACCCGGACTTCACCACCGCGATGGTGAGTGCCGTCAACGACTGGCAGCTCGATGCCTGGGCGCACCAGGACAGGCGGCTGAAGGCCTCGATCCTGGTCTCCTACGAGGACCCCCAGTCCTCGGTGGCCGAGATCGAGAAGCGGGCCGGCGACAAGAGCTTCTCCCAGGTCCTGCTCCTGACCCGCACCAACGAGCCGCTCGGCCGCAAGCGCTACTGGCCGATCTACGAGGCGGCGGAGCGGCACGGGCTGCCGGTGGCGATGCACGTGTTCGGCTATAGCGGCTTCCCGGTGAGCGGCACCGGCTGGCCGTCCTATTATCTCGAGGAAACGACCGGCCACTCGGCGGCCTGCCAGTCGGTGGTCGCGAGCCTCGTGCTGGAAGGCGTGTTCGAGCGCTTCCCGGACGTGAAGTTCATCAACATCGAGGGCGGCTTCGGCTGGCTGGCGGCCCTGTCCTGGCGGCTCGACAAGCACTGGTCGCGGCTGCGCGCCGAGGTCCCGCACCTCAAGCGCCCGCCGTCGGAATATCTGAAGGAACAGCTCTACATCACCACCCAGCCGATGGACGAGCCGGAGACTCCGCGCCAGCTCATCGACCTGATGGAGCAGGTGGGCATGGACCGGCTCCTGTTCGCCACCGACTATCCGCACTGGGACTTCGATGACCCGGCGCGGGCCTTGCCGCGCGGGCTGACGCCGGAGCAGACACGTGCGATCTGCTCGGAGAACGCGCGCCAGCTGTTCCGCCTCTGACGCATGGCCAAGCATGTCGTCGCGACCGCCGCCGAGATTCCCGACGGCGGTCGCAAGCTGGTCGAGATCAACGGCCGGCCGATCGCGATCTTCCATGTGAAGGGCGAGTTCTTCGCCCTTTACGACAAGTGCCCGCACGAGGGCGGCAGCCTGTGCACCGGCAAGCTGACCAGCCTGGTCGGCTCGGACGGGCCGGGCCGCTACAGCCTGAGCCGGCAGGGCGAGATCGTCCGCTGCCCCTGGCATGGTTGGGAGTTCGACCTGCGCACCGGCAAGTCCTACTGCGACCCGGTGAAGATGCGGGTGCGCAACTATGCGGTCTCGGTCGAGTCGGGGGCGCGGGTGGTGGAAGGGCCCTACCGGGCCGAGACCTTCCCGGTCTCGGTGGAGGGCGAGTACGTGGTGGTGGAGGTCTGAGCCACAGGCTTCAGCGCGGCTTCGACTCCACGTGGCCGCCGAAGCCGAGCCGCATGGCGGAGAGCAGCTTCTCGCCGAACGTGTGCTCCTCCCGCGAGCGGAAGCGGGCGAACAGGGCGGCGGACAGCACGTTGACCGGGACCGCCTCCTCGATGGCGGCGTTGATCATCCAGCGGCCCTCGCCGGAATCCGCGACCTCGCCGGTGAAGCCGTCGAGATCCGGTTCCTTCGCCAGGGCCGCGGCGCTCAGGTCGAGCAGCCAGGAGGTGATCACGCTGCCGCGGCGCCAGACCTCGGCGATGTCCGCCAGGTTCAGTTCGTAGCGCTCCTCCTCGGGCAGCTCGGTGCTGCTCTTGCCGCGCAGCACGTCGAAGCCCTCGGCATAGGCCTGCATCAGGCCGTACTCGATGCCGTTATGGACCATCTTCACGAAATGGCCGGAGCCGACCGGGCCGGTATGCAGGTAGCCCTGCTCGGCGTGCGGGTCGAGCGCGTCGCGGCCGGGCGTGAGGGGGATATCGCCCCGGCCGGGGGCCAGCGCCTGGAAGATCGGGTCCAGATGATCGACGGCGCCCTTGTCACCGCCGATCATCATGCAGTAGCCGCGCTCCAGGCCCAGACCCCGCCGGAAGTGCCGACGTCGACATAGCGGATGCCCTTGGGTGCGAGCGCCTCTGCCCGGCGGATGTCGTCCTTGTAGAAGCTGTTGCCGCCGTCGATCACGATGTCGCCGGGTGCCAGCAACTCGCCCAGGCGGGTGACCATGCGCTCGGTGATCGGGCCGGCCGGCAGCATCGTCCAGACGGCACGCGGCGGCCGGAGCTGGGCCACCAGCTCCTCCACGGAGTTGCTGCCGACGGCCCCCTCGGCGACCAGCGCGTCGACCGTGACCGGCGCCATGTCGAACACGACCGCCTCATGGCCATGGCGCAGCAGCCGCCGCACGATGTTGCCGCCCATCCGGCCAAGGCCGACCATTCCGAGCTGCATGCCGCTCCCCCCGTGCCAAGCCCCTCCGCCCGTTCCGTTGCCGCCGGCCCTCAGCCGCCGTTCGCCACGCGGGCAATCTGCTCTTTCGCGGCCTCGGCCACCTTGTCCGCGGTGAAGCCGAAATGGCTGAGCAATGCCTTCAGCGGCGCGGATGCGCCGAACTCCTGCATGCCGATCTTGGCACCCTTGCGCCCGGCATAGCGGTCCCAGCCGATCACGGAGGCCTGCTCGACGCTCACCCGCGCCTCGATCGAGGCCGGCAGCACCTCGTCCTGGTAGGCCCCGTCCTGTTCCTCGAACAGTTCCCAGCTCGGCATGGAGACCACCCGGCTGCGAACGCCCTCGGCCCGCAGCTTCTCGTGTGCCTCGATGCAGATCTGCACCTCGCTGCCGGTGCCGATCAGGATCACTTCCGGCTTGCCGTCCTCGGGCTCGGCCATGATGTAGGCGCCGCGGGCGGTACCTTCCGCGGAGCGGTAGCGCTCGCGGTCGAAGGTCGGCAGCGCCTGGCGGGACAGGACCAGGCAGGCCGGCTGGTGCCGGAGCTGCGCGATCACCCGCCAGGCCTCGGCGACCTCGTTGGCATCGGCCGGGCGCAGCGTGATCAGGCCCGGGATCGAGCGCAGGCTGAGCAGCTGCTCGATCGGCTGGTGGGTCGGGCCGTCCTCGCCGACCCCGATCGAATCATGGGTGAAGATCCAGACGACCGGCAGCTCCATCAGGGCGGAGAGCCGGATCGCCGGCTTCATGTAGTCGCTGAAGATCAGGAAGGTGGAGCCGTAGGCGCGCAGCTTGGACAGGGCCAGGCCGTTGCAGGCCGAGCCCATCGCATGCTCGCGGATGCCGAAATGGAGGTTGCGGCCGCCGGGCTCGTCCGCCTGGAGCGAGCCCGCACCCTCGAACTTGAGCAGGGTCTTAGTCGACGGCGCCAGGTCGGCGGCCCCGCCCACCAGCCAGGGCAGGTTCTTCGCCAGGGCGTTCAGGACCTGGCTGGACGAATCGCGGCTGGCGATGCCCTTGGCGTCCGCAGGGAAGCTCGGGATGTCCCTGTCCCAGCCTTCCGGCAGCTCGCGGCGCTGCATCTGCTCGACCTGGCGGGCCTCCTCGGGGAACTGCTGGGCGTAGCGCGCGAACAGCTCCTTCCACTCCGCGTTGGCCTTGCCGCCGCGCGCGCCGATACCGTTCGCGAAATGGTCGTAGACGCCGTCAGGCACCAGGAACTGGGCATCCTCCGGCCAGCCATAGGCCTGCTTGGCACCCTTGATCTCGTCCGCACCCAGCGGCTCGCCGTGGGCGGAGGCCGTGCCGGCCTTCTTCGGCGCGCCATAGCCGATCACGCTCTTCACGATGATCATGGTGGGCTTGTCGGTGCGGCTCCTGAAGCCGGCCAGGGCCCGGGCGAGGGCGGCGCGATCGTTCGCGTCCTCGACATGCTCGACATGCCAGCCATGGCCGGCAAAGCGGGTGCCCACGTCCTCAGAGAAGGCGAGGCTGGTGCCGCCCTCGATGGTGATGTGGTTGCTGTCGTAGATCCAGCAGAGGTTGGCCAGCCGGAGATGGCCGGCCAGCGAGGCCGCCTCGGCGCACACGCCTTCCATCAGGTCGCCGTCGCCGGCCAGTGCATAGACCTTGTAGTCGAACAGCGTGAAGCCCGGCCGGTTGTACTGCGTGGCCAGCCAGCGCTCGGCCATGGCCATGCCGACGCTGGTGGCGACCCCCTGGCCCAGCGGGCCGGTGGTGGTCTCGACGCCGGAGGTCAGGTGGTATTCGGGGTGGCCCGGGCACTTGCTGTCGAGCTGGCGGAAGTTCTGGATGTCCTCCAGCGACACCGACACGCTGTCGGTCTGGTTGTAGTCGCTGTCGACCGCTCGGGTCCTGGTCAGGTGCAGCAGGCCGTAGAGCAGCATCGAGGCGTGTCCGACCGACAGGACGAACCGGTCGCGGTTCGGCCAGATGGGATCGGCGGGATCGAAGCGCAGATGGTTCTGCCAGAGCTCGTAGCCGACCGGGGCCAGCGCCATGGGTGTGCCCGGATGGCCGGAATTCGCCTTCTGCACCGCATCCATCGCCAGCGTGCGGATGGTGTCGATGCAGAGCCGGTCGAGGTCGCCAGGCTGCACGCTCATCTCGATCCCACTTCCTGAAGGGAAAACCCGTAGGGGTGCTGTTCTAGCCACGGCAATGCATTACCATCAACGTAGTGCGGGCAGGGAGGTTGCCTGCCGGCGGGGTCCGGGTCCGGCGATGGGCGGAGAACTGGCGGAGGTGGACGGCCAGAAGCGGGCGGCCGCGGCAGCGGCGGCGGCACTGGTCGAGGACGGGATGACGGTGGGGCTGGGCACCGGCTCGACCGCCGCCTACGTGATCGCCGCCCTGATCCGGCGGGTGGCCGAGGAAAGCCTGCGGATCGAGGCGGTGCCGACCTCCATCCGCAGCGCCGAGCAGGCGAGCGCGGGCGGGATCAGCCTGACCGATCTCGGCCACCAGCCGCGGCTGGATCTCACCATCGATGGCGCAGACCAGGTGGTTCCCGGCAGCCTCGACCTGATCAAGGGCCTGGGCGGTGCGTTGCTGCGCGAGAAGATCGTGGCGGCGGCCAGCGCCCGGCTGGTGATCGTGGTGGATGGGCGCAAGCTGTCGGACCGGCTGACTTTGCCCGTGCCGGTGGAGGTGGTCGAGTTCGGCTGGCAGGCTACGGCCCGCAAGATCGCGGAACTCGGCGGCCAGCCGGTGCTGCGCGGCGGGGAGGCAGCGCCGTTCCGCACCGATGGCGGCAACCTCATCCTGGACTGCACCTTTGGAACCATCGCCGACCCGCCGGGCTTGGACCGGATGCTGAAGCTGCTGGTGGGCGTGGTCGAGACGGGGCTGTTCATCGACCGGGCCGAACGGGTGCTGGCGGCAGAGCCGGGCGGCGTGCGCACGCTGCTGCCGTCGGCGAGAACAAGGGAGGATCAGGGAGCCCGATGAAGAACCTCGTGGTGGTGGTGATGGGCGTCACCAGCTCCGGCAAGACCACGGTCGCCGAGGCGATCGCCGAAAAGTATGGCTGGCCGTTCCAGGAAGGCGACGCGCTGCATCCGGAGGCGAACGTCGCGAAGATGTCCAAGGGCATCCCGCTCACCGACGAGGACCGCTGGCCCTGGCTGGACAAGGTGGCTGCCTGGATCGACGCGCGGCTGGCAGCGGGCGAATCCGGCGTGATCACCTGCTCGATGCTCAAGCGCATCTACCGGGACAAGGTGATCGGCGACCGGGAGCGCGTGCGGATCCTGTTCCTGAACGGCGAGAAGTCGGTGATCGCGGAGCGCATGGCCAAGCGCAAGGGCCACTACATGCCGACCAGCCTGCTCGACAGCCAGATCGAGACGCTGGAGCCGCCAGGATCGGACGAGCGGCCCCTGCTGGTCGATATCGGCCTCGACATCGAGCACATGGTCGACCAGGCGCTGCGCCTGGTCGATGCAGCCCGGCGCGAGGGCTGACCGGGCGGCGATGTGCGCGGTGCGCGATATCTCGGGTGCCTCGCTGCCACTGTCGATCGTCATTGGACTGTCATGAAGGGCGAGACGAGGAACTCGGATCCGCTCCGCGGGCGTCCGCTTGGCCAGTCGAGGTCGAGGAAGCGGTGGAACGTGGAGTGTAGCTTCCGACAGGGTCGACTGGCCGGAGACTTCGGGCCTGCCTGATGCGGGGGGATGCCGGGGGCGGAACGGGCGGCGCAACGTTGTCCCATTGCCACGGATGAGCGGGAACCCGTCCTGCGGCGACCGCCGGCCTGGAAGATGGGCCGGAGAATGACTATCTTTCGGGTTGAATTACCTTAGAAGGGACGGGGACCGGTGCGGATTCAGTACGGCGCGGTGCCGGTCGCCGTTCACGAGGGCGAGCCCATGATCATGCTGGTGACCTCGCGCGGGGCCGGCCGGTGGATCATTCCCAAGGGGCGGCCCGAGAAGGGCGTGGCGCCGCACAAGCTGGCGGCGCGCGAAGCGTTCGAGGAGGCGGGGCTGCTCGGGCGGATCGACCGCCAGCCGCTCGGCCGCTATCGCGACGTCAAGCGCCGCGCCGACGGCAACGCAGTCGCGTATGAGATCGAGGTCTTCCGCCTGGATGTCGAGAGCGAGCTGCCCGACTGGCCGGAAAAGGGCCAGCGCGAGCGCCGCTGGTATTCGCTCGACGAGGCGGTGGCCAGGGCGGAGCCGGACGGGCTCGTGAGCATCCTGGCCGAGCTTCGGACATGGCTGGAGCGCGAGGCCGCACTATCTACCAGCCGGGCGCCTTCCGCGGCAGCGTGACCGCGGCAGCACGAGGCGCCCCCTGAAGGGGTGCCGCGCCCCGCTGGAGGTGGCAGGGCTTGTCGGGCAACGCACGTCAGCGTCTGGTGATCGTCGTGGTGGCGGCGGCGCTGTTCATGGAGAATCTGGACAGCACCGTCCTGGTGACCGCACTGCCCACGATCGCGGCGGACTTCGGCACCGATCCGGTCCATCTGAAGCTGGCGCTCACCACCTATCTGGTCAGCCTCGCCGTATGCGTGCCGGCCAGCGGCTGGATCGCCGACCGGTTCGGTGCACGGCGGGTATTCACGCTGGCGATCGTGCTGTTCTGCACCGCCTCCCTCCTGTGCAGCCTGGCCGGCAGCGTGCCGGAACTGGTGGCCGGCCGCGCCCTGCAGGGAATGGGCGGTGCCCTGATGGTGCCGGTGGGCCGCCTCGTCATCCTGCGCCTGGTGCCCAAGCACGAGCTGGTGGGGGCGATGGCGTGGTTCACCATGCCGGCCCTGATCGGCCCGTTGATGGGCCCGCCGGTGGGCGGCTTCATCGTCACGGTCGCCGACTGGCGCTGGATCTTCTGGATCAACCTGCCGGTGGGTGCTGTGGCGCTGGTGGCGGCCTGGTTCCTGATGCCCAGGATCGCCGCCCGGGACGTGCCGCCCTTCGACCTGCGGGGCTTCGGCCTGCTGGCGGTCTGCTTGGCCTCGGTGGTGGCGGCCGAGGCGTTCTTCGGCACCGGCGACCGGCCGCTGCTCCTGGCGGGCCTCCTGGCGCTGACCGGCCTCGTCACCGGCTGGCTCTATGTCCGCCATGCGCTGCGCAGTACACGGCCGCTGCTCGACCTCCGGCTCCTGCGGATCGACACGTTCCGTGCCGGGATGCTGGGCGGGTTCCTGTTCCGGGCCGGGGCCGGCGCCACGCCGTTCCTGCTGCCCCTGCTCCTGCAGCTTGCGCTGGGCCTGGACCCGCTCACCAGCGGGCTCACCACCTTCGCCACGGCGTTCGGTGCCTTCCTGATGAAGCCGCTGGCCCGGCCGGTCCTGGACCGGTTCGGCTTCCGCCAGGTGCTGATCGTGAATGTCGGGATCAGCGCCGCCCTGCTGGTGGCGCCGATCCTGTTCGGCCACGGCACGCCCTGGCTGGTGATGATCGGCGTACTGGTCCTGGCCGGGCTCACCCGCTCCTTGCAGTTCACCTCGCTCAACACGCTGGCGATGGCCGACCTGCCCGATGAGGTGCAGAGCCAGGGGACCAGCACCGCCAGCGTGGTTCAGCAGGTCTCCGTCTCCCTGGGCGTGACGATCGCGGCCGTGTCGCTGGACCTGGCCCGCTGGCTGCATGGTGCGGGGGAACTGGGCGTCGCCGAGTTCCGGTTCGCCTTCCTGTGCGCCGGCTTGGTCGCCCTGACCGCCCTGCCGGTGTTCCTGGCACTGCCCGCCGATGCCGGGGCGGCACTGGTGCGCGGCGGCATCCGCGGCCCCGGCTCGCGCCCGAAATAGCGCGCCCGGAGCGGGCCCCGCTGTGAAATCCACAAGCAGAGGGCAACAATCCATCTTGTGGGGGGACGCGATGTCGTTACCGTTCGCCGGCCAGAGCGACAGCGGACAGGGAACGGAACCGGATGACGATGCCACGCGACCCCCTCGCCGGGGCCAGCGAACTCTGCCGGATGGGCGCTGCCGAACTGGCCGCCGGCTATGCCAGGGGGGTCTTCTCCCCGGTGGAGGTGGCAAGAGCGGTGCTCGAGCGCGCCGAGGCGGTCCAGCCCGAGCTCAACGCGTTCACCCGGATCGACCATGAGGGTGCCCTGGCCCAGGCCAGGGAATCGGAGCGGCGCTGGCGGGACAAGGCGCCCTTGTCCGAGGTGGACGGCGTGCCGGCGACCATCAAGGACATCGTCTGGATGAAGGACCAGGCGGTGCGCTACGGCACGATATCGGTGCCGGCGGTCGAGGCCAGCGAGGATGCGCCGTCGGTGGCGCGGATGCGCGCGGCCGGCCTGGTCTTCCTGGGGCTCACCACCACGCCGGAATTCGGCTGGAAGGCGCTGACCGACAGCCCTGGCTTCGGCGTCACCCGCAACCCGCACCGCCCGGACGTGACGCCGGGCGGCTCCAGCGGCGGGGCGGCGGTGGCGGCGGCCGTGGGTGCCGGCGTGTTCCACCTGGGCACCGATGGCGGCGGCTCCATCCGGATCCCCTCGACCTTCACCGGCATCGTCGGGCTGAAGCCGAGCTTCGGCCGGGTCGCGGCCTATCCGGCCAGCCCGTTCGGCACGGTCGCCCATATCGGGCCGATGACCCGCACCGTGGCGGATGCGAAGGCGATGCTGGCGGTCATGGCCGGGCCCGACCCGCGCGACTGGTACCAGCAACCGGGCGCCTTCCCGAGCCTGACCGCGGCGGCCGAGAAGATCGCGGGCCTGAAGGTCGGTTACTGGAGCAAGCCGCCGTCCGGCAGCGTCCACCCGGAGGTAGCGGCGCGCATCGACCAGGTGGTGCAGGCGCTGGCGGCAGCCGGTGCGGTGGTCGAGCCGTTCGACCTGCCGGGCGAGGACCTCCATGCGGTGTTCCAGACCTTGTGGTTCTCCGGTGCCGCGGCCAGGCGTGAGATGGTGCCGGCGGCAGGCCGGGCGAAGCACGACCCGGGCTTCCAGGCGATCGCGGAGGCGGGGCTGAAGATCCCGGCCGCCGAGTTCATCCGCGCCAGCAGCATGCGTGCGGCGTTCGGTGCCGCCATGGACGCGGCCCTGGCGCGCTACGACGTGCTGGTCTCGCCCGGGGCGGCCATTCCGGCCTTCACGGCCGGGCTGGAGGTGCCAGAAGGCTCCGGCCTCGGCCGTTGGACCGAGTGGGCCGGCTTCAGCTACCCGATCAACCTGACCCAGCAGCCAGCGGCGGTGATCCCGGCGGGCAAGACCGGGGACGGGCTGCCGATCGGGCTGCAGATCGTGGGTGCCCGCGGCCAGGACGGGCGCGTGCTGGCCGTGGCCGAGGCTTTCGAGACGGCAGGAATCGCGAGGGGCTGATCCGCATAGAGAATTGTTGGGGGGAACGTCATGACGAACCGGCGTGCGTTGTTGAAGGGCTCGGCGGCACTGGGCGGTGCCGCGATGATGCTGGCCTCGGTCAACCGGGAGGCGCGCGCCGAGGGCGATCCCATCCCGATCGGCTCGGCCCTGCCGCTGTCGGGCTACGCCGCCGCCGACGGCATCGAGTTCAAGAACGGGCTGGAACTCGCCGCGGAGGAGATCAACGCGGCGGGCGGCATCCTGGGCCGGCCGATCGAGCTGCATATCGAGGACACCAAGGACATGGGGGCGGACGTCGTCACCCAGGCCATGCAGCGGCTGATCGACCGGCACGAGGTGCCGGCGATCATCAACGGCTACAACACCGGCACCAACATGGTGGAGATGGACGTCGCCGCCGACAACGACATCATCTTCAACCATTACAACACGCTGATCTCGCACAACGAGAAGTTCAAGAGCGACCCGGAGCGCTACTACAGCTGCTTCCAGGGCGACCCGCCGGAATACTACTATGGCCCCGGCTGCCTCCTGTTCCTGAGGAACCTGATCGAGACGGGGCAGTGGCAGGCGCCGAACAACAAGATCGCGATCGTGCCATCCGCCAACGAGTATTCGGTGGTAATCGCCAATGCGGTGAAGGCGCAGGCGGAGCAGTACGGCTTCACGGTCAGCCTGTTCGAGACCGTGCCGTTCCCGACCAACCAGTGGGGCCCGACGCTCGCCAAGCTGCGTCAGGACCCGCCGGCCGCGATCATCGTCACCCATTTCCTGCCGCAGGACCTGGCCCAGTTCATGGTCCAGTTCCAGACCCAGCCGATCGACGCGCTGGTCTACATGCAGTACGGCCCCTCGTTGCCGGCCTTTCGGGAGATCGGCAAGGAGGCCATCAACGGCGTGATCTACTCGACCCTGGTGGGCTGCCTGCCGGACGAGTTCTCCGCAGTGTATCGCCAGAAGTACCGCGAGAAGTTCGGGCCGAACTCGGCCTACATCACCGGCTCGCAGACCTATGACGGGCTGTGGCACTACGCGCTGTCCGCCGCGATCGCGGGCGGGCCTGGCGAGCCTTTCGACCGGGAGCAGATCGAGAAGGTCGCAGCGGCCATGCGCCGGCTGATCTATCGCGGCATGAACGGCATCTATCGCTGCGACCCCGAGGGCCAGTCCGGCTACTGCTACCCGACCCAGATCTCCGATCCGTCGCTCGGCATGCCGCACCAGTTCCTGCAGCACCAGGACCACAACACCGACCCGAAGCTGATCGCGCCGGCGCTCTACGCCACCAACCAGTTCGTGCTGCCGCCCTGGATCAAGGCCTGATCCGGGCTGCCCGCCGGTGACCGGCCCGGACTCCGCCCTGCTCGTCTGCGAGGGGGTGAGCAAGCATTACGGCTCGCTGAAGGCCGTGGACAGGCTGTCGCTCACGGTCCGGCCGGGCGAGGTGCTGGGCATCGGCGGGCCGAACGGGGCCGGCAAGACCACCCTGTTCGACGTGATCACCGGGATCGCCCCTGCCACGCATGGCCGGGTGCTGGTGCAGGGCGTGGACGTCACCCGCGCCCTGCCGGACCGGATCTGCCAGATGGGGCTGGTGCGGACCTTCCAGCTCAATGCCGCCTTCGACTCCTTGAGCGTGCGCGACAACATCCAGCTCGCCGCCTATTTCGGCAAGGCGCGGCGCGGGCTGCCGGGCTTCCGGTTCGGCAAGGGGGCGCTCCGGCGTAGCGAGGCGGCCATCGAGCTGCTGGGACTGGAGGCGGTGGCGTCGCGGCCGGCGGGCGAGCTGCCGGTGCTGGAGCGCAAGCTCCTGATGATCGCCAGTGCGGTCGCGACCGAGCCCAGGGTGGTGCTGCTGGACGAGCCGGTGGGCGGGCTAAACCCGCACGAGATCGACCGGGTGGTGGACGTCGTGCACAGGCTGCGCGGGCAGGGCCTCACCGTCGTGCTGATCGAGCACGTGATGCGCTTCCTCCTGCAGCTTTCCAGCCGGGTGATGATCATGCACCAGGGCCGCTCGATCTATGAGGGCCCGCCGGAGGGCGTGCCGGAGGATCCGACCGTGGTCGAGACCTATCTGGGCGCGGCGACCACGAAACGGCTGCGGCGCTTCTTCCAGGGCGAGGCCGCCCATGGCTGAGGCGGCACTCGCCATCGACGCTCTGGTCACCGGCTATGACCGCCGCGACGTGCTCACCGGCATCTCGCTGGACCTGCCCGACGGCGCGCTGGTGACCGTGGTCGGGCCGAACGGCCACGGCAAGACCACGCTCCTGCGTGCCATTTCCGGCCTCCTGCCGACCCGCAGGGGCAGCATCCGCCTGTTCGGCCGCAAGCTCGCGGGCCTGGCGCCGCACCAGGTGGCGGCGGCCGGCATCGTCCATGTCCCGCAGGGCGACCTCCTGTTCCCGCAGATGAGCGTCCACGAGAACCTGCTGATGGGGGCGTACCTGGAGAACGACCAGGCGGTGATCCGGCGGCGGCTGGAGGAGGTGGAAGCGCTCCTGCCGAAGCTCGCCGAGCGGCGCGACCAGCTGGCCTCCTCGCTCTCGGGCGGCGAGCGGCGCATGGTCGGGATCGGCCGGGGCCTGATGATGGGCGGGCGGGTCATGCTGATCGACGAGCCGTCCTTGGGCCTGGCACCCATCATCATCGAGCAGGTCTACGAGGTGATCGCAAGGCTCAAGGCGTCGGGCCGCACCATCCTCCTGGTCGAGGAGAACCCGGCGCGCGTCGCGGACCTGGCGGATGCCATCCACCTGCTCGACAATGGCCGGATCGTCTGGTCCGGGCCGCCGCACGACCTGCTCGAGCGCGACGAGCTGCTCGAGACCTATCTTGGAGGCTGACGGTGGAGATCCTGGGCCCGGTCCTCGTCGCCGGCATCACGACCGGCGCGCTCTACGCCCTGGCCACGATCGGCCTGTCGCTCGTCTGGGGCGCGCTCGGCATGCTGAACATGGCCCATGGCGCGCTGCTCACCATCGGCGGCTATGCTGCCTTCACGCTGGCGACGCTCATGGGCGCGCCCTGGCCGGTGGCGGTGCTGGCGCCGGTCGTGGTCGGTGCGCTGATCGGGGCGGTAATCTACCTGCTGGTCGCCCAGCCGCTGCTGGCACGGGCACCCAGGAGCTTCGAGACCAACGTGATCATCGCCACGTTCGGCGTGGCGATGGCCCTGGAGAATGCGGTCCTGCTGATCTTCGGCGGGCAGCCGTTCGGCCAGTCGATCGCCCTGACGGGGCATCTCCAGGCCGGCGGCATCTTCATACCGTGGCAGAATGTCCTCATCGTCGCCGTGGTGCTGGTTCTGATGGCCGGCACCGCCTTCTTCCTTGCGCGAACCCGGGCAGGTCGTGCTATCCGGGCCACGGCCCAGCATCGTGAGGCCGCCCAGTTGCTGGGTGTGCCGGTCGGCCGGGTCTATCTGCAGGTGCTGGCGTTGTCGGGGGGCATCGCCGGCACCTGTGGCCTCCTGGTGAGCTCGATCACCCAGCTCTCGCCGACGCTGGGCGCCGATCCGATGCTCAAGGCCTTCATCATGTGCGTGGTGGCCGGGCTGGGGAACCTGCCCGGTGCGATCGGTGCGGCCTTCGTGCTGGCGTTGATCGAGGCATTTGCGAGCTACGCGCTGGGGGCGCGCTGGGGCTTCCCGCTGCTGCTGGCGATCGTGATCCTGGTGCTGATCTGGCGGCCGGACGGCCTGTTCGGCCGTGCCGCGGTGCGGCGGCTGTGATGCCGGCCCGCGGGGGGAGGGAACGGGGATGAGCCGTGCCGACCGGGGCCATCTGGTCTTCGGCCTGATCGTGCTGGCAGCGCTCGCCGCCCTGCCGTTCGTGGCCGACAGCCGCTACGTGCTGGGCCAGGTGATCCTGGCTCTGTTCTACGCGATCGTCGCATCCCAGTGGAACCTGCTGTTCGGCTTTGCCGGGGTGTTCTCGCTGGGGCAGATGGCCCTGTTCGCCTTCGGCGGCTACGCCACGGCAATGCTGGGCTTCTATCTGGACTGGTCGATGTGGGTCGCCATGCCGGTGGCGGCGGTGGGCACGGTGCTGTTCAGCCTGGTCATCGGCCTCGCCTGCCTGCGCCTGGCCGGCGCCTATGTGGCGCTGCTGACGCTGGCGGTCGCCCAGGTCATGTACCTCCTGATCGTGACCGACACGGACTGCTTCGTCATGCAGGGTGCAACCTGCCGGCAGTTCACCGGGGGTGCGGTGGGCTTCGCCCGGTTCGGCGACCTCGGCACGCGCGCGATCTTCAAGGGCGACTACGTGGTCGCGAACTATGCGATCGTCGCCGCTTTGTTCCTCCTCACCATGGGCTTCACCTGGGCAGTGATCCGCTCGCCGCTGGGCCTGGCCTTCCAGGCGCTGCGCGACAACCCGGGCTGTGCGGTGGCGCGCGGGATCAACCGGTTCTCCACCCAGCTCCTGGTGTTCGGCGCCTCCGCCTTCTTCACCGGGCTGGCGGGCGGCCTCTATGCCGCGCATTTCCAGGCGATCGGGCCGGGCGTGCTGTCGCTGTCCACCCTCATGTTCATCATCGCCATCGCGGTGGTGGGCGGGATCGGCAAGCTCTGGGGGCCGCTGGTGGGAGCGGTGATCCTGGTGCTGGCCGACGAGGCGCTGCGCGAGGTGGGCGGCGACTATCGCACGCTGGGCCTGGGGCTGATCATCGCGGCCGCGATGGTGCTGATGCCCAAGGGGGTGATCGGGCTGGTCGAGAGCATGGTGGCGCGGCTGCGCCCGGCGTCAGGCCGGGCCGCGGAATTCGTCAAATCAGGGACGTAGCATGTTCGATACGATTGTGGTGGGCGCCGGTACCGGCGGCTGCGTGATGGCCGGCCGGCTGAGCGAGGATCCCGGCCGCAAGGTGCTGCTGCTGGAAGCGGGCCGGGCGGCACCGCTCCCTTCCAAGATGCCGGCCATGTGGATCACCATGGTCAACACCGAGGTGGACTGGGGCTACCACACCGCACCGCAGCCGGGCTGCCGGATGCGCCGGATCTTCTGGCCGCGCGGCAAGATGATCGGCGGCTCGGGTGCCCTGAACGCGATGATCTATATCCGCGGCCTGCCGTCCGACTATGACGGCTGGGCCGCCATGGGGGCGGAAGGCTGGGCCTGGCGGGACGTCCTGCCCGTGTTCAAGGCGTCCGAGCGCAATGAACGCTTCGAGGCCGGCGAGTGGCATGGCAACGGCGGGCCGCTCAACATCACCGATGTCCCCTATGTGGACGCCACCGAGCGGCTCTGGCTCCAGGCCTGCCAGAATGCCGGCATCTCGTTCAACGAGGACTTCAACGGCGCCTCGCAGGAAGGCTGCGGCCTGTTCCAGCTCTTCCTCAAGAACGGCGAGCGGTTCGGCACGGCCAAGGCCTATCTGGAGCCGGCGCTGGAGCGCCCGAACCTGACGGTCGAATCGGGCGTGCTGACCACCCGGCTGATCGTCGAGAACGGCCGGGCGGTCGGGGTCGAGTATCTGAAGAACGGCCGGCCGCAGACCGCCTATGCCTCGTCGGAGGTGGTGCTGGCCTCGGGCTCGATCGGCTCGGCCCAGCTCCTGCTGCTGTCCGGGATCGGCCCGGCCGACGAACTGCGCCCGCACGGCATCGAGGTGGTCCACGACCTGCCGGGCGTGGGCAAGGACCTCCAGGACCATATCAACGTGCCGGTGACCTTCCACACCAAGGAGCCGGTCGGGATCGGCGGGATGACCGGCGCGGAGATCCGCGCCGCGATCGACGAGTGGTCGACCAGGCGGACCGGGGCGATCACCAGCAACTGGGCGGCGGCCGGCGGCCATGTGCGCAGCCGGCCGGACGTGGCCGAGCCGGACCTGCAGCTCTATGGCGTGATTGCCGCCAACCGCGACCATGCCCGCTATCTGTCGTCGCGGCCGGGCGTCACCCTGCACACCACGCTGCAGCGGCCGAACAGCCGGGGCGAGCTGACCCTGCGCTCGGCCGATCCGATCGAGCATCCCTGCCTGGATCCGCGCTACTTCGCCTCCGACCCGACCGGCCAGGACCTGGCGACGCTGGTGGAGGGGGTGAAGATCAGCCGGCGGATCGCGGCGTCGCAGCCGCTGGCCGAGGTGATCGACGCCGAGATCACGCCGTCGGCCGAGGCGCAGACGGATGCCGAGATCGCCGACTATGTCCGCGCCCACTGCACCACCCTCTACCACCCCGCCTGCACCTGCCGGATGGGCACCGATCCCATGGCGGTGACCGACCCGCAGCTGAAGGTGCGCGGGATCGACGGGCTCAGGGTCGCGGACGCCTCGGTGTTTCCGAAGATGATCTCCGGCAACACCAACGCCGCGACGATCATGGTGGCCGAGCGCTGCGCCTCGTTCATCCGGAAAGGGTGAGGCAGGGGCCGGCTTGCGCGACCGCATGCATGACCTGGACGTGGGCCTGCTGCTGGCGCTGGACGCGCTGCTGAAGGACCGGAACGTCACCCATGCGGCCGCCCGGCTGGGCATCACCCAGCCGGCTTTGTCGGCCCGGCTGACCCGGCTGCGGCAGCTGTTCGGCGATCCGCTGCTGATCCCGGCAGCGTCCGGGCGGGGGATGGTGCCCACACCGCACGCGGCGGCGCTGCAGCCGGAGCTCGGCAAGATCCTCGACCACCTGCGCGAGTTCGCCAACCTGGCGCAGGTGTTCGACCCTGCGACGAGTACCAGGACCTTCCGGATCGCCGCCACCGACAATCCGGCGGCGATCCTGGCGCCCGACCTGGTCCCGGTGCTCAAGGCGGCGGCACCCCAGGTACGCCTTGCGATCGTGCTGCCGGACCGGTCGCGGCTCACCGCCGACCTGGAGGAGGGGAGGGTCGACCTGTTCGTCGGCACGGCCGAGGACGCGGCGGGCAGCCTGATCGGCCGGACCCTGTTCGACGAGGAGTTCGTGACGGCGCAGCGGCGCGGTCATCCCAGGGGCAACCGGCCCCTGACCCTGGATGAGTACTGCGCGCTGGATCACCTGCTGATCTCGACCAGCGGCGGCAGCTTTACCGGCATGATCGACCAGGCCCTGGCCGCACTCGGCCGGCAGCGCCGGGTCTCGGTCTCGGTGCAGAACTACGCCCTGGCCCCGGTGGTGCTCATGAACAGCGACTGCATCTGCACCCTGCCGCGCCGCTTCCTCCAGCGCTTCACCACCGCCCTCGACCTGCTGGAGCCGCCCCTGGCGCTCGACCGGTTCCAGATGAGCGCCTTCTGGCACCCGCGCATGGCCGGCGACCCGGCCCATGCCTGGCTGCGCGAGCAGGTGTTCGCGGCGGCCCGGACGCAGCGGCCCTGACCGGCGGACCTGGGGCTATTCCCCGGCGCGGTTGCGGTATTCCAGGGAATGCCAGCTGAAGGAGTTTTCGCTCTCGGCGCGGATATAGCCGACGCCGGGGAAGGGCAGATGCGGGGCCGCGATCAGCTGGCGGCCTCCGGCGAAGTCCGTGAAGGCGGCGCTGCGCACCGCCCTGGCCGCGTCGGGGTCCAGGTCGTAGACGATGGTGATGGCGGGGTCGGGGAACTGCACCGCCGCCACATGGATGATGTCGCCGATGAAGACGATCGACTGGCCCTGGCTCGTCACCGTGTAGAACGCGCTGCCGGGCGTGTGGCCGGGATGGAGCGTCCCGACGATGCCGGGCAGGATCGTCTCCTTGTCCTCGAAGGTCCGGACCTTGCCGGCCTCCGCATAGACGCCGATCGTTTTTGCCGCCTCGTCGAAATAGCGCGGCGCGTAGCCGGTTTCTTCCGCATTGCCGGGCTCGAGGAAGAAGGCGGGGTCGGGTGCGCCGACATGGACGGTGGCGTTCGGGAAGGCCGGCCGGCCGTCCAGGACCAGGCCGCCCGAATGGTCGGTATGGATGTGGGTGATCAGGATGTCGGTGATGTCGCCCGGTGCGATGCCGACGCTGGCCAGGCTGTCCGGCAGCTTGCCGCCATGGCCCGGGCCGAACAGCTGGCCGGAGCCGGTGTCGACCAGGATGCGCCGGGCGCCGTCCTCGATGAGGAAGGCGTTGATCGACGCCTCGACCGGGTTCGACTGGAAGGCGCGCGCCAGCAGATTGTCGACCTCGGCAGGCGAGGTGCCGGTCATGAGCTGGTGCAGGTCCTGCGGGACGGTGCCGTCGGACAGGGCGACGATCCGGAGATCGCCCAGCGGGAAGGCGTAGGAGTCCGGGACCTGGACATGGCCGGCCGCTGCCGCCGGGTGCGTGATCGCCGTACTGGCCGGCAGGCCCTGGCCGAGTGCAAGGATCACGGCGGTGCCGGAAAGGAAGGAGCGGAGCCTCATGAGGGGTCTGTCTCGATGGGGGTGTCGTTCGCCCGGAGGTAGCGACGACGTGGCCCCGGCTGAAAATCGCGCGGCTCGATCGGACCTATCGACGACGTTGATGGCTTCCGTGGCGCTGGCGCGATCCTCGGGTTCGTTCGTGCAAAACTGCCGGATGGCTGCACTGGCGGATCGGACGGACGCCATCCTGTCATCCCCGCCTGCGCGAGGGATGACGTGGTGAAGCGGAAGTTGGTGCCGCTTTCAGGATTCCTGTCGTGCCACCGGTGCCTATGGTGGCTGCTACAGCATTGTTGTTGCTGGCGTTTTTGCCGTTCTCGGGTTCGTTTGTGCAAAAACGTGCTTCAGGGTCGGCGACGGTCGGCATGAGGGCATCCTGCGGCTGGAGCGGCGCAGGATAGCATGAAGTAGGTACATAGTCCTACGAAGGGGAGGGCCTAGAAGCTCCTGCGCTCCAGCTGCCGCTCCATGTTGGACATGGTGGTGAGGCCGCGCAGGCGGAACAGGTCGATGAGCTGGCCGATGCCGAGCAGGCCGAAGGTGAACAGCCAGAGCAGGCCGGTCCAGATGAAGCCCAGGTAGAAGCGGTGGATGCCGCAAAAGCCGAAGATGCACAGCAGCCAGAGCCAGAACGAGGTGCTCACCGACTTCATGCGTGTCACAGCTCCGAAAGCGAGGGGCGATCTCTACAAGACCGCCGGTGGGGAATGGCTCCGGGGATCATGTGGGCAGTCCGGGCGCTCCGTCCAACCTGATCAGGCGGGGATGCGGCCGACCGGCGAAAATGCCCGGCGCAGCACGTCCCTGAGAGGGGTGGGCAGGCGGGTGTGCAGCACGACCCGGCTGGCGGGCAGGGCCGGCAGGCCGGGCAGTACCGTGCAGCTTGCGGGCACGTGGGTGCGGCCGACCACGGTGGCGCCGAGCCCGGCTTCGACCGCGGATTGCAGGGCCGAGACCGAGCCGCCCTGGAACACGATGCGCCAGGGCAGGCCGTGCTGGTCCAGGGCCCGGGTCATTGCCGCCTTCACGCCGCAGGCCCCGCGCAGGGCGACGAGATCCAGGGGGCGCTCGCCCAGTGCGGTCAGGGGCTCGCTCGCGATCCAGGCCAGCGCTTCGCGGTAGAGCGGCAGGCTTTCCCGGCGCAGGGCATCCTGGCGCACGATGGCGGCATCGACGGCACCTTCATCATAGGCGGCCAGCATGTCGGCCGAGGTGCCGGCCACCACGTCCGGCACCAGGCCCGGCAGGGCGGCACGCAGCGCCTGCAGGGCTGCCGGCAGGCGGCCGGCGACCGCATGGTCACTCACGGCCAGGCGCAGCACCGCCGGCTGTGCCGGCACGTCATCCATGGCGGCGAGCGCCTCGTCATGGGTCGCCATGATGCGCCTGGCATGGGGGAGGAACTGCCGGCCGGCCTCGGTGAGGGCCACGGCCCGGGGCGTGCGTACCAGCAGGCGCCGGCCGAACCGGTCCTCCAGCTTGGCCACGCGCAGGCTGATCGCCGACTGGGTCGCGGCCAGGGATTCCGCCGCGCGCGTGAAGCTGCGCAGGTCCGCCACGGCGAGGAAGGAACGGAGCTGGTCCAGGTCCAGGTTGCGCATGCTTGCCCCGGCGACGGCTGACCATGATGAAGCGTCATCATAGAGAGTAGCGGCATTTGCTTCTGCAATGAAGCAGGGTCGGCCATCCTCCCCTTGCCATTCATGGAGGAGAACCACGATGCCGATCATCAGCGTGCAGCTCGCCACCGCCCGGCCGATCGACGATCTGGAGCGCGTGGTCGCGGCCCGGGTGGCGGGCCTGTCCAGCTCGATCCTGCGCAAGAAGCCGGAGCTGACCGCCGTGATCGTCCAGCGGATCGATCCGGCCGCCTGGTTCGCGGGCGGAAGGTCATTGGCCGAGCAGGGCAGGTCCAGCTTCTGGCTGGAGATCAGGGTGGTGGACGGCACCAACACCAAGGACGAGAAGGCCGCCTTCATGGCGGCGGTGTTCGCGCTGTTCGAGGAGGTGCTGGGCAACCTCCACCACGAGAGCTACGTGCATGTGCACGAGGTGGCAGCCGACGCCTATGGCTTTGGCGGGCGGACCCAGGAGCGGCGCTATATCGAGGCAGCACCTGCACCGGCAGCACGCGCCGCCTGACGGTCGCAGGCGATTGACCCCCTTCTGTCCAGCGGCCAAGCAGGCGGGACGACAAAAGAGGGGGGCGCTCGTGGCGCGCGACGGCAAGTTCGGATTCGGCCTGATCGGGGCCAGCACCATCTCGCGCGAGCGGATGGTGGGGGCGATGAACGCCAGCGGGGTGGCGCTGCCGGTGGTGGTGTCCAGCCGCGACCTGGCGCGCGGCCGGGCGTTCGCGCGGAGATGGGCATCCCCAAGGCCTATGACCGGCTGGACGAGATGCTGGCCGACCCGGAGGTGGACGGCGTCTATGTCGCCAGCACCAACGAGCGGCACCACCAGGAGGTGCTGGCCTGTGCTGCGGCGGGCAAACATGTGCTGTGCGACAAGCCGCTGGCGATGAGCCTGGCGGAGGCCGAGGACATGGTGCGCGCCTGCCAGGCGGCGGGCGTGGTGTTCGCGACCAACCACCACATGCGCTGCGGCGCGCACCACATCGCGATGCGCGAGATCGTCCGCTCCGGGCGGCTGGGTGACCTCGTGGTGATCCGGGTGGTGCATGGCGCGCTGCTGCCGGCCCATCTGCAGACCTGGCGGATCAACGACCCGACCGCAGGTGCTGGGGCGATCATGGACCTGGCGGTCCATGACGCGGACATCGTGCGCTTCCTCACCGGCGACGAGATCGTCGAGGTCAGCGCCATGAGCAAGAACAGCGGCATGGGCACCGACCGGATCGAGGACACCGCGCTTGCGATCTTCCGCACGGCCGGTGGGCTGCTCGGCCACATCCACAACGTGTTCAACACGCCGTTCAACCGCGGCTCGATCGAGATCCACGGGACCAGAGGCTCGCTCTATGCCCGGGACAATATGGGCCAGTCGCCGGAGGGCACCGTGCATCTGCGCGACGCGGACGGGCTGCGCGAGATCGAGCTGCGGCACGAGGATCTCTATGTGCGCATGGTGAGGAGCGTGGTGGCGGCGGCACGCGGCGAGGGGGAGCCCGCCTGCACCGGCCAGGACGGGCTGCGCTCGCTGGCCGTGGCGCTGGCGATGCTGGAGAGCGCCGCGTCCGGACGCGCGGTGCCGGTGCCGGCGTCCTAGGTTTCTTCCCGGTCGGGTGGATCTATCTGATCGGAGATGGCTCCAGCCGGTGAGGGGAGAGCGGATGCTGCTGGACTGGCGCGGCCAGGAGGTGACCGCATCGAGTGCCGCGACCGTGGCCGGGATCGACGGGTTCATCCAGAGCTTCCTGGCCTATGAGAACGGGGCGGCGGTGGTCCAGGAGGCGGCGAAGGCCGATCCGGACTGCGCGCTCGCCAACGCCTATGCGGCGATGCTTGCCATGTTCATGGAGCGGGCCGATGCGCCGCTGAAGGCCCGGCCTTTTCTGGACCGGGCCAGGGCGTCGGCCGGCCTTGCCTCCGAGCGCGAGCGGATGGTGGTGGACGCGGTGGGTGCCTGGGTGGAGGGCGACCTGCCGCGCTCGATCCGGGTGAGCGAGGAGCTGCTGGACCGCTATCCCCGCGAGTTGGCGATCGCCAAGGCCTGCCAGTACCACCATTTCAACCGGGGCGACGCGCCCGGCATGCTCCGGGTCGCGCACAAGATCGCTCATGCCAATGCGGAGCTGCCCTGGACCCATGGGCTGGCTGCGTTTGCCTACGAGCAGAGCCATCTGCTGGACGAGGCTGAGCGCAGTGCCAGGCGGGCGATCGAGATCCGGCGCAAGGAGCCGTGGGCGCACCATGCGCTGGCCCATGTGTTCCTGACCCGCGGCCAGACCAGAGAGGCGCATGCGTTCCTGGAGGACGTCAAGGAGACCTGGACCAACCTCAACTCCTTCATGTTCACCCATGCCTGGTGGCACTTCGCCCTGGTGCTGATCGACCGGGGCGACACCGACCGGATCCTGTCCTTCTACGACCAGAACATCTGGGGGGTGTGGAAGAGCTATTCCCAGGACCAGGTCGGCGCGGTCTCGCTGCTGGCCAGGCTGGAGCTGGTGGGCGTCGACGTCGGCGATCGCTGGGTGGAGCTCGGCGACTATCTGGCGCGCCGGGTCGACGACCATGTCAGCCCGTTCCTCAGCATGCAGTATCTCTACGGCCTGGGCCGGGCCGGCCGGCCGGAGGCGGACGCGATGCTGGATTCCATCCGCCGCCATGCCCGGACCTGCCAGGATTGGGCGCGGCCGGTCTGGCAGGAAGTGGCGCTGCCCGCCTGCGAGGGGCTGCTTGCCCATGCCCGGGGCGATGGCGAGACGGCGGTGCGGCGGCTGGGCCTGGCCATGCCGCGGCTTGGGGAGATCGGCGGCAGCCATGCCCAGCGCGGCCTGTTCGAGCAGGTGATGCTGGACGCGCTGATCCGCACCGACCGGCTGGTGGCGGCCCAGCAGCTGCTGGAGCAGGTGCGCGGCAGCACGCCGGACCGCCAGCCGCTCTATCCCAAGCTCGAGCATGTCTATCGGCGGCTGGGCTTGCCCGAGCAGGCCGCACGCGTGGCCGCCGCCGCCAAGGCGCGCGGCATCAAGGGCTATGGCTGAGCCGCGACGATCCGGTCGTCTAGACCATTCGGGCTTCAATTGTGGCGGGCGTTCCGGCTAAATTGCCCCATGGGACAGTTGCCGCAATCATCGCAGGGCCGTTGAGCAAGGCGTCGAAGAAAGGGCAGGCGGGGCATCCGCCTGCCGGGCCCGCCGATCCGGCGGCGCTGCGTCCGGCCGAGCAGGCTGCGGGCAAGCAGCCGGCTGCCGAGCAGCCGGTGGCGAAGAAGCCATCGGTGAAGGCGACGGCGAAGAAGGCCGCGGCGAAGGAGCCGGCGCCGAAGAAGCCGGCACCGAAGAAGAAGGCGGAGCCGGCGCCGCGGCTCCAGTACGGCGTGCTGGCGCTGCGATTGCGCGGCAGCTCGGCCGACGTGCTGCTGATCACCTCGCGCGGCACCCGGCGCTGGATCATTCCCAAGGGCAATCCGGAGAAAGGCAGGACGGGTGCCGAGGTGGGGGCGATCGAAGCGTTCGAGGAGGCCGGGCTGATCGGCGAGGTCTGGACCAGGCCGCTGGGCACCTATCTCTCGCCCAAGCACCTGCCGTCCGGCCGGATCGTCCCCTGCAAGATCGAGGTCTACCGGATGGATGTCGAGGAGGTGCTGGACGACTGGCCGGAGAAGGGCCAGCGCGACCGGCGCTGGTATTCCTTGGACGAGGCCGCCATGTTGGTAGGCGAGGGCGGGCTGGTGGCGCTGATGCTGGAGGTGAATGCCGAGCTGATCGGCCGCTGACCGTCACCCGCCTGTCACGGGATCCGCTTATCTGGCCGGACGATCCGCCCGGTCCGGCAGGTGCCGGCCTCCTTCGGAAGACTGCCTGATGAAACGTCCGCTCGCCGCGCTCGCCTTGGCCGCCGGCCTGGCTGCCGCCCCTGTCCTGGCCGCATCCGCCCTGGCCGCCGAGGGCAGCCTCGTCCTCTACACCAGCCAGCCGCAGACCGATGCGCAGGGCACGATCGACGCGTTCCGGGCGGAGTACCCGGACATCGAGGTCAGCTTCGTGCGCGACGGCACGCCCAAGATCATGGCCAAGCTGCGCGCCGAGCTCGAGGCGGGCGCCCCCCAGGCCGACGTGCTGCTGATCGCCGATTCGGTGACGATGGAGGGGCTGAAACGCGACGACGTGCTGCTGGCCCATGAGGGGGCCGACGTCTCGGCCTATCCGGAGGGGCTGCACGACCCGGCGAAGTTCTGGTTCGCGACCAAGCTGATCACCACCGGGATCGTCTACAACGACGCGGCCCCGTTCGTGCCGGCCTCCTGGGCGGACCTCGTCCGGCCCGAGGCCAAGGGCCTGGTCGCGATGCCGAGCCCGCTCTCCTCGGGTGCGGCCCTGATCCATACGGTGACGCTGACGGGCAACCTCGCCGATGGCTGGGGCTATTACGAGCAGCTCCAGGCGAACGGTGCGCTGGCCGAGGGGGCCAATGGCGGGGTGCTGAAGGCGGTGGCGGGCGGCGAGAAGCTGTTCGGCATGATCGTCGACTTCATGCCGATCCGCGAACAGGCCAAGGGTGCGCCGGTCTCGTTCGTGTTCCCGGAGGAGGGCGTGTCGGCGGTGACCGAGCCGGTGGCGATCCTCAAGACCACGCAGAACCCGGATGCCGCCCGGGCGTTCGTCGACTTCCTCATCTCCCGCTCCGGCCAGGAGCTGGCGGCAGCCCAGGGCTATATCCCGGCCGACCCGGCCGTGGCACTGCCCGAGGGCTATCCGGCCCGCGACACGATCAAGGTCCTGCCCTTCGACCCGGCGGTGGCGCTGGCGGAGGAGGCGGACAACCGCGCCCGCTTCGAGGCCATCTTCCAGCCGTGATCGCGACCCTGCCCGGCCGGCCGGTATCGGGTCGGCCCGAAGGACGGCCGGGCTTCTGGCTGCTGCTCGCCATCGTGCTGGTGCTGGCGGCCCTGCCGGTCGGGCGGCTCCTGCTCCAGGCGCTGGCCGGCGACGCGCTGGCACCACTCCTGGCGCCGGCCAGCCTGCGTGCGGCCTGGCACAGCATCGAGAGCGGCGTGCTGTCCGGCCTGCTGGCGCTGGTGCTGGGCGGGGCCATGGCGCTGCTGCTGGGGGTCACCGACCTGCCGCAGCGCCGCCCGATCGGCATCCTGTTCGTCCTGTCCATGCTGATGGCCCCGCAGGTGACGGCCCTCGCGTTTACCGTCATGGCGGGGCCGGCCTCACCGCTCCTGAATGCATTGGGCATGGCGCCGGCCGCCGGCACGCCCAACCCGCTGATCGGCCGGGGCGGGGTGATCCTGGTGCTGGGCCTGCACCACGCGCCGCTGGTCACCATCCTCCTCCTGGCGGGGCTCAAGACCGTGCCGCACGAGCTGGTCGAGGCGGCGGCCATGGACGGGGCCGGCCAGCGCACGATCCTGGCCCGGATCGTCCTGCCTTTGCTCGTGCCGCAGCTCGTGGCGGCCGCCCTGCTGGCCTTCGTCGCGGCATTCGGCAATTTCGGCATCCCGGCCCTGCTCGGCATGCCGGCCGGCTATCTGACCCTGCCGACCCTGATCTACCGCGAGCTGGTCGGCAACGGGCTAGGGGTGATCGACCGGGCGGCCCTGCTGGCCGTGGCGATGCTGGTGCTGGTGCTGCTGCCGGCAGGCGGGGCCGCGGTGGTGCTGGCGCGCTCCGGCACCAGGCGGAGCGCCGAGCGCGCACTCGGCCGCTTCTGGCGGCTGGGCCGCTGGCGGCGGCCGGGCTTAGCGCTGGCCTGGGCGATGGTGGCGCTGGCCCTGTTCCTGCCACTGGGGGCGCTGCTGGCCTCGGCCCTGGCACCCACCTACGGCGCCAGGCTCACGCCCTCCTCGGCAACGCTCACCCATTTCGCCGAGGTGCTCTGGCGCCAGGATGTGACGGTGCGGGCGTTCCGCAATTCCTTCCTGTTCGCCGGCGGTGCCGCCCTGCTCCTGGCGCTGGTCGCCGTACCGGTGGGCCATGCGCTGGACCGGGCACCGGTACGGGCACGCCAGCTGCTCCTGCCGCTGATCGAGCTGCCCTACGCCTTGCCGGGCATCGTGCTGGCGATCGCCTGCATCCTCCTGTTCGTCCGGCCGCTGCCGCTCCTGGGCTTCACCATCTACGCCACGCCCTGGATCATCCTGTTCGCCTACATGGCGCGCTTCCTCCCGGTCGTGCTGAAGCCGCCGCTGGCGGCGCTCGCCCAGCTCGAGCGCGCCCAGGAGGAGGCGGCGGCCCTGGATGGTGCGGGGCCGCTCGCCCGGCTGGTCCATGTGGTGCTGCCGGCGATCTGGCCCGCGGTCACGGCCGGCGGGCTCCTGGCCTTCCTCCTGGCGTTCAACGAGCTGACCGTGTCGGCCCTCCTGTGGACGGCGGGCACCGAGACATTGGGCGTGGTCCTGTTCTCGCTGGAGGAGGCGGGCCTGGTCAGCGAGGCCAGTGCCGTGGCGCTCTCGGCCACCGCCGTGGTGGCGCTGCTGGTCGTGGCGATCGACCGACTGGGCGACCGGCTGCCGGCCGGGACGCTGCCCTGGCGGTTCTGAAAGTCGCCGTTTTCGCGCGCTCACGATCTCCTCACGCAGCCGTGTCCGGATGTGTTCGTGATGCGGCAATGGCGGGCGATGCGCGTCCACTGACAGGCGGCGATGGTCCGGCCGTACCGCACGCGCAAGGTGACCCGGCGTGCGGTGCTCGTCGCTGGCCGACAGGATCCCCGGGTGCGTTTCCGGCATGAGAAACCGGCAGCATGATCCTGTTCTTTCGGTGGATTGTGCGCTGGCAGGCCCGTGCGACCGGGCCGCGGCGCTTGCCACTGCAAGCTGACCAGCCCAGCCCTTCCCAGCTAGGAATGCTCATGGCGCTCATCTTCGGTACACCTGGCGACGACAAGGATCCGCCCATTCCCGGCACGGCCGAGGCGGACGAGATCCATGCCATGAACGGCAACGACCGGATCTTCGGCGGGGCGGGCGACGACCGCCTGTTCGGCGAGGCGGGCGACGACCTCATGCTGAACGGCGAGGACGGCGACGACCTGATCTTCGGCGGCGTCGGCAATGACGAGGGCATGTACGGTGCCGCCGGCAACGACACGATCGAAGGCCAGGCCGGCAACGACGACCTGTTCGGCAATAATGGCGACGACATCCTGCGCGGTGGCGACGGGCTGGACCGGCTGTTCGGCGGCGAGCGCGACGACGTCATCCTGGGCGGTGCCGGCAACGACCGGGCCTATGGCGGCAACGGCAGCGACATCATCTCGGGCGGCACCGGCGACGACCTCGCCTGGGGCGACCGCGACGCGCCCAATGTCGATCCCACCGTCGGGGCGGCCGACCGGATCTTCACCGGAGACGGCAACGACCAGATCTTCGGCGAGTTCGGCGACGACAGCATCGACGGCGGTGCGGGCGACGACACGATCTATGGCGGCAGCCTGAGCATCGTCGCCAATACCGGCGACGATCTCGGCACGGGCGGAGCCGGCAACGACACCATCCATGCCGGCGACGGCAACGACCGGTTCTTCGGTGCCGCGGGCGACGACCTGCTGAACGGCGATGCCGGGGACGACGGCCTGTTCGGCGGGCTCGGCAATGACACGGTCGACGGCGGGGAGGGCAACGACACGCTGGATGGCAAGGACGGCATCGACACGCTCACCGGCGGGGCCGGCGACGACCGGCTGACCGGTGGTGCGGGCGACGATGTCCTGGATGGCGGCGAGGGTGCCGACGAGCTGCTGGGCCAGGCGGGCAACGACCAGCTCACCGGCGGCGCCGGGGCCGACCGCTTCACCATCCTGCTGGCGGCGGGCGACCAGGATACGATCACCGACTTCACGGCCGGCAGCGACCAGATCCTGCTGCGCGGGACCGGTAACACGGTCGAGAACGCGATCGCGAGTGCGACCGTGGTGGATGGCAGCACCGTGCTGAACCTCGGCCAGGGCCACAGCCTGACGCTCACCGGTGTGACCGGCGTCGACGCGAGCTGGTTCGGCTGAACCGGGTTCCGGCTCGACCGGGAGCCCCGGCCGCGCAGGCGGTCGGGGCTTTCTTGTTTTTGTCCCCCCGGGTCAGGCAGCGCCCTGCCGGTGGCGCCGGGCCTTGGTGCGGTTGCCGCAGGTGGCCATGTCGCACCAGCGCCGCGAATTGTTCCTGGTGGTGTCGAGGAACAGCCAGCCGCAATCGGCCGCCGGGCACTGCTTGAGGCGGGTGAGGTCGCCGTGGCGGAGCAGGTCCAGGGCGGACCAGGCGATTGGGCCGAGAATGGCGGCGGTGGCCGGTGTTGGGGCAAAGTGCAGGCTGCACCGGCCGTCCTCGTCGGGTGCGAGCTGGGCTTCTGCCAGCGCTGCGGCGGCGGCCTGCCGGAGCGTAGCGAGATCCGGGGCGGCCGGGGCGCGGTGCCCCGCGATGGCGCTCCCGACGCGGTGGATGGCTTCCCGCAGGTCCAGTGCCGCTGCCAGCAGGGCCTGTGCCGCCTTCTGGTCGGCATCCATGGTGCCGTCGAGTGCCTTGGCCAGTTCCGGCGGCAGGACCGAGGCGTGGACCGACCAGTCCAGGAGGTGGCGGGGCGCCTGGAGGTGCTCGATCGGCTCCGGCAGGTCGCGGCCGCCGGCCGTGTTGGCGAAATCCAGGGCCAGCACGCCACCCACCAGTGCCAGGCTGCCTGCACGCGATCGGTTCAACTCGGTCTCCATCTGCGGTCACGATGGAACGTAACCGGCTAAACGCTATTGATAGGTTATCAGGTGCGGGGACATCGGGTTCCCCCTGACCTCATCATCGCCCGCTTGGAGGCGGGTGTCCGAAGAGCAACGACGCGGCCGGCCCGCGTGGAACCTCGAGGAGACGCAGCTTGCACTTCCAGCAAGAACGGGACGGGCAGCATCGGAGCGACGCCGCCGACCGGGCGGTGCGGCACCGGTTCGTCACGGTCGACGGCATCCGGACCTTCTACCGGGAAGCGGGTCCGGCGGACGGGCCGGTGGTCCTGCTGCCGCATGGCTATCCATGCTCGTCCTTCCAGTACCGTCAGCTCATGCCGGCCCTCGCCGACCGCTGGCGGCTGGTCGCCCCGGACTTTCCGGGCTTCGGCCACAGCGCCACGCCGGACCCGGCGGAGTTTGCCTACACGTTCGACGGCTATGCCGGCTTCCTGGACCGGTTCGCCCAGACGCTGGGGCTGGGGCGCGCAGCCCTCTACCTGCACGACTATGGCTCGCAGATCGGGCTCCGGCTGGCGATCCGGCGGCCCGGGCTGATCGCGGCGCTGATCATCCAGAACGGCGACATCTACGAAGACCAGCTCGGACCCAAATATGACGGGCTGAAGGCCTATTTCACGGCACCTTCGGGCGAAGGGCGGCGCAAGCTGGCAGAGGCGGTGGGTGAGGCGGGCTTCCGGGAGGAGTTCCTGAACGATGTCCGGCCGGACGTCGCCGCCCGCATCAGCCCGGACCTCTGGCAGCTCGCCTGGGCGCAGCTCGACCATCCGGTGCGCCGCGAGGTGATGGTCGGGCTGATGGAGGGCCTGCGGGAGAACCTCCAATGGTTTCCGCGCTACCAGGCCTATCTGCGCGAGCACCGCCCGCCGGCCCTGATCGTCTGGGGGCCGCAGGACGGCTACATGCCGGAAGGGGCGGCGCGGGCCTATCTGCGCGACCTGCCGGAGGCCGAGCTGCATCTCCTGGATGGCGGCCACTGGCTGCTGGAGACCAATCTGGACGAGGTCGCGGCACTGGCACGCCGCTTCCTGGAACGCCACCATGCGGGAGACCGGACATGAGCGACGCAAGTGGCCCCGCCATTGCACGGATCTGGCGGGGGAGGGTGCCGGCCACGCGGGCCGACGAGTACGAGGCCTATCTGTTCGAGCACGGCATCAAGCCGCTGATCGAGAAGGCGATGGGCGTGCAGTCGCTGCGCGAGGACCGGCCGGGCGAGACCGAGTTCGTCACCATCTCCTATTGGGAAAGCGTGGAGGCGATGGCGCGCTTTGCCGGGAGCGATCCCAGGCGGATCCATCACCTGGAGCGCGACCCCGAGTTCCTGATCGAGCTGCCGAAGGACGTGCAGATCCTCCAGATCCGCTTTGCGCATGGCCGGACGGGCGGGGCCTTGGCGTAAGGCCCGGCAGGGAACATGGATGGAGCGTGCGCGTTCTCCGCAGGTGAGCGGCAGCCAGCGGAGAATCGCCATGCAGCACCTGACGCCGGAAATGAAGTCGTGCATCGAGGCGTGCCTGTCCTGCTACCAGACCTGCCTGTCGACGGCGATGGGCCACTGCCTGGAGGTGGGCGGCAAGCATACCGAGCCGAAGCACTTCAAGCTGATGATGGCCTGCGCGGAGATTTGCCGGGCGTCGGCGCACTTCATGCTGATCGGCACGGAGCACCACAAGCATACCTGCCGCGAATGCGCCGAGATCTGCACGGAGTGCGCGGAGGATTGCGCCAGGATCGGCGAGATGGATGAGTGCGTCGAAGCCTGCAGGCGCTGTGCCGAGAGCTGCCGGAAGATGGCGGCCTGAGCGCGCCTCCCAGAACCCGGAACGGAGGTGGCGCCGCGCGTGTCTCAATAGCGCATCCGTGGCGGCCAAGAGGGGTGAGAAGACCGGCCCCAACCCCAGCGGACCGGGGGCGGCGCGGCTCGAAGCGCACATCATCACCGACGGGCGGCGTCCACGACGGCCGTGTCCCGGGAACGGGCCGACGCCGTTCCGCCTATTCGGCAACGGTGGGACGACTCCGGCAACGGCCCTTCACGCGGAAGGCTTATGATGTGCCACGCTGCCGGATGGTGGAGCGTCTGCTGAAGCTACGTGCCGCGATGGTGCTGCCGGGCGTGCCCGAGAACCTCGTGGATCGCCTCGGCGATCCTGTCCGGGTGATCCTCGATGGTGAAATGATACGCACCTGGGATGACCCGTAGCCCTGCGCCGAGCCTTCGGGCCAACTCCTGCGCCGAGGGCAGACCCAAGGGATCCCGCTCGCCCCAGACTACCAGGCTCGGGCAGCCGAGCGGCCGGAGCGCCGCCCCGATCCGCTGCGTGTCACGGTTGTCGAAGAAGCCGAGCTGATGTGCAAAGGCTCGCAGACCATCCTTGCGCGCATAGGGCCGCCAGAACAGATCCGATGATACTGCCCCCACCTGAGGATCAGCGTGACCCAGATTGGCGAGAGCGGCCTGGAACAGGGCTCGCGCAGCGAAGCCGGGCAGATGCGGGACCAGTCCCCGCATCGCCCTGGCCACACGCACGCCCGCTACCGGCCAGTTGTCGAAGGCAACACTGTCGCTCAGTACCACCCCGGCGAACCGCCCGGGATCGCTTACCGCGAGCTGCTGGATGACGCCGCCTCCGTAGTCATGGCCCACGAAGACGGCCTGACCGATTCCCAGATGGTCGAGCCAGGCCCGCAGATGCGCCGCCTGTGCCGGGATCGATAGATCCCGCCCGAACCCTTCCCGGAAGGACTCGCCGAAGCCTACGAGCTCCCAGGCCAGGCAGCGAGTGTCCGGCCCGGCAATGCGCGGCACGACATAGCGCCAGGCGCGAGGGTTGGTGGGCAGGCCATGCACCAGGACGACCGGACGACCCTCCGCCGGCCCATGCTCCTCCCACCGCATGCGGATGCCGCCGACGACGGCGGTTCTGTCCTGCTCGGGCGCTGCATCGTTTCGCTCGGTCGCGAGTGCCGCGCGCGGGCGGCAGGCGTAGATGGCTACGGCCAGTGCCGCCGCGCCGACCAGAAGCCAGCGAACTCGCCGGGTATGGGTAGCTCGCAAGCCGTCCTCCATCAGGAACGGAGCTGAAGTCCGAACCCTAGGGAGATCCATACGTTCCAGCGGGCCACGACATTCTGCCGGGCGTTCTGAGGTTCACTCGACGTCGAGGATCAACGGCGCGTGGTCGGAGGCGGTCTTTGCCGCCCGAGGGGTCGGATCGATGCGGCAGGCGGTCGCCCGGTCCATCGCCCGGGGCGACAGGAGGAAGTGGTCGATCCGGAGGCCGTGGCCGAGCTCGAAGGAGCGGGCCTGGTAGTGCCACCAGGAATAGTCCTCGCCGGCCGGGTTCAGCCAGCGATAGGCATCGTAGAAGCCCCGGTTGACCATCCGGCGCCAGGCGGCGCGCTCGTCGGGATGGTAGCAGATCGAGCCGTCCCAGGAGGCGGGGTCGTGGACGTCGCAGGCTTCCGGCGCCACGTTCCAGTCGCCGCCGACGATCACGGGCGTGCCGTCCTCGGCAAGCGCGGTCATGCGGGCGCCGATCCGGTCGAAATAGCGCAGCTTGTAGGCGAACGCATCCGAGCCCACCGAGGTGCCGTTCGGCAGATAGAGCGAAGCTACCCGGAACGGGCCGACCGTGGCCTCGATCCAGCGAGCCATGGTGTCGCCCTCCTCGCCGGGCAGGCCGCGCACCACGTCCTGCGGCTCCTGCTTGGCCAGGATCGCCACGCCGTTGAGCGGGGCCGAGCCCCACAGCGCCAGATGGTAGCCGCGCTCCTCGAAGGACGCGCGGGGGAACTTGTCGTCGGTGACCTTGGTCTCCTGCAGGAGCAGGACGTCCGGCGCCTCGGTGTCGATCCAGCCCAAGAGGGCGTCCAGGCGCGCGCGCACGCCGTTCACGTTCCAGGCGACCAGCTTCATCGGGAACTCACAGCAGGGAACGAGCCGCCAGGGCTCACATCGCGAAGCTGGTGCCGCAGCCGCAGGACGACTTGGCGTTCGGGTTCTTCACCTGGAAATAGGAGCCGTTCAGGTCCTCGACGAAGTCCAGCTCCGAGCCGATCAGGTAGAGCAGCGACATGCCGTCGATGACCACCTTGGCACCCTGCTTCTCGATGGCGATGTCGTCCGGCTCGTTTTCCGTGCCGAGCTCGAATTCGTACTTGAAGCCGGAGCAGCCGCCGCCGGAGACCCCGACGCGCAGATGGCCGTCATCCATGCCCTCGCGCTCCAGGATGGCGCGGATGCGGCGGGCGGCGCTGTCGGAGACCTGGAACGGGTCGGGCCGCGGGTTCGCTTGCGACATGGGTTGCCCTTGATGATCGATCCGCCGCCTCATCGGCCGGCCGGATCACGAGGTCGGTGCCGATGAAGCCTGCACATCCCAAAGTAGGCAGCGGCCGTGTATTGTCAAACCAGGCCAGCGCCCGGGAGGCTGTCATTTCCGCACCTCTGCCCGTCGAATTTTCCCCGCGTGCCCCGTTCGCCGCGGATCCCGCCACGAGCCGCGGCCGGCTGGTGCCAGAGCCGGACAGCGCGCCGCGCTCGCCCTGGCAGCGCGACCGCGACCGGATCGTGCATGCCACCGCGTTCCGCCGCCTGGAGGCCAAGACCCAGGTCTTCGCCGCCCTGGACGGCGACCATTTCCGCACCCGGCTCACCCACACGCTGGAAGTAAGCCAGATCGGCCGCACGATCGCCCGCGCCCTCCAGGTCGACGAGGATTTGACCGAGGCGATCGCGCTGGCCCACGATCTCGGCCACAGCCCGTTCGGCCATGCCGGCGAGGAGGCGCTGGACGCCTGCCTGCAGGGGTTCGGCGGGTTCGACCACAACCTCCAGACCTTCCGGATCCTGACCCGGTTGGAGCGGCGCTATGGCGGGTTCGACGGGCTGAACCTGACGGCGGAAACGCTGGAGGGCGTGGTCAAGCACAACGGCCCGCTCAAGGGGAACGTGCCGGCGCCGATCGCGGAGTGGCACCGCAGGCAGGACCTGCGCCTGCACCTGCAACCGTCGGTAGAGGCGCAGATCGCGGCCCTTGCCGACGACATCGCCTATTGCAGCCATGACGTCGACGACGGGCTGCGCGCCGGCTTCTTTCGCCCGGACGAGCTGCGCACCGTGCCGCTGGCAGCGCCGGTGGTGGACGAGGTGACCGCCCTGTGGCCGGGCCTGGAGCGGGGCCAGCTGGCCGGCGAGATCCAGCGCCGCCTGATCGACCGGATGGTCCGCGACCTGCTGGCCGAGACCAGGGAGCGTCTGGCCGCGCTGCACCCGGGCTCGCCCGACGCCGTGGCCCTGGCGGATCGGCCCTGCGTCGCCTTCTCGCCTGCCATGCACGAGGCGGTGGTGCAGCTCAGGACCTTCTTGCGCGACCGGGTCTGGCAACACTACACGGTCAACCGGATGACGCGGCGCGCCAAGCAGATCCTGCGAGCACTGTTCGAGACCTTCTTCGAAGCACCCGAATGCCTCCCGGAGGAATGGCGCAGCCGGGCCGGGGCGGCCGGCTCGCAGGCATGTGCCGAGGCGGTGCGTGACTACGTCGCCGGAATGACCGACCGATTCGCGCTCGACGAGCACGACCGTCTTTTCAGGATTGCCCGTACCCGACCATGAACCCGTTCGCCCTCATCGAAACCGAGATCCGCTCTGCCCTGGACCAGCTCGTGGCGGACGGCCGCCTGCCGGCCGGCCTGGACCTGACCAGGGTCGCCGTGGAGCTGCCCAAGGATCCGGCGCATGGCGACGTGGCCTGCTCGATCGCCCTGATGCTGGCGAAGCCCGCGCGGATGAAGCCGCTCGACATCGCCCAGGCCCTGGCGGAGCGGCTGGAAGGGCGCGCGGATTTCCGGGACGTGGCGGTGGCACCGCCGGGCTTCGTCAACATGCGGATGCGCCCGGCCTTCTGGCAGGCGGTGATCCCGGCGATCCGCGCGGCCGGCACCGAGTTCGGCCGGATCGACCTGGGGCAGGGGCAAAAGGTCAACGTCGAGTACTGCTCGGCCAACCCGACCGGGCCGCTCCATGTGGGCCATGCCCGCGGCACGGTGTTCGGCGACGCCCTGGCCTCGATCCTCGAGCGGGTCGGCTATGGGGTCACCCGCGAGTACTACGTCAACGACGCGGGCGCCCAGGTGGAGACGCTCGCCCGTTCCCTGCACCTGCGCTACCGCGAGGCGCTGGGCGAGGACATCGGCGAGATGCCGGAGGGCTTCTATCCCGGCCTCTATCTGGTCCGGACCGCCGAGGCGCTGGCGGCCCGCGACGGCGACCGCTGGCTGGGCAAGCCCGAGGAGGAGTGGCTGGACCCGCTCAAGCGGTTCGCGGTCGAGGCGCAGCTCCAGGTGATCAAGGACGACCTGGCGGCACTGGGCGTCCACCACGACCTGTTCCTGTCCGAGCGCTCGCTGATCGAGGACGGCACCATGGATGCCGCGCTCCAGCGGCTGGAGGAGCTGGGCCTGCTCTATGTGGGCGAGCTGCCGCCGCCCAAGGGCAAGCCAGCCGAGGACTGGGAGCCGCGGCCGCAGCTCCTGTTCCGCGCCACCGCGTTCGGCGACGACGTGGACCGGCCGCTCAAGCGCTCCAACGGGGCCTGGACCTATTTCGCGGCGGACCTGGGCTGCCATTTCAGCAAGCTGCAGCGCGGCCATCAGTGGCTGATCGACGTGCTGGGTGCCGACCATGGCGGCTACGTCAAGCGGCTGAAGGCGGCGGTGAAGGCGCTCTCGCAGGACCAGGTCCAGCTCGAGGTGCGGCTCTGCCAGCTCGTCAGCCTGATGGACGAGGGCAAGCCGCTCAAGATGAGCAAGCGGGCCGGCCGGATCGTGACCATGCGCGACGTGGTCGACGAGGTCGGCAAGGACGTGATGCGGTTCATGCTGCTCACGCGAAAGAACGACGCGCCGCTCGACTTCGATCTTTCCAAGGTGGTCGAGCAGTCGCGCGACAACCCGGTGTTCTATGTCCAGTACGCCCATGCCCGGGTGCGCTCGGTGTTCCGCCAGGCGGAGCAGCGGGGGCTGGGCGAGCTGACCCAGGACCTGGACCGGGCTGACCTGGCGCTGCTGACCCATCCGGCCGAGCTCGACCTGCTCAAGCGGGCGGCCCTGCTGCCGCGGGTGCTGGAGGGTGCGGCCGTGCATGCCGAGCCACACCGGATCGCCTTCTGGTTGATGGAACTCGCCGCGGAGCTCCATGGGCTCTGGACGAAGGGCTCGGAGGACGAGAGTCTGCGTTTTCTCGTCGAGGCGGAGCCGGAGCGCTCGCGGGCGCGGCTGGCGATGCTGGAGGCGGCGCGCACCGCCATCGCGGCCGGTCTGGACATATTGGGGGTGACGCCGGTCGACGAGCTGCGCTGAAACCCTCGTTCGGCGCCGACCCGTCAGCGCAAATCTTCTTGAGAGAGCATGGCTGCAATGTCCGACGAATCGTTCGACGCCGCGCAGAAGGCCCTGAGGAACCGGGCGGTGGTCGACCTGGAGGAGCCCCTGCCGGACGAGCAGCCGACCCGCTGGTGGCTCCGGATCCTGGTGCTGGTGGTGTTCTTCGCGTTCGGCGCGATCGTGTGGCTGTCCTGGCAGGACAATGCCGGGGACGGCACGCCGGTGCTGGTGGCGGCCCCCGACGAGCCGGTCAAGCAGCGGCCCGACGATCCCGGCGGCATGGACCTGCGCAACGACAACACGGCGATCGCCGAGGCGCTCGACCCGGACGGGAACCGGGCGGACAGCCAGCCGCAGGTCGGCCCGGAAGTGGCCAGCCAGCCGCCGGCCCGGCCGGTGGAGGAGGAGCTGCCGCCCTCGGCCGGGGTGAGCGACCCGGCGATGGAAGCACCCCCCCAGACGGCAGGGGCACCGCCGCTGGTCTCGATCGGCGACATCATCCCGCCCGAGGAGGACGCGACGGCGCCCGAGCCGGCCGCGGGCGAGCCGGCGCCGCCCTCCGTGGTGGCGGTGGCACCCGAGCCCTCGGCCACGGCACCGCTGGTCACCGCACCGCTGCCGTCGGCCCCCGCACCGGAGCCGTTGGCGGCACCGCGTGCAGCACCGCCGGCCGCCCCTGCGCCGAGCGCAGCGCCCGCGCCGACCGTCGATGCCGGGCCGATGCCGGTGGTCCCGCCGGCCGAACCGCCGGCAGTGGTCGACACCACGCCCGTGCCGCCGCCGGCACCGGCAGCGCCCGCCACACCGCCGCCCGCCCCGCCGACCGTGGTGGCGACGGCACCCCCGGCACCGGAGCCGGCCCAGCCGGCCCAGCCGGCCGCGCGCAGCGGGGTGCGCATCCAGGTCGCCTCCCTGCGCAGCGAGGCGGACGCCAACGTCGCCTGGGACCGGGCGGCGCAGAAGCATCCCGACGTGTTCACGGGCAAGCGCCGGGTGATCACCCAGGCGGAGGTGAGGGGCGCCACCTATTACCGTGCCCAGCTCGAAGGCTTCGCCAGCCGGGCGGAGGCGCAGGCCGCCTGCGAGGCACTGAAAAGTGCCGGCAGCGACTGCCTGGTGGTCCGCTGATGCTGGCCGCGGTGATCGGCATCGAGGGCACCGCGCTGACACCGGCGGAGCGGCGCCTGCTGGCACAGACGCCGCCGGCGGGGGTGATCCTGTTCGCGCGCAACGTCGCCGACCGGGCGCAGCTCCGCGCCCTCACCGACGATATCCGGGCGGCGGCCGCACCGGCGGTGCCGATGATCCTGGTCGACCAGGAGGGCGGGCGGGTCATGCGGCTGTGCCCGCCGGTCTGGCGCAGCCTGCCGGCCATGGCGGCGCTGGGTGCCCTGTTCGCCCGGCAGCCCGACCAGGCGGTGCAGGCCGCGCTGGCCGTGGGCCACCTGATCGGCTGCGATCTGGCGGAAGCCGGCATCGACGTGGCCTGTGCGCCGGTGCTGGACGTGGCGGCGCCCGGGCTCACCGAGGCGATCGGCAGCCGCGCCTTTTCCAGTGATCCGTTCGTGGTGGCCGAGCTCGGCCGGGCGCTGGCCGACGGGCTGCTGGACACCGGCGTGCTGCCGGTGATCAAGCATCTGCCGGGCCATGGCCGTGCCCAGGTCGACAGCCATGTCGGGCTGCCGGTGGTGACGGCCGGCCCCGATGAGCTGGCGGCGCGTGACTTCGTGCCGTTCCGCACGCTCGCCGACCTGCCGATCGGCATGACCGCCCATATCGTGTTCCCGGCCCTGGACCCGGACCGGCCGGCCACCCTGTCCCGGCCGATCATCGAGGGGGTGATCCGCGGCCAGATCGGCTTCGGCGGGCTGCTGCTCTCCGACGATCTCGGCATGGGTGCGCTGAGCGGCGACCTGGTCGGCCGGGCGACCGCCTGCCTGGCGGCCGGCTGTGACCTGGCGCTGGCGTGCAGCGGGCGGATCGAGGATGCGCAGGCCCTGGCCGCCGCCCTGCCGGAGCTGGAGGGCCTGGCGGCGCTGCGCCATGCCCGTGCCCTGGCCTTCCGCGGCACCGGGCAGGGACCGGTCGACCTGGCTGCCGCCGAGCATCATCTGCGCGCGACGCAGCTCGTCGCCTGAAGGAACCGACTTGGCCGATCTGGGGGCGCAGGCCCATATCCTATCGATCTATCTGATCCCGCTCGTGCTCGCGATCACCATGCACGAGGCGGCCCATGCGCTGGTCGCCGACAAGCTGGGCGACCCGACCGCACGCCAGCTGGGCCGGGTCAGCCTGAACCCGATCGTCCATGTCGACCCGGTCGGCACGCTGGTGCTGCCGGGCATCCTGCTGCTTTCGGGCAGCCCGTTCCTGTTCGGCTGGGCCAAGCCCGTGCCGGTCCGGTTCGGCTACCTGCACCATCCACGCCGCGACATGGCGCTGGTGGCGCTGGCCGGGCCCGGGATCAACATCGTGCTGGCGATCGCCGCGGCGATCGCCCGCCATGGCGCGGTGAACATCGACGGGGCGCTGGGCGAGTGGATCACCGGCAACCTGGACGCATTCGTCAACGTCAACGTCGTGCTGGCCGTGTTCAACATGTTCCCGCTCCTGCCGATGGACGGCGGGCGGGTGCTCAACGCCATCCTGCCGCCCGCACTCGCCTGGCAGCACGCCAAGACCGAGCGCTATGGCCTCTTGATCCTGCTGGCCATCCTGTTCCTGGGCCCGCTGCTCGGCTCGATCTGGGGCACGCAGATCAACCTGATCGACCCGATCCTGCGCCCGCCGGTCGAGTTCGTGTTCCGCTGGGTCTATATCCTGACCGGCTGGGGCGATCCGCTGGGATGAGCGAGGTGGCGGGCAGCGCAGGCCAGCCGGAGGAGGACGGGTTCACCGTCGCCCTGGACGGTTTCCAGGGCCCGCTCGACCTCCTGCTCGACCTGGCCAGGCGGCAGAAGGTCGACCTGCGCACCCTCGACCTGGTGGCACTGGTCGACCAGTTCGTGGCCTATCTCCAGGGGGCCAAGCGCCGGGAGCTGACGGTCGCCGCCGACTATCTGGTGATGGCGGCCTGGCTGCTCTGGCTGAAGTCACGCCTGCTCCTGCCGAAAGCCGAGCCCGATGGCGAGATCGAGGAGGCGGCCTCGGACCTGGAGGCACGGCTGCGCCGCCTCGATGCGGCCAAGGCGCTGGCCCGGGCACTGGAGGAGCGGCCGCGGCTCGGCCGGGAACGGCTGGTGCGCGGGGTGGCGGAGAGCTTCGCGCTGGAAACGCGCTACCTGCCGACCGCCTCGCTCACCGACCTGGTCGCCGCCTATGCCGGCCTCAAGCGCAAGCGCAAGGCGGTGATCCTGCGCTTCCCGCCACCGCCCACCTGGTCGATCGACCAGGCGATGGCGCGGTTCGAGGCCATGGTGAGCGGCACGACCTGGCGCGAGCTGGAAAGCCTGTTGCCGCCCGACCTCGCCGAGGGGTTCGGCCGGCGCACCGCGCTGGCGTCCGGCTTGGTCGCCAGCCTGGAACTGGCCCGGCAGGGGCGGATCGAGCTGGTGCAGCAGCAACCATTCGGCCCGATCATGGTGAGGGGAGCGCGATGAGCCGCGAGCTGGGCCTGCGGATCGTGGAGGCGGTGCTGTTCAGCCGGGCGGAGCCGGTGCCGGAGGCGGTGCTCCAGGCCCATCTGCCGGGCGACCTGCATGTGGCCGACCTCCTGCCCGAACTGGTGCTGGCCTATAGCGGCCGGGGCATCAGGCTGGAGCGGATCGGCCAGGACTGGGCGCTGCGCACCGACCCGGAGATCGCGCCCTATCTGGCCAGGGTCGAAGAGAAGCGGCGCAAGCCGTCGCGCGCGGTGATGGAGACGCTGGCGGTGATCGCCTGGAAGCAGCCGGTGACCAGGGGCGAAATCGAGCAGGTCCGGGGCGTGGCGCTGGCCCAGGGTACGCTCGAGCAGCTCCTGGATGCCGGCTGGGTGGCACCGGCCGGCCGGCGCGAGGTGCCGGGCCGACCGATGACCTGGGCGACCACGCCGGCCTTCCTGGATGCGTTCGGCCTGACCAGCCTGGACGACCTGCCCCGGCCCGACGACCTGGACGCGCCGGACCTCGTGGTCATGGCGCAGCGCACCGGCGAGGAGCCGGCCGAGCCCGCGGCAGAGGGGCAGGGGGATGCGCCCGACGGTGATTCCGGGGCTGCCGTTTCATCGTGATCAGGCTATCCTCCGGAGGCCGCTGGACCGTGCCTCCGGGTTCGTCTATCGGTGCGTTCATCGAGGGGTAACCGGACCGCCGGTTGCCCGAAGACGGCAGGCGTGACCTCATCGTGTTCGATCTTGCCTGGACGGAGATGGCCATCATCCTGGTGGTGGCCCTGGTCGTGGTCGGTCCCAAGGACCTGCCGCGTCTCGCGCGCACGCTCGGGCAATGGGTGGCCAAGGGGCGGGCGATGGCCCGCGAGTTCCAGCGCCATGTCGACGACATGGCGCGCGAGGCCGACCTGCAGGACCTGAAGGACAGCGTCGGCAAGATCAGCCCGGCCGGCATTCGCGAGCAGATCACCAAGTCGGTGGATCCGGACGGCACGCTCGGCAAGGCGCTGGACACCAGCGACATCAACCGCGCGATGGACCCGAAGCCGCCCGCCACGACGGCGAAGACCGAATCACCCGCGCCCGGCGCCCTGCTCGGGCCGGTGGCCAGCACCTCGGCCGGGGGTGATGCCGGCACGGCACCGGCCGCGCCGGCCAAGCCTGCCGAGCCGGCTCCTGCGGCGGCGACCGGATCCGTCAGGCCGGCACCCGCCGTACCCGCACCGGCCGCTTCCGCCCCTGCCGAACCCGCTTCTGCCGGGTCCGCTCCTGCCGAGAAAGCCTGATGGCGTTCATCAAGGACATCGACGACCGCGAGATGCCGCTGCTGGAGCACCTGCTCGAGCTGCGCAACCGGCTGATGTGGTCGATGGGCGCGTTGTTCGTCGGTTTCCTGGTCTGCTACGCCTTCTCCGAGCAGATCTACCAGTTCCTGGTCCATCCGCTGCAGATCGCCTACGGCAACCAGACCGGCCGGCGGATGATCTATACCGGCCTCACCGAAGCCTTCTTCACCTACCTGAAGGTGGCGATGTGGGGCGGGGCGATGCTGGCCTTCCCGGTGATCGCCACCCAGCTCTGGATGTTCATCGCACCGGGCCTGTACCGGCAGGAGAAGCAGGCCTTCCTGCCATTCCTCCTGGCCACGCCGGTGCTGTTCTTTCTGGGTGCGGCGCTCTGCTATTATTTCGTGTTCCCGCTGGCGTTCCACTTCTTCCTGAGCTTCGAGACCGGCGGCGGCGACGGCGCGCTGCCGATCGAGCTGGAAGCGCGGGTCGGAGAATATCTCGACCTCGTGATGAAGATGGTGTTCGCCTTCGGCCTGGCCTTCCAGTTGCCGGTGCTGCTCACCCTCCTGGGCCGGGTCGGGATCATCGGCTCGGCCGGGCTGGTGCGGAACCGGCGCTATGCGATCGTCGGCGTGTTCGTGCTGGCGGCGATCGTCACCCCGCCGGACGTGATCAGCCAGATCAGCCTCGCCGTGCCGCTGCTCATTCTCTACGAGATCTCGGTCATCGCGGTGAAGATGGTCGAGAAGAAGCGGCTGGCTGCCGAGGCCGCGGAAGCCGCCGAGGCCGAGGACGACTCCACGACCAGCTAGGCGTGCCTGGCGGGACACGGGCCGCCGGGTGCGGCCGGTTCCCGCCGATCCGGGCTTCCCTGCCGGGCGGCGGATGCATAAGAGACCCCCGGTGCATCTGACCTAGGGCAAAAGAGCCTTGTTCGACCTGAAGTGGCTGCGGGAAAACTCGGCGGCGTTCGATGCCAGCCTGCAAAGGCGCGGTGCCGCACCGGCGGCAGCCGACGTGCTGGCGCTGGATGCCGAGCGACGCCGGATCGAGACTGAGCTGCAGGAATCGCAGTCCGCGCGCAACCGCCTGTCCCGCGAGTTCGGGCAGGCCAGGGCCAAGGGCCAGCCGGTCGACGGGCTCCAGGCCGAGCTCGGCCAGCTCAAGGACGCGGTGAAGGCCGGCGAGGAACGACTCGCGGCGGTGGCGGCCGAGCTGGAGGCGAAGCTCGCCACCTATCCGAACGTTCTCCAGCCCGACGTGCCCGAAGGTGCCGACGAGACGGCGAATGTCGAGCTGCGCCGGGTGGGCCAGCCCCGGCAGTTCAACTTCCAGCCGCTCGCCCACGACGAGCTGGGGGCAAGGCTCGGCATGGACTTTGCCACCGCGGCCAAGCTGTCGGGGGCGCGCTTCGTGCTGCTGCGCGGGCAGATGGCGCGGCTGGAGCGGGCACTCGCCGCCTTCATGCTCGACCTGCAGACCGGCGAACACGGCTACACCGAAATGGCGCCGCCGCTCATGGTGGGCGAGAAGGCGCTGTTCGGCACCACCCAGCTGCCGAAGTTCGCGGACGACCTGTTCTTCACCACGACCGGGCTGGGGCTGATCCCGACCGCCGAGGTGCCGCTGACCAACACGGTGGGCGGCGAGATCCTGGACGCGGCCGACCTGCCGCTGCGCATGACCGCGCACACGCCCTGCTTCCGCTCCGAGGCCGGCTCGGCCGGGCGCGATACCAAGGGCATGATCCGGCAGCACCAGTTCAACAAGGTCGAGCTCGTCTCGATCACCACGCCCGAGCAGTCGGCCCTCGAGCACGAGCGGATGACCGCCTGCGCCGAGGAGGTGCTCAAGCGCCTGGGCCTGCCCTACCGGGTGATGCTGCTGTGCGCCGGCGACACGGGCTTCGGCGCCAGCAAGACCTACGACATCGAGGTCTGGCTGCCGGGGCAGGGGACCTATCGTGAGATCAGCTCCTGCTCGAACTGCCAGGACTTCCAGGCCCGGCGGATGAACGCCCGCTACCGGCCAGCACCCGGCGAGAAGCCGCGCTTCGTCCACACGCTGAACGGCAGCGGGCTGGCGGTCGGTCGCACGCTCGTCGCCATCCTGGAGAATGGTCAGGAGGCCGACGGCTCGGTTACCCTGCCGCCGGCGCTGCACAGCTATTTCGGCCAGGACCGCCTCCTGCCCGTCGCTTGAAGGATCTTGCCCCTTGCGCATCATGGTCACCAACGATGACGGCTACCAGGCTGCCGGCATCCGCACGCTCACGAAGATCGCCCAGGCGATCTCCGACGACGTCTGGGTCGTGGCGCCGGAAAGCAACCAGTCGGGGGTGGGCCACGGGCTGACGATCCGCCGGCCGCTGCGGGCGCGGCGCCTGGGCGAGAAGCAGTTCGCCGTGGACGGCACGCCCACCGACTGCGTCATGCTGGGCCTGCAGAAGCTGATCGAGGGCAAGAAGGTCGACCTGGTCCTGTCCGGGATCAACCACGGCAGCAACCTCGCCGACGACGTCACCTATTCCGGCACGGTCGCGGCCGCCATGGAGGCGACGCTGTGCCGGACCAAGGCGATCGCCTTCTCCTCGCTGATGGAGTTCGGCAAGGGGCCACGCTGGGCCACGGCCGAGCATTTCGCGCCGGACCTGATCCGCAAGCTGCTGGCCGCCGGCTGGCCGCGCGAGGTGCTGATCAACGTCAACTTCCCCGACCGCGAGGTGGAGGCGATCCAGGGGGTCCGGGTGACCGTCCAGGGTACCCGCAAGATCGGCGACGCGATCATCGAGCGCGAGGACCCGCGCGGCGAGGCCTATTATTGGATCGGCGACACCCATGCCGAGCAGGACCCGGGCGAGGGCAGCGACCTGGAGGCCACCAACCACGGCTTCATCTCGGTGACCCCCATCCACCTGGACATGACCCACATGCCGAGCATGGCCGCACTTCGGCAGGTGGTGGAAAGCTGAACCTTACCGCACTGCCGAAAGCCGCTGCTTGAACCGTGGCTTTCGCGTGACGTATCCAAGTCCAATGGTACGTGCTTCCTCCCCGCTCCTGGTGGCCCTGGCGCTCCTGCTCGCCGGCTGCAGCGACCTGCGCCCGATCGAGCCGGTACCGGGGCAGACCTGGGCGCTCGCGAAGAAACAGGCCTATGTGGGGCCGCCCAGGCTGCACAAGGTGATGCGCGGCGACACCGCCTCGAAGGTCGCCGAGCGCTACGGGGTGACGCTGCAGGAGCTGGCTTCGGCCAACGGCCTGCGCAAGCCCTATGTCATCCAGCTCGGCAGCAACCTCACCATCCCGCAGCGCGGTGCCCGCCCGGCGCCCGTGGCGGAGCCGGCCAGGGCGAAGCGCCCGGCGATCCGGCAGTCGCCGACCCCGACCTCGCCGATGGCGCCCAAGGAGGCACCCAGCGAGATCCAGGTGGCGACCCTGGTCCCGCCCGCTGCCACGCCCCCAGCACCGGTTCCCGTGCCGGCCGCCGCGGCCGAGCCCGAGCAGGTGGCGGCCCTGCCGGTCACCGCACCCGGTGCCATGGCGCGGGCCGCGGCGATGAAGCCGCGGGCCCTCAGCGGCGACGGCTTCCTATGGCCGGCCAGCGGCACGGTGATCAGCCAGTTCGGCAAGAAGGCGGACGGCAGCCAGAACGACGGCATCAACCTGGCGGCCCCGCTGGGCAGCCCGGTGCTGGCCGCGGAGAACGGCGTAGTGTCCTATGCCAGCGACGAGATCGCCGGCTGGGGGCGGATGATCCTGATCCGGCACGCGGATGGCTACACCACCGGCTATGCCCATCTGGACAGCATCCTGACCGCGGTCGGCGACCAGGTGGCGCGCGGCCAGGTCATCGGCCGGGTCGGCCAGACCGGCTATGTCGACACGCCGCAGCTCCATTTCGAGCTGCGCTCGGGCAAGCGTGCGCTCGACCCGAGCCGCCACCTGGTCAAGGGCGAAGAGGTGGAGGTCGCGAGCCGCTGAGCGGCTCGCTCCTTGCCGGCCCGGTCAGGGCCACAGGCGGTAGCCGGTGCGGAAGATCGCCCAGACCACCAGGAGGCAGGCCAGGAGGAACAGGCAGGTCATGCCGAAGCTGATGGCGACCGCGACATCGGCGCTGCCGTAGAAGCTCCAGCGAAACCCGCTCACCAGGTAGACCACCGGGTTGAACAGGGTGACCTGCTGCCAGAACGGCGGCAGCATGGTGATCGAGTAGAAGCTCCCGCCCAGGAAGGCCAAGGGCGTCACGATCATGGTGGGCACGATCTGCAGCCGCTCGAAGCCCTGCGCCCAGATGCCGATGATGAAGCCGAACAGGCTGAAGGTGACCGAGGTCAGTACCAGGAAGCCTGCCATCCAGAACGGGTGCAGGATGGTGAAGTCGACGAACAGCCGGGCGGTGAGCAGCATGATCGAGCCCAGGATCACCGACTTGGTGGCGGCAGCACCTACGTAGCCAATCACGATCTCGACGAAGGAGACGGGGGCGGAGAGGACCTCGTAGATCGTGCCGGAATAGCGCGGCATGTAGATGCCGAACGAGGCGTTGGAGATGCTCTCGGTGAGCACGGCCAGCATGATCAGGCCCGGCACCAGGAAGGCACCGTAGCTGACCCCGTCGATCTGCTCCATCCGGGCGCCGATCGCCGCACCGAACACGATGAAGTAGAGCGAGGTGGAGATCACCGGGGCGGCGATGCTCTGCAGGAGCGTGCGGCCGGTACGCGCCATCTCGAACCGGTAGATGGCCCAGATCGCATGACGGTTCATCGGCGCGCTCCCACCAGGCCCACGAAGATCTCCTCCAGCGAGCTCTGCCTGGTCTGCAGGTCCCTGACGTCGATGCCGCTGGCCAGGAGGCGGCGCAGCAGGCCGGGGATGGTGCCCGGATCGTCCTTGCCGTCGAAGCGGTAGACGATCCGGCTGCCATCCGCCGCCAGGTCCAGCCGGTACTCGGCGAGCTCGGGCGGCAGGGCCGCCACCGGCCGCTGGAGGAACAGAGTGAGCTGGCGCTGGCCCAGGCGCTGCATCAGCACCGCCTTGTCCTCGACCAGCACGAGCTCGCCCCGGTCGATCACCCCGATCCGGTCGGCCATCTCCTCGGCTTCCTCGATATAGTGGGTGGTGAGGATGACCGTGACGCCCTGCTCGCGCAGCCCGCGGACCAGCGCCCACATCTCGCGGCGCAGCTCCACGTCCACGCCCGCGGTCGGCTCGTCCAGGAACAGGATCTCCGGCTCGTGGGCCAGCGCCTTGGCGATCAGCACCCGGCGCTTCATTCCGCCCGACAGCGTCGCGATCTTGCTGTCGCGCTTGTCCCACAAGGACAAAGCGCGCAGGACCCGCTCCAGATGGGCGTCGTCCGGCGCCTTGCCGAACAGGCCGCGGCTGAACCGGACCGTGGCCCAGACGCTCTCGAACACGTCGGTGGTGAGCTCCTGCGGCACCAGGCCGATCTTCTCCCGGGCCCGGCGGTAGTCCTTCCGGATGTCGTGGCCATCGGCCAGGACCCGGCCCGACGTCGGCTTGACCAGGCCGCAGACGATGCCGATCAGCGTGGTCTTGCCGGCGCCGTTGGGCCCCAGCAGCGCGAAGATCTCGCCACGGCGGATCGAGAGGTCGAGGGCTTGCAGCGCCTGGAAGCCGGACGCGTAGGTCTTGCCGACCCCTTCTATCTGGATGATCGCATCCGCCGGGTTCATCCCAGCACCTCCCGATATGGTCGCTCCTGCCGGGCCCGGCGCAGGGCGCGTCCCCACCAGTCGAGCTGGCACAGGAGCGCTTGCAGCGCCGCCTCGGCCGGCTCCGGGTCCTGCAGGGTGCCGGGCGGCGTGAAGCGCTCCCAGGCATGGGCGAAGCTGACGGCGTTGCGCAAGGTCACCGCATGCAGCTTGGCGAACACCTGGCGGAGCTGTTCCACCGCCCGGATCCCGCCGCTGATCCCGCCATAGGAGACGAAGCCGACCGGCTTGGCATGCCAGGGCTCTTGCACCGAATCGATCAGGAACTTCAAGGCCGCGGGATAGCCGTGGTTGTACTCGGGCGTCACCACCAGGAAGGCGTCGGCCAGAGCCAGGCGCTGGCGCAATGCCACGAGGCCGGGATGGCGGTGCCCGTCGTGGCGGCAGGGCAGGTCGTGCTCCAGCGGGTCGATCCGGTCGATCGTGAGGCCCGGCTGGCTTGCCGCGACGCCGGCCGTCCAGGCGGCGACCTCGTCGCAGAGCCGGCCAGCCCGGGTGCTGCCCAGGATCAGGGCGGTGCGGAGAGGGTCCATGTCGGAAGCTCCCATGCTGTTGCGCTTCGGGGAGCCGTCTTCCTAGAACCTCGAGTAAAGTTGAGGTCAAGAGGGGGAAATGCGTCGATGCAGCGGGAGCTGAGCGTGGGGGAGGTCGCGGAACGGAGCGGCGTGGCGGTCTCGACCCTGCATTTCTACGAGGCGCGGGGACTGATCCGCAGCCGGCGGACCGCCGGCAACCAGCGGCGCTACCCGCGCGAGATCCTGCGCCGGATCGCGGTGATCCGGGTGGCGCAGCGGGCCGGCATCCCGCTCGCGACGATCGCGGCGGCGCTCGCCACCTTGCCGGAGGGGCGCACGCCGGATGCAAGCGACTGGCAGGCACTGTCCCAGGCCTGGCGTGCCGACCTGGATGCGCGGATCACGCGGCTGACCCGGCTGCGCGACCAGCTCGACGGCTGCATCGGCTGCGGCTGCCTGTCGATGCAGGCCTGCCCGCTGCGCAACCCCAGGGACGAGCTGGGCGCCGAGGGGCCGGGCCCGCGGCTGCTCGACCCGGGCTAGCGGATCGGCCACGTGCAGAGGTCCCGAAGCGCCGCGGCATCCCCGGCTATGGCGCTGTCCTGCCCGACCGGCTCGCTTCGGTCCGGGTCCACGGACGATCATGCCTGCCCCAAGGCAGCACGGGCGCATGATCATGATGATTCCCACCGACCGCTTCGACGATGCGCTGGGCTACGCCAGCAGGCTGCACCGGGCGCAGCTCCGCAAGGGGACACGGATCCCCTACGTGGCCCATCTCCTGGCGGTGGCGGCGATGGTGATCGAGCATGGCGGCGACGAGGACCAGGCGATCGCGGCACTGCTGCACGACGCGGCGGAGGACCAGGGCGGGGCTGCGACGCTGCGCGCGATCGAGGGCCGGTTCGGTGCCGGGGTGGCGGCGATCGTCGCCGACTGCACCGATTCCTGGGTGGAGCCGAAGCCGCCCTGGCGGACGCGCAAGGCGGCCTATCTGGAGGGCCTGCACCACAAGCCGGCCCGCTCGCTGCTGGTCTCGCTTGCCGACAAGACCCACAACGCCCGGGCGATCCTGGCGGATCGCTGGCAGGTCGGCGAGGCGATCTGGGACCGCTTCACCGGCGGACGGGACGGGACGCTGTGGTACTATGACGGCCTGGCCCGGGCCTTCCAGGCGACTTTGCCCGGGCCGCTCGCGGACGAGCTGGCCGCCACGGTCCGGGCGATGGCGGACTGATCAGACGCCTTCGAGCGAGACGCCCTCGCGGCCGGCCAGGTCCTGGACGAACTGCATGGCGACGCGACCGGACCGGGCGCCGCGGGTGGTGGCCCACTCGATCGCCTGGCGGCGCAGCTCGTCCGGCTCGATCCGGATGCCGAGGCGGCGGACATAGCCCTCGACCATGGCGAGGTAGACGTCCTGGGAGCAGGGGTGGAAGCCCAGCCACAGGCCGAACCGGTCGGACAGGGAGACCTTCTCCTCCACCGCCTCGCTCGGGATCAGGGCGTTCTGCCGCTCGTTCTCGATCATCTGCCGGGACATCAGGTGCCGGCGATTGGAGGTCGCGTAGAACAGGACGTTGTCCGGCCGGCCCTCCAGCCCGCCTTCCAGCACGGCTTTGAGCGACTTGTAGCTGGTCTCGCCCTGGTCGAAGGACAGGTCGTCGCAGAAGATCAGCGCACGGCGGCCGCTGTCGCGCAGCACCGCCAGCAGCCTCGGCAGGCTCTCGATCTCCTCCCGATGGATCTCGACCAGCAGCAGGCTGCCGGGCCGGTCCTGGTTGATCTTGGCGTGGATCGCCTTGACCAGCGAGCTCTTGCCCATGCCGCGCGCACCCCAGAGCAGGGCGTTGTTGGCGGGCAGGCCGTTGGCGAAGCGGGTGGTGTTGTCGATCAGAATGTCGCGGACCCGGTCGATACCCTGGAGCAGCTCCAGTTCGACCCGGGCGACCTTGCGCACCGGCCGGAGCGAGCCGCCTTCCCAGACGAAGGCGTCGGCGGCCGACAGGTCGGGAAGGGCGGGCGGCGGGGGAGCCAGACGTTCGAGGGCGGCCGCGATGCGGGCGAGCACGTTGGGATCGGCGTCCATCATCATTCACGCATGGGGAAAGGCAGGGCCCGGCATAGCGGGCCTGCGCGTGAATTGCCAACGGCCCGGTCGTTGCCAACGCCCACCGTTGAACCTATGGTCCGCCGCGATTGTCCGACCGAAGCTTCGAGGCGTGGATGTTCGTGAAAGATGCTCTGGCGCAGGCCGCCGGGGCCCCGGCTGCCGGTGGCGCATTCGACATTGTGTCGCTGCTGCCGCTGGTTCTGATCTTCGTGGTCTTCTACTTCCTGCTGATCAGGCCGCAGCAGAAGAAGATGCGCGAACACCGTGAGGTCATCGCGTCGCTCAAGCGCGGCGACAAGGTGATCACCGGCGGCGGCATCGTCGGCACGATCGTCCGCACCGAGGAGGGCAAGCCCATGGTGACGGTCGAGATTGCGCCCAACGTGCGGATCGACGTGGTCCGCTCGACCATCTCCGACAAGTATGTCGACACGCCCCCGCCGCCGGCCAACCAGGACAAGGGTGCGCCCGCAGCCAGCGGCGGCATGTTCGGCAGGCTGCTCGGCAAGAAGTGAGACGAACCTTCGGTGCTCAACCAGTCGCCCTGGAAGGTCACGCTGGTCCTGCTGGTCTGCCTGGCGGGCTTGATCTTTTCCTTCCCGAACCTGTTCAGCCGTGACACCGTCGACGGCTGGCCGGGCTTCATGCCCAAGAACCAGATCAATCTCGGCCTGGACCTGCAGGGTGGTGCCTACCTCCTCCTGGAGGTCGATTCCCAGGCGGTCGTCCGCGAGCGCCTGGAGGAGCTGACCAACGAGGTCCGGGTGGCACTACGCGGTGCCGGGATCGGCTACCAGGGCCTCGGCACCACCGGCAACGCCGTCACCCTGACGCTGACCGACCCCAGCCAGCGCGATGCCGCGATGGCGGCCCTGACACCGTTGAACGTCGCGACCACCAGCGGGTCGGGCATGTCGATGTTCGCGCCGGGCACGCTCGGCGGTATGGAGCTCGACATAAGGGAGCCCGCCGAGGGCCGGATCACGCTGGCGCTGAGCGAGGCGGGGCTCTCATCGCGGATCTCCGCGGCGGTCACCCAGTCGCTGGAGATCGTGCGCCGCCGGATCGACGAGCTAGGCACCCGCGAGGCCTCGGTGCAGCGCCAGGGCGAGAACCGCATCGTCGTCCAGGTCCCGGGCGAGAGCAGCCCGGAATCGATCAAGCGCCTGCTGGGCCAGACCGCCAAGCTCACCTTCCACTTCGTCGACCTGGACACGCCGGTCAGCGAGGCGCGCGCCGGCCGGCTGCCGCCGGGCTCAATGCTGCTCGACAGCAACGAGCCGGGCGTCGACGGCCAGCCCATGCAGTACGTGGTCAAGCGCCAGGTGGTGGTCGGCGGCGAGAGCCTGGTCGACGCCCAGCCGACCCTGCAGACCAACGAGCCGGTGGTGAGCTTCCGCTTCGATAGTGCGGGCGGCCGCAAGTTCGGCCAGGCGACCCAGCAGAATGTCGGCCAGCTCCTCGCCATCGTGCTGGACAACAAGGTGATCTCGGCACCCCGGGTGAACGAGCCGATCCTGGGCGGTTCCGGCATCATCAGCGGCAGCTTCTCCTTCCAGTCGGCCACCGAGCTGGCGGTCCTGCTGCGGGCGGGTGCCCTGCCGGCCCCGCTCGAGGTGATCGAGGAGCGTTCGGTCGGGCCGGAGCTGGGGGCGGATTCGATCCGCTCGGGCATCCTCGCCACCATCGTGGCCGGCATTGCCGTGTTCGCCTTCATGATGGTCTATTACGGCCCGGTGTTCGGCCTGATCGCCAACCTGGCGCTGGTGGTGAACCTGGTCCTGGTGTTCGCCACCATGAGCTTCCTCGGCGCCACCCTGACCCTGCCGGGCATTGCCGGCATCGTGCTGGTGATCGGCCAGGCCGTGGACAGCAACGTGCTGATCTACGAGCGCATCCACGAGGAGGTGAAGAACGGCCGCTCGCCGATCTCGGCGCTGGACGTCGGCTTCACCGAGGCGATGCGGACCATCGTGGACAGCAACGTCACCTCGTTCATCGCCGGCATCGCGCTGTTCATCTTCGGCACCGGGCCGGTGAAGGGCTTTGCCGTCACCCACTGCATCGGCATCATCACCACCATGTTCACGGCGGTCACCTTCACTCGGATGGTGGTGGCCTACTGGTACATCTGGCGCCGGCCGAAGGTGCTTCCGATATGATGGGTGCCATGATCGCCCAGCGCTCCACCGAGGACGGCTTCTGATGGCCCACCGCCTGCGCCTGGTCCCGGACGACCTCAACGTCCCGTTCTTCCGCTATCGCTGGCCGTTCTTCATCTGGTCGGCGGTGGTGCTGGTGGTGACTGTGATCTTGATCGCGGTCAACGGCATGAACTTCGGCATCGACTTCAAGGGCGGGACCGTCCTCGAGGTGGAGATGCCGGAGCGTGCCGATCTGGCCGCCATGCGTTCCACCGTGGACGGGCTGAGCCTGGGCGCCAGCGAACTGCAGACCGCCGGCAGCGACCGTGAGGTGCTGATCCGCCTGGAGGCCAGCGAGGATCAGGACGAGCAGCGCGCCCGGATCGAGCAGGTCAAGGAGGCGCTGAACGCCGAGTTCGGCGAGGGCATCGTCTACAAGCGCCAGGAATTCGTGGGGCCCAAGGTCAGCGGCGAGCTGCTGATGAACGGTGTCTGGGCCGTGCTGATCTCGGTGGCGGGCGTGCTGGTCTATCTCTGGTTCCGCTTCGAGTGGCAGTATGGCGTGGGTGCCTTGGCAGCACTGGTCCACGACGTCTCGGCAGGGCTCGCGGTCTATGCCTTTACCGGCATGGAGTTCAACCTGACCTCGATCGCGGCACTGCTGATGATCGTGGGCTACTCCCTGAACGACACGGTGGTGATCTACGACCGGGTCCGGGAGAACCTGCGGCGCTACAAGGCCATGCCGATCGAGCAACTGCTGGACCGCTCGATCAACGAGACCATGGCCCGCACGCTGGCTACCGCGGTGACCACGCTGCTGGCGCTCCTGGCGCTGTTCGTGCTGGGCGGCCCGGTCATCCGCGACTTCACCGTCATCATGATCGTGGGCGTGATCGTCGGCATCTATTCGACGATCTATATCGCCGCTCCGGTGCTCTACTACCTGAACCTGCGCGCCAGCAGCGCCACGCCCGCCAAGGCTGCGCCGGCCACTGCCAAGGGCTGAGGGAGAGGATCGCTTGGAAGTCACGCCCCTAGTCCCGGAAGGCCGGCAGGTCATCCAGTCCTACCAGGCGGACGGCTTCACGATCGGCGGCGAGCGGCATGCCGGCTCTGTGCTGGTCTGGCCGACCGTCACCCAGGCTTGGCCGGTGGGCAGCTTCGACGAGGTGACCGAGGCCGCCCTGGCGCCGCTGCTGGAAGCGGCGGCCCTGCCCGACGTGCTGGTGCTGGGCACGGGCGCCACCTTCCGGATGATCGACCCGCGCCTGCGCCAGCGCCTGCGTCAGCGGGGGATCGTCGTGGAGTGCATGACGACGGCCGCCGCCTGCCGGACCTTCAACGTCCTGCTGGTGGAAGACCGCAAGGTGGCAGCGGCGCTCATCGCCGTCGGCGACTGAGCCTCCCATGGGCCTGGACCTCCAGCGGGTGCGCGCCGACACGCCGGCCGCGGCACGGCGGGCCTTCCTGCACAATGCCGGCTCGGCCCTGATGCCGGTCCCGGTGGTCCGGGCGGTGCGGGAGCATCTGGAGCTGGAGGCGGAGATCGGTGGCTATGCCGCGGCCGACGCGCAGGCCGGGGCGCTGGATCAGGTCTACGGGCAGGTGGCGACCCTGCTGGGTGCGTCGCCTGCGGAGATCGCCCTTACCGAGAATGCCACCGTCGCCTGGCAGATGGGCTTCTACGCTCTGGCCCACGACTTTCGTCCAGGCGACCGCATCCTGACCGCCCAGGCCGAGTATGCGGCCAACTACGTGGCGTTCCTGCAGGTCGCCAGGCGCACCGGTGCCTTGATCGAGGTGGTGCCGAGCGATGGGGCGGGCGAGCTCGACGTCGTGGCGCTGGAGCGGATGATCGATGACCGGGTCAGGCTGATCGCGGTCACCTGGGTGCCCACCAATGGCGGGCTGACCAACCCGGCGGAAGCCATCGGCAGGGTCGCACGGGCCCATGGCATCCCCTATCTGATGGATGCCTGTCAGGCGGTGGGCCAGATGCCGGTCGATGTCGCAGCACTGGGCTGCGACCTGCTCTCGGCCACCGGCCGCAAGTTCCTGCGCGGGCCGCGCGGCACCGGCTTCCTTTATGTCCGGAAGGCACTCCTGGACCGGCTCGAGCCGCCGATGATCGACCATTTCGCAGCGCCCTGGGTCGGGCGGGACGAATACCGCCTGCGCGACGACGCGCGCCGCTTCGAGACCTGGGAGAACAACTACGCAGCCCGGCTGGGGCTGGGTGCGGCGGTGAGCTATGCGCTGGAGATCGGGCTGGACCCGATCATGGCGCGCTGCCGGCTGCTGGCCGGACGGCTGCGGGAAGGCTTGGGCGAGGTGAGGGGGGTGACGCTGCGCGATCTCGGCCGCTCGCCGGGCGCCATCGTCAGCTTCACCCTGGACGGTGTCCCGGCCGAGCAGGTGGTCGCCCGTGCGGCAGAAGCCGGGATCGTGATCGGCGTGTCGGGGCCGGCCAGCACGCTGCTGGATGCCGAGGCGCGCGGCCTGCCGCCGCTCGTGCGGGCCTCGCCGCACTACTACAACACCGAGGACGAGGTCGACCGCCTGGTCGAGCTGTGCCGGAGCCTGCCGGCGGCGTGACCGCCGGCAGGTGAGATCAGGTCAGGCGGAAGCCTTGGCCAGCTCGGCCTCGACCGCTTCCCAGTCCACCAGGTGGTTCAGGAAGGCCGCGAGGTAGTCGGGGCGGCGGTTACGATAGTCGAGGTAGTAGGCGTGCTCCCACACGTCCACGCCCAGGATCGGGGTGGCGCCGTCCACCAGCGGGTTGGAGCCGTTCGGGGTCTTGGAGACCTTGAGCTTGTCGCCATCCAGGGACAGCCAGGCCCAGCCGGAGCCGAACTGGGTGACGCCCGCCTGCTTGAACTGCTCGGCGAAGGTCTCGTACCCGCCGAAATCATGCTCGATGCGCTTGAGCAACTCGCCGCCCGGCTTGCCGCCGCCGCCCTTCTTCATCGTCCGCCAGAACAGGTTGTGGTTCCAGTGCTGGCCGGCGTTGTTGAAGATACCCGCCTTGGTCGGGTCCTTGGAGGAGATCACCACGATCTCTTCCAGCGACTTGTTCTCCAGATCGGTACCGGCGATCAGGTTGTTCAGGTTGGTGACGTAGGTCTGGTGATGCTTGCCGTGGTGGAGCTGCAGCGTCTCCTCGCCCATGTAGGGGGCGAGCGCATCATGCGCGTAGGGCAGCTCGGGTAGGGTGAAGGCCATCGGAATTTCCCTCGACGTGGAGGCGTGGCAAGCCACGCTCGTCTCGCCTCCGCTACATAGGGGCGAGTCGACAGTGTGGAAAGATGTCGCGACCCTTGCGGGTTCCGTGGGCACGCGCCAGTTGAGGGCCGGCCCGCCGGACAACCGGCAAGGAGATCCCGGTTGAACCTCGGCCTCGACGCCAGCCTCACCCATGACCTGCATCGCGACGACCCCGACCGGTTCTGGTGCCTGGTACCGACCGCGCCCGGCCAGCGTCAGGCGGCGGCGGCCCTGCTGGCGCTGAACCAGGAGCTCGGCCGGATCCCCGGGCAGGTGACCCAGCCGATGGCCGGCTTCATCCGGCTGGAATGGTGGCGCGAGGCGATCGCGGAGGCGCGGGCGGGCCAGCCGCGCCGGCATCCGGTGGCCGAAGCCCTGCCGCTGATCCAGGCGGCGGGACTGGACGACGCGGCCCTGGTCGCCATGGTCGATGCCCGCGAGCGCGAGCTGGACGAGCGGCCGGTGGCCGATCTCGGCGAGCTGCTGGCGCATGTCCGGGCCACGGCCGGGCTGCTGCAGGAGAACCTGGCGGTGATCGCGGGCGGCGATCGGGAGCGTGCCCGGCGGATCGGCACGGGCTACGGCCTGGTGGGCATCCTGCGCGCCACCGGCCATCTGGCGAGGCACGGCCAGATCATGCTGCCGGACGACCTCCTGCGGCAGCACGGGGTCGGCCGCGATGCGCTGCTGGCGGGCAAGCCGGGGCCGGGCCTGGCCGAGGTCGCGGCGGTGGTGGCGCTGGCGGCGCGGGACGAGCTGCGCAGCCTCCGGCCAGTCCGGGGCGAGCCGGCGACGCCTTTGCTCCTGATCACCCGCCACCAGCTCCGGATGCTGGACCGGCTGGACCACGACCCGTTCGCCGCCGCCGCGATCGGCCGCCCGCCGCTCCTGGCCCTGCGCCTGCTCGTGCTGCAGGGGCTGAGGGTCTGAGCGACCCGTTCACTCCTCGCGGCGCACGTCCTGGCCGAACAGCGGCACGGTCGAGATGCCGAGCTTGGCCGAGGCGTCTTTGACCTGCCGGGAATAGACCACGTAGACCATGGTCTGGTTCTTCTGGTCCCAGATCCGCCGCACCGCGACCGACTTGAAGATCAGGCTGCGGCGCTCGCTGAAGATGTCCTCGCCCTCCTCGTCGGTCTCGATGTCGCCGATCACGATCGGGCCGGTCTGGCGGCAGGCGATCGAGGAGTTGGACGGGTCCTCGAACCAGTTGCCCTTGGTCATCCGGTCGATGAGGCCGCGCGAGAAGCTGGCGACGTGGCAGGTCACGCCCTGCACGCCCGGGTCGGGGAAGGCCTGGACCACGACGCCGTTGCCGGTCCAGTCGTTGCTGAACTCGCCGACCTCTTCCTGGGCCAAAGCCGGGGCGGCCATGAGCGGCAGGGCGATCAGCAGCGGCAGGAACAGGCGCATGGCGGCTCCGGTTGGCGAACGGCGGGGGCGGTCTCTATACCGGAAGCACAAGCCGAGCCGCGAGGGGGTGGTTCCATGTCTGCGAGTTGGCCTGGCGCCGAGGAATGGCTGGCGCGGCTGGTGGGCTTTCCCACCGTGGCGGGCGGCCCGAACCTCGACCTGGTGACCCATGTCCAGGACGCGCTGGACGGGCTGGGGGTGCCGGCGTCGCTTGGCTACGATCCGACCGGCACCAAGGCCGACCTCCTGTTCACGCTGGGGCGCCAGGACGGGCCGGGCGTCCTCCTTTCGGCTCATTCCGACGTGGTGCCGGTGACGGGCCAGGCCTGGGCCAGCGACCCGTTCACCCTGGTGCAGCAGGACGGCAGGCTGATCGGCCGGGGGGCCTGCGACATGAAGGGCTTCATCGCCTGCGTGCTGGCCAAGGTCCCGGCCATGCAGGCGGCCGCCTTGCACTGGCCGATCCACATGGCGGTCTCCTATGACGAGGAACTGGGCTGCAAGGGTGCCCCCGCCCTGGTCGAGCGGCTGCGCGCCGAGCTGCACGACCTGCCGGCCGGCTGCATCGTCGGCGAGCCCACCGGCATGCGCCTGGTCGACGCGCACAAGGGCAAGGGCGGCTGGCGCTGCACCGTCACCGGGCGGGCCGGGCACTCGGCGCTGACCCACCAGGGGGTCAACGCGGTGATCGCGGCGGCCGAGCTGATCCAGCACATCCAGGGCCTGCACCGGCGCTGCCGGGAGGCCGGGCCGTTCGCGGAAGGCTTCGACCCGCCGCACACCACCGCCTCGGTCGGCCGGATCGAGGGGGGCGGCCAGCTCAACATCATCCCCGAGCGCTGCGAGTTCGCCTTCGAGTTCCGCACCCTGCCGGGGCAGCGTCCTGCCGACTGGCTGGCGCGGGTCCAGGATTATGCCGAGCGGCAGATGCTGCCAGGGATGCGGGCGATTGCACCGGAGGCGTCGGTAAGCTTTGCCGAGCTGATCGGCTATCCGGGCCTGGCGCCGGCGCAAGACGGGCCATTCCGGCGGCTGGTGGCGGAGCTGGCCGAGCCGGGGGCTGCCGGCAAGGTCGCCTATGGCACGGATGGCGGGGTGATCGCCCGGGCCGGCATCCCGACCCTGGTGTGCGGGCCAGGGGACATGAGCGTCGCGCACAAGCCGAACGAGCATATCACCCAGGCACAGCTCGTCCGCTGCCAGGACTTCCTGGACGGGCTGATCGCCGCCAGCGTCCGGGGAGTGCCGCTCCAGCCGGACTGAGGCGGTCAGGCGAGGCTGAGGCTGGCGCTCTTGCCGGCAGGACCCTGGCCCTGGGGCAGCTCCACCTCCAGCTCCAGCACGGACACGCCCTGCTGTCGCTGCATGTGGACCTTCACCTGGTCCTTGTCGACCGCGATGTATTTACGGATCACCTCCAGGATCTCCTGCTTCATCATCGGCAGGAAATCCGGCGCATTGGTGGTGACCCGCTCGTGGGCGAGCAGGATCTTCAGCCTGTCCTTGGCTTCCACAGCCGTATTCTTCGGCTGCCGGCCGAAGAACCGGTCGAGCAGATTCATGCCGACCTCCTGAACAGACGTTCGAAGAAGCTCTTCTTCTCGGGCAGGAGGAACCGCAGGTCGACTTCCTCGCCCAGCAGCCTCGATACCGCATCCTTGTAGGCGTCGGAAGCCTTGGACTTCTCGTCCAAGATGACGGGCATGCCGACATTGCTGGCCGAGAGCACCGAGGAGCACTGGGGTATGACGCCAAGCACCGGGATGGCCAGGATCTCGACGATGTCGTCGAGCTTGAGCATCTCGCCCTTGGTGACCCGCTCGGCGTCGTAGCGGGTGACCAGGAGATGCTGCTTGACCGCGTCCAGGCCCAGTTCGGCGCGGCGGCTCTTCGAGTTCAGGATGCCCAGGATCCGGTCGCTGTCGCGGACCGAGCTGACCTCCGGGTTGGTCACGATGATCGCCTCGTCGGCGAAGTAGAGCGACATCATCGCCCCACGCTCGATGCCGGCCGGGCTGTCGCAGATGATGTAGTCGAACTCGCCCTTCAGCTCGTCCAGGACCTTCTGGACGCCCTCCTGCTTGAGGGCCTCCTTGTCCTTGGTCTGCGAGGTCGGCAGGATGCTGAGATTCTCGACCCGCTTGTCCTTGATCAGCGCCTGGTTCAGCCGGACGCCGTCATTGATGACGTTGATGAAGTCGAACACGACGCGGCGCTCGCAACCCATGATCAGGTCGAGATTGCGCAGGCCCACGTCGAAGTCGATCACGACCGTCTTGTGCCCGCGCATAGCGAGACCGGTCGCGATCGCGGCGGCCGAGGTAGTCTTGCCTACCCCGCCCTTGCCGGAGGTGACGACGATGACCTTGGACAAGGGGCCCTCCCGGAGGCACTATCGCACGATATGGATCAGCTATGGCTGGCGCTGGGTCACGACAGGGCGGTCACGACCAGCTTCTCGCCGTCGCACGCCACCTTGGCGCGCTTTTTCAGAACCCGTTCGTCGAACTGCTCGCTGACCAGGTGAATGCCGGCAATCGACAGGAGCTCGGCATCGAGCTGGTCGCAGAAAATCATGGCACTCTCGTCGCCATCGATGCCGGCGAACGCCCGGCCGCGCAGCGAGCCGTAGACATGGATATGGCCGCCCGCGATCAGCTCCGCCCCGTGGCCGACCTGGCCCACCACCACGATGTCGCCGTCGGGCGCATAGATCTGTTGGCCGCCGCGCACCGGCTCGGTGATCAGCAGTGCCGGCGAGGTCGCCTTCACGGCCGGGCCGGGCTGGGCGGCCGGGGCTTCCTTGGCCCGGGCCGGCTCGGCATGGCGCCCCTCAGGCAGGATCGCCAGGCCCGCCGCGATCGCGGCCTCGTTCCACGCGGGCGAGCCGTTCTGCAGGCCCACCGGGATGATCCGGTGCTCGCGCAGCCTCGTCACCAGCTCCGCGAAGTCGATCGGCGCCAGGCTCGCCACGGGTGCGGCATCGATCACGATCGGTGCGTTGCGGAAGAAATCCGGGCTGTGCGCGATCTTGTCCAGGAACTTGGCGAAGAATTCCGGGTCGTGCGGCTCGACGAGCCGCAGGGACAGGAGCGTCTGCAGGCTGCCGCGGATCTGGAACGGCTGGGAGCGCGACGACATGAGGCTATCGGTTCGACTATCGCATGACGGGAGGGGTTTTTACGGGCCGGGCGAGCATCCCAGCCGCGCATGAGCCGCACCGTAGACGCTTTTCGACGCCGCACAAGCGCCCGCGCGTTCCTCACCTTGCGGTTGTGTTCCATGTGTCGATCGCGGCCAGCGCGCGGGTCGCCAGCGCCGCCTTGCGGCCGTCCTTGCGCACCTTGCCCTCCAAAGGCGGGAACAGGCCGAAATTGACGTTCATCGGCTGATAGGTCTCGGCCATGCCGCCGCCCGTCACGTGCGCCAGCAAGGCACCATGCGCGGATTCCGGCGGCGGGGGCAGCGGCGACACGCCGCGGGCCTCGGCACCAGCGAAATAGCCGGCGAGCCAGCCGATCGCGGCACTCTCCACATAGCCCTCGCAACCGGTGATCTGCCCGGCCAGGCGGACATGGGGCAGGGATTTGAGCCGGAGCTGCGGGTCCAGGAGCTTGGGCCCGTTGACGAAAGTGTTGCGATGGAGGCCGCCCAGCCGGGCGAACTCCGCCTTCTCCAGGCCGGGGATCATCCGGAGCACCCGGGCCTGCTCGCCATGGCGCAGCTTGGTCTGGAAGCCCACCATGTTGAACAACGTGCCCAGCGCATTGTCCTGGCGGAGCTGGACCACGGCGTAGGGGCGCTTGCCGGTGCGCGGGTCGGTCAGGCCCACCGGCTTCATCGGCCCGAACGCCAGGGTGCGGCGGCCGCGCTCGGCCATCACCTCGATCGGCAGGCAGCCCTCGAAATAGGGCGTGGCCTTCTCCCAGTCGCGGAACTCGACCTTCTCGGCAGCCAGCAGCGCGTCGATGAACGCCTCGTACTGCGCCTCGTCGAGGGGGCAGTTGATGTAGTCGGCGTTGCCGCCGCCCGGACCCGGCTTGTCGTAGCGCGACTGGAACCAGGCGACGTCGAAATCGATCGAATCGCGGTGGACGATGGGGGCGATCGCATCGAAGAAGGCGAGCTGGTCCTCGCCGGTATGGCGGCGGATGTCCTCGGCCAGTGCCGTGGCGGTGAGCGGGCCGGTCGCCACGATCGTCAGCCCGGCCTCGGGCAGGGCAGGGACCAGGCCGCGCCGGACCTCGATCAGCGGCTCCGCCTCGATCCTGGCTGTCACCGCTGCCGAGAACGCGTCGCGGTCGACCGCGAGGGCGCCGCCGGCCGGCAGCTTGTGCCGGTCGCCCTCGGCCATGATGAGAGAGCCCAGCCGGCGCATCTCCTCGTGGAGCAGGCCCACCGCATTGCCCATGGGGTCGTCGGAACGGAACGAGTTGGAGCAGACCAGCTCGGCGAACTGGCCGCTCTGGTGCGCCGCCGTGGTCTCGACCGGCCGCATCTCGTGCAGCACCACCGGCACGCCCTGCCGGGCAAGCTGCCATGCCGCCTCCGAGCCCGCGAGCCCTCCACCGATCACCTGCACTGGCTGCAACGCATTGCCCCCGGAATCTGCCGTGGCAGCGTTTAGCGCCTGGCGCGGATCGGGGCAAACATGCGTTGCGGCCTCACCCGGAAGGCGTCGCCCCGGCCGCCGGCCAGTGGTCCGCCACCCGCTCCGCCTCCTCCATGTTGGGCCAGGGCGGCATGGTGACAATGACGATGTCCAGGGGCTGATCGCCGGTGCAACGGAACTGGAAATGCGCGCCCAGCGGGATGGTGACCGCGGTGCCGGCGCACAGATGGTCGACCCGCTCCTCGCCGGCCATGGAGCGCCAGATCTCGCCCACGCCGCCGACCACGTACCAGAGCTCCTCGACGGTGCGATGGCGCACGGCCAGGGTGGTGCCGCCGACCGGGACGCGGCAATGGACCATGCTGCCCCCCTTGAGCTGGGGCAGGAAGCGGATCTCCGAGCCGTCCGGGGCCAGCGTATCCGGCTCGGCGGCGATCATCGCCGCGGGTTGGAGTGCGGTGCTCAAGTGCCTTGCCCCAAGCTTGCCCGTTCCATGGCGATCTCCTCCGTCAGCCAGTCACGAAAGGCGGCGAGCGGCCGCGCCTGGCCGCGCCGCTGCGGCCAGACCAGCCAGTAGGCGGCCGGCAGCGGCACCACCGGGCCGAACGGCATGGTCAGGTGGCCCTGGCGGATCTCGTCGGCGACCAGCCAGGGGTCGATCACCATCACGCCCAGCCGGCCGATCGCCGCCTGGACCACCTGGGCGCGGGTCTCGAACACCGGCCCGGAGCTGGTGTCCACGCCGCCCACCCCGGCGGCCGCCAGCCAGACGTCCCAGTCGCCGCGCCGGGCCCGTGCGTGGAGCAGCCTAGCACTCGCCAGGTCCGCCGGCGTCTCCAGGCCGGTCCGCGCCACCAGCTCGGGGCTGGCCACCGGCACCAGCCCGTCGTCGTAGAGCTTCTGCATCTGCAGGTTCGGCCAGTCGCCCTGGCCGTAGCGGATGGCGCAGTCGAACGCCTCGCGGTCGAAGTCGACATTCCTGGTCGAGGTGGCGACCAGCAGCTCGATGTCGGGATGCTTGGACTGGAAGCGCTCCAGGCGCGGGATCAGCCAAGCGGTGGCGAAGGTCGAGAGCGTGCTGATCCGGAGCTCCACCCGGCGCCGGGTGAAGTCGGACAGGGCCTGGTCGATCCGGGCGAACGCCGGTACCACGGCATCGGCCAGGCGCCTGCCGTCCTCGGTCGGCACCAGGCCCCGGCCGACCCGGTCGAACAGCGGCACGCCCAGCCGCGCTTCCAGGTCGCGCAGGAGGTGCGACAGCGCCGAGCCGGTCACGCCGAGCTCGGCGGCGGCCTGGGCGACGCTGCCATGACGGACGATCGCGGCGAACGCCTGGACCGCCTTCAGCGAGATCATCGGACCGGTCCGGAAAGCATGAGCTCGTCTCAGCAGTAACGCTGCATGATCCGCTCTAGGATCGACCAGGACAAGACGTTTTGCGCAGCCTGCCTGCACCGGGGAGATGGGGGATGAGCCGATGACGAGCCAGACCTGGAACGCCGCCAGCTACCAGGAGAATGCCGGCTTCGTGCCGATCCTGGGCGGGCCCGTCCTGGAGCTGCTGGGCGAGGTGGCGGGGCAGGACGTGCTCGATCTCGGCTGCGGCGACGGCGTGCTAACCGAGCGGCTCCAGGCGGCCGGGGCCAGGGTGATGGGCGTGGACGCCTCGGCCGAGATGGTGGCGGCGGCGCGAAAGCGCGGCGTGCCGGCCGAGCAGATGGACGGCCAGGACCTCCGCTTCGACGCGCGGTTCGATGCCGTGTTCAGCAACGCGGCGCTCCACTGGATGCGGGACCAGGATGCGGTGCTGCAGGGGGTGTTCCGGGCGCTGCGGCCGGGCGGGCGGCTGGTGTGCGAGATGGGCGGCCAGGGCAATGTCGCCGCCGAGGTCGTGGCCCTGCACCAGGCGGCCGCGGAGTTCGGCCTGGACGGGGCGGCACTGCATCCCTGGCGCTTCCCGAGCCCGCAGGAGCAGGGCGACCGGCTGGCCGCCATCGGCTTCACGGTCCAGCGGATGGAGCTGATCCCGCGGCCGACCCCGCTGCCGACCGGCATGTATGGCTGGCTCATCACCTTTGCCGGCCCGTACACCCGCCATCTGCCGGTCGAGCGGCAGGAGCCGTTCCTGCGGCGGGTCGAGGCGATGCTGGCGCCGGCCCTGCGCGATCAGCAGGGCAACTGGACAGCGGACTATGTCCGGCTGCGCTTCGTGGCCGAGCGGCCCTGAGCCGTCAGCCGGTCGGGCGGCGGGTGAAGCCTGCTTGGCCTTCGGGCGGCAGGTCGCTGACCTGAACCGCGTCGACCCTGGCCAGGTACGGGCCCCTTCGGCAGCGGTCGGCCAGTTGGTCCAGTGCGGTGGCCGGCCCTTCGGCATGCGCCTCCACCGAGCCGTCCGGCCGGTTGCGCACCCAGCCGGCCAGCCCCAGCGCCACCGCCTGGCCCACCAGCCAGTCGCGATAGCCCACGCCCTGGACCCGCCCGGTGACCCGCAGCCGGGCCGCCCTGCGTGCCGGCGGAGAGGCCGGGGAGGCGCCTTCTGCCTCACCCCCATCGATGGCTATGGACACTGAAAACTCCGTGGCGCATCACGAGCGGCTGGTGTATAGGGACGAACGGAATGTGTCGCTACGCGAGAAGACGCCCTGTTCGTGACAGTCGCTTCATCTTTGACTTTCTCACCCTGCTACGGTGATGCGGCGGTTGCGCCTAGCTTCGTCGGGCTGATGGGGTTGGTCGGAGCGGGGCCCGTTGCAGCAGACGGGTCACGCGATCTGCATCCGACGACGCGCGCATCCCTTGCTTCCTCGATCGTACTCCCCACCCGCTTCCGCGGTTTTGCCGGACTCGCCGATGACTCGTAAGCTCTTCGTAGCCAATTTCCCCTATTCGACCACCCCTGAAGAACTCGAGCAGCTCTTCGCCCCGCACGGTGGCGTCGTGGCCGTCAAGATCGCGACCGACCGTGAGACGGGCCGCAGCCGCGGCTTCGGCTTCATCGAGATGGAGTCGGAAGAGGCCTGCGAGAACGCCATCCGCAAGATGGACGGCTTCCAGATGGCGGGCCGCGCCCTGGCCGTGCGCCAGGCCGAGGATCGTCGTCCGGCCGGTGGCCCGGGTGGCGGCGGCGGTTTCGGCGGCCCCCGTGGCGGTGGTGACCGTGGCGGCTTCGGCGGCGACCGCGGTGGTTTCGGCGGTCCGCGTGGCGGCGGCGACCGCGGCGGCTTCGGCGGCCCGCGCGGCGGCGGTGGCGGCTTCGGTGGCCCGCGCGGCGGCTTCGGTGCCGAGCGCAGCGGCGGCGGCTTCGGTGGCGACCGCGGCGGCTTCGGCGGCCCCGGTGGTGGTGACCGTGGTGGCTTCGGCGACCGCGCCGCCCCCAGCAGCCCGGGCGGCTTCGAGGATCGTGGCTTCGGCGATCGCCCGGCGCGCTCCCCCGGTGGTGGCCGTGGCCGTGGCCGTGGCGATCGCGGCGGCTTCGACGACAACTGGAACTGAGCAGTCCAGACGGGTCCAGGCGACCTGCAGGAAAGGGAGGGTCCCGCAAGGGGCCCTCCCTTCTTGCGTTCTGGGGCACTGAATCGGCGGCCCGGGCCGGGAAGGGCGCCGATGACGGAAGGGAGACCTGCCGCGGGTCCTGACGCTCAGGCAGGCTTGGCAGGCACGGGCGCGGCGACGGCGACGGCAGCCCGATGGGGATGCCGCCAGCCGTGCTGGATCAGCGCCGGGCGTGGTCCCCGTCGGGTTCGAGTGCGGCAGCCGGCTGGGGCTGGTCCACCGACACGCGCCAGACCGTGTTGGACAGGTCGTCCGCCACGATCACGGCGCCGCGCGGGTCCACCGTGACCCCGACCGGCCGGCCGCGGGTGTTGTTGCCGTCCGCGGTCAGAAAGCCGGTGACGAAGTCGATCGGCTCGCCGGCAGGCTTGCCGTCCTGGAACGGCACGAAGATCACCTTGTAGCCGGACGGATCGGTCCGGTTCCAGCTGCCGTGCTCGCCGACGAACGCCCCTTCGGCGAACTGTTCACCCATGACCGGGCTGGAGAAGGCCAGGCCCAGCGCTGCCACATGCGAGCCCAGCCCGTAGTCCGGGCGGATGGCCGCTGCGACCTTCTCCGGGTCCTGTGGCTGCGCGCGCGGGTCGACGGTCTGGCCCCAGTAGCTGTAGGGCCAGCCATAGAAGCCGCCCTCCTGCACGGACGTCAGGTAGTCCGGGACCAGGTCGGGGCCGATCTCGTCCCGCTCGTTCACCGCCGCCCAGAGCTGGTCGGTGCCCGGCAGGAAGGCGAGTGCCGTGGGGTTGCGCAGACCGGTGGCAAAGCGCTTGTGCATGCCCGTCTCGGCATCGATCTGCCACACCACCGCCCGGTCGACCTCGGCATCCATGCCGCGCTCGGTGATGTTGCTGTTGGAGCCGATGCCGACATAAAGGAAGCGGCCATCCGGACTGGCGGTCAGTGCCTTGGTCCAGTGATGGTTGATCGCGGACGGCAGCTCCGTCACCAGCTCCGGCGGCCCGCTCGCCTGCGTCTGGCCGTCGGCATAGTCGAAGCGCACCAGTGCATCCTGGTTCGCGACATAGATGGCGTTGTTGACGAAGGCCAGGCCATAGGGCGCGTTGAGATTGTCCGCGAAGACGCCCTGCGCCTCGTAGGTGCCGTCGCCATCGGCATCGCGCAGCAGGGTCAGCCGGTTGCCGCTCTTCACCGAGGTCTTGCCCAGGGCCTTGATGAAGTTCGCGATGATGTCCTTGGGCCGGAGCGCCGGTGCACCGCCGCCCGAGCCCTCCGCCACCAGGATGTCCCCGTTGGGCAGAACCAGGGTCTGGCGCGGGATCATGAGATCCGTGGCAATGGCCTCGATCCGGTAGCCCTGCGGCACGATCGGGCGCTCGTCGCCCCAGCCGGCCGGTCTCGGGATCTTCATGGTCGGCAGCAGGCCACGGTTCGGCTCGGGCAGGTCCGGGTTGGGGCCATACTGTGCGGGCTGGGCCCTGGCGTCCCAACTGGACAGGGCGATCACCGCGGCACCAAGCAACAGAAGCGAGCGCATCATTCCACCTCTCTGGTCCGGAACCCAGCATAGCCGATCCACGATGCGACCAGCGCCAGGAGCGCGGTGATCACCGACAGATAGAGGCCTTCCGGCATGGTGCCCCAGGCATCCTTGGCGTGGACCAGGGCGTTGATGAAACCCAGCACCCACATGGCGAGCAGCACGATGAAATAGACGACCGGGCGCTTGCGATGGCCGGCATGGCTGCGGAACAGGTTGATCAGCGCCCAGAGCAGGGCGAAGGCCCCGACCAGCAGCCCCCCGGCGATGAGCCAGGACGAGAAATTGGCCCACTGGATCTGGAAGGTTCTCCAGTAGGCGATGTCGCTCAGCAGCGCGCCCAGGAACAGGGGCAGCGGAAACGCCAGGAGGATGGCGTGAAGCGGATGGATCGGCCTCGGCAGGCTCGGGGCGTGTATGGCAACCACGGCGTCTCCTCTCATGCCAGGGCACGGCCGCGTGGCCAGCGCCCGGCAAAGCGTCGCCGGGGTAACGGATCAACCGTCAGAAAGTTGCGGGGCGGGGCTGGCCGCCTGGCTACTTCGGTGGCGTCGCCCCTGGTCCGGCCGGTGGGCGGGAATGCCGCTCAGTCCCGGCCTTCCTCCACCGCATGGCAGGCGACGAGTTGCGCGCCCGCCTGTGTCAGGCCCGGCACCTCCACCCGGCAGCGCTCGTTGGCGAGCGGGCAGCGCGGGTGGAACGGGCAGCCGGGCGGCGGGGCCAGCGGCGAGGGCAGCTCGCCCCGAGCCTTGATCCGGTCGCGCCGGCGGCGCGGATCGGCGATCGGGGTGGCCGCCAGCAGCACCCGCGTATAGGGGTGGCGCGGCGTGGCGAAGATCGCCGCCTTGGGGCCCTTCTCCACGGCCTTGCCCAGATACATCACCATCACGTCCTGGGCGATGTGCCGGACCACCGACAGGTCGTGGCTGATGAACAGATAGGCCAGCCGGAACTCGTCCTGCAGGTCCATCAGGAGGTTGAGCACCTGGGCCTGGATCGACAGGTCCAGCGCCGAGACCGGCTCGTCCAGCACCAGCACTTCCGGGTTGGGCATCAGCGCCCGGGCGACCGCGATGCGCTGGCGCTGCCCGCCGGAGAACATGTGCGGGTAGCGCTCGGCCTGCTCGCGGCGCAGCCCGACCTTCTCCAGCATGGTGAGGACCCGGTCGCGCCGCTCGGCGGCACTGGTGCCGCCCAAGATCTCCAACGGCTCGGCCAGCGCGTCGGCGATCTTGCGGCGCGGGTTCAGGGACCCGTAGGGGTTCTGGAACACGAGCTGGACCTTGCGCCGCAGCTCCGGGGTCACCTCCTCCGTCGGCTGCCCGTCCAGGCGCAGCCGGCCGCCCGAGGGCGGCTCGATCAGGGTGACGATCCGGCCGAGCGTGGACTTGCCGCAGCCGGATTCGCCGACCACCGCCAGGGTCTTGCCGGCATCGAGGGTGAAGCTCACCCCGTCCAGCGCCCGCACGGTGGCAGGCTTGGCGAACAGGCCGCGCCGGACCGTGTAGTGGCGGGACAGGTTGTCGGCTTCGACGATCGGGCTGGTGGGCGGGTTCGCGGGCAGGTTCACGGGCGCGTTCACCGGCGGGCTCATCGGGTCCCACCCAGCGGATAGTGGCAGACCGCCTGGCCCAGCTCCGGCCCGGCCGGCACCGGCCGGACCTCCACGCAGCGCTGGTCGGCGCGCGGACAGCGCGGATGGAACAGGCAGCCCGAGGGCTTGTCGAACTGGCCCGGCACCACGCCCGGAATCGAGGCGAGCCTCGCACCCTCGACGGCACGCTCCGGCAGGGCCGCCAGCAGGGCCGCGGTGTAGGGATGGTGAGGATGGTCGAACAGGCCGTACACGTCCTGCTTCTCGACCTGCCAGCCGGCATACTGGACCACCACGCGCTGCGCGGTCTCGGCGACCACGCCCATGGCATGGGTGATCAGGATCAGCGCCATGCCGCGCCGCTCCTGGAGGTCGACCAAGAGGTCCAGGATCTGCGCCTGGATGGTGACGTCCAGTGCCGTGGTCGGCTCGTCGGCGATGAGCAGGCGCGGGTCGCAGGCGATCGCCATGGCGATCATCACCCGCTGGCTCATGCCGCCGGAGAGCTGGTGCGGGTATGCGGACAGGCGCTGGGCGGGCGAGGGGATGCCGACCTGAGTCAAGAGCTCCACCGCCCGGTCGCGCGCCTGGCGCTTGTTCAGGCCGAGATGGAGCCGCAGCGACTCCTCGATCTGGAAGCCCACGGTGAAGCAGGGGTTCAGCGAGCTCATCGGCTCCTGGAAGATCATCGCCATGTCGGCACCGGTCAGCGCCCGGCGCCCGGCCGGGCTGATCGTCAGCAGGTCTTTGCCGTCGAAGGCGAGCACGTCGGCGGTGACCTGGGCGGTCGGGGGCAGGAGGCCCATGACCGCCAGCATCGAGACCGACTTGCCGGAGCCGCTCTCACCCACGATCGCGACGATCTCGCCCTTCTCGACGGAAAGGTCGACGCCCTCCACTGCGGTGAACCAGCCCGACGCCGTGGCGAAGCGGACCGTGAGGTTGCGGATCTCGAGGAGGCTCATGAGCGCTTCAGCTTGGGATCGAGGACGTCGCGCAAACCGTCGCCCATCAGGTTGACGGCGAGCACGGAGATCAGGATGGCGAGGCCGGGGAAGGTCACGACCCACCAGGCGCGCAGGATGAACTCGCGGGCATCGGCCAGCATGGTGCCCCATTCGGGCGTGGGCGGCTGGGCACCCATGCCGAGGAAGCCGAGCGCCGCCATGTCCAGGACCGCGGTGGAAAAGCCCAGTGTGGCCTGGACGATCAGGGGCGGGGCGCAGTTGGGCAGCACGGTGCGGAACATCAGCCGCCAGACCGAGGCGCCGGCCACCCGGGACGCGGTGACATAGTCCTTCTGCAGCTCGCTCATCGCCGAGCCGCGGGTGAGGCGGGCGTAGTGCGGCATGTACACCAGGGCCACGGCGAACATCGCGTTGAACAGGCCAGGGCCCAGGATCGCCACCACGACCAGCGCCAGCAGCAGGGACGGGATCGCCAGCAGCACGTCGAGCACGCGCATGATCAGTGTGTCGACGAAGCCGCGGGCGAACGCGGCACAGAGACCCAGCAGGATCCCGCCGGACATCGAGATGACGATCACGACCAAGCCGATGAACAGCGACCAGCGCCCGCCATGCATGATGCGGGAAAGCAGGTCGCGGCCGACCGCGTCGGTGCCCAGCAGGTGCGCGGTGCTGCCGCCTTCCTGCCAGAACGGCGGGACCAGCACGGCGGCGCGATCCTGGGCGTCCGGCGAATAGGGGGCGAGCCAGGGGGAGAAGGCCGCGATCAGCACGAAGGCCACGAACACGATCAGCCCGGCGAGCGCACCCTTGTTCTGCTTGAAATAGTGCCAGCCCTCGACGAAGGGATGGGGCGGGCGGGTGGCGATCTCAGCGGCCATGGCGGATCCTCGGGTCGATCAGCCCGTAGGTCAGGTCGACCAGGAGGTTCACGATCATGACCACGCTGGCGATCAGCAGGAGCCCGCCCTGCACGGACGGGTAGTCGCGGCGGAAGATCGAATCGATCAGCCACTTGCCCACGCCCGGCCAGGAGAAGATCGTCTCGGTCAGGATCGCGCCGGCCAGCAGCACGCCGGTCTGCAGGCCGATCGTGGTGACCACCGGGATCAGCGCGTTGCGGAACGCATGGAGGCCGACCACGCGGCGGGTCGGCAGGCCCTTGGCCCTGGCGGTGCGCACATAGTCCTCGCTCAGGACTTCCAGCATGGCCGAGCGGGTCTGCCGGGCGATCACCGCCAGCGGGATGGTGCCCAGCACGATGGTCGGCAGCACCAGATGGGAGAAGGCCGACATGAAAGCGCCGTCCTGGTCGGAGAGCAGCGAATCGATCAGCATGAAGCCGGTCACGGGCTCGAAGAAATAGAGGAGGTCGATCCGGCCGGAGACGGGGGTCCAGCCGAGGATCCCGGAGAACAGGATGATCAGGAGCAGGCCCCACCAGAAGATCGGCATGGAATAGCCGGTCAGCGTCGCGGCCATCACGCCATGGTCGAAGATGGTGCCGCGCCGGCTGGCGGCAAGCACGCCCGCGGGCAGGCCGAACAGGATCGCGAACAGGATGGCGCAGATCGACAGTTCCAGCGTCGCCGGGAACAGGGTCAGGAACTCGCTGAGGACCGGCGCCTTGGTGACGATCGAGTTGCCGAGGTCACCCTGAAGCACGTTGCCGAGGAAACTCGCGTACTGCTCCCACCAGGGCCGGTCGAAGCCGAAGCGGGCCATCAGCTCGGCATGGCGTTCCGGGCTGGTGCCGCGCTCGCCGGCCATCATCTCGACCGGGTCGCCGGGCAGGAGGCGGATGAACAGGAATGCGACCAGCGTCACCCCGAGAAAGGTGGGGATCAGCACCGCGATGCGGGACAGAAAGAAGCGGAGCAAGCTCGTCTCGATAGGAAGCGGGGCGGGAAGATCCCGCCCCGGCCGGGTTGCTCAGGTCATTCCTCGATGTCGACCTGGTAGAACTGGTGGCCGCCGAACGGGTCGATCTTGAAGCCCTTTACGCTCTTGAGCATCGGCTTGAACACCACCGAATGCGCAATGGTGGCCCAAGGATTCTGCTCCTTGAAGATCACCTGCGCCTCTTCATAGAGCCGGGTGCGCTCCTCCTGGTCGGTGACCCGCTTGGCCTGCACCACGATGTCGTCATAGGGCTTGTAGCACCAGCGCGCCCGGTTGGCGCTGCCGACCGCATCGCAGCCGAGCAGGGTGTGCAGGAAGTTGTCCGGGTCGCCATTGTCGCCGGTCCAGCCCATCAGCAGGGTCTGGTGCTCGCCGGCCGCGGTGCGCTTGAGATACTCGCCCCACTCGAAGCTGACGATGTTGGCCCGCACGCCGATCTTGGCCCAGTCGGACTGGATCATCTCGGCCATGCGCCGGGCGTTCGGGTTGTAGGGCCGCTGCACCGGCATCGCCCAGATGTCGGTCTCGAACCCGTCGGCGAAGCCGGCCTCGGCCAGGAGCTTCTTCGCGCCCTCGGTGTCGTAGGGCACGTCCTCGACGGCTTCGTTGTAGGACCAGATGGTCGGCGGGATCGGGTTCTTCGCGACGGTGCCCGCACCCTGATAGACGGCGTCGATGATCGCGGCCTTGTCGATCGCCATGGTCAGCGCGGTGCGGACCTTGGCATCATCGAACGGCTTCTTCTCGGTATTGTAGCCGAGATAGCCGATGTTCAGGCCTTCCTGCTGCATCAGGTTGATGTTCGGGTCCGACTTCATCCCCTCCAGGTCGGCGGGGTTCGGATAGGTCATCAGGTGGCATTCGCCCGCCTGGAGCTTCTGGAAGCGCACTGAGGCGTCCGGCGTGATCGCGAAGATCAGGTTGTCGATCTTCGCCTTGCCCTTCCAGAAGTCCGGGTTGGCCTGGTAGCGGATCACCGCGTCCTTCTGGTAGGCGACGAGCTGGAATGGCCCGGTGCCGACCGGGTTGTTGTCGAGCTTTTCCGGCGTGCCGGCCTGCATCATCTGGTCGGCATACTCGGCCGATAGGATCGAGGCGAAGTCCATGCCGAGATTGGCCAAAAACGGCGCTTCCGGCTCCTTCAGCGTGAACTTCACCGTATGATCGTCGATCTTCTCGATCTTGGTGATCAGCTCAGGCAGGCCCATCGAGTCGAAATACTCGTAGCTCGCACCGCCCACCGCGTGGAACGGGTGGTTCTTGTCGAGCTGCCGCATGAACGTGAACACTACGTCGTCGGCGTTGAACTCGCGGGTCGGGGTGAAGTCCTTGGTGGTGTGCCACTTCACGCCCTGGCGCAGATGGAAGGTATATTCCTTGCCATCCTCGGAAATATCCCAGGACTCGGCTAGGCCCGGCCCGAGCGTGGTCTCGCCATAGTTGAACTCGACCAGCCGGTTGAAGATCGTCTCCGACGTGGCGTCGAAGGTGGTGCCGGCGGTGTAGAACTGCGGATTGAAGCCCTCCGGGCTGCCTTCCGAGCAGAACACGAAGGTCTTGGCCTCCACCGCGCCGCTGCCCGCCGCAACGGCCAGCATGGCCGCGGACGCCAATAGTAACTTCTTCATGATATGTACTTCCGCATGCACCGACTCGGACATCGGTGCCGCAGGCCCGCCGCGGCACCGTTCCACTGCAAGGGAGGAAGGCACTCCGGTTGTGCCGAGTCAATCAGGTCGTGTGGAACCGCTCCAGAATGAAGGCGGCGACCAGGGCCCGCTCGTCCAGCGCGTCATATCGGCCGGACTTGCCGAAATGGCCCGCCCCCATGTTGGTCTTGAACAATAGTGGTGCGTCGTCGGTGCGGGTCGCCCGGATCCGCGCCACCCACTTGGCGGGCTCCCAGTAGCCCACGCGCGGGTCGGTCAGGCCCGCCGTGACCAGCATGGGCGGCCAGGCCTGCGGCCGGACATTGTCATAGGGGCTGTAGCCCAGGATGGTGCGGAACGCCGCCTCGTCCCTGATCGGGTCGCCCCATTCCGGCCATTCGATCGGCGTGAGCGGCAGGCTCGGGTCGGACATGGTGTTGAGCACGTCGACGAACGGCACGTCGGCCACCGCCGCTGCCCACAGATCCGGGCGCATGGTGACGACCGCACCCACCAGCAGCCCCCCGGCTGAGCCGCCCTGGAGCGCGATCCGGTCCTTGGCCGTCCAGCCGTCCCGGATCAGCATCTCGGCAGCCGCGACCGTGTCGGTGAAGCTGTTGCGCTTGTGCTCGCGCCGCCCGGCGAAATACCAGGGCCGGCCGAGCTCGTCGCCCCCGCGCACATGCGCGATCGCCACGGCGATACCCCGCTCCAGATAGGTCAGGCGCTGCAGCCCGAAGGAGGGGGAGAGGCCCATGCCATAGGAGCCGTAGGCGGTGAGCAGCACCTTGCCGCTGCCGTCCTTCGGGAAGTCCTTCGGATAGACGATGCTGACCGGCACTTTCGCGCCATCGTCCGCCAGGGCCCACAGGCGTTCGGTCCGCCAGCGCTCCGCCTGATAGCCGGACGGGATCCGCTGGACCTTGCGCACCTCCAGCCGCTCGTCCGCGACCTGATAGTCGTAGACGGTGGGCGGGGTGACCATCGAGGAGAAGCCCAGGCGGAGCGTGCCGGTGTCGAACATCGGGTTCTCGCCCAGCCCCGGGTTGCCCACGGCCTCGGGAAAGACGATCGGCCGTTCCCGCCCGTCGGCATGCGCCACCACCAGCCGGTCCAGCCCGTCCAGCCGCTCGCTGCGCACCAGGAAGCCGTCGAAGCAGTCCACGCCCAGCAGGTAGCGCTCGTCCGAGCCCGGCAGCACCTCCTCCCAGTTGGCCGGCTCCGGTGCCGACAGCGGTGCCCGGCACAGGCGGAAGTTCGGATGGGCGTCGTCCGTGCGGATCCACAGCGTGCCGTGGCGCTCGTCCACCTCGTACCAGCGGCCTTCCTTGCGCGCGTCGATCAGGCGCAGCGGCCCCTCCAGCGAGGGGTCGAGCAGCCGCACCTCGGCGGTCACATGGGTCGAAGTGGTGACCGTCACCGTGGCGCGCGAGCGGGTGCGGCCGATCGAGACGAAATAGGCGGGATCGCTCTCCTCATAGACCACCGGGTCCGGCCCGCCCGCACCGATGACATGCCGGCGCACCCGGAACGGCCGCAGCGACGGGTCCAGCTCGACATAAAGGAAGGAGCGGCCATCCGTCGCCCAGACCACCGCGCCGGACGTGCCGGTGGCGAGGCTGCGGGTGGTGTTGCCGGTGCCGGTGTCCAGCAGGTGGATCAGAAAGCGCTCCGAGCCGTCCTCGTCGGTGGCATAGGCGACCAGGCGGTGGTCGGGCGCCGGCATCGGCCCGGTGCAGCGGAAGAAGTCCAGGCTGGCGGCCAGCGCCGGCTCGTCCAGCAGCACTTCCGGCTGTTCCGCCTCCAGGGCGCGGCGGAACCAGGTGCGGTACTGGGCGCCGTCGCGAAACGCCCAGTGGTACCAGAACCCCTCGCGGCGCACCGGCACCGAGGCGTCATCGGGCGCCATGCGCGCCTTCATCTCCGCCTTGATCCGGGCGATCTTCGGCTGGAGGCCGGCGGTGGCAGCCGCCAGATAGTCGTTCTCCGCCGCCAGATGGGCCAGGATCTCCGGATCGGTCACGTCGGGAAAGCCCGGGTCGCGCAGCCAGGCATACGGGTCGTCCCAGCTCGTGCCGAACCGCTCGTGCCGCACGTTCACGGTGCGGGCCACGGGCGGGCGGGGCAGGGCTGGGCGGGCGGAGGGGTGGTCGGTGCTCATGGGGGTGATGTAGACAATGGATAGCGCCGGAAAAACCCGGCGATGTCCCATCCGCGAATCGACCGGGCGCTCGACCAGGGCAGCCGGGGCGCGATTGGCGGGTCGCGATTGGAAGTGGAGTGATGCAGTCTGCCCGGGCCGTCCCGTACCGTTTGCCGGTGATCCGCCTCCTGGCGGCCGGCCTCCTGCTCGGCACCGCCGTGGCTTGTGCCCCCACCTGGACGCCGGAAAGCGGCCGGCCGGCCACCGACTACAACGTGCCGGCGGATGCGCAGCGGGCGTTCGAGCGCGCGCGGTTCGCCGAGAAGTTCGGTGACCGCTACGGCGCCACCGCCAATTACGAGCTGGCCGCTGCCAGCGGCCACCCCAAGGTCCTGCTGTTCGAGGCGCGCTATTATCTGCGCGGGCCGGAGGGACGCGACCCGGCCAGGGCCAAGGCCGCCCTGGAGCGGGCGGTGCTGGTGGAATCGGAATGGCGGGGCGATGCCCAGTACCTGCTGGGCAAGATGCTGGTGCGCGGCGACGACGGCGTGCCGCCCGAGCCGGAGCGGGGCATGCCGCTGCTGGAGGCTGCCGCCGCGGCCGACGCGCCAGGGGCCGCCGCCGAGCTGGCCCGGACGCTGGAGCGCAGCGGCAGCACCGACCAGGCCCGGATCGACGGGCTGTGGGCACAGGCCGCTGCGGCCGGCGACGAGCAGGGCATCGTGCGCCATGCCGAGCGGCTGGTGGCTTCGGGCGATGATGGGCCGGCCAAGGCGGCCGCGGTGGCCGCCGCGATGTCGGCCCTGAACGAGCGGGCCGACAGCGGCGACGTGAACGCGATGCGCTCGCTCGCCCGGGTCTATGAGCGAGGTACCCTGGCGCCAGCCGATCCCGAGCAGGCCAGGCGCTGGCTGGCGCGGGCCGCCGAGGCCGGCGATGCCAGCTCCGCCACCCGGCTGGCCCGGCTCACCCGCGAATCCGGCGGCAGCGACGATGAGTGGCTGGACCTGCTCCGCCGCGCCGCGGACGGGGGCGACCCGCGTGCGGCCGGCGGGCTGGCGCGGGCCTATCTGGACGGCGACGGGGTCGAGCGGGATCCGGAGCAGGCCGAGGCCTGGGCGGCCAAGGCGATTGCGGGGGGCGACACCGGGACGATGGCGGTGTTCGGCCGGGCCTATGCCGAAGGACGCGGGCTGCCGCAGGACGTGCCGCGCGGCTTGGCCCTGCTGGAGGAGGCCGCTGCCGCCGACGAAGTGCGCGCCCATGCCTATCTGGCACGGCTCTATCTGCGTGCGGAGGACGTCCCGCCCGACCAGGCCAAGGCGGTCCGCTATGCGGAAGAGGCGGTGGCGGCCGGCGACGTCGCGACCAAGGGCAATTACGGCCGGGCCCTGCTGGAAGGGAAGGTGGTGCCGACCGACCCGAAGCGCGGCATCGCGCTCTTGCAGGAGGCTGCCGCCGAGGGCGACGCGCTGGCCAGCACCCAGCTCGGCATCGCTTATCTGGACGGCACCGGTGTCCCGGTCGACACGGGCCAGGCGGTGCCGCTCCTGGAGGTAGGTGCGGCGTCCGGCAATGCCAGCGCCATGTACCGGCTGGCCCAGGTGCTGCTGGATCCGGGCAGTGGCCAGCACGATGGGGCGGCAGGGCTGGCCATGCTGGAGCAGGCGGCGGCGGCCGGCCATTCCAGTGCGATGTTCACGCTGGGCCGGGCCTATCTGGAGGGCAACGGGGTGGCAAAGGACCCGGAGCTCGCCCGGCAATGGCTGACCCGGGCCAAGGCGGCCGGCCGCGGCGACGCCGACCGGCTGCTGGCCCAAATCCCGGAGGCCTGAGCCGGGCCGTCGTTCAGGCCGGGTGGCGGCGCATGACCAGGCGCTCGGCCAGGACGACGATGCCGAAGAACAGGAGGCCCAGCGCGGACGACGTGATCACCGCCGCATAGAGCCGGTCGGTCTGGTGGTTGAAGGTCGACTGGATGATCAAAGCACCCAGGCCCTGGTTCGCCCCGATCCACTCGCCGACGATGGCGCCGATCACGCAGGTGGTGGCGGCGATCTTGAGCGAGGTGAACAGGAGCGGCAGCAGCACGGCGGCGAGGTTGCCGATCAGGAAGCCCGCTTGACCGGGCGCAGGTCGACGATCTCGCGGACCCGGCCGGGGTATGCTGCCAGCACCATCACGCGCTGGCCATGACACCCTCGCATCCGCTCTGCGCCGGGGCCATGGAAGAGCAAGCGGTGGAGCAGGTAAAGCGGGCCGGCACCGGCCGGCCGGTGCCCGCCTCAGGCCCGGCGGCCGGCCGGCACCATCTGCGCCGCCGGTCGCCCGGCGGCCGCCGCCCCGCTCCGGCCGGCCAGCCAGTCGGCCGCGCTGGAGAGATCGCCGCCGGTCCAGCGGGTGGGCAGAAGGTCGACATGGTCGTGGATGAGCAGGTCGCGCTCGGCCAGCGGCAGCTCGCGCGGCCGGCTCGCCAGCCAAGCCCTCATCCACCGCCTGATCGCCATCCTCCCTCCACCACCGCGAAGTGCCGCACCGGTCGTGGTGCCAGGCATCGGTGGCAAACGGCCAGGACACTCGTCAACCGGAAGTGGCGGATTTCCGGCAACACCCGCAGGTCTAGCGTACCGAGGAGAAGCTGGTCGGCACCAGGATCTGGTTGCTGACCCGCTGGAGGATCGGCCCGTCCTGCTCGCTCTCCGCACGCTTGGCCAGCCATTCCGGGTCGCTCATGAACGCGTTCCATTTCTGCTCACGCTCGGCCAGCGACTCCCATTCGAGCAGGTAATAGAGCGTCTGGTTCGACTCGCCGATGCCGACCGTCCAGAACCCGGCCTGGCGGATGCCGAACCGTTCCCAGATGGCGAGCGTCACCGTCTCGAAGCGCTTGAGCAGGGCCGGCAGCCGGCCGGGCACGCAGTGATAGACACGCAGTTCATGGATCATCGTCGGACGCCCTCCTGACCCCGGCGGCTCATCCCGCCGGGTGCTGCCACCGATGGTCGATGCAGCGGCGAACGTCCATGGTCGTCTGGGTGCGGCGCCTGCCAGGAGGCCGGCACTGGTCAGCGATACACGAGCACCGGGATCTTCGAGAAGGCCAGCACCTTCATCGTCTGGCTGCCCAGGACCACCGCCGACAGTCCCCGTCGCCCGTGGGAAGCCATGGCGATCAGGTCACAGTTCCGCTGCAGCGCCGTTCCGACGATCACCTCATGGGGCTGATCATGCTCGACGCTGACCGTCGTGCATTGCACCCCGAGGGAGTTGGCCTGCGCCTCCGCCATGCTCAGGATCCGTTCGGCCTGTGCGGTCGCGTGCTTGTGGTAGTCGGCCGCGGTACTGCTGACCTGCTCCGGCGCCAGCGAGAACAGCTGGAACGGCTCGATCACCGTCAGCAGCGTCGCCTGCGCTCTGATCTCCCGCGCGAACCTCAGGGCCTTCTCCACGGCGGACGACGACAGGCTGGAGCCGTCGGTCGGAATGAGAATGTGACGGAACATGGATCCTCCCTTCCTGATCGAATCGCGAACCTGGAGCCTCCCATCGCCGCCGCAGGTTCATGCAGCGGCAGCGGCAGCGCATCGCAGGCGCCATTGCCCGGACCATCGCCCGTTCATGCAGGATCCGCCTTGATCTGACTCAAGGCAACCGCCGCCAGAGACGGCATGTATCGCGACGGCAACCGGATCTGGGTGTGCTCCTGCTCCGAATGGCAAATAGCCCGGGCCTGGCTGGGTGCGGTCCCTGGTCCAGCTGGGGAGCGTACTGACCGCAACGCTGCCGGTGGCGGCTGCAGCCAGCCGGAAAGCGCGCTACGCATCGGACTGCTGGCCTTCTGGCCCTGGGACCTTGCGGCCCAAGCCCAGGGGACCAGCGAGTTCGGTTCGCTCTACGCGGATGCGCACTTCCAGGACGTCGAGCAGATCGAGGGGATGCCCCCTAAGCAGCCGGCGGAGCTCCCCAAATGGCACCGAAACAACAACGGCCCGCTCCAAAGGAGCGAGCCGTTGTCGGACGAGGTTGCGTCAGATGAGGCTTCCTCGCTTGAAGGTCTTTCGGTCAAGGCCGGTAGCCAACTACGCAAGAGCATAGATCCTTCTCGCGGCCACACCTCCATATAGTCAACGAGCGTGACCTGGGGCAAGCGTTGGGTACCGACAACTGGTCGAGTGTATCCGGAATACGTAGCAGGGCAGGGACCCATGGAGGATTTACCCCTCCCCCGAGGTGTGGGAGTAGCCGGCTCCATGCTGTCGCGTTTCTCGTCGACGTTTGTGGCCAGGGATGAACGTTCGACCCGCGCCAAGCGTCGGAGCAGCGGAACCGGTGAAGGCTGGGCTCTTTGGCCGGCGTGCTGTCAGGGTCGCTTGATGTGAGAAGAGGCTGCGAAAGAGGCAGTCGTTGCCAAGCCTCACTTGATCTGGAGGGAACAGATGAGGGATGCGAGGTTCAAGCAGGGTGAGCCGCGTGGCGGTTCAAGGGACTGGGCCACGGGCCATACCAGCCGACCACGGACGGCGAACATCAGCCCGCCGCGGTGATGGTGCTTCCGGAGATCAGGGGCTTCCTGACGCTCTGCCGCGGCTAGACAATAAGTCTTTGAATTAGCTAGGGAAATGGTGCTGTCGACTGGAATCGAACCAGCGACCTCGTCCTTACCAAGGACGCGCTCTACCGACTGAGCTACGACAGCGCACCGCGTGCGGCAGCGGGTGACCCCTTGCTGCGCCGCGCGCTAGATGCCACGGGTGCCGCGGCGTGGCAAGGGGTAGTTGTGGCGATGGACAAGGTCGGGGGCAGGACGGCGAAGGAGGAGCGCGCAGCACGGCTGGCGGCGGCGATGCGCGAGAACCTGAAAAGGCGCAAGGCGCAGGAGCGGGCGCGGCAGGAGCGGGCGGAGCCTGCGGGAGCAAGGGAAGAGGGGGCGGAGCCGGACGGCCAGCCCGGTTGACCGCTTCTGCACCTGCGGTAGAAAGCGCGATCATGTGCGCACGTGCCCCCCAGCGCGTGCGGCGCCCACGCCTGACTTTTGGACGATGCCGACATGTCGATCATGCCCGACCACTGGATCCGGCAGCAATGTCTGGAGCACGGCATGATCGAGCCGTTCGTGGAGCGGCAGACCCGGGTCGAGGGCAAGGAGCGGCTGATCTCCTATGGCCTGTCGTCCTACGGCTATGATGCCCGGCTCGCGCGCGAGTTCCGGATCTTCACCAATGTCGACAACGCGCTGGTGGACCCCAAGAACTTCTCCGCCCAGAGCTTCGTCGAGCGCGACGGGCCGTTCTGCGTGGTGCCGCCCAACAGCTTCGCGCTGGCCCGCACGGTCGAGTATTTCCGCATCCCGCGCGACGTGCTGGTGATCTGCCTGGGCAAGTCGACCTATGCCCGCTGCGGCATCATCGTGAACGTCACCCCGCTCGAGCCGGAATGGGAGGGGCATGTCACGCTGGAGATCTCCAACACCACGCCGCTGCCGGCCAAGGTCTATGCGGACGAGGGGATCTGCCAGTTCCTGTTCCTCCAGGGCGCCAGCGCTCCGGAGGTGAGCTATGCCGACCGGGCCGGCAAATATATGGGGCAGCGGGGCGTGACCCTGCCGAAGATGTGATGGACCGGATCATCATCGAGGGCGGGGCTCCGCTCGAAGGCCGGATCCAGGTGAGCGGGGCGAAGAACGCCGCGCTGCCGCTCATGGCCGCGACCCTGCTGACCAGCCAGCCGGTCGAATTGTCCAACGTGCCCGACGTGGCCGATGTGGGCACGATGCAGCGGCTCCTGCAGCGGCTCGGCACCGCCTCGACCATGCAGCCGGGGGCACCCGGCACGCTGCGGCTGCAGACCGAGCAGCTCATGTCGACCACGGCACCCTATGACCTGGTGCGCCGGATGCGCGCCTCGGTCCTGGTGCTGGGGCCGATGCTGGCGCGCCAGGGCCTGGCGGCGGTGTCCCTGCCGGGCGGCTGCGCCATCGGTACCAGGCCGATCGACCTGCACCTGATGGGCCTGGAGCGCATGGGGGCGGTGATCGAGCTGGAGCAGGGCTACGTCAAGGCGACCGCACCCAGGGGGCTGAAGGGGGTCGAGATCAAGCTGCCGCAGCCTTCGGTCGGTGCCACCGAGAACCTGATGATGGCGGCCTGCCTGGCGGACGGCGAGACCGCCATCCTGGATGCGGCCCGCGAGCCCGAGATCGTGGACCTGGCCCGGCTGCTGAACGCGATGGGTGCGCGGATCGAGGGGGCCGGCAGCGCCACGCTCACGATCCGGGGCCAGGCGGCACTCGGCGGCGCCACCCACCGGATCATCGCCGACCGGATCGAGGCCGGCACCTATGCGATGGCGGCCGGCATCACCAGGGGCCGCCTGGTCCTGCAGGACGTGCGCGTCCAGGACCTGGGGGTGGCGGCCGAGCGGCTGGAGGAGGCCGGCCTGGTGCTGGCCGATGGCGAGGGCGGCCTGTCGGTGCGCCTCGGCAATGGCGGGCTCAAGGGCGTGGACGTGATGACCCGGCCGTTCCCGGGCTTTGCCACCGACCTGCAGGCCCAGTTCATGGCGCTGATGTGCCTGGCCGAGGGTGCCTCGATGATCACCGAGACGATCTTCGAGAACCGCTTCATGCATGTGCCGGAACTGGCGCGGATGGGGGCCAGGATCACCGTGCATGGCGGCTCCGCCCTGGTGCGCGGTCAGGCCCGGCTCACCGGCGCGCCCGTGATGGCGACCGACCTGCGCGCCTCAGTCTCGCTGGTTCTTGCAGGTCTTGCTGCATCCGGCCCTACAACCGTCAACCGCGTCTACCATCTGGATAGGGGATACGAGCGGCTTGAAGAGAAGCTGCGCGGCGTGGGGGCCCGGATCGAGCGGGCCGGCTGACGGAGGGCGAGACTTGGCCGAGAAACGCGTGCGCCTGCAGGCGACGGATGTCGAGGATCTGGCGGTGATCGCGGCGTTCCTCCAGGACGCGCGCACCTGCGTGGCCGAGATGGCCTACGATCCGGGGGCCAGGCGCTTCATGATCGCCTTCATCCGCTACCGCCGCGAGCAGTACCGCGACACCACCCGCTGCGAGGGCCTGACCGAGTGCTCGTCCGCCTTTGTGGTCGATGAGGTGACCAAGGTGCGCTACCGCGGCATCGACGAGACGGCGCGCCTGGCGGAGCTCAACCTTCTGACCATCGCCACCGAGCCCGCCCCGGGCACCGACCTGTTCGTGGACCTCGTGTTCGCGGGCCAGGGCACGATCCGCCTCCAGGTGCCGGCGGTCCGCGCCAAGCTCGACGACTTCAGCGATCCGGTACCGTGCCAGATCAGCCCCTGCGATCATTTCAACGCCGCCTAGACTAGCCGGCAGGGGGTCCTGGTCGCCGGGCCCCGGCTGGCCGATCCGGAGTTCCATCGCTTGCGCTTTCTTGATTCGCGGGCAGCCGACTTTCCCGCCAGCTTCGCCGCTCTGGCCGAACGCCGTCACGACGAGGCGGGCGATGTCGGCGCTGCCGTCCAGGCGATCATCCAGGACGTGCGCCGCCGCGGCGATGCGGCGCTGCTGGAGCTGACCCGGCGGTTCGACCGGTTCGACCCGGGCGAGATCGGCCTGCGGGTCGAGCCGAGCGAGCTGGAGCGGGCCTGGGCCGCCTGCCCACCTAAGCAGTTGCAGGCTCTGGAGGTCGCGGCGGCACGGATCGAGGCCTTCCATTCCCGCCAGAAGCCGAAGCCGCTCGACTGGACCGACGAGGCCGGCGTCCGGCTGGGCCAGCGCTGGACGGCGATCGATGCGGTGGGCCTCTACGTGCCGGGCGGCACGGCCGCCTATCCGTCCTCCGTGCTGATGAACGCGATCCCGGCCAGGGTGGCAGGCTGCCGGCGGCTGGTGGTGGCCGCCCCGACACCGGATGGGCAGAGCAATCCGCTGGTGCTGGCCGCCTGCCGGCTGGCCGGGGTGGACGAGATCTACCGGATCGGCGGCGCGCAGGCGATCGCGGCGCTGGCGTTCGGCACCGCCACGATCCGCCCGGTCGACAAGATCACCGGCCCGGGCAATGCCTATGTGGCGGAAGCCAAGCGCCAGGTGTTCGGCGTGGTCGGGATCGACATGATCGCCGGCCCCAGCGAGGTGGTGATCGTGGCCGACCGCAGTGCCGGCGCCGACCTGGTCGCGGCCGACCTGATCGCCCAGGCCGAGCACGACGTGCTGGCGCAGAGCATCCTGATCACCGACGACCCGGACCTGGCGCGCCGGGTCCCGGTCGAGGTCGAGCGGCAGCTTCAATCGGCCCCTAGGCGCGAGATCGCGGCACGGAGCCTGGCCGATCTGGGCGTGGTGATCCTGGTGGGCGGGCTGGACGAGGCGGTGCCGCTGGTCGACCGGCTGGCGCCGGAGCATCTGGAGCTGATGGTCGAGGACCCGGATGCGCTGGCGGCCAGGGTGCGCCATGCCGGGGCGATCTTCCTGGGTACGTGGACGCCGGAAGTGATCGGCGACTATGTCGGCGGGCCCAACCATGTGCTGCCCACGTCGCGCAGCGCCCGGTTCTCGTCCGGCCTGTCGGTCTACGACTTCATGAAGCGCACCACCCTGCTGGGCTGCGGCGAGCCGGGCTTCCGGCAACTGGCCGACGCCGCCCGGATCCTGGCCGAGGCGGAGGGGCTGGACGGGCACGCCAACGCGATCCGGCTGCGGGGGGCGAGGTGACCAGGCGATCCGACGGCCCCGACCGGATCGTCGCGATCGAACTCGACCAGGGAAGCGTGGTGCGCTGGACGCCGGAGGTGCAGCACGAGCGCAATGTCGCGATCTTCGACCTGCTGGAGGACAATTCCTTCCAGTTGAAGGACGGGTTTCCGGGACCCTACGAGGTGGCGCTGTCCTTGCGCGACAATAATCTGGTGATGGACGTGGTCCAGCGGGACAGCCGCACGCAGCGCGAGCTGATCCTGGCGGTGCGGCCGCTGCGCCGGGTGATCAAGGACTATTTCATCATCTGCGACAGCTACTTCCAGGCCATCCGGGGCGCCCCGCCGTCCCGGATCGAATCGATCGACATGGCCAGGCGCGGCCTGCACAACGAGGGGGCGGAACTGCTGCGGGAAGCGCTGGTGGAGAAGGCCGACGTCGATACCCAGACGGCGCGGCGGCTGTTCACCCTGGTCTGCGTCCTGTCGTTGCGGCGCTGATGGAGGGTGCGGTTCCAGGCGAGGTACCCGGCAGCGTGCTGTTCGCCTGCACGCATAACGCGATCCGCTCGCCCATGGCCGAGGGGATCCTGAAGTACCTGGCCGGCCACAAGGTCTATGTCGACAGTTGCGGGGTGCGGCCGCTGGGGATGGACCCGTTCGCGATCGCCGTGATGGACGAGATCGGCATCGACCTATCCCGCCACGCCCCCAAGGGCTTCGACGACCTGGAGGATGACTTCTTCGACCTGGTCATCTCGCTCTCGCCCGAGGCCCAGCACAGCGCGGTCGAGCTGACCCGGACGATGGACGTCGCGATCGAGTTCTGGCACATGCCCGATCCTTCCCTGGTCGAGGCGAGCCGCGAGGTGCGGCTGGACGCCTATCGCAGCCTGCGCGACGACCTGATGCGGCGCATCCGCCGCCGCTTCGCCGCTGTCCGTCCGCCCGGGTCGTGAGCGCCGCCGGGGCGGCCGCTGTGCCTCCTGTGCGCTTGACCCGCAGAAAAGCAGCGCGCAGAAGCCAGGGCAGCATGGCGCTCGCGCAAGGATGCGCCATATATCGGTAGAACGACGACCAAGTAAGGCCGCGGCGCCAAGCCACGCGCCGTGGACTGCCAATGGAGTGTCAATGGCGAAGGAAGATCTGATCGAGTTTGGTGGCGTGATCGCTGAAGTGCTGCCCAACGCGATGTTCCGGGTCAAGCTCGAGAACGATCACGAAGTGCTGGCCCATACCTCGGGCCGCATGCGCAAGAACCGGATCCGCGTGCTGACCGGCGACAAGGTCACGGTCGAGATGACGCCCTACGACCTCAGCCGGGGACGCATCACCTACCGGTTCAAGTGAGCCCCACTAGCGGGGAGCGCGTGCCCCTGGGGCTGGCGTCGGCGTCGCCGCGCCGGCTCGACCTGCTGCGCCGCTGCGGCATCGAGCCCAGCTGGGTGGTGGGACCGGATGTCGACGAGACGGCACAGCGGGGCGAGCTGCCGCGTGCCTATGCAGTGCGGGTGGCCAGGGCCAAGGCAGCGGCCGGTGCCGCGCAGGCGCTGGCGGCCGGCGCCTTCGTGCTGGCCGCCGATACGGTGGTGGCCTGCGGCCGCCGCATCCTGCCCAAGGCGCTGGACGAGCCCACCGCCGCTGCCTGCCTGGAGCTCCTGTCGGGGCGGCGTCACCGAGTCATGACCGCGGTGGTGGTCGCGACCCCGGAGCGCCGGCTGGTGGAGCGGCTGGTCGAGACGGTGGTGCGCTTCAAGCGGCTGAGCACGGCGGAGCGGGATACCTATCTCGCGTCGGGCGAGTGGCACGGCAAGGCCGGGGGCTATGCGATCCAGGGCCGGGCCGAGGCGTTCGTGCCGGCGATCCAGGGCAGCTACTCCAACGTGGTGGGGCTGCCGCTGTGCGAGACGCTGGGCCTGCTGGAAGGCCTTGGCTGGAAGAGGACATGAGCAGCGGTCTGGTGATCGAGGATACCGGGTTCGGCCTGCGCGCCGCCCGGCTGGAGGATGGCGATCTCGTCGAGGTGGTCGACCTCGACCATGACGAGGGCCGGGTGACGGACCGGCTGTTCGCGGCCCGGGTCGTGCGGGTCGAGCCCAAGATCGGGGCCGCCTTCCTGGACATCGGCCTGGGCCACAACGCCTTCCTGAACGTCAAGGACGCCCGGCACCTGCCGGGTGCTGACCCACGCATGCCGATCGAGCGGATCGTCGCCGAGGGCCAGCGCATCGTGGTCATGGGGCTGCGCGAGGCGGTCGACGAGAAGGGGCCCAGGGTCACCTGCGACGTGCGCCTGATCGGGCTGCACCTAGTGCTGCGGCCGTCCTCGCAGGCGGTGGAAGTGTCGGGCAACCTGGGCAAGCGCCAGCAGGCGCTGCTCAAGGAGCGCGGCCAGGCCCTGTTCCCCAAGGGCGGCGTGCTGCTGCGCAGAGGTGCCCAGGACCAGCCGGACGAGGTGCTGCTGGCCGAGCAGGAGGCGCTGCGCCGCCGCTGGCACGACAGCCTGGACCGGGCCAAGCTGAAGACCGGCCCGCTCGATGTCGACGACACGGTGGAGCGGCTGTTACGCACCATCCTGGGCAACCCGGTGGATGCGATCACCGTGGCCGACCCGGCGCTGGCCGCGCGCATCCGGGCGTTTCGTGACACGCATTTCCGCGCGAACGAAGGGCCGCTGGTCGAGCTGGTCGGCGGCGACGCGTTCGAGGTGACCGGCGTTGCCGAGCTGATCGAGGCGGCGCTGCAGCGCGAGGTGCCTCTGCCCGAGGGCGGGCGGCTCTGGATCGAGCGGACCCGGGCACTCACCGCGATCGACGTGGACAGTGGCGGCCAGCCGTCCTTCCGGGTCAATCTCGCCGCGGCCAGGGAGATCGCCCGGCAGCTCCGCCTGCGCAATATCGGCGGGATCATCGTCGTCGACTTCATCGACCTCGTGAGCAAGAACGAGCGGTTCCGCGTGGTCGAGACCCTCAAGAAGGCGCTGGCCGCCGATCCGGTGGCGGGGCATGTCCATGACGTGTCGCCCCAGGGCCTGGTCGAGATCGGCCGGCCGCGGCGCGGCATCGCCCTGGCCGAACTGCTGCTGCGCGACTGCCCCAAATGCCGGGGCGAGGGCACGGCGCCCTCCTTGCGCGCCAGCACCGAGCGGCTGGTCAAGGCGCTGCGCTGCTCGGCGCAGCCGCCCGCCACGCTCAGGGCCGCCCGCGACCTCGCCCGCTACCTGGCCGAAGCCGCTCCAGCCCGCGCACTGGCGGCAGCGGGCTTTGCCGGTGCCGTGACCGCGGATGACCGGCTGGCCTCGGGAGGCTTCGAGCTGGGATGAGCGATACGCCAGCCGCGACCCCGCGCTGCCCGATCTGCGGCAACCCCCGCGAGCAGCGGTTCCGGCCGTTCTGCTCGCGCGCCTGCCGCGACCGCGACTTCCTGGCCTGGGCGGACGGGCGCTACGCGATCCCGGCGGTGGAGGCCGAGGAACCGGATGGGGACGGGCAGCCCCTGCCGGAACGGCCCCAGGACGACCGCTGATCCGGCCGGAATGCCGGGCGCCATCGGCCATGGCTGTTTCTCTCCTGGGCCGCTAGGATGCTTCCATGAGCATATCCGACCCCCCGGCTGGGCAAGGCCTCGTCGGCGAGGAACCCGAGCGGCTGGCGTTGTTGCGGTCCTACCGCATCCTCGACACGCCGCCGGAAGCCGGCTTCGACGACCTGACGGCCCTGGCCTGCCATGTCTGCCAGGTGCCGATCGGGCTGGTGGGGCTGATCGACCTGGACCGGCTGTGGTTCAAGTCGGCGCTCGGCATGGCGGCGGACGCGGTGCCGCTGGATGGTGCCATCTGCAGCCATACGATCCGTTCGGCAGAGCCGCTGGTGGTGGAGGATCTCGCCGCCGACCCGCGCTTTGCCGGCAATGCGCTGGTCACCGGCGGGCCGCGGGTGCGCTTCTATGCCGGGGTGTCGCTGCGCAATGCCGACGGGATCCCGCTCGGCACGCTCTGCGTCATGGACCACCAGCCCCGCCGGCTCGGGGATGCGCAGCGGGACATGCTGGGCCGGCTCGGCCGGCAGGTGGCGTCCCTCCTGGAGCTGCGCCGGCTGAGCGTGAGGCACGAAGAACTGCTGGCCGAGCGCGTCGTGGCGCAGGATGCCGCCGAGGCGCTGGGGCGCGACCTGCAGCACCGCTTCAAGAACAGCCTGCAGACCATCGACAGCCTGATCAGCCTGCAGAGCCGGCGCGAACCGGACGAGCAGGTGCGCCGTGCGATCGCCCGGATGCGCGACCGGCTGCGGCCGCTCTACCTGATCCAGGACCAGGTGCGGTCCGGTTCCGCCGGGATGGTCGAGCTGCGGCCGTTCCTGCGCGACCTGGTCCGGGTGATGGTCGACTCCCGGCGCGACGCGGCGGGCGGGACCGTGGTGGCGGAGGAGCTGGCCGAGCTGGAGGTGGCGCGCGAGAAGGCGCTGCCCATCGGCCTGATCGTGAGCGAGTTCCTGTCCAACAGCTTCCAGCATGCCTTCACCGCAGGCGGCAGCCAGGCCGGGCTGGCGCTGGCGCAGCCGGAGAACGGGCGCGCCCGACTGGAGCTGTGGGACGACGGGCCCGGCATGAGCCTGCCGGCATCGCCCGCTTCCGGCGGGCTGGGCCTGCAGCTCATCCAGGCACTCAGCAGCCAGGTCGGCGCCAAGCCAGGCTGGGAATCAGCGGCCGGCACGCGGCTCGTGCTGGAGTTCCCGCTCCGCTAGGGGCGCGCCCAGGCCTCAGGTGACCTTGGCCGGGTCGAAGCCGTTGGCCAGCGCCTGGAGCTGGAGGAAGCGCCGGTCGTTCATGCTCCAGGCGCGCAGCGCGTAGCGCTCCTCGCCATGCACCACCAGCCGGACCTGCATGGCCAGCCCGAAGCCGCTGCTGTCCCAGTGGCATTCCAGGTCGGAGCGCTCGGGGCCGAGTTCCGGCTCGCCGCAGCCGCTGAGCGGCAGGGCGCCGAGCGAGGCGATGGTCGAGCCGGTGTCCTCCAGCCGGCGTGCGAGATCGCCGTCCTGCCCGGGCAGGTCGGGATCGTCGGCGAGACCCGTGAAGAAGCTGCCCAGGCCACTCAGGTCGACCGTCACCTGACGCTGCAGCCAAGCCGCCCGGTCGCTCGTGTCCTCGTCCGCGGGCAGGCGGCGGATGGTCAGGCCGGTGAACGCGCTGAACAAGGAGGCTTCGGGCGCGATGCTGGCCGAGGGCGGGGTGAACGCGTCACCCGGCCGGTCGGTGCAGGTCAGGCCCAGCTCCTCGGGGATCGGGATGGCCGGGCAGATCGCCGCCTGGGCCGAGCCCGGCAGGAGCCACAGGAGGAGCAGGGTGCAGAGCGACAGCCGCTTGATGAACTGCTCCACGACACGACCTCCGGCGCGTCAGTCCGGGACGAGCGAGCCCAGGAACTGGCGCAGATGAGCGCGGCCGTGCTGCGAGACGCGGAAGCGGCCGCGCGCGACCAGGAAGACCCGCTTGGCGACCAGCGACTGGCGCACGCACTGCGACGGGTTGCCGAGCTTGATGCCCTGCTCCAGCAAACGCTTGTTGGCTTCGGCGGTTGCGAACGTGTCGTCCGCGGAATTGACCTGGCTGTAATAGCCCGCGGCCAGCATGGTATCGACTTCCGTGGCCGTGCCGGGCAGGCGCTGGATGAAGGCGCCGAACTCGCCGAGCTCGGTGTCGGCCTCGCGCGCCGGTGCCGGCTCGGCGGCGGCGGCGAGCACGGGCCCGGCGCCATTGGCCAGCCGCTCCAGCAAGAGCTCGATCCGCTCGGTATATTCGCGCACGAAGGCCTCGCTGCCGGCCACCTCGAACTCTCGCTGGGCGAGATTGACCCTGAGCTTGGTCTGGATCGTGTCCACCCCGATCTCCGCGCGGTACCCGGCCCGGTTGGCACGGATCCGCCTTCGGGTAAAGTCAGATGGCAGCGCCCGTCAGCGGCTCCATCATCTGGCGCAGCGCTGGCGGGATCGGGGTCGGCCGGCGGGTGGCGCGGTCGACGAAGACGTGGACGAAGAACCCGTCCGCGGCCGCCAGTTCGGCACCGGCCAGGAACACCGCGCATTCCCAGCGCACCGAGCTGGTGCCGAGCCGGCCGACCCGGATGCCCACCTCCAGCGCATCGGGAAAGCCCACGCCCTCGTGGTAGCGGCAGCCGCTTTCCACCACGAAGTCCATCACCGGGCCGCCGGTCGGGTCGAGGCCGCCTTCCTCGATCATCAGCCGGTTCACCGCCAGGTCGAACCACTCGTAATAGAGCGCGTTGTTGGCATGGCCGTACATGTCGTTGTCGGTCCAGCGCGTCTGGACCGGGAAGAAGCGAAGGTAGTCGCCGCGCCCGGTCCGCCTCGGCCGTTCGCTCATGGCCGGTAGCGCCTGGCGATGGCGGCGTGGAGGGCCTGCAGGCCGGTGGCCTCGCCACCTTTGGGCCGGCCCGGCCGGCTCTCGGGGTTCCAGGCGAACAGGTCCAGATGGGCCCAGCGCTGCGTGCGGGTCACGAAGGACTGGAGGAACAACGCAGCGGTGATGGCGCCGGCGAACGGGCTCTGCCCGGCATTGTTCAAGTCAGCGACGCTGCTCTCGATCATGCGCCGGTAGGGCGCGTGCAGCGGCAGGCGCCAGAGCGGTTCCCCGGCATCCAGGCCGCCCTGGAGAAGCTCGGCCGCCAGCGCCTCGTCGGGCGTGAACATGGCCGGCAGGTCGGGGCCGACCGCCACCCGCGCCGCACCCGTCAGGGTCGAGGCGTCCAGGAGGAGATCGCACTCCTCCTCGTCGGCCAGCGCCAGGGCATCCGCCAGGATCAGCCGGCCCTCGGCGTCGGTGTTGCCGATCTCGACGGTGAGCCCCTTGCGCGAGCGCAGGATGTCGCCCGGCCGGAACGCGCTGCCCGAGATGCTGTTCTCGACCGCCGGCACGATCAGCCGCAGGCGTACCGGCATCGCACCCGCCATGATGGCGCTGGCCAGGCCGGTCAGGACCGCAGCACCGCCCATGTCCTTCTTCATGAGCAGCATGTTCGAGGACGGCTTGATGTCGAGGCCGCCGGTGTCGAAGCACACGCCTTTGCCGACCAGCGTGACCTTGGGATGGCGGGGATCGCCCCAGGTGAGGTCGATCAGGCCCGGCTGCCTGGCCGCGGCCCGGCCGACCGCATGGACCAGCGGGAAGCCCTTGGCCAGCAGCTCCTCGCCATGGATGCGGCGCACCTCCGCGCCATGCCGCTGCCCCAGGGCGGCGATCGCTTCCAGCAGCTCGCCCGGGCCCAGCTCATTGGCCGGCAGGTTGATCAGGTCGCGCGCCGTCCAGACCGCTTCCGCCAGCCGGACACCCTGCTCCGCCGCACCCCCGCCCGGCAGCACCAGCCGGGGCAGGCCGGCATCGAACCGGCGGAACCGCTCGAACCGGTAGGCGGCGAGCGCCCAGCCGAGCGCTGCCCGGTCGGCCGGCAGGAGGCCCTGCGGGTCGTCCAGCGCCCAGTCTCCCTCCGGGAGGGCACCCACTGCCTGGGCGATGTCGCCGGGCTCGGCCGGGTCGGAAAGGAGCAGCAGGGTGGCGGCAGGCTCGCCCCCATCACCCGGGACGAACAGCATTGCACCGGGCCGGGGCCGGAAGCCGGTGGCCTCCGCCCAGGCAGCGGCGGCTGGCGCCAGATCGGCCAGGCTGTCGGCCCAGCGGGCCGCGGGCACCAGGGTGATGCGGCGGGCGGGTGTGCCGGCCGGCAGGAAGCAGGCGAGGGTCATCCGGCGTCCCTTGCTGGGGGAAAAGGGGAAGGCAGGCGGGCGTCAGCCGCGCTTCTTGCCGATCTCCTCGATCTGGCGCTGCATGGCGGCCAGCTGGTTCTTCAGCTCCGTCACTTCGTCGCGGACCGGATCGGCCGCCGGCGGCGCGGGCTGGGCCGGCTCCTTCGTGCCGGCGGCCGCTGCCGCGGCGGCGAACGGATTGAACATCCGGGCGGCGTTCTGCAGCAGGGCCATGTTCTGGCGGGTCATCTCGTCGAACCGCTCGGCCGGGAAGAACGGCCCGAACGTGCCCTGGAGATAGGCGCGCATCTGATCCTGCTGCCGGGTGAAGCTCTCCATGCTGATGTCGAGATAGCGCGGGAGCACCTGCTGGAGGCTGTCGTCGTAATAGCTGATGAGCTGGCGCAGAAAGCCGATCGGCAGGAGGTTGCGGCCCTTGCCGTCCTCCTCGAGGATGATCTGGGTGAGCACCGAGCGGGTGATGTCCTCGCCGCTCTTGGCGTCGTAGACCAGGAAATGCTCGCCGTCGCGGACCATCCGGCTGAGCTCGTCCAGCGTCACGTAGCTGGAAGTCGCCGTGTTGTAGAGGCGGCGGTTCGCGTATTTCTTGACGATCGCGACCTTCTCGCTGCCGGTTTCCGCCGCGTCCGCCGTACGTGTGCTCATCTGGCGCCCCTTCGATGGACTTCGCCCATCCTGCAACCGAAAAGGGGCCCCCGAAGGAGCCCCTGATCTTCACCTGTATCCTGGCCCATCGACGGCCAGTTTGTGCACACGCACACAGGCTTTGCAACGCGGTTGCGCAGTGCAGCGAAACCCGACCCCGAAGTGGGGTTTTTTAGCGGATCGCCAGGATCTGCGCTTCCAGGTCGTCCTCGTCGTCGAGCTCGGCCTCCTCGGCCTCCTCCTCTTCGACCGGGGCGGCCTTGCCGGCCTGGATCTCGGCTTCCTCGACCGTGCGGGCGACGTTCACCGTGATGGTGACCTCGACCTCGGGATGCAGGGCCACGATCACCGGATGGAGGCCCGACGTCTTGATCGGGTTCTCCAGGCGGATCTGCTGGTGGTCGATCGACAGCCCGTCGGCGGTGAGCGCGGCGGCGATGTCGCGCGCGGTCACCGAGCCGAACAGGTTGCCGGCCTCACCGGCCTGGCGGATCTGCACGATCGTGCGGCCCTCGACGCTGCCGGCCAGGCTCTGCGCCTCGCCCTTCAGCTCGAGATTGCGGGCTTCCAGCTGCACGCGCCGCTTCTCGAAATCCTCACGCGCGGCCTTGGTGGCGTTGACCGCCTTGCCCTGCGGGATCAGGTAGTTGCGGCCGAAGCCGTTGCGCACCCGCACGATCTCGCCCATCTGGCCGAGCTTGTGCACGCGCTCCAGGAGGATGACTTCCATGTTCGGCCCTCCTCAGCCGGCCACGTAGGGCAGCAGCGCCAGCTCGCGGGCGCGCTTGATGGCCTGGGCCAGCGCGCGCTGCTCCTTGGCGGTCACCGCCGTGATGCGGCGCGGGACGATCTTGCCGCGCTCGCTGATGAAGCGCTGCAGCAGCTTGATGTCCTTGTAGTTGATCGCCGGCGCATCGGCATGCGCGAAGGGGCTGGCCTTCTTGCGGCGGAAGAACGGCCGGCGGATGGTAATCGCCGGCGGCTCGGCAGGACGGCGGCGTTCGCCGGCATCGTTGTCCATCATGCCACTTCCTCCTCACGGCGCTCGCGGCGCGGCTCGTCACGATCGCCGCGCGGGCGGTCCTCGCGCGGGCCACGGTCGTCGCGGTCACGGCGATAGCCGTCGTCGCGGCGGCCCCGCTCCTCGCGGCTGCTCTTGGCAACCATGATCTGCGACGGGTTGGGATCCAGCTCCTCGACCCGGACGGTCAGGTAGCGCAGCACATCCTCATGGATGCGCTCCTGGCGCTCCAGTTCCTCGATGCACGCAGCCGGCGCGTCGAGGTTGAAGTGCAGGTAATGGCCCTTCCGGTTCTTCTTGATCCGGTAGGTGAGATTGCGCAGTCCCCAGTACTCGACCTTGCTGACCGAACCGCCGTTGTCGGCGATGATCTGCGCGATGCTCTCGGAGAGCGTCTGCGCCTGCTGAGCCGAAAGATCGGGACGCGCAATCAAGGTGTGCTCGTAAAAGGGCATGACGTTCCCTTTGGCCTGCCTTGATATGGACAGCACGAATCCCCGCCACCACCAAAGCGGTACGGGTTGCTGATCCGTGCAGCACGCGACCCTCGGGTCCGGTTGCCCGGACCACGAAGCCGGCGGAACATAGCAGCGCATTTGCCCGATGCAAGCGCCGGCACGCTTGACATCCGCGGCTGCCTCGCATCCTCCACGAGCGCGCAAGGCAAGCCAAAAGGGAAGAAGCATGGCCGTGATCGCGGTGTTTCCTGGGCAGGGCGCGCAGGCAGTGGGCATGGGCAGTGCCCTGGCCGCGGCGTCGCCGGCCGCGCGCCGGCTGTTCGAGGAGGTCGACGAGGCGTTGGGCGAGAAGCTCTCCGCCCTGATCTTCGAGGGGCCGGCCGACCGCCTCACGCTCACCGCCAACGCCCAGCCCGCCCTGATGGCGACCTCGCTCGCGGCCGTGCGGGCCCTGGAGGAGCGGCTGGGCGGCAGGCTCGCCGACCGGCTGGACTATGTTGCCGGCCATTCGCTGGGCGAGTATTCGGCGCTCGCCGCGGCCGGCTCGATCGCCGTGGCCGACGCCGCCCGCCTCCTGCGCCTGCGCGGCGAGGCGATGCAGGACGCGGTACCGGCGGGCGAGGGCGCCATGGCCGCGGTGCTGGGCCTCGGCCCCGACGCCGCCATGGCGGTGGCCGATGCCGCCGCGGCGGATGGCGGGGTCTGCCAGCTCGCCAACGACAATGCGGACGGCCAGGCGGTCCTGTCCGGCAGCAAGGAGGCGGTCGAGCGGGCGGTCGCCATCGCCAAGGAGCGGGGTGCCAAGCGGGTCGTGCTCCTGCAGGTAAGTGCGCCGTTCCATTGCGCGCTGATGGCACCGGCGGCCGAGCGCCTGGAGCGCGCCCTGGCCGAGGTGCGGTTCGCCGCGCCGGCAGTGCCGCTGATCGCCAACGTCACCGCCGAGCCTGTGGCCGACCCGGCGAGCCTGCCGGGCCTCCTGGTCCGCCAGGCGACCAGCCGGGTGCGCTGGCGCGAGAGCATGGCCACCATGGGGCGGCTGGGCGTCACCAGCATGCTGGAGCTGGGGGCAGGCAAGGTGCTGACCGGGCTGGCCAAGCGCGCCGTGCCGGGCACCACCCTCCTCAACCTCGCCGAGCCGGCCGATCTCGACGCCGTGGCTGCGGCCCTGTCCTGATCCCTTCCTTTCGACCGATTTTCTTCCGGAGAAGCATGATGTTCGATCTCTCGGCGCGGCGCGCGCTGGTCACGGGTGCCACGGGCGGCATCGGCGAGGCGATCGCCCGGGCGCTGCACGCGCAGGGTGCCTCGCTGGTGATCACCGGGCGGCGCGAGGAGGTGCTGGCGAAGCTCGCGGCCGAGCTGGGCGAGCGGGTGCAGGTGGTGGTGGCCGATCTCGCGGCGCCGGATGCCGCCGAGCGGCTGATGAAGGAGGCCGAGGCGGCGGGCCCGGTCGACGTGCTGGTCAACAATGCCGGCATCACCCGTGACATGCTGGCGATGCGGATGAAGGACGACGACTGGTCGGCGGTGATCGAGACCAATCTGTCGGCGGTGTTCCGCCTCTCGCGCGCGGGCCTGAAGGGCATGATGAAGCGCCGCCATGGCCGGATCATCAATATCGGTTCGGTGGTGGGTGCTACCGGCAATGCCGGGCAGGCCAACTATGCGGCGGCCAAGGCCGGGCTGGTCGGCATGACCAAGGCGCTGGCTGCCGAGCTCGGCAGCCGCGGCATCACCGTCAACTGCGTGGCACCCGGCTTCATCGACACCGCGATGACCCAGAAGCTCGACGAGAAGCAGCGCGACAGCCTGCTCGGCCGCATCCCGGCGGGCCGGCTGGGCCAGGGTGCCGACATCGCGGCCGCCGTGGTGTACCTGGCCAGCGACGAGGCCGCCTATGTGACCGGTGAGACGCTGCATGTGAACGGCGGAATGGCGATGATCTGAGGGCTGTGCCCTTGTCTTCGGCAGAAACAATACGATCTGCGCACCGAGGCGAAGCCTTGACCGGCCGGACGCTGGTCAAGGTTCGAGCCATCGTGTAGGAAGCCCGCCACGCCCGGGGGTAGGTCGGCCGTATTGCTCGCGATGCGCCGGGTTCGGGTGTTCCAGTCAGTCCAGGGTCGAGGACCGTTTCCGATGAGCGATATCGCTGAGCGCGTTAAGAAGATCGTCGTCGAGCACCTTGGTGTCGAAGAGGCGAAGGTGCAGGAGAACGCGAGCTTCGTCGATGATCTCGGCGCCGACAGCCTCGACACCGTCGAGCTCGTGATGGCGTTCGAGGAGGAGTTCGGGGTCGAGATCCCCGACGACGCGGCTGAGAAGATCCTCACCGTGAAGGACGCGATCGACTTCATCAAGGCCAACAGCTGATCCTGGCTGAGGCCTTGGCATCCGTCGCAACGTTGGAACGATCGTCATGAGGCGTGTTGTCGTTACCGGGCTGGGGATGGTCTCCCCGCTGGGTACGGGGGTCGAGACGAGCTGGAACAGGCTCGTGGCCGCAGAATCCGGGCTGCGCCGCATCGATCGGTTCGACGTGTCGGACCTGCCGGCCAAGGTGGCCGGGCTGGTGCCGGGCGAGGGGGAGCCGGGCGGCTTCAAGCCGACCGACTTCATCGACGCCAAGGAACTGCGGCGCAACGACCATTTCATCGTGCTCGCCATGGCCGCGGCCGCGGAAGCGATCGCCGACAGCGGCATCCCGCTTGCCACGGATGAGCAGAAGAACCGGTCGGGTGTGCTGATCGGCTCCGGCATCGGCGGCCTGAACGCGATCGCCGACGCGGCCCTGGTCCTGGAAAAGCAGGGTCCCAGGCGGATCAGCCCCTTCTTCATCCCGAGTGCTCTGATCAACCTCGCCGGCGGCCAGGTCTCGATCAAGTACGGGCTGCGCGGACCGAACCATTCCGTGGTCACCGCCTGCTCGACCGGCGCCCACGCGATCGGCGATGCCTCGCGGCTGATCCGCTACGGGGATGCCGACGTCATGGTGGCCGGCGGCACGGAGGCGGCCGTTGGTCGGCTCGGTCTTGCCGGGTTTGCCGCGGCGCGGGCGCTCTCGACTGGCTACAACGACACGCCGGAAAAGGCGTCGCGTCCCTGGGACAAGGGGCGGGACGGTTTCGTGATGGCGGAAGGGGCCGGGGTGCTGGTGCTCGAAGAATACGAGCATGCCAAGGCCCGCGGCGCCAAGATCTATGCCGAGATCAAGGGCTATGGCCTGTCCGGCGATGCCTACCACGTCACCGCGCCCAGTCCGGACGGGGACGGCGGCTTCCGTTCGATGACGGCGGCCTTGCGCAGCGCTGGGCTGACGCCCGCCGACATCGACTATGTCAACGCGCATGGCACCAGCACGCCGCTTGGCGACGAGCTGGAGCTCGGCGCGGTGAAGCGGCTGTTCGGCGATGCGATGAAGAACGTCTCGATGTCGTCGACCAAGTCCGCGGTCGGCCATCTCCTGGGAGCCGCCGGTACGGTCGAGGCGATCTTCTCGATCCTGGCGATCAGGCACGGGATCGCCCCGCCGACCCTGAACCTGGAGAACCCCGAAGAGGCGGCCGAAGGCGTGGACCTGGTCCCGCTCAAGGCCAAGGAGCGCCGCATCCGCAACGCGCTGTCCAACAGCTTCGGCTTCGGCGGCACCAACGCCTCCCTGATCGTCGGCGTTCCGGACTGACGTGCGGATCCTCAGCCGCGGCCGGGTCCTGCTGCTCGTCACTGGCCTGTGCCTGGCTGCGATCCTGATCGGCGGCGCGTTCTTCGCCCATCGTCATCTCGAAGCCTGGATGACCACGCCCGGCCCGCTGGCGCAGGAGGTCGACATCCTCCTGCCGCGCGGCGTCGGCCTGGCCGGGATCGCCGCGCGCCTGGAGGAGGCGGGCGTGATCGACGACGCCCTGCGGCTGCGGCTCGCCACCCGGCTGTCCGGGCGCGACCGGCGCCTGCAGGCGGGCGAGTACCGCTTCGCCCCCGGCATCACGCCGGACGAGGCGCTGGCGATGATCGAGGCCGGGCGGCAGGTGCTGCACCGGCTGACCGTGCCCGAGGGCCGGACGGTGCGCGAGGCCTGGGCGCTGCTCGAGGCGGAGGAGCGGCTGACCGGCGACCTCCCGGAGCTGCCGCCCGAAGGCGGCATCCTGCCCGAGACCTATTTCTTCCAGCGCGGCGAGGAACGGCGCGCGGTGGCGGAGCGCATGGTGGCGGCGATGCGCAAGGCCCAGGAGGAGATCTGGGCGAACCGCGCCGAGGACCTGCCGTTCGACACGCTGGAGGAGGCGGTGACGCTCGCCTCCATCATCGAGAAGGAAACGGCGCTCGCCGACGAGTACCGGACGGTGGCGAGCGTCTATGTGAACCGGCTGCGCCGGGGCATGCCCCTCCAGGCCGACCCCACCGTGATCTACGCGCTGACCAAGGGCCTGTCTGACCTCGGCCGGCCCTTGACCCGCGCCGACCTCAAGCTCGACGACGACTACAACACCTACCAGCGTGCCGGCCTGCCGCCCGGGCCGATCGCCCTGCCGGGGCGCGCCGCCCTGGAAGCGGCGGTGAACCCGGCCGACACCGATTATCTCTACTTCGTGGCCGATGGCGGCGGCGGGCATGCGTTCGGCCGTACGCTCCAGGAGCACAATGCCAATGTTCGCAAGTGGCGGGCATTCCAGCGCTCCCAGCAGTGAGCGGCGCTACTCCTTCGGCGTCTGGCGCATCAGGATCGGGTCGCGCAGTGCGGCGGGCATGAGGCCCATGAACCGCGCCAGGAGATAGGTCGGCAGCGGGAAGGCGATGCGCGCCCGGCCGGCCTCGAGGCCCGCGTCGATGATCTCCGCGGCGCGCCCTGCATCCATCAGGAACGGCATGGGGAAGCGGTTCACCCGCGTGAGCGGCGTGTCGACGAAGCCCGGGCAGACCACGCTCAGCCGCACCCCGTCCCGCGCCAGCCGCGGGCGCAGCCCCTCGCCGTAGCGACGTACCGCGGCCTTGCTGGCGGCATAGGCGGGCCCGGTGGGCGAGGCCAGGAACGAGGCCAGCGAGCTCACCAGCACGACATGGCCGCGGCCGCGCGCCCTCATGCGCGGCAGGAGCGGCTCGACCGTGGCGATCTTGCCGACCGCGTTCACCGCCATGATCTCGGCACCGCTCACCCCGGGATTGCCGGCGATCCCGGCATTGGCCACCACCATGTCGACCGGGCGGGCCGCGTCACGCTCGCTGGCCCAGGCGGCCAGTGCGCCCGTGTCGCGCACGTCCACGCTGCGGATGTCGACGTCCGCGCCGGCCTGCATTGCGGCGGCCGCCACCTCCTCCAGCCGGGCCCGGTCGCGGCCCTGGAGGGAGAGCAGCGTGCCGGGCCGTGCCCAGCGCGCCACGAGTGCGCGGCCGATCCCGCTGGAAGCGCCCGTGATCAGCCGGTGCATGGTCCAGTCCCCTTGGATGATCCGGTGCCTGCCGATAGACCTCCGGGCGCTGCACTACCGGAGAGCCTGAGCGATGACCACCACCTCACCCGTGATCCGCCGGCGCGGGGTCATGCTGGTCGTCTCCTCGCCCTCGGGTGCGGGCAAGACCACGCTCACGCGCACGCTGCTGGAGCGCGACCCGGACGTGTCCCTGTCGGTCTCGGTGACCACGCGGCCGCCCCGCCCCGGCGAGGTGGACGGCGTCCACTACCATTTCATCGACAAGGACCAGTTCGGGAGCATGGTGGAGCGCGGCGAGCTGCTCGAGCATGCCCATGTCTATGGCTACAGCTACGGCACGCCGCGCCCGGCGGTGGAGCTGGCGCTGGCCGCCGGCAAGGACGTGCTGTTCGACATCGACTGGCAGGGCGCCCAGCAGCTTCGTCTGGCGGCCGAGCAGGATCTGGTCGGCATCTTCATCCTGCCGCCGACCATGGCCGAGCTGGAGCGGCGGCTGCGCTCGCGCGCCCAGGACCCGGAGGAAGTGGTGCGCCATCGGCTGGCCCAGGTCGCCAACGACGTCACCCATTGGGCCGAATACGACTATGTGATCGTGAACCACGACCTCGAAACCAGCATGCGCGCGCTCACCGGCATCCTGATCGCCGAGCGGCTGAAGCGCCGGCGTAATCTGGGCTTGGCGGAGTTCGTCGAGCAGTTCCGCCGCTCGGGCACAGGGTTGGCCTAGACGCCGTCCAGCGCGTTCGTGATCCGGGTGAATTCGGCCAGGTCCAGCGTTTCCGCGCGCCGGGTCGGGTCGATCCCCAGGCCCTCCAGGAGTGGCACCGGGTCCCTGACCAGCGGCTTCAGGCTCTGGCGCAGCATCTTGCGCCGCTGGCCGAACGCGGCCGCGAGCACGCTGCCGAGGCGCCGCTCGTCGCAGGGATGCTCCGGTGCTGCGCGCGGGGTCAGCCGCACCACCGCCGATTCCACTTCCGGCGGCGGGCTGAAGGCGCCCTTGGGCAGGCGGAACAGGTACTCGACCCGGCAGGCCCACTGGGTCATGGCCGCCAGCCGCCCCCAGCCCTCGCTGTCGGGCTTCGCCGCCAGCCGCTCGGCCACCTCCTTCTGGAACATCAGCACCAGACGCTGGAAATGCCGCCGCTGGGCCAGGAGGTGGAAGAGGAGCGGGGTGGAGATGTTGTAGGGCAGGTTCGCCACCACCAGCGCCGGCAAAGGCTCGAGCGCGGCGGCGTCGAAGGCCAGCGCGTCGCCGGCCACCACCTGCAGCCGCCCGTCGGCAGCCTCCACCAGCGGTGCCAGCGCCTGGATCCAGCGCGGGTCGCGCTCGACCGCCACCAGCCGTCCGGCACCGGCGCGCAGGATCGCACCGGTCAGGCCCCCCGGCCCGGGGCCGATCTCCAGCACGGTGCGGCCCCCGAGGTCACCCGCCGCGGCGACGATCCGGTCCAGGATGGAGGGATCGAGCAGGAAGTGCTGGCCCAGGCGCTTGTCGGCGCGGTGGCCGGACCTTTTCAGGATCTCGGCCGGGCCCGGCAGGCTCATGCCCTCAGGTCGACATAGGCGTCGCGGCGCAGGTCGCGCAGGTAGCGGTCGGCCAGCCGGTCGAGCTGCTGCGCTTCCAGGCGGCGCTGCACCGATTCGCGGTCCATGGACGGCAGCGGCGGGGGCGGCGGGGTGGGCTGGACCGGCCGCGGCGCCTCGGCCGCGCGCGGGAGCTGGCCGCCCTCCCGGTCGCAGACCATGATGAGCTGGATGCCGGCCGGCCCGGTAAGTGGCGGGCTCAGCCGGTTGTTCGGCAGGTTGCTGACGAGCTGCGTCAGCACCTGCGGCAGGTCGGCGACATCGAGCCAGCCGAGATCGCCGCTGCCTTCGCCGCCCGATTCCGCGGCCGCCGCCTCCAGGCTGCTGCAGGACTTGAAGCGGTTCTGGTAGCCCACCGCCTGCTCGAGCAGCTTGTTCCGCTCCGCCTCGCCGGCATCTTCCGGCACCGGGATGACGTACTGGGCCAGATGGACCCGGTCCGGCGGGATGGCCGGCCGGGCCGGGGCCGGCGGCGGCGGGGGCGGGGGCATCTCCACCTCGGCGTTCTCGCCGGCGGCACGCCGGGCGCGCATCATGAAGATCTGCCAGCCCGCATTGGTCCGGACCGGGCCCTGGATGTCGCCCACGCCCATGTCGGCGACGATGGTGCGGGTCTCCTCGGTCAGCCCCGATGGCCGCACCCAGCCCAGGTCACCGCCGGCCGCGGCCGTGGACGAGGCCGAGAACTCGCGCGCCAGCGCCGCGAAGGAGGCGCCCTTGTTCAGCGCGTCGACCAGCTCCTCCGCATCCGCGCGCACCTGGCTGTCCTGGTCGGTCTCGGTCACCGGCAGGGTGATCTCCGCCAGGAGCCATTGCGGCTCGTTGCGTGCCCGCTCCGCCTCGCGGATCGCGAGGTCCACCTGGTCGGGGCCGATGCGCACCCGCGGCCGGAGCTGCTGGCCCACCACCTTGGCCCACAGGATCTGGGCCTCGACCTGGCGCTTCAGGGTCAGGAGGCTGGCACCCTGCCCGCGCAGGAACTCGTCGAGCTGGTCCATGGTCATGGTGTTGCGCTCGGCGATGTTCGCCAGGGTCTGGCTGATCTCGTCGGGCGTGGCGGTCAACCCCAGCCGCTGCGCCTCCAGGCGCTGCAGGGTCTCGTCGATGAACAGGCGCAGCACCTGCGGGCGCAGCCGGTCGCGGTTCTCCGGCGTGTTCGCCAGGCCCGAGGACACCAGCGCCAGTGACACCCGGTCCTCCAGGTCACCCGTGGAGATGACCTGGTCCTCGACCACGGCGACGATCCGGCCGGCCGCGGCTGCCTCGCCCGGCAGGGTGGCCGCGCTGCCCAGCAGTGCCAGGGAAAGGAGGGCAGCGCGGGTAAGGGGTGCGATCATGCCGTTTTTTATCACCGCGGGGTTGCTCGGTGGCGGTTCAGCTGGTGCCGCCTCCGGTGAGGCTGGTCCGGCCGCCGAACTCGCCGAGATTCTTCAGCGTCACGCGGAATAGCAGCGTCGTTGCCGGCCCGGCGTCACGATCCTCCGTGTAGTCGCGTTCGAGGCCGGCGACCAGTACGAGACAGGGGTGATTGTAGACGAACCCGACCGCATAGGTCACCGGCTCGTCCGCGACCAGGTCCTGGCGCACGCCCGCCGAGAGGGAGAAGCTGTCGGTGATCCCGGCGCGCACGGTGGCGGTCAGCTCCTTGCGCTCCTGGACGTTCTCGAGATCGGGGTCGTCGGTCAGGCTGAGATAGCCCACGCCCAGGCCGAAGCGCCGCCAGTTGAACGAGGCCAGGAGGTCGTTCTTGGTCATCTCCTTCAGCTCGTCGTCGACCCGGAACCGGTAGGACAGGTTCAGCCACTGGGCCGGGTGCATCTCGATCCGGCCGACGAAGTCGGAGAAGTTCTCGTCCAGGCCGGTGCCGGGTTCGAACGTGCTGTCGTCCTTGAGGCGCCAGGACTGGCCGAGCATGCCCGAGACCCGGAAGGTCTCCGGCGAGAACGAGCCGAAGCGCAGGCCGTAGGCGCCGCGCGGGCCGCCCTCCACCCGGTCCAGGCCGGTGAAGCGGTTGGCCTGGAAGATGTTGGTGTCGTCCAGGTCGAAGGACTGGCTGTCCTCGTTGGGGATGTCTTCCGGGTTGCCGCCATAGGGCGACCAGTGGCCGACCAGCACCGGCTCCAGCAGGTGCTGCCAGCCGCTCTCGGTCGTCCTGATCAGCGGCAGGCTCCACTCGGCCGAGAGCAGCGGATAGAGCCGGCCGGTGGTGTTGCTGCCGCCATTGTCGGAGAAGGTCTCCGGGTCACCCTCGGTCTGGTAGCCGTCCGCCCGCATCGAGGCGGAAAAGCGCAGCACGTCGCCGAACCGCCCGACCATCGGCTTGCTCCAGCCGAGCCGGCCGGACAGCCGGCGCGTGTCCAGCCCGTCGCTGCGGGTAAGGGCCAGCACCGAGGTGTCGACGTCGTAGAAGCCGCCCCAGGAGCCGTTGGTCGGCGTGGACCAGCGCAACTGGCCGCGCGGCAGCACGAACGGGGTCAGGCCGGGGTCGTCCGACTGCAGCAGGCCCTGGAAGTAGAAGGCATCCAGCACGCCGTAATTCGTGTCCCAGGCCCGGTCCACCCAGGGCCGGTTCACCAGCAGGTTCTCGTCGTCGATGTCGTAGCGGCGCAGATAGGTGTCGTCCGAGGCCAAAAAGGCATCGAAGCCGCCGCCATAGCCGTCCTCGAACACATAGCGGCCGGTACCCTGGAAGTGGCCGCGGAAATCCTTCTCGGTGCGGGTGCCGTTGCTGCCGGCATAGCGGTCGGCATAGGTGGCGCTGCCCTCGAGCTCGGTCGGCCCGAACCGGTCCATCCGCCGGTACTCGCCGAACAGCGCCACGCCCTGCTCCGTGGTGACCAGCGGCGCGATCGTGACGTCCTCGGACGGCGAGATCACGTAGTAGTACGGGACCTGGATGAAGGCGCCGAGCCCGGTGCGGCTGCCGAAGCTCGGCTGGAGGAAGCCGGACCTGCGGTCCACCGACGGGTCAGGGTGGCTGAAGCGCGGCAGGTACATGACCGGGATGCCGAACAGGTCGAAGGTCGCGTCCTCGTAGATGACGTCCTTGGCGACCTGGTCGTGGGTCACCTTGCGGCTCTTGATCTGCCAGAGCGGCGAGCTGTCCGGGTCGTCGCACAAGGGGCAGGGGCTGTAGACCGCACGATCCAGCTCGGTCCGGTTGCCCCCTGAGCGCACCGCACGGCGGGCGACCAGCCGGCTGTCGTCGGCCAGCAGCACGCTCGCCTGCTGGATGAAGCCGGCGCGCAGGCTGTCGGACAGCTCGACCTTGTCGCCGAACACGGTCTCGCCTTCCTCGCTGATCAGGACGACGTTGCCCTCGGCGATGACGATGTCGGTGTTGCGGTCCCAGGTCACCTTGTCCGCGAGCAGGGTCCGCCCGTCGCGGTCGATCTGTACGTCGCCCTCGGCGGCGATCAGGTTGTCCCGCTGCTGGAAATCCAGCCGGTCGGCGGTCAGCAGGACCTCCGGCGGGGCCTGGTCCTGCGCCTGGGCGGCGAGGGCGAGACTGCAAAGCATGGTGGCGGCCAGCAAGGCCGGCTGCAGGCGACGCGCAAAATTCATCCGACGCTCAACCGTCCTCGGTGTGGAACAGAAGGGCGAGACCCAGCAGGATCGCCACGACCGCCGGGGTCCATGCGGCCAGCTCCGCTGGTAGCCGACCCGAAAGCCCCACCGCCAGCACGACATTGGCGAACACGAAGAAAACGAAGCCCGAGGCGATGCCCATCGCCACGAACACGAGCGTGCCGCCGCGCCGGGCGAAGCGCAGGGAGAACACGGTGCCGATCAGGAGCATCGCCGCGAACATGAGCGGCGTGGCGAGCAGGTTCTGGTAGTGCACCACATGGGCGCGCACCGGCAGGCCGATCGAGCGCAGCGTGGCGATGTAGCCGGGCAGCTCCCAGAACGAGATCGTCTCCGGCTGGGCCAGCCCGCCATGGATGCGCTCCAGCGTCAGGTTGGTCGGGACCTGCAGAACCGCGTCGCGCTCGACCTGGCCGTTCGGCCGCGTGGTCACCGCGTCCTGCAGCTCCCAGAACCCGTCCGTCAGCCGGGCGCCGGGCGCGTCGATCCGCCCGGCATAGCCGCCGGCTTGGTCCAGGAGGAAGATGGTCACGTCGGTCAGGCTCATCGTCTGGCTGTCCGCCACGCCACGCGCGTGGAAGACGATCGGCTGGCCGTCCAGGGCCTGGCGCAGCCACAGCCCGCCGCCGGCGACCTCCATCCGATCGAGCTCGCCATCGTCCAGGAGATCGGACTGCGCCTCGTAGCGGGCATAGAGGATGGTGCTGATCGGGTTCAGCACGGTGACGCTGATCGTGCCCAGCACGGCGGCGATCAGCCAGACCGGCATCAGGAACTGCCAGATCGAGATGCCGGCCGCCCGGGCCGCCACCAGCTCGTTGGTCCGCGACATCCGCCGGAAGGTGAGCATCGCCGCGAACAGCATGGTGAACGGCAGGAGCTGCTGGGCGGTGGATGGCGCGTGCCAGAGCGCCAGCTCGATCGCCTCGGCAAAGCCGCCTTCCTCCCGCGTGCCGGAGCGGCGCAGCTGCTCGATCGCGTCGAACAGCAGGACCAGCACGACCAGGCCCAGCGTGACCGTCAGCACCGATGAGATCAGGGCCCGGCCGAGATAGCGGGCGAATGTCCAGGAGAACCGCCAGCGGCGGCGGCGCGCCGGCAGGAGCGGGCCGGCCGCCGCCTGTTCAAGCTCCCGCACGCATTACCTCCCGGCTGGGCAGCTCGGCCGGGGCGGCCATGCGCCGTGGCCGCCGTCGGCGCAGCCGGCCGGTGAGCACCAGGAAGGCCAGGACCAGCGGGACGATCTGCGCCAGGTAGAACAGCGGCACGAAGGCCAGCGAGCTGATGGAGAAGCTGGTCACCGCGAGCTGGACGACCTGCTGGACCGTCGCCAGCAGGATCGCGAATGCGATCCGCTTGCCGTGGCCGCGCCGGTCGAGGTCGGCCGGCAGGAGCACCGCCAAGGCGATCGCCACCAGGACCAGCGGCGCCATCGGGCTGGTCAGCCGGTCATGGGCGGCCGACACCAGCCGGTTGTAGTTCTTCTGGTCGTCGATGTCGTCGGCCGGCCAGAGCAGCTCGTCGAGATAGCGCTCCTTGGGCTTGCGCCAGCGATAGGCGTCGTCCTCCTCCGACAAGGTGGTGAGGTCGACCGTGTAGGCATCGAAATGAAGGGCCGAGACCCGCCCGTCCGGCTCCCGCTCCTGCCGGGTGCCCCGCTCCAGGACCAGGCGCGGCTCGTCGCCCACCGTCACCAGCACGCCGCGTTCGGAGGTGATGGTGGAGGGGGCCTCGGGATCCCGCGCGTCGTCCACCAGCAGGCCGGTCAGCGAGCCGTCCGGCTGGCGCTTGTCCACATAGACGGTGATGCCGGGGGCCGGCTGGTTGAACACGCCTTCCTGCAGCAGCACGAAGGTGTAGCTGTTGCGGATCTCGTGCTCGAGGTCCTTGAACGCCCGGGCACCCGCCGGCATCAGCACGAGCGAGGTCAGGTAGCAGAGCAGCGTCACCCCGAGCGCCAGGTAGAGCGCCGGCTTGGCCAGCTCGAAATCGGAGCGGCCGGATGCCTTGAGCGCGATCAGCTCGCTGTCGTTCCATAAGCGCGCATAGGTGAAGATGGTCGCGGCCAGTAGCGCCAGCGGCAGCACCACCAGCAGGAGCGAGGGGAACAGGAGGGCCGTCAGCCACAGGAAGGTGGTGACCGGCAGGCCCTTGTTGACGATCAGGTCGAACAGCCGCAACGATTGCGACAGCCAGACCGCACCTGCGACGGCGATCACGGCCACCGCGGTGGGGATGGCCAGTTGGGACAGCAGGTAGCGCGCATAGACAGGCATGGGCGGCATCATAGACGCCCATCTCGGCGCCGGTCGATGGTACACCCACCTGAGTTTGGCCGGCCAAGGCCCGGTTGCCTGACGCGAGGACTTCGAGCGATGGACGTGACCCTGGAGCGCCCCGAGCTGCCGACCACCGGCCGGGTGGTGGTGCCGGTCGGCACCGGCGACGCGATCGGTGCGGCGGCGGCCAGCCTGGACGAGCAGACCGGCGGGCTGGTCCGGCGTGTGATCGAGGCAGCCGGGCGGCGCTGGAAGCATGGCGCCATCCTGGAGCTGCCGTTCCCGGCCGGCACCGGGCTGGAGCGGGTCTGGCTCTTAGGGATCGGCCGCGAGGAACTCGGCCGGCTGGAGCTGGAGCATCTGGGCGGCAGCCTGTGGAATGCGCTGGCCAAGGTCGAGGGCGGGCTGGTGACGCTGGCCTCGCCGGACGGGATCGAGCTGCCGCTGCCGGCCGACCAGGTGCAGATGGCCCTCTTGACCGGGCTGCGCCTGCGCTCCTGGCGGTTCGACAAGTACAAGCGCAGCGAGGAGGACGAGCCGGCACGGGGGCCCGACCGGCTGGCGGTCGCGGTGGGGGACGAGCGGCAGGCCGGGCAGGCACTGGCCGGCGTGGATGCGGTGATCGCCGGGGTGAACCATGCCCGGGCGCTGGTGACCGAGCCCGCCAACGTGCTCCATCCCGAGAGCTTCGCCGAGGAAGCCCTGAAGCTGCGCGACCTGGGCCTGGAGGTCGAGGTGCTGGACGAGGCGGCGATGAGCCGGCTCGGCATGGGCGCCATCCTGGGCGTGGCACGCGGCAGCCGCCGCGAACCGCGGCTGGTGGTGATCCGCTGGAACGGCGGGGGCGGCAAGGGCAGCCCGCTCGCCTTCGTCGGCAAGGGCGTGTGCTTCGACACGGGCGGCATCTCGATCAAGCCCAGCGCCGGCATGGAGGACATGAAGTTCGACATGGCCGGCGCCGGTGCGGTGCTGGGCGCCATGGAGGTGCTGGCCAGGCGCAAGGCCCCGGTCGACGTGGTGGGCGTGCTGGGCCTGGTCGAGAACATGCCGGATGGAAACGCCCAGCGGCCGGGCGACGTGGTGACTGCCATGTCGGGGACCACGATCGAGGTGATCAACACCGACGCCGAGGGCCGGCTCGTGCTGGCGGACGCGATCTGGTACACCCAGGACCGGTTCAAGCCGCGGCTGATCGTCGACCTGGCGACGCTGACCGGGGCGGTGATCGTGGCGCTGGGCCATGAGCATGCCGGCCTCTTCAGCAATGACGAGGAACTGGCGGCCCGGCTCACCAAGCTGGGCGAGGAGACCGGCGAGACGCTCTGGCGCCTGCCGCTCGGCAAGGCCTACGCCAAGCACATCAAGTCCGAGATCGCCGACATCAAGAACACCGGGCGCGCCCGCCAGGCCGGCAGCACGGCCGGCGCGGTGTTCATCGAGCAGTTCGTGAACGGCGTGCCCTGGGCGCATCTGGACGTGGCCGGCACGGTGTGGAGCAGCCGCGACCTGCCGCTCTCGGCCAAGGGGGCGACCGGGTTCGGCGTGCGCCTGCTCGACGCGCTGGCACGCTCCTACGAGGGCGAGGCGCGCTGAGCGAGGTCGGCTTCTATCACCTCACCCGCTCCAGCCTGGAGGAGGCGCTGCCGCGCCTCCTGGAAAAGGCCCATGCCGCCGGTATGCGCATCGTGCTGCGGGCCGGCTCGCGGGAGCGGGTCGACGCGCTGGACCGGCATTTGTGGGTCTACCGGCCTGATTCCTGGCTGCCGCACGGGTGCCGTGCCGACGGCAACGCCCCGCTGCAGCCGATCTGGCTGACCGAGCAGGTGGAGAACCCGAACGGGGCGACGCTGCTGGTGCTGGTCGACCAGGCAGCGGACGACGACCTCGCGAGCTTTGCGCGGGTGCTGGACCTGTTCGACGGCGGCAACGAGGACGAGGTGGCCGCGGCGCGGGCGCGCTGGCGGGCCCGGCGGGAGGCCGGCCACCGGCTGGTCTACTGGCGGCAGACCGAGCGGGGTGCCTGGGAAAAAGCCAGCGAGGAAGGCTGAGCCCTGGTGGTGGTCAGCGGGCCGGCGGGCTGCTAAAGGCGCGGCCCGACACCGTTTCCTTTCGCATCGGATGGGATTTCCCATGGCTCTCGAGCGCACCTTCTCCATCATCAAGCCGGATGCCACCCGGCGCAACCTGACCGGCGCCATCAACGACGTCATCGAGAAGGGCGGCCTGCGCATCGTCGCCCAGAAGCGGCTGCGCCTGTCCAAGGCCCAGGCCGAGGGCTTCTACGCCGTGCACAAGGAGCGGCCCTTCTTCGCCTCGCTGGTCGAGTTCATGACCAGCGGCCCGGTGGTCGTGCAGGTCCTGGAAGGCGAGAACGGGGTGGCGCGCTATCGCGAGATCATGGGCGCCACCAACCCGGCCAACGCCGCCGAGGGCACCATCCGCAAGCTGTTCGCCGAATCGATCGAGGCCAACTCGGCGCACGGCTCGGACAGCCCCGAGAATGCGGCGACCGAGATCGCGTTCTTCTTCTCCGGCATCGAGATCGTCGGCTGATACCGGGAGCGGCCGGCTTCGCCCTCAGGCGGCGCCGGCCGGCTTCGCCTGGCTGGCACTGGTGATCAGCCAGGTCACCAGGATCGACAGGAAGGTGGCGACCGCCGCCATGACCATCACGAGCTGCGGCTGGCCGCGGTCCAGGAGCAGGCCCACCAGGGTCGGCGCGAAGGTGGCGCCCAGGTCCAGCCCGGAATAGGCGAAGCCGAACACCTTGCCGGTCGAGCCCACCGGGGCCGCCGCCCGCACCATCAGGTCGCGCGACGGGGTGGTGGCGCCGACCGCGGCCCCGGCCACCGCGACCAGGGCCAGCAGCATCGCGTCGTTCAGTGGCAGGAAGCCCACGGCCAGCATGCAGACGGCACCGATGCCGAGGCCCCCGCTCATCAGCCAGTCCTGCCGGCCCGAGCGGTCCGCGAGCAGGCCGCCAATGCCCGTACCGACCGCACTACCCAGGATGAACGTGGTCACCGCGGTGGTGCCCAGCACCAGCGGCACGCCGTGGAGCTGGACCAGCGTCGCGGGCAGGAAGCCCTGCAGGGCGATCATGGCGATCGACTGCAGTGCGAAGAACAGGAAGCAACCCAGGATCGCCCGGCCGAACAGGGTGCCGAGCAGCGAGCCCTGCGGGGCGGCGCCGCTCGCCCGTGCCTGCTCGTGGCCGGTCGGGATCGCGATGTCCGGGCGTGATGCCAGCAGGGCCGCCAGGATCAGCAGGCCCGGCACGGCGGCGCCGACCAGCGCCACCCGCCAGCCGAAGCTGGTGGCCAGCAGGGTGACGAATACCGGGGCGGCCGCCCAGCCGAGCGTGCCGCCGATCGTGTGCACCGAGAAGGCCCGGCCCATCCGCTCGGGCCGCACCCGCTTGCCCAGGATCGCATAGTCCGCCGGGTGGAACACGCTGTTGCCGATGCCGGCCAGCGCTGCCAGCGGGATCAGCGCCGCCCAGCCGGGCATCAGGCCCATCAGGCCGATCGAGACGGTGAGCAGGGCCAGGCCCAGGATCAGGATGCGGTGCGCCCCGAACCGGTCGACCAGGAAGCCGGCGGGCGCCTGGGACAGGCCCGAGGCGGCGAAGAACACCGAACTCAGCAGGCCGAGTTCGGCCCAGCTCGCCCCGAGCTCCGTCCGGAGCAGCGGGAACAAGGGCGGCAGCACCAGATGGTAGAAGTGCGAGGCGAAATGCCCCGTGCCGATCAGCCCGATCACCTTCAGATCGGACGATGCCGGCGCGCTTGCCGCCATTGCCATGTCGCTGAGTCACCACTTTACCGTGCCCGCCGGACCGGCGGCGGGTCATTGCCGCGACACCACCCACCGGCAGGACCGGAGGGTGGTGTCGCGGTGACCGGTCTACTGGGTCCGGCCGCCCGCCGGAAGGGCGTCGGGCGCGTCATCCTGGACGACCGCCGGCTCGCGGCTGGTCCGGTAGAGCGAATAGGCCACGCCCGCGGCCAGGATGCCGAAGGTGACGCTGAGCGAAATGACCGGCGGCAGCTTGCCCCAGATCTGGGTGTAGAAGATCTTGCCGCCGATGAAGATCAACACCAGGGCCAGCGCATACTTCAGGTAGTGGAAGCGATGGATCATCGCCGCCAGCGCGAAGTAGAGCGAGCGCAGGCCCAGCACGGCGAAGATGTTGCTCGTGTAGATGATGAAGGGGTCGTCGGTGATGGCGAAGATCGCCGGCACCGAATCCACCGCGAACACGAGGTCGACGAACTCGATCATCACCAGCGCCATGAACAGCGGCGTGGCGTAGCTGACGAGCTGGCCGGTGCGCGGGTGGGCGGCCTTGGTGAAGAAATGGTTGCCGTCGAGCTGGTCGGTGACCCGGAACAGCCGGCGGGTGATCTTCAGCACCGGGTTGTTGGCGATGTCCGGCTGGCTGTCCACCGAGACCAGCAGCTTGACGCCGGTGAGCAGGAGGAACGCGCCGAACAGGTACATCACCCAGTCGAATTCCCGGACCAGGGCCGCGCCCAGGAAGATCATCGTGCCGCGCATGACGATCACGCCGATGATCCCCCAGAACAGCACCCGATGCTGGTAGATCCTGGGGATGTGGAAATAGGTGAAGATCAGGGAGATGACGAAGACGTTGTCGAGCGAGAGGCTCCACTCGACCAGGTAGCCGGTATAGAACTCGGCGGCGGCATTGCCGCCCATCTGCCAGAGCACGTAGAGGCCGAACAGGCCGGCCAGACCCATGTAGCCGGCGGAGAGCAGCATCGATTCCCTGACCCCGATCTCGCGCTGCTTGCGGTGCAGCACGCCCAGATCGAGCACGAGGATGGTCAGGACGATGCCGAGGAAGAACAGCCACATCCAGGCTGGCTTGCCCATGACGGGCGTGGCGACGAGGAGTGCGAGATCCATATCTGTGTCCGTCTCTTGCGACAGACCGGATGACGGCCTGCCAGCAAAGGCAGTCCGACATCACAGCCGCAAGGACGGCTGCCAGAGGGGCCCGGACCCAACGCGGCTGACATTGGGCACAGCCGGCGGATGTTCAAGGGGGCGCGCGCATCTGGCACTGGACGCCCGCATTGCTGTCGTGTCTGGCTTGAGACCTGCAGATTCCCCGGAGGAACGCTTGGCATCCAGCCTGCATTTCTGGGACCATTCGATCCTGCCGCCGGTGCTCGACCGGGTGATGGCCCGCAGCATGTTCGGCCGGCTGCGCGCCAAGGCCACGGCCCCCGCGTTCGGCCGGGTGCTGGAGATCGGGATCGGCTCCGGCCTGAACCTCGGCTATTATCCGCGGTCGCTGGAAAGCGTGATCGGGGTCGACCCGTCCATGCCGCTGCTGCGCCGGGCGCACCGGCGCGCCGCCTGGATGGCGTTCCCGGTCCATCTGCGCCAGGGCCGCGCCGAGAACCTGCCGATCGCCGACCAGTCGGTGGACGTCGCCGTCTCGACCTGGACCTTGTGCTCGGTGGACGACCCGGAGCGGGCGCTGGCCGAGCTGCGCCGGGTGCTGCGGCCGGGCGGCCTGCTCTGCTACTGTGAACATGGGTTGTGCCCGGATCCTGCCACCGCCCGCTGGCAGCGCCGGCTCACCCCGGCATGGCGGCGCGTGGCCGGCGGCTGCCGCCTGGACCGCCCGCACGAGCAGCTGATCGAGGCCGCAGGCTTTCGGATCGAGCGGCAGGTGGCCGGCCGCCTCCTGCCGGGCCCGGCGGTGCTCGGCTGGCACCAGCTGGGCCTCGCGCGGCTCTAGGTGACCTGGTCGATCTCCTCGGGCGTGAGGTCGCCCGGCACCAGGGTGACGGGGATGCGGATGCTGCTGCCCAGGTGCGACATCAGATAGGTGACGATCGGGCCGGGCGAGCTGCCCTTGGCGGTGCCCAGCACCAGCAGCGAGATGGTCCGGTCCTCCTGGAGCAGCTTGACCACCTCCTCGCGCCGGTCGCCCTCGCGCAGATGGAGGATCGGCATCTTGCCGGTCATCCGGTAGGCCTCCTCGGCCATCCGGTGCAGTAGGGTCTCGGCATCGCGGCGCTGGTCGTCCTCGATGACCTGGCCCACGCCCAGCCAGTTGCCGAGGTCGCTGGGCTCGACCACGGCCAGGAGTGCCACCCGGCCGCCCGAGTGCTGGGCGCGGCGCCCGGCAAAGCGCAGGGCGTTGCTCATTTCCTCGGTCTCGTCGGCCACCACCAGGAAGACCCGCTCCAGCAGGGGGTCGGGCGCGTCGGCTTCGTCGGCCATGGGGCTCAACTCCTTCGGAACGCGATATTGGCGAGCCAGCCCGCGGTGATCGCCAGCACGAGCGTGGCAAGCCCGTACCATAGGCCGTGGCGCTGCGCGAAGTCGGTGAGGTCCGCCTCCAGCCCCACCTTAGAAACGGTGAGGATGCTGGCCTGCGCCTCCACGACCTGGTTGGCGACCACGCGCAGCACCTGGACCTGGTAGGGGCCCGACGCGACGTTGGCGGGGAAGGCCAGGGTGGTGCGGAACAGCCGGTCGCCCAGCATCGACACCTCGCCCGTGGCGATGGGATAGAGGGCGTTGCGTTGCTGCAGGACGATCAGCGCCTCGCGGAAGCGCGCGATCCGGTGCGGGTCGAAGGCGGCCACCGGGCTCAGGCGCAGTGCCTCCACCCCCATCTCATGGCGCGCGCGCAAGGGCGGGGTGGTGAAGCTCTCGATCGGCCGGGTCGCCGCCACCGCATAGAAGCTCGGCACGCCGGTGAACGTCATCTCGTCGCCCGGCAGCCAGACCCCGGCCATGCGCTCGCGCTGCCGGACCGTCCGGTTGGTACGCGGGCCGGTCACCACCACCACGACGTCGCCGCCGGTCTCCTCGAGTGCCCCGAACAGGAGCACGTCGCTGCCGGTGAACGCGGTGGTGATGGCGATCAGGTGATGCGACAGATCGGCGACCAGCCCGGCTGCGCGGGCCGCGAGGCCACCGGCCAGCAGGACCAGCACGACCACCAGGCCGGCGCGGGCAGCCCGGCTCACTCGACGCTCCGGCCGCCCGGCGGCTCGTCCGGCCCGGCACCAGCATAGAGCCGGCCCAATGTCACGATCAGCTCCCGGGCCTCGCTGGAGGCCAGGGAATACCAGACGGTCTGGGCATCACGGCGGGCGCGGACCACGTTCTCCCGGCGCAGCCGGGCCAGGTGCTGGGAGATCGCCGACTGGCTGAGCCCGGTCTGGCGGGCCAGCTCGCCCACCGAGCGCTCCCTGGCGGCGATGCGGCACAGGATGGTCAGCCGGTGCTCGTTGGCCATGGCCCTGAGCAGTCGGCTGGCATGCTCCGCCCGCCCGGCCAGCAGCACCGTGTGCATCGTTCACCTCCCCCGGTTCCGGCCAGCAGGCTCAGGCGCCGGCGCTGTTTCGGCGCTGGGCGGCCCCATTCCCGAGATGGCTGCGCGCAGGCCGGGTCACCGGCTGAAGAACGAACGACCTTCCAGGACGCGCAGGGTCTGCCGGCATCCGACCGCCAGGGCGACAGTGCCGAGAATTGCGGCCGGTAGCAACGCGGCTGATCCGGAGACGGCGAGGCCGAAGCTGCAAACCCCGGCGAGCCCGCCCCCCAGGCCCATGAGCAGGCCACCCAGGAGATGGCGCTGGAGGTCGCCCGCATCCGCGAACCCCTCGAAGCGGTGGCTGCGCCGCACCAGGCCCAGCAGGGCGGCCCCGGCCAGCGTGCCGAGCACGAGCATGGCCCCGGCATGGGCACCGGGGCCCGACGACCAGCGGGCGAGCAGTTCGCCGAGGGGCAGGATGAAGGACGGCATCGGCGGCAGGGGGCCGGCCGTCACCAGGAGATGCCAGAGCGGGACCGTCAGGCCCAGCAGAGCGCCGGCGATGATGTCCTGGCGGGCCCGGCCGCGCTCCCGCGCCGGCATCAGCACCCAGGCGGCGAGTGCCAGTGCCGCCAGGGCCGCTGCGGCCGCCAGCAGGCCGGGCGGCAGGGACAGTACCGTCGCCGGCCGGCGCAGCCAGTCGGCCGGGGCGGCGAGGATGCCGCCGGTCACGGCCAGGGCGACCAGGCCCGCCACGAGCAGGGTGAGGCCCGCCTTGGCGCTGCCCAGGCCCGCGCGCACCAGGTTGCGGGTGATGCAGCCGCCGGCCAGGGTCATGCCGACACCGAAGGCAAGCGGCCCCAGCAACGCCGCCAGCCAGGGCAGCTCGCTCTGACCGGACCCGAATACCGGCCAGCCGAGGAAGGCCAGCAGCGCAGTGCCGGCCAGTGCCACGGCGAGCGCCGAAGCGATGCTGCGCAGCCGCCTGGTGCTGCCGAACAGGAAGAAGTCCGACAGCGCGCCCATGGTGCAGAAATGGGAGCGTGCTGCGACGACGCCGAACAGCAGGCCGATCAGGAACGGCGAGATCATTGCAAGCAGGGCAGGGATGGTCAGGCGTCGTGCTCGCGCGCTGCCAGCGGGTCGGTCAGGACGTCGCTGCCGGACAGGCGCCGGATCGCACCCTCCAGATAGGCACCCTCATCGATCTGCAGCACGTCGTGATGGATGTCGGCGAACACCCGGCAGCCGCGGATCAGATGGACCCGGCGGGCGTGCACGCTGCCGCGGACCAGGCCGTGCAGCACGACCTCGTCGGCCTCGATCCGGCCGTTGATCTCGCCGTCGCGGCCGAGCGTCACCATGCGCGCCTCGACCCCGCCCTGGATCCGGCCGTCGATCAGGAGGTGGCCATCGGCGGTCACGTCGCCCGTGATCATCAGGTCGGAGCCCAGGATGGTGGGCGCACCCCGGCCGCTGCCGGTCAAAGCGGGCACGCCGCCGCGCGGGGTCGTCGGGATCAGGGCCGTGCCGGTGGCGGTGCTTTCCCGGGCGGCGGCAGCAGCCTCCTTCGCGCGCCTATTCCTGCGAAAGAACATGAGCCAAGCGCACGCGCGCCTCCAGGAAGTCGGCGGGATCGACGGCCACTCCGTCGACCCGGATCTCATAATGCAGATGCCGCCCGGTGCTGCGGCCTGTCGAGCCGATCCGGCCCACGGCGGTACCCTGCGTCACCTGCTGGCCGACCTTTACCGCGATCCCGGCCAGATGTGCATAGCGCGTCGTCACGCCGAAGCCGTGGTCGATCTCGACCAGATTGCCATAGGCGCCGGCCCGCCCGGCATACGACACATGGCCCGGCCCGCTGGCGACCGCCAGCCCGTCGGAGCCCGGAGTGAAGTCCAGGCCGGTATGCATCGCCTTGCGCCGGGTGAACGGGTCCGTGCGCACGCCGAAGCCGCTGCGGGTCTCCGCGTCCGCCACCGGCATGCCCAGCGGCAGTGCAGTGAGGATGCCGCTCAGGAGGTCGACGGCGCGGGCATCCTCGCCAAGCTCGGGCGGCAGCGGCACCAGCGTGCTGCGCCCGGCCCGCGGGTCGGTCAGGGAGAGCGGCACGTAGGGGCCGCCTTCGCCGCTGAGCTTCGCCTCCGCCTGCTCCACGAGCGGATCGACCCGCATGCCGGACGTCCTGAGCACGCCGCGCAGCATGCCGTAGTGCTGCTTCACCCAAGTCTGGAACTGTTCCTTGGTCGCGGCCAGCTCGGCGTCCTTCTGGTCCAGCTCGCTGGCCAGCGCGGCGCTCTTGGCGGCGAGTGCGCGTACCGTCACCTCGGCGGCCGCCTGGTCGGCCAGCGCCCGGTCCAGCGCATCGGTCAGCCGGTCCGAAACGGCGTGCCCGTCCGCCGGGGCGAAGCCATGCCTGGCCGACAGGCGCTCCAGCGCGGCTGCGACCTGCATGCGCCGCGCGTCCGCATCCGCCATCTTGGTCGGCAGGTTGGCGGGCATGTCGAGCCGGCCGTCCTGCAGGTCCGCCAGCAGGCCGATGGTGCGCTGCTGGTCATCCGACGCACGGCTCAGGGCCTCGACTTGGGCTTCCAGCTTCTGTGCCTGGGCCTGGGCATCTAGCAGCGCCTCGTTGCGGCGTGCGAGCTGCTCGATCGTCGCCTCGCGCAGGGCCAGATCGGTCTTGAGCTGCCAGCCCCACCAGCCGGCACCGGTCAGCGCCACCGCCGCGCCTGCCAGCAACCCGGCAACGAGCCACCGCGCCGGGCGGTCGCGGCGGACGGGTCGGCGGTCGGCAACGGGCGCATCCTGTGGACGCATCGCGCCGCTCCATTCAACTGGCCAGCCGCCCCAGGCGGCATGACATCTGCAGTTTTCCTTTGGCTGCCGGGGCTCCCGGGCGGCCGGGGACGAAGATGGGTGAGAAAGAAACCGACGACAACCCCTGCGATTTCCGCGGAATTCACAGCAGCGGCACTGGGCTCGTGAGATCGGAGCCGGTCCGGCACATGGGCAGGACGGGAGCAGGGGCGGGACGGGAAGTGGTGCCGGCGACAGGGATCGAACCCGTGACCTCCCGCTTACAAGGCGGATGCTCTACCAGCTGAGCTACGCCGGCCCACGCGGCGGAGTTCTATCAGCCTCCGCCGGTTTCGGTAAGCGTCTCGGCAGGGTCGGTATGCAGCCGGCCGGCGATGAAGCCGCCGGCAGCGGCGATCGCGGCCCGCCCCTCGGCCAGCCGTGCTGCCCAGAGATGCCAGGCGTGGATCATGTGCGGCCAGATCTCCAGCCGCACCTCGACATCGGCGGCGCCGAGCGCGCGGGTGATCCGCACCGCGTCGTCCAGGAGGGTCTCGGCCGAGCCGACCTGGACCAGCATCGGCGGCAGCCCGACCAGATCGGCACGGAGCGGCGAGACCAGCGGATCGTCTGGATCGTGCCCGGCCAGGAAGGCCTGGGCCAGGTCCTGGAGGTAGTCGCGCTGGATGAGCGGGTCGACCGCGGCCTTGCCGGCCAGGCTTTCGCCGGTCATGCGCAGGTCGACCCAGGGCGATACCAGCCAGCCGCAGGCGGGCAGCGGCAGGCCTTCGCTGCGCAGGCGCAGCATGCAGGCCAGCACGAGGTTGCCGCCGGCACTGTCGCCGCCGAGTGCGATCCGGGCAGGCGGGTAGCCTTCGGCGAGCAGGAACCGGTAGGCGGCCAGCGCATCGTCGAGCGCGGCAGGGAAGGGGTGCTCCGGGGCCAGCCGGTAGCCGATGGCCAGCGTTCGCACGCCTGCGGCGCGGCCGGTGGCGCCGACCATGCCGCGGTGGCTCCGGATCGAGCCCGAGCAGTAACCGCCGCCATGGAAGTACAGGAGCACCCGGGCCGGATCGCTGCCCGGCGCTAGCGACCATTCCGCGGGAAGCGCGCCGATCTGGGCGGGCGTGAACGCCAGGTCCGGTGCCGGCGGGTCGACGGATGCCACCTCGTCGAGCCGGGCACGGCGCTCGGTCCAGCCGACCGGCCGCGCCTTCGCGCTCAGCAGTGCCCGAACCCCGTCGATCCCGTCCGCCATGAGCCTGCCCCCGGCCAGTGTGTACCCGACACTAGATCACGCGGCAGGATCTGTGAAAAGCGTGGCCGGCATGATCTCAGCGGGCAGGGCGGCTCAGTGCCCAGAGCGCGATGCCGGCTGCCACCGACACGTTCAGGCTCTCGATGCGCGGGTCGATCGGCAGGGACGCCAGCCGGTCGCAGCGCTCCCGCACCAGCCGGCGCATGCCTTCGCCCTCGCTGCCCAGCACCAGCACCCAGGGCTCCGCCGGCGGGTCGGCATCGAGGCTGCCCTCCGCCTCGCCGGCCAGCCCCACCACGGTGAAGCCGCGCTCCTTCAACTCCGTGAGGCTGCGCGCGAGGTTCACGACCAGGGCGATCGGGACGAGGTCGAGCCCGCCCGCCGCCGCCCGGGCGCAGACCCCGTCCAGCGGAGCGGCATGCCGCTCGGGCAGGATGACGAGGTCCACCCCGAACGCTCCGGCGGAGCGCAGGATCGCGCCCAGGTTACGCGGGTCGGTGACCTGGTCGACCGCCACGATCCGGCGTGCCTGCGGATTCTCGTCCAGGAAGGTGCCGGGATCGATCGGGGCCAGCGCCTCCACCTCCAGCGCCACTCCCTGATGGACGGCACCCCGCCCCAGCAGCAGCTCGAAGCCGCGCTCGTCGGCTCTGCGCACTTCCAGACCCGCGCGCTCCCGCGGGATCTCGAACGAGCGCGCGGCCGCCTCGCCGAGATGCAGGCGGCGGACGCGCCTTAAGGGATTGGCCAGGGCGGCCGCCACGGCGTGGCGGCCGAACAGCAGGATGGTCGGGCTCTTGGCCGCTGGGCGTCGCTTCAACGGAAATCTCGCGATTTTTCGGTGCAGTCGATTGACAAGGCGTCGCTCGGACGTCTACCACCCGGCCGCTCTCGCTTGCGGGCAGGGCTACCGGAGGGGTGGCCGAGTGGTCAATGGCAGCAGACTGTAAATCTGCCGGCGTCAGCCTACGTTGGTTCAAATCCAACCCCCTCCACCATCCCGCCCCCGGGGTTCGCTCCGGTGCGAGTGCTTCCTCCGTGCGGCGCGGGCGTAGCTCAATGGTAGAGTCCCAGCCTTCCAAGCTGGTTGTGCGGGTTCGATCCCCGTCGCCCGCTCCACGTCGGAGCCTCACCACCTCGAATCACCAAAGCCCCGGATAAGTTGCCGCCATGGCCAAAGAGACGTTCAAGCGGACGAAGCCGCATGCGAACATTGGCACGATTGGTCACGTGGATCATGGCAAGACCACGCTGACGGCCGCGATCACGAAGATCCTGGCGGAAGCGGGTGGTGCGGCGTTCACGGCGTATGACCAGATCGACAAGGCGCCGGAGGAGAAGGCGCGCGGGATCACGATCAACACGTCGCATGTCGAGTACGAGACGGCGAAGCGCCATTACGCGCACGTGGATTGCCCGGGCCACGCCGACTACGTGAAGAACATGATCACCGGTGCGGCGCAGATGGACGGCGCGATCCTGGTGGTCTCGGCGGCCGACGGCCCGATGCCGCAGACCCGCGAGCACATCCTGCTGGCCCGCCAGGTGGGCGTGCCGGCGCTGGTGGTGTTCTTGAACAAGGTCGACATGGTCGACGACCCGGAGCTGCTCGAGCTGGTCGAGCTCGAGGTGCGTGAGCTGCTCTCCAAGTACAACTTCCCGGGCGACGACATCCCGATCATCAAGGGCTCGGCGCTGGCGGCACTCGACGGCAAGGACGACGAGATCGGCCGGGCCAAGATCGTCGAGCTGATGGAAGCGGTGGACAGCTACATCCCGCAGCCGGAGCGGGCGGTGGACAAGCCGTTCCTGATGCCGATCGAGGACGTGTTCTCGATCTCGGGCCGCGGCACGGTGGTGACGGGCCGGGTCGAGCGCGGCGTGATCAAGGTCGGCGAGGAAGTCGAGATCGTCGGCATCAAGCCCACGACCAAGACGACCTGCACGGGCGTGGAGATGTTCCGCAAGCTGCTGGACCGCGGCGAGGCGGGCGACAATGTGGGCGTCTTGCTGCGCGGCACCAAGCGTGACGACGTCGAGCGCGGCCAGGTGCTGTGCAAGCCCGGCTCGATCACGCCGCACACCAAGTTCACGGCCGAGACCTATGTGCTCACCAAGGAAGAGGGTGGGCGGCACACGCCGTTCTTCGGCAACTACCGGCCGCAGTTCTACTTTAGGACCACGGACGTGACCGGCTCGGTGGAGCTGCCGGCGGGTACCGAGATGGTGATGCCGGGCGACAACGTGACCATGGTGGTGACGCTGATTGCCCCCATCGCCATGGAGCAGGGCCTGCGCTTTGCCATCCGCGAGGGCGGCCGCACCGTCGGTGCCGGCGTCGTCGCCAACATCATCCAGTGATCTGAAGGGATCGGATCCGGCCAAGGTCGGCCACGAGGCGCTCATGTGACGTTCTTGTGGCCGAACCCCTTCCAACCGCTTGCCCTCCCGCCAGGTTGCCGCTAAGAGCCTGCCCCACGCGGGTCGGCAACGGCGAGCGTACCCTTCGCCACGGCTGGGCCGCCTCGTGCGGCCGCTCCGGCGGGAGGTGATGCAGGAGCGTAGCTCAATTGGTAGAGCACCGGTCTCCAAAACCGGGGGTTGGGGGTTCGAGCCCCTCCGCTCCTGCCAGCATCTAGCAGTTCGAACGGGATCCGACGACGGATGGTGAGAGTGTCGCCCGCGCAGTTCCTGCGGGAAGTGCGCCAGGAGATGGCCAGGGTCACCTGGCCGTCGCGCAAGGAAACCCTCTACACGACCGCGAGCGTGCTCGCGATGTCGGCCGCCGCCGCGATCTTCTTCTTCCTCGTCGATCAGATCATTTCGTTCGCGATCCGTCTGATCCTCGGCCTGGGGGTCTGATGTCGAAGAAGTGGTACATCATCCACGTCTATTCCGGCTTCGAGAAGAAGGTCCGCGAGGCGATCCAGGAGCAGAGCGCCCAGAAGGGGCTCGCCGACGCCTTCGAGGAAATCCTGGTCCCGATGCAGGAGGTGATCGAGGTCCGGCGCGGCAAGAAGGTTCCGACCGAGCAGAAGTTCTTCCCGGGCTACGTGCTCGTGAAGATGGAGCTCAACGACGAGACCTGGTCGCTGGTGCGCAACATCCCGAAGGTCACGGGCTTCCTGGGCGGCAGCGGCCGTCCCCAGTCGATCCCGGAAGCCGAGGCGCTGCGGATCCACCAGCAGATCCAGGAAGGCACCGAGCATCCCAAGGCCACCGTGGCCTTCATGATCGGCGAGCAGATTCGCGTGGCGGACGGGCCGTTCGCCTCGTTCAACGGAACGGTCGAGGAGGTCGACGAGGCCAAGCAGCGCCTCAAGGTCTCCGTCTCGATCTTCGGCCGGGCGACCCCGGTCGATCTGGAGTTCGGGCAGGTCGAGAAGGTCTGACCGCAACGCCGCGGGAGCCTGGCCCGGTGCGGGTTAGGCGTTCGCACCGCTAGGCTTCTGCTACAGGAGTGACAGTTTGGCGAAGAAAATCACCGGGTACATCAAGCTGCAGGTACCCGCAGGCAAGGCCAACCCGAGCCCGCCGATCGGCCCGGCTCTGGGTCAGCGCGGCCTGAACATCATGGACTTCTGCAAGAAGTTCAATGCAGAGACGCAGAATGTCGAGGTCGGTACCCCGCTGCCGGTGATCATCACCGCGTTCGGCGACCGTACCTTCACCTTCGTCATCAAGACCCCGCCGGTCTCCTTCTTCCTCAAGCGGGCGGCCAACATCACCTCGGCGAGCAAGACGCCGGGCCGTGGTGCCGACGCCGGCTCGGTGACCATGGCCCAGTGCCGCGAGATCGCCGAGAAGAAGATGAAGGACCTCAACGCCCAGGACCTCGACGCCGCGACCAAGATGATCGTCGGCTCGGCCCGGTCCATGGGCATCGCGGTGGCGGAGTAAGCGATGGCGACGAAGGGCAAGCGGCTGCGCAAGGCGGCCGAGAGCGTCGACCGCGCCAGGCTCTACGGCCTCGACGAGGCAGTGGGTCTGGTCAAGAGCAACGCGACCGCCAAGTTCGACGAGACGATCGAGATCTCGATGAACCTGGGCGTCGACCCGCGCCACGCCGACCAGATGGTCCGCGGCACGGTCAACCTGCCGCACGGCACCGGCAAGACCCTGCGGGTCGCGGTGTTCGCCAGGGGTGACAAGGCCGAGGAGGCCAAGGCGGCCGGAGCGGACATCGTCGGTGCCGAGGACCTCGCCGAGGCGATCCAGGGCGGCCACATCGACTTCGACCGCTGCATCGCCACCCCGGACATGATGGGCGTGGTCGGCCGGCTCGGCCGGGTGCTCGGTCCGCGTGGCCTGATGCCGAACCCCAAGCTCGGCACGGTGACGCCGAACGTCACCCAGGCGGTCAAGGACGCCAAGGGCGGCCAGGTCCAGTTCCGCGTCGAGAAGGCGGGCATCGTCCACGCCGGCGTGGGCAAGGCCAGCTTCCCGGTGGAGCAGCTGGTCGACAACGTCCGGGCGATCGTGGATGCGATCACCAAGGCGCGGCCGGCCGGGGCGAAGGGCACCTATCTCAAGCGCGCACATCTGAGCTCCACCCAGGGGCCGGGCGTGAAGCTCGAGGTCGGCGGCATCCTCGCGTAAACGGCGGATCGGGCCGACAAGGCCTCTTGCAATCGGCGGGCGACGCTTTATGTTGCCGCGCCTAGCAAGACGCACTGTCTGGCTCGCTAGCGCCGTCGTCGGGATGACGGTGCCGTTCGGCGTGCGTTTGCCGCACGCCTTTGAGACAACGAGCCCGGTCTTGATGACCTATGGGGTTGTCTGGACCAAGTGCATCGGAGGCTCTGGTGCTTCGAGCTGAGAAAGCGCAGGTCATTTCTGACCTGAATGCTGTATTCAATGAGACCGGCGTGGTCGTGGTCACCCAGTACCGCGGCATGACCGTTCCGGAAGTCACCCAGTTGCGCGCGCAGATGCGCCAGCAGGGTGCATCCTTCCGGGTGACCAAGAACCGGCTGACCGTCCGCGCCCTTGCGGAAACGGGTTTTGCCGGTCTGGAACCGCTCTTCAAGGGTCCGACCGCGATCGCGTATTCGCGTGATCCGGTGGCGGCCGCCAAGGTGGCGGTCGAGTATGCCAAGAAGAACGAGAAGCTTCAGATCGTGGGCGGCGGCCTGTCCGGGTCGCTCCTGTCGGCCGACCAGGTCAGGGCGCTCGCCGAGCTGCCGTCCCTGGACGAGCTGCGGGCGAAGCTCATCGCGATCATCAATACGCCGGCGTCGCGTCTCGTCGGTGTGTTGCAGGCGCCGGGCGGTCAGCTCGCCCGTCTGCTTCATGCAAAGAGCGAGCAGGGCTGACTGCTCGATCCGAGGTCCTGTCGGACCTGCAGTGAACATTGTGGTCCATGAGGACCGCGCTTGAGTGTAGTGGAGTGGATGTCGTTATGGCGAACCTGCATCAGATCGTCGAAGACCTGTCGAGCCTGACCGTTCTCGAGGCTGCCGAGCTGGCGAAGCTTCTCGAGGAGAAGTGGGGCGTCTCGGCCGCGGCCCCGGTTGCCGCCGTCGCCGCCGGCGGTGGCGCTGCCGCCGCTGCTGCCCCCGTCGAGGAGCAGACCGAGTTCGACGTGATCCTGGCCAGCGCCGGTGCCCAGAAGATCAACGTGATCAAGGAGGTCCGCGCGATCACCAATCTGGGCCTCAAGGAGGCCAAGGATCTGGTCGAGGCGGCGCCGAAGCCGGTCAAGGAGGGCGTCTCCAAGGAGGATGCCGCCAAGATCAAGGCTCAGCTCGAGGGCGCCGGCGCCACCGTGGAGATCAAGTAATCTCCAGTCGCGTCGCGACTTTTTCCTTTCGTCCGGAGCCGTCGGTGCACGCACCGGCGGCTTTCGGCGCTGCCGGCACTGCCACCGCAGTGGCAATTCCCGGTTGAGTTCCTATATGCTGGGAGGTTCCCCCGCCCCCCAGCCCGTTCCAGCTTCGATCAGCGAAGGCCCGTCATGCCCCAGACGTTCACCGCTCGCAGACGGATCCGCAAGAGCTTCGGTCGCATCCCCGAGATCGCCGTGATGCCGAACCTCATCGAGGTCCAGCGTCAGTCCTACGAGGCGTTCCTGCAGCGCGACGTTCGCCAGGCGGACCGGGTCCTGCACGGACTCGAGGAAGTGTTCCGGTCGGTGTTCCCGATCAAGGACTTCGCCGATCGCGCTGCGCTGGACTTCGTCAAGTACGAGCTGGAAGAGCCCAAGTACGACGTCGACGAGTGCCACCAGCGCGGCATGACCTATGCCGCACCGCTGCGTGTCACCCTGCGCCTGATCGTCTGGGACGTGGACGAGGAGACCGGCTCCCGTTCCGTCCGGGACATCAAGGAGCAGGACGTCTACATGGGCGACATGCCGCTCATGACCGAGAACGGCACGTTCGTGGTCAACGGCACCGAGCGCGTGATCGTCTCGCAGATGCATCGCAGCCCGGGCGTGTTCTTCGACCATGACCGCGGCAAGACCCACAGCTCGGGCAAGTATCTCTACTCCGCCCGCGTGATCCCCTATCGCGGCTCCTGGCTGGACTTCGAGTTCGACAGCAAGGACCTGCTGCACGTCCGCATCGACCGCCGCCGCAAGCTGCCGGTGACGGCGCTGCTGCTCGCGCTGGGACTGGACCAGGAGCAGATCCTGGCCCACTTCTACAACGAGCTGATGTACTACCGCTCGGGCCGGGGCTGGAAGACCGCCTTCAACGGCCAGCGGATGACCGGGCAGAAGCTGACCACCGATCTGATCGACGCCAGCACCGGCGAGACGGTCGCCGAGGCCGGCACCAAGCTCACCCCGCGCCTGATCCGCAAGCTGGTCGAGCAGGGCCTGACCGAGGTGTTCGTCTCGGCCGAGGACCTGGTCGGCAAGTTCGTCGCCCGCGACGTGATCGACGAGAGCAACGGCCTGGTGTTCGTCGAGGCCGGCGAGGAGCTCACCGCGATCGCCATCGAGAAGCTGATCTCGGGCGGGATCGAGGAGCTGCCGATCCTCGACATCGACCACATGACGGTCGGTCCGTACCTGCGCAACACGCTGGCGCTGGACCGCTCGCAGAACCGCGACGACGCGCTGCTCGAGATCTATCGCGTGCTGCGCCCGGGCGAGCCGCCGACGCTCGAGACCGCGGAAGCCCTGTTCAACGGCCTGTTCTTCGACAACGAGCGCTATGACCTGTCCGCGGTCGGCCGCGTGAAGATGAACATGCGCCTTGGCATGGAGACCGAGGACACGCTGCGCGTGCTCCGCCAGGAGGACATCCTGGCCGTGGTCAAGATGCTGATCGAGATCAAGGACGGTCGCGGCGAGATCGACGACATCGACCATCTCGGCAACCGCCGGGTGCGCTCGGTCGGCGAGCTCATGGAGAACCAGTTCCGCATCGGCCTGCTGCGCATGGAGCGCGCGGTGCGCGAGCGCATGTCGTCGGTCGAGATCGACGCGGCGATGCCGCACGACCTGATCAACGCCAAGCCCGTGGCCGCGGCGGTGCGCGAGTTCTTCGGCTCCTCGCAGCTCTCGCAGTTCATGGACCAGACCAACCCGCTCTCCGAGATCACGCATAAAAGGCGGCTCTCGGCGCTGGGCCCGGGCGGTCTCACCCGTGAGCGCGCGGGCTTCGAGGTGCGCGACGTCCATCCGACCCATTACGGCCGGATCTGCCCGATCGAGACGCCGGAAGGCCCGAACATCGGCCTGATCAACAGCCTCGCGACCTATGCCCGGATCAACAAGTACGGCTTCATCGAGAGCCCGTACCGCCGGGTCGAGGGCGGCAGGATCGTCGGCGACGTGATCTACCTCTCCGCCATGGAGGAGGGGCGCTACACGATCGCGCAGGCGAACTCCAAGCTGAACGAGGACGGCACGCTGGCCGGCGAGTTCATCGCCTGCCGGCAGAACGGCGAGTTCGTCCTGGCCAAGCCCGAGAACGTCGACATGATCGACGTCTCGCCCAAGCAGCTCGTTTCCGTCGCCGCGGCGCTGATCCCGTTCCTGGAGAACGACGACGCCAACCGCGCGCTGATGGGCTCGAACATGCAGCGTCAGGCGGTGCCGCTGGTCCGTGCCGCAGCACCTTATGTCGGCACCGGCATGGAGGAGATCGCGGCCCGTGATTCGGGTGCGGCGATCGTCGCCCGGCGTGGCGGCATCGTCGACCAGGTCGACGGCTCGCGCATCGTCATCCGCGTGACCGACGAGAACGCGCGCGGCGAGGGCGTGGTCGACATCTACCGGCTGAAGAAGTTCCAGCGCTCCAACCAGAACACCTGCATCAACCAGCGCCCGCTGGTGAAGGTGGGCGACGTGGTGCGCGCGAACGACATCGTGGCCGACGGCCCGTCCACCCAGCTGGGCGAGCTGGCCCTGGGCTACAACGCGCTGGTCGCGTTCATGCCCTGGAACGGCTACAACTTCGAGGACTCGATCCTGATCTCCGAGCGGATCGTGCGCGACGACATCTTCACCTCGATCCATATCGAGGAATTCGAGGTGATGGCGCGCGACACCAAGCTCGGGCCGGAAGCGATCACCCGCGACATCCCGAACGTGTCGGAAGAGGCGCTGCGCAACCTCGACGAGGCGGGCATCGTCTATATCGGTGCCGAGGTGAAGGCCGCGGACATCCTGGTCGGCAAGGTCACGCCCAAGGGCGAGACCCCGATGACCCCGGAGGAGAAGCTGCTCCGGGCGATCTTCGGCGAGAAGGCCCATGACGTGCGCGACACCTCCTTGAAGGTGCCGCCGGGCGTGCAGGGCACGGTCGTCGAGGTGCGGGTGTTCAACCGCCGCGGCGTCGAGAAGGACGAGCGCGCGATCGCGATCGAGCGTGCCGAGATCGAGCGGCTGGCCAAGGACCGGGACGACGAGCGCGCCATCCTGGAGCGCAACGTCTACTCGCGCCTGCGCGAGCTGCTGGAAGGGCAGGTGGCCACCGCGGCGCCGAAGGGTGCGCGGACCAACATGCCGATCGACGAGATGGCCCTGGATCGCCCCAAGCGGCAGTGGTGGGACTTCGGCGTCGACGACGCTGCCCGCATGGCCGAGATCCAGGCGCTCAAGCGCCAGCTCGACGAGGGCGTGAAGGCGCTGGTCGACCGGTTCGAGAGCAAGGTCGAGAAGCTGCAGCGCGGCGACGAGATGCCTCCGGGCGTGCTCAAGATGGTCAAGGTGTTCGTCGCGGTGAAGCGCAAGCTGCAGCCGGGCGACAAGATGGCCGGCCGGCACGGCAACAAGGGCGTCATTTCCAAGATCGCGCCGATCGAGGACATGCCGCACCTGGAGGACGGCACCCCCGTCGACCTCGTGCTGAACCCGCTGGGCGTGCCCTCGCGCATGAATGTCGGCCAGATCCTGGAGACTCATCTGGGCTGGGCCTGCGCCAATCTCGGGCGGCAGATCGGCCAGCTGGTCGATCGCTACAACGAGGAGCAGGGCCGCGACCGGCTGGTCGAGCGGCTGAGCCACGTCTACGGCGACGGGACCAGCGACGAGCTCCAGCAGTATTCCGACGAGGAGCTGCAGGAGCTGGGCGAGAACCTGCGCGAAGGTGTGCCGATCGCCACGCCGGTGTTCGACGGGGCGCACGAGGCCGACATCGTCAAGATGCTGGAGGATGCCGGTTGCCATTCGTCCGGCCAGTCCCAGCTCTATGACGGGCGCACGGGCGAGCCGTTCGACCGGCAGGTGACGGTGGGCTACATCTACATGCTGAAGCTCGGCCACCTGGTGGATGACAAGATCCACGCCCGCTCGGTCGGCCCCTACAGCCTGGTCACCCAGCAGCCGCTGGGCGGCAAGGCGCAGTTCGGCGGTCAGCGCTTCGGCGAGATGGAGTGCTGGGCGCTCCAGGCCTACGGCGCCTCCTACACGTTGCAGGAGATGCTGACGGTCAAGTCGGACGACGTCTCCGGTCGTACGAAGATCTACGAAGCGATCGTTCGCGGCGAGGACACGTTCGAAGCGGGTATCCCGGAGAGCTTCAACGTGCTCGTCAAGGAACTGCAGGCGCTGGCGCTCAACGTCCAGCTGCAGTCCACGAACGAGGATTGAGCTTCGGCCCCGGGCGGATGGCGCATGGCGCCGTCGGCCCGGGCTTTGTTTTCCTGATGCGGATGAGCGAGAGACGGTCCAGATGAACGATCTCATGTACCTTTTTGGTCAGCCGGCGGCCGGCCAGAAGTTCGACGAGATTCGGATCTCCATCGCCAGCCCCGACCAGATTCGGGAATGGTCCTACGGCGAGGTGCGCAAGCCGGAGACCATCAACTACCGGACCTTCAAGCCGGAGCGTGATGGCCTGTTCTGCGCGAAGATCTTCGGGCCGATCAAGGATTACGAGTGCTTGTGCGGCAAGTACAAGCGCATGAAGTACAAGGGCATCGTCTGCGAGAAGTGCGGCGTCGAGGTCATCCAGTCCAAGGTGCGCCGCGAGCGGATGGGGCATATCGAGCTGGCAGCGCCGGTTGCCCACATCTGGTTCCTGAAGTCGGTGCCGTCGCGCATCGGCATCCTGCTGGACATGACCCTGCGCGAGTTGGAGCGGGTGCTCTATTTCGAGCAGTTCGTGGTGGTCGAGCCGGGCCTCACGCCGCTGAAGCTCCATGAGCTGCTGACCGAGGACCAGGTCCTGCGCCATCGCGACGAGTTCGGCGAGGACAGCTTCACCGTCGGCATCGGCGCCGAGGCGGTGCGCGACATGCTCAAGCGCATCGACCTGCCCGAGGAGCGCGACAAGCTGCGCGCCGAGCTGGCCGAGACCAGCTCCGAGGCCAAGCGCAAGAAGCTGGTCAAGCGCCTGAAGATGGTCGAGGTCTTCCTCGAGTCCGGCAACAAGCCGGAATGGATGGTGATGGAGGTCGTTCCGGTGATCCCGCCGGAACTGCGCCCGCTCGTCCCGCTCGATGGCGGCCGGTTCGCGACCTCGGACCTGAACGACCTGTATCGCCGCGTCATCAACCGGAACAACCGGCTGAAGCGCCTGATCGAGCTGCGGGCGCCCGACATCATCGTGCGCAACGAGAAGCGCATGCTGCAGGAGGCGGTCGACGCGCTGTTCGACAATGGCCGGCGCGGCCGCGTCATCACGGGTGCGAACAAGCGCCCGCTGAAGTCGCTCTCCGACATGCTCAAGGGCAAGCAGGGCCGGTTCCGCCAGAACCTGCTGGGCAAGCGCGTCGACTATTCCGGCCGCTCGGTGATCGTCGTCGGTCCGGAGCTGAAGCTGCACCAGTGCGGCCTGCCCAAGAAGATGGCGCTCGAGCTGTTCAAGCCGTTCGTCTACGCCAAGCTCGAGCTGTTCGGCATGGCGCAGACGATCAAGGCCGCCAAGCGCATGGTCGAGAAGGAGCGGCCCGAGGTCTGGGACATCCTGGAGCAGGTGATCCGCGAGCATCCGGTCATGCTGAACCGGGCGCCGACGCTGCACCGCCTGGGCATCCAGGCGTTCGAGCCGGTGCTGATCGAGGGCAAGGCGATCCAGCTCCACCCGCTGGTCTGCACCGCCTTCAACGCGGACTTCGACGGCGACCAGATGGCGGTCCACGTGCCGCTCTCGCTGGAAGCCCAGCTTGAGGCTCGCGTGCTCATGATGTCGACCAACAACATCCTGAGCCCGGCCAACGGCAAGCCGATCATCGTGCCGACCCAGGACATCGTTCTGGGCCTCTACTACCTCTCGCTGGAGATCGCGAACGAGAAGGGCGAGGGCATGGCCTTCTCCGACCTCGCCGAGATCCAGCACGCGCTGGCCGCGCGCGCGGTCAGCATGCACGCCAAGATCAAGGCGCGCATCGAGGTGATGCAGCCGGACGGCAGCCTGCAGTCCAAGGTGGTCGACACGACGCCTGGCCGGATGCTGCTCTACGAAGTCCTGCCGCAGAACCCGAAGGTCAGCTTCGAGCGGCTGTTCAACCGCACGCTGACCAAGAAGGAGGTCAGCCAGGTCATCGACGAGGTCTACCGCCATTGCGGCCAGAAGGAGACCGTGATCTTCGCCGACCGGATGATGGGGCTGGGCTTCACCAACGCTGCCCGCGCCGGCATCTCGTTCGGCAAGGACGACATGGTCATCCCGGACAGCAAGCACCGGCTGATCGCGCAGACCCAGGAGCTGGTGAAGCAGTACGAGCAGCAGTACGCCGACGGCCTGATCACCAAGGGTGAGAAGTACAACAAGGTCGTCGACGCCTGGCAGCAGTGCTCGGATCGCGTCTCGGACGAGATGATGAAGGCGATCCGCGCGGTGCACTCGGTGCCGGACGAGAACGGCCGGTTCAAGCAGCCGAACTCCATCTTCATGATGGCCGATTCGGGTGCCCGAGGCTCCGCGGCGCAGATCAAGCAGCTGGCCGGCATGCGCGGCCTCATGGCCAAGCCGTCGGGTGAGATCATCGAGAACCCGATCATCTCGAACTTCAAGGAAGGCCTGTCGGTGCTGGAGTACTTCAACTCCACGCACGGCGCCCGCAAGGGTCTGGCCGACACCGCCTTGAAGACCGCGAACTCGGGCTACCTCACCCGCCGCCTGGTCGACGTGGCGCAGGACTGCATCATCGTCGAGGAGGATTGCGGGACCGAGCGGTTCATCACCCTCTCAGCCTCGATCAATGCCGGCCAGGTGGCCGACGATCTGGGCGAGCGCATCCTGGGCCGGACTTCCGCCGAGGACGTGATCGACCCGAAGTCGGGCGAGGTGCTGGTCACCCGCAACACGCTGTTCGAGGAGCCGCAGGTGCGGCTGGTCGACGGCAGCGGCGTGTCCGCGGTCCGGGTCCGCTCGGTGCTGACCTGCGACAGCTTCGGCGGGGTGTGCGGCAAGTGCTATGGCCGCGACCTGGCACGCGGCACCGAGGTCAATATCGGCGAGGCGGTGGGTGTCATCGCCGCGCAGTCGATCGGCGAGCCCGGCACGCAGCTGACCATGCGTACCTTCCACATCGGTGGTGCGGCGCAGGGCCAGGCGGAGCAGAGCTCGATCGAATCGGCGGTCGCCGGCTCGGTCAAGATCACCAACCAGCGCCTGGTCCGCGACGCCAAGGGCCGGCTGGTCGTGCTCGGCCGCAACTCCGAGCTGGTCATCTATGACGAGGTCGGCCGCGAGCGCGTCCGCCATCGCCTGGCCAACGGCACGCGCCTGCTGGTCGAGCCCGACTCCAAGGTCGACAAGGAGCAGCGCCTGGCGGAGTGGGACCCCCATACCGTCCCGGTGGTCTCCGAGGCGGCCGGCAAGGTCGTGTTCCACGACATGATCGAGGGCATCACCTACCGCGACGTGATCGACGAGACGACCGGCAAGTCGAGCAAGGAGATCGTCGACTACCGGCAGTCCTCGCGCTCGGCCAACCTGCGTCCCGCCATCGTGCTGGAGGACGAGGCCGGCAAGCCGATCACCCTGCCGTCGGGCAACGAGGCGCGCTACTTCATGCCGCTGGGTGGTATCCTGTCCGTCGAGAACGGCGACGTGATCCATCCCGGCGACGTGCTGGCGCGTCTGCCCAAGGAGGCGTCCAAGACCCGCGACATCACGGGCGGTCTGCCGCGCGTGGCGGAGCTGTTCGAGGCGCGCCGGCCCAAGGACCCGGCGATCATCGCCGAGCTGGAAGGCCGGGTGGAGTTCGGCAAGGACTACAAGAACAAGCGGCGCCTGCGCCTGATCCCGGTCGACCCGGATCAGGAGCCGGTCGAGTACCTGATCCCGAAGGGGCGTCAGGTCAGCGTGCAGGAAGGCGACGTCACCAAGCCGGGCGACCCGATCGTCGACGGCAACCCGGTGCCGCACGACATCCTGCGCGTGCTCGGCGTGGAGGCGCTGGCCCAGTTCCTGGTCGCTGAAATCCAGGACGTGTACAAACTGCAGGGCGTGAAGATCAACGACAAGCACGTCGAGGTCATCGTCCGGCAGATGCTGCAGAAGGTCGAGATCGCCGATCCGGGCGACACGACCTTCCTGGTGGGCGAGCAGGTCGACCGGGTCGAGTTCGACCAGGTCAACGCGCGGACCGTGACCGAGGACAAGCGCCCGGCCGTGTGCCGCCCGGTCCTGCAGGGCATCACCAAGGCCAGCCTGCAGACGCAGTCCTTCGTGTCCGCGGCCTCCTTCCAGGAGACCACCCGCGTGCTCACCGAGGCGGCGTTTGCCGGCAAGACCGACGGGCTGAACGGCCTGAAGGAGAACGTCATCGTCGGCCGGCTGATCCCGGCCGGTACGGGTGGCGTGCTGCCGCGGCTCCGCAAGGAGCTGGCCTCCGACAGCCGCTTCGCGCCGCCGCGCGAGCTGGACAGCGAGCGCGGCTTCGCGATCGGGGAGATCGGCGCCGCCTGACAGCGTCGCCGCATGAGAGACCTGCGCCCCTTGCGGCCTGCCGCGGGGGGCGCAGGGTCTTGACGGCAGGGCGGCTGACGGATAGAAGCCGCGCACCATTTCATTCACGAGCCTGGTGGTGGCCCGAACGGGCCAGACGCAGGGTCGGTTGTTCGGGTGCATTCCTGCCGGTTCCAGAAGGCGGCCTGGCTCATGCCGGGCGGCCGGACTTGCTTCGTGGAACGCGCACTTCGGACAGGGCGAGACAAAGACGAGATGCCGACGATCAACCAGTTGGTCCGCACGGGCCGGACGAGCAAGCCGAAGCGCAACAAGGTGCCGGCCCTTGAGGGTTGCCCGCAGAAGCGTGGCGTCTGCACCCGCGTCTACACGACCACGCCGAAGAAGCCGAACTCGGCGCTCCGGAAGGTCTGCCGCGTGCGCCTGACCAACGGCTTCGAGGTGACCAGCTACATTCCTGGCGAGGGTCACAACCTCCAGGAGCACTCGGTCGTCCTGATCCGCGGCGGCCGCGTGAAGGACCTGCCGGGCGTGCGCTACCACACGCTGCGTGGCGTGCTCGACGCCCAAGGTGTGAAGAACCGCAAGCAGGGCCGTTCGAAGTACGGCGTCAAGCGTCCGAAGTGATCGGCCAAGAGGGTTTCTGAAATATGCGTCGTCGTGCTGCTGAGCGCCGTGAGGTCCTTCCCGATCCGAAGTTCGGGGATGTCATCCTGGCCAAGTTCATCAATTCCGTGATGCTGGACGGCAAGAAGTCCGTGGCCGAGGCGTCGGTCTATGCCGCGCTGGACAAGCTGCAGCAGCGTGGCGGCGGTGATCCGATCGAGATGTTCCACGAGGCGCTGGGCAACGTCGCCCCGGCTCTCGAGGTGCGGTCGCGCCGCGTCGGCGGCGCCACCTACCAGGTGCCGGTCGAGGTCCGTGACGTGCGGCGCCAGGCCCTCGCGATCCGCTGGATCATCTCCACTGCGCAGAAGCGTTCCGAAAAGACGATGACCGATCGTCTGGCGGCGGAGCTGCTGGATGCTGCCCAGAACCGCGGGGCGGCCGTCAAGAAGCGCGAGGACACGCTCCGCATGGCGGAAGCGAACCGCGCGTTTTCGCACTACCGCTGGTAATCGGCCCGGAACGGCTCGGAAACGATCATGGCTCGCACCATTCCGCTCGAACGTTATCGTAACATCGGCATCATGGCCCACATCGATGCCGGCAAGACGACGACCACCGAGCGCATCCTGTTCTACACCGGCAAGTCCTACAAGATCGGCGAGGTGCATGAAGGCACCGCGACGATGGACTGGATGGAGCAGGAGCAGGAACGCGGCATCACCATCACGTCGGCGGCGACGACCTGCTACTGGCGGGATCATCGCATCAACATCATCGACACGCCTGGCCACGTCGACTTCACCATCGAGGTCGAGCGGTCCCTGCGCGTGCTCGACGGTGCCGTGGCGGTGTTCGATTCGGTCGCGGGTGTCGAGCCCCAGTCCGAGACCGTCTGGCGCCAGGCCGACAAGTACCGCGTGCCGCGGATCTGTTTCGTCAACAAGATGGACCGGATCGGCGCCAACATGTACCGGTGCGTCGACCAGATCCGCGAGCGGCTGGGTGCGAAGCCCGTCGTGCTGACGCTGCCGATCGGCACCGAGGCCCAGTATCTCGGCAATGTCGACCTGGTCCGGATGAAGGCCGTGGTCTGGCGCGACGAGACCATGGGCGCCGACTACACGCTGGAAGAGATCCCGGCCGAGCTGAAGGATCGCGCCACCGAGTACCGGCAGGCGCTGGTCGAGGCCGCCGTGGAGATGGATGACGCGGCGCTCGAGGCCTATTTCAACGGCGACGAGCCCGACGAGGAGACGCTGAAGCGCTGCCTGCGCAAGGGCGTCACCGGCTTCCACTTCGTCCCGGTGCTGTGCGGCTCGTCCTTCAAGAACAAGGGTGTGCAGCCGCTGCTGGACGCGGTGGTCGACTTCCTGCCGTCGCCGCTCGACGTGCCGCAGATCACCGGCATCGATCCCAAGACCGAGACCGAGGCGAGCCGGAAGATCGACGACACCGCGCCCTTCTCGGCGCTGGCGTTCAAGATCATGACCGATCCGTTCGTCGGCACCCTGACCTTCGTGCGCATCTATTCCGGTCGCCTGGAGAGCGGTTCGTACCTCCAGAACACCGTGAAGGGCTCGCGCGAGCGCATTGGCCGCATCCTCCTGATGCATGCCAACAGCCGCGAGGAGCTGAAGGAAGCGCTGACCGGCGACATCGTGGCGCTGGTCGGGCTCAAGAACACCACCACGGGTGACACGCTGTCCGACGCGGACAAGCCGATCATCCTGGAGCGGATGGAGTTCCCGGAGCCGGTCATCGAGGTCGCGGTCGAGCCGAAGTCGAAGGCCGACCAGGAGAAGATGGGCCTGGCGCTGAGCAAGCTCGCCCAGGAGGACCCGTCCTTCCGCGTCTCCACCGACCAGGAGTCCGGCCAGACCCTCATCAAGGGCATGGGCGAGCTCCATCTGGAGATCCTGGTCGACCGGATGCGGCGCGAGTTCAAGGTCGAGGCCAACGTGGGCGCCCCGCAGGTGGCGTACCGCGAGACCCTGACCAAGCCGGCGAACGTCGACTACACCCACAAGAAGCAGACCGGTGGTACCGGCCAGTTCGCGCGGGTGAAGCTGGTGATCACGCCGAACGAGAAGGGCAAGGGCTTCGAGTTCGAGAGCAAGATCGTCGGCGGTGCGGTGCCGAAGGAGTACATCCCGGGCGTCCAGAAGGGCCTCGAGAGCTGCATGGACAGCGGCGTGATCGCCGGCTTCCCGATGACCGACGTCAAGGTGGAGCTGATCGACGGCGCCTACCACGAGGTCGACTCCTCGGCGCTGGCCTTCGAGATCGCGTCGCGTGCGGCCTTCCGGGAAGGGGCGGCCAAGGCCGGTCCGCAGCTCCTGGAGCCGATCATGCGCGTCGAGGCGGTGACGCCCGACGAGTACATGGGTGACATCATCGGCGACCTGAACAGCCGCCGTGGTCAGATCACCGGCATGGAGCCGCGCGGCAACGCGCAGGTCATCAAGGCGATGGTGCCGCTGGCCTCCATGTTCGGCTATGTGAACTCGCTGCGGTCCCTGTCGCAGGGTCGTGCGCAGTTCACCATGCACTTCGACCATTATGCGCCGGTGCCGCAGATGGTCGCTGACGAAATTCGCGCCAAGTACGCCTGAGACGTCTCAGGTTAGAGGACTGACGAGGGGCACAGACGATGGCCAAAGAGACGTTCAAGCGGACGAAGCCGCATGCGAACATTGGCACGATTGGTCACGTGGATCATGGCAAGACCACGCTGACGGCCGCGATCACGAAGATCCTGGCGGAAGCGGGTGGTGCGGCGTTCACGGCGTATGACCAGATCGACAAGGCGCCGGAGGAGAAGGCGCGCGGGATCACGATCAACACGTCGCATGTCGAGTACGAGACGGCGAAGCGCCATTACGCGCACGTGGATTGCCCGGGCCACGCCGACTACGTGAAGAACATGATCACCGGTGCGGCGCAGATGGACGGCGCGATCCTGGTGGTCTCGGCGGCCGACGGCCCGATGCCGCAGACCCGCGAGCACATCCTGCTGGCCCGCCAGGTGGGCGTGCCGGCGCTGGTGGTGTTCTTGAACAAGGTCGACATGGTCGACGACCCGGAGCTGCTCGAGCTGGTCGAGCTCGAGGTGCGTGAGCTGCTCTCCAAGTACAACTTCCCGGGCGACGACATCCCGATCATCAAGGGCTCGGCGCTGGCGGCACTCGACGGCAAGGACGACGAGATCGGCCGGGCCAAGATCGTCGAGCTGATGGAAGCGGTGGACAGCTACATCCCGCAGCCGGAGCGGGCGGTGGACAAGCCGTTCCTGATGCCGATCGAGGACGTGTTCTCGATCTCGGGCCGCGGCACGGTGGTGACGGGCCGGGTCGAGCGCGGCGTGATCAAGGTCGGCGAGGAAGTCGAGATCGTCGGCATCAAGCCCACGACCAAGACGACCTGCACGGGCGTGGAGATGTTCCGCAAGCTGCTGGACCGCGGCGAGGCGGGCGACAATGTGGGCGTCTTGCTGCGCGGCACCAAGCGTGACGACGTCGAGCGCGGCCAGGTGCTGTGCAAGCCCGGCTCGATCACGCCGCACACCAAGTTCACGGCCGAGACCTATGTGCTCACCAAGGAAGAGGGTGGGCGGCACACGCCGTTCTTCGGCAACTACCGGCCGCAGTTCTACTTTAGGACCACGGACGTGACCGGCTCGGTGGAGCTGCCGGCGGGTACCGAGATGGTGATGCCGGGCGACAACGTGACCATGGTGGTGACGCTGATTGCCCCCATCGCCATGGAGCAGGGCCTGCGCTTTGCCATCCGCGAGGGCGGCCGCACCGTCGGTGCCGGCGTCGTCGCCAACATCATCCAGTGATCTGAAGACACGCGGGGATCGTCCGACCATGGACGCGCAGAATATCAGAATTCGGCTCAAGGCTTTCGATCACCGCGTGCTCGATCAGTCGGTGCGGGAAATCGTTGGCACGGCCAAGCGGACCGGGGCGCGCGTGCGCGGCCCGATCCCGCTGCCCAATCGAATCGAGAAGTTTACGGTGCTGCGTTCGCCGCACATCGACAAGAAGAGCCGCGAGCAGTTCGAGATCCGGACGCACAAGCGCCTTCTGGACATCGTCGACCCCACTCCGCAGACCGTGGACGCGCTGATGAAGCTCGACCTGGCCTCTGGTGTGGACGTCGAGATCAAGCTCTAAGGCTAAGAAAATCATGCGTACGGGGCTGTTGGCCCAGAAAATGGGTATGACGCGGTTGTTCGGCGTGGACGGAAGTCACGTGCCGGTCACCGTGTTGAAGGTCGAGGACTGCGAGGTCGTCGCGGTCCGCACTGCCGAGAAGGATGGCTACACCGCCATCCAGCTCGGAGTCGGCCCGAAGAGCGCCAAGAATGTGTCGAAGCCGATGCGCGGCCACTTCGCCAAGGCGAAGGTCGAACCCAAGGCATACGTCGCCGAGTTCCGGGTTTCCGAGGACGCGGTGCTGGATGTGGGTGCGCGCCTCTCGGTGGAGCATTTCGTTGAAGGCCAGTTCGTCGACGTGACCGGCATCTCGATCGGTCGCGGCTTCGCCGGCGTCATGAAGCGGCACAATTTCGGCGGCCTGCGCGCCACCCACGGTGTCTCGATCTCGCATCGCTCGCACGGCTCGACCGGCCAGCGGCAGGATCCGGGCCGGGTGTTCAAGGGCAAGAAGATGGCCGGGCACATGGGTGCCAAGCAGCGGACCGTGCTGAACCTGGAAGTGTTCGGCGTGGACGAGGAGCGTGGCCTGATCCTGGTCAAGGGTTCGGTGCCGGGGGCCGAGGGCGCCTGGGTGCGGATCCGCGATGCGGTGAAGCGCGCGATGCCCAAGAATGCGCCCTATCCGGCCGGCTTGGTCGCCGCCGCGGGAGCCGAGTGATGCAGATCGTCGTCAAGACGCTGGAGGCCGAGGACGCCGGCACCATCGAGCTGGCGGATGCCGTGTTCGGTCTGGAGCCGCGCGCTGACATCCTGCAGCGGGTGGTGCTGTGGCAGCTCGCCAAGCGGCGGGCCGGCACGCACAAGGTCAAGAGCCGCGGCGAGGTCCGTGGCTCGTCGGCCAAGATCTACAAGCAGAAGGGCACGGGTCGCGCCCGCCACGGCAACAAGCGCGCCCCGATCTTCCGCACCGGTGGCCGGGCACATGGGCCCACCCCGCGTGATCACGGCTTCGACCTGCCCAAGAAGGTCCGGGCGCTCGGCCTGCGCATGGCCCTGTCCGACAAGGCCAAGAGCGGCAAGCTGATCGTGGTCGACAAGCTCGAGCTCGACCAGCCGCGCACCAAGGAGCTGGTCGCCCGGCTCGGCAAGCTCGGCCTGGACAAGGTCCTGTTCGTCGGCCCGGCCGAGCTGCAGGCCAACTTCGCGCTGGCCTCGCGGAACCTGACCCAGGTGGACGTGCTCCCCTCGGTCGGTGCGAACGTCTACGACATCCTGCGCAGCGACCAGCTGGTGATCAGCAAGGAAGCGGCCCAGGAACTTCAGGAGCGCCTGGCATGAACCAGGAGCGGATCTACGACATCATCCTGGCCCCGGTGGTCACGGAAAAGTCGACCCGGATCTCCGAGCTGAACCAGGTCACCTTCAAGGTGCGTGGCGATGCGGCGAAGCCGGAGATCAGGCAGGCGGTGGAGAAGCTCTTCAACGTCAAGGTCACCGCGGTGAACACCATGGTGACCAAGGGCAAGACGAAGCGCTTCAAGGGCAAGGCGTACCGGCGCAGCGACGTCAAGAAGGCGATCGTGACGCTGGAAGCCGGCCAGACCATCGACGTGACGACGGGGATCTGAGGCCATGGCGCTGAAGAACTACAACCCCATCACGCCCTCGCAGCGCGAGCTGGTGCTGGTGGACAAGTCGGAGCTGTGGAAGGGCAAGCCGGTCAAGTCCCTGACCGAGGGTCTTTCCAAGTCCGGCGGCCGCAACCATTTCGGCCGGATCACCACTCGCCACATCGGTGGCGGGCACAAGCGCACCTACCGCGTGATCGACTTCAAGCGTCGCAAGTTCGACGTGGCCGGGACGGTCGAGCGGCTGGAATACGATCCGAACCGGACGGCCTTCATCGCGCTGGTGAAGTACGAGGACGGCGAGCAGGCCTACATCCTGGCCCCGCAGCGGCTGCGCGCGGGTGACAAGGTGGTGGCCGGCGAGCGGGTCGACATCAAGCCCGGCAACGCCGCACCCCTGCGGGCGATCCCGGTCGGCACGATCGTGCACAACCTGGAGATGAAGCCCGGCAAGGGCGGGCAGATCGCCCGGTCCGCCGGCTCGTTTGCCCAGCTGATCGGCCGCGACGGCGACTATTGCCAGATCCGCCTGAACTCGGGCGAGATCCGCCGGGTCCTGCAGACCTGCATGGCGACCGTGGGTGCCGTGTCGAACCCGGACCACCAGAACGAGAATCTGGGCAAGGCCGGCCGGCAGCGCTGGAAGGGCACCCGCCCGACCGTGCGCGGCGTCGCGATGAACCCGGTCGATCATCCGCTCGGCGGTGGCGAAGGCCGCACCTCGGGTGGCCGTCATCCGGTCAGCCCGTGGGGCCAGCCCACCAAGGGCTACCGTACTCGCCGCAACAAGCGCACGACCAGCATGATCGTGCGTTCGCGGCACGCAGCGAAGAAGCGTGGAGGTTAAGGCGTGGCCCGCTCAGTTTGGAAGGGTCCGTTCGTCGACGGCTATCTGTTCAAGAAGGCCGATGCCGCACGGCGCTCGGGCCGCAACGAGATCATCAAGATCTGGTCGCGCCGCTCCACCATCATGCCCGAGTTCATCGGCCTGACCTTCGCCGTGCATAACGGCAAGAAGCATCTGCCGGTCTACGTGACGGACAACATGGTCGGCCACAAGTTCGGCGAGTTCGCGCCGACCCGGACCTTCTCCGGTCACGGTGCCGACAAGAAGGCGAAGAGGGGCTGACATGAGTAAGCCCAAAGCAGAGCGCAAGGTCAGCGCCAACGAGGCGTTCGCCGAGGACACGCTGGTCCGCTCCAGCCCGCGCAAGCTCGACTTGGTGGCCGGGCTGATCCGGGGCATGTCGGCCGGCCGCGCCATGACCGCGCTGGAGTTCTCGCGCAAGCGGGTGGCGCTCGAGGTTCAGAAAACCTTGAAGTCCGCCATTGCGAACGCGGAGAACAATCACAATCTGGACGTGGACCGGTTGGTCGTCGCCGAGGCCTACGTGGGCAAGCGCTTCGTCATGAAGCGCCTGCATCCGCGCGCCCGTGGCCGTGCCGCCCGGGTGGAGAAGTTCTACAGCCGTCTGCGCATCGTCGTCCGTGAGCAGAGCGAGGGAAGGGCCTGATGGGTCACAAGGTAAATCCCGTCGGTCTGCGGGTCGGCATCAATCGTACTTGGGATTCGCGTTGGTTCGCGGAGAACAACTACGCCAAGATGCTGAAGGAAGACGTCCAGATCCGCGAGTTTCTGGAGAAGCGCCTGTCGAACGCCGGCGTGTCGCGCATCGTGATCGAGCGCCCGGCCAAGAAGGCCCGGGTGATGATCTACACGGCGCGTCCGGGCGTGGTGATCGGCAAGAAGGGCGAGGCGATCGAGGTGCTGCGTCGCGAGGTGGCCCAGCGCTGCTCCGCCGACGTCCACCTGAACATCGTCGAGGTCCGCAAGCCCGAGCTCGACGCCAAGCTGATCGCGGAAAGCATCGCGCAGCAGCTGGTCCGCCGCGTCACCTTCCGCCGCGCCATGAAGCGTGCGGTGCAGGCGGCGATGCGGCTGGGCGCCCTGGGCATCCGGGTGAATTGTTCCGGCCGTCTCGGCGGGGCGGAGATCGCCAGGTCGGAGTGGTATCGCGAGGGTCGCGTGCCGCTGCACACGCTGCGCGCCAGCATCGATTTCGCCAAGGCCACGGCGCATACGCCGTACGGCACCAACGGGATCAAGGTGTGGGTGTTCCGTGGCGAGATCATGGAGCATGACCCGTCGGCCTACGATCGGCGCATGGCCGACGCCACGCCGGCCCGGGGTTGAGATCAGACAATGTTGCAGCCTAAGAGAACCAAGTACCGCAAGGCATTCAAGGGCCGGATCCACGGCCTGGCCAAGGGCGGTGCGGAGCTGAACTTCGGTGCGTTCGGCCTGAAGGCGGTCGAGCCGGCGCGGATCACCGCTCGGCAGATCGAATCGGCCAGGCGCGCCATCACCCGTCACCTCAAGCGTGCGGGCCGGGTCTGGATCCGGATCTTCCCGGACGTGCCGGTGACCTCCAAGCCGGCCGAGGTCCGCATGGGCTCCGGCAAGGGCTCGGTGGACTTCTGGGTGGCGCGGGTGAAGCCCGGCCGGATCATGTTCGAGATCGACGGTGTCGCGCCCGAGCTGGCCGAGGCCGCCATCGCGCTGGGTGCTGCGAAGCTGCCGATCAAGACGCGCTTCGTGCAGCGGGAGCTCTGAGCGATGAACGCTTCGGATATTCGTAACGAGGACCGCAAGGCGCTGATCGACCGGCTGCTCGGCCTGAAGAAGGAGCAGTTCAACCTGCGCTTCCAGAAGGCGACCGGGCAGCTCGAGGGAACGGCGCGGATCCGCGAGGTCCGGCGGGACATTGCCCGGGTCAAGACGGTGCTGCGCGAGCAGGCCGTCTCGGCCAAGCTCGGCGCCTGAGGAGTTAGTAGCGATGCCGCGTCGCGTGTTGCAGGGCCAGGTGGTGAGTGACGTCAACGACAAGACCGTCGTGGTCCGGGTCGAGCGTCAGGTCATGCACCCGCTCTACAAGAAGTACATCAAGAGCAGTAAGAAATACATGGCTCACGACGAGTCGAACCGGTTCAAGATCGGCGACACCGTCCTGATCCGTGAGTGCCGGCCCCTTTCGGCGCGCAAGCGCTGGGAAGTGCTGGTCGAGGACGCTGCGGCTCCGTCGTCCGCAGAGGCGTGAGGATCTAATAACATGATCATGCCCGAGACCGATCTCGATGTTGCCGACAACTCGGGAGCGCGTCGGGTCCAGTGCATCCGTGTACTGGGTGGCTCGCATCGTAGGTGGGGTTCGGTCGGCGACGTCATCGTCGTCGCCGTCAAGGACGCCATACCGCGCGGCAAGGTGAAGAAGGGCGACGTGGCCATGGCCGTCGTCGTCCGCACGGCGAAGGAAGTGTCGCGGCCCGACGGATCGGCGATCCGCTTCGACCGCAACGCCGCCGTGCTCATCAACAAGCAGGGTGAGCCGATCGGCACCCGCATCTTCGGGCCTGTGACCCGCGAGCTGCGCGCCAGGAAGTTCATGAAGATCATTTCGCTCGCGCCTGAGGTGCTGTGATGGCGGCGAAGGTCAAGAAGGGCGACAAGGTCGTCATCCTCACCGGACGCGACAAGGGTCGCCAGGGCGAGGTCCTGAAGGTCGACCCGAAGGAAGGCCGCGTGGTCGTCCAGGGTGTGGCGATGATCAAGCGCCACACCAAGTCGACCGGCATGCGCGAGAGCGGCATCATCGAACGGGAAGCGGCGATCGACGTGAGCAACGTCGCGCTGCTCGACCCTTCCGATGGCAAGGCCACGCGCGTCGGGTTCAAGTTCCTCGAAGACGGCCGCAAGGTGCGCGTTTCCAAGCGCACCGGCGAGCTGCTCGATCGGTGAGGCGGGCATGGCACGTCTGAAGGCACATTACGAGAACACGGTCCGGGCCGCCCTGACCGAGCAGTTCGGCTACCAGAACCCGATGCAGGTTCCGAAGCTGGACAAGATCGTCATCAACATGGCGGTCGGCAAGGCGACCCAGGACGCGAAGAAGCTCACCAACGCGGCAGCGCAGCTCGCCAAGATCGCCGGCCAGAAGCCGGTGCTGACCAAGGCGCGCAAGTCGGTGGCGAACTTCAAGCTGCGCGAGGGCATGAACATCGGCTGCAAGGTGACCTTGCGGCGCGAGCGCATGTACGAGTTCCTCGATCGCCTGATCAACATCGCGATGCCCCGCATCCGCGATTTCCGTGGCGTCTCGCCGAAGAGCTTCGATGGTCGTGGCAACTACGCCATGGGCCTGAAGGAGCAGATCATCTTCCCGGAGATCTCGTTCGACGAAGTCGACGAGAACCGCGGGATGGACATCATCTTCTGCACGACGGCGTCGACCAATGAGGAGGCCAAGGCGCTCCTCGCGGCATTCAGCATGCCGTTCACGAAGTGATCTGAGAAGGATATCGTCGTGGCGAAGAAGAGTTCAGTAGAGAAGAACAAGCACCGCCGGGAGCTGGTCGCCCAGCAGGCCGCCAGGCGCGCCGAGCTGAAGGCGATCATCAAGCAGAAGGACATCGACGACGGCGACCGCTTCGAGGCCGTCCTCAAGCTGGCCGAACTGCCGCGGAACGGATCGAAGGTCCGGATTCGCAATCGTTGCGAGATGACCGGCAGGCCGCGTGCCTATTACCGGAAGCTCGGTCTTTCTCGTATCGCTTTGCGGGACTTGGCATCCACGGGGCAGATCCCCGGGATGGTCAAGTCGAGCTGGTAAGGGGTTCGCGGAATGGCGATGTCCGATCCGCTCGGTGACCTGTTGACGCGCATCCGGAACGGCCAGCGGGCCGCCAAGGGTGCCGTCCTGGCGCCGAAGTCGTCGATGCACGTGCGTGTGCTGGAAGTCCTCAAGCGCGAAGGCTACATCCGTGGCTTCGGCGAGGTGGAGCAGGCGCCCGGCAAGCAGTCGCTCAGCGTCGAGCTGAAGTACCACAATGGCGAGCCGGTGATCCGCGAGCTGAAGCGGGTGAGCAAGCCCGGTCGCCGCGTCTATGCCGGCGTGCGCGACCTGCCGACCATCTATAATGGTCTCGGCATCGCGATCGTCTCCACGCCCCGTGGGGTGATGTCCGACGCGGAAGCGCGGGCAGCCCATGTCGGCGGCGAGATTCTGTGCCTGGTGTTCTGACCATGTCCCGTATCGGCAAGCATCCGGTCCCCGTACCGGCTGGCACCACCGTGTCGGTGGAAGGCCAGACCATCCGGGCCAAGGGCAAGCTCGGCGAGCTGTCCGCGGTCCTGCACGACGCGGTCGCCGTCTCCATGGAAGACGACAAGGTCATCGTGATGCCGCGTGAGATGGACCGCCAGGGCCGTTCGCTCTGGGGCACCTCGCGCACCGTGGTGGCCAACCTGGTCAAGGGCGTATCCGAGGGCTTCACGGAGCGGCTCGAGATCAGCGGCGTGGGCTACCGTGCCTCGCTCGACGGCTCGGTGCTGAACCTGCAGCTCGGCTACAGCCACGACATCAAGTACGCGGTGCCGAAGGAGATCAAGGTCGTGGTCGAGACCCCGACCTCGATCCAGATCAGCGGCGCCGACAAGCAGAGGGTCGGACAGCTCGCGTCCGAGATCCGGGCGTTCCGCCTGCCCGAGCCGTACAAGGGCAAGGGCGTGAAGTACGCCGGCGAGACGATCCGTCGCAAGGAAGGCAAGAAGAAGTAACCATGGTGAAGGTGGACGAGCGCTTCGAGCGTCGCCGGCGTCGGGTTCGCTTCGCGATCCGGCAGCGGGCTTCCGGCCGTGCCAGGCTTTCGGTCTTCCGGTCGAGCTGCCACATCTATGCCCAGGTGATCGATGACGCCAAGGGCGTGACGGTTGCGGCGGCCTCGACGGTGGAGCCGGCCCTGCGCAGCGAGCTGAAGACCGGGGCGGATACCAATGCCGCCAAGCGGATCGGGCAGCTGATCGCCGAGCGGGCCAAGGCGGCGGGTATCGAGACAGTGGTGTTTGATCGTGGTGGCTATCAGTACCACGGTCGGGTGAAGGCTCTGGCCGACGGCGCCCGCGAGGGCGGCCTGTCGTTCTGATCCATCGCGGGAGGACGGAAATGGCGCGTCAGCGCGGTGGAGACGATCGCGGCGATCGGGATAGGGGCGAGTCCGAATTCGTGGATCGGCTCGTTGCCATCAATCGCGTCGCGAAGGTGGTCAAGGGCGGTCGGCGGTTTGGCTTCTCGGCCCTGGTGGTCGTGGGCGACGGCAAGGGCCGGGTCGGTTATGGCAGCGGCAAGGCCCGTGAGGTGCCGGAAGCGGTGCGTAAGGCGACCGAGGCCGCGAAGAAGGGGCTGATCCGGGTGCCGCTGCGCCAGGGGCGCACGCTGCATCACGATTCGATCGGTCACTTCGGTGCAGGCCGGGTGCTGCTGCGCTCGGCACCTCCGGGTACCGGCGTGATCGCAGGTGGCCCGATGCGGATGGTGTTCGAGGCGCTCGGCATCGGCGACGTGGTCGCCAAGTCGCTGGGCACGTCGAACCCGCACAACATGGTCAAGGCCACGTTCGCGGCGCTCACCTCCGTGGCGAGCCCCCGGACGGTCGCCGCCAAGCGGGGCAAGAAGGTCTCTGACCTGATCGGCCGCCGCGAGGCGATCGAGCCGAAGGCGGAGTGACGGGCCCATGGGCAAGATCAAGGTGACCCAGGTGCGCAGCCCGATCGGGCGGCGTGCCGACCAGCGCGAGACCCTGATCGGTCTCGGTCTGAACAAGCTGCACCGGACCCGTATCCTGTCGGATATCCCGGAAACGCGTGGGCGGATCGACAAGGTCAAGCATCTCGTGGTGTTCGAGACCGTGGCCGGCGACGAGCCGGCCCAGGGCTGAGAAACATGAAACTCAACGAACTCCGGGACAACCCGGGTGCCCGCGGCCCGCGCAAGCGGCTCGGGCGCGGCATCGGCTCCGGCCTGGGCAAGACCTCGGGCAAGGGCCATAAGGGTGCCAAGGCGCGCGCCGGCGGCGTGAAGCCGCCGTACTTCGAAGGCGGCCAGATGCCGCTGTACCGTCGTCTGCCCAAGCGCGGGTTCACCAACATCTTCCGTCCGGACTATGTGGTGGTGAACCTGGACCGGCTGCAGCAGGCGGTGGATGCCGGCCGCATCGATGCGGCGCAGCTCGTGGACGCCGCCGCCATGATGGCGGCGGGCCTGGTCAGTGATCCCAAGGACGGCATCCGCCTGCTCGGGCGGGGCAGCCTCACCACCGGCCTGACCATCGAGGTGGTCGGTGCCTCGGCCTCGGCCGTGCAGGCGGTCGAGAAGGCCGGCGGCAAGGTGAACGTGATCGGCGGCGCTGTCGCCGCGTCGGAGTAAGGAAGAACCATGGCCTCGGTCGCCGAACAGCTTGCGGCGAACGTCAACTTCGGTGCTTTCGCCAAGGCGACCGAGCTCAAGAAGCGCCTGTGGTTCACCCTGGGCGCGCTGATCGTGTACCGACTCGGCACCTACGTGCCGCTGCCGGGCATCGATCACGCGGCCATGGCGCAGATCTTCCAGAGCCAGGCCGGCGGCATCGTCGGCATGTTCAACGTGTTCGCGGGTGGCGCCCTCGAGCGCATGTCGATCTTCGCACTCGGCATCCTGCCCTACATCTCGGCATCGATCATCCTGCAGTTGATGACCGCGGTCTCTCCGACCATGGAGGCCCTCAAGAAGGAGGGTGAGAGCGGCCGGAAGAAGATCAACCAGTATACCCGCTACCTGACCGTGGTGCTCTGCGCCTTCCAGGCCTATGGCCTGGCGATCGGGCTGGAAGGGACCACGAGCGGCTTCGGCAGCGCCGTGATCGACCCCGGATGGTTCTTCCGCTTCTCCACGGTGGTGACCATCGTCGGCGGCACCATGTTCCTGATGTGGCTGGGCGAGCAGATCACCGCCCGCGGCATCGGCAATGGCATCTCGCTGATCATCTTCGTGGGCATCATCGCGGCCCTGCCGTCGGCGCTGGCCAGCCTGCTGGAGCTGGGCCGCACCGGTGCCATCTCGTCGGGCTTCATCATCGCGCTGATCGTGCTGGCGCTGGCGGTGATCGCGGCGATTGTGTTCATGGAGCGGGCACAGCGCCGGGTGCTGGTGCAGTATCCCAAGCGCCAGCAGGGCAACCGCGTGTTCGGCGGCGAGAGCTCGCACCTGCCCTTGAAGGTCAACACTGCGGGCGTGATCCCGGCGATCTTCGCCAGCTCGCTGCTCCTGCTGCCGGCGACCTTCAGCAGCTTCATCGACGCGAACACCAGCCATCCCTGGCTGATCGAGCTGAACGCCATGCTCGGCCGGGGCCACCCGGTGCACATCCTGCTCTACATCGCGCTGATCGTGTTCTTCGCCTTCTTCTACACGACCATCGTGTTCAATCCGAAGGAAACGGCGGAGAACCTGCGCAAGCAGGGCGGGTTCATCCCGGGCGTGCGGCCGGGCGAGCGGACCGCGGCGCATCTCCAGTACATCCTGACCCGGCTGACGGTGGTGGGTGCGGCCTATCTGGCGGCGGTGTGCGTGCTGCCCGAGATCCTGATCTCGGAATATGCCGTGCCGTTCTACTTCGGCGGCACCAGCCTCCTGATCGTGGTGTCGGTGACCATGGACACGGTCGGCCAGATCCAGTCCCACCTGATCGCCCACCAGTATGAGGGGCTGATCAAGAAGGCCCGCCTGCGCGGCCCGGTCGGGAGACGCTGATGCGCATCGTTCTCCTGGGCCCGCCCGGTGCGGGCAAGGGCACCCAGGCCGGCTGGATCCGCGACCGCTATGGGATCCCGCAGCTTTCCACCGGCGACATGCTGCGAGCCGCGGTGGCGAACGGCACCGAGGTCGGGCTGCAGGCCAAGGCGATCATGGAGGCCGGCAAGCTGGTCTCCGACGACGTGATCAACGCGATCGTGGCCGAGCGGATCGACCAGCCGGACTGTGCCGGCGGCTTCATCCTGGACGGCTTCCCGCGGACCACCCAGCAGGCGGCGGCGCTGGAGCAGATGCTCGCGACGCGCGGCCTGGCGCTGGATGCGGCGCTCGAGTTCAAGGTCGATCCGGCCGCTCTGGTGGCGCGGATCGCCGGACGGTTCTCTTGTGCCAGTTGCGGCACCGGCTATCATGACGAGTTCAAGCGTCCGAAGGTGGACGGGGCCTGCGACGTATGCGGCGGTACGGAGTTCGTGCGCCGCAAGGACGACCAGCCCGAGACCGTGCAGGCGCGCCTGGAGGCCTACGAGGCCCAGACGGCCCCGTTGCTGCCCTACTTCAGGGAGCGCGGGCTGCTGCGCACGGTCGATGGCATGGCACCGATCGAGGAGGTGACCGCCGAGGTGGCGGCCGTTCTCGATGCGGTTTCTAAGAACGACGGAGCGGCCAACGCTTGACAGTCGTAATTCGGTTCTTATGATCCGCGCACTTTTGTCGCCACCGACCGGTGGCGATGCGATCGCGCGTTGCGTTGGAAGGGGAGCGATCGGTGGCTCGTATCGCAGGTGTGAACCTGCCCAGTGGCAAGCAGGCCTGGGTTGCGCTGACTTATATTTTCGGGATCGGGCCGCACAGCTCTCGCATGATCCTGGATGAGGTCCAGATCGACCACAGCCGGCGTATCAATGATCTGAGCGACGCGGAGCTCGTGAAGATCCGTGAGGTGATCGACCGTCGCCTGAAGGTCGAAGGCGACCTGCGCCGCGATGTGGCGATGAACATCAAGCGGCTGATGGATCTCGGCTGCTATCGCGGCCTGCGGCATCGCCGCGGCCTGCCGGTGCGCGGTCAGCGGACGCACACCAATGCGCGTACCCGCAAGGGTCCGGCCCGGGCTATCGCCGGGAAGAAGAAGGCGACGAAGAAGTAATCATGGCTACTGGCAAGGACACGGGCGGTCGCATCAAGCGCCGCGAGCGGAAGAACATCACGTCGGGCGTGGCGCATGTCAGCGCCACGTTCAACAACACCATGGTGACCATCACCGACGCGCAGGGCAATGCGATTGCCTGGTCGTCGGCCGGTGCCCAGGGCTTCAAGGGCTCGCGCAAGTCGACCCCCTTCGCGGCGCAGGTCGCCGCGGAGCTGGCCGCGCGCAAGGCCATGGAGCACGGCATGAAGACGGTCGAGGTCCAGGTGCGCGGCCCGGGCTCCGGGCGGGAGTCGGCGCTGCGTGCGCTGCAGGCGGCCGGTCTCGTGGTGAGCACGATCCGCGACGTCACGCCGATCCCGCACAACGGCTGCCGGCCGCGCAAGCGTCGCCGCGTCTGACCGCTCAATCTCCCCGCTGAACGGGTCCCGGCGCGCCGCAAGGTGCCCGGGACCCGTTCTTACGATCGATCGTCGTTCCTGAGAGGCATCCCGTGATCCAACGGAACTGGCATGAGCTGATCAAGCCCCAGAAGCTCGACATTCAGGTCGGCCGGCGCCCGGATCGTGAAGCGACGGTGATCGTCGAGCCGCTGGAGCGCGGCTTCGGCATCACCATCGGCAATGCGTTGCGCCGCGTCCTCCTGTCGTCGCTTCAGGGTGCCGCGATCACCTCCGTGCAGATCGACGGCGTGCTGCACGAGTTCGCCGCCATCCCGGGCGTCCGCGAGGACGTCACCGACATCGTGCTGAACCTGAAGACCGTGGGCATCCGCGCCCATGGCGAGGCGCCCAAGCGCTGCTACCTCAAGGTCGAGGGCCCGGCCGTCGTCACCGCCGGCATGATCGAGACGCCGCATGACGTCGAGATCATGGATCCCGACCAGGTGCTCTGCCATGTCGACCAGGGCGGCAAGCTCTCGGTCGAGCTGATCGTGCAGACCGGCAAGGGCTATGTCGCCGCCCACCTGAACAAGGCCGAGGACGCGCCGATCGGCCTCATCGCCATCGACGCGATCTACAGCCCGGTGCGCAAGGTCGCCTACAAGGTCGACAACAGCCGCGTCGGCCAGCAGACCGACTATGACCGCCTGACCCTGCAGCTCGAGACCGACGGCTCGGTGAGCCCGGAGGACGCGCTGGCGCTGGCCGCCCGCATCCTGCAGGACCAGTTGCAGCTGTTCATCAACTTCGAGGAGCCGCAGGCCCACGGTGCCGGCGAGGTCAAGCGCGACCTGCCGTTCAACCCGAACCTGCTGCGCAAGGTCGACGAGCTGGAACTGTCGGTCCGCTCGGCGAACTGCCTGAAGAACGACAACATCGTCTATATCGGCGACCTGGTCCAGAAGACCGAGGCCGAGATGCTGCGCACGCCGAACTTCGGCCGCAAGTCCTTGAACGAGATCAAGGAAGTGCTGGCGCAGATGGGCCTGCACCTGGGCATGGAAGTGCCTGGCTGGCCGCCGGAAAACATCGAGGAACTGGCCCGCAAGGTCGAGGAGCCCTTCTAAGCCGTCGGCTTTGACGGCAGGGCAGGGCAGCTAGGGTTTCATCGGGCCGCGTCGGTCGCGTCCCTTGGTAACGTCGGAAGGTCAACATGCGTCATCGTGTCAGCGGCCGTGCTTTCAGCCGCGACAGCTCCCACCGGCAGGCGATGTTCGCCAACCTGGTGAGCGCACTGGTCAAGCACGAGCAGATCGTGACGACCCTGCCCAAGGCCAAGGAGCTGCGCCCGATCGTCGAGAAGATGGTCACGCTCGGCCGCAAGGGCGACCTGGCTGCCCGCCGTCTCCTGATCGCGCGGACCCGCAACGAGGGCACCGCCAAGAAGCTGGTCGAGGTGCTGGGCCCGCGCTACGCGAACCGGCCGGGCGGCTATGTCCGGATCCTCAAGGCCGGGTTCCGCTATGGCGACAACGCGCCGATGGCCGTGATCGAGTTCGTCGACCGCGACATCGAGGCCAAGGGCAAGGATAGCGGTCCGGTGCCGGTGCGCGAGGAAGAGGACGAGGCGATCGCCGCCGCGGCCTGACCGGCAGCGGTGATCGGGCAGGGGTAGCGGGCCGGGCTTCGTGCCGGCTTCACGATCCCCCGTGCCGGGACCATATCGAAGGGGCCGGGCGGCGACGCCCGGCCCTTTTCCGTTTCCAGCGGCAATCATGGAGCGTCCTGGCATGCGCAGCCCGACCATGCGGCTGTGGTTGATCGTCCTGGTCCTGCTCGGTGCAGGCCTGCCGTCGGCTGCGCAGGAGCGACGGGTCCCGGACAGCCAGGCGCAGGTGCAGCTCAGCTTCGCACCCGTGGTCCGCGCGGTGGTGCCGGCCGTGGTCAACATCCAGACCTCGCGCAACGTCACCCAGCGCGGCCGGCCGCTCCTGGCCGACCCGCTCCTGGAGTTCTTCTTCGGCCGGGGCGGGCCGCGGGCTCCGGCGGAGCGCCGCCGGGTCGAGAACTCGCTGGGCTCGGGCGTGCTGCTCACGAGCGACGGCGTGGTGGTGACCAACAACCACGTGATCGAGAACGCGGACGAGATCACGGTGATCCTGTCGGACCGGCGCGCGTTCCAGGCCAGGCTCCTGTCCCGCGACGAGCGTGCCGACCTGGCGTTCCTGCAGATCGATACGGAGGGCGAGAAGCTGCCGACCCTGGAACTCGCCCGCTCCGACGACCTGCAGGTGGGTGACCTCGTTCTGGCGGTAGGCAACCCGTTCGGCATCGGCCAAACCGTCACCTCGGGCATCGTCTCGGCCACCAACCGCTCGGCCGAGGGGCTGGAGCGCGACGTCTCGTTCATCCAGACCGATGCCGCGATCAACCCGGGCAATTCGGGCGGCGCCCTGGTCGACCTCCAGGGGCGGCTGGTCGGCATCAACACCGCGATCTTCTCCCGCTCGGGCGGCTCGATCGGGATCGGCTTCGCCATCCCGGCGGACCTGGTCCGGGTGCGGCTGCAGCAGGCGGTCTCCGGGGCGGAGGAGGTGTCCCGCCCCTGGCTGGGCGCCGACCTGCAGAGCGTCGATGTCGGGATCGCCGAGAGCCTGAACATGCAAAGCCCGCGCGGTGTGCTGGTCGGCAGGGTCTGGCCGCACGGGGCTGCCGCGGATGCGGGGCTTCTGACCGGCGACGTGATCCTGTCGGTGGATGGCGGGGCGGTCGATGATCCCGCGAGCTTCGGCTACCGGATGTCGCTCCAGCCGCTCGGCACGCCCGCCAGGCTCGAGATCCTGCGCCGCGGCAAGCAGCGGACCGTGCAACTGCCGCGGGCGGTAGCACCCGAGCGGCCGGCACCGGAGGTCACCCGCTTCGGACGCAACGAGACCCTGGCCGGCGCCACGATCGCCAACATGTCGCCGGGCTTCAACGAGCGGCTGGGGCTGGATCCGTTCGAGACCGGCGTGGTGGTGGTCGAGGTCGAGCGCGGGTCGCCCGCCGCCTACATGAACCTCGAACCCGGCGACGTCATCGTCGGCATCGACGGCGTGAAGACGCCGGACGTGCGCTCGGTCAAGGCGGCACTGCCCCGCGTGGGCCGGCCGTTCCGGATGGCGGTCAAGAGCGGCGGGCGGCTCTACCAGCTCCAGGTGGGCGGCTGATGGACGATCTGTTCGGGACGGCACCCAAGGCCACGCCCGGGCGCGGGCGGCGCAAGGAGGCCGACCGGCCGCTGCCCGACCGGCTCCGGCCCGAGCGCATCGAGGATCTGGTGGGCCAGGAGCATCTGCTCAGCGACGAGGCGCCGCTGGCCCGGATGCTCGCCAAGGGCCGCCTCCAGTCGCTGATCCTGTGGGGGCCACCCGGCTGCGGCAAGACCACGCTGGCGCGGATCCTGGCAGGGGCGGTAAACGAGCCGCTGCTGGAGCTCTCCGCCGTCATGTCCGGCGTCGCCGAGTTGCGCCGCAGCTTCGAGGATGCGCGCAAGCTGCGCGCGGGCGGCAGCCACCCGCTGCTCTTCATCGACGAGATCCATCGCTACAACCGCGCCCAGCAGGACGGCCTGCTCCACGAGGTCGAGGATGGCACCGTCACTCTGGTCGGCGCCACCACCGAGAACCCGTCCTTCGCGCTGGTCCCGGCCCTCCTGTCGCGCTGCCAGGTCCTGGTGCTGCACCGGCTGGACGCGGAGGCCATGGAGCGGCTGCTGGCGCGCGCGGAGGCCATGCTGGGCCGCCCTCTGCCGCTGGACGGCCCGGCCCGCGCGCGGCTGGGCGAGATGGCGGACGGCGATGGGCGCTACCTCCTGAACCTGGTGGAGGCACTGGCCGACCTGCCGGCCGAGCCCATGCTCGACGCCCAGGCACTCGGCCGGATCCTGCAGCGGCGCATGCCGCTCTACGACCGGGCCCAGGAGAGCCACTACAACCTGATCAGCGCCCTGCACAAATCGGTGCGTGGCTCCGATCCGGACGCTTCGCTCTACTGGTTCTGCCGGATGCTGGAAGGCGGGGAGGACCCACGCTTCCTGGCGCGGCGGATCGTGCGGATGGCGGTGGAGGATATCGGGCTGGCCGATCCGCGCGCCGTCGAGCAGGCCCTGGCGGCCGCTGCCACCTATGAGCGGCTGGGCAGCCCGGAGGGCGAGCTGGCCCTGGCCCAGGCGGTCGTCTACCTGGCGGCGGCCCCCAAGTCGAATGCGGTCTACCTGGCTTACAAGGCGGCGCGCCAGTCGGCGAAGCAGACGGGCTCCCTGATGCCACCGGCGACCATCCTGAATGCGCCGACCGTGCTCATGAAGGAGCTAGGCTATGGCCAGGACTATGCCTATGACCACGACGCGCCGGACCGCTTTTCCGGCCAGAACTATTTCCCCGACGGGATGCCACGCCCGACCTTCTACCGGCCGACCGGGGAAGGGATCGAGGCCAGGATCGCCGAGCGCCTGAACCGGCTCGACCGGTTGCGCGCCGAACGCAGGAAGGATCGGACGCCATGAGCGGCGTCGAGCAGAGGACCGTGGCAGGCAGCGAGGCCCATTGGCGCTTCGACCGCTGGTGCAAGGCCCATTTCCCCGAGCTGGGCTTCGGCCGGATGCAGAAGCTGCTGCGCACCGGCCAGTTCCGGGTGGACGGCAAGCGGCTGGACGCGGCCACCCGGCTGGTGCCGGGGCAGGTGGTGCGCATCCCGCCGCTGCCGGCCGAGCCGGAGGAATCGCCGGGCAGCGCTCCGAAGCCGCCCGCCCGCCCGCCTGAGCGCGACGTGGCGATGCTGCGCTCCCTGGTCATCCACGAGGACGACGCGCTGATCGCGTTCGCCAAGCCCGCTGGCCTGGCGGTCCAGGGCGGCAGCGGCACGACCCGGCATGTGGATGGGCTGATGCAGGCGTTCGCCGGCCGGGGCGGCGACAAGCCGCGCCTGGTGCACCGGCTGGACCGCGACACGTCCGGCGTGCTGGTGCTCGCCAAGACCGCTGCCGCCGCGCGCGAGCTGACCTTCGCCTTCCAGCAGCACCGGATCCGCAAGCTCTACTGGGCGGTGGTGATCGGCCGGCCCACGCGTGACGCCGGGGTGATCGACCTGGCCCTGGAGAAGGGCGGCACCAGCGGGCGGGAGAAGATGACCGCCAGCGAGGGGGACGAGGCGCGCTTTGCTCGTACCGGCTTCCGGGTCCTGGAGGCGAACAGCAAGGTCGCCGCCTGGCTGGGCCTCCTGCCGCTCACCGGCCGCACCCACCAGTTGCGCGCGCATTGCGCCCTGTCGGGCTTCCCGATCCTGGGCGACGGCAAGTATGGCGGGAAGGCCGCCCATCCGACCGGAGCGCCGGCGCGCCTGGCCCTCCATGCCCGCGAGCTCGATTTGCCGCACCCGGACGGTGGCCGACTGCGGCTGGTGGCGGAGCCGGACCGGCCGATCCGCGAGGCGCTGGACTGGATGGGGATCGGCAAGAGCCAGCCGCCCTTTGCCCGGCTGGACGACTGGCCGGAGGAGCGGCGGTGAGGCTGGTCCTGTTCGATTGCGACGGCACGCTGGTGGACAGTGGTGCCCTGATCGTGGCGGCAGCCCAGGATGCGTTCGCCGAGTTCGGCCTGCCGGCACCCGACGAGCTGACGCTGCGCGCGGCGATCGGCCTGTCGGTGGCGCAGTGCCTGGAGTTCTGGCGCCCGGACCTGCCGGTTGCCGACCAGGCCGCGATCGGCCAGGCGTTCGGCCGCCATTACTGGAAGCACCGCACGGCCGGGATCCATGCCGAGCCGCTGTTCCCCGGCATCCTGGCGCTGCTGGACCGCCTGGCCGCCCAGCCCGACACGCTGCTGGGCATCGTCACCGGCAACAGCCGGCGCGGGCTGGACGCGATCCTGGCCCATCACGAGCTGGCCGACCGGTTCGTCACCCTGCAGACCGCCTGCCGGCACCCCTCCAAGCCGCATCCGGCCATGGTGCTGGAAGCCCTGGCCGAAACCGGGGCGAGGGCGGAGGACACGGTGGTGATCGGCGACACGTCCTATGATGTGCTGATGGCCAAGGCCGCGGGCGCGCTGCCAGTGGGCGTGGCCTGGGGCAACCATCCGGTCGAGCGGCTGGTCGAGGCCGGCGCCGCGCACGTGGCGCACGCGGCGACGGATCTGCACCCGATTCTGGGACTCGCATGAAGCGTTTCTTCAAGCAGGTGGGCATCGCCCGCCATGGTGACGAGTGGCAGGTGCTGCTGGACGGCAAGCCGATCCGCACCCCGTTGCGCCGCACCCTCGCCCTGCCGACCGAGGCGCTGGCGCGCGCGGTGGCGGTCGAGTGGGAGGGGCAGGACGAGGAACTGCAGCCGGCCACCATGCGGGTCACCAGGCTCGCCACCACGTCCGTCGACCTGATGCCGGAGCGGCGCCAGCCGGCGATCCGGCAGGTCATGGATTATCTCGGCACCGACATGCTGTGCTATCGCGCCAGCGACCCGCGTGATCTCGCGCAGCGGCAGGACGAGGCCTGGCAGCCATGGCTGGACTGGCTGGCGGGCGCCTTCGACGTGCGGCTGCCGGTCCACCGCACGGTGCTGCCGCAGGAGGCACCTGCGGGGGCGGAAGAGCGCCTGCTGCCGGTGGTGGAGGCGCTGGACGGCTGGCAGCTCGTGGCGCTGCATGCCGCGGTGACCATCACCCACTCCCTGGTGCTGGGCCTGGCCATGATGGAGGCGGTGCTGCCGGCCGACGAGGCGTTCGAGGTGGCGCAGCTCGACACGCTCTACCAGGTGGAGCACTGGGGCGAGGATCCCGAGATCACAAGGCGGCACGCGGGGCTGCGCGCCGAGCTGGAAGCGGTCGAGCGGTTCGTGCAGGCGCTGGCACCACCCTTGCGCATGTGAGTGTTTGCGCGCCACCGTGCGGGCGCGCATGAGGTCGACGCATTGAGACTTGCAGGGGAGGCGCTGGCAGGGATGGCCGTGCAGACGATCATCGAGCAGCTCGAGGAGATGCGCCAGGCGGCGCGCCAGGGCGGCGGGGAGAAGCGCGTCCGCAACCAGCACCAGCGGGGCAAGCTCACCGCGCGGGAGCGGATCGAGCTCCTGCTGGACCCGGGCTCCTTCGAGGAGACCGACATGTTCGTCGAGCATCGCTGCGTCGACTTCGGCATGGAGAACCAGCGCATCCCAGGAGATGGCGTGGTCACCGGGCAGGGGACGATCAACGGCCGGCTGGTCTTCGTGTTCAGCCAGGACTTCACCGTGTTCGGCGGTGCCTTGTCCGAGGCCCATGCCGAGAAGATCTGCAAGATCATGGACCGGGCGGTGAGCGTCGGGGCGCCTGTGATCGGCCTGAACGACAGCGGCGGGGCGCGCATCCAGGAAGGCGTGGCGTCGCTGGCCGGCTATGCCGACGTGTTCCAGAAGAACGTGCTGGCCTCGGGCGTGATCCCGCAGATCTCGGTGATCATGGGCCCGTGCGCCGGCGGTGCGGTCTATTCGCCGGCCATGACCGACTTCATCTTCATGGTCCGCGACAGCTCCTACATGTTCGTGACCGGGCCGGACGTGGTGAAGACCGTCACCAACGAGGTGGTGACCGCGGAGGAACTGGGCGGTGCCGGGACCCATACCGGGCGCTCAGGGGTGGCGGACCTCGCCTTCGACCACGACATCCAGGCACTGCACGAGATCCGGCGCTTCTTCGACTTCCTGCCGCTCAACAACAAGGAGAAGCCGCCGGTCCGCCCGGCGGTCGACCCGATCGAGCGGGACGACCACTCGCTCGACACGCTGATCCCGAACAACTCGAACCAGCCCTACGACATGATGGAGCTGATCGAGAAGATCGTGGACGAGGCGGACTTCTTCGAGCTGCAGAAGGACTATGCCAAGAACATCATCACCGGCTTTGCCCGGATGGAGGGCAGCACGGTCGGCATCGTCGCCAACCAGCCCATGGTGCTGGCCGGCTGCCTGGACATCGCGGCCTCGATCAAGGCCGCGCGGTTCGTGCGCTTCTGCGACTGCTTCAACATCCCGATCGTGACGCTGGTCGACGTGCCGGGCTTCCTGCCGGGCGTGGGCCAGGAATATGGCGGGATCATCAAGCACGGGGCGAAGCTCCTGTTCGCCTATGCCGAGGCCACCGTGCCCAAGGTCACGGTGATCACCCGCAAGGCCTATGGCGGTGCCTATGACGTGATGGCGTCCAAGCATCTGCGCGGCGACGTCAACTTCGCCTGGCCCACCGCGGAGATCGCGGTGATGGGGCCGAAAGGGGCGGTGGAGATCATCTTCCGCCAGGATGCCGGCGATGCGGAGGCGATCGAGGCCCGGACCGCGGAATATCGCGAGCGGTTCGCCAACCCGTTCGTGGCGGCCAGGCGCGGCTTCGTCGACGACGTGATCATGCCGCACGGGACCAGGCGGCGGATCGGCAAGTCGCTGCGCTGGCTGGCGAACAAGCAGCTCGCCAACCCCTGGAAGAAGCACGCCAACATTCCGCTCTGACGTCGCCGCGGGAACCCTGCACCATGTTCAAGAAGATCCTGATCGCCAACCGCGGCGAGATTGCCTGCCGGGTGATCCGCACCTGCAAGAAGCTGGGGATCGCCACGGTCGCGGTCTATTCCGAGGCGGACGCGCAGGCGCTGCATGTGCGGATGGCCGACGAGGCGGTGGCGATCGGCCCGGCACCGGCGCGCGACAGCTATCTGGTCATCGACAAGATCGTGGCGGCCTGCCGGCAGACGGGGGCGGAGGCGGTCCATCCGGGCTACGGCTTCCTGTCCGAGAACCCGGCCTTCGCAAAGGCGCTGGACGAGGCCGGGATCGTGTTCATCGGGCCGCCCATGACCGCCGTCCAGGCGATGGGCGACAAGATCGAGAGCAAGATCCTGGCCCGCCAGGCCGGCGTCTCGGTGGTGCCCGGGCACAACGAGCCGGTATCCGACCCGGACGAGGCGCTGCGGATCGCCCGGCGGATCGGCTATCCGGTCATGGTCAAGGCGGCGGCCGGCGGCGGCGGCAAGGGCATGCGGATCGCCCATGACGACCGGTCGCTGGTCGAGGGGCTGGAGCGGGCGCGCTCGGAGGCGCGTTCCTCGTTCGGCGACGACCGGGTGTTCCTCGAAAAATATGTCGAGCAGCCCCGGCACATCGAGATCCAGGTGCTGGCCGACAAGCACGGCCACGCCATCCATCTGGGCGAGCGGGAATGCTCGATCCAGCGCCGCCACCAGAAGGTGATCGAGGAGGCGCCCTCGCCGTTCCTGGACAAGGCGACCCGCCAGGCCATGGGCGCCCAGGCCGTCGCGCTGGCCGAGGCGGTGGGCTACCACTCGGCCGGTACGGTCGAGTTCATCGTCGACGCAAAGCGCAACTTCTACTTCCTGGAGATGAACACCCGGCTCCAGGTCGAGCATCCGGTGACCGAACTGGTGACCGGGCTGGACCTGGTCGAGTGGATGATCCGGATCGCCTGGGGCGAGCACCTGACGATCCGCCAGGACGAGGTGAAGCTGTCCGGCTGGGCGATCGAGGCGCGGGTCTACGCCGAGGATCCGTCGCGCGGCTTCCTGCCCTCCACCGGAAGGCTGCGGCGCTACCAGCCGCCGGCGGGCGAGGGGCTCCGGGTCGATGCCGGCGTGGCCGAGGGCCTGGACGTCTCGATGTTCTACGACCCGATGATCGCGAAGCTGTGCGCCTTCGCGGCGGACCGGGCCAGCGCGGCCGAAAAGCTCGCCGACGCGCTGGACGCCTATGTGATCCGGGGCCTCAGCCACAACATCGCCTTCCTGACCTCGCTGATCACCCATCCGCGCTATCTGGAAGGCCGGCTCACCACCAACTTCATCGCCGAGGAATATGGCGACCGGTTCGAGGGCACCGAGCTGCCGCACGAGGCCAGGCGGGACCTGGCCGCGATCGCGGTCGCCATGCGGGTGATCGAGGCGGAGCACGCCATGGCCGCCAGCGGCAAGCTGCCGGGCTGGCGGCCTGCCCATGTCGCCGACTGGCGGGTGAAGCTGGACGACGAGCTGTTCGACGTGCGGCTGGACGACCCGGTCGGCAACCCGCCGACGCTCCGGATCGGGGACCGGGTGGTGCAGCCCCGTCTCGACTGGCAGCCCGGCCGGCTGCTCGCGACGGCGACCGTGGATGACCGCCGGCTGATCCTGCAGGTCGACCGCCGGCCGGAAGGCTATCTCCTGACCCATCGCGGTGCGCAGGTGGCGGTGCTGGTGCGAACCCGCGCGGCCGCCGATTACGCCGCGCGCATGCCCAAGAAGCAGCCGCCGGACCTGTCGCGGCTCCTGGCCTCGCCCATGCCCGGGCTGATCGTGGCGGTGGCGGTCGAGCCCGGCCAGGAGGTCAAGGCCGGCCAGGAACTGTGCGTGCTGGAGGCGATGAAGATGCAGAACATCCTGCGCGCCGAACGCGACGCCGTGGTCGAGAGCGTGAAGGTGGCGCCGGGCGATGCGGTGGCATCCGACCAGGTGCTGATGACGTTCGTCGGCGCGGCCGGCTGAGCAACGAGGACAGTCCGATGACCCATCTGCCGTTTGCCACCGGGGGCTCGCTCGAGATCCGCCGGGTGTTCTGCGTCGGGCGCAACTATGCCGAGCACGCGAAGGAGATGGGCCACGACTCGCGCGAGCCGCCCTTCTTCTTCGCCAAGGCGCCCGAGGCGCTGATCCCCGGGCCGGAGGTGCCCTATCCGCCGATGACCCAGGACCTGCACCACGAGGTCGAGCTGGTCGTGGCGATCGGCCGAGATGGGGCGGGGATCGGGGTGGAGGCGGCGCGCTCGCACATCGCGGGCTATGCGGTGGGCATCGACCTCACAAGGCGCGACCTGCAGGCGATCGCCAAGAAGCAGGCGCGGCCCTGGGCGCTCGCCAAGTCCTGGATCGGTGCGGCACCGATCGGCACGCTGCATGCGCCGGCGGAAGTGGGGCACCCGCGCGCGGGCCGGATCGAGCTCGAGGTCAACGGGCAGGTGCGCCAGTCCGGCGACCTCGCCGAGATGATCTGGAGCGTGGACGAGATCGTCGCCGAATTGTCGCGCTACGACCGGTTGCTGGCCGGCGACCTGATCATGACCGGTACGCCTGCCGGGGTGGGCCCGCTGGTCGTGGGCGACCGGGTCGAGGTAGCGATCCAGGGCGTGGGGGCAGCGACCTTCGCCATCACGGCACCGGCCGGCTGAGCCCGACTTCCGGAAAGGGCCTGGAAACGACAAAGGCCGAAGGGCGGTAGCACCTTCGGCCTCGTGATCGTCTCGCCTCTGCCCTCAGCGGGCGTGGCAATGGCGGCTCGCTCGCCGCCTGGAGCATTAACGAGCGGCTGCTGCCTTCGATGCCACGCTCTCGAGCTCGGAGCGCAGCACACCGATGTCATAGAGCTCGCGGTCGGAAAGCCGCGACAGCTCGTTCATGGTCTGACGGTACAGCCACCAGCGCTTGATGCCCCCGAACAGACCCTCGGACGCAGGCGCCTTGGTGGCGTTGCGCAGCTGCCAGGAAGCCACCGCGGTGGTCGCGAGCACGCTGTAAGGGTTGATGAACTCGATCGACATGGCTGGATACTACTTCACTGTTACATGAGCGATCACCGGCGCTCCGGTGTCTGCCGCATGCACTTTACACTGACCCATATGGCCAACCGTTGGGCATTCCGGAACCAACGTTTGTGCAATGCAGCATCGATCCTGCTGCATGATAGATGGAGCTTTCGTCATGTAACTGTGGCGGCCCGATCGCGGCTCTCGCACCTGGGCGGCTCGTGCGGCCAAAACCATGTCTAGGGCAAACCTCTGGAGGCGGTGGAGGCGGTAATGCTCGACGGCTTCGAGAAGTGGCGGATGGCGGGGGACGGTGCGGAGATCTTCGTGCAGGTCGGCGGCTCCGGGCCGCCTTTGCTGCTCCTGCACGGCTATCCGCAGACCCACCTGATGTGGCACCAAGTGGCACCGGATCTGGCGAAGCGCTACACCGTGGTCTGCCCGGACCTGCGCGGTTACGGCGTGTCGAGCGCGCCAAGCGGCACGCCGGACCATGCGAACTACAGCAAGCGCGCCATGGCCAAGGACATGGTGGCGGTGATGGCGGGGCTGGGCTTTCGGCGGTTCGCCGCGGCCGGCCATGACCGTGGCGGGCGGGTGCTGCACCGGATGTGCCTGGACCATCCCGAACAGGTCGCGGCCGCCGCGGTGCTGGACATCGTGCCGACGCGCACCGTGTTTGCCGCGACCAGCCAGGCGCTGGCGTCCGGCTACTACCACTGGTTCTTCCTGAGCCAGCCCTCGCCGTTGCCGGAGCGGCTGATCTCGCTCGACCCCGGCTTCTGGGTGCGGGCCAAGCTGGAACGCTGGTCGGGCACGGGCCTGACTGCGTTCCACCCGGAGGCGGTGGCGGCCTATGTCCACGCCTTCACCGATCCGGCGGTTGTCCATGGGACCTGCGAGGACTACCGGGCCGCCGCTTCGGTGGACCTGGAGCATGACGCTGCCGACCAGGATGTCCGAATCGGCTGCCCGCTCCTGGTGCTGTGGGGCGAGCAGGGGCTGATGCACCGCCAGTTCGACGTGCTGGACACCTGGCGGGTCAAGGCGTCCGGTCCGGTCACCGGCCAGGCACTAGCTTGCGGCCATTTCCTGCCCGAGGAGCAGCCGGAGCGCACGCAGGGCGCGCTGGCGGAGTTTCTCGCCCGGCACTGGCCGGCCTGACCCGCCGCCTTACGCGGGAGCGGTCGCCTGCCCGTCCGGCGAGCCGGCGATCCGGTGGCGCTGCGTCACCTGGACAGCGCGGTGCTCGACCCGGCCGGTCATGAACTCCAGCACGGCACCACCTGCATCCGCCGGTGCGACCCAGAGCGTGCCGTTGGCGCTGTGCCTGGGGGTGACGCCGTTGCGGAGCAGCAGCGCCTCGACCCGGCGCAGGCTCGCCACCTCGACCGCGAGTGCCGCCGGGAAGGGCGGCTCGGCCAGGCGCAGGCCGGGAAAGCGCCGGACGGCGCTCACCAGGTCGATCACCGACAGGCGCCCCTGGGCCAGGCGGAAATGCGCCCCGTGCGGGCGGCCGAGCAGCCGGGCCAGCCGGCCGCGGCTGGCCTGCGGATCGCGCACCACCAGCGTCACCCCGGTCAGGCGCCTGGCGCCGTTGGGATGCGCCGGCAGCACGTCCGGCCAGATCACCCCGCGCGAATGATGCTCGACCAGGGCCAGGTCGGCATCCGGCCAGCTCCGGCCGTCCAGCTGGGTCAGGCGGAAACTGGCCGGCAGGGTCGCATCGCCGAACGGCCATTCCCGCACCAGGCTGCGCGGCGCAGCCAGCCCCGGCAGTTCCTCACCCAGCACCCGGTGGAGCCGCGTCAGATCGTCCGTGGCGAGGCCCACGAAGTGGATGCCCTCGCGCCGTTCGGCCCGCTCGGCGATCGCCCGGGCATGGGCGGTCTCCTCCGTGGCCTCGACCAGCTCCAGATAGCTGCCTCCAGGGTGATGCAGCACCCGGCCGTGCCGAAGGCCTGGGTCCGGCCGCCGGGCTCGAGCTGGCCCTGGTGGGGCAGCCTCGGTGCGATCCGGAAGCCCATCCGCTCGAAGGCCGGTGCCGTCCGGGCGAGGCGGCGGGCCAGCAGGGCCGCATGGTCCAGGGTCAGGTCGAACTCGGGCATGGCCTTGCAGCTCCGCAGGCAGCAGCGCGTCCGTCCAGTTGCAGCCTCGAACACCGCCCGTCAAGATCAACCGACAGTTGATATGAGCACGGCTGATCATGGGCCCGGCGCCGTTCGCCGGCCGATCACGCCCGACCCGTCGCCTCGATCTCGCAGGTCCGCAGGATGATCCCGACCACCGCCGCCACGTCGTCCAGACCCACCACCGGCACGGGGCAGCCGGGCAGCGGCACGTCGGCGGCGACCGCGACGATCGTCGGGTCCTCCTCTGCCAGGAGCGGGGTGCCGCGCTCGCCCCGGTGCACCTCGACCTTGGGATGGCGGTGGCGCTTGAAGCCCTCCACCAGCACCAGATCGACCGGCGTCATCCGGGCGAGCAGCTCCTCCAGCTCCGGCTCAGGTGCCTCGCGCAGCTCGCGGACCAGCATCCAGCGCTGGCTGGTCGCCAGCATGACCTCGCTGGCACCGGCCGCACGGTGGCGGTAGCTGTCCTTGCCCGGCTGGTCGAGGTCGAGCTGGTGGTGCGCATGCTTGATCGTCGAGACCCGCAAGCCTCTTGCGGTGAGCTGCTCGACCAGCCGCACGACCAGCGTGGTCTTGCCGTTGTTCTTCCACCCGACGACACCGAAGATCCGCATGAACCGCCTCTGGCCCTTGATTGGCTGAGGGCGTACCACTGCCGCGCCGGGATCGCGAGGCGGCAGTGGTGATGGAACAGACGGTGAGGTCACCGGAGCCGGCCCGGCTGGATGCGCGGCATCTGGCCTGCCCGTTGCCGGTGCTGAAGGCGCGCAAGCGCCTGCTCGCCATGGCGCCGGGCGAGCTTCTGCTGGTGCTGGCGACCGATCCCGCAGCCCTGCGCGACTTTCCGGATTTCGCGCAGGTGGCGGGCCACCGGCTGCTCGAGGCGGGCGAGATCGAGCCAGGCCTGTTCCGCTTCCTGATCGAGCGCGGCTGAGCCGTCAGCGCCGGCGCAGCGCGCTGGGCGAGGTGCCGAAGCGGCGGTGAAAGCTGCGGCTGAAATGCTCCAGGCTGGCAAAGCCGCACTCCAGCGCTACCTCGCGCACCGTCCGGTCGGTGCCGAGGAGCTGGTCGCGCGCCTGGCGCAGGCGCAGGTCCAGGAGGAAGCGGTGCGGGCTCTGGCCGGTCTCGCGGCGAAACAGGCCGGTGAGCCCGCGCACCGACAGGCCGGCGTGGCGGGCCAGGACCGGCAGCGGCCAGCCGCCCGCCGGATCCTGCTCGATCGCGTCCAGCACCCGCCCGAGCCGGCCGTCCCGCACGCCCAGCCTAGCCCCGATCCGCGGCCGCTGCGGCAGGTCGCCGGCCCGCCCGCTGCCCGAGACCAGCTGCTCGGTGACGGCCTTGGCCAGCGTCTCGCCATGCCGCCGGCCGATCAGATGGAGCATCATGTCGAAGGGCGAGGTGCCGCCGGCACTGGTGAAGCGGTCCCGGTCGATCTCGTAGAGCCTGGCGGTGAGCTCGACTGCCGGGAACGTGGCGGCGAAGCCCGGTGCCGCCTCCCAGTGCAGGGTGGCGCGGTAGCCATCCAGCAGGCCTGCTGCCGCCAGCGGCCACACGCCCGTGTCCAGCGCACCCATCGCCACGCCGAACCGGGCCAGCCGGCGCAGCCGCGCGAGCATGCTGCCGACCACGTACCGTTCCGGCTCAAAGCTCGCCACCACGACCAACGAGCCGAATGTCCGGTGCTCGGGCAGCGGCCCGTCCGCCAGCACCGCCAGTCCGTTGCTCGCCTGCACCGGCTGCCCGTCCAGGCTCAGGATCTGCCAGCGATAGAGCTCGCGGCCGGCGGCACGATTGGCGACGCGCAGCGGCTCGATGGCGGAGGTGAACGCCATCATCGAGAACCGGTCCAGCAGCAGGAACGCAACCGGATCGGGGGCAGCGCGCGTGACGGGATCGAGCATGCCGCAAAGTTCAGGCAGATTGCCGGTTTCGTCAAACGGGCAGCAGAGCGTCATGCCAAGCTCGCCGCAAGAACAAGGGAGGCGGCAGCATGAACCGGGACGTCATCGTCAGTTGCGCGGTCACCGGCGCCGGCGACACGGTGGGCAGGCACCCGGCGATCCCGGTCACCCCTGAGCAGATCGCTTCAGCTTGCATCGACGCGGCCAAAGCCGGGGCCGCGATCGCCCATATCCATGTCCGCGATCCCCAGACCGGCAAGGCCGCGCGCGCCCCGCATCTTTATCGCGAGGTGGTGGAGCGGGTCCGCGCCTCGGGCGTGGACGTCGTCCTCAACCTGACCGCCGGCATGGGCGGCGACTTCGTGCCGGATCCCCAGGAACCCTGGCGGGGCGGCGAGGGCACCGACATGGCCTCGGTCGAGGACCGGCTGACCCATGTCGTGGAGCTGCGGCCGGAGATCTGCACGCTGGACTGCGGCTCGATGAATTACGCGAGCGCCGCCTATGTCAGCACGCCCGAGCAGCTCCGCCAGATGGCGCGGATCATCCGCGAGGTCGGCGTGCGCCCGGAGATCGAGGTGTTCGAGCTGGGCCATGTCTGGATGGCGAACACGCTGATCGAGGAGGGGCTGATCAAGACGCCGGCCCTGTTCCAGCTCTGCATGGGCATCCTGTTCGGCGCACCCGCCGACATCCGCGCCATGACCGCAATGCGCGACCTGCTCCATCCGGGCTCGCATTTCGCCGCCTTCGGGATCGGCCGGATGCAGATGCCGATGGTGGCGCAGGCCATGCTGCTGGGCGGCAATGTCCGGGTCGGCCTCGAGGACAATCTGTGGCTGGACAAGGGGGTACCCGCCACCAACGGGAGCCTGGTCCAGCGGGCCTGCGAGATCGTCCGCCTCCTGGGCGGGCGGACCCTCTCGCCGAGCGAGGCCCGCGAGAAGCTCGGCCTGAAGCGGCAGCGCTGAAGGAGGCCACTGCCATGACCATCAGGACGGTGGGTCTCGTCGGTACCGGGGTGATCGGCTCTGGCTGGGCCGCGCGCTGCCTGTTCCGCGGCCTGGACGTGGTCGCGAGCGACCCGTCGCCGGGGGCCGAGGATCTGCTGCGCGCCAATGTCGAGAATGCTTGGCCGGCCATGGCCAAGCTGGTGCAGGCGCCCCTGCCGCCGCCCGGCAGGCTCACCTTCGTCCGGAGCCTGGAGGAGGTCGCCGCCAGCGCCGACTTGGTGCAGGAATCGGCGCCGGAGCGGATCGAGCTGAAGCGGCAGCTGTTCCAGGCACTGGACCGGGTGGCCGGGCCGGACGTGATCCTGGCCTCGTCCTCGTCTGGCCTCCTGCCCAGCGAGATCCAGGCAGGGCTGCGCCATCCCGGGCGGGTGGTGATCGGCCACCCCTTCAACCCGGTCTATCTCCTGCCCTTGTGCGAGGTGCTGGGCGGCAAGCAGACCGACCCGGCGGCGGTCGACCAGGCGATGGCGTTCTACACGTCGATCGGCATGCACGCGCTCAAGGTGCGCAAGGAGATCGAGGGCTACATCTCCGACCGGCTGCAGGAGGCGCTCTGGCGCGAGGCCCTGCACATGGTGAACGACGGTGTCGCCTCCACTGACGAGATCGACGCCGCCATCGCCTATGGCCCGGGCCTGCGCTGGTCGTTCTGGGGCACCTGCCTGATCTTCCACCTGGCCGGCGGCGAGGGCGGGATGCGCGCCATGCTGGAGATGTTCGGCCCGGCCCTGCAATGGCCGTGGACCAGGCTGAAGGCGCCGGACCTCACGCCTGAGCTGATCGAGCGAATGGTCGAGGGGTGCGAGGCCCAGGCGGCCGGGCGCAGCATCAAGGAGCTGGAGCGCCAGCGCGACGCAGCACTGGTCGACGTGATCCGGGCACTGCATCCGCATAAAGTGGGGGCCGGCGCCACGCTGGCAGCCGACGAAGCCGGGCTCTACGGCAGGATCGCGTACCCGCGCTGGACGCCCGGCACGCGCATCGACGTGCCGCTCCAGCTCTATCGCGGCGGGGTGAACCCGTCCTGGGTCGACTATAACGGGCACATGTCCGAGGGCTCCTATCTCTGGGCCTTCGGCGACGCCTCCGACGCGCTGTTCCGCTTCATCGGCATCGACGAGGCCTACCGGGCCTCCGGCAGCAGCTTCTACACGGTCGAGAGCCACATCAATTACTTCCGGGAAGTCGGGGCCGGCGACCGGCTCCGCTACACGACTCGGATCCTCGACCTCGACGAGAAGCGCCTGCACCTCTTCCACGAGATGTTCCACGACGTGACCGGCGAGCGCATCGCCGTCACCGAGCAGATGCTCATGCATGTCGACACGCAGGCACAGCGCTCGGCCCCGATCCGGCCGGATGTGATGGCGGTGCTGACGGCGATCTTCGCGGTCCATCGCGAGGCTCCGCGGCCCGACCATGCCGGGCGGACCATCGGCATCCGGCGCAGGGGCTGAACTCATGGATTTCGGGCTTTCCGGCGAGCAGGAAATGCTGGTCGAGACCACGCGCGCCTTCGTGGAGAAGGAGCTCTATCCCTTCGAGGCGGAGGTCGAGCGGACCCGGGCGGTGCGCCCGGAACTGGTCCGTCAGGTCATCGACCGGGCACTGGAGGCCGGCCTTTATGCCGCCAACATGCCGGAGGGGCTGGGCGGCGGCGGGCTGGATACCGTCTCCATGTGCCTGGTCGACCGCGAGCTCGGCCGTGCCGCCTATGCGCTGCATTATCTGGTGGCCAGGCCCTCCAACATCCTGCAGGCCTGCACCGGGGCGCAGCGCGAGCGCTACCTGTTCCCGGCGATCCGCGGCGAGAAGATCGACTGCCTGGCGATGACCGAGCCGGATGCCGGCTCGGACGTTCGCTCGATGAAGTGCACGGCGCGCCAGGACGGCACGGACTGGGTGATCGACGGCGAGAAGCATTTCATCAGCCATGCCGACCTCGCCGACTTCGTGATCCTGTTCGCGGCCACCGGCGAGGAGGAGACGCCGCGCGGGCGAAAGAAGCGGATCACCACCTTCCTGGTCGACAAGGGCACGCCCGGCTTCGAAGTCCTGCCGGGCTACGTCTCGGTCAGCCATCGCGGCTACCACAACTGCCGGCTCCGCTTCGAGAACTGCCGGCTGCCGGCCGAACAGGTGCTGGGCGAGCCGCACAAGGGCTTCGAGGTCGCCAATGACTGGCTGGGCGCCACGAGGCTGCAGGTGGCGGCGACCTGCCTCGGGCGCTCGCATCGGGCGCTGGAGCTGGCGACGGACTGGGCCGCACAGCGCCGCCAGTTCGGCCAGCAGATCGGCAAGTTCCAGGGGGTGAGCTTCAAGCTGGCCGACATGAAGCTCCTGCTGCAGCAGGCCGAGCTGCTGACGCTGTGGGCGGCCTGGCGCCACGACCAGCGGATGATGCGCGACGAGGATGCGGCGATGGCCAAGCTCGCCGCCAGCGAGGCGCTGGGCCGCATCGCCGACGAGGCCCTGCAGATCTTCGGGGGCATGGGGCTGATGGAGGACCTGCCGCTGGAGCGCATCTGGCGGGATGCCAGGGTGGAGCGGATCTGGGAGGGCACCTCGGAGATCCAGCGGCACATCATCAGCCGCGCCATGCTCCGGCCGCTCGGCGCATGAGGCCGCTCGGCCGGCTCCTGGCACCACGCCGGGTGGCAGTGATCGCCGGCCGCTATGCCGGCCCAGCCATCGCCCAGCTTCTCCGGATCGGCTTTGCCGGCACGATCCATCCGGTCTCGCCCAGTCGTGCCGAGGTGGCCGGCATCGCCGCCGTACCCTCGGTGGCAGAACTGCCGGACGGGATCGATGCCGCGTTCCTGGCGGTACCGGCACCGGCCTGCCCGGCGATCGTGGCGGAGCTGCGGGTAAAGGACTGCGGCGGGGTGGTGTGCTTCAGCTCGGAGTTCGCCGAAACCGGGGCCGCAGGATTACAGCAGGCCCTGGTGGCGGCGGCCGGCGACATGCCGCTGCTGGGCCCCAACTGCCACGGCATCCTGAACGGGCTGGACCGGTCGGCACTCTGGCCGGACGAGCATGGGGTCCGGCCGATCGAGCGGGGGGTCGCGATCCTGAGCCAGAGCGGCAACATCGCGATCAACCTCACCATGCAGCAGCGCTCTGTGCCGATCGCGCTGGTGGCGAGCCTGGGCAACCAGGCTCAGCTCGGTGCCGCCCCGCTTCTGGCTCATCTCGCCCGGGACGAGCGGATCACCGCGATCGGGCTGCATCTGGAAGGCCTGGACGATCCGCCGGCCTTTGCTGCCGCCGCTACCGCGGTCCAGGCGGCCGGCAAGCCGGTCGTGGTGCTCAAGACCGGCCGCTCGGCGGCAGGTGCGCGGGCGGCCGTGACTCATACCAGCACGCTCGCCGGTTCGGCACGGGTCTATGACGCCTATTTCGAGCGGCTGGGCATCGCCCAGGTGTCGAGCGTCGCGGCCCTGCTCGAGACGCTGAAGCTGCTTCACGTGCATGGCCGGCGACCCGGGCGGCGGATCTGCTCGGCATCCTGCAGCGGCGGCGAGGCGGGGCTGGTGGCCGATCAGGCGGAGCGGCTGGGCCTGGAGCTGCCCCCCCTGGCCCCCGCCCATGCGCAGGCGGTGGCAGAAGCCCTGGACGGGCGGGTCCGGCCCGATAATCCCCTGGATTACCAGACGTTCATCTGGGGCCAGGGCGACCGCCTCCAGACGGCGTTTTCCGCCTTGCTGGCGAACGAATTCGACACCGCGCTGCTGATCGTCGATTACCCCACCCATGAGGGCTGCAACTCGTCCTCGTGGAACATTACCGTCGACGCGTGGTGCCGGGCGGCTAAAACGACCGGTCAGGCTGCCGCGGTCGTCGCGACCCTGCCCGAATGCCTGCCCGAGGACCGCCGTGGCCGGCTGCTGCAGGAGGGCACCGCACCGCTCCAGGGCATCGCCGAGGCGCTGGAAGCGGTGGCGGCAGCGTCCATCCCCCCGCCATGCGGTCCGCCTCTCCGTGCCATGCCCGGCCTGGCGGCGGGCCAGCCGGTGTTGCTGGGGGAGGTCCAGGCGAAGGCGCTGCTGGCGCGCCATGGGCTGCCCGTGCCGCCGGCACGCCTGGTGACGCTCGCGGACTGTGGCGCGGCCGCGGACGAGCTGGGCTACCCGGTGGTCCTCAAGACCGCCAGCCCCAGCGTCACGCACAAGTCGGAGCTGGGCGGGGTGGCGCTGGGCCTGCTCGATGCCAACCAGGTCCAGGACGCGGCCCGGTCGATGGCGCCGCTCGGGCCGGACTTCCTGGTGGAGCGGATGATCACGGACGTCGTCGCCGAGGTCATCGTGGGGATCGTCCGCGAACCGGGCTTCGGCCCGGTCCTGGTGCTGGGCGCGGGCGGCGTGCTGGCCGAGCTGCTGGACGACAGCCGCATCCTCCTGCTGCCGGTCGACCGGGCGATGGTGGAGGCGGCACTGGACGGGCTGCGCATCGGCCGGCTGCTCGCCGGCTATCGCGGCGTTGCACCAGGCGACCGGCCCGCACTGGTAGCCGCGATCCTGGCCCTCGCGGCGTTCGCCCAGGCCGAGGCGCACCATCTGGTGGAGCTGGACGTGAACCCGATCCTGGTCCGGCCGGAAGGGCAGGGCGTGGTGGCGGCAGATGCCCTTTTGAGGATGGTGGAGCCATGAGCGGACCGCTGAACGTCACGGTCGAAGGCCCGGTCCTGACGGTCGTGATCGACCGGCCGAAGGCGAACGCGATCGATGCCGCGACCAGCCGGCTGCTGGGCGAGACGTTTGCCCGGTTCCGCGACGATCCGGCCCTGCGCGTGGCGATCCTGACCGGGGCGGGGGAGCGGTTCTTCTCGGCGGGCTGGGACCTGGCCGCGGCTGCGGCCGGCGAGGCTCCCGACAGCGACTACGGGGTGGGCGGCTTTGGCGGGATCGCCCGGCTGCCCGGCCTGAACAAGCCGGTCATCGCTGCGGTCAACGGCATGGCCGTGGGCGGCGGCTTCGAGCTGGCGCTGTGCTGCGACCTGGTGGTGGCGGCAGCGCACGCCCGGTTCTGGCTGCCGGAGACCCGGGTAGGGTTGATCGCGGATGCCGCGACCCTGCGCCTGCCAAGGCGCCTGCCGCGGGTGCGTGCGATCGAGCTGTTGCTGACCGGCCGCCGGCTGGCCGCTGCGGAGGCGGAAGCCTGGGGGCTGGTGAACCGGGTGGTGGAACCGGCCGATCTGCTGGCCGAGGCGATGGCCATGGCGCGCTCCATCGCCGAGGGCGCACCACTGGCGGTGGCGGCGGTGCTGGAGGTCGCGCGTGCCGCAGAGGCCATGAAGCTGGCCGATGCCTATGCGCTGCTGGAGAGCGGGGATCTCCCGGCCTACCGGGCCATGCTCGGCTCGGAGGACGCGATCGAGGGTCCGACCGCCTTTGCCGAGAAGCGCGCCCCAATCTGGCGAGGACGCTAGCGCCCTGGACGACGAAGGCCCCTGCCTGAAGGGCAGGGGCCTCGCCTCGGGCTAGCTTCGGCTCACGCCTTGCAGCCGCTGAACTTGGCGGTGCCGTTCGCCTTGGCGAACTCCTTGGTGACCTTCCACCAGGGCGCCCCGCTCTTCCAGCTGTCCCAGCCGCGGGCCCCCTTCTTCGGGGTCATCGAGCCCCAGATCACCACGCCATCGGCCAGGTCGTGGACGGTCTTGAGCTGGGTCTTCCAGAAGTTGGCCGACATGTACTTGCGGCCGTCGTCGGAGTTCCAGTTGTGGATCTGCGGCCAGATGAACGGGATCACCGGCTTGCCGTACTGGCGCGCCTCGGCGA
>NZ_JABGCL010000079.1 GCF_019800005.1 Geminicoccus harenae | reverse complement strand
TGGCCCTCCCGCTCACGTCGCCTTGCCCGGGACTATGAGCGGCTGCCCGAAACCGGCGTGGCGATGATCCATGCCGCCATGAGTCGGATCATGCTGCGGCGCATCGCGTGACCGGTCAGCGACTTTGCCGACAGTCAGTCAGAGCCCGTTTGAGAATGGGTTGGCGGGCGGATCCGAGCGGCAGCGCGACGTTTTGCGGTGAGCCCATCGGCCGTGATCCAACTGATGCAGCGGGTCCAGGCCGTGGGCGGGCGGTTCTGGAGCGGGAGGAACTGGCTCCCGAGAACAGCTTGGTGCTGCCACCACTAACGGTGGTGGACAGTGCGGCAGCAAAAGTTCTTGACAAGAAAATTCATGATGATGAGCATCGGAAGGCTGAGCCCTCAACCCAGAATGATAGATCCGAGGTGCTCTCATGGCGAAGTTCAATGGGACTAACGGAGCCGACCGGATCCTAGGCACGCTCCAGGGTGACTTCATCGACGGCCGGGGCGGTGACGACTTCCTCGCTGGCCGAGCGGGCCACGACAAGCTCTACGGGATGGCCGGGATTGATTCGCTCTATGGCGGCGACGGCGAAGACTATGCCAGCGGTGGCGATGGCAATGACCGGATCTTCGGTGATGCCGGCAATGATCTGCTGAAGGGCGGAGCCGGCAACGACCAGGTCTGGGGCGGGGCTGGCAACGACGAGATCACCGGCGGGGTTGGCAACGATATCCTAAAGGGCAACTCCGGCAGCGACTTCCTTTCCGGCAACGCCGGGAACGACATACTTGACGGCGGGGACGGCCCCGACCTCCTGGAGGGAGGCGATGGCGACGATCGGCTGATCGCCGGAGGCGGGCGTAACGCCCTCAGGGGTGAGGATGGTAACGATACTCTCCTGGGTGGCTCCGGTGATGACTTCCTGTTTGGTGGCGGCGGGATAGACGAGCTCACCGGCAACGACGGCAACAACACGTTCTTCGTGCTATTCGAGGATGGGTTCCCGACACTCGGCAAGCAGGTCCTGCAGGCCGACGACCTGATCACCGACTTCACCCGTGGTGCCGATCAACTCGCCATCACATTCCAGGAGGCCGATCCGGTCAACCCGGGAGGTGGCCTTTCCCTAGGACTTGGGTTCGATGATCTCGATACCGATGGCAACGACGTGCTAGATGGCGCGGACGCCGGGTTTGACCTACAGACCGTGGACCTAGAGGGAGTCTTACGGACCTCCCTAGTCATCGACGTGGCGGAACTGGACGGCCTCTTCCATGTGCACGGGACGATCACGCTCTACGGGGTGACTTCTCTCACGGCAGGCGACGTCGCGCTTCCTTAAGCGACCAAAGGCATGAGTGGCTTAGCGTGGTGACGCTGCTTGACCGCTCGCGTTCCGACCACAGCATTTCCTCGGGCTGCGCATGGTGCGGCGGAAGCGGCGCGATGAGGCAGGGGCCGGCAAGCAAAGGCGTTCCGCACCCGGCATGGGCCTATAGCTGCGCCTGCCGCCCTGGGAACAGTTCCTGTAACGGCCGGGCCCGCTCAACGTCCTCGGCAGTCTGTTCCGGATTGCCCTCGTCGTCGACCGTGTCGGGACCATCCACCGGAACCAGGATCTGCCGAGTGCTGGCACCTGCGGAAGCGTGCTGATCGATGGGAGATGCCGGCAAGGAGGCGCCGGCCGCCAGCAGGGCATCGACATGCTCGGCCAGGACATCGGCCGCCATGGCGGTAGCGTCGGCGACCGTGGCGCCGGCTGCCACGCAATAGGGGAAATCGGGGAAGGCCACGGTGTAGCCGCCGGACCTGGTTGACTGGAGCTGCGCTGGATAGCGCCGGATCGGCACGGCAGGCCGCTTCTGGGACCCTGTGTTCCGGACGCGGCGGCGGCTGAAGGACCGATTAATTACAAAAATTAATCTGCAATTCATGATAAAAGACGCCTCTCTGTTTGTTAAAATTATAGTGTAGTATAGCACACTCGTAGCTTCTAAGTAGACTTGACGGAATGTTCTTTACGTAGTCCGAGTTTGTGTCATGAGGGCAACATCATGTGATGTTTAGCCGGAAGTTAAGCGCCGATGTACGCAGGTGGCGGTTCGGCATTGGCTCATGGCCGATGCCCAACAGCACCGGCCAACCATTCCTTCATTCCGTCAGCTTTGGCGGCACCTCCACCTCCTATGAGTGGCCGCTTGCGTCATAATACATCTACCGAATTTGAAATTTTGTCCGAATGGGAAGGAAGTGCCCGGTGCAGGCAGGCAACGAGCATCAAGTCGTCCGGCGTTGCGCAGCACCACGAGCCTGTTGCGCTGGTCTTCCCTCAAGATAGCACAGCCCGTCCACGAAGACGTCGATCAGGCGCAGTACCCTGGCCTGCCAGCCCGGCTGGTCATGGGCGTAGCACATGCCGACCAGGGCACGGAGCAGGTCCTCGGGCCCGATGTCCGACCGGATCTGCCTGGCCGCCACGGCCTTCTGCAGCAGGTCGCCGACCGCTCCGGTGAGCCGTTCGCGTGAGTAGGTGGCAAGGTCCGAGCAGCTATGCGCGGCGAGAGCGAGGGCTGCTGCCATGCCTTTCTTCGTGGCGACGAATTCCACACTGGCGCGCATCCAGCTGCGCAGCGCCTCGACCGGGGCCATTTCTGCCCCGAGCTGCCTCGCCAGCTCGACCAGTTGCTCCACCTCGCGCCGGTAGACGGCCTCGTACAGCGCCTCGCGGGTCGGGAAGTGCCGGTAGAGCGTCCCGATGCCGACCCTGGCCTGCCTCGCCACGGCTTCCAGGCTCGCCTCCGGACCGCCCTGGCTGAACACCACCTTGGCCGCCGCCAGCACCCGTTCCCGGTTGCGGAGCGCATCCGCGCGCGGCTTGCGCTTGTTCATGGCCGGCTGATCCGTCATCGCGCCCGTTTCTGCATTCTGCCCCTTGTAAACGGAGGATGCCTCCGTATTTTGCTCCGCGTGGTGCCGGGTGAGCAGCTGCCTTCTCCCCACCACCTCGCCTGGAAACCCCGTACTGGCAACGTCCGCCGCCCCGATTGGCTCCAGGACGGGCCGTCCGGCCGACGATGCATCGCGCGGACGAATCATCCCAACGACCGTTCTGATCGGAGTGCCGCATGAGCCTGTCGATCACTCTCACCATCAACGGCGTACGACATGCCATCGAGCTGGAGGACCCGAGGGTCACGCTCCTGGACCTGCTACGCGAGCGGCTGGACCTGACCGGCACCAAGAAAGGCTGCGACCGGGGTCAGTGCGGCGCCTGCACGGTCCTGCTCGACGGCCGCCGCGCCAACGCCTGCCTGGCCCTGGCCGCCAGCCAGGATGGTGCCGAGGTGCTGACCATCGAGGGGCTGGCGCAAGGTGACGCCTGTCACCCGGTGCAGGCGGCCTTCATCGCCCACGACGCCTTCCAGTGCGGCTTCTGCACGCCCGGCCAGATCATGAGCGCCGTGGGCCTGATCCGCGAGGGTCAGGCGGGGGATGATCCCGAGCGGATACGCGAAGGCATGAGCGGCAATCTGTGCCGCTGCGGCGCCTATCGCGGCATCATCGAGGCGGTGCTGGAAGCGCAGCAGAGCCTGGGCCAGGCCGGACAGCAGGAGGCAGCATGAACCGCTTCGACTATGTTCGGCCGGCCACGGTCGCGGAAGCGATCGCGGCCGCCGCGCTGCCCGGCAGCGCCTATCTGGCGGCCGGGACCAACCTGCTCGACCTGATGAAGGGCGGCATCGTCGCCCCCACCCGACTGGTCGATGTCAGCCGCCTTCCCGGGCTCGACCGGATCGAGCCCCTGCCGGACGGCGGGGTGCGGATCGGTGCGCGCGTGCGCAATGCCGACCTGGCCCATGACCCGACCTTCAGCAAGCGCTTCCCGGCCGTCGCCGAAGCCCTGCTGTCCGGCGCGTCCGCCCAGTTGCGCAACGCCGCCACCGTCGGCGGCAATCTCCTGCAGCGCACCCGCTGCGCCTATTTCTACGACCCGGCGAGTGCCTGCAACAAACGGCAGCCAGGGGCGGGCTGCGATGCGCGCGGCGGCGAGAACCGCCTGCACGCGGTGATGGGCTGGAGCGAATCCTGCATCGCTACGCATCCATCCGATTTCTGCGTGCCGCTCGCAGCCCTGGACGCCGTGGTCGAGATCGAGGGGCCGACCGGCCGCCGCGAGGTGGCGCTGGAAGACTTCCATCTGCTGCCCGGCGCCACGCCCGAGCGCGAGAGCGTGCTGGCGCCGGGCGATCTCGTCGTGGCGGTCCGCCTGCCGGGTACCGCGGCGCCGTTCGCGGCCCATGCCCGCTACCTCAAGCTCCGCGAGCGCACTTCCTACGCCTTCGCCGTCGTGTCCGCCGCCGCCTGCCTGCGCATGGCCGACGGGGTGATCGCCGAGGCGCGGCTGGCGTTGGGCGGCGTGGCGGCCAAGCCCTGGCGTGCCCGGAACGCGGAAGCGGTGCTGGCGGGTGCCCGCCCGGATGCGGCGTCCTTCCGGCGGGCCGCGGAGGCGGCGCTGGCAGCGGCGCGGCCGTCCGGGGACAATGGCTTCAAGATTGAGCTCGCCCGGCGGATCGTGCTGCGCACGCTGCTGCTTGCCGCGGCCGGTACGCCCGAGCGTCTGCCTGCCCTTCCGGCCTCTCCCTTCGCCCCCGTTCCTGGAGGTGCTCTCCATGGCTGAGACTGCGCGAACCGGATCCACCATACAACGTCGGCACGGTGCCAGCATCGGCCAGCCGCTCACCCGGCGCGACGGCCTCCTGAAGGTCACCGGCCAAGCACGCTATGCGGCGGACCACCACCCGCCCGGCATGCTGTACGCGGTGCTCGCGACCAGCAGCATCGCCCGCGGCCGCGTGACCTTCCTCGACGTGGCGGCGGCCAAGGCCGATCCCGGCGTGGTCGAGGTGATGACGCCGGCAAACCGCCCGCCGCTGGCGATGGATCCGGACGCGAAGACCAACCCCTTCATGTTCCGGCTGGAGCTGCTGCAGAACGACACGGTGCGCTATGCCGGGCAGTCGATCGCGGTGGTGATCGCCGAGACGCTGGAGGCGGCGACCGAAGGTGCGGCGCTGCTGGCGCCGCGCTACCAGGCGGAGCCGCCGCGGGTCGGGCTGGACGATGCCGACAGCTTCGTCCCGCCCGCGGTCGGCATCGGCACGCCGTCGGAGGTGCGTCACGGCGATGTCGAGGCCGGCCTGGCCGCCGCGGAGCACCGGATTGAGGCCATCTACGAGACGCCCGCCCAGTACCACAATGCCATGGAGCCGCATGCGATCGTGGCGGTGTGGGACGGCGACCGCCTCACGGTGGACACGCCGAGCCAGGGCCTGGCCATGGCACAGGAGCGGATCGCCGGGCTGTTCGGGATCCCGGCGGAGAACATCCACATCCGCAGCCCGTTCCTGGGCGGCGGGTTCGGCTCCAAGGGCCTGATCTCGGGGCCGCAGGCGCTGGGCATCCTGGCTGCGCGCCTGGTGGGCCGGCCGGTGAAGCTGGTGCTGCGCCGTGAGCAGATGTACGGCCCGGTCGGCCACCGCGCGCCGACCCGCCAGACCCTGCGCCTGGGCGCCGACGATGCGGGCCGGCTGACCGCGATCCACCACCATGTGCGCACCGCCACCAGCAGCTTCGACGATTTCTTCGAGCCGTCCGGCGGGGTCAGTCACACCCTGTACGCTAGCCCCGCCATCGCCACGACCGCCGATGCGGTGCGGCTCGACACGGGCACGCCGCTCTTCATGCGGGCACCCGGGGAAGCGAGCGGCAACTTGGCACTGGAAAGCGCCATTGACGAGATGGCAGAGGCAGCCGGCCTGGACCCGCTGGAATTCCGCCTGAGGAACTATGCGGAGGTCGAGCCGGTCTCCGGCAAGCCGTTCTCCTCCAAGGCGCTGCGGGAATGCTACGCCCAGGGTGCGGAGCGGTTCGGCTGGCGGGATCGTCCCCTGGCACCGCGCCGGATGCGTGACGAGAACGGGCTGCTGGTCGGCTGGGGCGTCGGCACCGCAACCTTCCCGGCACTCATGTTCCAGGGTCAGGCAAGGGCGATCCTCCGGCGCGATGGCACGGGTCTGGTCGAGCTGGGTGCGCAGGACATGGGCCAGGGTGCCTGGACGGCGCTGGCGCAGATCGCCGCCGATAGTCTCGGCCTCGACATCGAGCAGCTGGAGTTCCGGGCCGGCAGCTCCGACCTGCCCGATGCCGGCATCGCCGGCGGCTCTGCCCATACCGCGACCGCCGGCATGGCGATCCACGGGGCCGGCGCCGACGTGATCGCCAGGCTGACGGAGCTGGCGGTTGGCGACGAGCGCTCGCCCCTGTTCGGTGCGGGCAATGTCGGGGTCCTGGCACGCGACGGCCGGCTGGTCCGGCGCGACGACGAGCGCCGGAGCGAGAGCTATGCCGAGATCCTGGCACGCGCCGGCCTGGCGGAGATCGAGGGACGCGGCAGTGGTACCGCCGATCAGGATGCGCAGGCGACCTATGCCATGCACGCGCATGGCGCGGTGTTCGCCGAGGTGAAGGTGGACCCGGATCTCGGCCAGATCCGGGCGACGCGCCTGGTCGGCGCCTTTGCCGCCGGCACCATCATCAACCCGCGCCTGGTGCGCAGCCAGTATTATGGCGGCATGATCTGGGGGGTCTCCTTCGCCCTGCACGAGCAGGCCGTGCCGGATCGCCGCTCCGGGCGGATCCTGAACGCGAACCTGGCCGAGTATCATGTGCCGGTGAATGCCGACATCCCCTCGGTCGAGGCCATCCTGGTGGAGGAGACCGATCCTTACGTGAATGCGCTGGGCATCAAGGGTGTGGGCGAGATCGGCATCACGGGCACGGCGGGAGCCGTCGCCAATGCGGTATGGCATGCGACGGGCGTCCGGGTGCGTCGCTTCCCGATCGCCATCGAATCGCTGATCAGTACTGCAGTGACGTGAGCGACTGTAGCTGGAAGGCTTGACGGCAGATCCGGCAGGGGCTCGAGCCAGGTGCTAGCACGTACCTGGCGGCGGATGCGGAGACGCAGGATACGGACGGGGCAGGCAAAAGAGTGCTGTGTATAGGCACAGCTCCTGCCCGTCCGAGTACTGCCGTCTGGGCAGGATCAGGCGACTCGACTATCCTCTTCGTTCTCGGCTGGATCGTTCTCTTCCAGGTCATGGTCCGGCTCATGTCGAAGACCATGCCGTACCATGACAAGGTTTGGGTGGCTTCCATCCCCTATGACGGCAGCAGGCTCAGCCCCCCTTCGCTTGACGCGGTTGCTGGCAGCGTAGTCCTCCGCGAGGGGCTGATGCCCATGGGCCTTGGTGGTATCAAGTAGGATCAAGTGCTATTCTTCGCCCGGCATCGGTAGAGGGATGGCATGGCCGGTACGACGGAGAAACTGAGCATCACCCTGCCCCATGACATGGCGG
>NZ_JABGCL010000078.1 GCF_019800005.1 Geminicoccus harenae | reverse complement strand
ATACTGAAGAGGTTCAGTATGGAGAATTCCAAAAGGGGTTTGCTTCCCTTTAGACATGGAATTCATCTCTCCAAGGATATGTCTCCCAAGACAGATCAAGAGAGAGAGCATATGAGTAAGATCCCTTATGCTTCAGCTGTAGGGAGTCTTATGTATGCTATGCTATGTACTAGACCTGATATCAGTCATGCTGTAAGCGTTGTCAGCAGATATCAGTCTAATCCAGGTGAGGCACACTGGATAGCAGTCAAGAATATCCTTAAGTACTTGAGAAGGACTAAGGATTTGATTCTTGTCTATGGAGAAGATGAGCTTAAGGTAGATGGATTCACTGATTCTGACTTTCAGTCAGATATAGATGATAGAAAGTCTACATCTGGATATTTATTCACCTTGAATGGTGGAGTGTTCAGTTGGAAGAGCTGTAAGCAGACTATTACAGCGGATTCCACTACTGAAGCTGAGTATGTAGCCGCCTCTGAAGCTGCCAAAGAAGCTGTTTGGATCAAGAAGTTCATCTCTGAACTTGGAGTGGTTCCAGCCATTGAGTCACCTATACCTTTGTATTGTGACAACAATGGGGCTATTGCTCAAGCCAAGGAACCAAGGTCTCATCAGAAGTCCAAGCACATTGAAAGGCGTTTCCACATGATTAGAGAAATCATTGAAAGAGGAGATATCAGTATGCAAAGAGTAGCATCTGAGGATAATACCGCAGACCCACTTACCAAGGCTCTTACCCAGAAAGTCTTGGATCGACATCTTGAGAAGATGGGGATGAAGTACGTCACTAATTGGATTTAGTGCAAGTGGGAGATTGTTAGAGATATGCCCTAAACCAATTGTTCTGTTGAGTTTAAAGGGCTTTGTATTTCATTATTAAATCATGTATTAACATTATTGATTTATAATATGGCTATTTTATCATGCAAACCTGTGTTTAATTACTGTTCATGATAAAGTCCCTGGATAGAATGATAGAGAGTAGTATCTCAAAGTGTTGAGATTGAGAGACTTACAACTCTCAAGTACATCTATCCTAAATCAGTTCCTGATCATAGGTTTATATATGTGGACGATTATAAACCGTTAAGATTAGCTCAGGTTATACTAGCTCCATGGGAGGATGGTGAGTCTCGAACCATTTGTGTAGAGACACTATAGTAAACCTGGGGGTGCTTGTTAGAGAACAAGTACACTGAACGTGACCAATGTGAGTACAGCTTATGGGATTCTATTTGTATGTCAAAAGCTGCTCATGTGTATAGTCACAATTATGTAATCCTTAGACTTGAGACACCACATGTTATCTTATGCATAGGCTGCTAGGGTTTGATAGTATCTCGTACACTCTTAATGACAAGGGTGTAATCGGTACTCATTGGCACTAGTGGATTATGTATGAAGATAGGTGAGTGTGCGATAGAGGATCACCACCCTTAATCAGAGAGGGCGAATGTCTTAGTTAATTCACAAATATAATATCTCAGTGAAGTCTTTGGCCAAAGCAGAAGGTTACCAAGAAATGAGTTTCTAGGGTATACCTAATTGAGATTATGATTTGGTGAATTTGTAACACATGACTTAGTTAGGGTTTGACATGAATCCATGCCCAATTAACTGAGTCAAGACATTGATTGGTGAAGGATTATCTATTACACGAAGGGTTCATTTATGCAGGAATATTCACCCATACCTAGGGTACGTCGTGATATGTTGCTAGACGTCACTCATGACTAGTGAAGGCCTAATGATAAGAGTTATCATTGAGGGCAAAATTGGAATTGTTCCAATCGAACCTATAAATAGAAAGTTTCTATTTTGGGAGACATCGAGATGTCCCCTGCCGCTACTAGGTTGGGATGAACCCAATGGGTCACACACAATAAGCTTAAGTGATCTTCTTGATTGAATGAGAGGAGTTATCCTAGTTAAGTATATGCCTATCCTTAATTATTAAGGGTTAATAATTAAACAAGGATGAGGATACTCTAAACAAGGATAAGGATACAGTTATCCTAATTATGAATAAGCCTATCCTTAATTATTAAATGTTAATAATTAACAAGGATAAGGATATTCTAAATAAGGATAAGGATATACAATGTGGGGTTTGGTCATGCTAGCACTAGTAACCAAACACCCCATTAAGAAGAGAGGGACTATATAAGTGGTGTTATAGATTAGGGTTCTTTAACCTAGCATCTCTTTTGAAGAGAGCCTCCACCCTTGATGACACCACTCCCTCTCTCTCTTCCTCTCTAGCTTGTTTCTTCACAAGGGTTGTGAAGAACAAGATCATCTTGAAGTCTTGAGCCGTGTGGATTTCCATTGGAGGCTTCCATATTTTTGGAGCTCGAAGAACACGAGGGATTTCTACAGTGGAGCATCTACAAACCAAGAACAAGTAAGCATGATTTATTGTTGTTTAAATTATGTGTTTCGATTCGTTTCATGATTAGAGATCGATTCATGGGAGATTACATGGGATAAATTTTTAATTGCGTGTTTCCGCTGCGCTCCCATGGTGTAATCTTTCAGTGGTATCAGAGCCAACTCTAATCCATGGATTCGAATCATGAATGGCTTGGTATGGCATTAATTAAAATCAAAGTTTCAAGGGTTTTTGAAGAACAAAACCAGAATCCCGTTTTTCTGGAGCATGCCAACTTGTTTGGCTTGTATCTTGATCAAAACATATCCAAATCGCATGAGGTCGGTCTTGTTTCGATCGTGACTCGATATAGAACGTTTCTATATCAATTTTGGAATTTTTACAAGCCATTAAGGCAGTGTTTGAAGGCAAAACAATGGCTGGACAGAACCCAGTTTTCTGCAGAAAATTTTTATAAAGTTTTCTTGTTTTGCTTGTTTTGTTCAAACTACTCAATGGCTTCCCTTCAAACTTCATAGAAGTGTTCTATGGAAGTATTCTAAGGGTTCTATGATTTTGTTTTGGCTTTGGAAGCCATAGAATAATTGGTTTAAAATTATTAAGCTTTCTTGAACCCCTATGAATTTCGGCCATGGTGGGTTTGGAACCCTAGCTTGTTTTTATTATCTTAGGATTTTTTAATCCTTATGATTTTCGGCCTTTAATGCATATGAGAGCTTGAAGGTGCAGCCATGGTGATTTCTTGGTGGAGAAGATGATAAGGTTGTTGAAATTTTAATCCAAATAGAATCCTAGATTATCTAGGATTAGTTTTATTTGAATTAATTTCTATCTTATCATTATTATTATATTCTTTTTGGGAGTAAATTAATTGATGGATATGGTGGCTGATCATGGGAAATACTTTAGGGTTTTTTAATCCTAATGAAAGTTCCCTAAAGAGTATTTTGGAATATCTTTAACAAAGCACTTTGTATTTGGTTCCCTAAAGAGTATTTTGGAATATCTTTAACAAAGCACTTTGTAGATATGTTTTAGGGTTTGTAACCCTAAGGTGGTGGCTGATTCATGAAGACATTATTAGGGTTTAATATATCCTATTCTTGATTTGATTTTTGAATCTTGAAATAACTTTAATAGGATTAATTTATTTATATGTCTTCTTGATTATTTAATTAGATTAAATAGTTTATGAATCATCCATAATGATATATTTAAATGTTCTAATAGTTAGAGCATGAAAATATATAGTTATAATATGTTTTATAATATGTTTTATAATTATTATAAAACCAAAACAGTGTGCTGTTTTTCTGGGCAGCAGTTTTTGTAAAGTTGTAAATTCTTTTTAATTTAATTAAAAAGGTTTTTACAGCAAGCCACTTATCAACTTCACTTATTTAAGGTCCTGACTAAATGTAGGAAGTGTTCCCATCATTTTTATTTGACTTTAAATAGCCGCACAAAGCATTTTGTGACCGAAGCTCAAATCTGCCAGATTTGGAGTTAAAGTCGCAAATCGCTTTAAAGTGATATCAAACGTTGGAATCACTTAACGAGACCCCTGCCATTGGAAAGAACACTGAAAATCCTTGTGAAATGAAGCGTTCTTCAAATTTAAAATGAGTTTTAAATTAAGCAGATAATTTAGCAAAACAAGGGCTGATTCTTGGTGTTTTAGAGAAAACACAAAAGTAAAGGGTTACTTAATTTTTAATTCGATTAAAAATTAAATTGATTTTTCATGTGATGAGAAATAGATTAAATCTTGATTTTAATATATGCCATTGCCATTCATTACTTGTTTCTTATACTGCTTTAATTTATGCAATGCGATTGTTTAAATTAAAATGGAAAGTTATGGACTTAAAGACCAATTAACTGGATGTGATTGGCCGCATTAGATGTGATGCTTTAAGGGTTGTAATTTAAATTTGTTTAAATTAATTTGTGATGTAATTTTAATTATGGGCTTGCATGCCTATTCCCCATTTGTTAAGTATCCCCTATTTCCATTATTCCCATTTGTTATTTGAATGTAAATGTACATTGGAGATAAAGAACGGTGCATGGTGGGCCCAAGGATACGTGGAGCAATGGGATGACACAGAGAAGGACTTGAGAAGACCTTTTCTTGAATGTAATAGTTACAGGTTAATTTTACGATCACAAAACCCGCATAAGAACTAGGGCTCAACTAATGGCTCTAGTTGGGCCCAAACCAAAAGTCCATAATCTTTCCAAGGAGGCCCATATATATGTTAGATGTATGCTTAGGGGCCCAATAACCATGTTATTATATGTCTTTGATGATAGTGTCCCGTTCCTTTCAGGATAGTGGGAGTATCATTAAAGTACTAATAATAAGAGATGGTTATATATATATGTGATATATGTATGCATGTGATGTATGTTTAATTAATCTGATGAGACCTAAAAATCCCTCATTTTCAAAATTAAATCGTAAGGAAGAGGCATACGATTGCTTTATCCTAGCCTCCTACCATTACAAGACAGGAGGATCTTTATGGTGGGTGTGTTTGGCTGCAGATATGTGGGGACACATTTATTGTAAAGGTTCAAACCGGCTTGTTACATATTGGATATCATGAGGTGCGATAATGGGGCTTACCAATAACCTATCATGTGAGGGATGCCACATTCAATTGACCATACTCATGTGAATGGTAGGTGTGATTTAACTAAAGAGCACTATCCAATAACCTATCATGTGAGGACACTGCGATTTAGAGGCTAAAGGAAGATTGGAACTTGCTTAGAGAAGCATTGGATAAAGAGTTATCCACCCCTTTGGATTAGTGGACCAATAACCTAACATGTGAGGCCCCACTAGTTCAAATGGGACCCCAATCCCCATTAAGAATTCTTCATTGAGTTCTCGAATCCTATAGAGGGAGTATGGGATTTGATAAAATAGTGGGAGGTACCATAAAACTAAAGACCAAGTTATTATGGTTAATGAAATACAATTTTTAATCTGTTACTCATTTTTGTAGATATCATGGTTTTACTCAAACAAATATCCAAAAATGAATTTGACTATTGCTTATCTGAACCTAATAATAAAGAGCTGTCTAATGAATTAGGAATGGTTTCTAGTTCAGGGTTATATCTATCAGTTAGCCCTGCTTCCTCTTGGGTATTGGATACCGGAGCAAGTTCTCACATATGTAATGATATGAAAGAACTCAAGGGAAGCAGGCAGTTAGGTCGAGATCAAATCTCTCTGCGAGTTGGAAATGGAGCAAACGTTGCTGCCTTAGCTGTAGGGACTTGTGACTTAACCTTACCATCAGGACATGTTTTAAAATTAGAGGATTGCTTATATATGCCTGGAATAGTCAGGAACATTGTTTCGGTTTCATCCTTAACACGTTTTGGCTATGAATTTATTTTCGATAGGAATGGTTGTACTATTTCTTTTGGAAATAAATTAGTTGGTTCTGGCATGTATTTAGGCGGTCTATATTTCGTAAACATGGATGGTAGTTTGAACTGTTTAGAGAAGAACCATAAGAAAAGACCTCGTGATGATAAAGACTCCACCTATGTATGGCATTTGAGATTAGGTCATATTAGTGAGGAAAGGATCAACAAGCTAGGTAAGGATGGGCAGTTGGGCTCATATGTACTTGTACCCTTACCTACCTGTGAACCTTGTCTCATGGGTAAGATGACCAAATCGCCCTTTACTGGTCACAGTGAGAGGGCAGGAGACATACTAGGTTTAATACATTCAGATGTATGTGGACCTTTGAATAAGGTTGCCAGAGGAGGTTTCACTTACTTCATTACCTTCACCGATGATCACTCACGGTTAGGTACTGTGTATCTCATGAAACACAAATCTGAATCCTTTGAAAAGTTCAAGGAATACAGAGCTGAAGTAGAGAAACAAACTGGCAAAAGTATTAAAGCTCTTCGATCAGATCGAGGAGGAGAATACTTGACCACGGAGTTCTTAGATCATCTGACTGAGGCTGGCATATTATCACAGTGGACTCCTCCTGGTACACCTCAGCTGAATGGTGTATCTGAAAGGAGAAATCGTACCTTGATGGACATGGTGCGATCGATGCTGAGTTACACTGATATGTCAATATCCTTCTGGGGATATGCATTAGAGACTGCTGCTTATTTATTAAATAGGGTTCCTTCCAAATCTGTCCCTAAGACACCATATGAGATGTGGTATGGGAAGAAACCAAGCCTTAAGCATCTAAGGGTTTGGGGTTCTGTTGCATACGTTAAGAACCAAAATGCAACTAAATTGGAAGCAAGATCAAGCAAGTGTAGATTTGTGGGGTACCCAAAAGAGTCTTTGGGATACTATTTCTATCACACTAGTGAAGAGAAAGTCTTCGTTAGTAAGTTTGCTAAGTTCTTGGAAAAAGAGTTTATTCAAGAAGGAGGCAAAGGTCAAGTGATAGATCTCGAGGAATTATCTGAGAGCACACAAATCAACAATGACACCACTCCTGCCCCTGTTGAGGCAGAACCTACTGGTACACAACCACTTCGTAGATCTGGTAGGGTATCTGCTCCTCCTGTTAGATATGGGTATCTACATGAGATGAGAGAGGAGTTGTTTCTTGGTGACAAGGAACATCCTGATGATCCCACTACATACGAGGGAGTGATGTTGGACATCGACTCGACTAGATGGCAACAAGCCATGGAATCGGATGAACCATGTGTGTATAAGAAGGTTAGTGGGAGTGCAGTCACATTCTTAGTCCTATATGTGGACGATATCCTAATCATTGGGAATGATGTAGGAATGATTTCATCTATTAAGCTCTGGCTTTCTAGCAACTTCTCCATGAAGGATTTGGGAGATGCAACCTATATACTGGGTATTAAGATCTATAGAGATAGATCTAAAAGGTTGCTTGGTCTCTCACAATCCATGTACATAGATAAGATACTGAAGAGGTTCAGTATGGAGAATTCCAAAAGGGGTTTGCTTCCCTTTAGACATGGAATTCATCTCTC
>NZ_JABGCL010000077.1 GCF_019800005.1 Geminicoccus harenae | reverse complement strand
TGGTCTCTCAACACCTCGTTTCCACAGTTACATAAATAATCACCAATGCATATGATTTTTCTATGCAATATATTTCACATGTAACCGTGTCTCATGCCAGATGCAATTATTCAATGCATTATATATGGCATACATCTCATATCAACAATTCATGTATGACTATTTATGCATACATTTCCAAAATTTCACAACCACATACCATATGCCAATCTATTGTGCAATAAGTATGGCAAATATCACATGCATATATTTTATGCATAATAGTTAACATGCACCGTATACATTATGATTTTCATAATAAACAATAGCAACATGTTAATAATCTTTATTACTATCTCATACTTGATTTCAAAATAATCAAGATAATCACCTCTCATTTCATAATATATAATATCACAGATTTTTATTTATGAAAAATTTCCACAAAAATCAACCTAAGTGATATGTACATCCTTAGGGTTTTATTTTAAGTCCACAGTATCCACTTTTTCCACCGATGTCTCAACAAATTAGTTTAGGTACCTTTAATTGTACAAAAACTCCAATTCAATAATTTCACAAAATACCATTAACATCCATATATATATATTAATATATATGTGTATATATATATACCATGTAATGGTTACTCAAATGAAAATAAATCCATTTTCTTGTCAATGTAATACATAAACTCAAATTACTTCAAAGAAAAGTATTTTCTTGTGCTAAAATAATATTTTAACATCTTAAAGCAAAAGCTGGAAATATATAAATTTTCTCAACCCAGTAATAGTATTTGAATTTTTAAAAATTCATTACTTCGAATTAAAATGTGAAATTTTCCAGATATAAACTAGATTCACGTATGAACATCCCCACAAATTTTCATAATTTTAGGATAAGTGGAGCATCCTCCAATTTTAAATCCAAATCAGAACATAAAACAGTGCGATTACCCGTTGTATAACAATCACTTCTAAAATCAAAGAAAAATAGTAGATTGCAATATTTCTTCATAAAAATTTTATTGAAGATAAATCTAGGAGTTATGAGATCATTCCAACAAACTATGCTCAAAAATAATTTTTCTACATTTAATTAGAATTTATATACCAAAACAGGTATGAATTGAAATAAATAAAAATCAATATATATAAACTTCAATCTTTCAACCTCAAACCAAATTCATTTTGCATGAATTTATCAAATAAGATTTCTACTTCTAAAGAAAACAAGAAATCCTTATTTTCTTTCAAACTCCCCATGAAATATGTAAGGTTGTAGAACCTTACCTTGATTGTGAGTATTGGACTTCAAGAATTCCTTACTCCTTCAAACTCAAAATACTTCTCACTCTCTCAAGATACTTCTCACTCTCTTTTCTTTCTCTTTCTCTTTCTTTCTTCTCTACTACTTGTGTACTCATTAGCATTTAGAGTGTGGTATTTATAGGGAAAGGATTCAACCTCCATTCACTATTCCATCCACCACTCTTACAAGCATCTAACATTTTCAACCCCCATTCTCAAATTCATCTACCACTCTTACAAGCATCTAACATTTTCAACTCCCATTCTCAAATTCATCCACCACTCTTACAAGGATTCAACCTTCTCAACCCCCATTCTCAAATTCATCCACCACTCTTACAAGGATTCAACCTTCTCAACCCCCATTCTCAAATTTAACTACTAATCTCATTTATCCACCATTCTAGTTCATCCACCATTCACATTTTAAATATTACCTAAGAGTGAATAAAAATTCACCCTTCTCAATTAATGACCACATGGCATATTTCAAACCCTATTAGAATAATGCCAAGTGTATATTTAAAATATATACAATATACTAGCAACAAGTATATATATATATAAATAAATAAATAAATATGTATATATACGGTATTAAATTTTTCGGGGTCTTACAATACCTCCCCCTTAATGGGATTTCGTCCCCGAAATCAGCCGTCAGCAAATAGGTAAGGATAGTTCTTACGAACTTCAGACTCTAACTCCCAAGAAGCTTCTCCTTCATCATGTTGATTCCATTGTACTTTTACTAATGGAATCTCCTTCGTGCGAATCTTTTTCACCTCGCGATCTAATATTTTGAATGGTTTTTCAACATATTTGGCACTTTTATCTACCTTGAGATCACTGTGGTCAATGATGTGGGACGGATCACGAACATATTTCTTCAGCATGGATACATGAAATACGTTGTGAATTCCGGCAAGTTCTGTAGGCAGCTTTAACCGATAAGCTACTGTTCCTATCTTTGCTGTGATGGGAAATGGGCCTACGTATCGTGGCGATAGTTTTCCTTTCTTCTTGTGTCGAACCAGACTTCGCACGGGTGATATTTTCAAAAGAACTTCATCTCCAACGTTGTATTCCATCGGCCGCCTCCCTTTGTCTGCATAATATTTTTGTCTGTCTTGAGCAGCTTGCAGTCGTTCTCGAATTATTTCAATTTTCTCCGAGGTTTCCCGAATAATTTCAGGACCCAATTTAGGATTCTTTTTCTCAAACTCTGATTTCCAGAAGGATCTCTCGCCCACTTCTCCCCAACAAGTTGGTGATCTACACGGTCTGCCATACAGAGCTTCATAAGGAGCCATCCCGATGCTTGCATGATAACTATTGTTGTATGAGAATTCTACCAACGGTAGAGAATCCTCCCATGATTCACCGAAGTCTAAAACACAAGCTCGCAGCATGTCTTCGAGAACTTGATTTACTCGCTCCGTTTGTCCGTCAGTTTGTGGATGTGCTGTCGTACTCATCTTGATTTCTGTGCCGAAAGCTTTTTGCAAGCTTTTCCATAGGCCAGATCTGAATCGAGAATCTCTGTCGGACACGATTGAGACTGGAATGCCGTGAAAACGAACAATGTTTTCAACATATAGCTTTCCCAACTTTTCTACCGAATATTTCATACTATAGCCGATAAAGTGGGCGGATTTCGTCAATCGGTCTACTACTACCCATATAGCGTCGTGCATTTTCTTCGATCTTGGCAAGTCAGTGATAAAGTCCATGGATAAATGCTCCCATTTCCACACAGGTATTTCCAAAGGTTGGAGCAATCCTGGTGGTTTCTGGTGTTCCGCCTTTACTCTTTGACATGTGTAGCATGACTCCACAAATTTAGCCACGTCCGCCTTTATGCCTTTCCACCAAAATTGTCGCCGCAAGTCTTTGTACATCTTGGTGCTACCCGGATGTATAGAGTACTTGGAACGATGTGCTAGACCAAGAATTTTATCCTTTAGTTCAGGTACATCGGGCACGCATAGTCTTCCTCTTGTTCTCAGGCCTCCGTCTTTTCCAGTTTGCCAAGTTTCAGGTTCCTTCTCAGCCATAGCTTTAAACCACTTCTGCAGTTTCGTATCTTGAGGTTGTGCATTGATTACTTCTTCGATGATGTGCGGGTACACGTCCAAGCAGAAGAGTCGAACTCCACCATTTTGCTGTTCAACACGAAAGTCGAACTCTGCCAATTCCTCCAGTAGCTTCCATTCTTGCATCATTAGGAGCGCAATGACACCACGAGGTTTACGACTCAGCGCATCAGCTACCACGTTCGCCTTTCCTGAGTGGTATTGTAGAGTGAAGTTGTAATCCTTCATCAGCTCCATCCATCGTCTTTGTCGCATGTTTAACTCCTTCTGAGAGAACAGGTACTTTAGGCTTTTGTGGTCGGTGAATAGATCAAACTCCTCGCCATACAAATAATGTCTCCACAATTTGAGAGCAAAGACCACTGCAGCCAATTCTAGATCGTGTGTTGGATAGTTGAGTTCATGAGATCGCAACTGCCGCGAACCGTAAGCGTTAACTCTTCGTTCTTGCATTAGTACGCATCCCAGGCCTTGATGTGAAGCGTCGGTATACACAGTAAATTTGGCACCGTCTTTAGGAAGCATTAGGACAGGAGCGGTAGTCAATTTCTCTTTCAACAATTGGAATGCCCGTTCACATTTGTCATCCCATACGAACGCCACATCCTTTCGAGTCAGACGAGTCATCGGCAAAGCAATCTTCGAGAATCCTTCTATGAATCTTCGGTAGTAACCAGCCAGTCCCAAGAAACTTCTGACTTCAGTTGGAGTAGTTGGTTGATTCCACTCAAGCACTGCTTCAACCTTCGAGGGGTCCACCTTGATTCCTTCTCCCGTCACCACGTGCCCTAGAAACTTCACCTCTTTGAGCCAAAAGTCGCACTTCTCGTACTTAGCGTACAGTTTATGCTCCCTTAGCGTCTGCAAAGCTATTCGTAGATGTTGCTCGTGATCTTCTGGAGTCTTTGAATAAATTAGTATATCATCAATGAACACGATAATGAACTTGTCCAAGTAAGGTCGAAACACGCGATTCATCAGGTCCATGAAGATAGCTGGTGCATTAGTAACTCCAAACGGCATCACCAAGAACTCGAAAAGTCCATATCTCGTGCAGAAGGCTGTCTTGGATACGTCCGATTCACGCACCAATAGTTGATGATATCCGGATCGTAAGTCAATCTTTGAGAATATTGACGCTCCTTGTAGTTGATCGAACAAATCGTCTATTCGGGGTAGTGGATACTTATTCTTGATAGTGACTTGATTCAAGCGCCGATAATCCACACACATCCGCAACGATCCGTCCTTTTTCTTGACGAACAGCACCGGCGATCCCCAAGAAGACGTACTTTCTCGTATGAAGCCCAGCCTTAGTAATTCCTTCAATTGCTTGTCTAATTCCACCAATTCCATCTTGGCCATTCGGTAAGGAGAAATCGAAATAGGATTCGTTCCAGGAATTAACTCAATTGTAAAATCAATCTCCCTCTTCGGTGGTAGCCCTGGAATTTCTTGAAACACGTCTTTATATTCTCGAACTATGGAGATTCGATCTAAATTTTGGGAGCTACTTGAGTCTTCTAGGGATGCTAAATACCCAGAAATAAAGGTATCTACCCGAGGAGAACATTGAAAAACTAGCTCAGGTAACCCTGGAGTAAAGAACTTAACTGTTTTCTGTTGACAATCCAATATAGCACCATAGGTTGTCAACCAATCCATGCCGAGTATCACATCAAAATTCTTCATAGGTAGAAGAATTAAGTCAGCAGGCATCACTCTACCAGCTATTCGGACATCACAGTCCTTACACACACACGTCAAATCAGTCTTAGCCCCCAAGGGCGTAGAGACCGACAAAATCTTATCTAACGGTGTGGTTTCTATACCCAAGGTATTCACATACGATGAAGAAATAAATGAGCATGTAGCACCAGTATCAAATAAAGTCGTAGCGCAACTATGAAAAATTGTAAGTGTACCTTCCATATTCACGCTCTCCGGAATAATCGCCAAAGCGTTTACTCGAGCTCCTGTTTGAGGCGGTCCAGGTTTCGCCTTCGGTTTCTTGCAATCTTTGCTTATATGACCGACTCCTCCACAGTTGTAGCATGTCAGCCTTCTTGGTTTTGGGCAGCTTGTTGAAATGTGTCCCTTTTCGCCACAATTATAGCAGGTTACTTCAGATGACGACGCATTCCTCAAAGGGGTTTGCACTCCTGCCTTAGGAAGATTCCCGTCCATCTTCCTTCTCTTGTTATTTGGTCCCGATGATCCGCGAGTCAGAGGAGCTTTCCCTTTTCCTCGAAATTCCGTCTCCTTTTTCGTCTCCCGATGGTAATCCTCCATGTGCAGGGCTCTACGGACAGCATCCGCATAGCTTAAGTTGAAATCTCCCACCAGCAATCTTCCAAGTGGAGGGATCAGTCCCTTCACAAATTTGCGAGTTTTCTTTTCAGGAGTATCGATCAAGTGTGACCCGAAACTAGACAATGCTTCGAATTTATTTTGATACTCCGTTACAGACATTTGTCCCTGTTTCAGATTTAGAAATTCCATCTCCCTTTTCTCTCTTTCGATTTGTGGAAAGTACTTACCATAAAAGAGATCTTTGAATTCCTCCCAAGTCATTAATTCAACGTTCGCCATGGTGCTTTTTGTTAAATCCCACCAGAATCTGGCATCATCTTCTAGTAGGTACACCGCCAGTCGCCGTTTTTCTTCAGAAGTACATAATAATACTTCATAAATGTTTTCTAAGCTCCTTATCCATTCTACAGCTTTTGTAGGGCCCTCCACTCCCTTGAAACTGTATGGCTTCAATGCCAAGAATCTTGGAATTAATGTATTTCCAACCGGAGCTACAGGCTGTCTTCCTGCAAAATGTTGATCCATTCTGTGGAAGAAATTCTCCATGAGGCGTATGGTTTGATCAACAGCTGGCGGGCTTGGTTCAACAATAGGTTCTCCATTGTAACGAGAAGTCCCAGCCCTACTTTCCGGAATGTCTACAGGCGATGGGGTTGCATTATGTAAACCCTGAGTAGATCTCATCCTTCTAGCCATATTCCTTCCTTCCTTGATCACACAATGTTTCAAATCAACACATAGCACAAACATAAAAATCATTTAGCACATATACATATATATGTATATTTCTACCTTACTTCTCAACACTAATAAAGTTACTATGACTTTATATAGAGTCTCACTAAAAGTGAACTCACCCCACTCGGGTTCGAACATCCCTGTCCAAACCCGAAACCACAACTCAGTAACTTATTTATTGACAGTGTTTCTCTTTCGTGACTAGTACTCATTCAACCTAGAGCTCTGATACCAAACTTGTGACACCCCACACAGGGTATCCCCTAAAAGACATTATACACCAAAACTTATTTCTGAATAATTCCATTACTAGCCAAACAGTCTTACAAATACATAAAAGTGCGGAAAATATAATTAATTATTACACACTGAGTACCAGTTTATAATACGAGTACAGTCCCGTAATGTACTCGAAACAACTACATATCAATACTCGAAATGAGTATTAACGAATAGAGTAACACTGTCTTGCCCATCCTCAGAAATCTCAAACGCTTTTCTCCCAACTTACTGATGTGATGTTCCTGGGAGGGGGAAAATAAACGGGGTGAGCAAAAACCACTATTGCTCAGTAAGGTTCGTAAACCTCAAATATTACATAACGATTTCAAAAGAAACATCAGGATTTAAATCCATCAATCAACATCACAGATAATATCCATTTACATATATATATATTGCAGGATATATTCATCTCATTTTAGTAAAAAGTAATCATTTACTATATGCATGTTTTATGCATATGACAGATATTCAATGTAATGCTCATGCAGTTATTTCTGCCATCTTCTCTGTCAGGTCATTCCTGCAAAACAAATATCAGTACTCTGATGGTAACCTTATTTTAAGATTCACCATTTTTATTTTTCACAACAGATGGCCACCTCATTTTAGGGTTCACAACCATCCGGGATGGCTACCCCACCGGGTACACACCATCCTACCACAACAGCATCCCTTCGCCCCCAGTTGCTAGGGAATGTATATCACCCAGTCACCACCATGACTGTCACACATTGACTTGCTGTTTTTAGCAAGGGTGATATATTAGTGCACTA
>NZ_JABGCL010000076.1 GCF_019800005.1 Geminicoccus harenae | reverse complement strand
CCGTGCTTCCGGCAGATCTCGGCAACCGGCAGCCCGGCCTGACCCTCCTTCAGGATCCCGATGATCTGCTCTTCGCTGAACCGGCTCTTCTTCATCGTCCGTCTCCTGATCGACGGACCCTAGCTTCAGACCGAGGGCATTTCAGGGGGCAAGGTCAGCCTGAATCGTTGGTCCGGCACCGACACAGGGTTGGTGGCTGCCCAAGAGCGCATGATGCTCCGTTGAAATCGTCATCCTGTCTTCGCGCAGGATCAGTTAGTGCTGCTGCGCGGCGGCTCGATGGGCTCTCAAGGCTGAGCCGAAGCGGCGGTTGTGCTCACCGTCCTAGCTTGCATCAGCATGATGCTCTTGGTTCAGCCTCAGGCGACGAGCAGGCCGAGAAGACTACTTCCGCCCCTGAACGGCAGGCGCCAGCAAAGCCTACGTCTGCCGGATCTTCAAGGTGCCGCGCTCATCTTGTTCGATGCCTCAAGAGGGACGACTGAACTGGCGCTGGCTGCCGAGCACAGGCTGGTTGGCTATGCCGGCCTCGCCACGGCCGGCACGTAATCGGTGAGATCCTCGTCAGCGACGATGACGGTGCGCTGCGTTTCGGCGGACTTGTAGAGTGCCATCAGCATCTCCACGACCGCCACGCCGTCGTGGAAAGTTTCCATTGGCACTCGGCCGGTCCGGAAGCACTCGACCATGTGCCGGTTCTCGTCCGTGTAGCCGTAGACACCGGCCTCGTCCTCGAGGATCGGCATCAGGCCCTGCTCCGCGTTCTGCTTCTCGACCAGGTCCTCGCCTTCGGCACCGCTCACCTGGCGCGACATGAAGATCCGCAGCGGCGTGTTCAGGGACGAGAACTCGAGCGTGTATTCCGGCCCGAGCAGTTCCAGCTGGATGCGCAGCCCGGCGCCGACATAGGCCCACGAGGTGGTCGCCTCCACCACCACCTCGTGGCCGTCCGGATCGACGAAGGTCAGCATGCCGCGGGCGAAATCCTCGGCCGGACGCCGTGCGTAGTCGACCTCCGCCCCCATGCGCCGCTTCAGGTCCTCGACATAATGCGGCCGGCTCCATTTCAGCGTAGCAACCGTGCCGGTGGCGCTCTTGAGCTTCAGCGAGGTGCGCGGTGCATCGGGGGCGGTGAGGAGGAAGCGACCGACCTCGACCGAGTGGCACATCATGTCGAGCAGCACGCCGCCACCCTGCTGCTGGCCCTGCCAAAACCAGGGCTCGTGCGGACCGCTGTGCTCCTCGGCCGCGCGGGCCAGATAGGGCCGCCCGGCGGCCGGCACGGCGCGGCGCCAGATGATCTCCTTGCCGCGGGTTACCGCGGTCGAGAACAGCTGGTTCTCGAGATAGCCGTGGTTCAGCCCGGCCTCCTCGGCGAGGCGCAGCATTTCCTTGGCCTCGCGCAGGGTGCGCGCGAGCGGCTTCTCGCAGGCCACCGCGAACACCCGGGAAGCGCCGCTTTGCACCGTCTCTGCGATCACCCGCATCGTGGCGAGCCGCGTATGGTTCGGCGACAGGATCCAGACCGCGTCGACCTGGCCGGACGACAGGAGCGCTTCCAGGCTGTCATAGGGCGTGCAGCTGCCGAGCCCCAGCTCGTCCACCGCAGCGGCGAATGCCCGGCGCTTCGCAGCGGTCGGGCTATGGACCGCGGTGACCTCGACATTGCGCACGCCTACCAGCGACTTCAGGTGAAAATGCGCGATGAACCCGGCGCCGATGAAGCCTACGCGCAGGATCTTGCGGGTCTCGAACATGTTCATGGCGCTTCCTCGCTCGGGGGTGGTGCATTGCCAAGGTGGCGGGGTGTCGGCCGGGTGGTGCCGCGCAGAACCAGTTCCACGTCCACGCAGATGCTCACGGGCTGCGGCTTGCGGCCGGACAGGATCTCGATCATCAGCTCCATGGCACGGCTGCCGATCTCGCGGCGGTGCTGACGGATCGTGGTGAGCGGCGGGTTGCAGGTTTCCGCGAAGATCGAATCGTCGAAGCCGACCACCGACACATCCTCCGGGACCCGCCGGCCCCGCGCCCGCAGCTCGTTGATGGCGCCGATCGCCATGGCATCGCTGCTGGCGAAGAGGGCGGTGAAGCCGACGTCGCGATCCAGAAGCTCCGCCACGCCCGCCCGGCCCGAAGCCAGGTGAAAGTCGCCGCGCACGACCAGCGCCGGATCCGGCTCGATTCCGGCAGCGGCCAGGCCCGCGAGGTAGCCGGCATGGCGCCCCACGCTCATGACCTCGGGCATGGGGCCGGTAAGATGGGCGATCCGACGGTGGCCCAGCCCGATCAGGTGATCGACTGCCTGCCGCGCCGCTGCTCGGTTGTCGATGGTGACGGTCGGCAGGCCCGCCTCCGGGATGAACTCGAGCGCCACGACGATCGGGGGCAGGGCGGGCGGCGTCGGCAGGGCGGAAGGCAGCCCACCGGTCATCAGGATCAGGCCGTCCGCCTGCCGCCGCCGGACCATCTCCAGGTAATGCCCGACCCTCGTGACGTCGTTGCGGGCATCGCCCATCAACACCCGGTAGCCGGCGGCGAAGGCCGTTTCCTCCACGCCCTTGTAGATGTCGAGATAGAAGGGGTTGGAGATGTCCCGGACCAGCAGGATCACCGTGCGGGTCGCGCGGCGGCGGAACTGCACCGCCTGCGCGTTCGGCACGAAGTCCAACGCCGCCACCGCGGCCAAGACCTTTGCGCGCGTGCCAGGCCGCACCGCGTCCGGCCTGGCCAGCGCGCGCGAGACCGTGGCCGTGGACACGCCGGCATATTTCGCGACGCTGCGGATGGTGGAGGTGGTCACGGCTAGACCCGCAGCTGCGTCTGCCGGCCGTAGAGCAGCATCAGGCCGAGCAGCACGGCACCGAAGATGATCTGCCGGCCCCAGAACTCGAGCTGCAGGGTCGTCAGCACGCTCTGCAGAAGGGTCAGCGCGATGGCGCCCAGCATCACCCCGAAATAGTTGCCGGCCCCGCCGGCCAGCGACACCCCGCCGATCACCACCGCGATGATGGAGGGCAGCACGTACTGGTCGCCGACACTGATGAAGCTGTTGCCGGTATAGCCGATCACGCAGACCCCGGTGAGCCCCGCGAACAGGCCGGACAGGCCGTAGAGGAGCGTGCGCAGCAGGCCGGTCGGCATGCCCGTGAGCGCTGCCGCGCGCTCGTTCGAGCCCATGGCGTAGACCGCATAGCCGAAGCTGGTCCGCCGGAGCAGGAACCACATCGCCAACGCGATCAGCGCCCAGACGAACAGGATGCCCGGCAGGCCCAGCAGCAGGGGCTGGTTGACGAAGCCCATGAGCATCGGCGCGGCGTTGCCGGAGGGAGCCCCCCTGGACAGCACGACCAGGCCGCCCTGAACGACACCCATCATGCCGAGCGTCATCACGAGCGGCGGGATGCGCAGGAGGGTGACGCCCAGGCCGTTCACGATCCCGATCGCGAAGGTCACCCCGCCGGCCGTCAGGACCGCCGGCAGGATGGCGCCGTTGACCCCGTTCATCACGTTGCCGGCGGTGAAGGCGCCCAGCGAGATCAACACACCCACCGACAGGTCGATCCCTTCGCGCCCGCCGATCACCACCAGGCTCTGGCCCGCCGCGACGATGCCGAGGATCGCCGAAACGGTCAGGAGCCGGGTGACTTGGTCGCCGCGGGCGAAGCCGGGTGAGAGGAACTCACCGGCCGCCAGAAGGACCAGGATGGCGATCGAGGCCAGGACCAGAGGCTCGGCGAGAAGGGTCTTGATGCGGGCCATCACCACCTCTGGCGTCCTGCCACCAACACGCCGCCCGCAAGGGCAGCGAGCGTGATCAGCCCCTGGACCAGGGTCTGGTACTCGAACGGCAGGCCGGCGAAGAAGATCACGTTGCCGATCATGCCGAGCACGAGGGCGCCCAGCACCGAGCCGAACGCGCTGCCCGAGCCGCCGGCGAGTGCGGTGCCGCCCAGCACCACCGCGGAGATCGAGGACAAGGCCAGCATCCGCCCCATCAGCGGGTCGCCGCTGGCGGTCTCGCCGGTGAGGCACAGGCTGGCGAAGGCCGAGAACAGGCCGGCCAGGACATAGCCCTGGATGCGGATGCGCGCCACCGGCAGGCCCGTCTGGAAGGCGCCGGTGCGCGAGCCGCCCACGGCCGCCAGATGAGTCAGGAACGGCCGCCACGACAGCAGCGCCACCAGGAGCAGAGCCGTCAAGAAGATCCACAGCGTGACCGGCAGGCCGAGCAGGCTGCCGGCATAGGTCCGCCAATAAGGAGCCGGCACCGGCAGGCCCGCCGTCGGCAGCACGCGCAAGGCCAGGCCACTGAAGATGATCCCGGTCGCGAACGTCGTGACGATCGGCTGGAAGCGCATCACCGCCACGAGGAAGCCGTTGAACAGCCCGCAGGCCATCCCGGTCAGCATGCCGGCCAGAAGACCGAGGAGCACCGCACCCACGCCGTTGCCGATCGCGGCGATCACCGTGACCGTCACCACGTTCACGAGCGCGATGACGGCCCCGACCGACAGGTCGATGTCGCCTGCCAGCACCACATAGGTCTGGCCGATCGCCACCAGCACCAGCGGCAGGAACACCGTCAGGTTCGACTTGAGCACGGTGCCGGTGAACAGGTTGGGCTGCAGCACCGCGTTGACCGCGACCAGCACGATCAGGGCCAGCAGGGTCACGAGCCAGCTGCGCCCGCGCAAGCGCATCGACATGCCGGTCATGCGGCATCCCCATAGGCGGCACGGGTGAGGTGGAGAGCGGTCATGGTGCCGCCCGAAAGCTCGGCAGCGATCGCACCGCCGTTGAACACGAGGATCCGGTTGCAGAGGCCCAGAAGTTCCGCATCTTCCGAGCTGTAAAACAGGATGCTCGCACCTTCGGCAGCAAGGCGCTGCACCAGGTCGAAGAAATCGGCCTTGGCCGCGAGGTCGATCCCCTTGGTGGGATCGTCGAGCAGCAGCACGGCGGGCCTGGTCGCCAGCCAGCGGGCAATGAAGATCTTCTGCTGGTTGCCGCCGGAGAGCGAGCCGATCGGCGCCTCCAGGCCGGCATATTTGGTGTTGAGCGCCGCTGCTGCCTGCCGGAAGCGCTCGGCCAGCCTGCCCGGCCAGACTAGGACCCGGCGTTCGCGGATGAAGCTGGCGGCCGCAATGTTCTCGAAGATCGAGCGCCCGTGCAGGGCTGCATCCCGCCCGCGGTCGCCGGAGACGTAGGCTATGCCGTGGCGGACGGCGTCGGCCGGCTTGCGCAGCCTCAGCGGTGCGCCATCGAGGTTCACCCTGCCCGAATCGAGCGGGTCCGCACCGAACAGGCCGCGCAGGAGCGCCGACTGTCCCTGACCTTGTAAGCCGCCGAGGCCGAGGATCTCGCCCGGCCGGAGCGTCAGCGAAACGTCCCGGAGCCGCCGGCCCCGGGCGCGGTCGACCACCAGGCGCGGCTGCTCATTGGCCGGCCGCTCGACCTGCGGCGGATGCAGATGTTCGGCCATCGCGCCGACCATGGCGTGCACCACGCGGTTCACGTCGGTCTCGGCGGCCGGATAGGTCGCCACCGTGGCGCCGTTGCGCATGACGGTGATCCGGTCGCAGATCTCGAACACCTCGTCGAGCCGATGCGAGATGAAGATCATCGCGATGCCCTGCGCCTTGAGTTCGCGCAGCATGCGGAAGAAGAACTCGACCTGCCGCCGGTCGAGCGCTGCCGTCGCCTCGTCGAAGATGATCAGCCTCGGCCGCCGGGCCAGGACCTTCAGGATCTCCACGATCTGGCGCTGGTCGGGCGCCAGGCGCGCCACGGGCGTGTGCAGGTCGAGCCCGCTGCCGGCGACCGCCTGGAACGGGCCGAGCAGCCGGCCGGCATCGTCTTCCAGCTTCCGCCGGTCGACGAAGCCTGCGCGCGTGCGCGGCTCGTGGCCCAGGAAGATGTTCTCGGCGACCGTAAGCTGCGGCACCAGGGAGAGTTCCTGGTAGAACAGGGCGATGCCGGCAGCCTCGGCGTCGGCCGGCCGCTTCGGCTCCAGGGGTACCCCATCGACCTGGACGCTGCCCCCGTCGCGCAGCACCGTGCCGGCGATGATCTTGCACAGCGTGCTCTTGCCGCAGCCATTGGCGCCGAGCAGCGCGTGGATCTCGCCCCGCTCCACGGTCAAGGCACCGTCCGACAGGGCCACCACGGCGTCGAAGCGCTTGGTGATGCCTTGCGCTCTCAGGGCAGGGGGCATGGCGAGGCCTTCAAGCCGCGCGGTCCCGGCAGCAGGGACCGCGCGCCGGGGTCGGGATCACTTGAAGAACTGCGCGGCCTCGTCCGGCGAGAGCACCGAGGTCACCGACCAGTAGCCGGGCTTGCCCTCGGCTGCCTTCAGCGTATCGGCCAGATTGTCGTTGGAAACGAACGGGATCGGCAGGTAGATCGCGTTGCCGTACTGGCCGGTGAAGATGTCGTCCTTGAACTGCTTGCCCTGCAGGCGCAGCACGGTGACGTTCAAGGCGCTCGCCATGACGCCCGGCGGATTGACCGAGGCGCCGGAATTGAGCTTCTCGGCCGACCACAGGTCCAGGAAGTCCTTGCGGATCTCGCCGGTCGCGGCGATATCGCCGGTCTTGCCGGCCGCCTGGATTGCGCGCCAGGCACCGGCCGCCATGCCGTCCTGCACCCACACGCCGTTGATGTCGGGATAGGTCGCCAGCAGGTTCTGCATGGTCTGCTGGCCCTGCGCCTGGTCCCAGTTGGCGTTGGCCTCGTTCAGCACCTCGATGTCCGGGTACTTCTCGAACACCTCGCGATAGCCGGCCACCCGCATCTCGTTGGCGGGATGCCCGGCCACGCCATTGATGGTCACGACATTGCCCTTGCCGCCCAGTGCATCCGCCAGCCACTGCGCCGACTTGCGCGCCCAGTCGGTCTGGTCGATGCCGACATAGATGGCGTCGGGCGAGGAGACCTCGGCGTCGGTGGCGACCACCAGGATGCCCGATTCCTTGGCCTGGGCGAACACCGGATCGAAGGCGGTCGGGCTGTTCGGGTTGATGATGATGGCGTTGACGCCCTGGTTCATGAAGTTGCGCACGGCGCCGATCTGGCCCTGCACGTCCACGTCTGAGCTCTGGATCAACAGCTCGATGTCGACGCCCTTGTCCTTCCACGCCTGCGCGGCTGCCTGGGCCTCCTCAATCATCTGGGTGCGCCACTCGCTGCCGACCCAGCCATTCGACAGGCCGATCTTGTAGGTCTCGGCAAGCGCCGTACCGCTCATCAGGGCGACAAGGCTCGCCGCCAGGATCGTGATCTTCATCAAGCGCCTCCTCCATCGGGCTGCGACCACGCTCCCTGCCGACCGCGCAGGAAGGAGGACACCCCTGATCTGTTATCGGAAGAATGTAACCGGTTACTTTCTGCGTCAACTGCGGCATGTTCCGCGCCATACTGCCCTGTGATGATGCAGGAGTGGTCTTGGCAGGAGGGTGTCAGAACATGCTGCTATCGCGGCGGCGAGCATAAGCAATGCCGATGGTCCAGGTCTTAAGCGTAGGCGATGGCCTGTCCTGCTGAGAGCCCGTTTGAGAATGGCTATGGGTGGCTGATGCGGCGTAGCAGCAGGCTGCCCATGGCGACGTGGATGAAGGCTTCGGACACATCGAGCCTGGCCTCGTAGTCCCGCACCAGGCGGCGCCAGCGAACCATCCAGCCGA
>NZ_JABGCL010000075.1 GCF_019800005.1 Geminicoccus harenae | reverse complement strand
CGACGGACCGCCTCCGTCGTACGGGCGCTGCCGTGAAGAACCTGGCCCATAGCGCCTCCCTTGCCGCATGGTGATCCATTGTACCACCACACTGCGGGACCCCACACCTAGCGGCAGCACCCGGCGCAGAAACCAGGCAGGCATGGTCCCGAGCCTAGCCGGGATCCTGCGGATGGCGGACGAGCCGGTCATCTCCGGGGCGGACGCCCCGCCAGGATCTGTGGCAGGTGGGTCGCATCGGAGCAGGCCCGTGCCGCCCACCCCTGGATCCACGCGCCCCTGGCTCTAGAAACACAAAAGCGCCGGCGCTCCTGGGGGGATGTGACGCCGGCGCAAGTTCTCCACGACTAAACCTGCAGGAAGCAGCGAGTTCCCTGCCGGGTTTTGCCGGGTTCTCCTCATGTCGGTGCTGCGCGCTGTCCTGCCAAGGGAAGGACCTGGCGCTCCCGGCCATGGCAAGTGGCCGCCGTTCTATCCTGGCTTAGCGACGCCGCCGCAGGTGGCGCTAGTGTGGCACCATCGAGGTGGGGTGCGGCTGATGCAGTTGGTCCCGCTGGAACGGTTGATCCGCATGCCGAGCGGCGGCTGCGCCGCCAGCGGGCCAAGGTAGGTCGGCTGCGCCGGCAGGGCGCGGGGCTGGGCCAGGTGGCCTAAATGTTGTTCTGCCTGGAGCTGATCCTGGAACGGCTGCTGCAGCGCCGCTGGAGCGGCGTGCGCGGGTGACGGGCCGCACCTTCACCCCATACCCGTACCCCGATCCGCCATAACCTCCGGACCGGCTGGGCACCGGCAAGCTCGCTCAATCGCCAGCCTTGCCGCTCAATTGACTGTTCTTGCGCCCGTTTAGTATTCGCTTAGATGGTTTCAAAACTTGCCCCTTGATATCTGCTGGCGATGTTGGATCTGTCGGGCATATATCCAAACCATATAGGCATATACCGGACTATAACCCTGGTTATCTTGCCGGTCATCGGAAAATATTCTACCAGTTGACTATTGTAAGAATTGACCCGAGCCCTGGCGAGCGGCCCAAGATGATCAGTTATCCGATCGAATTACGCATCGACTTCGAGGGAGGCTTTGGTCGGTCCCAGGTAATCGGCCAGGAGGACATGATGGTGCGGACCAGCGCGCCCTTGGTCGTCGGCCAGACCATCCAGGGCTCGTTCCGCTTGACCGCCGACTGGCATGGCTACGTCACGGTGGTGCGGTTTGCCGCCACGGTCTTGGCGGTGGGGCCACGGGCGCGGGGCCCGGCTGGCCTATGTGCGGTGCAGGCCTGGTTCGACCGGCTGGAGTTCGCCACCGAGATCGACCCAAGCCGTGAGCAGCGACGGGCGGCATGATCAGCGCATAGGACCGGCCCGATCTGACGTAATCCTGCAACCAGCTCACCCAGCAGTTGCCGCTTTCAGTCTAGGATGCGGGATGGGCATCTTGCCCATCCCGCCGATCCTGCCCGGTTGATCAGCCGAAGAACGCTTGGCTGGGCGTCGTCGAATCGATGTCGGCCGCAGTCAGCGTGGTGACCCCGAACAGGGTGATCGTGCCGGTGCTGGGCACGAGCTGTTGGAAGTCGAAATGCTCTGCGTTGATCACCAGCGACGTCTTGGTCTGCCCGCCGTGGCTGATGGATTTCAAGGAAATGCCAGCATCGCCGGTGCCGAGCGTGCCGTTGCCGTCGGTGTCGAGGTCCTGGAAGGTGGTGAGATAGGTGCCGCCGCCTGAGCCATCCGGGTTTCGCTCCGCCTGGAAGCGGATCAATAGCTTGTCCTGCCCGCGGGTAAAATCGAGGATCATATCGTCGGCCTCGGTTACCGTGGAATCGGAGATGCTCTGGAAGCCGTCCGAAGAGGCGAACCAGACCCCGAACAGGTCGCTGCCGCTGCCGCCGGTGATGAGGTCCTGGCCGCTGCCGCCGACAATCTTGTCGTCGCCCGTGTTGCCGTTGAGCAGGTCGTTGCCGCCTCTGCCCCACAAGATGTCGTCGCCGGCCCCACCGCTAACCTGGTCGTTGCCGCGGCTAGTATCGATGAAGTCGTTGCCGGTGCCGCCGCGCATTACGTCGTCGCCCTGCCCACCGTTGATCCGGTCGTTGCCGTCGCCACCATCGACCGTGGCCGAGGGGTAGGAAGAAAGATCGATATCCTCCTCACCTAGGAAGATATCGTCGTCGCCGGTGCCGCCGTAGATGGTGCTCTTGCTGTAGGCGGCGATGATCTGGTCGTCTCCAGCACCGCCGTACAGCATGTGCTCGCCCTCGGCGACGATGTGGGATTCGCCTTCAGCGGTGATGTAGTCGTTGCCCTCCTGGCCAAAGATCGTGTCGCTGCCTGGACCACCGTACAGCCGGTCATCGCCCTGCCCACCCTGCAGGCGATCGTCGCCGGCCCCGCCATGCATCAGGTCAACGCCGATGTCGCCCAGCAGCAGGTCGTTGCCCTGGTCGCCCCAGAGCGCGTCGTCGCCCCACCCACCCTGCAGCGTGTCGTTGCCGGTCCCGCCGATCAGGCTGTCGTTGCCGTCGCTGCCGCGCAGGATGTCGTCGCCTGCATCGCCCAGCAGGCGGTCATCACCGATCGAGCCCTCGATCAGGTCATTGCCGCTGCCACCATGGGCAAGGTCGTCGCCCGGGCCAAGGTCGATCACGTCGTCGCCGCCCAGGCCGCGGACTTGGTCGTCCCCTTCCAAACCAGCCATCCAGTCGCGGCCACTGGTCCCTTTGAGGAGGTCGTCATTGATCGTGCCGGTCACCACCGCCATCTGCGCTTGCTCCTAGAGGTAACCGCCTTGGTTAGGGCCTTGGCTGGCAAGATGAACATGTCTACTAGTTCATAAAATGATCAATGTTCCTACACGTCGCAGGAGCTGGCAGATCCTCCTCTGCAGCTGGAACGTCACAGCGCCGAAACGCTTGTCGGCCAGGGCCAGGTGCCGCCCCACCCCATATCCCCCAATCCACCATAACGCATCACCTGAAGCAGGGCGGGAAGTCACCGCAAGACGCGGAATCTGGTCGGCAATCCTCGCCGTGGCCAAGCGGTTAGCGACTTTGCCAAGGGCCGATTCAACTTATCCGGCTGGATGCTCGACAACTTGCGCTGCGCGGACCGGTTGAGCGGCCATCACAAGGCGCGGCGGAACTCGGTGGCCGGCGCGAAGCCCGTCCGCTCATAGAAGCCTCGGGCGTCCGGCACGGAGTGCAGCACCATGGAGGTGCAGCCCAGCGAGCGCAGATGGTCGGCCGTGTGCTCGATCAGGCGCTGGCCGATCCCCCGACCGCGATAGGGCTCCTCGACGCGCATGCACCAGATATAGGCAAGATGCAGGTAGGCTGGCCGGACGATGCGCGGATAGGGCGAGTAATTCAGGTGAAACGCCAGGGCACCCGCCACCTTGTCGCCGTCCATGGCAACGAACCCACCCAGATCGCCACGGGCACGCTTGTCCTGGATGTACTGCCGAACACGGTCCGCCGCATCCGGTTGGAAACGCTCTTCGGGCCAGCCAAACGTATCCCAGTCGGCCGGATAGTGCCGGACGAACAGATCATCGTCACGCTCGGTGGCTTCGCGGATTTCCATGAATGCCTCCCGGCCATGTCCCGTGGGTAATTACCCAAGGATCGCTTCTACCGCCGCCTCGGCCCAGCGTAAACCTGGCCAGCCGTCAGCGTCGTGTTCTCCCACCCACAATAATATGCTAAGTTTCTTCTTAGCATCCCTAAGATTCCCAAAGAAGGAGATCGGATTAATTTGAACAATCCTCGGCGGAGAATTGCGATGTCTAGAAGATTGTTTTCTTATTTATCTCTGGCTTGTGCGGCGGTCTGTCTATCGCCTTTTCCTTTGCAGGCGCAGACCAGCCCTGATGTCATGCAGCTGATCTTTGCGACCAGATCTGTTTGTGACCTCAGCAACATTCCTGCGGACACGGCTGGCGGCCTGCATCCGCAGAACGCACAGCATCGCATCCAGTTGTATCTTCGCTGCCAGATCTGGTTCCACGATGGGATCGGAGATCCGACGGCAGCCGGCAATTGCTGCAACCACCTGTCGGCGGCTGATGCAGCCTCCTTGCGGGTGTGTCCCGATCGACCGCCCGCCAGCCCATGGCCGTTCGTGGCCAGGCAACTTTGGTGTCCGCGTCCTTGAGAAGGCTGGCCGATACCTGGCCCGAGCAACGACCATGCTCGATCCTGAGACTAGGCTGGCGCAGGCCCGCCGGCACGTCCAGGAAGGTCGGCGGCACGTCGCCGCGCAGCGCACACCCTGATCGCCGAGCTGGACCGCAACGGCTACGACACCACCCACTCATGTGCATTGCTCGCCACCATGGAGGGGCCTGCACCTGCAGCAAGAGCATCTGGCGATCGAGGAGCAGGAAGCGGCCAGGCATGGCGGGTGAGCGGCCGCATGGGCTTGCCCTGGCCCCGGCTTGCCCTAGCTCCGCGATCCGGAGCAGGTCGGACAGGAAGGGACGAACACGATGTACACGCTGGAGATCGCCGGCAGGCCCGTGGCGGTCGTGGATGTCCCGACCCGGGACGAGGCCGAAGCGTGGCTGAACGACGAGGCCTTCCAGGAGGACCTCATGGTGCTTGAGCACGAGGGGCAGCCCCTTTGGGACGGCCAAGCCGAGCTGCGGCTGCGCGCGGCCACCGACGAGGAACGCTCGGTGTTCGAGGACAGCATGGGGGACAACGATCCCGGCGACGATGACGACGGGGAAGCTTTTGTCGTCTTCCTGGTGGACGTCACCGACCCGGCCGATGACCTGAGCGACCGCGACGATTAACGTTCCCGCGACAGCTTGCTGGCGGATCGGCCTGGACATGGTCGGACGATCCTGCGGATCGAGGCCAGAACCCGATCAGACCCGGCCGGCCTTCCGCGCCGCGGTCCGGGCGGCGATCGAGCGGCGGCGGCTCCAGCGCACCTACCGGCACCAGCTCCAGTGCCCGCCGGCCGAGCGGGCCGAGTTGGTCGACGCCATCGCCGACTGCGTTGCCACTGCCATGGCGGAGCAGAAGATGTGGGCGAACTACGAGCGGGAAGAGCGCCGCCAGCAGCTGCGCAGTCAGCCTGATCATGGTGGCTGGCGGAAGGTGGCGGTGGCGATCGCCGAGAAGCGGCAACAGAACCAGTAAGCGGAAAGGCGCGAACGGCTCTGCGCAGGGTTGCGCTGCCTAGCCGCTCGCGCCGAAAGTATAGCACTCACTCAGTTGAGTACGGTGCGGCGCAGCGTCCTTCTGCTCAGGGTGCCGTGCTCGCCGATCAACCCAGGGCAAGCCGCACGAGAAATCCAGCTACGGCGGCAAGCCCAAGGGTCTTCACCACCCCCAGCTTCAGATAGAATAGGCAGAGGGCCGCCAGAGCAGCCAGCGTCAGTGCCACCGGATCGAGCGCGGTGAGCACCGGCAGGTCCATGGCAAGCGGACCTGCCTGCATGGTCTGCATCTCACGAAACAAGACCCGCAACCCGAACCAGACCGCCAGGTTGGCAACAACGCCGACCACGGCGGCGGTGATCGCGGCGAGCGCGGCAGCAAGCGCCCGATTGTCCTGCAGCCGCTCGATCAACGGTGCGCCCAGGAACACGAACACGAAGCAGGGCGCGAAGGTCACCCACAGCACCAGCACCGAGGCGACGATCCCGCCGGGAATCCCGCTCACGGCCTCGGGTGCCCGAAAGCCAACCAGGAAGCCCACGAACTGCAGCACCAGGATCAGTGGCCCCGGCGTGGTCTCGGCCAAGCCGAGCCCGGCCAGCATCTCGTGGGCCGACAGCCAGCCATAGGCCTCCACCGCGTCCTGGGCGACATAGGCCAGCACCGCATAGGCGCCGCCAACGGTGACCACCGCCATCTTGGAGAAGAACCAGGCGATGTCCGCATAGGTCCCGCCCGCGGTGGCCAGCAGGAGGGCGACCGGCGCCAGCCATAGCGTCAGGCCAATGTAGCCGGCGCGGCGTGCACTGGCGGCCAGCCGGGCAGGGCGGTCCGGATCAGCCGCCAGCACCGCATCGATCAGGGCTGGGGCATCATTCTTGGCTGCGCCATGGCTGCCGGGTGTGAAGGCTGTGGGCGCCAGATAGCCGATAATGCCGGCTGTCAGCACCACCAGCGGGAACGGCAAGTTGAGGAAGAACAGGGCGATGAAGGCGGCGACCGCCAGCGTCCAGGCTGCTCGTCCCTTCAGCGCCCGCCGGCCAATGCGCAGCAGCGCCTCGACCACGATCACCAGCACTGCGCACTTCAGGCCGAAGAACAAGGCCGCGACCAGCGGGGCGTCGCCCAAGGTCGCGTAGAGGAGCGACAGCGCCAGCATCACCACCGCGCCCGGCAGCACGAACAGGATGCCGGCGGCCAGCCCGCCACGCACACCGTGCATCAGCCAGCCAAGATAGGTGGCGAGCTGCTGGGCCTCCGGCCCCGGCAAGAGGGTGCAGAAGTTCAGAGCATGCAGGAAGCGCCGGTCGCCGATCCAGCGCCGGTCATCGACCACCTCCCGGTGCAGGAGCGCAATCTGCCCGGCAGGTCCGCCAAAGGAGAGTAGCCCGATCTTCAGCCAGACGCGCAAAGCTTCCGCCAAGGACGGCAGCGCTGCCTCGGCATCGATGGCGTGGGCAGCATCAGGGGCAATAGTGCCCTCCATCGTCCCGTTCATGGAGCAGCTGCCTTCACGTTGGGCCAGTTGTGCGTCTCGTCGGTGGCATCCCGGCACCAGCGATAGAACGCGTCGTACAGCGCGATTCCCGCCTCGAGCTGCTCGAGGTCGTCCGCGTACATCCGCGACAGCCCGAGCGAAGCCGCCAGTAGGCCGGCTGCCTGCGGTGCCAGATCGAGGCGAGCTGTGTCGGCACCCCGCACAATGGTCGCCAGCCGGCGCAGCGGTTCGGTGCCGAGGCCCAGTTCCTCGACCATGACGTCGAAGGTGCACCGTTCGCCGCGATGGCTCCAGAAGACGTTCTCGATGTCGAACGGTTCGGCATCGAAGCGCTCGCCAACCGCTATGACCTCGGCAGGAATGACGAACAGGAACACGGCGGTTGGATCGACGAAGCGCCGGATCAGCCAGGGGCAGGCAATCCGATCGACCTTCGGGCGAGCGCGGGTGACCCAGACAGTCCGGCCCTGCTGGTCCCGCTTGGGCAGCTTGGCCTCCGGCACCGTCGGCAGGCCGGCGGTGCCCCAGGTCTCGAAGCCGCCTTCCAGCACATCGGCCGGGATACCCTCATGGCGCAGCCAAGCGGCAACGCCATGGCTCAGCTTGTGGCCCTGCTGGCAGATCACGATGGCAGTGCGGCCCTGCAGCGATGCCGCCCAGTTCTGCACCTGGTCATGCGGGCGTCGGCGGGCACTGGGGATCAGACGCGGATCAGACGCGAAGTCCTCCTCCATGCGCACGTCGATCAGGGCGGGACACTTGGGCGTCCCGATCAGGCGGAGCAGCTTGTCTGTGGAGATGGTGGTGGTCGACGCCATGGCGCGTCCTCCCAAGAAAGGGGATGGGACGCGATGCTTCGGCTGTCGCCTCGTGGGGAGATCGCCTTCCCCATGGGAAAGAAGCTAGGAGCCCTAACAGGCACGTCAAGCCGTGCGAGCCATCACCTAGGTAGGGAACTCAAACAACCTTCTGCAGCTTCATGGCTTTTAGTCGACTGATCAGGGACGCAGGCTGAGGAGGGTATGGCGGATGGCACATCTGTACTGGCTGTCGGACGCGGCCTGG
>NZ_JABGCL010000074.1 GCF_019800005.1 Geminicoccus harenae | reverse complement strand
CATCGGTTGTAGCGGTTGTAGATGGTCGTGGCGGGGCCGTAGTCTGGCGGCACATCCCGCCAACGGCAGCCGGTCTTGAGCACGTGCAGGATCCCGCTGATCACCCGCCGATCGTCGACCCTGGGCCGTCCTGGCCGGCCATGGGGCAGATGCGGCTCGATCCGCGCCCAGGCCGCGTCCGACAGCCAGTACAGATGTGCCATCCGCCATACCCTCCTCAGCCTGCGTCCCTGATCAGCCGACTAAAAGCCATGAAGCTGCAGAAGGTTGTTTGAGTTCCCTACCTAGGCCACCACAGAATGAGCCGCGCCGCTTGCTCGCGCGGTAGCAGGCCTTTGGCCCATGCTGGTTCGAGCGCAAAAACTACAACACCAGACCTCAACCAAGCTTCTCGCTCATGAGGTCTCTTCATGATGTGCCGATCGAACGTGAGTGTGGCCCAGCCGTTTTCGGCCGCTAGGCTCTCCAGCCAAACTTCGTCCTTAGTGGCTGCAGGGAAGCGATCCACCAGCGCATGGACTTCATGCCCGTCTGGCTCCACAAGTACATGGACAGCTCGGGCGATCCGCGGAGAAAGATTGGCATCCAGAAGTAGCTTCACGCCACCCCTGGGGTCGGCGCGCGTTCTAAAGTTAACTCAAACTTTAGCGCATCCTCAATTTCACTGCGCGGCACTTCATACCAGCGGGCGACAGCTGCAGGATCGCCAATGCTTCGCAACGCGTCCTTTATCGTCTCGGTGGGAACGCCAGCGGTTTTCGTGATCGGCTTGCCGAAGGATCGATGAGGGTCGACGACGACATGACGGCGACGACCTAAGGGCCACCACCGATGTGCCTGATGGTCGAATCCGAATTCCAACTGCTTGAACAGGGGGGCTACAGCACGATGTATGACATACTGACCGCTAAGTAGATCATAGAGCTTCCGATCCTCGGGATTTCCCTCAATGTCCATAACCTCAAGAAAAAGACGTCGACCGTCCGTCTGGAAGTCGCTTCGCGCAAGCGGGTAGTCGGTCTCCATCACATCTTGAGCGTGAGATATAGCCTTTCTGAGACGCTGGAGAGGAATATTTATCTTGCGCCTTAGGTGGACTACAACGTGAAGTTGAATAAGATCCTGAAAGGACATGCCGATAGAACCGTCGAGGCGGGGTAGCCCAACCTGCCACAAGGGCGGAGCCCACTGCTTTGCGCCGCCTTCGCCACTAAAGTGGTATCCAACAAGCCACCGTTGCGCCAACCGCGAGCTTATTCCGGCCAGCCGCGCAGCGTCTCGAAGCTCATACACTCCGAGGCCTGTCCATGTGCCGTTCTCGTTCATTCCTGCCCCTTGGCCATACCCGGCGGTGACCGCGCCGCGATCCTATCTCCGCCCTCGTCGCGGTGACAATTCCCCCTCCGCACCGTATCGGCCTTCTGAGCAGAGCGGAGGCCTTGAGCGGGTGCCACTATCGCGCATCAACGGTGGCTCTCACGTAAAATCCCCCACAGTCATGTTCACTTCGTCTTCTCCACGCCGTTCACAGCAAGTAGGCACACCTCCATATCGCCGTCCGGAGTGCTGCGGGACGTATTCTTGAGGATGGACCAGGAGCCGGTCCGAGGATTGCGAAACAGGAATAGCGCTGCTCGCTCTCCATCCATCATCTTCCCGCCACCCTCTGGCAGCTCGCCATACTCCTGCGCCAGTAAAGCCTTAGCTTCCTTCAACGGCATGCAGGCTTGTTGGGAAGGATCGGCCGCGGCGAGCAAGAACGGCGTCAGACCGGCCAACCACTCGGACATCGAGATCACGTAGCAAAATCCCCCGCCGTCAGGGTTGTCACATCGAGCGTCGCCAGCAGTTCGTGGTGTTGCCCATCTGGGTGCAGGTGAAGCCCTGGCGCGGCGGCGGCTGGTTGGCCTGGTTCATCAGCGCGAGGCCTTGCGAGATGGCAGCCCAGCTCGCGGCATCGGCCTGCCGCTCCTGCTGCTCCACTAACGCAGCTTGTCCCATCCGGGCCTGCTCTTCGCTCGCGATGCGCGTGCGCAGCTCCGCCATGTAGACGCCGACCTGAGCGTCAGTGATCAAACCAACGTCACGCTGCTGCGCTACCAGCATGCGGTAGTTGTCCTCCAGCGCTGCGAGGTCCGGGTAAGGATAGCCGGCCTGGGCCCGCAGCGGTGCGATCCCGCTGTTGTAGCAAGCCGCGAAACGCTGGTGGGCATCGGGAAGCTGCGGTTGGAACTGCTGCGCGCAACTCTGCTGAAGTGCGGCCGCCTGCTGCGGGAATTGGCTCTGCGGAGCACCGGTGCCACATCCGCTCACGAGGAGCGCCACCAGGATCGTACGTTTCATTGTCGCCCCTCGAAACTATGGGTGGTGCTGAAGGGCAGGGTAGCTCAGCTATTTCCGGCGATCCTTGATCGTCCAAGAGCATCCGTCAACGTTCACAAGTCATGATTGGCCCAACCACTCTGCCACGCGTCAGGCCCGAAGTCGGATGGTTGCCGCCTGTCTTTGAAGCGCCGGCAACCAAGAGGAAGCATCGCGCCTTAGCAGTTTGATCGCGTCATCTGATGAGATGCCCGGTGTGGTGCGTAAGCGGGCGCCGCGTCACAGTCGATGTCTGCCCGAATCGCGACGGCAGCCCCGATCACGACCGGCTCTATGAGGCGTGGAACGGGACGGCCCAGGCCATCCTAGAAGCCTCAAGCCGCACAGGCGCCGACATCCTTGCGAAGCTCACCCTGGCGGAAGAGTGGATACAGCACGACCAGGCTTCACCGGCGGATGCCGAAGCCTTGATCGCGGCAGCACGTGAGGAGATCCAGCGGCTGCTCATGCCCGCAGCCTCGGCAGGCCCCAGCGTGCCCATGAGTGCGGCAGGAGAACCGGACCGGCGGCACGCCATCACCTAACGTCACTTTGAACAGCCGCCTCGGGGAGACCTGAGGCGGATTTGCTTTGTGGACAGCTCTGGTAGGTCCGCATCGTGACCAGCGGGACCTTGACCAGAGATGCGCGGGCCGAGTTGGTCGAACGCCCGAGTGTTCCTAGTAAGTCTGGCGGAAGGCCGGACCGCACTGTGCAAGCTCACCCGAGACCACACCTACGGCCGTTGGTCGGCGTTTGCCGAGTGGGCAGCCAGGATGTGGCAGAGGCGGTGATCGCGGCCGGCTTGGCCCGTGACTGCCCGTGGTTCAGCAGCGGGCGTTATGCAGCGGTGGAGCAGCGTGAGGAGGTGGTAGCGCTCCATGGGCTGGCCAAGCCCATGGGGCTGTTCGAGCGGATGGGCAGCCAGCTGCACTGAGGGCTTGCTGGAACCGGGCTGCTCGGGAGTGGCCCATCGTGCTGCAGACGCTTCTGCGGCCAGGCTGCAGCGTGGTGGGTCATCATACCGTCAAGGAGCTGCCGCCAGAGCAAGTCGTATTACAGACTCGTAATCTGACCATCATCGATGCTTAATAGCCGCCCGTGGTGGAGATATTCAATGCCCGATGACCATGTTCGCCCACCATCCGAGGTCCAGCCCGACGAGGTCGGCGTCGCTGTCGACAGCATCCTGCCGGTCACGGACGAGATGGCCCTCTACTATCGCAGCCTGAACGCTACAGCCGCTCAGGGGGTAGCCGAAACAGAGAAGCGGCTGCAGGCGGCCCTGCTCGCGACGGTGCATACCGAGGACGAGTGAGAGGTGCTGCCGGCTCACGCCGGACGCAGCACCAACAGCGGCGGTGCCTGGAGCACGATGAGAGGGAAGGCCGACCAGTACCTACCGTTCTGCCTGGAGCCGAAGGGATGACCCCAGCTACGAGCTGGATCCCCCTTCTGCAGGATCATGTATCGAGGCGAAAGAAGCTGCGTGCGAAGGTGTGACAACGGAAGCATGCTCGGATCCGCGCCGACTACCACCTTTCCGATTGCGAGACACTACAAAGTTGGGCTGCGCGCTCTAGTTGTTAGCTTCGGATGTGAACGAAACCGGTAGAGGGCCACGTGAGTCGAACCATTCAAGAGCATCGGCAACGTCTTGCCGAGCGTGGGCTCAAGCGGCTGGAAGTGTCTGTTGCAGCCTCAGACGCAGATCTGATGCGGAAGGTCGCCAAGGTGCTCAACGGCGACGACATCCAATCCGAGCGCCTGCGAGCGGCCGTACAGGAGTTCATGCCCGGACGGGCAACGATCAAGTTCGAGGACTGGATCAAGGCGCCATAAGCCAGCAACCGCGCGTGATGTCACGGATCGCTGACGACCGCAGGGATCCCTCATGTCCGCCCCCATCTCGCCCCATGATCACGCGATTGCGCAGTATGTCGCTGAGGCACGGAGGGAGGCTTCGACCCTGCCCGGCCAACTCGCCTGTCTGCGCCGTGTCGCACTGGGGGAGGCTGCCCTGCTCGAGAAGAGGTCAGCGCGGCGCATTCTAGTAGTTGCTGGCCATGCTGCCTGGCTCGTGCTGCATGTGCATGGGGTCGGTGATCCAGAAGCCACCCTGCGGGCCGGCAAGTTCGTGCGGGAACTCCGTACTGCGGTCAGCAAGGCCCAGGCTCCGTAGATCGCCTGCTCCAGTAGGTTGAACCGCTTCACGTCGATCTGGTCGACCGTTTGCCGGATCATCCGTGTGCCGTGCTTAGCCTACACGCGGAGCAGCGTATCCAGGTTGGTGGGAAAGGCCCGCTAGATCCGAGTCGCCGTCTGCGGCTCTACAACTCCAACAAGTCCCAAGGCAGCACCAACAGCGGCGGTGCCGATCGCCTACCGGTCCTGGATCCACCACAACCGCAACCGCAACCGCGTCGAGTGCGTTTGGGCCAGGCTCAAGGAATGGCGCGCCGTCGCCACCCCGCTATGAGAAGACTGCGACTTCCTTCATGGGCGTCCTGTGCCTCACTGGCTCCCTCGACGGCTCAAGAGCCAACGGCCCCTAACGGAGACAAATCTCCTCATGGCTGTTCATGACACTATAACGATCGTGTCTTCATTTCTGGGTTCACCATGTCCGATCGCCTGAAAGTCCTGCTCCAATACCTGCTGCCGAAGCAGCGTCTGACCACCTTCGCCGGCCGCGTCGCCGGAGCGCAGGGAGGCTTGATGACGACCCGGCTGATCCACTGGTTCACGGGCAAGTACGGCGTCGACATGAACGAAGCCGGGAATCCGGAGATAGCCAGCTACAAGAGCTTCAACGAATTTTTTACCCGTCCACTTAAGGCCGGCGCGCGTCCGCTGGCGGCGGCCGACTTCGTCTGTCCTGTGGATGGCGCGATCAGCCAATTCGGTGCCATCGACGACCACCACATCCTGCAGGCCAAGGGCCACCGCTTCACCACCACTGAGCTGGTCGGTGGCGACACCGCGCTGGCGGCGCAGTTCCGCCATGGCAGCTTCGCCAACCTGTACCTGTCGCCCAAGGATTACCATCGCGTGCACATGCCATGCGACGGCAAGCTCGCACGCATGATCTACGTGCCGGGCACGTTGTTCTCGGTGAATCCGGCTACGGCGCGCGGCGTGCCGAACCTGTTTGCGCGCAATGAGCGCGTGGTGTGTGTGTTCGAATCGCCGGAATACGGTCCGTTCGTAATGGTGCTGATCGGCGCCACCATCGTCGGCAGCATGGCCACCGTGTGGCACGGCGTGGTCAATCCGAAGCGCACCAACAGGGCATCCGAATGGACCTATGTCGACCAGGACATCGTGCTGAAAAAGGGCGAGGAAATGGGCCGCTTCCTTCTCGGCTCGACGATCGTGATGCTGTTCAGGCAGAACACTATCGCCTTCAACAAAGACTGGGCACCGGAACGGCCAGTGCGCCTCGGCGGACTAATGGGCAATCACCCGGCCTGAACATCTTCTGGCATTGCATGCGTGGCGCGTTTGAACCGGACCGGAGCTGTCAGAACTTCGGCGCGGTCGCCATGGCGCAGCAAAGCGCGACCAGGTCAGTGAGCAGCGTGCCGCCGAGCATTCATCACACGGCATGGGCCCACTTGCGCGAGCGTCGTCTGGTCTGCCTGAAGTGCGGCAACCGCAATGCCAACCGTCTCACCATCGCCATGGCGCCCAGATGATGGTGATCTACGGACGCCTTGCCCGCCTTCACGAGCTTCCGTCGCACGTCCGTATCGAGGCTTGGTGCCACCGTTGCCAGCGCGGCTCGCCGGTGATCAAGGACTTCTGGGTACAGAAGTACGGCCGGGACAGGACGCTGCCGGAACTGGAGCCACGGCTACGTTGCATGGAGCGTGGCGCGAGGGGGAGGTTCAGGCAGGAGATGAGGTAGGCAAGCGTCTCATCTCGCTGTCATCACGTTCTTTGGCTATTCCGCGCGTGTCATAGCGGTGCACGCTGCCATCGCTTCATCGCCACCCTCGATATAGCAAACCTCCATCTCGCTGGGACTGCTGAGATAGGCGGTGACATTGCCGTCATCGTTCGACATGAGGATGGTCTTGCCGTCGGCCTGGATCACACCGACGAAGTCTTCTTCTCCACCCTCATATTTGACCTCACCACGAAACACCCGTCCGCGCTGCTCGGTGATCGCCATGCTAGCCGAGCGGCTGGCCTCCCATCCTTCCGTCGCGCTCACTGCCGGACCCGTACCACTCCAGGTGCCGCTCAGCTCTGGCACCTCTTGCGCATAGGCTGCCGCGCCGGATGACAGTACGGCGACGAGTGCCCAGATCGATGCACGCATGCTGCTCTCCCTGGCTGCCGATCGAGTGACATGCAGCAGCCGTTTCTTGCTGACCTGACCGGGTTGAACTTCTTCGAGCTGCATGTCCATGCGGTTTCTCGATTGCGAGGTACATTCTCATCCTCCGGAGCGAACTAAGTTGATCCGTGACGCCTCTCGTCAGACGAGAATAATTCCACGTCACTTTATTAGCTAATATTCTATGTAGATTGGAACGTCATTGGTCCTGCGCCCTTTGATGATATCTACTATTTCGCGAACTGGTGCAGATGATGTTGATCCTCGTGGTCGAGGACGAGGGGCTGGTCGCCATGGCCATCGAGTGGGCGCTGAAGCTTGCCGGGCATCGAGTGCTAGGTCCTACCGACAACGTCGACGACGCCATTCGACTGTGTGAGGCGCAGCGGCCCGACGTGGCTCTGATCGACCTGAACCTCGGAGAGGGCGGGGATGGTCGGGTGATCGCCCGGCACCTAAAGGAGCGCTACAACGCGCCAGTGTTCCTGCTGACTGCCCAGGTCGCCCAGGCGCGCAGCGAAAAGCAGACGGTATGGGGGGTCATGCGCAAACCCTACGACACCGGCAGCTTGCCTCGACTGATCGACTTTGTCGCCGATGTCTTGGGGGGAAGTTCAGCGCAGCCTCCACCGGGCGTGGAGATCTTCAGGCTGCCGGATCGCTAACCCGCCAAATCATCTTTCTGATCGGCCCGATGGGGGATCGACTTCTTCCTGGACCAGTGAGCCAAAAGCCATCCAGCTGCCCCAAACGAGCACAGCGCTGCACCTATCCAAAAGAGGTCCTGCATGATGGTCACGTTGTTCTCTCCTGGAGGATGGTCAGGACCATGCAGGCGGGCAGACGCTGGCGGAACGGAGCCGCCCTGCCTCTCCGCCAAAGAATGGTACGTGCCATATCGTGAGGGCGACCACCGCCCCAAGCGCTCGCGCACCTGTTGGCACCCGGCATGACCTCGAATGATCATCAGGCCCCACCTGATTTCATCGATTTGTGGCGAGCGCAGCAGATCCACGCGATCCTGGTCCGCTATGGCCGGTTCCTATCGCCTGACGTTGAAAGAACGTCCGGCTACAGAGAGTTAGCAGCTGCCCGTGACCGCGAGATTGCGGCTGTTGAGGTCGAGGCACTGCGGCGGAAGAGCATTGCGGCCGAAGCTGCCGATGCAGTGGCCAGGATCTGGAAGATGGGTGGGTGATCTGTGATAGGATCCACGCCAGGGCTTGCGTTACAAGCGCGACAGCTCATGAGCCAAAAGCCGCCGCCTGGCTGGATCAGCAACCATCGGCCGAGTATGACCCCTGACGGATGCACCGGCAGGAATAGGGCATGAGCCGAACGATGATCGGCGACCCGCGCTTCTTCACGCGGAGC
>NZ_JABGCL010000073.1 GCF_019800005.1 Geminicoccus harenae | reverse complement strand
CGACGGACCGCCTCCGTCGTACGGGCGCTGCCGTGAAGAACCTGGCCCATAGCGCCTCCCTTGCCGCATGGTGATCCATTGTACCACCACATTGCGGGATCAAACACCTAGCGGGCCGGGCGGGTCGCGACCGCGTCGGCCAGCATGCCGTACTTGACCCGCACCGTGCTGGCCTGACGGAAGAAGCCGACCAGGCCGCGCCACGGCCCCTCGATGCGCATGAGGCCGGTCAGGCTGGCCACCACCGTGCCGACGTCGCTCTCGCCCCGCAGCACCAGCCAGCCGCCCAGGAACAGGATGCCGACCTTACCGAGGCCGCTGATCGCCGCAATCGCCGCCTTGGACGACAGCTTGAGGGCGAAGATCCGGCAGCGGATATGGAAGATGTCGTGAAAGTCCTGGACCACCGCATCGTCCACGGTCGTCAGATCACCCTTGGAGATCCGGCCCGATGCATCGCGCAGGGACTGGACCCGTGCCTGCACCTGCAGGTTGATCCGGTGCTGGACGATCACCACGATCGCCGCCTGGGGCATCACCACGACCAGTGCCAGCAGGCCAAGCCAGGGCTGGCTCGCCACGATGAAGCCGATCACGCTCACCAGCGTGCCGAGCTGTACCACCGGCGAGGCGATCGCCGCACCCGCAAACGCGCCGACCGATTCGGCCTCGGCCGAGACCATCGCCACCAGCGTCCCGGGTGTCGGCGCGCCGTTCGCCCCGTTCGCCCGGTCATGGGCGGCATTGCGGTAGAGCCGCTCGCGGATCAGCAGGACCACCCGTTCGCCCACCGTCGCCATGCGCAGGCCCAGCAGCAGCTTCAGCCCGGCGCTGAGCAACAGTGCCGCGAGAAAGCCGGCGCACAGCCAGGCGAGCTGACGTACGTCGCCGCCATAGACGAGGCTGTTGATCGCGAGCTGCTGGAACTTGAGCGGCAGGGCGGCCACGGCGGCCACCAGCACCGACAGGACGATCAGGATGGCTTGCTGCCGGCCGGTGACCCGCCAGATCGCGCGGTACAGTTCGCCCATCCGCACGCCGCTCAACCTGGCGCCGTCCCGGCCTCGACCGGCGCCGCGATCCCCTCGGTGATCCGCTCCAGCATGTAGGGAAAGAACGGGTTGGAGGTGATGCGCAGCAGCGAATCCAGGCTGACGATCAGGGCGCCGCGCTCGCCCCGCGTCGCCATGGCGCCCAGATGGATGCCGAAATCCTCGGCCGGGTCAGGGTCCAGCCCATAGAGCCCGTCATCCACCGGGAAGGGCAGGGCCACATGGGACAGCGAGAACACGTCCTTGCGATAGCGCAGGTCCAACGGTCGGACCTGTTCCTCCGTGGCCCCGGCCATGGTCGCCCGCTCGACCATGTCCAGGCTGTCGGGGCCGGCATTGGCCAGGATCGTGGTGCGAAAGGCCCTCGGGACGGGCGGCAGTACCCGGTTCAGGACCGCATCGACCTGCGTGTTCAGGAGCGGGCCGAACTTCACGGTCCGGTTCAGATCGAACAGCACGAGCTCGCTGCCGTTGTCCGGAAGCTGCGCGTAGAGGGCGGTGATGATGGCGCGGGTGCTGACGGTGAAGTCGATCACCGACTGGAAGGTCAGGACCGGCGGCAGGTCACCGAGACGGTTCTCCCGCGCCAGCCGGGCGATGCGCGGCTGCAGCGCTTGGGTGAGCAGGAAGGACTGGCGGGCGCCGTTGATCGGGAACGAGTTGTACTTGAACGGGATGAACTCGGGCAGGACGGCCAACCAGGCGGCCTTGGCAAACGCCGGGAAGATCGCCGGCCAGCCGGCCACGCCGGCAAAGCGGGCAAAGGCTGTGATGCCGATCATCGGCGAGACCAGGACCAGCCGGTCCGGCCGGGTCAGCTCCGGATCCTCCAGGGCATCGAGCGCATACTTCATGGCGAGCGCCCCGCCATTGGAGAAGCCCACCAGGTGCAGCGGCAGGCCGGGCCCGATCCGTCGCTTGGCCTCGCGCACCGCCAGCCGCGTCGCTGCTGTCCAGCTCTCCCATTCGATGTCGGTGAGCGCCCCCGGCACGGTGCCATGCGCCGGCAGGCGAGGGATGATCGCGACAAAGCCGTGGTCGCGGTAGAGCTCGCCGATATGACGCTGGCTGTAGGGCGCATCGGTCAGCCCGTGCAGGAGCACCGCGGCACCCCTTGGCGGACCGTCGGGCTCGAGCAGGTGCGAGCGGTTCCAGTCGTCGGCGAAGCGGCCCGGATAGATCGGGCTGCGGTCGAAGTAGCGGTTGACCGGAACGCGGTCGTCCGGCTCGAGCTGCTGGGTTACCTCGACGCGCAGCTCGTCGAAGATCTCCTGCTCCCGGACGAGGTAAGCCGCCCAGTCGGCCCCGTCGAGTTCCTCGACGTCCAGCTCGTCGGGCACGAAGGTGTGCCAGACCTCGAGCGGCAGGCCGCGCTGGGAGTCCCAGATGCGGGTCGCCAGGAAGGTGGCGAGCGCGATCAGCACGAGCAGCGCCACCCGCCTGGCCGCCCGACCCGTCCGTGCACCGATCCGGCGGAGCCGGCTCATGCGCCCTGCATTCATTCAGCTCCAGCCGGGCGCATCTGCTCGTGCCTGCGCGTCAGCTGCCGGTCCGTTCGCGCTGCCATTCCCGGAACAGGCGCTGCTCCTCGATCTCGAGCCGGGTCTGCTCCTCCTGCAGGGCTCGCTGGCGCTCGAAGTCGAGCTGCAGCTGCTGGGCGGTCCGCCGGTCCTCGACCGCCTGCCGGCGGCGGCGCTCCTCGGCCTGGCGGTCCAGGGTCATGTTGCCGGCAAGCCCGCCCACGGCACCGCCGATCAGCATGGCCGAGCTGCTGTTGCCGAACACGGCCCGGCTGACTCCGGCACCGGCCACGGCACCACCCACCGTGCCCACGCCCGGCGACGCGGTCCCGCCGCCGCCATTCTCGCAGCCGAGGAAAGCACCGGAGGCGAGCACGGCCAGGACGATCGCGAGCCTGCGGGACCGGCCGCTCGGGTTGGCGGGGCTCATGACGCGTCTCCCGTCTCGATTTCGACGATCGTGACCATCTCGTCGAAGCTCAGGCCGCCATCGTCGTCCCGGTCACCCTGATCGAACGCCCTGACCTTGTTGGTCATCACCTCCTTGAAGGTGAGCAGGCCATCCCCGTCCGCGTCCACCTTGGCGAACAGGGTCGGATCATGCTCGCCCAGTTCCGCCGGCGAGAGGGTGCCGCTGCCGTCCTCGTCGAGCGCTGCGAACCCGGCTGCGGCATCGCGGGTCATCTCCGCCTCGTTGATGAGGCCGTCGCCGTCCGTGTCGGCGGTATCGAAGGCCAGCCGCCCCCAGTCATAGGCAGGCGAGGCGGCCGGCGGGGTTTCCTGCGCGGCCGCCGCACCGGGCAGCACCCAGGCAGCTCCCGCCATTACAAGGGCAAGGGGCCAGCAGCGCGCTCTGGTCGTGGTCATCGGTCGTCTCCTCATCCGCTGGCGGCGCTGGACGGCACCGCCGGTGCCTCCACTGGAGCCGGGCTGCCGCGCAGGCTGAACCAGGCGACATAGACCGCGGGCAGGAAGATCAGGGTCAGAACGGTGCCGACCAGCAGCCCGCCCATGATCGAGAAGGCCATCGGCCCCCAGAACACGGTGGGTGCGATCGGGATCATGCCGAGCACGGTGGAGATCGCCGTCAGCATGATCGGCCGGAAGCGCGCGGTGCCGGCCTCGACCACGGCGTCGAAGGCGCTCCGCCCCTGCCGGCGCTCGCTCTCGATCTGGCCGATCAGGATCACCGCGTTCTTGGTGACGATCCCGATCAGCGCCAGGATGCCCAGGATGGCGACGAAGCCCAGCGGCCGGCCGGACACCAGCAGGGCCAGCACCACCCCGATCAGCCCGAGCGGCGCCACGGTCAGCACGATGAACAGGCGCTGGAAGCTGCGCAGCTGCACCATCAGCACGGTCAGCATCAGGAACAGCATGGCCGGCACCACCGCTGTCACCGAGGCCTGCGACTTGGCACTCTCCTCCACCGTGCCGCCCACGGCGATCCGATAGCCCTGCGGGAGCTGGGCGTTCAGCCCCGCCACCCCGTCCGCCAGCTCATCGGCTACCGATTCCGGCAGCTCGCTCGGGATCACGTCCGCCTGGACCGTCAGCGTCGGCACGCGGTCGCGCCGCCAGATCAGGGGGAAGCCTTGGGTGTATTCGAAGCTGGCGAACTGGCTGAGCGGCACGGTGCGGCCGCCCGGCAGGGGGACCTGCAGGGTGGACAGGGTCGAGAGCGAGACCCGCTGCTCGTCCGTGGCCCGCGCCACCACGTTGACCAGGTAGATGTCGTCGCGCAGCTGGGTGACGGGCGTGCCGGTGAGCACGGCGTTCAGCACGCCGGAGACCGCGTCCGTGCTGAGCCCCAGCAGCCGGGCGCGTTCCTGGTCGATATGGATGCGCACCTCCCGGGTGGGCTCGATCCAGTCGAAATTGACCTTCTCGACCCGCGGGCTGGCGGCGACGAACTGGGCCAGGTCCAGGGCGATCGTGCGCACCCGGCCCGGGTCCGGGCCGCTCACCCGGTACTGCACCGGCCAGCCCACCGGCGGGCCCAGCTCCAAAGGGTAGATCCGGCTGACCAGTTCCGGAAAGCGCTCGGCCAGCGCAAGCTCCAGCTTCTGCCGCAGCCGCTCGCGCGCCTCGACATCGGTCGCCACGATCACCGCCTGGGAGAAGAAGTCGTTGGGCAGCTGGACGTTGAGGGGCAAGTAGAAGCGGATCGCACCCCGCCCGACATAGGTGCTCCAGCGCAGCATGTCAGGATCGCCCTCCAGCAGGTCGTCGAACCGGCTGGTCATCGTCTGGCTGGCATAGATCGAGGCGTTCTGCGGCAGGGTCAGGTCGACCACCAGCTCCGGCCGGTCGGAAGAGGGGAAGAACTGCCTGGGGATCAGCGGCAGGAGCAGGATCGAGCCGATGAACAAGCCGAGCGTGATCGCGATCGTCACCCAGCGCAGCCGCAGTGCCGTGACCAGCAGCCGGCGGTACCACTGCACCACGCGCGGCGTCTTGGTGACCGCCTGCTTCGGCCGGGCCAGGATCGCCACGCCCAGCAGCGGCGCGAAGATCACCGCGACCAGCCAGGAGACCAGCAGAGCGATGGTCACCACCGCGAACAGGGAGAAGGTGTATTCACCGGCCGAACTCTGGGCGAAGCCCACCGGCACGAAGCCCGCGATCGTGACGAAGGTGCCGGCCAGCATGGCGAACGCATAGTGGCGGAACGCGAACTTCGCCGCCGCCACCTTGTCGTCGCCCGCGGCCAGCCGGGTGAGCATGGCGTCGGTGGTGGTCATGGCGTCGTCGACCAGGAGCGCCAGGGCGATGATGAGCGCACCCAGCGAGATGCGCTGCATGTCGATGGCGAACGCCTGCATCAGCGGGATCACGATCGCCAGTGTCAGCGGGATTGCCAGTGCCACCACCAGGCCCGGCCGCACGCCTAGGCTGATGAAGCTCACCACCAGGATGATCAGGATCGCCTGCCAGAGCGAGGTGGTGAACTCGCCGATCGCCAGGTCGACCGTGACCGGCTGGTCCGCCACCAGGACCGGCTCGATGCCGACCGGCAGGTCGCTCGTGATCCTGGCCATGGCCTGCTTGACGTTGCGGGCCCAGCGCCAGGATGTCGCCGCCATCGCGCATGGCGATGCCGAGCCCGATCGCGTCTTGGCCATTGACCCGGAACATCGGCTGTGGCGGGTCGGCAAAGCCGCGCCGGACCGTCGCGATGTCAGCCAGCCGGAGCATCCGCCCGCCCGCCACGAAGGTGATGTCGAGGATGTCACGCTCGGACTGGAAGGCGCCGGTGACCCGCACCGAGATCCGCTCGTCGCCGGTCTGGATGATGCCTGCGGGCCGCACCACGTTCTGGGTCTGCAGGGCAGCCAGCAGCGCCTGACGGTCGACGCCCAGGTTGGCCAGCTGCTCCATCGAGAACTCGACGAAGATCACCTCGTCCTGCGCGCCGATGATCTCGATCATCGAGACGTCCGGGACGTGCAGCAGTTCCGAGCGGACCGCCTCGACCTGGTCGCGCAGCTCGCGATGGGTGAAACCGTCGGCGGTGAAGCCGTAGATGATGCCGAACGTGTCGCCGAACCGGTCGTTGAAGAACGGCCCGACCAGCCCCGCCGGCATGGTGTGGCGGATGTCACCGATGTCGTTGCGCACCTGCTGCCAGATCGCCGGGATCTCGGGTGCCGTCATCGAGCCTTCGAGATCGACGAAGATTGTGGCCAGACCCGGCCGCGTCTGGCTGCGCAGCGTGTCCAGGCCCGGCAGTTCCTGCAGCTTGCGCTCGATCCGCTCGGTGACCTGAAGGGCGGTGTCCTCCAGCGTGGCGCCGGGCCAAGCCGCCTGCACCACCATGGTCTTGATGGTGAAGGCCGGATCCTCGTTGCGCCCGATGCCGATGAACGCGGTGATGCCCGCAAGCACGGCCGCGATCATGAAGTAGACGACCAGGGAGCGGTTGCCGAGCGCCCAGCCGGACAGGTTGAACCCGCTCACGACGCGGGCTCGAGCAGCCGGACCTTCTGCCCGGGATGGAGCGCCTGCACGCCCGCGGTTACCACCGTTTCGCCCGGGTCGATGCCGGCCGCCACCACCACGGCACCCGGCGAGAAGCGCAGCACGTCGATGCTGCGCAGGGCCACGGTCTGCTCCGCCGGATCGACCACCCAGACCGCTGGCTGGCGCTCGTGCTGGGTGAGTGCCGAGGCCGGCAGCTCGATGATCTCGCCCTGATCGACCTCCATTCGCCCGGTCACGGTGGCGCCCAGCCGCATGTCCGCCGGCGGGTCGGCCAGCCCGACCCGGACCTCGAAGGTGCGGGTCACCGAGTCGGCCTGGGGCGCCACCTCGCGGACCCGCCCGGTGGCGACCACCTCTGGGTCCTCGGTCAGGGTGACGGAGATGACGGGATCGGCCGGGGCGGAACGGATCACCTGGGCGGGCACGTCGAACACGGCGTCGCGCCCGTCCTGGCGGGCCAGCCGGACGATCATCTGCCCGGCCTGGACCACTTCGCCCGGCTCGGCACCGATTGCGGTCACCACACCTTCGGCATCGGCCTCGAGCTCGGTGAAGCTCACCTGGTCCTGGGCGTTCTTCAGGAGTGCCCGGCCCGAATCCACCGCCGACTGCGCGGTCTGCAGTGCCTGGCGGGCCCGGTCATAGACGGCCTGCGCCGCGAAGCCGCGCTCGGCCAGGGTCTGCTGGCGCCGGAACTCGACCCGCGCCTCGACCAGTTGCCCTTCGGCAGCCGCGAGACCGGCTTCGGCCGCGCGCAGCGCGTTGAGCTCGTTGTGCGGCTCCAGCCGGGCGATCACGTCGCCGGGCTCGACCCGGGCACCCAGGGCAACCGGCCGCTCAATCATTCGCCCGGACAGACGGAAGGCCAGGGCCACCTCGTCCTCGGCCTCGATGCGACCGGTCAGGACCACCGGCACCCCGGCCGCACGCTTCTCGACCGTCACCGTGCGCACCGGCCGGACCTCCAGCCCGGCCGCCTCCGGCTCCGCATCGCAGGCAGCGAGCTCGGCCGCCAGAGCCAGTGTCGCGAGGGGCAGGATCCAGCGCCAGGGGCCGGCACCGAGATCGGCCCATGACTTCCCGCCTACCCAGATACCTCTCATCGCTTGAGCGTCCTCTGTGTTGGCGGGGATGACGGACCCGCAGACCTCCCATGGCCATTATATTGCACATTAGGAAGCATGAGAAGTTGGAATATCCTGGGGTCGTGTACAGCATCAGGCCTGCCGACTTCTTGCGGCAGGAATGAGGTCGAACAGTGGTTTGGCCGGCTTGATTGGAGCTGTATTAGTCCGGCTCGGACAGCCAGCCGCGTGGCCGTCCCTCGGCGTGTCATGAGCGGCCTGGGATTCTACCTGCCTGCCGCCAGCAATCCGTGAACCCGGAATGGCAAGATCATGCAAGCAACCGCCAGGGTTGCTCGAGTAATCGAGGCTGGACGGGGTGGACGTGCCGTATGACCAGCTTCGTCAGCACGTTCTGCCGATTAGCCCGGATGTCACGCCAAAGGTCAATGAAGATGGTAGACAGATTATGACATTGTCTACTATAGGTAACAGCATCAGCAAGCGCCCCCTCGCCTCCATCCGCGGGGTCAATCTAGGCCGCTTAATCAGTCTGTGCATCGGCGGCTTTCCGAGGACGCTTCTACTCTTATCTAACGCACATGCAAATCTCTCAACTCGATCACTGTGTCATAGATAGTTTCGTGTTGACGCTAAATATTTCAGCAATAATAATGTTTCTAACTTAATTGAATTCCTGCCTTGCACTTGGCGTGCGTGGAAGGCGGTACTGCATTCTCTCTGTAAGCCTCGGCGTCTCAAGTGTCCGTCGGAGTGCAAACTGGTGTTGCCTGGGTATGAGATCGATTGGGTTCTGGAAATTCTACCGCCCTGCTTGATGGGGAGCGCTACGGTTAATTTTCGGTTTAGGTGTATCCGATGTTTTATTGACTGTCGGCAAAGTCACTGGGATGGCCAGTTCGCAGGTTAATCAGGCATGTCGTCGCTGGAGGGCGC
>NZ_JABGCL010000072.1 GCF_019800005.1 Geminicoccus harenae | reverse complement strand
ACGGATCATCGATGCTTGGCGGGACGACTACAACGGCCACCGGCCCCACACGAGCCTCGGCGGCCTCACCCCGAACGAGGTCGCAACCCGGTCCAGACAGGACCACGACCAGAACGGACTCTGGTTATGAACGGGGGCAATCAGGGGGCAAGGTCAAGGCGGAACCAGACTCCACACTAGACCCGGCTGATGGCTGGGCGAGATGGATGCAGGGTGATGCCACGCTCGCCAACGCTGACGTTGGCATCTGGATAGGCGGCCAGTGCCAGATCGAGACACTCGATGAAGTGTGCTCGGAACTTCCGCATGAGCTGGAAGCCTGAGCCGAACTGGCTATGCAAGGCAGGCCAGCTGACTGCAACATCGCTGGTCAGGGCATGCAGGCGGTAAGCCAGCCAGATATACACGTCGATGACCATTGACCTTGGACCGATCGCTCGCAAAGCGCTCGTGCTGACCGGAACTGGATGATCACGTAGTGCGCGATAAAATTCCTCGTTCAGGAGGACCCGATCGTTCCATAGGCTTTGCTGGTCCCCGAGGTCTGACATCGAGATCGTACCGTCGACAAAACCGCCGTGCCGCATCACTTCGGCCCCTGCCCTGTCCATGAAGAACTGCAAGCGGCAGTGAGAGATGCGCTTGGCCTGCTCGGTGACCAAGCGATAGGTCGTGCCGCCGATCGACAGCCCCATGCTTCCGAGCCAAACTCTCATGCTCCGCCCGAGTTCGATCTCGCGTGAGCCGGTTCGCACGGCCTCGCTCTGCAGGAACAGGAGAATGAACCGGGCGTATGACCCGTATGGCAGGCCGATAGGTTTTCCGGCGCGATCGCGGCCGCTTTCGATGAGCAACGTCAGGTTATGCCCCTCACGCCGCCAGACTAGGTCCGTGTGAGGTTTGTGCGGGAGTGAGGTCAGCGCAAAGCCGCTGTAGGTAAAGCCGATCTTTTCGGCATCCTCGGTCAGAACTTGATAGGCTGCTTCGACCAGAGCGCGCTCATGCTTGGTCGCAGCCTTGTGTCGGGCTTGGTCAATTCCTTCGCGGGTGATGATCTGATGGATTGTGGCCATTGCTGGATCGTGTCGGCCGCCGCGTTGGTCGTCAATGTGGAGTCTGGTTCCGCAAGCTATTTGGAAGATAGTTGTTTCTTATATTTGTATGCGGAACCAGGCTCCACGGGATAACCCTGGAATCTGCCTCTTGAGCGGAACCAGACTCCACACAAAGCGGAACCAGACTCCACGGGATAAGCCGGGAAGGCTGCTCTTATCCCCTGGTTTCCCGTGGAGTCTGGTTCCGCGGACACCATGACATGAGTAATTCCCCACAAATATCTAAATGTACAAGTTAACATGTACATTCGTAGTTTGCAGCAAATTAACATGTTATTAATGAAATATGGTAATTTGTACATGTACATATTAACATTTGAATTTATATAATCTTGCCTATGTAGCCACATAGGTATTAGGACATGTGCCTGTATGTTGGGGTGTACACATGGCAACGATTTCGATCGCTTCCTCCAAAGGGGGCTGTGGGAAGACGACGCTTGCGATCCTTCTTGGGACCGAACTCGCGTCTGCTGGCTACAGGGTTGCCCTGCTCGACTGTGACCTCAACCAGCACTCCAGCGCTTTCGGCGTGAAGGCCGCAGTCGAAGGCTTCTCGGTCATCCCGTCAGTCGATGAGGGCAACGTACTAGCCGCCATGCGCAAGGCAGAGGCCGATAGCGACGTCGTCCTGGTCGACCTGCCCGGTGGATCGTCCACTCTTGCGCTCAAGAGCCTACAGCGCAGCAACTTCGTGCTGGTGCCGTGCCAAGCCAGCCTGCCGGACGTTCGTGACGCAGTGAAAACCTTCGCCCAGATTGACGATGCTCAGGATCTGGCTCGGGCTGAAATCGCCCGTGCCTTGATCTGGACCCGCGTCCTGCCGGGCTTCGAGTCGCGCTCTGCCCGCCATGTCCGCGAGAGCATCGAGGAGCGGGGGCTACCCGTCTTCGAGACCGCACTGATGGAGCGGGCTGCGTTCCGCGAGTTGCACCTGACCGGCCGAACGCCTCGCCAGATGGGTAACCAGACGGCCACCGTCAACGTTGCTGCCATCACGACCGAACTCCTGGCACACATTGAACGTCTGGCCGCCATCGCATGAAGAAGACCGACTTCCCGCCGCTCGACCTCGATCCGCCGCGCAAGCGCCTGGACCTGAAGGCGATCCGTCCCAACGAGGCCGATGATGCCGTCCTGGACGACAACAGTCGCCGGATTGGAGCCGAATGGGGGGCAGTGACCAGCCTCGAACGGCCGAAGAAGACCCCAATCGCCTCGCTGCGCATTGAGGTGCCGGAGTATCTGGACCGAGCCCTTGCACTGAAGGCCGTGGAGCAGCGTGTGACCAAGCAATACCTCGTCCTGTGCGCCTTGCGGGATGCTGGCTTTGAGATCGATGATCAGGACTTAGTTGCTGACAAGCGCCGTAATCGGCGTTGATCCCGACGAGAGCCATATCTTCTATCGGTGAGGAGATCGCCTACTACCGTGATCGCTTGACGAAGCCGCCTGTCATTGGAGCGACTTCGTCCAACCGCACGGGTTATATGGCTTGCTCATGTCAGCAACTGGTCATCGGCTTCAACTCCGGCCTCCTCTGGCAGGGCAGCAGCAGCCTCACTGGGGAGGCGCAGCGCCGCCTGCCCTGCTATCGCCTCACTGCCCCCAATACCCGATAGACGCTGGCCCGGCCGATCTTGAGCCTGCGGGCGATGGCGGAGGCACCGAGCTTCTCTTCCTCCTTCAGACGCCGGACCTCCGCCACATCGATGCTGGGCTTCCTGCCCTTGTAGACGCCCTTGGCCTTGGCTGCCCGGATCCCCTCCAGCTGCCGTTCCCGGCGCAGGTTGGTCTCGAACTCGGCAAACACCCCCAGCATGTCCAAGAACGCCTTGCCTGCCGCCGTGCCGGTGTCGATCGGCTGCTCGGTCGCCTTCAGGCTCACCCCCTTGGCTTTGAGCTCATGCACGATGTCCTGCAGGTCCTTCATCGACCGGGCCAGCCGGTCGATCCGGGTCACCATCAGCACGTCCCCCGGCTGGAGGAAGTCGAGCAGCACCTGCAGCTCGGTGCGGCCATCCCGCCTGGTGCCGCTGGCCTTCTCCGCACGGATCACGCTGCAGCCGGCGGCCCTCAGCGCGTCCTGCTGCAGGGTAAGATCCTGGTCGAGCGTGCTGACCCGGGCATAGCCGTAGACAGGCATGAGGGGAGGGGCCTCTTGTCTCGCTGGCTTCTAGACCTGTTCCGCCTAGCGTCTCGGAAGATCGAGAACAACCCATGTGAGACAGAGGCAGGTGTCTCAGTCGATCGTCTTGCTGGGTTAGCCTAGCAAAGCGCGGTAGGGATGGATTGGTGCTAAGTTCAGGTCTCAGATTTCTGATCTAGGAATGGTAGACCTACCGCAAGATCGGGCTGAGCCGTCGTGACAGAGTCAGGTATCGACGTAGTGGCAACGGGACTGGATGCCACGCCGCCGGTTACCACCGTGGATGTGCCGGAGCCCAACCAGCCCGGAACTTTGTCTCGCTTTTGCTCTGCTACCGCATCACGCACGTTCTGCCCCCAGGCCGAAGCCGAGCTGGGATGAGTTACTGGTGCTCCGTGAACCAGATAATAGTGCCCCAACCCAGTGTGACGGCTCTCGATGCGGGGCTCTTGGGACAGGACCTCCCGACTTGTGGGTACATCCAGATAGCGCATGCGGAAGTAGTCTGAGCCATACCTAGCTGACTTTGCGATCAGGTCGAAGCCTTCGATGAATTCGTGCGCGTGCTCGTCGAACGGGGCCAGAACGCTTGGTGGCTTCATTTGCTAACCCTTTGATCCACTCGATCTTTTTGCCGCGACTGGCATCAACAGGCACCTGCTCGTAGACCCTGGTGGTTCTCCCATGAGGTCCACCATGCGCCGCACGCGTCACGATTATCGTCCTGTTCAGGTAATGGCCCGCCACCAGAATGATAGTGGCCACCCGCTCCAGCCCGAGAAGAACATAGCAAGACCTCCTGACCGTGAGGCCGAGCAGGCGACAAGGCGTAGATGGGCAGGGCATTCAGATCTGGATGAGCCGCTGCTGACCCCTGAGGACGTCGTCAAGCTGACGCGTTCATCGATGCGCAGTTTCCGGCGCTGGACCGCTTCCGGCCAGCTGGAGGTGGTTCGTTTAGGCCGCTTGGTGCGGGTGCGCCGCTCAGCACTGAACGCGTTTCTGCATAAGCAGTGATTTTAGCGAGTTCTCTAGAAATCATGCACTTAGACAAACCATAAAATGGTGTCGGGAAGACGGTTAAGTGTAATTGATGTCGGACTAGTATGTGTCGTTTTCCCGAATGTCACCCTACTGCACTTCATGGCATCACAAGGCACCAACCGTCACCTTACGTGGGTCGGCTATGACTGATCAGCTCTGTTTCTCGTTCGAACCCGATCTCTCTATCGGCGAGGAAGATCGGGCCAACGATCCGCCGATGGCCGCACCCGCCATGTCGTCAATCCCCATGCCCATGACGGCAGGTACCATCAAGACGATGGCGACCTTGGCGGACACCATCGCGGCCGTGCAGGACCATCCTGATCTCAGCCCTACACAAAAGCGCGACCGAATCTCTGCGGTGAAGTCGGTTGCACGTCTCCTGCGGAGCACGCCGTCGCAGCTGCCAGCCGATCCCCGTGAACTGCGGCACAGGCTGGAAGGAGTTCACCCCGCTGCTATTGGGATGTCGGCCAAGCGCTTTGCCAACATCAAGGCCGACCTCCTTCGGGCGCTTAGGGCTGGCACCGTTCCCGCACCTGACCAGCACGCCCGACCCCCGTTCAGCCTGGCGTGGCAGCAGCTGCGCGAGAGCTGTCCGACGCCCTGGATCAGGCTGAAGCTTGCCCGGTTCATGCGCTGGTGCGACCGGCACGGGATCATGCCGGCCGATGTGTCGACGTCCACACTGGATGCATTCATGGACGAGCTGGACCGCACGACGCTCAACCTCGCGCCAGCCAAGCTACGTCGAGCTGTTGCCGGCAACTGGAACAAGTGTGTCGATCAGGTAGCGGGTTGGCCACGGACGATGCTGGACATGGTCCCGGCACGGGTGCCCTGGACCGTGCCATGGGATGCGTTCCACCTGGAGCTTCGACGGGACGTCGAGGCTTGCCTGGCACGGCTTGGGGGCGAGGACCTTCTTGACGAGGAGGGGCCCGACAAGCCACTGCGGCCGATCACCCTGAAGTGGCGGCGTTTTCAGCTCCGTATGGCGGCGTCCGTTTTGGTTGGGGCAGGGGTAGCTGTTACCGAGATCCGAAGCATTGCCGATCTGGTTCGTCCAGATCGATACCGGATGGTGATCTCCGGCCTGCTGCAGCGTTATGGCGGGAAGACCGCGCACATCTATGGTCTAGCCACGGCGCTCAAGACGATCGCCCGGCATCATTGCAAATTGCCTGATCCGGATCTGGACCTGCTGCGCGGCATCTGTCGTCGGGTTCTCGTGCGGCAGCGTGGTCTGACCCCCAAGAATCGCGACCGGCTGCGGCCGTTCAACGACCCGGCCACGCGCGACCAGCTGCTGCTCTTGCCCGGCGAGCTGATGCGCCAAGCCATGAAAGAGGTACCCCCGGATCGTGCGGCCGCGCTGCGCGCGCAGATGGCAGTGGCCCTGGAGATCGCCCAGCTGGCACCGTTGCGTGCCACCAACCTCGCCATGCTGGAAGTCGGCCGGCACTTGGTCTTCGTCGGCCGTGGCCGCGACGAGCATGCGTTCATCACCTTGCCGGAAGAGGCGGTCAAGAACGAGCTCGCCCTGGAGTACCCTTTGCCGCCAGAGAGCACCCGGTTGATTAAGCGCTACATCGACAGGTTCCTGCCGCTGCTCGGCAAGCCGGGCCCACAGTATCTCTTTCCAAGCCCGAATGGTGGGGCCAAACGTCCGTCGACCCTGAGCCTGCAGGTCGCCCAGGCCGTTCGTGATGCCACCGGCCACCGCATCCACCTCCACCTGCTCCGGCACTTCGCGGCGATGATCTACCTGCAGGCCAATCCTGGTGCTTATGCCGCCGTGCAGAGGATCCTGGGTCACACGACCGGTTCGGCTGCCATCAACGCTTATGTGGGCCTCGAAGCGGCCGCGGCGGCACGGCATTTCGACGACATCGTGCTCCGCCATCGGCATCTTGCCCAAAAGGCGCCGTCGCGCCGTCCTGGGCGACGGCCATGACCGACCAACCGGTGCGGTGCCTCAAGCGGGCGGAATGGCCGGAGGCGGACCGGCTGGCCTTTGCCAAAGCCACCCGTGCCAATGATCTGCTCGATGACCCTGGCCCGTTCGCCGAGCTGAAGCCCTCGACCATCGCCACGATCGAGCGTGGCTATGGGCGGTGGCTTTGGTGGCACCAGACCCAAGATACCCTCGGGCTGAATATCAGCCCGGCCGCTCGGATCACCCGGGAGGCGGTGAGCCGCTATCTGGACGACCTCCGCGCGCGCAACGCGCCGTTGACGGTTGCTCATCGTATCCTGACGCTTGAGCAGGTGGCACGGGCCATTGCGCCGGAGGCCAACTGGCGGTGGCTGCGCCGGTTGGTCAACCGGCTCGGTACACGTGCACGGCCAATGCGTGACAAGCGTTGCCGCCTGCGGCCGGTGGACGACGTGTTCAGGGCAGGGCTGGCGATGATGGCCGAGGCGGAGACCGGCCGCTTCACGAGCCCCAAGAAGCGGGCCTTGGCGTTCCGTGACGGCTTGCTGATCGCGATCCTGGCGGCGCGGGCACCGCGGGCAGCCAATCTCGCCACCATGGAAATCGACCGGCACCTGCGCCGGTCCGGTAAGGAATGGATGATTGTTTTTGCCGGCAGCGAGACCAAGAACGGTGATGTGCTCGAACTTCCCCTCCCTGCCGAGCTATCCCCGTTGCTCGAGCGATATCTGACGCACTGGCGGCCGGTGCTGCTTGACGGTAAGGTCTCGCAGCGCTTGTGGATCTCGGCGTTCGGTCAGTCTTTCGAAACGGATCAGCTGTACTTTGTCGTGATGCGTGCCACCGAGAAACAACTGGGGGTGCGCATCAATCCGCACTTGTTGCGCAGCGGCCTGGCGACCGCGGCGGCGCAGCGTGATCCGGGCCATGCTGGTCTGGCGACACCCATGTTGGGGCATCGGGTGGGTGTTACCACGGAGAGGCACTACAACCTCGCACGGCAGCATGAGGCCGCCTCGCAATGGCAACAGCATGTGCTGGAACTTCGCAGGGAGGCCCGGCGGCGTGCGCAGCGGTAAGTAGCTCCCCACCAGCCGCTGGTCCTTTCTGGTGCTCTGACCGGGCGGTAGCTCGTCGCCGCTGGTCGGCATCCAACGATGCGGAATAGCATTGCTGTAGGCCCGTAAAGCAACCATTATCTACGCGTCTACACAAGGAGACGCAGATGGCGCTCAACATCCGCCGTGAGGAGGTCAACCAGCTCGCCGAGAAGCTCGCTGCTCGCAAAGGCATCAACAAGACCGAAGCCGTGAAGCTGGCCCTGGAGAACGAGTTGCGGCGTCTGGACCAAGCAGTGCCGTTGCGCGAGCGGCTCCGGCCGATCCAAAATCGGGTGATGGCCAGGCCCGCTACCGGCCTTGTGGCGGACAAGGTGTTCTACGACGAACTCAGTGGCGACGCTTGAGATGTTCGTCGACGCGTCAGCCATCGTCGCCATCCTCACCCGCGAGCCAGAGGCGGATGCACTGACCGACGTGCTGGAAGCAGCGTCTTCACCCATCACCTCGCCCATAGCCATTTTCGAGGCGGCTTTGGGCATCTGCCGCAAGCGGCATGCAAGCGTGGCGGAGGCCAATGAGGATGTGCAGGCGTTTCTGAACGCCGCCAGAATCCGGATCGCCACGATCGGTGCTGAAGAAGCGGACACTGCGTTGGACGCTTTCGCGCGCTATGGCAAGGGCAGGGGGCACCCCGCTCAACTCAACCTCGGTGACTGCTTTGCCTACGCTGTTGCCAAGAACAACGGGACCAGCCTGCTCTTCAAGGGCGAAGATTTCGATAAGACCGACATATCTTCTGCAATGTCAGAAAAATAATCATAAAGCTATAAGACGTGCGAAAATAAGTTATGATACGATCTCTTTTTTCAGCATTGCTCGGAGAAGCGGTCATAGGCATCGATGCGGGTGACCTGGAGCTGGACCGGGCGCCCGTAGATCTCCGCTTGAAGAAACGCCAGCTCGGCGTGCGCGCCTGCGCCAGGAGCCTGGTGAGAGCGGGGATGCCGCTCCTCCTGGGCAGCGGGGTCGCCAGCAACTCGATGGCGGCGAGATAGTCGTTCTCGGCCCGGCCGCACGCCCGCCCGCCGCTGTTACGTGGACCAGCCATAGCGGGGGTCGTCCCGGATCAGCTCGAGATGGCTGCGGATTCGGTTGCGCTCCAGCCAGCCTATCTCGGCCTCCAGCTCGGCCTGGGTCATGACGCCCTGCGCCCTTGCCGAACAGCCGCTTCAGCACGGCGTTGTAGGCGTGGTAGTCGCAGGGCTGGCCCGGCAGGCTCGTCTCCGCATCCTCGATCACCTGGGAGGCCACCAGCTGGCCCAGCTGGCGACGCCGCTCTGCAGCCGCGACATATCTGACTAGCCTGCGAGCTCGCTATCCCAGCGTCGTGGCCAACAGTCAGTTAAGGATAATGCACGCCCCCTTCCGC
>NZ_JABGCL010000071.1 GCF_019800005.1 Geminicoccus harenae | reverse complement strand
CGAAGACATCAACGACGCCTTCGACCTCATGCACCAGGGCAAGTCGATCCGATCCGTGGTCGTTTATTGAGGGGCGCGCGGCACCTGATCGCTCCCCCGTTGCGGGGCCAGCGATCGGGTCGCCGCGGCCAGCTCTTCCGAGGCTCCTAGCCGGCCTGGCCCTGGGCCTCCTGGATCGCCTGCATGCAGCCGGCCTCGTCGCCTGCGGCAAGCGCCGCCTGGGCCCGCTGCAGCGCATCGCCGTGGCTGCCGCCGCCGGCCGCGGCCGCCTCGGCGGCGGTGTCGCCGCCCTGCTGCTGCGCCTCGGCGTCCTGCTGCGACATGGCGGCACCCTGGGTGGCGCCACCGGTGCCTTCCAGCGGCATGTCGCCGCCATCCTTGGCGATCGCGCCGTCCGGGCTGGGAGCAGCCTGCTCGGCAGCGCCGGCAGAAGCCGTGCCGGCCCCTTCCAGAGGCGCGGTACTGCCGTCCTTCGAGATGCCACCGCCATGGCCGGAAAGCTTCGCGATCTCGCCGGCGCAGTCCGCCTGTGCCGCTGCGGCACCGGCAAAGACCATGCAGCCGGCAAGCATCAAGACTTGAGCGTTCATCGCTGGTCGTCCTCCTTGGCCGTCCACCGACAACGCGAGAGTGCCGCCCCCGTTCCCTTTCCTGGCTGCCGGTACTTGACGACCCGCGGGTGAAACCGACTATTGCCACGGGTTAGGCAGCCGGCAATCAGGCGAACGAACGCATCGGGGAGCGGCTGCGCCAAAGGTCGGGCAACTGGGAGCGACCAGTGCTGAGGAGGCTCATCGTGTCGGCCGTGCTGCCGGCATTGCTGCTGTTCGGGCAGGCGGTACCGGCCGCGGAGCCGGCAGAGGTAGGGATCGGCTATCTGTTCAGCGAGCGTGGCCTGGAGCCTTTGGCCCTGGCCGAGGTGCCGGCCGAGAATGACGGCCGGGCCGGCGCCGAGCTCGCGATCGAGGACAACAACACGACCGGCCAGTTCCTGAACCAGCACTTCACGCTGGAGGTGGCCGAGCTGGCGGACGGCGCCGACCTGGCAGCGGCGGTCGGCGAGCTGGCCCGGCAGGGCATTGCCTATGTTGTGGCCGACCTGGCGGCCGACGAGCTGCTGGCCGTGGCGGATGCCGCCCGGGGGGCCGGCATCACCGTGTTCAACATCGGCGCGCCCGATGACCGGCTGCGCGAGGCCGACTGCCGGGCGAACGTGATCCACGTGGCGCCGACCCGCTCGATGCTGGCCGACGGGCTGGCCCAGTACCTGGTCTGGAAGCAGTGGCGCCGCTGGCTGCTGGTCGAGGGCTCGCATCCCGAGGACAAGCTGCTGGCCGACGCCTATCGCCGCGCCGCGACCCGGTTCGGCGCTGAGATCGTCGAGGAGCGCCAGATCGAGGACACGGGCGGGGCACGCCAGACCGACAGCGGGGTCGTGCAGATCCAGAGCCGGATCCCGGTCCTGACCCAGGAAGCGCCGGACTATGACGTGCTGGTGGCTGCGGACGAGAGCGAGGTGTTCGCCGCCCATCTGCCCTACCGCACCTGGGATGCCCGGCCGGTCGCGGGCTCCGCCGGGCTGATGCCGACGAGCTGGAGCCCGGCGCATGGTCAGTGGGGGGCCCTGCAGATGCAGAGCCGGTTCGGCAAGCGCTTCTCCCGGCCGATGACCGAGCGCGACATGCTGGCCTGGACGGCGGTGCGCCTGGTGGGCGAGGCGACGTCGCGCACCAACTCGACGGAGCCCGCCAAGATCGACGCCTTCCTGAAGGGGCCGGAGCTGGGCCTGGGCGCCTACAAGGGGCAGAAGCTCACCCTGCGCCCCTGGAACCTGCAGGTCCGCCAGCCGATCCTGCTGACCGATGGCCGGGTGATCGTCTCGGTGTCGCCGCAGCAGGGCTTCCTCCACGAGGTGTCCGAGCTGGACACGCTGGGGATCGACCAGCCGGAAACCGCCTGCCGGCTGCCATGAACGACGAGATCTTGGGAGGAAGACGGACGATGCGGATTGCGGCCATCCTGTTGGGCAGTGCCCTGCCCTTCCTGCCGATGCTGCCGGCCTCGGCGTTCACTGCGTATGTGTCGAACGAGGGCAGCAACACCGTCACCGTGTTCGACACCGACACGTTCGAGGTGACCGCGACCATCCCGGTCGGCCAGCGTCCGCGCGGCATCCAGCTCACCAAGGACGGCAAGCACCTGCTGGTCGCGGTAGGCGACGACGACACGATCGAGATCGTCGATACCGCCACCCACGAGATCGTGGGCACCCTGCCGTCCGGCCCGGACCCGGAGCTGTTCACGCTGAGCCCGGACGGCAACCTCGTTTATATCGCGAACGAGGACGACAACATGGTGACCATCGTCGACCTGGCCGAGCGCGCGCCGGTCGGCGAGGTGCAGGTGGGGGTGGAGCCGGAAGGCATGGGGATCAGCCCGGACGGCAAGATCCTGGTGAATACCTCCGAAACCACCAACATGGCGCATTTCATCGATACCGAGACCCACGAGATCGTCGCCAACGTGCTGGTCGACTCCCGGCCGCGCATCGCCGAGTTCAAGCAGGACGGCTCGGAGGTCTGGGTGTCCGCGGAGATCGGCGGCACGGTCAGCGTGATCGACCCGGCCACCAAGGAGATCAAGAAGAAGATCACCTTCGAGATCCCGGGCCTGCGTGCGGAATCGATCCAGCCGGTGGGCGTGCGCATCACCAAGGACGGCACCAAGGCCTATGTGGCGCTGGGCCCGGCCAACCGCATCGCCGTGATCGACGCCAATACCCACGAGGTGGAGGACTATCTCCTGGTGGGCCAGCGGGTCTGGCAGCTCTCCTTCACCCCGGACGAGAAGTACCTGCTGGGCACCAACGGCGTGTCCAACGACGTGTCGGTGGTCGACGTCGAATCCGGCAAGGTGGTCAACACGGTCCAGGTCGGCGAGCTGCCCTGGGGGGTCACGGTATCCGAGAACTGACCGCCGACCCGGCCGACCCTGCCCTGGCCGCACCGGCGCCGGCCCCACCGGCATTGGCCATCGAGGAGGTGGCCTATGCCTATGGCCGGCGCCAGGCGCTGGACCGGGTGAGCTTCACGATCCCGCCCGGGCGCTTCGCGGTCCTGCTGGGCCTGAACGGGGCCGGCAAGAGCACGCTGTTCCAGCTGATCACCCGGCTGTTCGCGACCCGGCAGGGGACCATCCGCATCTTCGGCCACGACGTGCTGCGCGAGGCCGGCGCCGCCCTGCGCCGCCTGGGCGTGGTGTTCCAGGCGCGCACGCTCGACCTGGACCTGACCGTCCGGCAGAACCTGGCCTACCATGCCGCCCTGCACGGCATCGGCCGCAGCGCGGCCAAGATGAGGGCTGCCGAGGTGCTGGCGCGGGTCGACCTCGCCGGACGGGTATCGGAGCGCGCACGCAACCTGTCCGGCGGGCAGATGCGGCGCCTGGAGATCGCCCGGGCGCTGCTGCACCAGCCGAGGCTCATCCTGCTGGACGAGCCCACCGTCGGCCTGGACATTGCGGCCCGCGCCGACATCCTGGCCCATGTGCGGGACCTCGTCGCCAATGACGGCGTGGCGGTGCTCTGGGCGACCCATCTGGTCGACGAGATCGCACAGGACGACCAGGTCCTGGTGCTGCACCAGGGCCGCCTGCTGGCGGACGGGCGGCTCGACGCCCTGCTCGCCAGCACAGGCGCCGGCGATGCGGAAACCGCCTTTCGCCGGCTGATCGAGCGGCCGGGGGCCGTGCCATGAGCCCGGAGACGTCCAGGCGCGAGGCGGGCTTTCCGCTCAGCGCCTACCTGATCTGCCTGCAGGGCATCGTCGGCCGCGAGCTGCTGCGCTTTTTGCACCAGCGCGAGCGGTTCGTGGCGGCTTTGGTGCGCCCGCTGGTCTGGCTGTTCATCTTCGCCGCGGGCTTTCGCCAGGTGCTGGGCGTGTCGATCATCCCGCCCTACACCGTCTACGTGCTCTACGAGGTCTACATCACGCCCGGGCTGCTCGCGATGATCCAGCTCTTCAACGGCATGCAGTCCTCGATGTCGATGGTCTATGACCGCGAGACCGGCAGCATGCGCACCCTGCTGGTGAGCCCCCTGCCCCGCTGGTTCCTCCTCTCGTCCAAGCTCTGGGCGGGCACCCTGGTCTCGGTGGTGCAGGCCTATGCCTTTTTGGCGATCGCCTGGTTCTGGGGGATCGAGCCGCCGCTTTGGGGCTATCTCGCGGTGCTGCCGGCCCTGTTCCTGTCCGGGCTGATGCTGGGGGCGCTCGGCATGCTGCTGTCCTCGCTGGTCCGGCAGCTCGAGAATTTCGCAGGCGTGATGAACTTCCTGATCTTCCCGATGTTCTTCGCCTCCTCGGCCCTCTACCCGCTCTGGCGGGTGCGCGAGTCGAGCCCGCTTCTGTACCGGATCTGCGAGCTGAACCCGTTCACCTATGCGGTCGAGCTGATCCGCTTCGCCCTTTACCTGCGGGTCGAGCCGGTCGCCCTGGCCGTGGTCTTTGGCTGCACCGTCCTGTTCATGGTGGGCGCGGTGCTGGCCTATGATCCGGCCCGCGGCTTCCTGGCCCGGCAGCAGCACGACGCTGGAGGACATCCATGAGGCTTTCCGTGCCCCTTCCCGGTCTGGCGGTGCTGGGGCTGGCGGCCGCCCTGTTGGCACCCGCCCCCCTCCGCGCCGCCACCCAGCCGGACGCGCCGGACTGGCCCTGCGTGCAGCGGCTGGTGCCCGAGCTGTCGGCCGGCACGGTCTGGCAGGGCCCGCCGATCGACCAGGCGCTGGACGAGTGGCGTACCGATCCGGAGGTGGTGGAACTGGTCAACGAGATTGCCCCGCGCCGCGTGCCGGTCGAGACTGCCGAGGCGACGGCCGCCCGCTTCATCACCGCCGATCCGGCCGAACAGGAAAAGCGGGCCAGCCTGCTGTTCGCCGGCCTGTTCGACACGCTGAACCAGGAGCGCGGCGAGGTCATCGCCGGGCTGGAGCGCCTGACCAGGCGGCAGCGCGAGTTCGTACGGGCGATCGAGGCGGACGCGGCCAGGCTGCGCACCCTGCAAAAGGACCCCGACGCCGAGCCTGCGGCCGTGCAGGAGCTCACGAACCGGGTCACCTGGCAGACCCGGATCTTCGAGGAGCGACGCCGGACGATCCGCTATGTCTGCGAGGTGCCGGTGCAGATCGAGAAGCGCCTGTTCGTCCTGGGCCGCGCCATGCAGGGGGCATTGCAGCAGGACGGTTCCGACTAACCTCTTGATCTGACCTTGTTATTCCGGCGCTCGGGTTCGTTCGTGCAAAAACGCCCTGCCTGTCCCGGCGTGGACCCTCTGCCGGTGCTCTGGACAAGCCAGCATAGCACGAACGCGGCCGGCCGGCTGCCTCGTCAGTCGTCAGCGGGCGGCCAGCCCGGCTGCGGCTGGACCGGGACGGCGTCGTGGAACTCCTGCCAGCCGTCGATCCCGGCGGGCAGCCAGTGCACCTTGCGATAGCCGGCCTCGACCAGGCGCTTGCCGAGGTTCCAGCTCCCCCAGCAGCTCGGCTTGCAGAACGTGACCAGCACGGTGTCCTTGTCGCCCTTCGCCAGCTCGTCGATCCTGCCCAGCAGGGCCTGGGCCTGCTCCGGCGAAAGGTCGCCGCCACCGCCGCCCGGGAACCAGACGGCACCCGGGATGGAGCGGTGCACCGGCTTCCAGAGCGTGTCCTCCGGCAGATTGTCCGGCCGGCGCGCGGCCTTGCCGACATCGATCAGCAGCACCTGCCCTTCCAGCAGAAGCTCCAGGGCCGGCACGTCGATGACCGTCGCCCCCTGGAGCGTAGCCGGGGTCTCGCCGACCATCGGCCCGGTCCACAGGCCCGGCGGCTCGGCGACCGCGGCCATGGCCGGCAGCGTGGCGGCGATGACCGGCAGGCCGGCCAGCAGGACGACTGCCCAGCACCGCAGGAGGGTGGCGGCCGTCACTGGGTGTGCGCCGGGATCGGGAAGGATTCCTGCCAGCTTGCGCCGTCTGAATCGGTGGCGAGCACGGTGAACGCGTCCGCCTCGCCCGGGCGGTAGGCAAAGCCGATCGCCGGGTCGCTCGAAAGCGAGATGTCGCCGGCCAGCTCCAGCACGGTCTGGCCGCCCTGGCTGATCCGGACCAGGTCGAGATAGCGTGCCGGGGTGTAGGTGCGGGTGAGCTGGTTCATCTGCATGCCGCTGAAGTTCGGGTGGCGGATCAGCAGCGTGGCCTCACCCTGCGTGTCCGGCCCGGCGGGGCGCAGCTTCATCTCCCCCATGCCCTGCATGGCGACCTCGTCGCTGACGCCGATCGGGGCCGAGCAGCCGCCCGATGCCTTCACGAAGGCGACGGTGCCATGGAGCTGGCCGTCTTTGGTCTCGGCCACCGCATGGACATTGGTGTAGCCGTCGATCCGCACCCGCAGGCGCAGCACCGCCGGGTCGCCGGCCGGGCCGAAGCTGGCCTTCGCGGCATAGGGCGAGGGATTGTCGTCGATCACCAGATGGACGGCGGCGATGCGGTCGCGATGCTCGGGGGCGATCCGGATCGTGAGCGGCACCAGGGCCGCGTCCAGGGCGCGCGCCGGTGCTTCCAGCGTGATCAGCCCGGCACCGTCTTCGACCGGGCGCTCGCCGAAGATCGACTGGCGCAGATCCTGCCAGCGCTCCTCCCGCTCGCTGTCGGTGCCGCCCGCGGCCAGCACCGGACTGGCGATCGCCAGGAGCGGGGCCAGCACCAGGCCGGCGCACACCACCCTGCGGTTCTGGTTCATTCCCATTCCAGCTCCTTGTAGGCCTGGGTGACGTTGCGGCCGTGATAGTCGTCGAACAGGGCCCAATGGTCGCGCTCGGTCATCGCCACGGTGCTGATCGCCTCCTCCATGGTCCGGCCGGCGGCCAGGGCCGCGCGGGTCTCGTCCCGCAAGATAGTAAGATAGTGCGCGAGCGGGCCGATCGCCCGGTCCAGTTCGACGATGGCGGGCCCATGGCCCGGCACCGCCCGCATTGCACCGGTGGCACGCAGCCGGTCCAAAGCCGCCAGCCAGCCGGACAGGCTGCCGTCCAGCGACGGTGCGCGGCCGACGAACAGGAGGTCGGCCGGGAACAGGAGGCCGCTCGTTTCGTCCAGCATGACGAGGTCGCAGTCGCTGTGCGCCGTCGCATAGGCGACCAGCCGGATGCGCCGATTGCCCAGGTCGAGCACCGTCTCTTCCTCGCCCACGGCCAGGGTCGGCGGGACGACCAGGCCGGCCGCAGCGTCGCCCAGGAGGTCGGCGAGCTGGCGCTGGTAATATTCGCCGCGGGCGGCGAGTGCCGCGCCCAGGCGGTAGTGGCCCAGGATCTCGGGCACGTCCTGGAGGAATGCGCCGGCGCCGAAGCAGTGGTCGGGATGAACATGGCTCATCACGACATGGCGGATCGGCCGGTCGGTGTGCCGGCGGATCTCCGCACGCAGCCATTGCCCGTCCGCGAGGCTGCCGCCGGGATCGGTCACCAGCACCGCGTCGTCGCCGATGATGCAGCCGATATTGGCGATGCCGTTCGCGTTGGCGGCACTGGCCTCCTCGTCGGGCCCGCGGCGCACGAGTACGCCCGGGGCCACCTCGACCAAGCCCGCCGACACGGCGGCCGCCGTGCCCGCAGCCAGGCAGCCGCACAGGCAGATACCGGCCTGGAGCAGCCTGCGCCGTGCCATGCCATACTGCAGCACCCGACTTCCTCCCCTGGCTTCCCGCTCCTTGCGCGGCGCGGGCCCAGTACCCGATCGGCTGGGAGCCTAACGGAAAGGCCGAGGCCCGGCCAGCAGCCCCGGTTCAGCCCAGCAGGGGCACGCCGACGGTGCCCGCGGCCTGGCGGAGCTGCCGGTCGAAGGAGGCGAGCGGCAGGTTGTGGCGCAGGGCCAGTTCCAGATAGGTCGCGTCATAGACGGTGAGGCCCTGGCCGGCGGCCAGCTCGAGCACGTCCCCCCAGACGGACCGGGCGGCACAGGGCTCGACCTGCACGGGCAGCTCGCGCAGGGTCGCCAGCGCCTGGCGGCGTTCAGCCAGCGTGATGCGTCCGCGGCGCTCGGCCATCAGCAGGACGTTGGCCACCTCCAGGAGCCACAGATCCGGCACCAGAGCGCCCTCGCTGCTTACCAGGTCGAGCAGGCGGTCGGCGCGTTCGTCATCCTCGCCGGGCAGGACCCAGGCGAGCGCTGCCGAGCTGTCCAGGACGCAGGCGCTCACCGGCGGCCTTCGTCCCGCCAGGCGCGCAATTCCTCGGCGGCGATCGTCTGGCCGCGGGCGGCGATGGCGGCCCGCAGGGCCCGTAGCTTGGCTGCCGCCTGGCCGGCAGTGTCGGCACCAGGTGCGGGTATCAGCCGGGCGATCGGCCGGCCCCGCCGCGTGATGGTGACGGGCCGGCCCTGCTCGACCTGATCGAGCAGGGCGCTCAACCGGTTCTTGGCTTCGAAGACGCTGACCTGGTCCATGATCTGGCTAGCTGTGATGGCTAGCCAGCAAGATAGGCTTGGGCCGCCGGCTGGGCAAGCGGGCCGTCATCACCCTGAGTATCTGGTAGCTACCAGATAGCTATCTGGCGTCTGGTTGAAGTGCCCCTGCCCTTCCGGCTGGTCCCGTCAGGAGGGGGCGCTGACCTTGCCCCCTGAAATGCCTTCGGTCTGAAGCTAGGGTCCGTCGATCAGGAGACGGACGATGAAGAAGAGCCGGTTCAGCGAAGAGCAGATCATCGGGATCCTGAAGGAGGGTCAGGCCGGGCTGCCGGTTGCCGAGATCTGCCGGAAGCACGG
>NZ_JABGCL010000006.1 GCF_019800005.1 Geminicoccus harenae | reverse complement strand
CGACGGACCGCCTCCGTCGTACGGGCGCTGCCGTGAAGAACCTGGCCCATAGCGCCTCCCTTGCCGCATGGCGATCCACTGTACCACCACACTGCGGGACCGCACATCTTAGGCCGTTGAGCCCGGAACTACAGGCCGAGATCAAAGCGCTGGAGAAGATGTCCGATGATGACATCGACACCAGCGACATCCCGGAGGCGCTGGACTGGTCGGACGCCGTGCGCGGCAAGTTCGTCCGGCCGGTGAAGCGGCAGATCACCCTGCGCCTGGATGCCGACTTGATCGATTATTTCGAGAAGGAAGGCAAAGGCTATCAGACCCGCATCAACGCGGCGCTGCGCGAATGGGTTACGAGCCAGCAGAAGCGGAAGAAGACCGAGCCTGCTCTTTCTTGAACCCATAGAAGCCGTCGCGGAGCACGTCGTCCAGCGTATATGCAGGGTCTTCTGGCAAGGCGGTGGCGCTGTCTCCTTCGCCATATTCGGCCAGGGTGATCAGGACCTGTTCGCGCGCGCTTCGATAAAGGGCGTCGAAATCGTCGCGCAGACCGCGCTCGATGGTCGGGGTGAGATCACCGCGCAGGGCATCGCGCGCCTCGTAGATCGATTCCATCCAGCCGGCCCGCAGGTCCCTCGCCGGAGAATGATCGAGCTTGAGCAGGTAGACGATGATCCGCCGGACCTGGCTCCGGCACGCATTGCGATCCCGCTTGGCCAGGTCGTCGACCTCCTCGGCCAGTTCCTTCAGGTCGAGCGGGCCGTTCCACCGCTCCCGTTCGAGCTGGCGCAACGCCTCGGCTTGACGGCGGGCCCAGAGATAATAGTCGGTCTCGTAGAGGCGGGCGGCCATGCTGCAGCGGGTCTCCCATGCGGTCCGGCCAGTATAGCCGGTCGATCGGAAGCTTGTCCCGCCTCGGTCGCGAGGGATAAAGGACCACAACGCCTCCACGCAGGAATGGTCCGAACCGATGCGTCTCGATCGCCGCAGCTTCTCCGCCGTGCTGCTCGTCACGGCAGCGGCCCCCTCCCTGGCCCGTGCCGACACGCCGCTGGTGGCGATCACCGCGATCGTGGAGCACCCGGCATTGGATGCCTGCCGCGACGGCGTCATCGAGGGGCTGAAGCAGCAGGGGATTGCGGCCGAGACCACCTATGAGAGCGCGCAGGGCCAGCCCGCCACCGCGGCGCAGATCGCGCGCAGCTTCGTCGGCATGGACCCGGCCGTGATCGTGCCGATCAGCACGCCCTCCGCCCAGGCGGCGGCGGCGGCGACCAGGAACATCCCGATCGTGTTCACCGCGGTGACCGATCCGGTCGATGCCGGCCTGGTGGCGAGCATGGAGAAGCCCGGCGGCAACGTCACCGGCCTGTCCGACCTTTCGCCGCTCGGCCAGCATCTCGACCTGATCCTGGAGGTCACGCCTGACGTGAAGCGGCTGGGCTTCCCCTACAACCCGGGCGAGGCCAACGCCGTCGTGCTCCTGAACCTGATGCGAGAGCTGGCAGAGCAGCGCGGCATCGAGCTGGTGGAGGCCACCGCGTCCAAGTCCGCGGACGTGGTCGCCGCCGCGCGCAGCCTGACGGGCCAGGCGGACGCGATCTACGTGCCCACCGACAACACCGTGGTCTCCGCGCTGGAAAGCCTGGTCGTGGTGGCGCGCCAGGCCAAGGTGCCGGTCTATTGCGGCGACACGGACAGCGTGGCGCGCGGCTGTGTCGGCTCGATCGGCTTCGACTATTTCCAGGTGGGCGTGCAGACCGCTTCGATCGTGGCGCGGGTGCTCAAGGGCGAGAAGCCCGGCGAGATCGCGGTCGGGACCGCGTCCGGCACCGATCTCTACCTGAACCCGACCGCTGCCGAGGCCTTCGGCATCACCCTGTCCGACGCACTCTTGTCCCGCGCGACCAAGATCGTGGGCGCCTGACCCGGAAGGTCCGCACTTGTCGCTGTTCTCCTTTCTCGGCGCCATCGAGCTCGGCCTGATCTACGGGCTGGTCGGGCTGGCCGTGTACCTGTCCTTCCGGGTCCTGAACTTTCCCGACCTCACGGTCGACGGCTCGTTCCCGCTGGGGGCCAGCGTGTGCGCGGCCGCGATCCTGGGCGGGCTGGACCCGATCACCGCCACGCTGCTGGCGATCCTGGCAGGTGCGGTCGCCGGCTGGATCACTGCCATCCTGGCGGTGCGCTTCGGCATCCTGCACCTTCTGGCCTCGATCCTGGTGATGATCGCCCTGTTCAGCATCAACATCCGGATCATGGGCCGGCCGAACGCGGCGCTGCTGGGGCAGACCACCCTGTTCTCGCCGTTCGAGGGCCTGTCCTTCCTGCCCTTCGACCAGGCGCGCATCCTGGTCGAGCTGGTGGCGGTGGCGCTGGTCACCTTCCTGCTGGCCCGCTACCTGAACTCCGACCAGGGTCTCGCCCTGCGCGCCACCGGCGCCAACCCGCGCATGGCCAGGGCCCAGGGCATCGACACCGAGCGCCAGACCCTGAGCGGGATGGCGCTGTCCAACGGGATCGTGGCGCTGGCTGGCGCCCTGTTCGCCCAGGCCAACGGCTTTGCCGACGTCACCATGGGCCTCGGCACGATCGTCGTGGGCCTGGCGGCGGTGATCGTGGGCGAGACGCTGTTCCGGCTCAAAGGCATCCTCGGCGCCCTGATCGCCTGCCTGCTGGGCTCCCTGCTCTACCGCTTGGTGATCGCGTTCGCGCTGGACGTGAACATGCTAGGCATCGAGGCCTCCGACCTGAACCTCGTCACCGCCGTGCTGGTGGGCTTCGCCCTGCTGGCGCCGAAGCTGCGGGCCCGGATGCGGAAGGCCGCCCGATGATCCAGGTGGAAGGCATCAAGCTCACCTTCGGCGCCGGCACGCCGCTCGAGACCCGGGCGCTACGCGGCATCTCGCTGTCGATCGAGGAGGGGCAGTTCGTCACCGTGATCGGCAGCAACGGGGCCGGCAAGAGCACGCTGCTGAGCGTGCTCGCCGGTGACGTCGCCCCGGACGAGGGCCGCATCGTCATCGACGGCCGCGACGTCACCCGCCTGCCCGCCCACCGCCGGGCCGAGCTGGTCGCGCGCGTCTTCCAGGACCCCAAGGCCGGCACCTGCGAGGCGCTGACCATCGAGGAGAACATGGCGCTGGGCATCGCGCGCGGCTCCGTCCGCCGGCTGAAGCCCGCCCTCGACCCGGCCCGGCAGAGCCGGTTCCGCGATTCGCTGGCCGAGCTGGGCCTGGGCCTGGAAAACCGCCTGTCCGACCCGGTGGGCCTCCTGTCCGGCGGGCAGCGCCAGGCGGTGAGCCTGCTCATGGCAGCACTGGCGCCGATGAAGATCCTGCTCCTGGACGAGCACACCGCCGCCCTCGACCCGCGTACCGCCGACCTCGTCCTGGACCTCACCCAGAAGATCATCGACCGGCACGGGCTCACCGCGCTGATGGTCACCCACTCGATGCGCCAGGCCCTGGACCATGGCAGCCGGACGCTCATGCTCCACGAGGGCAAGGTCGCCTTCGACGTGGCGGGCGAGGCCCGCGCCGGCCTGGACGTGCCGGACCTCCTGGCCCTGTTCCGCCGCCGCCAGGGCGGCGAGCTCGACGACGACGCCCTCCTGACGGGATGAACGACTTGCTGGACCTGCGCAGCGACAACACCGCCCCGGTGGCACCCGAGGTCATGGCAGCACTGGCCGAGGCCAATGCCGGCACCGATGCCGCCTATGGCGCGGATTCCTGGTCGGGTCGGCTGAAGGCCGAGCTGGCGCGGGTGTTCGAGACCGACGATTTCGACCTGGTGATGGCGATCACCGGCACGGGCGCCAACTCCCTGGCCCTGTCGCTGCTCTGCCCGTCCTGGGGTGCGATCGTCTGCCACCCGCTGGCCCATGTCGTGCAGGACGAGTGCAACGCGCCCTTGATGTTCACCGGCGGGGCAAGCTGGCTGACCGTGGGCGATCCTCTCGGCCGCCTGACGCCCGATGAGGTGGCAAAGCTCCTGGAGCCCTATCATTTCGGCTCGATGCATTCCGCCCAGCCCAAGGTGCTGCTCCTGGCCCAGGCATCCGAGCGTGGCCTGGTCTGGTCGGTCGAGGAGACCAAGGCGTTCGCGGCGGTGGCCGGCCGCCACGGGCTGCACCTGATGCTGGACGGTGCGCGCTTCGCCAACGCCCTGGTCCGCACCGGCGCCAGCCCGGCCGAGCTGTCCTGGCGGGCCGGGGTCGACGCCCTGGTGCTGGGCATGACCAAGAATGGCGGGATGGCGGCCGAGCTGATCCTCCTGTTCGGCAAGGCCCGCACCAAGGCGGCGCCCTTCCTGCGCAAGCGAAGCGGCCAGGTCATGAGCAAGGGCCGCTACCTGGCCGCCCAGGCGATCGGCGCCCTGGCAGGGGACAAGTGGCTGGAGCGCGCCGCCCATGCCAACGCCATGGCGGAGCGCCTGGCCCAGGGTCTGGTCCAGAAGGGCGCCGAGCTGGCCTTTCCGGTGGAGGCAAATTTGATCTTCGCCACCCTGCCCCCGGCGCTCCAGGCGAAGCTGGCGCAGCACGCCCAGTTCTTCCCGGGGTACGAAAAGGGCAGCAGCCGGCTGGTGACCTCCTGGGCGACCCGCCCCGACGAGATCGACCAGCTCCTCCAGTCAGTCGCATGAACGGACGGCGCCCCAGCCGCCGCCAGGCCGAGCAGGCGGTTGCCACCCTGCTGCGCTGGATCGGCGAGGATCCGGCGCGACCAGGTCTCGGCGCCACGCCCGCCCTGGTCGCGGAAGCTTGGCTGGAGCATGGCCAGGGCTACCGCACCACGCCCGAGGCGGCCCTCGGCCAGATCCTGGAAGGGGCCGGCCCGGCCGACGGCATGGTGCTCCTGCGCGACATCCGCTTCGAGAGCCATTGCGAGCATCACCTGGCCCCCTTCGTGGGTCTGGCACATATCGCCTACCTGCCGGACCGGCGGGTCGCCGGGATCGGCGGCATCGCCCGGCTGGTCGACTGCTTCGCCAAGCGCCTGCAGATCCAGGAGCGGCTGACCGACCAGATCGCCCAGAGCCTGCAGGACCTGCTGCAACCCAGGGGCGTCGCGGTGCTGATCGAGGCGACCCATCACTGCCTGACCACCAGGGGCGCGCACAAGCCGGGCACCCGGTTCGTCACCACGCGGTTGCTGGGCGCATTCCGCGACGACCCGGACCTGCGCCGGGATTTCTCCACTCTGAGCGCTCGTCCGGGCGGTAGCTGACCTGTACCGGCTGAGCTGGCACCCGCCCCGGGATCAGGGCGTCCGCTCGATGAAGGTCAGCTCGACCCCGTCGCCGGTGAGGTGCAGCTCCCTGCCCTCGATCCGGTAGCCGTTGGCCCTGGCGAGCGCGTCCAGGAACTCCTGCTCGGTCGGCCTGCCCTCGTCCGGGCAGGCCATCTTGGTGCTGACGATCTGGCCGATGTCCAGCTCGCCCGCATCTCCGGCCAGTGCGTAGCTGCCGCCGATCCGGTTGCAGCCGCCCGAGCCGTGGAAGCGGCCCTCGCTGTCGTCGAACACCAGATGCGGCACGTTCGCCGTACCGGTCACTTCCTGGCCGTTCAGCGCGCCGAGCCACCAGCTTCGGCCTGCCAGCCCGGTCGCCGCAGCGCCGCCATCGGCCCGCTGCAGCAGCAGGTCGGCGCGGTCGGGGCTCCCCTGGGTCAGGACCGGGAAGCTCTCGGGCGTGGCGAATAGGGGCTGGTCGGCGACGCTGATCGTGGCGCGCACTGCATAGCGGCGGTCCGGGTCGATCCGCTTCGGGTCATAGGGAATGGCGAAGTCGACCGGCGGCGGGCCGACCGGCGTGATCTCCTGGGCGCCGACCACGGTGGTGGCATCCTGCTGGGAAACGTCCTGCAGATAGACGTCGAGGATGGCGTCGTCGGGCAGCGCCATCCGCTCCCGGTACTGGGCACTCCCCTGCAGCTCCGCCATCTTCGGCATGGCCGTGCATCCCCCGAGCCCGACGGCCGCCGCCAGCAGCAGCATGGTTCCCAAGCGCATCCGTCCACCCCCGGCGACCGACCCTGCCGCGCAGCCTAGAGCAAGTTCGGCGGGACCGGAATCACTTCGGCTGGGCTGTGCTTGCTGCCATTGCCCAGGGAACGGACGGCACCCCACCCGTGTCTGGTAGAAGATCCGGCTGCACCGACGATCGGCCGGTGCGGGATGCAGCTCGACAGGTGAGATGATGGACGACGCTTTCGTGCTTACCATGCCCTTGTGGGAGATCGCGGTCCGGGCGAGCCTCGTCTATCTGGCGCTGGTGTTTCTCGCCCGGGTCGTGCCGAAGCGGCGCGTCGGCAGCATTTCGCCGAACGACATCCTGTCCCTGATCGTCATCGGCGGGCTGGGTGCCGACGCCATCGCCGGCGGGTCGACCTCGACCGCCGACATCCTCCTGATGATCGGGATCATCGTCGCCTGGGGCTATGTGCTCGACACGCTGGAATATCGCTTCGCCTTCGTCCGGCGCCTCATGCGCCATCGCCAGACCCCGCTGGTCCGCGACGGCCGGCTCCTGCGCAAGAACCTGCAGCACGAGCTGATCACCGAGGAGGAGCTCATGACCGAACTGCGCCGGCATGATGCCTCCGAGCTCTCGATGGTCGAATCCGCCTGCCTTGAGGCGGATGGCGAGATCAGCGTCATCAAGCGGCCGGAGCCGGCGGGCCGCCGGGACGGCTGAAGGTGCTCGCCCCGACAGAGCCTGCTCACAGCCACAGGAGCAGGGCGATCAGCAGCGAGTTGGCGATGTCGATGAAGAAGCCGCAGACCAGCGGCACGATGATGAAGGCGCGATGCGCCGCACCATGCTGCTGGGTGACCGCCGTCATGTTGGCGATCGCGGTGGCGGTCGAGCCCAGCGAGATCCCGCCGAACCCGGCGCCGATCACCGCGGCCTCGTAGTCGCGGCCCATCGCCGGGAACACCACGAACAGGGTGTAGAGGACCGCCAGCCCCACCTGGAGCACCAGCACGACTGCGACGAAGCCGAACACGGCCTGCAGCTCCCAGAGCTGCAGGCCCATCAGCGCCATGGTCAGGAACAGGCCGAGCGACACGTCGGAGATCAGGGCCAAGCCCTGCGCCTCGCCCGGCCAGGTCCGCCTGGTCCAGCGCCAAGGCAGGAGCGGGCGGAGGTTGCGGATGAGCAGGCCCGCGACCAGGCAGCTCACGAAGGTGGGCAGGTTGAGCCCCGCCCCCGTCAGCAGCCCGTCCAGGCCCCAGCCGATCAGCAGCGCGATGTTGAGCAGATAGAGGCCCTGCAGCACGCTGAAATAGTCGAAGCCCTCCCGCACCTGCTCATGCGGCGTGCCCACGTCGAGCTTCGCGAAGCCGGACGGCTCGATCCGGTGGCGGTGCATCAGCCAGGTGGCGATCGGCCCACCGATCACGCAGGCGGTGATCAGGCCCACCGTGTTGGCCGCGATCCCCAGCTCCATGGCGTTGCCGATCCCGTGCTCCTCGGCCAGCACCGGCGCCCAGGCCACCGTGGTGCCGACCCCGCCGGTGAGCGAGACCGAGCCCACCATCAGCCCGGCCTTGGGGTCGAGGCCGAACAGGCCGGCCGCCCCCATGCCCAGGAGGTTCTGGCCGACCATGAACAGGATGGACAGGGCCAGCAGAACCACCAGCGCCCGGCCGCCCTGGCGCAGGGTGCGCACGTCCGACTTCAGGCCGATGCCGGCGAAGAAATACAGGAGCAGGAAGTCGCGCGCCGCCAGCTCGAAGCCGATCCGCAGCCCGAGCAGGTAATAGGCCAGCGCCACGGCGACGGCGCACAGGAAGCCGCCGACCACCGGCTCCGGGATGCTGTAGCGGCGCAGGACCTCGTAGCGCTGCGTGGCGAGCTTGCCGGTGAGCAGCAGGAGGATGGCGATCGTCACGGAGACGAAGCCGTCGATCTCGATCATGAGCACCTGAAGGCTGGCGTGGCGCTGGGTCCGGGCCACGCATTTCCGGATCGACTCCGCTCCTATCCGCAAGCCTTCCGGTCGCCAACCCGCCGGCACGCCATCCTGGCGCACCCACCTTTGCGATTTGGACCCGCCGCGCCGTCAGGGTTGCCCCGGCCGGGCTGTAGAGCCTATCTCCTCTACCGGTCGGCACAGATGCCCGGCCGGACAACCGCTGGTCGGATCTTCCTTGCCCATGCCGCTCGCCGCGCAACCCGTCACGATGCCCGAACGCTCGCCTGCCCCCTATCTGGCCGGGCTGAACCCGGAGCAGTACGCCGCGGTCACCGCCGAGGACGGGCCGCTCCTGATCCTGGCCGGTGCCGGCACCGGCAAGACCCGCGTGCTGACCACGCGCCTGGCCCATCTCCTGATGACCGGCCGCGCCCGGCCGTTCGAGGTGCTGGCGGTGACCTTCACCAACAAGGCCGCACGCGAGATGGTGCACCGGGTGGAGGCGCTGATCGGCCAGAGCGTGCAGGGCATGTGGCTCGGCACCTTCCACGCCATGGGCACCCGCTTTCTGCGCCGGCACGCGGAGATCGTCGGCCTCAAGCCCAGCTTCACCATCCTGGACACGGACGACCAGATCCGGCTGATCAAGCAGGTCCTCCAGGCGCTGGAGATCGACGACAAGCGCTGGCCGGCCCGGGCCGTGCTGGGGATCGTCCAGCGCTGGAAAGACCGCGGCTGGACCCCGGACCAGGTGCCGCCCTCCGAGGTCGGCGACTTCGCCGCCGGCAAGACGCTCCGCATCTACTCGCTCTACCAGGAGCGGCTTGCCACCCTGAACGCCTGCGATTTCGGCGACCTGCTGCTGCACTGCCTGGAGCTGTTCAGAAAAGCGCCGGACGTGCTGGCTCAGTACCAGCGCCGCTTCCGGGCGATCCTGGTCGACGAGTACCAGGACACCAACGTCGCCCAGTACCTGCTCCTGCGCCTGCTGGCCCAGGGCCATCGCAACATCACCTGCGTGGGCGACGACGACCAGTCGATCTATAGCTGGCGGGGCGCCGAGGTCGGCAACATCCTGCGCTTCGAGGAGGACTTCCCCGGGGCCGGCGTGATCCGGCTGGAGCGCAATTACCGCTCCACCGGCCACATCCTGGGGGCGGCCGCCGGCCTGATCGCCCGCAACCGCGCGCGCCACGGCAAGACGCTGTGGACCGAGGACGTGGACGGCGAGAAGGTCCGGGTCGCCTCGCTCTGGGACGAGCAGGAGGAGGCGATCTTCGTCGGCGACGAGCTGGAGGCTTTGCAGCGGGCGAAGAAGCGCCTGTGCGACACGGCGGTGCTGGTCCGCGCCGGCCACCAGACCCGCGCGTTCGAGGAACGCTTCATCCAATTGGGCCTGCCCTACCGGGTGATCGGCGGCCTGCGCTTCTACGAGCGCGCCGAGATCCGCGATGCCGTGGCCTATCTGCGCGTGGTGGTGCAGCCGGACGACGACCTGGCGTTCGAGCGGATCGTCAACACGCCCAAGCGCGGCATCGGCGAGACCACGGTGGTGGCCCTGCGCAAGGCGGCGCGCGCGGCGGGCAAGAGCATGCTCGTGGCTGCGGAGGAGCTGGTCGGCACCGACGAGCTGCCGACCCGCGGCCGCAGGCAGTTGGCCGACCTGCTCGCCGCATTCGCCCGCTGGCGGGACGAGCTGCCGCGTCGCGCACCCCGCGACCTGGTCGAGGCGATCCTGGACGAATCCGGCTATGTCGGCATGTGGCAAGCCGACAAGTCGCCCGAGGCGCAGGGCCGGCTGGAGAACCTGAAGGAGCTGGTCAAGGCGATCGAGGAGTTCGAGAGCCTGCCGGCCTTCCTGGAGCATGTCGGCCTGGTGATGGACAATGCCGCCGACGCCGATGGCGACATGGTCACGCTGATGACCCTGCATGCCGCCAAGGGGCTGGAATACGACTATGTGTTCCTGACCGGCTGGGAGGAGGGCCTGTTCCCCAACCAGCGGGCACTCGACGAGGGCGGCACCAAGGCGCTCGAGGAGGAGCGGCGCCTGGCCTATGTCGGCATCACCCGCGCGAAGAAGCGCTGCACCATCACCTATGCGGCGAACCGGCGGATCTTCGGCCAGTGGGGCGCGGCCCTGCCGTCCCGCTTCGTCGAGGAGCTGCCCCCTGAGCACATCCACCACCTCCTGCGCAGCAATGCGGGCAGGTCCGACGTCGATCCGACCTTCGGCGTGACCTCCCTGTTCCCGACCGGCAAGATGATGGGCCGCGGTCCGGGCTTCGAGCGGGCCGGCAAGCTGATCGAGGGCAAGGCGGAGCTGGTCCGCCCGCGCCCGGCCCCGACCGTGGCCTTCGTCCGGGGCGACCGGGTGTTCCACGACAAGTTCGGCCCGGGCACGGTCGAGGCGATCGAGGGCGACAAGCTCACCATCGCCTTCGACAAGTCCGGGGTGAAGAAGGTCATCGCGAGCTTCCTGGAGAAGAAGGTTTGAGCGACGAGCTGTTCCACGCCACCACCGGCTCGCTCTGGCGCACGAGCTTCGTGCTGCCCGACGGGCTGGCCCAGGCGGTGTTCGAGCGGCTGGACGATCTGGGCCTCTCCATTGGCATGTTCGAGCACGAGGGCGATGGCGGTTTCCAGGTCGAGCGCTGGCGCATGGAGATCGTCGAGGCGGAGCGGCCCGAGCCCGAGGCGCAGCACAGCCGCCTGCTGGAGCTGATCGGCGACCTCGTGCCCGACCTGCCCGAGTTCGGGATCGAGGAGGTGACCGAGGCCGCCTGGACGGAGGCGATGCGCCGCGAGTTCCCGCCGGTCGAGGCCGGGCGGTTCTTCGTCCATGGCGCCGCCCATGCCGACCAGGTGCCGGACGGCCGCCTGCCGATCCGGGTCGAGGCGGGCTTGGCCTTCGGCTCCGGCGAGCACGCCACCACCAGGGGCTGCCTGCTCGCCTTCGACCACCTCCTGCCGCGGCGCAACTGGGGGCGGATCCTGGACATGGGCACCGGCTCCGGCATCCTCGCGATCGCCGCCGCCAAGACCACACGCGCCTCGATCCTGGCGGTGGACGTCGACCTGACCGCGGTCGAGGTCGCATCCGGCAATGTCGCCGAGAACGGCGTGGCCGACCGCGTGCGCTGCGTGGCCGGCGACGGCTTCCGCACGCCCGGCGTATCCCATCCGCGTGGCTACGACCTGATCTTCGCCAACATCCTGGCCAACCCGCTGGTCGCCATGGCCGATCAGCTCGCCAGGAGTCTGGCGCCGGGCGGCTTCGCCATCCTGTCCGGCCTGATCGACGAGCAGGCGCCGCGTGTCGAGGCGGCCTATCGCCGGGCAGGGCTGCGCAGCCTGCGCCAGTTGCGCCTGGACCGCTGGGTGGTGATCACGGCGCGCAAGCCGCGCCGGACCAGGGCCCCGCACCGCCGGCGGAACGGCAGGCACGGCTGAGGCTTACTACCTCCGAGATCCGCACCCCGGAGGTTCCGTCGTCGACATGAACGCTGCCCGTCCTGATCGTCCCGTGGCCCTGGCCTTGTCAGGCGGCGTAGCACTCGGCGCCTTTCATGGCGGCGCCTATGCCGCCCTCCATGAGGCGGGGCTGCCGCTGCGCTGGCTGGCCGGCTGCTCCATCGGCGCCGCGGTGGCGGCCGTGATCGCCGGGAGCCCGCCCGAGCGACGGATCGAGCAGCTCCAGCGCTTCTGGCAGCTCGCAGCACTCAACCCCTTCCCGCTGGCGCCCTACTGGAATGGCCGCCCGCCGGCGGGCCTGCCCCGGCAGGCCTACAACATGGCGAGCGCCCTGCAGGCCCATCTGTTCGGCCGGCCCGGCATGTTCCATCCCCGGTTCATGCCGAGCGTGGGCGACCCCGGCCTCTACGACCTGACGCCCTTGAAGGAGTGGCTCCTGCAACTGGTCGACTTCGACCGGCTGAACAGCGGTGAGATCCGGGTCAGCATCGGCGCCACCGACCTGCTCAGCGGCGAGCGCGTCCTGTTCGACACAGGCACTGGCAACCGCATCGGCATCGAGCACGTGCTGGCCTCATCGTCCCTGTCTCCCTTCTTTCCGCCGGTCGAGGTCGAGGGACGGCTGCTCGTCGATGGCGGGCTGTCCGTGAACCTGCCCCTGGACTTCGTGCTGCACGAGCCGCGCGACACCGAGCTCGCCTGCTTCGTGGTCGAGCTGTTCGCGCGCCGGGGCAGCCGTCCGTCGACGATCGGCGCTGCCCTGTCGCGCAGCATCGACCTGGTGTTCGGCAATCAGACCCGCACCCTCCTGGAAGGGCAGCAGCGCGAATATGCGCTGCGGGCGAAGCTCCGTGAGCTCGGGGACCGTTTGCCGCCAGAGGTCCGGGACGATCCGGAGGTGGCACCCTTGCTGGCGGAGGGGCAGTTCGCCCCGGCCGTGCTGCTCTGCCTGGGCCAGCGCGCCGACCTGGACGAAGCCGGGCCGGTCAAGATCTTCGACTATTCGGAAGCGACGCTCGCCGACCGCTGGCAGCGCGGTGCGGAGCATATGCGCCGGGCACTCGACCAGTTGGCAGCACTGGGCGACGGACCGCTGCCGCCCGGCCTGACCGTGCACGATGTCTGAGCAGGCAGCAGACCCACGGCGGCGGTCCCATCCGACCCGGCGTGGCCTGCTCACGAGTGCAACGGCGGCCGGAATGGCCGGCATGTCGGCCAAGGCAGGAGAGCAATCGATGAGCCATCTGGTGCTCCTGGGCGATTCCGTGTTCGACAACGGCGCCTATGTCGCCGGCGGTCCGGATGTCGTGACGCAGCTCCGCCAGCACTTGCCGCAGGGCTGGCGGGCGAGCTTGGCGGCGGTGGATGGCGGCAGGCTCGCCGACATCCAGCACCAGCTCCGAAGGCTGCCGGCGGATGCCAGCCATCTCGTGATCAGCGTCGGCGGCAACGACGCCCTGGCCCATGGCGGGATCTTCGAGGAGCAGGTGGGCTCGGTGGCCGAGGCCCTGCTCCGGGTGGCCGCGGTCCGACAGGGCTTCGACCGGGCCTATGGCGCCATGCTGGACCAGGTCCTGCCGGTCCGGCCGAACGTGGCGGTCTGCACCATCTACGACACGGCCTATCCCGAGCCGCGCCGCACCCTGGCGATCACGGCTCTGGCCGCGCTCAACGACGTCATCACCCGCCATGCCTTCCGGCGCGGCCTGCCGCTGGTCGACCTGCGCCTGGTCTGTGACGAGGCCGCCGATTTCGCCAACCCGATCGAGCCGTCCGTCCAGGGCGGCGGCAAGATCGCGCGCGCGATCGCAGCACTCGCCGCCGAGGGCTTCGGCCAGGGCCGCTCGACCGTCTTCGTTTGAACGTTCGACACGCTGGAAAACGTCGGGCTCCGGGCTGGCCCGCAGGCCGGCGCGCTTTATGTTGGGAGTGAGGGCAAGAAGAAGGAACAGCACATTGGCCAGGCTTCCCAGCTTCCATCGTCGAGATGCCTTCCTGCTGGCGGCAGCGGCCGGCGGCGGGCTGCTCGCCTCCGGATCCCGCCCGCCGGCCGCACGCGCCGCCGAGGATGCACCCCTGCCCCGGCCCAGCCATTACAGCTTCGGGCTCGGCAGCTTCCGCGTCACCACCCTGCTGGACGGCTATACGCAGGGCGACGGGCCGCATCCGATCTTCGGACAGGATCAGCCGGTCGAGGCGGTCCAGGAGCTGGCCCAGGCGAACTTCCTGCCGCCCGGCCGGATGGAGAACAGCTACACGCCGGTGCTGGTCGATACCGGCGAGGCCGTGGTCCTGTTCGACACCGGCAACGTGCCGGGCCGGCAGCCGACCGCGGCCTTCCTGGTCGATCATCTGCAGGCCGTCGGCTATGGCCCGGACCAGGTGGACGTGGTGGTGCTGACCCACATGCATGGCGACCATATCGGCGGGCTCATGCAGGACGGTCAGCCGACCTTCCCGAACGCACGCTACGTCACCGGCCAAGTCGAGTACGACTTCTGGGCGGCCGACGAGCGGCTCTCGGGCGCCACCGAGCAGGGTGCGACCCTGTTCCGCGCCAACATGATGCCGCTGGCGGAGAAAACCACCTTCCTCGCCGACGAGGGCGAGGTGGTGCCCGGCATCCGCGCGGTCGCCGCGTTCGGCCACAGCCCCGGCCACATGGCCTACCATATCGAGAGCGACGGCCAGCGCCTGCTGCTCTGGGCCGATACCGCGAACCACTACGTCATGTCGGTGCAGCGCCCGGACTGGCATGTCCGCTTCGACATGGACAAGGAGGCGGCGGCAGCGACCCGGCGGCGGATCCTGGACATGGCGGCGGCCGACCGGCTGCTGGTCAGCGGCTACCACATGCCCTTCCCGGCCCTGGGCTTCATCGAGCGGAGCGGCGAGAGCTTCCGCTGGGTGCCGGTGAGCTACCAGCTCAATCTCTGAGCAGGTTGGGCTCCCGAGCAGCTAAAGCGACCCGCATGGCTTGTTCCTGCGGCACGATCACCATTGTGCCGGTTTCCGGCTGAACTCTGGCGAGGCGGCACTTTCTTCCGTCTGGAACCACTCTAGACTGGGAACCGGAACATTTCCTTCGGGTTACTCTCAGTAACAGGGGAGTTTATCATGGCTGCCGAGGCGGATCGGGTCCTTGCCACGGAAGAGGCACCGGCAAGTCGGCTGCGCGAAACCCTGGTGTTCCTGCTCCTGGCCGTCCTGATCTGGCCGTTCATCGCCGTGGGCGTGGTGGCCGGCTGGGGCTTCATCGTCTGGATGTACTACCTGTTCACCGGTCCGCCCGGCCCCGTCTGAGGCGGCCTCAGGCGATGGACAGCGTTCCCAATCCCGGCCGCCGCAGCTTCCTGCTCGGAAGGGCTGCCGCCCGGCCGGATCCCTCCCCCCAACCGGGTGCCGTGATCACCCAGGCCTGCCTCGCCCACCGCGGCGTTTCCTGCATGACCTGCCGCGACGCCTGCCCGACCGGCGCCATCCGCTTCCGTCTCGCCCGCGGCGGCGCCCTGCCGGCACTGGATCCCGAAGCCTGCACCGGCTGCGGCGACTGTGTCGCCATCTGCCCGGCAGGAGCGATCACCCTGGCAGCCCCGCATGGCTGACGAGATCCACATTTCCAGCCTGGTGGTGCACAGCCGCCCGGAACAGGCAGCAGCGATCGCCCGGCATCTGGAAGGCATGGAGGGCGTGGCCGTCCATGGCGGGATCGAGGTCAGCAAGCTCGTCGTCACCCTGGAAACCACCACCGAAGCGCAGGTCGTCGAGCGGCTGAACGTCATCCAGCTCCTGGACGGCGTGCTCGCCGCGACCCTCGTCTTCCACCACTACGAACCAGCCAAGGGAGGCTAACCATGGACCTGCAGCGCCGCGACCTGCTCAAGGCCCAGGCTGCCGCAGCCGCGGCCGCCGTCGCGAACGTCGCTCTGCCCGCATCGGCGCAGAACGTGCTGGTCGGCGAGGAACTGGGCCTGCGCTGGAGCAAGGCGCCCTGCCGCTTCTGCGGCACCGGCTGCGGGGTGATGGTGGCCGTCAAGGAAGGGCGGGTGGTCGCCACCCATGGCGACATGAAGGCCGAGGTCAATCGCGGCCTGAACTGCGTGAAGGGCTATTTCCTTTCCAAGATCATGTACGGCGCGGACCGCCTCACCCAGCCGATGATGCGGATGCGCGACGGCAAGTTCGACAAGCAGGGCGAGCTGCAGCCGGTCTCCTGGGACGAGGCGTTCGACACCATGGCGGCGCACTGGAAGAAGGTGCTGCGCGAGAAGGGTCCCGAAGCGGTCGGCATGTTCGGGTCTGGCCAGTGGACGATCTGGGAAGGCTATGCCGCGTCCAAGCTGATGCGCGCCGGGTTCCGCACCAACAATCTCGACCCGAACGCCCGGCACTGCATGGCGTCCGCCGCCGTCACCTTCATCCGCACCTTCGGCATGGACGAGCCGATGGGCTGCTACGACGATTTCGAGGCAGCCGACGCCTTCGTGCTCTGGGGCTCGAACATGGCGGAGATGCACCCGGTCCTGTGGACCCGGGTAACCGACCGGCGCCTGAGCGCCGAGCATGTCCGCATCCACACGCTTTCCACCTACGAGCACCGGACCACCGACCTTTCGGACGCCGCGGTGATCTTCAAGCCCGGCACCGACCTCGCGATCATGAACTACATCGCGAACCACATCATCCAGACGGGTGCGGTGAACCGGGAGTTCGTCGACCGGCACACCAACTTCCGCCTGGTCAACACCGACATCGGTTACGGGCTGCGGCCGGAGCACGTGCTGGAGCAGCGCGCCCAGCATGGCGAGGACGCCCAGGTCTCCCATCCCAGCGACTTCGACGCCTATGCCGCGTTGATGAGCGAGTACACGCTGGACCGGGCGCACGAGATCTCGGGCGTACCGAAGGTGCAGCTGGAAGCGCTGGCAGAGCTCTATGCCGACCCGAACACCAAGGTCATGTCGCTCTGGACCATGGGCTTCAACCAGCACGTCCGCGGCGTGTGGGCGAACCACATGGTCTACAACCTCCATCTTCTGACCGGGAAGATCTCCGAGCCCGGCAACAGCCCGTTCTCCCTGACCGGCCAGCCGTCTGCCTGCGGCACGGCCCGCGAGGTCGGCACCTTCTCCCACCGCCTGCCTGCCGACATGCAGGTGGCCAACCCGGAGCACCGCAAGCACGCCGAGGAGATCTGGAGGCTGCCGGAAGGCCTGCTGCCCGGGAAGGTCGGCTACCACGCCGTCCAGCAGGACCGGATGCTCAAGGACGGCAAGCTCAACGCCTACTGGATCATGTGCAACAACAACCTCCAGACGGCGCCCAACACCAACAACGAGACCTATCCCGGCTACCGCAACCCCGAGAACCTGATCGTCTGCTCCGACGCCTATCCGACCGTGACGGCGATGGCCGCCGACATCGTCCTGCCGGCCGCCATGTGGGTCGAGAAGGAGGGCGCCTTCGGCAATGCCGAGCGGCGCACCCATTTCTGGCACCAGCTGGTGAACGCGCCGGGCGACGCCCGCTCCGATCTGTGGCAGCTTATGGAGTTCTCCAAGCGCTTCACCACCGACGAGGTCTGGCCGGCGGAGATTTTGGCGAAGGCGCCGGAATACAAGGGCAAGACCCTCTACGACGTCCTGTTCGCCAACGGCCACACCAACCGCTTCCCGCTGGACCAGGTCGACCCGGCCTATGCCAACCGCGAGGCCGAGCATTTCGGCTTCTATGTGCAGAAGGGCCTGTTCGAGGAATATGCCGAGTTCGGCCGGGGCCACGGTCACGACCTGGCACCGTTCGACATGTACCACGAAGTACGCGGGATGCGCTGGCCGGTGGTGAACGGGCAGGAAACGCGCTGGCGCTACCGGGAAGGCCTGGACCCCTATGTCGAGAAGGGCAGCGGCTGGCAGTTCTACGGCAACGGCGACAAGCGTGCGAACATCATGGGCGCACCTTATGAGCCGCCCGCCGAATCGCCGGACGAGGAATTCGACCTCTGGCTGGTGACCGGGCGCGTCCTGGAGCACTGGCATTCCGGCTCGATGACGCTGCGCGTCCCTGAGCTCTACAAGGCCTTCCCGGGTGCCATCCTGTTCATGCATCCCGAGGACGCCCAGGAGCGCGGGCTCAGGCGCGGCCAGGAGGTCATCGTCGCCTCCCGCCGCGGCGAGATCCGCTCGCGGCTGGAGACGCGCGGGCGCAACAAGATGCCGCGCGGCGTGATCTTCGTGCCGTTCTTCGACGCCAGCCAGCTCATCAACAAGGTCACGCTGGACGCCACCGACCCGATCTCCAAGCAGACCGACTTCAAGAAATGCGCGGTGAAGGTCGTCGCGGCCTCGCTCGCCTCCAGCGGCGAGGGAGACCGGACATGAGGCACTCCTGGCTCCTGCTCGCCGCCGTCCTGCTGGCCGGCTCGACGGGCGGCAGCCTCCTGGCCCAGGACGCGCCCAGGCTGGTCGGCCCGGAACCCTTCACGGCGGAGCAGGAAGCGCCGCCGATGCAGCGGCAGATCACCGACGACGTGCGCGTCATGCGCAACTACCCGGACCAGCCGCCGGTGATCCCGCATTCCATCGAGGGCTACGCGCTCGACCTGAACGCCAACAAGTGCATGTCCTGCCATGCCAGGCGCTTCACCGAGCAGAGCCAGGCGCCGATGATCTCGGTCACGCACTATCAGGACCGTGACGGCAACACGCTGGGCGGCCTGGCACCCAGGCGTTATCCCTGCCTGTCCTGCCATGTTCCGCAGACCACGGCGCGTCCTCTGGTCGAGAACATGTTCGCCGACATGGACGAGTTGACCGAGCCGGAGCGCCAGCCCGGCGACCGGGGCGGCCGGTAATGGCGAACACGATCGTGCGCCTGTGGCGCTGGTTTCGCGGGCTGCCCGTCGTGCGCACGGCGCTCAAGCCCGCATCCACCCTGAGCCTGGCCTTCCTGACGCTCGGCGGGTTCGCCGCCGGGGTCATCTTCTGGGGCAGCTTCAACACCGCCCTGGAGGCGACCAACACGACCGAGTTCTGCATCAGCTGCCACGAGATGGAGAGCAACGTTTATCAGGAGCTCCAGGGCACCATCCACTTCGTGAACCGCTCCGGCGTGCGCGCGGGCTGCCCCGACTGCCACGTGCCGCACGAATGGACCAACAAGATCGCGCGCAAGATGCAGGCGTCCAAGGAAGTCTGGGGCCACATCTTCGGCTCGATCAGCACGCGCGAGAAGTTCCTGGGCCTGCGCCGCCATCTGGCGGAGCGGGAATGGGCGCGGATGGAGGCGAACGATTCGCTGGAATGCCGCAACTGCCATTCGGCGGTGTCCATGGACCTCGCCAAGCAGAACCCGCGCGCGGCGCAGGCGCACGAGCGCTTCCTGTTCACCGGCGAGCGCACCTGCATCGACTGCCACAAGGGCATCGCGCACAGGCTGCCGGACATGTCCGGCGTACCGGGATGGCAGTGATGACGACCCGTCCGACCCCGCTCCTGCTGCTGGGCGCCACGCTGGCCCTGCTGGCGCCGCAGCTTCCGCCCGCCCCTGCGCTGGCCCAGGAGGCCGCCGCACCCGCAGCGGAGCCGATCGATCGCGGCGAGTTCCTGGTGTTCGCCCACAGCTCGGCGGTGCTGCAGGAGCAGGCCTCCACCCTCGCCGCGTCCAAGGACACGCGGCCGGAGGTCAAGGAGTTCGCGCAAGCCATGGCGGCATTCCGCCTGGAGCAGATCGCGCGCCTGCAGGAGGTCGCCCGGGCGGAGAACGTCACCCTGCCGGAAGGCAAGCAGTTCGGGCACCGGGTCGTCCTGGAGAATCTCGAGCCCCTGGACTTCCTGGCGCTCAGCCGGCGCTACGCCGAGATCCAGGTCCAGGCCCTGGAGCAGGAGATCCTGGGCTATCAGGCGGCGGAGCGATCGCAGGACGAGGTGCTGACCAGGCTCGCGGCCGAGACCCTGCCGCAGCTCCGAGACCGGCTGGAAGCCGCCCGCGCCATGATGCAGGCCGTGGAACCCTGAGCCGCGCCACCGGCCCGTCCCGGCCAGCCGGATGGCTGGCCGGGCGCCGGCAGACCGCTTCGCGTCACGCCACCAGGGCGCTGCCGGTAGCGCTGGTGAAGTCGATCTGGACGACGATGTCGTTGTAGTCGAAGTCGCCGCCCTTCATGTCCTCCCAGCCCCAGGTATTCAGGCCGTAGTTCCACAAGTGCGTGGCCGGCGCGCCGCCCACCTGCTCGTTGGCATCGGCAAAGGCGAAGAACTCGTCGTCACCAGCCGAGAGCCGCATGGCGATCAGGTCGCCGGCATCGACGTCGATGATGCTGGTCTGCAGGAACTCGCCAAAGCCCGGCCCCTCGATCCACGCCTCGCCCTCCTCGTTCGCATAGGCGCGCCCCAGCGTGGCGGCGTCATAGCCCTCGTCGCCGGGCGCCAGGTCGCCGATCCGGCCGGTGAAGTCGTCAACCTCGTAGAACAGGACCGCGACCTCCTTCTTGCCGTTCTGGCGCAGCCGCACGATCGCCTCCTGATCGTCCGCTCCTCCGGCCGTGTTCGCCACGGCCACGGCACGCGCCACCTGCAACGCGCTGTCCAGCTCACCCGTCACATAGTCGACGAAGCCGTAATCGTTGGTGAGATCGGCCTGCGGCGTCCCGGTGGCCTCGCCGCCGATGGTGATCGCTAGATCGTCCCCCTGGTCGAGCGCCAGCTCGTAGGGGCGCGACTGCCCATGCTCGTCGAACAGGCGCACTAGGTCGCCGTCGAAATCCGCCTGCAGGACCTGCTGCGCGAACTGGCTGGTCCAGGCGTGAGGGGAGCCGGCACTGGCGTTCCAGGATACCGTGCCGCCCGACGCGACCAAGTCGATTCCGCCGTCAGCGGCGAGGATCGGCTGGAGCAGCAGGCTCTGCTCGGTCGCACTGCCACCAGCATCGTCCAGGACGCCCGGCGCCTCCGAGTGGAGCTGGCTGTGGGCGATCGTGGTGAGCGCCTCCGTCAGGAGGACGCCGTTGGGCGAGCCCAGCCCGGTGGTCAGGTCGTAGCCAGGGCCGGCTTCATAGCCGAACCCGGTGAGGATGAGCTGGCCCTCGCTGTTCACCCCGAAGCTGGTCGTGTTGTTGCCGAGCTGGATGTCGTTGAACGAGCCAGGCGCCACCGCCGCTGCGGTGTAGAGCAGGTCGTTCATGAAGCCCAGGTTGGGCAGCCCCTGCTCGGCGAACACGGCATTGATCCGCGCGGTCAGCGCCGCCCAGAGCGGGGTCGATGCGCTGGTGCCGCCGGACCAGGTGGTGCCCTGCATGTCCTCGTTGGGCACCGTGTAGTACATGTTGCCGCCGGCCAGGCCCGACACATCCGGCACGCCGCGACCGGTCCCGCCTTCCGGGTCCGTGGAAGTGGGCGTCAGCCCGAACGCGGTCTGGTACCAGGGCGTGTCCTGGGTGATGTCGACGCCACCCGAGGTGGCGGCATTGTCGAAGATCGTCGGCGTGAGCTCGTAGCCATCGAGGAAATACTGGTTCCAGACCGTCTCGACCAGGATGGACGGCTCCTGCGCATTCTCCGGCAGAGACTTCAGGCCACCCGCGATGAGCTGGGCGAGCGTATCGAGATCATGCTGGCCCACGGCCTCCACGATGTCGTCGAGCGTGTCGTCGCCGCCGGCAGAGGCCGGCGTGGTGATCGAGGTGCCGCCGACCGTCACGACATAGGGGCTGGAACTGATCGCTCCGACATTGTTGAGGCCGTTCTCGGTATGGTCGCCCGAGCCGCCATCGCCGATCGCGATGAACACGGATTCGTTGCGCAGGGCCGCGTCGACGAACAGTTCCTGATAAGCGTTCAGGAACGGGGAGTCGGGTGACGGCAGCTGGATGTCGCTGAACGAGGAGGACAGGACTTCGGGATTCTGCTCCAGGTCCCAGATGGCGCTCTGGTACGAGGTGAAGACCGTCCCGTCAGGGCCGCTGCCATTGTACAGGCCGATGGTGCTGTCGGGTGCAGCGCCCGCCACCACCCCGACATCGAGCGAACGCTCGCCGGCACCCTCCTCCTCGTAGATCTGGCCGTCCGGATTATCCACATAGTACTTGCCGGAACCGCCGACCCCGATGGTCTGCCGGTAGTCGTCCAGTCTCGTCTGGAAGTCGGTTTGCGCATCCTCCGGAATCGCATCGCCGATGCCGGTCTCGATCAGCGCAATCGTGCTGGTCGGCCCCTCTGTGACCGGGAAATTATACATTCGCGCGATCTCGACCGGCGTGAACTGCGGGGTCTCCCCCTTGTGAGCCAGCTCGTTGCCGATGCTTTGCGCCCCTTCCACCAAGCCTGTCTGATGGTCCGTCAGGAGCACCGGGTCCGGGCCGGCCTCGAAGTCGAGCCAGATGCCGGCGAGGTCGACGTCCCAGCCGTCGGGCAATGACAGCTCACCATTCCAGAACGCGAACTCCGGTTCTTCCGGATCGCCGACCACCAGCAGCTCGGTGCCGAACAGGTTCTGGAAGCCCTCCGCATCCAGCGTGACCCAGACCGTGCGCGACTCCGGGGAGGAGACATAGCCATCCCCGGTGTCCAGCGTGGTGATGCCGCTGTCGTGCAGCCTGGCGACCAGCGCGTCATAGGCCGCCGGATCCGCGCCGAAGGTCGTCCAGAGCGAGCCGTCCGCCTCCATCTCGGCGAGCAGCTTCTGGCGCGTTCCCCAGTCCTGGCTGAGCAGCTCGGTCGGGTCGTTGGCGCGCTCCAGGCTCAGCGCCACGTTGATCGTCAAGTCGGGAGGTGCCGCATGTATTTGCGAAGGATCCAGATTGTACGCTTCAGCGACGGTAGTCTTGTCCGTGCTCCGGTAGGCCGCAAAATCCAGGTACGTCGAATTCTCGATCTTGGGCATGTGGATTCCCGCCTTGGGCAATTTATTGGGTGCCTTCCGCACAGGAAATCTTGTTTTGCCGGATTTATCTTTTCAAGTTCCGGAAAATACCGGGAGAATCTGTCGCATCCTATTCGGTCGGCTGTGCCCCGATCGACCGCAGTGCCTCGCCCAGGATCAGCGCCGCCGCCAGATGGTCGATCTTCCCGTCCCTGCCCGGCGGCGGAAGCTCGCCCGCCTCGATCGCGGCTTCCACCCCGCCGGTGGTGAACCGCTCGTCCTGCAGGAACACAGGGAGACCCGCCAGCGGCACGAACAGGTCCAGGAAGTTGCGGACCCGGTCGCAGGCCTCCCCCTCCCGGTCGTCCAGGCCGAGCGGCCAGCCGACCACCAGGCCCACCGGCCGCCGCCCGCGCAGGAGCCGGAGCAGCGTCTCCCGGTCATGGGCCCAGGACTTGCGGGCATGGGTGAACAGCGGCGTCACCATCCGCCGCTCGGCATCGGTGCCGGCAAGGCCGATCGCCCGCTTGCTGACGTCCAGGGCCAGGAGGCCGCCGCGCCTGGGCAGGGTTGCCGCGAAGTCGGCATGGTTGCGGAAGATGGACGGTGACACTAGCTTCCGTGCGCCTTTTGCGGCCAAATCCGGCCGCGTTTTTCCGTTTTTCGCGTGCAGGAGACCAGAGATCCATGGCGATCGACAAGGCCACGGTGGCGAAGATCGCGCACCTGGCCCGCCTCGAGGTTCCTGAGGAGCAGCAGGAGCATCTGGCAACCGAGCTGTCCGGCATCCTCGGCTGGGTCGAGCAGTTGGGCGAGGTGGATACCGATGCGGTCGAGCCGCTGCGCTCGGTCATGCCGATCACCCAGGACTGGCGGGCCGACCAGGTGACCGACGGCAACCGCCGCGACGACGTGCTGGCGAACGCGCCGGCCCAGCAGGATGGCTATTTCGTGGTGCCGAAGGTGGTCGAATGAGCGTGGATCTCCACCGGCTGACGCTGGCCGACGCCCGCAAGGGCCTGGCCGCAAAGGAATTCAAGGCGGTCGAGCTGACCGAGGCCTCCATCGCCCAGATGGAGTGCCACCGGGCGCTCAACGCCTTCATCACCGAGACGCCCGAGCAGGCGCTGGCCATGGCCAAGGCCGCGGACGAGCGCATCGCCAAGGGCGAGGCCGGCCCGCTGGAAGGTATTCCGATCGCGGTGAAGGACCTGTTCTGCACCAAGGGCATCCGCACCACTGCCGCCTCGAACATCCTGGGCAGCTTCGTCCCGCCCTATGAGAGCACGGTCACAAGCAAGCTCTGGGAGGCCGGTGCGGTCTGCCTGGGCAAGACCAGCCTCGACCAGTTCGGCATGGGCTCGGCCAACCTGAACAGCGCGTTCGGCCCGGTGAAGAGCCCCTGGACCCGGCCGGGCGACGCCAAGCCGCTGGTGCCGGGCGGCAGCTCGGGCGGCTCGGCCGTGGCCGTGGCCGCACGCATGTGCCTGGCCGCGACCGGCACCGACACGGGCGGCTCGATCCGCCAGCCGGCCGCCTATACCGGCATCACCGGGATCAAGCCGACCTATGGGCGCTGCTCGCGCTTCGGCATCATCGCCTATGCCTCCTCGCTGGACCAGGCCGGTGCCTTCGCCCGCAATGTCCAAGACTGCGCCCTGCTCCTGCAGGCGATGGCCGGCCACGACCCGAACGACAGCACGTCCGCCGACCTGCCGGTGCCGGACTTCGCGGCCGGGATCGGCAAGTCGCTGAAAGGGCTGAAGATCGGCATCCCCAAGGAGTACCGCGTCGAGGGCCTCTCGCCCGAGATCGACCGGCTCTGGCAGCAGGGCGCCGACTGGCTGCGCGCCCAGGGTGCCGAGGTGAAGGAAGTCTCGCTGCCGCACAGTCGTTATGCGCTCGCGACCTACTACATCATCGCGCCGGCCGAGGTGTCTTCCAACCTCGCCCGCTATGACGGCATGCGCTACGGCCTGCGGGTCGACGGCCGCAACCTCACCGAGACCTACGAGAAGTCGCGCGGCGCCGGCTTCGGCGACGAAGCCAAGCGCCGGATCATGATCGGCACCTATGTGCTCTCGGCCGGCTATTACGACGCCTACTACGTCAAGGCGCAGAAGGTCCGCCGCATCCTGGTCAATGACTTCCGGAAGGTGTTCGGGGAGGTCGACGCTGTCCTCGCGCCGACCACCCCCACCCCGGCCTTCCGCATCGGCGAGGAGCCGGACGACCCGGTCGCCATGTACCTGAACGACGTGTTCACCGTGACCGCCAACCTGACGGGCCTGCCGGGCATGAGCGTGCCGGCCGGCCTGTCCTCGGACGGCCTGCCGCTGGGCCTGCAGATCATGGGCAAGCCCTGGGACGAGCCGACCGTCCTCCAGATCGGTGCGGCGCTGGAAGAGGCCGCGCAGTTCAACACGCTTCCCTACGGAATCGAGGCTCGGGCATGAGCTGGACCATCGAAGGCAACACCGGCACCTGGGAGATCGTGGTCGGTCTCGAGGTGCACGCGCAGGTTTCCAGCCAGGCCAAGCTGTTCAGCGGTGCGGCCACCGCCTATGGCGCCGAGCCCAACACCCAGGTCAGCCCGGTCGATGCCGGCATGCCCGGCATGCTGCCGGTGGTGAACGCCTATTGCGTCGAGCAGGCTGTCCGCACTGGCCTCGGCCTGAAGGCCGAGATCAACAAGGTCTCGGTGTTCGAGCGGAAGAACTATTTCTATCCGGACCTGCCGCAGGGCTACCAGATCAGCCAGTACCAGCACCCGATCGTGGGCAAGGGCGAGCTGATCCTGGACATGCCGGACGGCACGCAGCGCCCGATCGGCATCACCCGCCTCCATCTGGAGCAGGACGCCGGCAAGTCGATCCACGACCAGGGCCACGACACCACGCTGATCGACCTGAACCGCTCGGGCGTGGCGCTCATGGAGATCGTGAGCGAGCCGGACATCCGCGATCCCGAGGAAGCCGTCCTCTACATGCGCAAGCTGCGCTCGATCCTGCGCTATCTCGGGACGTGCGACGGCAACATGGAGGAAGGCTCGCTCCGTTGCGACGCCAACGTCTCGGTGCGCAAGCCAGGGCAGCCGTTCGGCACGCGCTGCGAGATCAAGAACGTCAACTCCATGCGCTTCGTGGCCCGCGCCATCGAGTATGAGGCGCGTCGCCAGGTCGACATCCTGGAAAGCGGCGGGGTGATCGAGCAGGAGACCCGCCTGTTCGATTCGGTGAAGGGCGAGACCCGCTCGATGCGCTCCAAGGAAGAGGCGCACGACTACCGCTACTTCCCGGACCCCGACCTGCTGCCGCTGGAGCTGCCGGACGACTTCGTCGAGCAGATCAAGGCGACCCTGCCGGAGCTGCCCGACGAGAAGCGCGCCCGCTTCATGACGGAATACGGCCTCTCGTCCTACGACGCCGGGGTGCTGGTCGCCGAGCGCGAGACCTCCGAATATTACGAGGAGGCCGCCAGGCACGGCGATCCGAAGCAGGCCGCGAACTGGATCATCACCGAGCTGTTCGGCCAGCTGAACAAGGCCGGCAAGTCCATCACCGACAGCCCGATCAGCGCTGCCGACCTCGGCAAGCTCCTGTCCCTGATCAAGGACGGCACCCTTTCCGGCCGGCTCGCCAAGGACGTCTTCGCGATCATGTTCGAGACCGGCGATGCGCCGGACAAGATCGTCGAGGAGCGCGGGATGAAGCAGGTGACCGACACCGGCGCCATCGAAGCGATCATCGACAAGCTGATCGCCGACAATCCGGGCCAGGTCGCCACCGTCCAGAAGAACCCGAAGGTCGCCGGCTGGTTCACCGGCCAAGTCATGAAGGCCACGGGCGGCAAGGCCAATCCGGGCGTGGTCAACGAGATCGTGGCGAAGAAGCTGGGGCTCTGATCAGGCAGGCGCCGGCTGGCAGGCTTCCGGCCAGCCGGCGCCGCCCCGGCGCCTGTCGCCACTGCTTTCTGGCTCAGCCGACTATGGCAAAAAATTACCAAGTGTAAATAATTCGTTTGTCATCACGTAATGGTGATCCCCGGATCGCTGCAATCGGAGTCATGAGGAACGATCATCACGGGCCTCATCGCCGCGACCAGGGAGTCGGCAGATGGCGACACTCACCGGGACCAATGGCAACGACCGGATCTACGGCACGGTCGCGGCCGACACGATCGACGGGCTGAAGGGCAACGACACCCTGTTCGGCCGGGCCGGCGGCGACCTGATCTTCGGCCAGGAAGGCAACGACCGGATCTATGGCGAAGACGGCTTCGACATGGTCAGCGGCGGCGACGGCAACGACCATATCGAGGGCGGCCGCGACCGCGACCGGCTCTGGGGCGACGGCGGCAACGACACGCTCTACGGCGGGACCGGCAACGACGAGCTTTCGGGCGGGGACGGCGACGACCTCCTGCGCGCCGAGGCGGGCAATGACCTGATCAAGGGTGCCTCCGGCCACGACCGGGTCAGCGGCGGCGATGGCAACGACGTCATCTGGGACGGTGACGGCCGCGACCGCCTCTGGGGCGATGCCGGCAACGACACGATCCATGCCAACAACGGCAGGGACGAGCTGTATGGCGGGCCGGGCGACGACCTGCTCTACGGCGAGAACGAGGACGACCGCCTGTGGGGCGATGCCGGGTGGGACCGGCTGAGTGGCGGCGACGGCAACGACCTGCTGTCCGGCGGCGACAGCCGCGACCGGCTGTGGGGTGATCTCGGCAACGACACGATCCACGGCGATGCCGGCAACGACGACCTCTATGGCGGACCTGGCGACGATCACCTGCTGGGCGGGGTCGGCAACGACCTGCTGGTCGGCGGCTACCGCCCTTACGAGGTCGACGAGTTGCCCCGGGCCGAGGGAGGCAACGAGCATCTGGAGGGCGGGGCGGGCGACGACCGGATCTATGCCACGGTCGGCGACGACCTCGTGCTCGGCGGCGACGGCAACGACCGGATCCTTCCCGGCGGCGGCGCCAATGTCGTCTATGCCGGCAGCGGTGACGACCAGATCGACATGCCCTACCAGCTGAGCTGGCCGGAGAACGACGGTGCTTTGACCCTGTTCGCCGGGGATGGCAACGATACCGCCTATGGCGGCACGTCCGACGACAACATGCGCGGCGAGAACGGCGACGACTGGCTGTTCGGCGGCTTTGGCGACGATCGCCTGGACGGCGGCGCCGGTGATGATCACCTCCGCGGCGGGATCGGCAGCGACCGGCTGATCGGCGGGGCAGGCAACGACGACCTGGCCAGCAGCGAGGCCCGTCCCGGCGAGCGGACGGTCATGACCGGCGGCGAGGGTGCCGACATCTTCGCCTACCGCATGCATGGCGACCGTGAAGCCGCCGACAGCCCCACCAATGTCTTCTTTCACGTCAACGACCTGATCACCGACTTCGACGCCAGCGACCGGCTGGAGTTCTCCTGGCGGCAGAGCAATTCCGCCACGGGCGAGGCGCAGAGCTATGACTTCAGGTTCGCCGACCTGGACAGCAACAGCGACGGCGTCATCACCAGCGCCGACGACGCCGTGTCCACGAGATCGGCCTCGTTCAACGGTATGGCAGCCAGGAGCCTGGTGATCGATCTCGGCGCCTTCACCCCGGTCACCGACGTCACCTACACCGAGCCCGGGCAGCCGACCTTCGTCGGCGACGGCTATGGCTGGGGCCAGGGCACCATCACCCTGTTCGACGTGACCAGGCTGACCGCCGACAATTTCGTGACCTGAGCCTGGCGGGCCCTCAGTCCTCAGATCGAGGCGCACTGCCGCTCACCACGTGGAACCTGATCGGGATCGCGATGCCGTCGCCGTCCCGATAGGTCTCCGCCCGCTCCAGGAACAGGGTGCGGATCCGCTCCTGCGCCTGCGCCGACTGGGCATCCAGGATCGCCGACACCCGGGCGAACGCACCCCGGCCGATCGCCCACCAGTCGACAGCGGCCGGCACGACATGACGGAACGCCAGGGTCTCCAGGCACACGTCGGTGAACCCTGCGTCCTCCAGCAGGCACACCAGCGCCTTGCGGTCGGCGAAGCGGAAGATCGGGGGCCCGGGCGGCAGGCGCTCGGGCGGTGCCGTCAGCGCCAGTTCCTCGATCAGGTCGACGAACAGGCCGTTCACCCGGTTCTCGTCGCGATCCGCCCACCAGGACAGGGCGATCCGCCCGCCGGGTTTGAGCACCCGCAGCGCCTCGGCCACCGCCGCCTCAGGCGCCGGCAGGTGGCCGATGCCGAAGCCCATGGTCAGCGTGTCGTAGTGGCCGTCCGCGACCGGTAGCCGGTCGACCGAGGCGGCGACGGCATGGATCGCGGGCGCCCGCCCTTCCAGGATCGCCAGCATGCCGGGGCTCAGGTCATAGGCATCGACGCTCGCCCCCTTCGCCAGGGCGCCCAGCGCCACCACGCCGCTGCCGGCCGCGAGGTCGCCATGGCGCACCCCTTCCCGCACCCCCGCCGCCTCCAGCAGCCCTTCCACCGCCAGGGCGGTGACCGGCTCGAACCGATCGCGATAGGTCGGCGCCAGCCGATCATGGACGTCGCGCTCGAAGCGCTGGAAATCGTCGGCCATCCCCGCTGCCTCCCCTGCAGGAGGCCAGCATAGGCACGGTCGTGAGTGGCGGCGAGGCCGGTTCAGGCGGTGAGGCTGAAGCCCTGGCCGTCGCCCTCTACGGTGAAGCGGCCCGCCGCGACGGCATCCGCATAGTGCGCGGTCTTCTCGAAGCCGCCGAATGGGTAGAAGTGCAGGCCGGCCACCAGATGGCCGGGCTCGCCCGCCAGGGCCCTGGCGAGGTCGACGATGAAGCCGTCCGGCTCGGCGGCAGTGACGAGCTGCAGGACGTTGCCGCCCCGCTTGCTGAGGAAGGCCAGCGAATTGCCCACGCCGCACATCTGGGCATAGCGCAGGAGGCTCTTGATCGAGGCCGGGCCCGGTAGGCCCACCCGGATCGGCAGCCGGTTGCCGGCAGCACGGATCGCCCGCTCCCACGCCGCCACCTTGCCGGCATCGAAGCAGAACTGGGTCATCAGCTCGACGGTGAGGCCCGCCGCCTCCGCCCACGCGTTCTTCTCGGCCAGCGCTGCGGCCAAGCCCTCGACGGAGATGTCCGGGCTCCCCTCGGGATGGCCCGCCACCGCGACCCGGCTGAAGCCCAACTCTTCAAACAGGCCACTTCTCAGCACGTCCATGCTGCTGGCGAACGGCCCCTGCTGCTGGGCGACACCGCCGCCGATCACCAGCGCCTCCCGCACGCCCACCGCCGCCAAGCCCCGCAGATAGGTGTCGAGCGCCATGGCCGACGGCAGGGTGCGCGCCGGCACGTGCGGTACCGGCACCATGCCCTCGAACACCAGCCGCGCCGCGGTCTGCAGGATCGCCGAGGGTTCCTCGTCCGGCAGGTAAGCGATGTTGACCCGCGTACCCTTGGGCAGCGGCAGCCGCTCCAGCTTGGCCGCCTGCCTGGCGGTGATCTCGATCGACCAGCCTTGCGCCAGCCCGGTCACCTGTGCCGCGATCTCGGCACCTCCGGCCGTGTTCCGCCGCCCGAACAGATCCCGAAACGCCACCGCCATGGACGGTCATCCCCGCGCCGCTGCCGGGATGGAGCCCCGACAGCCCAGTATATGGGGTCGGATGGGCCGCATTTCTGGTGCGCATCGGCCTGCCGGGTTTCGTGAAAGCGACATGGCTTTTCACGCCCGGAAGGGTTGCCCCATGGCCCTGCCGCCTCGGCGCCCCCGCGTGAAAGCGACACCATCCGGTACGGTTCAGAGCAGCGGCGGCAGCGGTGCCAGCAGCCGGTCGAGCACCGCCAGGCCGAACGGGGTGGGCAGGTCGCCAGGCGCCCGGTCGTGGACCGGTCCCAGCCCCAGGCGATGCGCAGCCGCGCGCTTGCCGTAGGTGACGAGGTGCGGGATCGACTGCATCACGAACACGATGAGCGGCAGCACCTCGGCATAGAGCCGGTCGGCCTCCGCCCACTCTCCGGCCTGGGTCGCCCGCCAGATCGCGACCTGGACGTCGACCAGCTCCGGGGCCGGGATCATCCCCGCACAGCCGGCGCGCAGGATGTCCGGCAGCTCCAGCCCGCCCCGGCCGTTGAACACCGCGACCTCGCCCTTGAGCGCGTCGATGGTGCGCCGGATCGAGACCGCCGAGCCCTCGCCCTTGAGCAGGAGGAAGTTGGGGTGGCGGTCCCTCAGCCGCCGGATCGCCACGTCGCCCAGGCCCACGCCCAGATAGTCCGGCGCGTTCTGGATCGCGGCCGGGATCGGGCAGGCGTCGATGACCCGGCCGAAGAAGTGGAGCAGCTCGTCCTCGGGCAGCGGCCGGCGGGGCGGCGGCTGCAGGATCACCCAGGAAGCACCGAGCTCCGCCGCCATGCGCACAAACGCGACCTGCTCGGCCTCGCTCTCGCCGAACACCGTGACCGCGACCGGCACCCGCCCATCGACGGTCCGGGCCAGCCAGCGCAGCAGCGTGGCGCGCTCGTCGGGCATGAGCTTGGCGACCTCGGTGGCCAAGCCCAGTGCCGCGATCCCGTCCGCACCGGCGGTGATGCAGGCCTCGACCTGGCGCAGCACCGCCCCTTCGTCGAGCCGGTCCTGCTCGTCGAAGAAGGCGTAGAGGATCGGCCAGATTCCGGAAAAGGCCGGCGTCGTCATGGGCTCATCCTCCTCCCGGTCAGGTCCCGGCGGCATCGGCAGCCGGAGCGCGCCGAGCTTGCCGTGCCGGACGCGCCTCGTCATCCTGGCTGTAATATCGCGTTGTTCCGGGGGAAACGAAATGCCGCTCTCGCGTCGTGGTGCCCTGCTCGCAGCCGCCCTCTCGTTCCTGGTTGCGGCCGAAGTGTCCGCCGGTGAGGCGCTCGACCGGATCAGGGAGGCCGGCGTGCTGACGATGAGCACCGATCCGGAATATCCCCCGCAATCCTCGCTCGATCCGATGACCAACGAGTTCCAGGGCTTCGACATCGATGTTGGTCGGGAGATCGCCAAGCGCCTGGGCGTGGACATCCGCTTCGTCACGCCCGGCTGGGACGTGATCACCGCCGGGCGCTGGGCGGGCCGCTGGGACATCTCGGTTGGCAGCATGACGCCCACGAAGGAACGCGCGCAGGTCCTGGACTTCCCGGCGGTCTATTACTTCACCCCGGCCTCGCTCGTGGTCCACAAGGACAACCAGACGATCACCACCCCCGCCGATGCCGGCGGCAAGCGGATCGGGGTCGGCGTCGCCACCACCTATGAGAGCTATCTGAAGAAGGACCTGACCATCGACGTGGCCGATGCGCCGCCCTTCACCTACCAGATCGACGATGCGGAGATCCGCACCTACGACACCGACCTGCTGGCCCTGGACGATCTGCGCTTAGGGGACGGCGTGCGCCTCGATGCGGCCTTCACCGCCCTGCCGACCGTCCTGGACGCGATCGAGCGCGGCTACCCGTTCAAGATCGTCGGCGAGCCTTTGTTCAAGGAGCCGCTCTCGGTCGCGATCGACAAGGGCGACCCGGAACTCGCTGCCGAGATCACCCGGATCGTCGACGAGATGAAGGCGGACGGCACGCTCGCCCGGCTGTCCGCGCAGTATTACGGCGCCGACCTGACCCAGTGAGCATATTGGCAGACCTCCTCGACCGGCGGGACGCCCGCCTGACCCTGATCGGCCTGATCGTCTTCCTGATCGCCGCCGCGTTCCCCTGGACCGTGCCGGGCCTGGCCGGGCTGCCTCCGCTCCTGGCCCGGCTGGTCGGCAGCCTGCTCGTGGCCGGCCTCGCGATCGCCAACATCCTGGTCCTGCGCCGGATGCCGTTCGAGTTCCAGGTGCTGCTGGCCTGGGCCGAACTCTTGCTGGTCTTCGCCCTGTTCTTCTGGAGCTTCGGGCTGGACTACCGCTTCATCCTGGCCAACGTGCCGGGCCTGCTCGGGTTCGGCGCCGGCCAGGCCTTCCTGCAGGGTGCCGTCCTGACCGTGGTGATCTGCCTGGTCTCGATCACCTTCGCCACCCTGCTGGCCCTGGTGGGCGCGCTGGCCAGGCTGTCCGGCAACGGCCTGGCCTTCGGGGTGGCCACCTTCTACATCAGCTTCTTCCGCGGCACGCCGCTGCTCCTGCAGGTGTTGCTGATCTATCTGGGCCTGCCGCAGATCGGTCTGGTCCTGGAGGCGGTGCCGGCCGGGATCATCGCGCTCTCCTTGTGCTACGGCGCCTACATGGCCGAGATCTTCCGTGCCGGGATCGAGGCGGTCGGGCGCGGCCAGCGTGAGGCCGCCGCCTCGCTGGGGCTGACCGATGCCCAGGCGATGCGCCTCGTCGTCCTGCCCCAGGCGATGCGGCTGGTCATCCCGCCCACCGGCAACCAGTTCATCGCCATGCTGAAGGACAGCTCGCTGGTCTCGGTGATGGGCGTGTGGGAGCTGATGTTCCTGGCCCGCACCTATGGCCGCGCCGAGTTCAAATACATGGAGATGCTGATCACGGCGGCGCTGATCTACTGGCTGCTCTCCGCCGTGTTCGAGGTGATCCAGGCGCGGATCGAGCGCCACTACGGCAAGGGGGTGCGGCCGTGACCGCGCTGCCCCTCGTCCACGTCCTGGCCACCGGCGGCACCATCGCCGGCGCGCAGGACGTCGCCCACGGCTACACCGCCGGCAGCTTCGCCATCGACGCCCTGCTGGCCGCCCTGCCCGGCCTGGACCGCGTCGCCGCCATCCGCGGCGAGCAGCTCGTCAGCATCGGCAGCCAGGACATGCACGACGCGGTCTGGCTGAAGCTGGCCCGCCGGCTGGCCGCGCTGGCAACCGAGCCGGGCCTTGCCGGCATCATCGTCACCCACGGCACCGACACGCTGGAGGAGACTGCTTGGTTCGCCGAGCTGACCGTCCGGGCCGAACTGCCGATCGTGTTCACCGGCGCCATGCGCCCGGCCACCGCAATCGGTGCCGACGGGCCGGCCAACCTCTCCGCCGCGATCGCCGTGGCGGCCGATCCCGCCGCCCGAAACCGTGGCGTGCTGGCCGTGATGAACGACCAGGTCTTCGCCGCGCGCGACGTCTACAAGGCCCACGCCAACCGCGTGGACGCCTTCCAGGCACCCGAACGCGGCCCGCTCGGCACGATGGCTGGCGGCCGCCCCCGCTTCCACCGCCCCCCCGACCCGCGCCCGGCCGGCTTCGACCTCGCCGGCCATGACGCGCTGCCCAGGGTCGTGATCCTCCATGCCCATGCCGGGATGGGCCGCGAGCTGATCGATGCGGCGGTCGCGGCGGGTGCCAAGGGCATCGTGGTCGCCGGGGTCGGTAACGGCAACATGACCAGGATCGCCCTGGGCGCCCTGGCGGAGGCAGCCGGACGGGGCATCGCCGTGGCGCGCAGCACCAGGCTGCCGGCGGGCGCGGTGCTGGCCACGGGCGAGGTCGACGACGCGGCGTTGGGCTTCGTCCATGCCGGCGAGCTCAAGCCCGGCAAGGCGCGCGTGCTCCTGCAACTGGCCCTGCTCGCCGGCGCGGACCGGTCGGCCATCCAGGCGGCATTCGATACGCACTGACGGCATGGCTGGCCTGCCGGGCAGCGGTTGCCTTGCTGGCAGACAGCGCCGCATCAATGGCCCATGCCCCAAGCCGCCGACGCTTCCCGCCAATCCGCTGCCCTCCGCCAGCCACCGCTCTGGCTCCTGGTACTGGTGACCTTCAGCGGCACGCTGGCCATGCACATGTTCGTGCCGGCCCTGCCGGCCGCGGCCGCCGACTTGGATGCCAGCGTCGGCGCCATGCAGATGACGATCAGCCTCTACATCGTCGGCTTGGCGGTGGGGCAGCTCGTCTACGGCCCGCTTTCCGACTGCTTCGGCCGCCGCCCCACCCTGCTGGCCGGCCTCACCCTCTACACTGCCGCCGGGCTGGGCGCGGCCCTGGCACCAGGTGCCGGCTCCCTGATCGCCGCCCGCCTGCTCCAGGCCTTGGGCGGCTGCGCCGGGCTCGCACTCGGCCGCGCCATCGTGCGCGATACCACGGGGTCCCACGACGCCGTGCGTCGCCTGGCCCTGCTCAACCTCATGACCATGGCCGGCCCGGCCCTGGCGCCGATGAGCGGCAGCACCCTCTCCGCCACCCTCGGCTGGCGCTCGATCTTCCTGGCACTGGTGACGCTGGGTGCGGTGAACCTCCTCTCGGTCTGGCGGCTCCTGCCCGAGACCGGCCGGCCGAGCGGGCAGCTCAGCACCCGCTCCCTCCTCCAGGACTATCGCCACCTCCTGCGCTCGCCGGTCTTCGTCGGCTTCGCCGTGGGCGGCGGCTGCACCACCACCGCGATCTATGCCTTCATCGCGGCGGCCCCCTTCCTGTTCGTCCACGAGCTGCACCGCCCGCTCCACGAGGTCGGGATCTATCTGGGCCTGCTGATGGTCGGCATGGCCGCCGGCAACGTCCTGACCGGCCGGCTGATCGGCCGGGTCACCATGGAGCGCCTGCTGGTCGGCGCCACCCTGCTGGTGCTGGCCAGCTCGCTGGCCTTCCTCGCCGCCGAGCTGCTGGGGCTGCTCACGGTGGCGGTGGCGGCCGGCACTATGTCCCTGATGACGCTGGGGGCCGGCATGTCCAGCCCGGCCGCCCTCACCCGGGCGATCAGCATCGACCCGCGCCTGACCGGATCGGCCGCCGGCCTGTACGGCTTCATCCAGATGACGGTCGGTGCCGGCTTCACCGCCCTGGTCGCGGCCGGCCCCGACCCGGCGCTCGCCGCAGGCCTGGTGCTGGCCCTGGGCGGGCTGGTGGCGCAGATGAGCTTCTGGATCGCGATCCGCGCTCAGCGCGCATAGACGATGAACGATGTCCGGTGCCCGACCGTGTCGTAGAGCGAGCGGGCCGGTGCGTTGAACTCCTGGGTCAGCCAGTAGGTCCGGTCGGCCTGGCGCTCATCGGCCAGCGCGTAGCCAGCGTCGAACAGGGACTTGGCCACGTCGCCGCCGCGATGGGCCGGTTCGACATAGAGATCCTCGATATAGCAGTAGATCCGGCTGGACCAGGTGGAGGGGTGGAAGACCAGGTGCATCAGGCCGATCGGCCGGTCGCCCTCGTCGACCGCCACCAGGCCCACCAGATCGTCGCCCGCGCACAGGCGCTCGAAGGTCGAGCGGCGCACCTCGTCCGGCACGTCCGCCCGGTAGAAGCGGCAGTAGCCGGTGAACAGCCCTTCCCAGGCGGGCAGGTCGGAGGGCAGGAGGCGGCGGACGCTCGGCATCGGGCGGGTTCCTTTGGGGGCGGCGGGGCGCTTGTTGGGCTGGGGTCGGCCCGGCATCCTTCCGGACAGCGGGCCACGACGTAAAGGGAGCCGAGCGTTCATGAGGGCACCAGCGCTTGCCGCCTGGACCAGCGGCCTGGCCGGTCCGGCCACCGATGCCTGGCTGATCCACTACGATGCGACCGCACGGGCGCGGCGCGGCGAGGACGTGATCATCCTCTCGGTGGGCGATCCCGACTTCACGACACCCGCCCGGATCCGCGAGGCCGCCAAGGCGGCGCTGGATGCCGGCCACACCCATTATGCCGACGTGCAGGGCAAGCCGGCGCTGCGCCAGGCGATCGCCCGGCACCATGGCCGGCTCACCGGCCGCCCGATCGACCCGGAGCAGGTCGTGGTGCTGGCCGGGGCGCAATGTGCCCTGTTCGCCGCCTGCCAGTGCCTGCTGAACCCGGGCGACGAGGTGGTGGTCCCGGCCCCGGCCTATGTCACCTACCCGGCCACGATCGCCGCGGCCGCCGCGGTGATGGTGAACGTGCCGCTCGATGCCGAAACCGGCTTCCGCCCGGATCTGGCGGCGATCGAACGCGCGATCGGCGAGCGTACCCGCGCCATCCTGATCAACACGCCGAACAACCCGACCGGCGCGGTGTTCACCCGGGCCGAGATCGAGGCGCTGTGCCGGCTCGCGAAGCAGCACGGCCTCTGGCTGATCTCCGACGAGGTCTATGCCGATCTGATCTACGAGGGCAGCCATGTCAGCCCTTCGGCCATTCCGGGCATGAACGACCATGCCGTGGTGGTCAGCTCGCTCTCTAAGTCGCATGCGATGACCGGCTGGCGAGTCGGCTGGGTGATCGGGCCACAAAGGGTGACCGCCACGATCTACGAGCTGGCGCTCGCCATGCTCTACGGCCTGCCCGACTTCATTCAGGACGCCGCCACCGTGGCCCTGGCCGAGCCGCATCCGGAGCTGGCGGAGCATCACCGGATCTACCGGGCCCGGCGCGACCGCTTCTGCGCGGCACTGGCGGATGCGCCGGGCCTGATCGTGCGGCGTCCGGCCGGCGGGATGTTCGTGATGGTCGACGTGCAGGGCACCAGCCTGGATCCCGACCGCTTCGCCCGTCGCCTGCTGGCCGAGGCCGAGGTCTCGGTGCTTTCCGGGGATGCGTTCGGCGGCCCGGCAGCCGGCCATGTCCGGGTCAGCCTGACCGTGCCCGATCCGGAACTGGACGAGGCCGCCCGCCGCATCCGCCGGTTCGCCGCCGGGCTCCCGACGTAACAGGGTAACAGGTACGATTAATCTGACTTTACGCGAAAAGGTGCCTGTGTATGGTCTTCCTCAATGAAGCCGGCTCGCACGATCGGGCCGCCAGGGGGAGGTCGGAACGGGATGGCGCTGCTCGAACTGCGCGACATCAGCAAGCATTTCGGCGCGATCGAGGCACTGCGCGGGGTCGATCTCGACCTGGAGCGCGGCGAGGTCGTGGGGCTGATGGGCGACAACGGCGCGGGCAAGTCCACCCTGGTCAAGTGCATCGCCGGCAACTTCCGGCCGAGCACCGGCGAGATCCGGCTGGATGGCGAGGTCCAGCACTTCCACAAGCCGGCCGATGCGCGCGAGCGCGGCGTGGAGGTGGTCTATCAGGACCTGGCCCTCTGCAACAACCTGACCGCCGCCGAGAACGTGTTCCTGGGCCGGGAACCCAAGAAGTCGTACGGGCCGTTCAAGTTCCTGGACTATGCGCAGATGTATGCGCGTGCCGGCGAGATCTTCGCCGAGCTGAAGTCGGAGACCCGGCCGCGCGACCTGGTCAGGCGGATGTCCGGCGGCCAGCGCCAGGCGGTGGCGATCGCCCGCACCCGGCTGAAGGACGCCAAGGTCGTGCTGATGGACGAGCCGACCGCGGCGATCTCGGTCCGCCAGGTCAAGGAGGTGCTCGATCTGATCCTGCGGCTGCGCGACAAGGGCATGGCGGTGGTCCTGATCAGCCACCGCATGCCCGACGTGTTCACGGTCTGCGACCGGGTCGTGGTGATGCGCCGCGGCACCAAGGTCGCCGACAAGCGCATCGCCGACAGCTCGCCGGAAGAGGTCACCGGCCTCATCACCGGTGCCATCCGCGCAGCCTGAGGCGAGGGCAACATGGCCGACAGCACCCAGCATCCTGCCGCCCCCCAGGACTTCGCCCGGATCGACGAGGTCACGGCACTCAAGGAGCGCAGCCTCGCCCAGAAGATCTTCGCCAGCCAGCCCTTCTGGGTGACGATCGCCCTGGTCCTGATCTGCCTGATCATGAACTGGGTGGAGCCCACCTTCATGACCGCCGGCAACCTGTACAACATCACCCGCAACTTCGCCTTCATCGGCATCATGGCGCTCGGCATGACCGCGGTGATCCTGACCGGCGGGATCGACCTGTCGGTGGGCTCGGTGATGGGCCTGGTGGGCGTGGTCTGCGGACTGCTGCTGCAGGCGGAGAGCCACTGGCTGGTCGCGGTGCTGGCCGGGCTCGCCACGGGTGCCCTGGCCGGTGCGGTCAACGGCGCGCTGATCGCCTATCTGCGCCTGCCGCCCTTCGTGGTGACGCTCGGCATGCTGTCCGTGGCGCGCTCGCTGGCGGTGGTGCTGTCGCAGAACAAGATGATCTACGAGTTCGGCCCCTATGCCGACCAGTTCAACTGGATCGGCGGCGGCCAGATCCTGGGCATCTCGAACCCGGTCTGGATGCTGGTGCTGCTGACCGCCGTGTTCGGCCTGATCTTCAACTTCAGCGCCTGGGGCCGCTATCTCTATGCCATCGGCGGCAACGAGAACGCCGCCCGGCTGACCGGCGTGCCGGTCGACCGGATCAAGCTGCAGGCCTATGTGGCGGCCGGCCTGACCGCCGGCATCGCCGCGGTCATGATCGTCGGCTGGCAGGGCTCCGCGATCAATGCGCTGGGCACCGGCTACGAACTGCGCGTGATCGCCTCCACCGTGATCGGCGGCGCCAACCTGATGGGCGGCGAGGGCGGCGCCTATGGCGCCTTCGTCGGTGCTGCGCTCATCGAGGTCATCCGCAACGCGCTGCTGATGGCCGGCGTGGACAGCAACTGGCAGGGCACCTTCGTCGGTGTCTTCATCGTTCTGGCGGTCCTGCTCGAGCGGATCCGCGGGAAGAAGTCGGACTAGAAGGGGCGGGTCCGGCGGGGGATGGCTCTGTCCCCCTCACAAAGCCCGGTTCAGGGAGGTCGAGACCCATGAGGAAGCTGTTGTTGGCAGGCATCGCCACCGCGGTGGTGGGTGCGTTCGGAACGTCCGGTGCCAGCGCGCAGGAGAGCTACACGTTCGCGCTGGTGCCCAAGGGGATGAACATCCCGTTCTTCGACTTCGCGCGCGACGGCTGCATGAAGGCCCAGGAGGAGTCCGGCGGCAAGTTCACCTGCGAATATATCGGCCCCGGCGAGCATGGCGGCGGCGACGAGCAGGTGGCGATCGTCAACGACCTGATCGCGCGCGGCATCGACGGCATCGCGGTCTCGCCGTCCAACGCCGCGGCGATGGGCCGGGCGCTGGGTGCCGCCAAGGACGCCGGCATTCCCGTGCTGACCTGGGACTCCGACGTGCTCGAGAAGGACAAGGGCAACCGCCTGGCCTATATCGGCACCTACAATTACGACATCGGCGTGAACCTGGCCAAGCTGGTGCAGGGCATCAAGCCGGACGGCGGCACGATCTGCATCCAGTCGGGCGGGGCGGCCGCCTCCAACCACAACGAGCGGATGCAGGGCATCCGCGACACGCTCGCCGGTACCAAGTCGGAGGCAGCGCCCGGCGAACGGCTGACCGGCCAGGGCGGCTGGACCGAGGTGGAAGGCTGCCCGCTCTACAGCGACGACGACCTGCCGCGCTCGGTGCAGCAGCTGGAGGACATCCTCGCCAAGTTCAGCGACCTGGATGCCTTCGTGCCCACCGGCGGCTTCCCGCAGTTCATACCGAACGCCTATGAGGCGGTGGTCAGCAAGTACAAGGACAAGCTCGACAGCAAGGAACTGGCGATCGTGGTCGCCGACACGCTGCCGCCGCAGATGGAGCTGCTGAAGAAGGGCCTTTCGCTGGGCCAGGTCGGCCAGCGGCCGTTCGAGATGGGCTACCAGAGCATGAACGCGCTGCTGAAGATCAAGGAGGGCGGCGATCCGCCGGCGGACCCGACCTATACCGGCCTGGATGTCTGCACCCAGGAGAACGCCGACACCTGCCTCGGCCAGTGACCCTGCGTCGATGGTGACATGGTCGGGCGGACTGGCAGAGGCCGGTCCCGCGACGTAGTTCAGGGAACGCCGCCGGCGCTGTCGGCGGCGTTTCCCGTTCTGGCCCGAAAAGGTGAGCCATGATCGATGCGCCGCTCGTCACCCTGCGCCACGGCAACTTGGAACTGGTCGTGGACCCGGCAGGCGGCGGTGCCATCCGCAGCTTTCGCGACGACGGCTTCGACCTGCTGCGCGCCAGCCGTGGCGACCTGCGCGACCCGATCGCCTACGCCTCCTTCCCGCTGGTGCCGTTCGCCGGGCGGATCCAGCACGGCCGCTTCAGCTTCGAGGGCCAGGACTACCAACTCCCCCTGAACTTCCTGCCCGAGCCGCATGCGATCCACGGCGACGGCTGGATGGGCTCCTGGACGGTCGCGAGCCAGGACGAAACCAGTGCCGCCATGGTGTTCCATCACGAGCATCGCTGGGTGCCGTTCCGCTACCGCGCCTGGCAGCGCTTCCGGCTGATGGAAGGCACGCTGCGGGTCGAGATCGGCGTGCGCAACACGGGCGAGCGGGCCATGCCGTTCGGCATCGGCCACCACCCCTATCTGGACCGCCATTCCGGCGCCACCATCCAGGCCGAGGTCGATTCGGTCTGGCTCACCGATGCCACCAAGGTCTCGACCGAGCGGGTCCCGGTCCCGCCCTGGGCCGACTTCCGGGAGGAGCGCAAGGTGGAGGAGATGGTCCTGGACCACATCTTCGCCGGCTTCACCGGTGCGGCCACGATACGCTGGCCGAACGAGCGGCGCGGCCTGCGCATCGCCGGCGACCCGGTCCTGAACCACCTGATCGTCTACATCCCGCGGGGCGAGGATCATTTCTGCGTCGAGCCGATCAGCCATGCCGGCAATGCCGTGAACATGCCCGGCCGCGACGACACCGGCGCCCATATCCTGGCGCCGGGCGAGGAACTGGCCGGGACGATGACGCTCACGTCACTTGCGCTGAATTGACCGGTGCAGGTCGTCCGTTCATCCTGACCTTGTCTTGCGACAGGACCAGGGAGAGCGGCCGATGTCGATGCTGCAGGAATTCAAGGAATTCGCGCTCAAGGGCAACGTCGTCGACCTGGCGGTCGGCATCATCATCGGCGCTGCATTTACCGCCATCGTCAGCTCGCTGGTCGACGACGTGATCATGCCCCCGCTGGGCGTGCTCATGGGCGGCATCGACTTCTCCGACAAGTACATCCAGCTCACCAACTGGGACCAGAGCTACCCGAGCCTCACCGCCGCCCGCGACGCCGGCACCGCGGTGATCGCCTACGGCAACTTCATCAACGCTGTGATCAAGTTCCTGATCGTCGCCTTTGCCCTGTTCATCGTCATCAAGCAGGTGAACAACATCAAGCGCCTGACCGAGCGCGAGGTCACCGACGAGCCGAAGGCACCCGAGATACCGGCCGACGTGGCCCTGCTCACCGAGATCCGCGACCTGCTGAAGGGCAGGCCGGCGGCCTGAGTCCCGTCATGGGCCACTGACGCGCCGTACTGCCGCCAAGCCGTCCGCCCGTTCAGCCCAACTCACGCGGCCGGACGAAGGCAATGAGCCGTCCGTTGCCGCTGCGCAGGTCGGCGAAATGCTCAACCGGCAGCTCGATCACCGCCAGCGCCGCGGTCGGGAACTTGCGGTCCAGCTCCTGGTCGACACCGCTCCCCACCAGTTCCAGCGCCAGGTCGTGGATGCCCGGGTCGTGGCCGACCAGGAGGATGCTGTCCCCGCCCGGCTGGGTCTGGAGCAGGGACAGGAGCGTCCGGGCGGTGGCCTCGTAGATCTGCGGCACCGGCTCGATCCGCCGCTCCAGCTTCGCCCCCTCAAGGAACAGCCTGGCCGTCTCGGCCGCCCGGCGGGCCGTGGAGGCGATCACCCGGTCGGGCAGCCAGCCCTGACGCGCGGCATGGCGCCCCATGGCGGGTGCGGCGCGCAGGCCCCGCGGCGCCAGCCCGCGATCATGGTCGGCCAGGTCCGGCTCGTCCCAGCGTGATTTCGCGTGGCGCAACAGCAGAACCGTCACCATGGTCGGCCAGACCCGTTCTTGCCGAGCCGGGCTGCCATGTGTAGGCCCATTCCCTTGGGAGGAACGGCCTGGCGGGAAGAACGAGGCACGGTCACGGCTGGGGCCTTCTGGGTGGAGAGGTCGGTATGGACGAGAATGTCGCGACGGTCACGAGCGAGATCCCGCCGCTCGTCACCGACGAGGGGGCCAGCCCCTTCCGCGTCGGCCCGCAGGACCTCATCAACCGCGAGCTGTCCTGGCTGGCCTTCAACGAGCGGGTCCTGGCCGAGGCGTTCAACCCGCAGCACCCGCTCCTGGAGCGGCTGCGCTTTCTGTCCATCTCCGCCTCCAACCTCGACGAGTTCTACATGGTGCGCGTCGCCGGCCTGAAGGGGCTGGTGGCGGCCGGGGTGCGCTCGCCCTCCGACGACGGCCGCACGCCGGAGGAGCAGCTCGAAGCCATCCATGCGCGGGTCTTCTCGCTGATGGGCGACCAGCAGCGCGCCTGGCGCGAGCTGACCGCCATGCTGCGCACCGAGAATGTCGTGGTCTGCGACGTGGACGAGCTGACCGACGTCGATCTCGCGTGGTTCGCGGAACGGCTGTTTCCCGAACTGTCCAGCGTGCTCACCCCGATCGCGATCGACCCGGCCCACCCCTTCCCGTTCGTGCCGAACCTGGGCCTGGGCATCGTGCTCCAGCTGGCGAGGCGGCGCGGCGAGAACCTGGTGAGCCTGCTGGTCCTGCCGAACCATCTGGACCGCTTCGTCCGCCTGCCGGGTGCTGCTGCCCGGTTCGTGCGGCTGGAACAGCTCGTGGTCCGCTACTTCGACAAGCTGTTCCCCGGCTTCGAGGTCCAGAGCTTCGGCCATTTCCGAGTGATCCGCGACAGCGACATCGAGCTGGAGGAGGAGGCGGAGGACCTGGTCCGGCAATGGGAGACCGCGCTGAAGCGCCGCCGCCGCGGCTCGGTGATCCGGCTGACCATGGACACCACCATGCCGGACGAGCTGAAGCGCTTCCTGCTCGACCATCTGCACGTCTCGTCCTCGGAGCTTCTGGAGCTGGAAGGCCTGCTCGGCCTGGATGCCGCCAAGCAGATCGTGAACTGCGGGCGCAACGACCTCTTGTTCCCGCCCTACACGCCACGCTTCCCGGAGCGGATCCGCGACTATGGCGGCGACTGCTTCGCCGCGATCCGGGCCAAGGACCTGATCGTCCACCACCCTTACGAGAGCTTCGAGGTCGTCCTGCAGTTCCTGACCCAGGCCGCACTCGACCCGAACGTGGTGGCGATCAAGCAGACGCTCTATCGCACCAGCGAGGACAGCCCGATCGTCAAGGCGCTGGTGGAGGCGGCCGAGGGCGGCAAGTCGGTGACGGCGCTGGTCGAGCTCAAGGCCCGGTTCGACGAGGACCGCAACATCCGCCTGGCGCGGCGCCTGGAGCGGGCCGGCGTCCAGGTCGTGTTCGGCTTCATCAACCTGAAGGTCCACGCCAAGGTCTCGATGGTGGTCCGCCGGGAAGGCGGCGAGTTCTCGACCTATGTCCATTTCGGCACTGGCAACTATCATCCGGTCACTGCCAAGATCTACACCGACTTCTCCTTCTTCACCTGCGACCCGGCACTCGGCCGTGACGCGGCACGCGCCTTCCACTTCATGACCGGCTATGTCGAGCCCACCGGCCTCGAGAAGATCGGCGTCGCCCCCTACTCGCTGCGCACCAAGCTGATGGAGAACATCGAGGCCGAGATCCAGCACGCCAAGGCCGGGCGCAAGGCCGCGATCTGGGCCAAGATGAACTCGCTGGTCGACAAGGGCATCATCGCCGCCCTGTACCGGGCGTCCAGGGCCGGCGTGCAGATCGACCTGGTCATCCGCGGCATCTGCTGCCTGCGCCCGGGCGTGCCGGGCCTCTCGGAGAACATCCGGGTCAAGAGCCTGGTCGGCCGCTTCCTGGAGCATGCCCGGGTGGTCTGCTTCGGCAACGGCCACGGCCTGCCGTCCAAGCAGGCCAAGGTGTTCATCAGCTCGGCCGACTGGATGGGCCGCAACCTCGACCGGCGGGTCGAGACGCTGGTGCCGATCGAGAACGACACGGTGCACCAGCAGATCATGTCGCAGGTGATGGTGGCGAACCTGAAGGACACGGCCGGGAGCTGGCTGCTCGAGCCGGACGGCACCTACACGCGGATCCAGCCGGAAGGTGAGCCGTTCTCTGCCCACAAGTACTTCATGACCAACCCCAGCCTGTCCGGCCGGGGCAGCGCCATGCGCAAGAAGGGAACCACCCGCGTGTCGATCGCCCGCACCGATTCATGAACGCCCTGGCCCCGGTACCCCATCTCCCGGCACAGGCCGGCCAGGGCGACGACCGCCCGGTCGCCGTGGTCGACATCGGCTCGAACTCGGTGCGCCTGGTGGTCTATGACCGGATCTCGCGCACGCCGGTGGTGCGCTTCAACGAGAAGGTGATGTGCGCGCTGGGCAAGGGGCTGGAACGCACCGGCCAGCTCAGCCCCGCCGGCGTGCAGAGCGCCATCCGCACGCTGGCGCGCTTTGGCCAGCTCGCCCGGGCGATGCGGGTGGCCGCCCTGGACGTCTGCGCCACCGAGGCGTCGCGCTCGGCCAGCAACGGCCAGGAATTCATCCGCCAGGCGCAGGAGGCGGTGGGCGTGCCCATCAGCATCCTCTCCGGCCAGGAGGAGGCCTACTTCACCGCCCTCGGCGTACGCGCCGGCTTCCATCGCCCGGAAGGCCTGGTGGTCGATCTGGGCGGCGGCAGCCTGGAGTTCGCGCGGATCCATGCGGGCCGTCCCGGCGAGAGCATCAGCCTGCCGCTCGGCACGCTGCGCATCGGCGATCGCTTCGCCGGCGACATGGCGGCCGCCCGGCGCCATGTCGACGCCATGCTGCACGGCATCGCCGCGTTCCTGGAGGACACGGTCGGCGAGGACCTGTTCATCGTGGGCGGCGGCTGGCGGGCGATCGCGCGGGTGCGCCTCGCCATGCAGAGCGGGCCGCTGCGCGTCCTGCACGGCTTCGCCATGCCGCGCAGCGAGGCGCAGGCCTTTGCCAGGGAACTCAGCCGCTATGATGCCGCCGCCATGGCCGACCTGCCAGGCGTGCCCAAGCGCCGGGTCGAGACCTTCTCCCAGGCTTTGGTCCTGTTCGAGCGGGTGGTGCGCGCGACCAGGCCGCGCCAGGCGGTGTTCTCCGCGTTCGGCCTGCGCGAGGGCCGCCTGATCCGCCACTTGGCCGATGCCGAGATCGACCAGGATCCGCTCCTGGTCGAGGCGGTGGAGGTCGGGCGGACCTGGAACCGCGACCCCGCCATGGGCGAGGCCCTGGTCCGCTGGACCGACAGCCTGTTCCCCAACGAGGAGCTGCACGACCGGCGCCTGCGGGAAGCCGCCTGCCATCTGGCCGACATCGGCTGGCGCGACCATCCCGATGCCCGGGCGCACATGATCCTGATGGCGCTGAGCCAGATGCCGCTCCTGGCGCTGGACCATGCCGAGCGCGCCCGCCTGGCCTACGCGCTCTACATCCGCCAGGACGGCCCCCCCGGCGACCCGACCCTGGCCTCGCTCCTGTCCCTGGTCAGCCCGAGCGAGCGCATCTGGGCGGAACGACTCGGCCGCGCCCTCACCCTGGGCTTCCGCCTGTCCGGCGCCGTCGCCGAGATCCTGAACCGCGCCTATGTCCGCCAGGACCGCAAGACCCTGATCCTGGGCCTGCCCGCCGACGGCTCCATGCCGTTCGGCGACGTGGTCGACCAGCGCCTGCGGGCACTGGCCCGCGCGATGGGCGTGGCGAAGACGGAGGTGGTGGAGGGGGGATCATGACGCGGCGGCCTGGCCGCCGCGCTGGCGGTCAGGTCCGCCCGTAGACGTCCTCCAGCCGCTCGATGTCGTTCTCGTCCAGATTCTCGCCGATCTGGACCTCGATGATGACGAGGTCGACGTCGCCGATATTCTCCATGCGGTGCACGCAGCCGAGCGGCAGGTACACGGCCTGGCCGGCGATCAGCACCAGGCTGTCCTCGTCACGGGTGACCCGGACCTTACCCTGGCCGACCACCCAGTGTTCGGCGCGGTGCTTGTGCCGCTGCAGGGACAGTTTCGCGCCGGGCTTCACCGTAATGCGCTTCACCGCATGGGTGGCACCCGTGTCCAGCACCTCCCAGCGCCCCCAGGGCCGCTCGTCGCTCTCGCCCCGCTGGTAGCGAACCACTGCCATCGCCTTCCACCTTCTCGAACCGCGGCGACATCGGCCGCCGCCATTGCTTCCCGACACGGTCCTGCCGTTAGCACGGCCACTGGGCGGAGGAACCGGCCGTCGTCAACGCAGGGGGCGCTGGCCTGCCCTGCGTTGCATCGCCGCCACCGGGTGCACGAAGTCGTCGTCCCTGCCGCCGGACTGCGCTAAGACAAGCTCCATGAGCAAGATCGACCTGCCCATTTCCAGGCGTCCCGGATGAGCCACCAGGTGTTCGCCGCCGATCTCCGGGACCAGTTCGAGGGTGCGATGCACCGCGTCGCGTCCAGCGTCTCGGTGGTCACTACGGACGGCGATGCCGGCCGGTTCGGCGTCACCGTCAGCGCCATGACCGCCGTGTCGTCCGCACCGCCCATGCTCCTGGTCTGCGTCCCCAGGGACAACCCGCTGGCCAGCGCCCTGCTCGCCAATGGCGCGTTCGCGGTCAATGTGCTGGCGGCCGATCAGGTCGAGATCGCCGCCTGCTTTTCCGGCAAGCCGCTCCAGGGCCGCCCCTACGAGTTCCGGGCCGGCCAGTGGCGCGAGATGCCGGCCACCGCACCGGTGCTGGTGGGTGCCGCGGCCAGCTTCACCTGCACGCTGCTGGAAGCGCACGAGGGCGGGACCCACTCGATCTTCATCGGCGCGGTCGGCGATGCCGAGATCGGCGCCGGCGAGCCGCTGCTCTACGGCAACCGCCTGTACGGCCGGCATACCGTGTTCGAGCCGGGCCGGGTCCATCTCTGCGGCAACGCATGAGCACCGCCCTGCCCCGGCCGTGCCGCGCCCGTGAACTGGGGCTGGTCCGCTCCGGCACGCCCGGCCCGCTCAACCTCGTCACCGACGTGCCGGGCGTCGCGGTGGGCCTCACCACGCTGGTCCGGCCGGAGAACGGTGTCCGCACCGGCGTCACCGCACTCCTGCCCCGACCGGCCGCCGAGCTGCTGACGCCCTGGTGGGCCGGCATCGCGGTCCTGAACGGCAATGGCGAGATGACCGGGTCGCACTGGATCCAGGACGCCGGCTGGAGCCAGGGGCCGATTCTCATCACCAACACGGCCGCGGTCGGCATCGCCCATCATGCCGTGGTCGGCTGGATGGTCGACCGCTTCGCCGACCAGGTTCAGGCCGAGCATCTCTGGCTGCTGCCGGTGGTGGCCGAGACCTATGACGGCATCCTGAACGACATCTTCGGCCGCCACGTCACCGAGACCCATGTCCGCGCCGCCCTGGACGGCGCCGGGTCTGGCCCGTTCCCGCTGGGCTCGGTGGGCGGTGGCACCGGCATGATCGCCTATGAGCAGAAGGGCGGCACCGGCTCCGCCTCCCGCATCCTCGACCTGCCGGGCGGCCCCTACACGCTGGGCGTGCTGGTCCAGGCCAATCATGGCCGGATCGACCAGCTCCGTGTCGACGGCATCCCGATCGCCCCCCTGCTCGGCCTCTCTTCCTGGCGTGGCGAGGAACAGGGCTCGGTGATCGTAGTGGTCGCAACCGACGCCCCGCTCCTGCCCCACCAGCTCCAGCGCGTGGCCCGCCGCGCCGGGCTCGGCATCGGCCGCTCCGGTGCGGTCGGCGGCAACTCGTCCGGCGACCTGTTCCTGGCCCTCTCCACCGCCCTGCCCGCACCCATGCCGCCGCCCGAGCCGCCCCTGGTCCAGTCCCTGCGCTGCCTGACCGACCCGCTGCTCGACCCGATCTACCAGGCGGTGATCGACGCAACGGAGGAAGCGGTCCTGGACGCGATGCTGCTGTCCGAGCCGACGCCGACCTTCCGGCCGAAGGGCCATGTGGTGCCGGCGCTGGATGGCGAGCGGCTGGTGGAGGCGTTGCGGGGGTGGCGGTGGCCGCCCAAGCCCTCCGCGGGCTGACCTGCGGGATCATTGCCGGTTCGGGTAGCCGGTCCGACCGTAAGTCCTGTGCTATGGCACCATTGCTCCTCTTCCCGGTTGGAGACCGGATGCCCCGGGCAATGACGCCCTCGTGACCGGAGTGCGCGGATGGCAAAGGACAAGGTGCCGGGCGTAGGCCCGTATGGCGGACCGGCCGGCGGCTGGGGCGCCCTGCAGGCAGTGGCCAAGGCCATCAAGGGCGAGATGGCAGTGAGCTCCGAGGTCCGGGCGCTGCTGCGGGCCAACCAGCCCTCCGGCTTCGACTGCCCTGGCTGTGCCTGGCCCGACCCGAGGCACACCTCGTCCTTCGAGTTCTGCGAGAACGGCGCCAAGGCCGTATCCTGGGAGGCGACCGGACGGCGGACGACGCCGGCATTCTTCGCCGAGCATTCCGTCACGGACCTGTGGAACTTCTCCGACCATGAGCTGGAGGCACAGGGCCGCCTCACCCATCCCATGGCCTACGACGCCGCCACGGACCATTTCCGCCCCATCGCCTGGGACGAGGCGTTCCAGCGGATCGGCCAAGCACTGCAGGCCCTGCCGGATCCGGACATGGCCGAGTTCTACACCTCCGGCCGGACCTCCAACGAGGCGGCCTTTCTGTACCAGCTGTTCGTGCGCGAGTTCGGGACCAACAATTTCCCGGACTGCTCGAACATGTGCCACGAAGCCACCAGCGTCGGGCTGCCGGAATCGATCGGCGTCGGCAAGGGCACCGTGACGCTGGAAGATTTCGACCATTGCGACGCGATCTTCTGCATCGGCCACAATCCTGGCACCAACCATCCCCGGATGCTGAGCACGCTGCGCAATGCGGCGAAGCGCGGCGTGCCGATCGTGGCGTTCAACCCGCTGCGCGAGCGCAGCCTGGAGCGGTTCGCCTCCCCGCAGAGCCCGCTGGAGATGCTGACCTTCCGCTCCACGAAGATCTCGTCCTTCTATTACCAGCTCAAGGCCGGTGGCGACCTGGCCATGCTGAAGGGCATCATGAAGGCGCTGATCGAAGCGGATGCCGAGGACCTGGCCCGTGGCGGGCCGGGCCTGCTCGACCGGGAGTTCATCGCCGAGCACACCGTGGGCCTGGAGGCGCTCCGCACCGATCTTGCTGGACTGTCCTGGGACGCCATTGAGGCCGCCTCCGGCCTGACAAGGGCGCAGCTCGGGGAAGCCGCCAGCATCTATGCCCGGGCGAAGAACACCATCATCTGCTACGGCATGGGGATCACTCAGCACCGCCACGGCACGCAGAACGTCCAGCAGATCGCCAATCTCCTGCTGCTGCGCGGCAATATCGGCCGTCAGGGGGCCGGCATCTGCCCGCTGCGCGGCCACTCCAACGTGCAGGGCGACCGGACGGTCGGGATCACCGAGATCCCGCCGGCCAGCCTCCTGGACAATATCGAGCGGGTCTTCGGCTTCGCCCCGCCGCGCAGGAAGGGCCATGGTGCGGTCGAGGCGATCCAGGCCATGTGTGACGGGCGCGCCAGGGCGCTGGTCTGCATGGGCGGCAACCTGCCGCTGGCCATGGCGGACCCCGAGGCTGCCTTCGCCGGCATGCGCCGGCTGGACCTGGCCGTCCATGTCGCGACCAAGCTCAACCGGTCGCACCTGCTGACGGCGAAGGAAACCTTCATCCTGCCCTGCCTCGGCCGCACCGAGATCGACATGCAGGAAAGCGGCATGCAGTCGGTCACCGTCGAGGATTCGATGTCGATGGTGCACGCCTCGCAAGGCACCCTCACGCCGGCATCCGAGCATCTGCGCTCTGAGCCCGCCATCGTCGCCGGCCTGGCCCTGGCGACCCTGCCGCAGACGAAGGTCGACTGGGCATGGCTGGTGGCCGACTACGAGCGGATCCGGGACAAGATCGAGGCGGTCTTCCCGGACTTCGCCGGCTACAACGAGCGCATCCAGTCGCCAGGCGGTTTCCGGCTGCCGATCGCCGCCTCGGAACGTCGGTGGCATACCCCCACCGGCAAGGCGACCTTCCTGGTGGCGCCGGGCCTCGGCGAGGCGGCCGACGACAGCTGCCAGGACGCCCTGATCCTCACCACGATCCGCAGCCACGACCAGTACAACACCACGATCTACGGGCTGAACGACCGCTACCGCGGCATCACCGGCCGGCGGGACGTGGTGTTCGTCAGCGCCCAGGACCTGGCGGCGCGCGGCCTGGGCCACGGTGACCTCGTGGATGTCGAGCTCGCCAGGGGCAATGACCGGGACCAGCCACGCATCCTGCGCGGCATGACCGCCGTAGCCCACGACATCGCGGCCGGCACCGCCGCCGCCTATTATCCTGAAGCCAACGGGCTGGTGGTGCTGGCCAACCATGACCGGCGCAGCGGGACGCCGTCCTACAAGTCGGTCCCCGTCCGCATCCGCCGGGCCGGTTGAGCCTGCCCCTGGCCTCCCCGCCCCGCCACGTCTAGGTTGCGCCCGCCGACAAGAAGGGGGAGTGCTGGACATGGATGCTGCAACGGCGTTGCGGGCGAAGCTGAACGGCGGCGGCATGGCGTACGGGACCATGGCGTTCGAGTTCTTTACGCCGGGGCTGACCGCACTCCTGCACGCTTCCGGCTGCGAGTTCGTGCTGCTCGACACCGAGCATAGCGGCGTCGGCGTCGAGACGATCAGGCAGCAGGTCGCCTATGCCCGCGGGCTCGGCATCACCGTCTGGGCCCGGCCGGCGGCCAAGTCCTATGCCCATGTCGCCACCCTGCTCGACGCCGGCGTGGACGGCATCATGGCGCCGATGCTGGAAACGCCGGAGGAAGCGCGCGAGCTGGTCGAATGGGCGCGCTATCGCCCCGAAGGCAAGCGCGGCTGCGCGTTCGGCTTCGCCCAGGAAGGCTATCGGGCCATGGGTGCGGTGGAGGCGCAAAAAGCCGCCAACGAGCGGATCGCGCTGATCGCCCTGATCGAGACGAAGAAGGGCCTGGAGAATGCCGAGGCGATCCTGGCCACGCCCGGCCTCGACATCGGCTGGATGGGCCATTTCGACATGTCCGACGATTTCGGCATGCCCGGCCGGTTCGAGGACCCGGTGATGATCCGCGCCTTCGAGGGCCTGGCCGCCGCGGCGAAGAACACCGGCAAGACCGCCGCCACCGCCGATGCCGACATGACGTTCATGAAGGCTCAGGTCGAGCGCGGCTATCGTTGCCTGGGCTACGGCACCGACGTCGCGGTGCTCCGTTCTGCGATGAGCCGCGGCATCGGGGAGATGAAGGCCCTGCATGGCTGAGCCTTGGAGGAAACGGTGACCGTCGAGCCGAGCCTGCTGCTCCCGCCGGGCTACCGGGTGCTGGTCACGGCCGGTGCCTCGGGCATCGGCCAAGCCATCACGCTCGCCCTGCTCAAGGCGGGCGCCCGCGTCCATATCTGCGATACCGACGCGGCGGCGCTGCGCGAGCTGACCGACCAGCACCTGAACCTGTCGGGCAGCGTGTGCGACGTGGCCGTGGATGAAGAGGTCGAAGAACTCTTCGCCGACGTGGCGCGGGAGCTGGGCGGGCTGGACGCGCTGGTCAACAATGCCGGGATCGCCGGTCCCACCGGGGCGATCGAGGCCATCGACCCGGCCGAGTGGCGGCGCTGCCTGGAGGTCGACCTTACCGGCATGTTCCTGGTCACCCGCCTGGCGGTGCCGCTGCTCAAGCGCAACCTGGAAAGCTGCATCGTCAACATGAGCTCGGCCGCCGGCCGGTTCGGCTACGCCTTCCGCACCCCCTATGCCGCGGCGAAATGGGGCGTGATCGGCCTCACCCAGTCGCTGGCCAAGGAGCTGGGCCCGGCCGGGATCCGGGTGAACGCGATCCTGCCGGGCATCGTCGAGGGCCCGCGCATGGCCGGCGTGATCGAGGCCCGCGCCCAGGAGATGGGCGTGGAGGCCGCCGAGATGGAGCGGCGCTATCTGGAGCGCGTGTCGCTGCGGCGGATGGTGAGCGGTGACGACGTCGCCGGCACCGTCCTGTTCCTGTGTTCGTCCTTGGGCCGCAACCTGTCCGGGCAGTCGCTCGGCGTGTGCGGCAATGTCGAGAGCTTGTGAGGATCTGGTGATGGCGGAGAAGGTGGCGATCGTCGGCTGCGGGCTGGTCGGTCGAGGCTGGGCGGTCGCGTTCGCGCGCGGCGGCTGGGACGTGGCGATGTGGGATCCCGTCGAGGGGGCTGCGGAGAAGAGCCTGGAGCTGGCCCGCACCATTGCCGACGACCTCCACCAGGCCGGCCTCCTCCAGGGCCAGCAGCCGGCCGAGGTCCTGGCCCGGATCAGGACCGCCCCCGACCTCGCCACGGCGCTGGACGGTGCGGCCTGGATGCAGGAGAGCGCGCCCGAGAAGCTGGACGTGAAGCAGGAGCTGTGGCGCGAGCTGGACCGGCTGGCCCCCGCCACCGCCGTGCTCGGCAGCTCGACCTCGGCCCTCGTCCCCTCCTCCTTCACCGAGGGCCTGCCGGGCAAGGAGCGCTGCCTGGTCTCCCACCCGCTCAACCCGCCCCACCTGATCCCATGCGTGGAGCTGGTCCCCGCCCCCTGGACTTCGCCCGAGACCATGCGTCGTGCGGTCGAGGTCATGGCCGCGATCGGCCAGAAGCCGGTGGTGATGGGCCGCGAGATCGACGGCTTCGTGGTCAACCGCCTGCAGGGCGCGCTCATGGAGGAGGGCTTCCGCCTGGTCGCCGACGGCTTCGCCGGCCCGGAGGATGTCGATGCCGCGGTCAAGCACGGCCTAGCGCTGCGCTGGTCGTTCATGGGCCCGTTCGAGACCATCGACCTGAACGCGCCGGGCGGCATCGCCGACTATATCGCCCGCTTCCAGCACATGTATCGCGAGATGCATGTCGACCAGCAGCGCCGCGTCGACTGGGAAGCACCGGAAGTCCTGCAGAAGGTGCTGGCCGACCGCCGCGCCCGCCTGCCGCTCGACAAGCTCGCCGAGCGCTCGCGCTGGCGCGACCGGCGCCTGATGGCCCTGCTCCGCCAGAAGCAGGCCTCGTCCCAAGAGATCGGAGACTGATCATGGCCGCCCCTCGCAAGGTCATCATCTCCTGCGCGCTGACCGGCGCGATCCACACGCCCTCCATGTCGCCGCATCTGCCGGTGACGCCCGACCAGATCGCCGAGCAGGCGATCGCCGCGTCCAAGGCCGGGGCCGCGATCGTCCACCTCCATGCCCGCAACCCCGAGACTGGCCGGCCCGACCAGTCGGCCGAGGCGTTCGCGAAGTTCCTGCCGAAGGTCCATGCCGAGGCGGACGCGATCATCAACATCACCACGGGCGGCGCCCCGCACATGACCGTGCAGGAGCGCGTCGTCCCGGCCCGGACCTTTCAGCCGGAACTCGCCAGCCTGAACATGGGCTCGATGAATTTCGGCCTGTTCCCCATGCTCAAGCGCTACAAGCAGTTCGCGCACGAGTGGGAGCAGCAGCACCTGGAGAACAGCCGCGGCCTGATCTTCCGCAACACTTATGCCGACATCGCCTATATCCTGGAGGAGCTGGGCGATGCCGGGACGCGCTTCGAGTTCGAGTGCTACGACACGGCGCATCTCTACAACCTGGCGCATTTCCTGGATGCCGGCCTGGTGAAGGGTCCGCTGTTCGTCCAGACCGTGTTCGGCATCCTGGGCGGCATCGGCACCCATCCGGACGACATCGCGCACATGAAGCGCACCGCCGACCGGCTGTTCGGCGACCAGTATGTCTGGTCGGTGCTGGGTGCCGGCCGCAACCAGATGAACATCGCCGCCACCGCCGCAGCGCAAGGCGGCCATGTCCGGGTGGGCCTGGAGGACAATCTCTGGGACGGGCCCGGCCGCCTGGCCGAGAGCAACGCCCAGCAGGTGGCCCGGGCCCGGCAGATCGTGGAAGGCCTCGGCCTGGAGATTGCCACGCCGGACGAGGCACGCCAGATTCTCGGCCTGAAGGGCAAGGCCCGGACGGCGATCACCTGACGAGCGGACGACCGTCATGCAATCGATCTCGATCTCCATGCTCACGATCTGCGGCATCGAGGAGCTGCCGTCGCACGACAAGCGGCTGGTCACCCACGTCCTCTCGATCCTGGATCCCGAGGCGCCGGAGATCGCCGCGTTCGACCGCTATGATGCGCACGAGCGGACCACGCTGCGCTTCCACGACATCATCGAGCCCAGGCCCGGCCAGATCCTGCCCCAGCCGGAGCACGTCCAGGACATCCTGCGCTTCGGCGCAGAGCTGACCGAATCGCGCACCGGCCGCACCGAGGGCCATCTCCTGGTCCACTGCCACATGGGCGTATCCCGCTCGACCGCGGCGATGCTGACCCTCATGGCCCAGGTCCGCCCGGACGAGGACGCGGACCACCTGTTCCAGCGCCTGCGCGAGATCCGCCCGCAGGCCTGGCCCAACTCGCGCATGGTCCGCTTCGCCGACGAGGCGCTGGACCGTGGCGGCCGGCTGACCGAGGCGCTGACCCGGCACTACGCCCACCAGCTCCGGGCCCAGCCGCGCTTCAAGGAATGGATGACCCAGCTCGGCCGCCAGCGTGAGCTGGAGATGGCGCGGGACTGAGCGCGGGCGTTCAGCGCCCTGCCGCGGGAGCCGTGCCGTCCTGATGCGGCTTCGGCTTCCGCCGGCCCACCCGCCACTCGGCTAGGTTCTCCAGCACTGCATAGAGGGCCGGGACGAAGAAGCTTCCCACCGCGGTGGCGGCAAGCATGCCGAACACCACGGTGACGCCGATGGCAGTCCTGGCTCCCGCACCGGCCCCCGAGGCGAACACCAGCGGCGCGGTGCCCAGGATGAAGGACAGCGCGGTCATCACCACCGCCCGGAAGCGCTGCTTCGCCCCGGTCAGCGCCGCCTCCTCGATCGACTTGCCCTGCTCCTCATGCTGCAGCTTGGCGAACTCGACGATCAGGATCGCGTTCTTGCTGGCCAGCCCGATCAGCAGCACGAGGCCGATCTGGGCATAGATGCTGTTCTCCAGGCCGAACAGGTGGAGCGCCGCAACGGCACCGAGTGCTGCGATCGCCAGGGAGAGCACGATGCCGAGCGGCAGGAGCCAGCTTTCGTACTGGCCCACCAGGAACAGAAAGGCGAACACCAGGGCCAGGAGGAAGATGTAGGGCGTCTGCCCGGCACTCTCCTGCTGCTGGTAGGCAAGGCCGGACCATTCGTAGCCGAAGCCGTCGGGCAGGCTGTCGGCGGCCGCCTCCACCGCCGCGATCGCCGCCCCGCTGCTGCCACCCTCCGTAGGCTGCACGTTGACCACCGCCGTGGGATAGAGATTGTAGCGGGTGATCGTGTAGGGCCCCAGGTCGCGCTCGATCCCGGCGATCGCCCGCAGCGGCACCATCTCGCCCTGGTCGTTGCGCACGAACAGCGCCAGGATGTCTTCCGGCCGGGCGCGATCCTCCGCCTCCGCCTGGATCTGCACCTGGTAGACCCGGTCGCTGAGGTTGAAGTCATTGACGTAGCGCGGCCCGAACTGCGCGCCGACCGTGGCGAACACGTTGGCGACCGGCACGCCGAAGCTTTGCGCGCGGTTGCGGTCGACCAGCAGCCGGATCTGCGGCACCGAGCTCGACAGGGTGGTGAACGCGCTGCCGATCGCCGGGTCCTCGTTCAGCCGGGCGATCAGCGAGCGGGCGACCTCTCCCAGCTCGCTGACCGACTGGCCGTTCTGCGCCTGCAACTGCAGCTCCAGCCCGCCGATCGAGCCGATGCCCGGGATGGCCGGCGGCGGGAAGGCCTGGACCTGCGCCTGCGGCATCTGCCGGAACCGGGCAGTGAGGTCGGCGATCAGCCCGTCCAGCTGCTGCGCCTCGCCTTCGCGCTCGCCCCATTCCTCGAGGCTGGCGAGGCCGAAGCCGGCATCGGGGCGGCGGGACGACTGGAGGAGCCGGTAGCCCGCCGAGGTGATCACCGACTGAACCGCCTCGTTCTCGCTGAGCACGTCCTGGATCTCGGCGACCGCCTCCTGGGTCCGCTGCAGCGACGCTCCCTCCGGCAGGGCGACGTCGAAGAACAGGGCCCCCTGGTCCTCGTCCGGCACCAAGGTCGAGGGCAGCTTCAGGAACAGGAAGCCCGCCAGCCCGCCGGCCGCCAGCACCACCAGCAGGGCCACCACCGAACGGCCGATGATCCAGCCGGCGACCCGGCCATAGCCCTGCCGGGTCCGCTCCAGCCCCCGGCCGAACAGGGTCAGGACCCGCCAGGAATCGTGCTCGCGGCGTAAGAGGGCCGCCGCCAGCGCCGGGCTCAGCGTCAGCGCCACGATCGAGGACAGCACCATGGCTGCCGAGATGGTGACCGCGAACTGGGCATAAAGGCGCCCGGTCAACCCTGGCAGGAAGGCGGTCGGCACGAATACGGCGAGCAGGACGAGGGTCGTCGCGATGATCGGGCCGGTGACCTGGTCCATCGCGCGGCGCACCGCCTCGGCGGGGGTCAGATCGCCTTCGTCCTCCAGGAGGCGGGACACGTTCTCCACCACCAGGATGGCGTCGTCGACCACCAGCCCGATCGCCAGAAGCACCGCCAGCAGGGTGATGATGTTGATGCTGTAGCCGACCGCCAGCAGGACGGCGAAGGTGCCGATCAGCGACACCGGCACGGCGAGTGCCGGGATCAGCGTCGCCCGCCAGTTCTGCAGGAACAGGTAGGTCACCGCGACCACGATGGCGAAGGTGATCCCGAGCGTGAACAGGATCTCCTCCAGCGAGGCGCGCACGAAGGCGGTGGCGTCGTAGACCAGCGTATAGCGCAGCCCCTCGGGGAAGTTCGCTTCCAGCCGGGACAGTTCGGCCAGGACCGCATCGGCGGTGGCCAGCTGGTTGGCGCCCGGCGCTTGCTGGATCTGCAGGAGGGTCGCGACCTGGCCATCCACATAGGCGACCGACTGATAGTCCTGGGAGCCCAGTTCCACCCGGCCGAGGTCCCGCACCCGCACGGTGGCGCCGCCCTCGCCGGTCCGGACGATGATGTCGCCGAACGCTTCCGGGTCCTCCAGCCGCCCCTGGGCAGAGATGGTCAGTGTCTCGTTCTGCCCCTCCGGCGCCGGGCTGGCGCCGACCTGGCCCAGCGAGGCCTGGATGTTCTGCTGGGAGATCGCGGTCGCCACGTCCTGCGGGGTCAGCCCCAGGGCGATCAGCCGGCGCGTGTCCAGCCAGACCCGCATGCTGTAATCGGTGCTGCCGATCGGGTTGGCCTCGCCGACCCCGTCAATCCGGGACAGGGCATCGGCGACCTGGGTGCTCACATAGTTGCCGACCTCGATCGGCGTGAGCGTGCCTTCATCGGCCGTGAAGCCCAGCGACATCACGAAGTCGGGCGAGCTGGTGCGGACGGTCACCCCCTGCTCGGCCACCTGGGTAGGCAGCTGTGCCGTGGCGAGCTGCACCCGGTTCTGCACGTTGACCTGGGCGATGTCGGGGTCGGTGCCGACCTCGAAGCTCACCGACAGCCGGTAGGTACCGGCATTGGCGCTGGTCGAGGACATGTAGATCATGCCATCGACGCCGTTGACCGCCGCCTCGATCGGCGCCCCGACCGTGTCGGCGATCACCTGCGCATCCGCGCCCGGATAGGTGGCCGCCACGTTGACCCTCGGCGGCGACAGGTCGGGATACTGCTCGATCGGCAGGAACAGGGCGGCGATCGCGCCGGCCAGGGCGATCACGATGGAAATGGCGCCGGCCAAGCGCGGCCGGGAGATGAACGGCCCCGAGATCATGAGCGGTCCCGGCCGCTGCCGCCGTGCTCATCCGCCGGCGGATCCTCCCGCCGTGCCTGGACCTGCTGGTTGTCGCCGATCCGCTGGAGGCCCTGGACGACGATCACCTCGCCGGGCTCCAGCCCCTCCTCCACCGCGACCACACCGTTCATGGTGCTGCCCAGCCGGACATCGCGGCGCGCGACCTTGTCATCGTCGCCCAGCACGAACACATAGCGCCCGTCCCGGTCCTGCAGGACGGCAGCGCTCGGCACCACCGGCAGGCGCGGTGGGTTCGCCTCCGTCGCGACCAGGGTCACGAACTGGCCGGGCAGGAGGATCGCGTCGGGATTGGCGAACTCCACCCGGACCGGCACGGTGCCGGTGCTGGGATCGACCTCGCCGCCGATGAAGTCGAAGCGCCCTTCCTCCGCATAGGTCGTGCCGTTGGGCAGGCGCAGGCTCAGCACCCACTCACCCCGCGCCTCTGGCCCCGCCTGGCGCAGGTCGACCAGCTCGCCCTCGGTGAGCGCAAACACCACCCGGATCGGGTCGAGCTGCACGATGCGGGCGAGCGGCTGGCCCTGCGGCCCGGCCACCGCTCCTTCCGTCAAAAGGGCGGCCCCGATCTTGCCGCTGATCGGTGCCTCGACCGTGGCATCCTCGACATCGAGCCTGGCGCTCTGTAGGTCGGCCTCGGCGATCGCCACGTCGGCCTCCGCACTCTCGCTCGCGGCCAGGGCATCCTCGAACGCCGCCTCCGACACGGTCTGCCGCTCCACCAGCTCCTCCTGGCGTGCCAGTGTCTGCCGCGCCTGCGCGGCACTGGCCCTGGCACCTGCCAGCCGTGCCTCCGCCGCCCGCGCGGCCGCAGCGAACCGCCGCGCATCCAGGGTGACCAGCAGGTCGCCCGCCTCGACCAGGGCACCTTCCTCGAAGGCGACGTCCTCGACAAAGCCGCTGACCTGGGCGCGTACGTCCACGGCGCGGATTGCCTCCACCCGGCCGATGAAGCTGGTCTCGGTCGCAAGCGGCCGTTCCTCGACCGGCGCCACGGTCACCACCGGCGGCTGGGCCGGCTGGTCCCCGCCTTCCTGCTCCTGCGCATGGATCGGCAGGACCTTCAGCAGGCCGATCCCGAGCAGCAGGGCCAGAAGCCAGGACCGGGCGTGCAGGGCCAGCAAGTGTTCGCCTCCGGCAGCGGGCGTGAACGGAAGCACGGCACGTCCGGCCAGTGCGCAGCAGCAACCGGCCGCGGCTTCCGGCGGTTCCTCCGGCCGGAAAAGGCAGGCAAGGTGAGCGGCCGTATGGCCGCTCCCTCGCCCTGCTCAGGCTTTGGGCTCAGCCGGGCTCGACCGCCACCGAGCGGACGCTCACGACGAGGTCGTTGTAGTCGCCATCGGCCCGGCCCGAGGCGACGTTCAGGTCCTCGAAGCCCAGTGCGGTCCGCCCCTGGTAGAAGCCGCTCACCACCTGGGTGCCACCGCCTGGGTTGAGCGCGTTGCCTGGCGCATCCGGGTCGGCATCGACGCTGTGGAACACCTCGCCCAGCACCGCCTCCAGGCTGCCGTCCGGCTGCTCGAGCATCAGCGCCAGCTCGGTACCGTCATGGATGGAGCCGGCTTCCTCGCTGCCGCCCCGTACGAAACGCAGCTCGCCGCCATCCAGGCCCTCGTTCAGCGCGGCCCCGTCCGAGATCAGGAAGAAGCCGAGATTCTCGTCCTCCTCCACCCGGACCGAAGCCTCGGTATCACCGGTGCCCGCATGGGCGAACAGGACATCCACCCCGGTTATGGTGCCATCGGCATCGTAGGTATAGGCGCCCAGCACGTTGTCGAGCTTGCCGACCTGTTCCAGCAGGTCGACCTCGACCGTGATCGGCCCGTCTTGCGCGGACAGGTCGAACAGGTCGCCCTGGATGCCGAGTGCCTCTGCCGGCAGGAACGGCTGCTCTTCGTTCAGCTGCAGGAACGGGTAGCCTGACGTGATCCCGTCCACTACCGCGCGGCCGATGTCCGGGTTGTCGGTGAAGAAGCCGTCGGCCCCGGCCTTGATGAACAGCCGGGCGAAGTCCGCCATGCTCTGCGCATTGCCCTCGGCATCGGCCGGAAGGAACACCGGCTCGGCGCGCAGCGTGTAGGGATGCACCTGCATGCCGGCATCATGGGCGAGCCGGATGAAGTCGGTGACCTGGCCGGTCAGCTTGCTGCCGGTCTCCGCGATACCGTCGCCGTCCGCATCGATCGGGGTCGCCAGCGCCTCGGTCGGCAGGATCAGGCTGGTGGTGGGGCCGACACCCTCCGCATAGGCGGCGATCGACTTCAGCCCGTCCGCGGTCGCGAGGTCGCCATAGGTCGTGGCCCCGCTCACCCCGATCAGGAAGCCGTCATAGACGGAGGGATCGGCCGCGGGGTCGCCTGAAAGGAAGTTGTAGGCGATGTCGTAGGCCTGCGAGCCGGTGCCGCTCATCAGTTGCACGAGCGGCAGGTCGACCCCGGCCTTCGGCATGATCTCGTTCTGCAGCTCGATGAGGTTCGCCACCTCGAACGACTGGATGTAGACCTGCTCGGGATGGGTGAAGCCGGCCTCGACTAGGGTGTCCACCACCGCCTGACCGAGGCTGATCCCGATCTTCCCGCCGCCGTTCACCACATCGAGCGAGCCGTTCGCGTTGATGTCCTCCCCGGCGTCGAGCACGCCGTTGCCGTTCTTGTCCTCGTTCTGGTGGGTGCCCTCCAGCGCGAAATAGGTCGGGTGCTTGGTCTCGACATAGACGCCGATCGGCCGGCCGGTCTCGGTGCTGGCCTGCTGGGCCAGTTCCACCACTTCCCGGAAGGTCGGGATCTCGAACTGGTCGTCATAGGCGGCACTGCCCGGCCGGATCTCGCCGATGCGCTCACGGGCACCCAGTTGCTTGATCTCGTCGAGGGTGAAGTCCTCGCTGAACCAGCCGCCGACCTGGCGGCCGTCGATCGTCTTGACCGTCAGGCGGTCGTAAAACTCGGGTTCCCCGTCGCCGTTGCCGTCATACTCCGCGACATTGTTGGTCGCCTCGGTGACCACCGGCCTGCCTTCGGCATCGAACAGGATCGAGCCATCCGGGTTGAGCTGCACGCCGGCCAGCAGGTTCTCGTGGCGGGCGATCAGGTGGCCGTCGCTGGTGGCGACCACGTCTGGCTCGATGAGGTCCGCGCCCATCTCGATCGCGGTCTGATAGGATTCGAGCGTGTGCTCGGGCCGGTAGCCGCTCGCCCCGCGATGGCCGACCACGATCGGGATCTGGCCGTCCAGCGTGCCGAACGGAAGATAGTCGGACTTCGCCTGCAATGGATCTCTCCTCATCCAGTGGACGCGTGGACGCCTAGCAGGTGGGCATGCGCCGGCCGTCACCGGCAGGTGACGGCATGACGACGGCTGGATGACGATCCAGCCGGCGCCGCGGCCTCAATGGCCGGGCAGCAGGAACTCGATCCCGTTCTGTCGGCCGAGTTCCAGGAGCCGGGGCACGTCCGGCGGGGCCACGTTCTTCGGGAACGTGGTCGTGCCGCTCGGCATCGGGTCGCCGGCCTGGCTGAAGAAGCGGTCGTGGAGCCGGCCCGGCACGTTCAGGATCAGCATCCGCGCCGGCGTCGTGCCGACATTGGTGAAGGTGTGGACCTCGCCCACCGGGATCGGCACGAACGCGCCCGGCCCTGCCTCGAAGCTGCGCTCGCCGATCGTGAAGCGCATCCGCCCGTCCAGGACATAGAAGCCCTCGTCGTCCGCCGGGTGCCGGTTGAGCGGCGGGCCGCCCCCCGGGCTCACCAGCGCCTCGACCAGGCTGTAGTCCGGCCCGCCCTCCCGGCTGCGGGTGAGGAAGCGGAGAATGATGCCGACCAGATGATAGGTGTCGGTCCCGTCCCCTTGCATTGTCCGGCCTCCCCGGGTCGCACGTCCTGACCGACCCGAGGCGGCACCATAGCATGACGTGGGCAAGTGCCCGAGCAGGATTCGTCTCCGCCCGGGCCGATGCCTGCCTGGCCGCGACTAGATGATCGCCCGCCGCACCTTGGCGGTGACCCACTCGCTCACCAGCACGGTGGCCAGGATCATCAGCAGGATCACCGTCACCTGCGGCCAGGCCAGCGTGTTGAGCGACGCCTCCAGCGCCAGGCCCAGCCCGCCCGCACCCACGAGGCCCAGCACGGTGGATTCGCGAATGTTGATGTCCCAGCGGAACACCGCGATCGTGGCCAGTGCCGGCAGGATCTGCGGCACGATCCCGTAGGCCATGACCTGCGCGCCGGATGCGCCGGTCGCCTTGATCGCCTCGACCTGGCGCTCGTCGATCTCCTCGATCGCCTCGTAGAGCAGCTTGCCGATGAAGCCGATCGCGCGGAGCGCGATGGCGATGATGCCGGCCAGCACGCCCGGCCCCAGCACCGCCACCAGGAGCAGGCCCCAGATCAGCGCGTTGATCGAGCGCGAGGCCACGATGATGAACAGGGCCACCGGCCGGACGAACATCACGCTGGGCGTGGTGTTGCGCGCGGCCAGGAACGCCAGCGGCACGGCCAGGACCAGCGCGATGATCGTGCCGAGTGTCGCGATGTTGAGCGTGTCCCAGAGCGGCCACCACAGCCGGTTGGCATAGTCCCAGCGCGGCGGGACCATCCGGCCGAAGATGTCGGCGGCCTGGGTCGGCGCGTCCTGGACGAACACCCAGATCGTGTCGGCGGTCATCACCCGCCAGCAGAACACGGTGAGCGCCACCAGGGCGAGCCAGCCGAACCAGCGCACGAGGCTGTCCTTGCCGGTGCGCAGCCGCCAGCCTCTGGGCGACCCGGATGCGTCGGTGAGCACGGCCATTACTGGATCCTCTTGCGGATCATGCCCGAGCCGTACTCGCACAGCATCACGATGCCGATGATGATGAGCAGGATGGCGGCAGCGGAATCGAACTCGTAGCGGTCCAGCGCCGTGTTCAGCGTGGCGCCGATCCCGCCCGCGCCCACGATGCCCACCACCGCCGACTCGCGGAAATTGATGTCGAACCGGTAGGCCGAGAGCCCGATCAGGCGCGGCATCACCTGGCTGGCGATGGCGTAGTCGACCGTCTGCCACCAGCCGGCCCCGGTCGCCCGGACCGCCTCGACCTGGGAGGGATCGGCTTCCTCGATGTCGTCGGCCAGCAGCTTGGCCAGGAAGCCGATCGTCGAGAGCGACAGGGTGAGGAAGCCCGCGAACGGCCCGAAGCCCACCATCGCGACGAAGAAGATCGCGATGATGATCTCCTGGAACACGCGCGCCAGCGCGATGATCCCGCGGCAGATGCCATAGAGCCACCAGGGCGCGAGGTTGCGCGCCGCCCCGAGGGCAATCGGCACGGACAGGAGGATGCCGGCCACCGTCGAGGTGACCGTCATGGTCAGGCTCTCGATCAGGCCCTGCCAGATGTCGCCCCAGCGGCTGACGAAGTCCGGGGTGAGGAAGCCGGCGAACAGCCGGGCCGCGCGCAGCCAGCCCTCGCTCAGCCGCGCCCAGTTCACCTCGACCGAGGCCAATGCCAGCAGGAGATAGACGACGGCACCCGTCACCAGCGCCCATTTGAGCGTGCGGTTGCGGAAGAAGGGCGGCCTGCGCCAGGCCCTGGGGTAGCCCGCCGCCGCGACCGTGCTCATGGCGCCTCGGCCGCGATCTCGTCGGCGCGCGGCATGGGCGGACGCGGATGCACGTCCTCGTCCTCGTCGCGCGGCCCGGTCTTCGACCAGTCCTCCTCGCCATAGATCCGGGTCAGCACGTCGGGCGAGAGGCCGGTAGCCGGCCCGTCATAGACGACCTCGCCGGCGCGCAGCCCCACGATCCGGGGGAGGAACATCTGCGCCAGCATCACGTCATGGATGTTGACGATCGCCGCCAGCCCCTGCTCCTGGCACAGTTCCAGCAGCAGGCGCATCACCTGGCGCGAGGTCTTGGGGTCGAGGCTGGCGGTGGGCTCGTCGATCAGCAGCAGCTCCGGGCTCTGCACCAAGGCCCGGGCGATGCCCACCCGCTGGCGCTGCCCGCCGGAAAGCGCGTCGGCGCGCTTGTCGACATGGTCGAGGAGGCCCACCCGGTCCAGCGTCGCGAACGCCCGCTCGACGTCCTCCGGGGGAAAGCGGCGGAAATAGCTGGCCCAGAAGCCGACATAGCCCAGCCGGCCGGACAGCACGTTCTCCATTACGGTCAGCCGCTCGACCAGGGCATATTCCTGGAAGATCATGCCGATCCGGCGCCGGGCACGGCGCAGCGCCCCGCCCGACATGGCGGTGAGCTCCTCGTCGCCCAGGAAGATCCGCCCGCCACTGGGCTCGACCAGCCGGTTGACGCAGCGGATCAGCGTGGACTTGCCGGCCCCGGACGGGCCGATCAGCCCGATCACCTCGCCCTTGGCGACCTCGAGGTCGACGCCGCGCAAGGCGGCGTCCCCGGTGCGGTATTTCTTGACCAGCCGTTCGATCCGCAGCATCGGCCCCGCCTTCAATTGCAGGCGTAGGAAACGCCCATGGCTTGGTCGATGTCGCGCACGACCTTCCAGTTCTCCTGGTAGGTGATCGGCATGAACTTCTCCTGCGGCGGCTCGGAGGTCGAGAACTCCTTGAGCAGGTCGCTGCCTTCCCACTCGAAGCTGAAGAACGCCTCCTTGACCTTCTCCGCCAGCTCCGGCTTCAGGTTGTAGACATAGCCGTAGCCGGTCGTGGGGAAGGTCTCGGAGGTGTAGATCACCTTCAGCGAGTCGGCCGGCACCACCTCGCGGGCCAGCATCCGCTCCTTCACCGAGTTGGCGATCGCGGCCGCCACATAGTCCTTGTTGGCGACACCCAGCACCGAGTTGTCGTGCTTGCCCGAGAAGACCGGCTCGTAGTCGGCCCCGGCCTCCATCCCGAACTCCTGCTTCAGCAGGGCCGAGGGCGCCTTGTAGCCGGAATTCGAGGTCTCGGCGGTAAAGGCCATCTTCTTGCCCTTGATGTCCTCGACCTTCTCCACGCCCGAGCCGGGATAGGTGATGATCTCCATCTCGTAGCCGAACTGGTCGTCCTTGGACGCCATCATCGCGAACGGCACGAAGCCGGCGCAGTTGACCGCCAGCGGGTTGGAGCCGGTGTTGAAGCCCGCCACGTGCAGGCGCCCGGCCCGCATCGCCTCGATCTGCGCGGCGTTGGACTGGACCGGGAAGAACTGCACCGACTTGCCGGTCACCTCCTCCATATGGTCGAGGAAGCCCTGCCAGACCTGGGCATAGACCGCGGGATCCTCCACTGGCGTGTAGGCGAAGATCAGCGTGTCCGGGTCGATCTGCTCGGCGGGATCGGTCGGCGTGTCGGCGACCAGATCACCGTTGGCGTCCGTGTAGCGCGCATCGAGCGCCTGCGCCGTGCCGGTACCCAGCGCCACCAGTGCCAGCGCGGCCACCCCGTGCAGTGCCACCGTCTTCAGCCTGTCCAGCATGCTTTTCGTTCCCCTGACCGCCATGGTCGTGGCGCTCATGACCACGTTCCTTGACATTCTCGTGACACAAGCCGACCGCTCCCACCAGGGGGAGATGCCGTCATGCTGCCGCTCTTGAAGGTCGGGGACCGCCACCGCTTCACCTACCTGGTGCCGCCGGACAAGACCGTCCCGCATCTCTACCCGGAAAGCCCGGACTGGCGGGCGATGCCGGACGTGTTCGCCACCGGCTTCATGGTCGGCCTGATCGAATGGGCCTGCCTGGACCACCTCAAGCCCTGCTTCGAGGCGGGCGAAGGCTCGCTCGGCGTGTTCATCGAGGCCAGCCACGAAGCCGCCACCCCGCCCGGGCTCACCGTCACCGTGACGCTCGAGGTCGACAAGGTCGAGGGCCGCCGGATCGGCTGGAAGGTGGAGCTGCATGACGGGGTCGACCGGATCGGCCAGGGGCGGCACGAGCGCATGGTGGTGCGCTGGGACCGCTTCCTGCCCAAGGTCGAGGCGAAGCAGCCGGCTCGCTAGAGCCCCCAGACCAGGATGATCAGCGGCACGCCCACCAGCACCACCAGGAGCGAGAGCGGGGCGCCCAGCCGGGCGTAGTCGCCGAACCGGTAGCCGCCCGGCCCCAGCACCAGCGTGTTGCACTGGTGGCCAATCGGGGTGAGGAAGTCGCAGCCGGCGCCGATCGCGACCGCCATCAGGAAGGCGTCGGGGCGGTAGCCGAGCTGGGTGGCGAAGCTGGCCGCGATCGGGCCCATCACCAGGACGGTGGCGGCGTTGTTGAGGAACGGCGTCACCGCCATCCCCGCCACCATGATCAGCGCCAGGGCACCCCAGGCCGGCAGCATATTGGCTGCCATGGACAGCCAGCCCGCGATCAACTCGGTGCCGCCGGTGGCGTGGATCGAGGCGCTGACCGGGATCAGGGCACCCAGCATCACCAGGATCGGCCACTCGACCGAGTCATAGGCCTCGCGGAGCGAAAGGGCGCCGGTCACCACCATGGCGCCGGCCGCGGTGAAAAAGGCGACCGCCACCGGGACCAGGCCCACGGCAGTGAGCCCCATCGCCAGGGCCAGGATCGCGACCGGGACAAGGCTGCTGCGCACGTTGCCCAGGCGCAGCTCGCGCTTGGCGAGCGGCAGGCAGCCCAGCTCCTTCAGCCGCTCGGGCAGCCGCGCCAGATTGCCCTTCAGCAGCAGCACGTCGCCGCCCTGCAGGGTGATGTCGCGCAGCCGCTCGGTGAAGCGCTGCCCGCTGCGGCTGACTGCCAGGAGGTTGACCTCGTAGCTGTCGTAGAGCGCCAGCCGGCCTGCCGATTGCCCGGCCAGGAAGGAGCGTGGGCCCACCACCGCCTCGATGCTGCCGATCTCGTCGTCGCTGTTGCTGCCCTCGGCGATCCGCCGCCGCCCCTCCAGCTCCAGCTCCGCCCGCTTGACCGCGCGCTCCAGCGCCTCCGGCTCGCCCTGGAGCAGCAGGAGGTCGTCCGCCTCCAGCCGGAGGTCGGGCAGGGGCGAAAGCCGATGGCCGGCGCCGCGGATCAGGCCGGTCACCTTGACCTCGTGGTCGAACCGCTCGTTGAGGCTGCCCAGGCTGGTGCCGGCCACCACCGATTCCGGCAGCACCTTGGCCTCGGTGATGTAGTCCTTGATGTCCAGCGCCTCGTTCATGGTCGCAGCGCCGCGCCGTTCGGGCAGGAGGCGGTAGGCCAGCGCCAGGAAACCGACGCCCAGCACCGACAGGCCGAGCGCCACCGGCGTGAAGTCGAACATGCGGAACGGCTCGCCGGTCATCTCCTCGCGCAGGCGGGAGACGATGATGTTGGGCGAGGTCCCGATCAGGGTCATGAGGCCGCCCAGCAGCGAGCCGAACGCCATCGGCATCAGGAACACCGAAGGCGAGACGTGGGAGCGCTTGGCCATCTGGAAGGCGATCGGCAGCATGATCGCCAGGGCGCCGATATTCTTCACGAAGGCGGACAGCACCGTCACCGTGCCGACCAGCAGGACCAGTTGCACCGGCACCGCCCGGACCCTGGGTGCCACAAGCTGCAGGATCGCCTCCATGATGCCGGTGCGGGCCACCGCGGCGCTCACCACCAGAGCGCTGCCGACGATGACGACGATCTCGTCGGAAAAGCCGGTGAACGCCTCCTCATAGGGGACGATGCCCAGTGCCAGCGCCGCGATCAGGGCGATGATCGCCACCAGGTCGTAGCGCAGGCGCCCCCAGATGAAGAGCAGCATCATGCCGCCCACGACGAGGAAGGACAGGATCTGATCGGATGTCATGCAGAATTCCCGCCGGCAACGGTCAGCCGTGGTCAACGGCTGGGCGCGTCCGACGTTGCGGAGCAGTGGGTGATTTACCGGTGACTGGCGGCCTTCAGGGCCGTGACAGGCTGATCGTCCAGTCCGGGCCGGAGCCGATGCTGTGGGCGTCGGCGAAGCTGCCATAATTGATGGCGAGCGCCATCTCGTCCACCGAGTTCAGGTAGAGCAGCGGCTGGCCCTCCGGCACGTCGCCGAACGTGTCGACATAGGGCATCACCATGTCCAGGACCTGCTCGCCCCCGCGCGAGATCCGCACCCGGACCGGCTCCTTCTTCGCGATGCCCAGCTTCTCGAAGGTGAGCCGGTCGATATTGCTCCAGACATTGCCGTAGTTGACGTCGAGCATCGGGATCACGCCCCGTGCCGTCCCATCCACCACTTCCGCATGCTGGTAGGGGATCCGGACCACGTCGCCCTCGAGGGCGGGGCCGAACGATTCGAACGTCGCCTGGCCCGCGGCGAGGCGTGCGGCGTTGTAGGAGAAGATGTCGCGCCCGTGGAAGGTGTGCGAGTGCTCCGAGCCCGGCAGCCGGTTCTTCTCGGAATCGATGCTGCGCACCGCCTCGACCCCGATCTGCTCGGCCACCAGGGTGAGCGAGCCGTTATCCGGCCCGACATAGTAATGGCCGGACTTCAGCTTCGCGACCACCGCCCCGCGCTCCGTCCCGACGCCCGGATCGACCACCGAGACGAACACCGTACCTTGCGGCCAGTAGGGCACCAGATGGGCCAGGTGGAAGGAAGCCGCCCAGATGTCGAAGGGCGGGATCTCGTGGGTGTTGTCGAACAGCTCGAGCTCCCGGTCGACCTGCTTGGCCACCCCCTTCATCTCGGCCACCGCACTGTCGCGCAGGCCGAAATCAGTCTGGTACACGATCATCCCGGCCGGCTCCGCGGCCTGCGCGATGCCGCAGGACCACAGGCCGAACAGGGCTAGGGCAAGCAGTCGGGCTTTCATGACGTCCTTCACCGGCTCCGGGTGCTGGCGCCTTTCTGCCGGGCAACTGGCGTATACTGCAATAGCGGCGTGTATAACTGGCTCACGGCTGCCGATATCGGCGTCCACAATGCACGCCATTGCCGGACCTGGCCGGACTGCCGGACGTCCAGGCTCGACCCGACGCCTCTGTCCCGCACCTGCCCCTGGATGATTCGAGAACTAACGGATCCCGAGCGTTCCAGTGAGCACCCTGTCGTAGACTCCGGCGAGCCGCTGCGCCACGACGTCCCAGGTGTGGGAAGCCAGTGCCTGCTTCCTGCCGGCAGCGCCATAGGCGTGTGCTCTTGCCGGATGGGCAGCCAGATCGGCGATCGCCGCGGCGAGGGCTGCGGCGTCGCCCGGCGGTACGAGCAGACCGGTTCTGCCGTGTTCCACCAGATCGAGCAGCCCCGCATCGGCGGACGCGATCACCGGCAGGCCCGCAGCCATCGCCTCGGCGACCGGCATGCCGAAGGCCTCCTTCCAGACCGAGGGCTGAACCAGCACATCGGCCTCGCGATAGAGTTCCGCCAGCCGGTCGTGCGACTGCGGCCCCAGGAACCGGATGCGGCGGTGCAGCTCCTTCGGGACCGTCGCGAGCAGCCGCTCCTGCAACTGCCGGCCGGGCTTGAACAACTGCGTCCAGAACGGCCGGAGCCCTTTGCCGTACAGCCGGTCGACGGCCTCCTGCATCGCCGGCATGCCGCGCGCCATCAGCCTGGCCTGTCTCAGGGGCAGGAAGCCGGGCGGGCCGATCAGGTCCAGGGTGAGGGAGGGATAGGACGATGCGATGCGCACGAACGCATCGAGCAGCACATGCGGCCCCTTCTCCGGGGAGATGCGGCCGACCATCACCAGCTTTCTGACCTCGGCAGGCCGAGGCCGCGGCGGTCCGCCGAACAGCAAGGGATCGATGCCATTGCCGATCGCCACGATCCGGTCGGCATAGAGGGGAACATGGCGCTGCAACGTAGCCGCCAGCCAGCGGCTGCAAGTCACGACCGCAGCGAAGGGAGTGATACGCTGTTCGGCCAGTTCCGGGCTCACGCGCGTGAGCATGTCGTCGTGCAGATGCAGCACCAGGGGGACATGCGGCAGGGCCTCACGCAGCAATGGAGCCGCTTGCGCCCAGGACATCACGTGAATCAGGTCCGGCCTGGACCGGGCGAGCACCGAGGCAGCCTGCTGAAAGTAGGAGCGATAGTAGGCTGGCCGCAACGAGCGGGGCATCGGCCTGGGGTCCAGGAGCTCCAGTGCCTTCTCGATCTGACGGTTATCTGCCGGAACCCGATAGACGGCTTGCCCCTCCGCATTCCGCTCCTCGCCCGGCACCTGCCCCGTCATGACCGGTGCGATGGCGCTCGGCTGGAACTGCCCGGCCAGCGCACGCATCAATTCGGCAAGAACGATCGCCACCGATCCATGCTGCGGGCCGGAGGTCGTCAGGCCATCGCGCGGCTGGCCGAGGAAAGCGACGCGCGGCAGCCCCGCGGCCGGCCCTCGCGCGACTTGCGCGGGGAGCGTCCGGGGAGCGGTCTGGACGGAGGTAGGCATCATCACCTTGCTCCTGGTCGGGGAACTGCCGGTGCGGCTTGCCGCGGGCCGAATGAACTCAGCCGAACCAGGTGGCGTTGATGCCGGTCACGTCGGTCAGCGTGACCGTGTGGCTCTCTCCAAGATGCAGCACGGTGCTGCCATTGATCACTTCAGCAGAAGCGATGACGTCGTCGGCCCGGTTGCCCGCGCCGCGCAGATCGATCCTGTCGATCCCGGCCTGGAAGTCGGTGATGGTGTCGGCATCCCCGTCGATGCGCAGGAGGATGAACGTGTCGGCCCCTGCCCCGCCGGTCATGACGTCGTCGCCGAACAGGCCGTTGATCTCGTCGTCGCCGTCGCCACCCACCAGCACGTCGTCACCCGTGCCGCCGATCAGCCGGTCGTTGCCCTCGCCGCCGTCCAGCCGGTCGTTGCCCGACCCGCCTTCCAGCAGATCGTCGCCCTCCCAGCCCTCGATCACGTCGTCGCCGATGCCACCGAAGAGGCGGTCATCGCCATCGACCGTCCACTTGTCGCCATCGCCGCTGATATGGTCGTCACCACCGGCGCCGAAGATCAGGTCGCTGCCGTTATGGCCCTCGATCTCGTCGTCGCCCGCCCCACCGGTGATGATGTCGTTGCCGGTGAAGCCGCCATGGAGCGTGTCGTTGCCGGCACCGCCGTCGATATAGTCGTCGCCGAACTCGCCATAGACCTGGTCGTTGCCGTCCCCGGCATAGACCCGGTCGCCGGACCCGTCCTCGGGCAGGGTGAGGACATATTCCCGGTCCGTGAAAATGATGTCGTTGCCGGCACCGCCCCACAGCGTATCGGCGCCGAGCCCGCCATAGATCCGGTCGTCGCCGTCGCCACCGAGCACCACGTCGTCGCCGGCCCGGGCGAAGATGCGGTCGAGCCCGCCGAAGCCGCGAATCAGCTCTGCCTGGGATGTGCCATAGATGGCATCGTTGCCCTCGGTACCGTTCTTGATGATCATGGATGACCCCCGCTTGCTTTTGGCAGACCCTTCAAGAAGTCAGCCGACGACACGCACATGAATTGTTCACGCGCCCTTGAGTAATCTACAGAACTCTTCCGGGGGCCCTATGGCACTGCGGCGATCAATCTTCAGGTCTTCGATAACCGGCCCGGCAACCTCGGCACCCAGGCAAACCTATTGCAGCCTTGGTTCCGGCATCGGCACAGAGCAGGATAAAGCCCTGCCGCCATCACGGGACCGTGATAATTGGTCACAGGGCCGTGAATTCGTATATACCACTGTGATTTACGGAACTCGGGCGTGTTCACCTCAGACGGGTGGCGCCAGATGGGCGCGCATCAGGTCAGCGGACCTGCACCGGGACCCAAACTCGGCTGGCAAGCTGCGCCAACTCGGCGCCGTTCCGGCAGCGCCAGCTCAGGCTGCCACAAGGCCGCTGGCCCGACCTTTCCACTGCTAGGATCCAGGTCCTGCATCAGCTATCATGCCTGATCCTGCGGCCCGACACCTGGATGCTCGCCATGCTGGGACTTGAAAGGTCTTTTTGCACGAACGAACCCGAGAAACCGAGCAATTTCAGTGCTTGGCCCACTGCGGGCCGCAACGACTGATCTGTCGTGGCCCGTCATCCGCTGGAGCGAATCTGCACGAACGAACCCGAGCCGACCGGCAACCGGGCCCGGGACACTGCCGGTCCCAGTTCGTTTGAACACCTCCTGTACATCTGTTCCAGACGCTCGCGCTCGCCCATGCGGCGCGCTACAAGCGCCCCAGGCAGTCAGAGGAGCCTCGAGCGTGGACAAGGATCTGGAAGCCCTGCGACGGTTCTCGGCCGCGATCGGGGCGGACCCGGCGGTGGTGCAGGCGGCCGGCGGCAACACCTCGGTCAAGATCGACGACACGCTCTGGGTGAAGGCGTCCGGCCTGCAGCTCAAGGACGCGCTCGCCGAGAACGTGTTCGTGCCGCTGCGCCTCTCCGGCGTGCGCCGGCGGATCGAGGCGGGCGAGGACGAGCCGGCCAAGCCGGAGGTCCTGGAAGGCAAGCTCCGCCCGTCGATCGAGACCAGCCTGCATGCCCTCCTGCCGCACCGGTTCGTCAGCCACACCCACTCGGTGGCCGGGATCGCGTTCGCCGCGGCGAAGGACGGCAGGCAACGGATCGCCGCCCGGCTTGACGGGCTGGACTGGCACTGGATCCCCTACGTGATGCCGGGCGTGCCGCTCACCCGGGCGGTGGCCAAGGCCATGGCCGAGCACCCGGCCGACGTCTTGGTCCTGAAGAATCACGGCCTCGTCTATGGTGCCGACAGTGCCGAGGAACTGGAGGAGCTGCATCGCGAGCTGGAGGCGCGGGTGGCCCTGCCGGTCGCCCCCTCGGACGAGCCCGACCTGCCGCAGCTCCAGCGGGTGCTGGCCGCCTCGCCCGGCTGGCGCCTGCCGGTCCACGCCAAGGTCCACGAGGTGGCCCTCGACCCGCGCCGGGTCGCACTCGCCACGGGCGGGGTCGGCTGGCCGGACCACGCCATCTTCCTGGCCGACCGGATAGCGCAACTGCCGATCACCGCCGAAGCAGTCCCGGAGGGCGAGACGGCGAAGCTGGCCCTGGTCGAGGGCGTCGGCGCCCTGGTCCGGGCCGATCTCGGGCCGGCGGGTGACGAGCTAGCCCTGTGCCTGGCCCTGGTCCTGGAGCGCTTCCCGGCCGATGCCGAGATGGTCTATCTGCCGCCCGAGGAGGTGGCAGCCCTGATGGGCTGGGAGGCCGAGGCCTATCGGCAGAAGCTCGCCCGGGAGCGGGCTGCCGGCGGCTGATCTCACGCGCCGCTCGCGGGGAATTGCATGGGTGTGGCTTTCGCGCCAAACCCCTGTTCCTATGATCCGGCGCCACGCCAGGACCATGGAGACCCGCATTGATCGGTACGGCCGAGGGCAAGACTGCGAAGACGGGGCGCGGCCGCGACCTGACCAGGAAGATCGCCGATACCGGCCATGTCCTGGGCAAGGTCTGGGCGCTGGCCAAGCCCTACTTCCTCAAGTCCGAGGAACGGTTCCTGGCCCTGGGCCTGCTGGGCGTGATCATCGCCATGGGGTTCTTCCTCGTCTGGATGAGCAAGAACCTCAACAGCTGGAACCGTGACTTCTACACGGCCCTGCAGGAGAAGGACGCGGCGACCTTCTGGCGGCTGCTGCTGTCCTTCGACAGCTTCGAGGCCCTGTTCTTCTCCTGGGTTGGCCTAGTTGTCGTCTATCTGGTGATCGCGGTCTATCGCTACTGGCTCACCCTGTTCCTGACCATTCGCTGGCGGCGCTGGCTGACCGATGTCTATTTCAGCGACTGGCTGCGCGACCGCACCTACTACCGGATGGAGCTGGCCCATACCGGAACGGACAACCCGGAGCAGCGGATCGAGCAGGACGTGGAATCCTTCACCCGGACCACGCTCAGCCTTGGGTTAGGCCTGATCATGGAGGTGGCGACGCTGATCACCTTCACGGTCGTGCTCTGGAACCTGTCCGGCTCCATCACCCTGCCGGTGATGGGCGGCATCGAGGTGCCGGCCTACATGTTCTGGACGGCCATCGTCTATGCCGTGCTGGGTTCCTGGCTCACCTACCGGATCGGCCGCCCCCTGGTCAGGGTCAATTTCGAGCTGGAGCGCTACAACGCGGACTTCCGCTACCGCATGGTGCGCACCCGCGAGAACGCCGAGAGCATTGCCTTGTATGGTGGCGAGATGCAGGAGCGCAGCCGGCTCCAGCAGGCGTTCGGCAGGATCTACGACACCTACTGGCAGTACATGACCTACTACAAGCGGCTGACCTGGCTGACCGTCTTCTACAGCCAGGTCGCCAGCATCTTCCCGGTGGTCATGCAGGCGCCACGCTACTTCTCGGGCCAGATCCCGTTCGGCGCGCTCACCCAGACCGCGGGCGCGTTCGCCCAGGTCCAGAGCAGCCTGTCCTGGTTCGTCGACAACTTCACGGTCCTGGCGGACTGGAAGGCGGTGGTCGACCGGCTGACCACGTTCAGCGACGCGATGATCGAGGCCCGCCGCCAGCAGCGCGAGGAACCCGGGATCGAGGTGGCACCGCACCCGGGCAGGGAGCTGACGATCCGGCAGGTGAACGTCCACCTGCCCAACGGCACGCCGCTCCTGCGCGACGTCGACTTGACGATCGAGCCCGGCGACCGGCTGGTGCTCCAAGGCCCGTCCGGCAGCGGCAAGACCACCCTGTTCCGGGTGCTGGCCGGGCTGTGGCCGTTCGGCTCCGGCAGCGTCCGCACCCCGGCAGACAGCCATGTGCTGTTCGTCCCGCAGAAGCCCTACATGCCGATCGGCACGCTGCGCGAGGCGCTGCTCTATCCCCGCACGCCCGGCGCCGAGGATGACGAGGCCCTGCGCGCGGCGCTGACCGCCTGCCGCCTGGGGCATCTGGTCACCCGGCTGGACGATGTCGCCAACTGGGCAATGAGCCTGTCCCCTGGCGAGCAGCAGCGCCTGGCCTTCGCCCGCGCCCTCCTGCTCCGGCCCGACTGGCTGTTCCTCGACGAGGCCACCTCGGCGCTGGATGAGGCCACCGAGGAGGCCATGTACCGCATGGTGGTCGAGCGCCTGCCCGAGGCGACCATCGTGTCGATCGCGCACCGGCCCTCGGTGACGGGCTTCCATCGTGGCCGGCTGGTGATCGACAAGGAGGCCGGCACGGTCACCCGGCAGCCGCTCGAACCATCCGAGGGAGGAAACGCATGAAGAAGTTCATCAACGACGTCGACGACATCTTGAGCGAGAGCCTGCGCGGCTTCGCCCTGGCCCACGGCGATCTGGTCGAGGTCGCGTTCGACCCGACCTTCGTGCGGCGCAAGGATGCGCCGCGGCCGGGCAAGGTGGCGCTGCTCTCGGGCGGCGGGTCCGGCCACGAGCCGCTCCATGCCGGCTTCGTCGGCCACGGCATGCTGGATGCCGCCTGCCCCGGCCACGTCTTCACCTCGCCCACGCCCGACCAGATGGTGGCCGCGGCGGCGGCGGTCGACGGTGGCGCCGGCTGGCTCTGGATCGTGAAGAACTATTCCGGCGACGTCATGAACTTCGAGATGGCTGCCGAGATGCTGGAGGGCGAGAGCGCCACCGTGCTGGTGGCCGACGACGTGGCGGTCGAGAACTCGAGCTTCACCGTCGGAAGGCGCGGCGTCGCGGGCACCATGATCGTCGAGCGGATCACCGGTGCCGCGGCCGAGACCGGCGCCGACCTGGCCGCCCTCAAGGCACTGGGCGACGATGTCGCCGCGCGCACCGCCTCGATGGGCGTGGCGTTCAGTTCCTGCATCGTGCCGGCCGCCGGCTCGCCGACCTTCACGCTCGGCGAGGACGAGATGGAGATGGGGGTCGGCATCCATGGCGAGCCGGGTCGCCGGCGGGAGAAGCTGGCCCGCGCCGACGCGATCGCCGAGGAGATGGTGACCGCGATCCTGCAGGACCTGGCGCCGAAGCCCGGCCAGCCCGTGCTGCTCCACGTCAACGGCTTCGGCGGCACGCCGCTGATGGAGCTCTATTTGATGTTCGAGCAGGCCAGCCGGCAGCTCGACGCCAAGGGGGTGAAGGTCGCGCGTTCCCTGGTCGGCAACTACACGACCTCGCTGGAAATGGCCGGCTGCTCGCTGACGGTCACCGCCCTCGATGACCGGCTGACCGGGCTATGGGATGCGCCGGTGCACACCCCCGCATTGCGCTGGGGGCGCTAACCGCCGACGCGTCAGGGTGCCGTGGTAGGCGGCACCAGCGTGCCCCCCTGCGGGTCGATCTCGCAGGGGTACTCGCCCGACAGCATGACGGTCAGGATGGTGCCGGCGGTGATGCTCCCCAGCGAGTCCTTGGACCGGGCGCGCTTGCGCAGTTCGCCGATATGCTCTGCGAGCTTCGGCCCGAGCGTCACGGCACGCAGGTCCTCCTGCTCAGGCGGGCAGAAGAGCGGCATGCCCTGCTCCTCGAGCATCGAGTTCTGCAGGGACAGCGCATCCATCACGCCGGCGATGTAGAAGGTCGCGACCGACTTGTCCTGGTCCGGCCCATTCAGCAGCGATTCGATATCCGCTGCGGTGACCGTGCTGTACTGCGCTGCCTGGGAAGGAAGGATCGGCGCCAGGGCCAAGGCGGCGACAACGCCGAGCATGAACTTCATCGACGAGCAACCCCGGGAGGTGGTGCGTTCACCTCGCGCATGAAGCGGGCGAACAGCTGTGGGTCCACCATCAAGGTGGTAGCCACATATTGCAACTGACCAGGCGTGCGTGCGAGGCCGTGCAGGTAGCGGATGTTGCGCCGGCCGAGCGACTGGATCTCTGCGTCGAGGCTCCACAGCGTGATCGGCTTCAGCGCGTCCAGCATGCCGAGCCCGATGCTCACGCGCATTCCGGCCATGCCCGCGGCGATCGCATCTACCTCGTAGGAAGTGTCGAACGCTTCCGCGGCATTCGCCCGATCACCCATCGCCTGCATGGCCACGGCGAGATAGAGCCAGGTGGCGCCGTTGAACGGTGACCGGTCGAGCGACGCCTTCAAGAACTCGGCTGATTGACGATACCGATCAGCCTGCTCCGATGGTGTCGCACCCGGGAGCTCGACCAGGCCGATCATGCCGCAGTAGCGCAGCGCATCCGCTGTCCTCGCCTGCTCCAGGCCGACAGAGCATACGTCCTCGGCACGGCGCACTGCCTGTGGCGCAACGGAGTCGGAGGCAGCGAGCATGGCCACCGCCGAGGGTGCACCCACGCGCTCGATGGTCGCCGCGAACTGACCGGCGGCGAAGTAGAGGCCCGCCGCCAGCAGTAAGCAGACGGCGGCGCGCCCCGCCCACGGAAAGAGCCTCCCCACGGACGAAGCGCGCATCAGCCAACAATCCTGATCAGGTTCACGCACCGAAGCCGGTGGCGGTCGGGCTGACCGTTTCAACCGGCGTGAGGGTCACGGGATTGATGATCGGATTGCCGCTCGCATCCTGGAAGGGCTCACCGCCAGGCGAAGCCAGGCCGAGGCGGAAATCGCCGTTGGCGATCACGTCCTCGGGCGAGAGCGAGCGATAGAACGCGATACGCGCCTTCGGCTCGAACAGCCCGGAGTCGCTGTTGAACTTCCAGTAGAGCTTCGCGTTGTAGTAGCCCTCACCGCGCAGCGTGACCGGCAGATCCGCGCTCCAGCCAGCCGGCACCGGCCGCGTCGCCCGCGGCTCGAAGCCCTGCGGCCAGGCGCCATAAAGCTCGAACAGCGTGGCGCGAACCACGGTGACGTCGGTGGCCTCACCGAAGACCGTCATCACCTCGGTGCGCGGCACGACCTGTTCCTGGGCCGAAGCCGCGCCCGCAAAACCAATACCGGCCACAAGCGCAAGGCCAGCGCATGCCGAAAGCAGTACCCGTCGCATGGACGTACCTCCATTTCTCTCCTTCCGATGATACGGATTTCGTCCCTCTGAACAAGGGTGCATCATGTTCGCTTTTGACGCACATTCTTTTGTTGTCTGGGGTGAATTTCAGGTCTCAAACCGGTACGTGGCAAGAATACGGCAAGGAACCCCATGTCCGCGTGGCATCTGCGTGCAGCCCTCACAGTCTGGCTTTCCCTGCTGTTGGCGATCGCCCCCTGGCCCCTCGGCAGCGTCATCCCCCTGGCGGCCCTCACCTTGACGGTGCTGGGCCTGGCGACCGCGGCACTGGCGGTGCTGCTGCCGGCACTGCCCGAGCGGCGACCATTTACCGCACCGGTCCTGCTGGCCGGCCTCCTGGTCCTGGTCGTGATCGGCTGGTGCATCGTGCAGGTGCTGCCACAGATCGGCACCCCCTTCGCCCATCCCGGCTGGTCCTATGCCCCCGACGGCACCGGCGTCGGGTCCATCTCCATCGACCCCGACGCCGGCATATTCCAGCTCGTCCGCTTCACCGGCTATGTGGGGCTGTTCATCGCGGTGCTGGTGGCGGCCACCGACCGCCGGCTCGCCGTCCTGCTCCACCACGTGATGATGGCGGTGATCACTCTCTATGCCGTCTATGGCCTGATCGCGTGGGGCCTGGAGTTCGAGACCGTGGCCGGGTTCGGGCCGGTGGCCTATGTCGGCGACGTCACCTCGACCTTCGTCAACCGCAACTCCTGGGCGACCTTCGCCAATCTCGGCCTCGTCCTGATCCTCGCCCACATCATCCAGGATCTCGAGGAATCACCCGGCTCCAGCCTGCGCGCCTATCTGGTGGACACCTTCCAGAACGTCCGGCCGGCGCTGCTGATCAAGCTCGGCGCCTTCTTCGTCGTCGCCACTGCCTCGATCCTCAGCCACTCGCGCGGCGGCTTCCTGAGCGCCGCGCTGGCGCTGCCCATGATGGTGATCATCGCGCTGGTCGCCACCCGGCCGCGCGCCAGCATGATCGCCACCGCGGTTCTGGTCGTGGCGGCAGCGGGTGTGTGGATCGTCGCAGCCAGCGGCGAGGGCGTGCTGGCCCGGCTGGAGCAGCTCGACATGCAGTTCGACCAGGGGGGTGCCGGCCGGCTCGCCGCCTGGATCATCTCGTTCGGCCTGATCGCGGACCGCCCCTGGCTCGGCCATGGCCTGGGCTCGTTCCAGGCGGTGTTCCAGGCGCACAATGACGAGCGCTTCCACCTGATCTACGACCTCGCGCACAACACTTACGTCGAGCATCTCCTGGAGATCGGGATCCCGGCCACCATCCTGCTCTACGGTGCGATGGCCATCCTGTTCGGGGCCTGCCTGCGCGGCCTGTTCCGGCGGCGGCGCGACCGGGTGTTCACTCTGGCGGCCGTGGGTGCGACCCTGCTGGTCGGGCTGCATGCCCTGGTCGACTTCTCGATCCAGATGCCGGCGATCGCGATGTTCTATACGGCGATCCTGGCGATCGGCTGCGCCCAGGCAGCACCCTCCGCACGCCGCAGGTCGAGCCGGGCTCGTCAGGCCGTGACCGGCCGCCCGAGCGTGCGCGAGGAACTGGAAGCCGTCCCCTCCTGACCTTGGTCCTGGCGGCCCCGTCGTTCCGGCGACGGGGCCGTCGGCGTCAGTCGCAGGTGGGGGCCGGGAGCTGCTCCAGCTCGTCCAGCGTGCCATGCAACACGAACTGGCCGTAATCCAGCGTGATGTCGTCGGTGACGCCATCCGCGCGCAGGCGGAAGCTCAGCTGGAACTCCGGCTCCTCGGAGTAGTCGGTGAACTTGTGATAGGCGAGGTTCATGGTCCAGGCGGCGGGCCGTCCGGCCTCGCCCGGCCAGTTCCGGCCGATCACCGCGCTGACGTTGCTGAGCGCATCCAGGCCGCTGCCATCGAACACCGGCACGGACACGAAGCTCTCGCCCCGCTCCGCGGCCGCGATCAGCGCCTTGATGTGCCTGGTCGGGAACAGGGTGCCGGCGGGCAGGGCTACCGACTTGCCCGGCGGGACGGAGAATTCTGCGCGCCCGTCGCCGCCGCTCTCCGGCAGGGATGCCTCGCCCCTGAACTCCTCGGCCGGCTTGCCATTGTCGAAGGAGCGCATGGAGAAATGCAGCCGGTCGTCCGTGTCCGACTCCCAGGAGGAGAAGCGGACGTCATAGGAGAAGGGCGGCCCCTCGGCCTGCCCGGCCTGGAAGGCCAGACGCTGGCTGCTCGTCCAGCCGTCGCAGGCCTTTTTCCATTCCATGACCAGACCGCCGCGGACGGAGGTCACCGCGCCGTCCCCGCCCTCGGCCAGGCTCAGCCGGTAGGCAGCGCGATGCGAGGCGAGCTCTACCGCCTGTGCCGTCGCCGGCAGGCAAAGGAGCCCGAGGAACGCCCAGAACAGCCCGTTCCGTGTTGCCACCGCGCCTTCCTTCCTCACCAGAGCCTCACGGCAGCCGGCCGGGGCAGGACATTCCGCCACGCCGACGCCGGACGCGTCAACGGGTCGGGACAGGCTGCTCGCCGCGATAGTCGTAGAAGCCGCGCTTGACCTTGCGGCCGAGCCAGCCGGCCTCGACATATTTCACGAGCAGCGGGCAAGGCCGGTACTTGCTGTCGGCCAGCCCCTCGTAGAGGACCTGCATGACCGCCAGGCAGGTATCGAGGCCGATGAAGTCCGCGAGCTCCAGCGGGCCCATCGGGTGGTTGGCGCCCAGGCGCATCGCCGTGTCGATGCTCTCGACGTTCCCGACACCCTCGTAGAGCGTGTAGACCGCCTCGTTGATCATCGGCAGGAGGATCCGGTTGACGATGAAGGCCGGGAAGTCCTCGGCCGTGACCGGCGTCTTGCCTAGCCGCTCCGTCACCTCGCGGATCGCAAGATAGGTATCCTCCTCGGTCGCGATCCCGCGAATCACCTCGATCAGCTTCATGGCCGGCACCGGGTTCATGAAGTGCATGCCGATGAAGCGTTCCGGCCGGTCGGTCGCCGCTGCCAGCCGGGTGATCGGGATCGAGCTGGTGTTGGACGCAATGATCGCGTCCTTGCGCAGATGGACGAGCAGGTCCCGGAAGATCGCCTTCTTGACCTGCTCGTTCTCCGTGGCGGCCTCCACCACCAGCTCGCAGTCGGCGAGATCCTCCAGCGCACCGGACGCGGTGATGCGATCCATGGCAGCCGTCCTGGCCGCCTCGTCCAACAGGCCCTTCCTGATCTGCCGGTCGAGGCCGACCGCGATCTTGCTCATCGCGGCCGCAAGCTGCTCGGGATTGATGTCGACCAGCTTCACCCGGTAGCCGGCGAGTGCTGCTACCTGAGCGATGCCGCTGCCCATCTGACCGGCGCCGATCACCCCGATCGTGGCGATCTCCGGGAGCGGGGGGAGCTGCGCGGGCTCGGTCATCGGCTGGAGGCTCCGGTTGCGTCGGGAGGTCAGGATGATTTGGCTCGCTTCAGTTCTTGGGTGAGCTCGGGGATCAGCTTGAACAGGTCGCCCACCAAGCCGTAGTCGGCCACCTGGAACATCGGCGCCTCCTCGTCCTTGTTGATCGCGACGATGACCTTGGAATCCTTCATGCCGGCCAGATGCTGGATGGCACCGGAAATGCCGACGGCGACATAGAGGTCGGGCGCCACGATCTTGCCGGTCTGCCCGACCTGGAAGTCGTTCGGCACGAAGCCGGCATCGACCGCAGCGCGGCTGGCGCCGACCGCGGCACCCAGCACGTCCGCCAGCTCGTCCAGGAGCTTGAAGTTCTCGCCCGAGCCCATGCCGCGCCCGCCGGAGACGACGACCCGCGCGGAGGTGAGCTCCGGCCGCTCGCTCTGGCTGACCTCCTGGCCGACGAAGCTGGAAAGGTCGCTGGGTGCCGGCAGGTCGACCGGCTCGACACTGGCCGAGCCGCCCTCGGCGGCGGCCGGTGCGAACGCGGTCGGCCGGATGGTCAGGACCCGCTTGGCGTCGGTGCTGACCACGGTCGCCAGCGCATTGCCCGCATAGATGAAGCGCTTGAACCGGTCCGGCCCCAGCACCTCGATCACGTCGCTCACCTGGGCGATGTCGAGCAACGCCGCAGCGCGCGGCATCACGTTCTTGCCGAAGCTCGTGGAGGCGGCGACCAGATGGTCATAGGCGGGGGCGAGCTGGACGAGCAGCGCTGCCGCGTCCTCGGCCGAGGGATGCGCCAGATGGGCCGCATCGGCTACCAGCACCTTGCGCACGCCCGCCACCTTGCCGGCAGCCGAGCCATCCACGCCCGAGCCCATGACGAGCAGGTCGACATCGCCGCCGAGCTGACCGGCAGCGGTGATCGCCGCTAGGGAAGCCTTGGCGACGGCGCCGCCGTCGAGTTCGGCCACGACCAGCACGCTCATCAGAGGACTCCCGCTTCCGTCTTCAGCTTCTGCACCAGCTCCTGCACCGAGCCGACCTTCACCCCGGCCTTGCGGGCGGACGGCTCCTCGACCTGCACGTATTGGAGGCGCGGGGCGACATCGACGCCGAGATCGGCGGGCTTGACCACGTCGAGCGGCTTCTTCTTGGCCTTCATGATGTTGGGCAGGGAGGCGTAGCGCGGCTCGTTCAGCCGGAGGTCCACGGTCAGCACCGCCGGCAGCTTCACCGCGATCGTCTGGATGCCCTCGTCGACCTCGCGCCCGGCCTCGGCCTGGCCGTCCGCCACCGTCAGCCGGCTGACGAAGGTCGCCTGCGGCCAGCCCAGGAGGGCAGCCAGCATCTGGCCGGTCTGGTTGCTGTCGTCGTCGATCGCCTGCTTGCCCATCAGGACGAGCTGGGGATCCTCCTTCTTCACGATCGCCGCCAGGAGCTTGGCGACCGCGAGCGGCTGCAGCTCGTCCGTGCTCTCGATCAGGATGGCGCGGTCGGCCCCCATGGCCAGCGCGGTGCGCAGGGTTTCCTGCGCCTTCGGCTCGCCGGCCGACACGGCGATGATCTCGGTCGCGACCCCCGCTTCCTTCAGGCGGATCGCCTGCTCGCAGGCGATCTCGTCGAACGGGTTCATCGACATCTTCACGTTCGCGATGTCGACGCCGGACCGGTCCGCCTTGACCCTGATCTTGACGTTGTAATCGACGACCCGCTTGACGGGTACCAGGACCTTCATTGCGCCACCTGTTTCATCCGACGCGGCTTCAACAAGCGCTTCCCGCCGTCGGTAACCCGATTCGTATTGCAACGCACAAGGGCGATAAGACGCGCCTTGATGCGTGTCAATCAGCGCCGCCGGTGCGCTGCGACCGACCGACGCCGGTGACGGCCCTCCCGCGGGGCCACTCCTTCAGCGATGGACGCCCGGCACCCAGAGCACGTCGCCGGCACCGTCGTCGTTGGCCGCGCGGGCCAGGACGAAGAGATGGTCGGACAGCCGGTTGAGGTAGCGGACCACCGCCGGATTCACCGCCTCCTGCTCGGCCAGCGCCACCACGCCGCGCTCGGCGCGGCGGACGACGGTGCGGGCCAGATGCAGGCAGGCCGACAGCGCACTGCCGCCCGGCAGCACGAAGGATTGCAGCGGCTGCAGTGCCGCGTTCAGCCGGTCGATTTCCGCTTCCAGACGGTCGACCTGGGCATCGCTCACTCGCAGGCGACCGTCACTGCCGTCGTCCGGGCGGCAGAGATCGGCGCCGAGGTCGAACAGGTCGTTCTGGATGCGCGCCAGCATCGCATCGTAATCGCCCTCGGCGTGCAGCCGGGCGAGCCCGATGGTCGCATTGGCCTCGTCGACATTGCCGTAGGCTTCGACCCTGAGCGCGTGCTTGGCGACCCTGGTGCCGTCGCCCAGGGACGTCCGACCCTGGTCGCCGCCCCGCGTGTAGATCCTGGTGAGTTGGACCATCGCCCGATCCCGAGCCGCTAGCTGTAGGCGAGGAACAGGATCGCCAGCACCGCCAGTGCCGCGAACTGCAGCCCTACCCGCCAGCGCATCAGCACGTTCGAGTATTTGCGGTTGAACTCACCGCCGCGGAAGAACCCTACCAGTCCGACCATCAGCACCCCCGCGGTGGCGAGGACCAGGAGCACCAGCAGGATTTCGAAGATGTACATGGCGCTGATATAGGCGCCTCACCGGGCCTGTCCAGCCATGGCCGCACGAGGCGGCCACCGGTTCTGCTGCCGGCTGCGGCTAGCCGGCGCCGGCCGGCTCGGCCCGGTCCGGCGCGTAGGCCACCAGCGGCCCCTGATGGACCGCGAACAACAAGGCGCCGGTGCCGTGCACCACCAGGAACAGGATGCGGCCCACCAGGATGAGCGCCACGCTCTCTGCAGCGGGCAGGCCAGCCACCGTCGCCAGCAGCAGCGCCATGATCCCCTCGTACACGCCGATGCCGTCGATGGTGATCGGCAGCCGGGTGATGGCCAGGGCCACGGCATAGGCGGCAGCCAGGTCGACGAAGCGTACCTCGATCCCCAGTGCGTGGGCCGTCAGCCAGCCGAGCCCCAGGGAGTAGATGCTCTCCACCAGGGTGAGGCCGGCAAAGGCCGCGACCACCTCCGGCCGCCGCCCCTGCCGCTGCCAGGCAGCGCGAAAGCGTGCCAAGATCCGCCCCACCAGACGATGCTCGCTCAACGCCAGGCGCAGCCGGGCCGGTCCGAACCAGGACCAGGCCAGGCCGGCGGCGATGGCGGCCATGACCACGCCCGCTGCCAGGATCATGCCGTGCATCTCCTTGGACAGAGGCGCCAGCCGGCCCAGCCAGACCATGCCGACCACCGCCATCGCCATGGTCACGAAGGCGCCGACGATGCGCTCCACCATGATCGAGGCGGTCGCGTCGTTGGCATCCACCCCGCTGCGCCACAGCCAGCCCACGCGCATGGCGTCCCCCCCGACCGTCGCCGGGAGGAACGAGCCGGCCAGGGTCGCGGCGCTGTACAGCCAGGTCGCGGGCAGGAGGCCCATGCGCACGCCGTGGACCCGCAGGAGCAGGAGCCACTTGCCGGCCATCAGGAAGCGCTGCGCCGCGTAGAGCAGCAGGCACAGCAGGATCAGCGAGGGCGATGCGCGGTCCGCGACCTGGACCACCGCCTGCCAGTCCAGCCACCACGCAAGAACCAGGATGGCCACAACGCTCAGGCCAACCTGAAAGATCTTGCTCCAACCCATTGTTTCCACATTCCTCCTGTGGCTGGGGGCACACCCTATCGGCGGCGGCCGTTTCCACCCAACCACGTAATTCATCCTCGAGCGCGGTTAGATCCCGACTGTTGCGCTGAGTGTCCACCCCGGAAGGATGAAAGATCCTTCAACGTCGCACTCACCGGATCCTGGCGGCCTCCGAACGGTTGTAGCAGAACCTCGGTTCCAAGCGAGCCGTTCCGCCGGTCGCGGCAGTCGCGGGATGACGATCTTCGAGCGCGCCATGTCGGAACCAGACGCGCGCGCTCAGGCAGGCTTGGCCTAGCCTGCCATTCGATCGGGCAGGCCGGATCCTGCCGCTGGAGGGCTCGACGATGGTCATGATCTCCGCGCAGGACAGCATCCCGGAAATGAACGGCCGGCGGCGCGGCGGCCGGGATGCTCGTCGTGAGCTGCGCGCCCGGCCGCTCGCCGACGCGGCGCGCGTGGTCCGGGCGGGCCTCCAGGGCGGGCGCTACCGTCCCCTCGACGAGGCGGCGGTGCGACGCGTGCACGAGGCCGCCCTCACCGCGCTGGAGACGATCGGCTTCGGCCAGCCGCTGCCCTCGACCGTGGCGGCGTTGACCGCGATCGGCGCCGAGTATCGCGGCGGGCGCATCCATTTTCCGCGCGCCCTGGTCGAGGATGTCGTCGCCCGCGCCGCCCGGGGCTTTCCGCTCTGCGCGCGCAACCGGCACCTGGACCTCGACCCGTCCGGCAGCCGCGTCCATTTCGGCACGGCCGGTGCCGCGGTGACCATGGTCGACGCCGTCACCGGGCGGTATCGCGAATCGACCCTGCACGACCTCTACGACATCGCCCGCCTGGTCGACCGGCTGGACAATGTCCACTTCTACCAGCGCTCGGTGGTGCCGCGCGACCTGCCCGACCCGTTCGAGATGGACATCAACACCGCCTATGCCTGCCTGGCCGGCACCGCCAAGCATGTCGGCACCTCGTTCGTGAAGGGTGAGCATCTCGAGGCCGCCCTGCCGATGCTCCATGCGATCGCCGGCTCGGAGGCCGCCTGGCGCGAGCGGCCGTTCGTGTCCCTGTCCTGCTGCTTCGTCGTGCCGCCGATGCGCTTTGCCGACGACGCATGCACCGCCCTGGAAGCCGCCGTGCATGCCGGGATGCCGGTGCTGCTGCTCTCCGCTGGCCAGGCCGGCGCCACGGCACCCGCGGCCCTGGCCGGGGCACTGGTCCAGGCGGTGGCCGAGTGCCTGGCCGGCCTCGTCTACGTCAATGCGCTGAAGCCCGGCGCACCGGCGATCTTCGGCCCTTGGCCGTTCGTGTCGGACCTGCGCACCGGGGCGATGTCGGGCGGTTCCGGCGAGCAGGCCCTGCTCACCGCGGCCTGCGCCCAGATGGGGCGGTTCTACGACCTGCCGACCGGCAGTGCCGCCGGCATGAGCGATAGCAAGCTGCCGGATGCCCAGGCCGGCTACGAGAAGGGCTATACCGACGTGCTGGCCGGCCAGGCCGGCCTCAACCTGGTCTACGAATCGGTCGGCATGCACGCCTCGCTGCTGGGCTCCTGCCTGGAAAGCTACGTGATCGACGACGACATGCTGGGTGCGGTGCTGCGCACGGTGAAGGGCATCGAGGTCACCGAGGAGAGCCTGTCGCTCGACGCCATGCGCGAGGTCTGCCTGGAAGGCCCCGGCCATTATCTGGGCCATGCCCAGACGCTCGGGCTGATGCAGAAGGAATATGCCTACCCGGTCGTGGCCGATCGGGTCTCGCCCAAGGAATGGCAGGAGCAGGGCTCCACCGACATGGTGACCCGTGCCCGCGCCCGGGTGCGCGCCATCCTGGCCGAGCACTACCCGGCGCATATCGAGCCGGCCGCCGACCGGGCGATCCGGGCCGCCCTGCCGATCCGGCTGGAGCCTCGGCAGATGCGCCCCGGCAGCGGCCGCTGGTGATGCTCACGGCGGCACCCCGGTAGGCCCGCTTCCGGCCGGGCGCCGGCACGGCTAGGCTGGACAGGCCCATTCACCATCCAGACCATGTACATGCCCGCCGACGAGCCTTCGTTCTGTAGTCCTTCCGCCGGGCTTCGCCGCCCGGTCCGCCGGCGGGAGGGCTAGGCATGTTCCTGGAGTGGATGGCCGATCCGGCGGCCTGGGCGGGTCTCGCGACGCTGATCGTGCTCGAGATCGTGCTGGGCATCGACAATCTCGTGTTCATCGCGATCCTGGCGGACAAGCTGCCGCCCGAGCAGCGCGACCGCGCGCGCCTGATCGGCCTGTCGCTTGCGCTGGTGATGCGGCTGGTGCTGCTGGCGTCGATCTCCTGGATCGTCACCCTCACCCAGCCGATCACCACGCTGCTCGGCTCGGAGATCTCCTGGCGCGACGTGATCCTGATCCTCGGCGGCGCCTTCCTCCTGTTCAAGGGCACGATGGAGCTGCACGAGCGGCTGGAAGGCTCGCACGGCGCCAAGGAGACCAGCGGGGCGCACGCGGTGTTCTGGCACGTCATCGCCCAGATCGTGGTGCTGGATGCCGTATTCTCGCTGGACTCGGTGATCACCGCGGTCGGGATGGTGCGCGAGCTCTCGGTCATGGTGATCGCGGTGGTGGTCGCCATCGCCGTGATGATGCTGGCGAGCAAGCCGCTCATGGCCTTCGTCAGCCGGCACCCGACCGTGGTGATCCTGTGCCTGGGCTTCCTGCTGATGATCGGCTTCAGCCTGATCGTCGAGGGCCTGGGCTTCCATATCCCCAAGGGCTACCTCTACGCCGCGATCGGCTTCTCCATCCTGATCGAGGCGGCCAACCAGATCGGCCGGCGCAACGTGCGCAAGCGGGTGACCACGGCCGACCTGCGCGACCGGACCTCCAAGGCGGTGCTGCGCATCCTGCGCGGCGGCAAGGCGGAGCCGGAAGCGTCGGAGGAGGTGGCAGCACTGGTGTCGAGCGGGGCCGGCGAGATGGTGTTCTCGCCCGCGGAGAGCTCGATGATCGAGCGCGTGCTGACGCTGGGCAGACGCACGGTCCGCTCGATCATGGTGCCGCGGGTCGACGCGATCTGGCTGGATGCCGACGATCCGCCGCAGGTGATCCTGGACGAGATCCACCAGAGCGGCCGCTCGCGCTTCCCGGTCTGCCGGGGCGAGGTCGATGCCGTACTGGGCATCGTCCATGCCAAGGATCTCCTGGAGCAGCAGCGCCAGTCGGGGCGGATCGACCTGACCGCCGCCCTGCGCGAGCCCCTCTACATCCCCGAGAACCTGCCCGTCCTGAAGGCCCTGGAGCGCTTCAAGACCTCGACCGTCCATCTCGCGATCGTCCTGGACGAGCACGGCTCGTTCGAGGGCCTGGTGACGCCCACCGACATCCTGGCGGCGATCGCCGGCGACCTGCCCGAACTGGCGGCCGACGCCTTGCCCGATGCGGTGAAAGCGGGCGAGCGCAGCTGGCTGCTGGACGGGCGGATGCCGATCGACGCGGTGGAGCGCACGCTGGGCGCGAGCGGCATGGCGAACGACGAGTACGCGACCCTGGCGGGCTTCGTGCTGGCGCAGCTCGGCCGGATCCCCAAGGCCGGCGAGGCGTTCGACTGGCGTGGCTGGCGGTTCCAGGTGGTGGAGCTGGAAGGCCACCGGATCGACAAGGTCCAGGCGGTGCCGACCGAGGTGGCGATCCTGTAGCCGGCTCGGGCGTGCGGGCTCAGGAGTTCGTAACTTAGTGTGACGCCGCCGGCTGCCCGCTTGATCGGCGCCGGCTGGCCCCCTAACTGGGAGGCGAACGGGGTCCGGGCCCCTCTGGCGGCCTGCCGATCGGCAGGCCGTGATGTCGGACCCCCGATTTCCCTGTCGGCCAATGGCGGCCGGCATCGATCTCGGGGTTGTTGTCGATGTGCCCAGAATCCCTCCCCAAATCCCCCGTTGATGCAGCGACATGGCCGAGCAGCGCATGGACCGGAGGTCGACCCCGACCTGCCGGCGCCCTGTCGTGGCCAGATCCCAGGAGGCAAGCGTGACTGAAGAAGATCGCAAGGCGATCAACGATTTCTTCGAGCGGATGAAGAAGCTGGAGGCCGAGCGCGACCCGGAGGCGGAGCGCCAGATCGACCAGTTGCTGCAGCAGAATCCGCAGACGAAGTACTACATCACCCAGATGGCGTTCTTCCTGGAGCACGCGCAGGCGGAGAGCCAGAACAAGATCCGCGAGCTGGAGTGGAAGCTGCAGAACCAGCAGGCCGCGGCACAGAAGCCCGCCGGTGGCGGCGGCTTCCTTTCCAACATCTTCGGCGGCGGCGGTGCCGGTGGTGGCGGGCGCAACGTCATGCCGCCTCCCGCCCCCGTCCACGCGCCGGGCTACCGGCCGGGCATGTTCCAGGGCGGCCAGGGCGGCGGCTTCCTGGCCGGTGCCATGCAGACGGCCATGGGCGTGGCCGGCGGCATGATCCTCGGCAACATGCTGATGTCGATGTTCGACCCGGGCGTGGCCGAGGCCGCTCCGGTGGACGAGGCGCCGGCCGAGGAGGAGCTGGACCAGGCCGATGCGGGCTACGAGGAGGAAGTCCCGCAGGTCGACGACATGGGCGGCGGGTTCGACGAGGAGTGGTGAGCGGCAGGCGGGGCCGCCTCGGTCCCGCCTGGCGTCATGCCTGCGCCGCCTTGGCCGCCAGCACGTCGTTGGCGGCCTTGGCGGCGACTGCCTCCGCACCTTCATGCGCATCCGTGCCGGCGACCCGCACGGTCGGCACCGCGATCTGGATGCCGTTCTCGGCAAATGCCCGCTTGATCATCGCATAGGCCTTGCGGCGGATGGTGAACTGCTTGCCGGGATAGGTCATCATCTTCAGCGTGATCTGCATGGCGAAGTCACCGAAGCTGCTGACACCCTGCATCTTCAGCGGCTGGATGAAGCCCGGCCCCAGCTCCTCGTCGGCCAGCAGCTCCTTGCCGATCTGCTTGATGATCTTCTTGGCCTTGTCCAGGTCGGTGTCATAGGTGACGTTGATCGTCAGCTTGTCGATCACCCAGTCGCGGCTCATGTTCTGGATCGCACCCAGCTCGCCGAACGGGACGGTATAGAGCGAGCCGCGCTGGTGGCGCAGCTTGACCGAGCGCAGCGAGAAGCTCTCCACCGTGCCCTTGTAGCTGCCGCTGACGATGTACTCGCCGATGCGGAAGGCGTCGTCGAGCAGGTAGAAGATCCCGCTGATCACGTCCTTGACCAGCGTCTGCGCGCCGAAGCCAATCGCCACGCCGACCACGCCCGCCCCGGCGATGAGCGGGCCCACCTCCACGCCCAGGGACGAGAGCGCCATCAGCACTGCCATGGTGATCAGCACCACGAACAGCACGTTGCGCAGGATCGGCAGGAGGGTGCGGACCCGCTGGCGGCGGCGGATGACCTCGGTGGGGTCGGCCTCGCTGCCGGCTGCGGCATGCACCAGGTGATGATCGATCGCGGTCCTGGCGAGCTGCCACAAAAGGTCGGCCACCAGCAGGATCGCCAGCGCGCGCAGGAGGTTGCGCAGGAACACGCCCAGCAGGTCGTCGCTCGTGCGCATCATGTTCATGTCGACGCCGAAGCCGCTGATGATGATCCAGGCGCCGATCGCGAAGAACGCCAGGCGCAGCCCGCGCTCGATCACCACGGTCCAGGCCGAGGGCGGCTGCTGGGGCGCCGGCTGGTCGCCCAGCAGGCCATCGCCGTCCAGATCGCCCGGCCGCAGCAGGTGCAGCACTGCGCGGTGCGAGATCCGGATGGCCAGCGGCAGCAGCAGGACCACGATCATCACGTCGAACAGCGGCACGACGTTCAGCACGCGGCCGACCAGCCAGGCGAAGGCGATATAGGCGATCATCCCGACCCGGAGGGCCGTGGCCGGACGCGGTGCGCCCGGCTGGCGCGGCGGCTGCCGCCAGATCGCCTCGCCCAGGATGACCAGGGCGGCCAGCCCGAGCACGTAGCCCAAGAGCCGCATCGACACCTCGGTGATCCCCACCGCGGCCACCAGGTCAAGCACCACCCAGGCGAATGCCAGGTAGCCGAAGAAGACCGCCAGCCGCCGGGTCCAGAACCAGGCGGCCTCCGTGGTGGTCGGCACGATCCGCAGCTTCTCGTTGCCGGGCGAAAGGAGGAACCGGGCGATCACCAGGGTGAAGCGGACCGCCAGGATCACTGCGAGGGCACCCAGGAGCAAAGAGCGCAGGAAGGCCGGCCAGGGGAACAGGAGGCAGGCGCCGAGGCTGCCGACAGCGAACGCGCCGATCCAGCACAGGCCGAACAGGAAGCGGATGCCGATGATCCGCAGCCGCTGCCTGAGCGTGTCGATGGGTGCGGTGGCGATGTGGCGGCGCACCGACCGGGTCGAGTGCCAGAACACCCACTCCGTCCCCAGCCCCAGCGCCACGAAGCCCAGCACCAGGAGCAGGGCCCCCAGCGGCCCCACCTCGGCGATCTCTCGGGCGAGACGGTCGCCGGCCGTGGCGAGGTCGGCCGGCAGGCGGGGCAGGCCGGCCAGCAGGACGTCCAGCCGTGCCTCGAGCTCATGAAAGGCACCGCTCAGCGCGCTGCCCCCCATATTCGTGGCCGGGACCGGTGCCGCGGGTGCGGCTGCCAGCTCCCCCGCCCGTTCCCGCAGCCAGGCCTGCACGTCCGGGTCGGCCAGGAGCGTGGTGAACTCCTCGACCTTGTGCTGCGGGTCGGCCGCCGGAGCCTCCTGGGCCATGGCCGGCAAGGCAGCGAGCAGGAGGGACAGGAGCAGCAGGAAGACGGGCATGTCGGTGCGCCAGACGGCAATTCACACAGGGCCTGCGCTCGCACGGCCGGTCCGGCTGGGCAAGCGCCGCCATCTAGCGACAGGCAACAGCCCTCGACATTTCGCGTAATGTTCTCGTTTTACGCTTGATGATCTTGGAACGTTACGTGAACATGCGTCATCTGCCTGCGTAAACCGGGTGCCGGTGCACACCGGGCGTGAAGGAGACGCTCCAATGATCGCTACCGTGCCGGGCTGGCCCGCCCGCCCGCTCTCGTCTCGGATCGGCCGCTGGAAGAACCGTACCAGGCTGGGCGCCGACCTGCTCAGCCGACTGCTGGAGGTCGCGGGCTTGGTGGCCTTCGTCGCCGTGCTCGGCGCCATGCCGGTGATCCTCGCCGCCTTCTCCGGCTGACGCCTTCAGCCGCGGAGCGAGCGGACGAAGCGGAGCTGCCCGTCCGGCATCCGTCCGGCCTCCCGCCAGCCGGCGGCACGGTAGAAGCCCGGCGCACGCAGGCCGGGCTCGGCACCGGTGCACAGCCAGGCCTCCACCACCCCGCGATCCGCCAGCCACCGCTCGGCCTCGCGCAGCAGGGCGCGGCCGATGCCCCGGCCTTCATATGTCGGCAGGACGAACAGCGCGAACACGTCGCCCTCCGCCGACCGCACCATCGAGAACCCGGCCTCCTGGCCACCGCACAGCGCCAGCCAGGCGACGGCCTCGCCGCGGTCCAGGTCCGCGGCGATGCTTGACGGCGTGATGCCCAGGGCGGCCAGTTCCGCGGTGGTCATCGCGTTCTCCACCACCGCGGTGCGGATGCGGAACAGGGCCGGCACGTCGGCAATACCGGCCGGACGGACCAGGAACCCGCTCTGCGACCCTGCCATTGCCGCTACCGCCAGGCCGCCGGTGGCCGGTTCGGGATGTTCAAGGGGGCGGCGCCTTCGCGCGTCCGGCCATAGTTCGGCGGCGGTGCCGGCCACACCGGCGCCGTCGGCGGCGGCTCGCGAGTCGCAGCGGGCGGCAGCGGCGGATTCTCGTCAGGCTGCAGCCTCGCACCCGGGTCCGGCACGGGCGGCGGGGTCACCACGTCCACGGGCTTGGGCGTGGTCGGGATCACCGTGCCCGGCGACGGCAGGCCCGGGTCGCGCTCGACCGGTCCGCCGACCTCCGCCAGCGGGCGGACCGGCGGCGGGTTGTCGACGAAGTCGGGGGCGCAGGCCGCCAGCAGCAGGATCGAGGCGGCCAGGCCGGCCGCTGGCTGGATCTTCCTCACCCGTTCGCCCTTTGTCGGTGGCATGCCGCTCTGAAGATGGTGTCGACGCGCCGATCGCGCCATGGATGGGTCGCGACAGGCGGGAGGGACGAGATGCGCAGCCAGGCTCGGGTCGTGGTGGTCGGCGGCGGGATCGCCGGGGTGAGCACGCTCTGGCACCTGGCCCGGGCGGGCTGGCAGGACCTGCTGCTCCTGGAGAAGTCAGAGCTCACCTCCGGCTCGACCTGGCACGCCGCCGGCAACACCCCGACCTTCTCCGGCTCCTGGCCGGTGATGCGCATGCAGGCCTACAGCCTGGAAATGTACCGCCGCCTCGCTGCCGACCCCGCCCATGGCGTGACCTACCATGTCACCGGCTCCCTGCGCCTGGCCCAGTCACGGGACCGGCTCGACGAGTTCCGGCACGTCACCGGCATGGCGCGCGCTCAAGGCCTGGAGTTCCAGGTGCTGTCGCCCGCCGAGGCGAAGGAGCTCTACCCGTTCCTCGAGCTGCACGGGCTCACCGGCGCCCTGCTCGACCCCCTGGACGGGGACATCGACCCCTCGATGGTGACCCAGGCGCTCGCAACCGAAGCACGCGCGGCCGGTGCCGAGATCCGGCGCAACTGCCCGGTCACGGCGATCACAAGGGGCAACAACGGCTACTGGCAGCTCACCACCCCGGACGGCGTGATCGAGGCCGAGCATGTGGTGAATGCCGCGGGCTACCGGGCGGCTGAGCTCGGCGCCATGGTCGGGCTCGACCTGCCGGTGGTCACCATGGAGCACCAGTATCTGGTGACCGAGGCGATCCCCGAGCTGGAGGAGCGGCCTGGCCTCCTGCCGCTGCTGCGCGACCCGGACGACAGCTATTACCTGCGCCAGGAGCGCAAGGGCCTGCTGCTGGGGCCCTACGAGAAGGAGAATGCGAAGGCGGCCTGGCTCGACGGTCTGCCCGAGGATTTTGCCAACCAGCTCTGGAACGACGACCTGGAGCGGCTGGAGAAATATATCGAGCTGGCCTGCGCGCGCGTGCCGATCCTGGGCAGCGTCGGCGTGCGCCGCGTAGTCAACGGGCCGATCCCCTACACGCCGGACGGGCTGCCGCTGCTGGGCCCGGCCCATGGGCTCACCAATTTCTGGCACTGCGCCGCGTTCAGCTTCGGCATCTGCCAGGGCGGCGGGGCCGGCAAGATCATCGCCGACTGGATCACCCAGGGCGAGCCGGAATGGGACGTGCTAAGCCTGGACAGCCGCCGGTTCACCGGCTTCGCCACCAGGTCCTACACCCTCGCCAAGGCGCTGGAGCTATACGAGAACGAGTACGAGATCGGCTACCCGACGAGGGAATGGCCGGCCCACCGGCCGATGAAGACCTCGCCGCTTTACGACCTGCTCAAGACCGAAGGGGCCAGGTTCGGGGCGCGCGGCGGCTGGGAACGGCCGACCTTCTTCGGCCCGGCAAGCGCGGAGACGCCATCCTTCCGCCGGCCGGGCTGGCACGGGCTGGTGGGCGAGGAGGTGCGGGCGGTGCATGAGCGCGCGGGCCTCCTGGACCTGCCGGGCTTCACCAAGCTCGAAGTGAGCGGGCCGCAGGCCGCTGCCTTCCTGGACTTGGTTCTGTGCAGCCGGCTGCCGAAGCCCGGGCGGGTCAGCCTGGCCTATGCGCTGACGCCGCAGGGAGGCATCCGCTCGGAGTTCACCGTGGCGCGCCTGGCCGAGGATCGCTTCTACCTCTGCTCCGCCTCCTCCGCCCAGCATCACGACTTCGACACGCTGGCCTGGCACCTGCCGGCAGATGGCGTGGCGATCATCGATGTCACGGCACGGTTCGACACGCTGGTGCTGACCGGCCCCCGCTCCCGCGAGATCATGGCGGCGCTCACCGACCTCCCGCTGGACAATGCCGCGTTCCCGTGGATGGCGGTCCGCACAGGCACGATCGGTTCGGCGCCGGTGCGGGCGATGCGGCTCTCCTATGCCGGGGAGCTCGGCTATGAGCTGCACGTGCCGATGGAGCATGTGCGTGAGGTATATGGCCGGGTGATGGCGGCCGGGCAGGCGTTCGGCCTGCGCCATTTCGGCATCTATGCCCTGGAGTCCATGCGGCTGGAGAAGTGCTACCGGTCCTGGGGCGCCGACCTGGTGATCGAGTATACGCCGTTCGAGGCCGGGCTGGACCGGTTCGTCGACCTGACCAAGCCGGGCTTCATGGGCAGGGAGCGCCTGATCGCCCGCAAGGAGGCTGGTTTCCGCGATTGCTTTGTCCCCCTGCTCCTGGAGGACGGGGACGGCGACGCGGTCGCGGTGGCGAGGGTGCTGGACGGGGAACAGCAGGTGGGCCTGGTCGGCTCGGCCGGCTTCGGCCACCGGATCGGCCGGTCGATCGCCCTGGCCTATGTCACCCGATCCCATGCCTTGCCGGGTACGCGGCTGGAGGTGGAGGTGCTGGGCGAACGGCGCGCCGCGGTGGTTGCCAGCGAGCCCCTGTTCGACCCCGAGAACCTGCGCCTGCGTGGCTGAGTACCGGCAGTGCGTCAGTAGATGACGGCGTAGCGGGTCAGCCCGTCCCGCTCGATGCGGCGGACGCCCCGCCGCCCGCCCGGATCGGACATCGCCTGAAGGATGTTCGCGAGGTCCGGGACGGCTTCGTCCCGCTCCGCCAGCACGGCCGCCACCTCCTCCAGGCTGGCGCTGTCGGCCCCGGGATCCCGTGCCTGATTCCTGGCCGTGGCGCTGGCGAGCGCTTCCAGCACCAGGACCTCCCGCTCGTCCAGCCGCGAGATCAGGGTTGCCGCCTTCTCGATCGTGTCGAGGACCACCAAGGCTGCGGCGATGCCGCCGGCCGTGGGGTTGGCCAGTGCCGCGACCACGGCGCCAGCGCTCTTCACCGTGGCGACCAGCGCCGCATAGAGGGTCCGGCGCAGGGGGAAGTGGTACCGGCCGATGACCGCACTCGCCCCGACCTCGCCGCGGTTGGCCGGATGGTCCCGCAATTCACCGAGCGCTGCACGCAGCCGGTCGGGGTCCGGCAACGGCCCCTCCGGCAGGCCGAATTCAGCCAGCACCTCGCGAAGCTCCGCCTCGCTGTCGCCGATGACGACCAGGTCCGCGCTGCGCGTGACCATCCAGAAGCCTCCGTATCTCCGCCGGCCGCGACCTCGTCAGGCCGTCTCGACCCGGATCTTGCGCCGCTCCAGGCGCTCCAGCATCCCCGTGCGCAGGCTGTCGACCAGCACCGCGATGAAGATGATGGCGCTGACCACCAGCGGATAGACGTAAGGGTCGGCGTTGATCATCACGAGGCCGTTCTCGACGGTCTGGATCAGGATCGCGCCGAACACGGTGCCGACCACGCCACCCCTCCCGCCGAACAGCGAGGTGCCGCCCAGCACGGCGGCGGCGATCACCGGGAATTCCTTCTGGAAGCCGAAGGTCGAGGACGCGGCGGCTACCTGGCTGGCCGAGACCAGCCCGCCGATGGCCGCGCACACCCCGGCGATACAGTAGACCGAGAACAGGATACGCCGGACGTCGATGCCGGCCTTGGCTGCGGCCTCCGGGTCCGCACCCACGGCATAGACCTGGCGGCCATAGGTGGTGAGCCTAAGCGTCACCCAGGCGATCACGAACACCAGGAGGAAGATCCAGATCGGCACGGGCAGGCCCAGCCAGGTCGTGCGTCCGAGCAGGAGGATCTCCTTGCCGAACGGGATCATCTTCACGCCGGACAGATAGAGCGCGATGGCGCGGCCGACGAACAGGGTGGCCAGCGTCGCGATGAAGGCCGGCACGCGCAGGCGCGTGATGACGAAGGCGTTCACCGCGCCGAACAGGAGGCCCAGGAACCCGGCCACGGCGAAGCCGAACACGGGGTTCCAGCCCTTCATGTAGAGGGCCACCACGATGCAGCTCGCATACATGTTGGCGCCGACCGACAGGTCGATGCCCGCCACCAGCAGCACGAAGGTCATGCCGATCGCGATGATCGCGATATGTGCTGCCTGGGTGACGATGTTCATGAAGTTGGTCGGGCTGAGGAAGCGCTCGGACAGGGAGCCGAACACCAGCACCAGCACGAGGAACAGGATCAGCGGCGCATTCTGCAGGAGCAGCAGGCGGATCTTGCGGCTGTCGGCAGGGCTCATCGGCCACCCTTCGTCACGCTGTCCCACATCGCACTGCGCATGATCCGCTCGCGGTCGAACTTCGCCCGGTCATAGCCGGCGCGGATCTCGCCATGGCTCATCACCAGGATCCGGTCGCAGATGCCGATCAGCTCCTCGATCTCCGAGCTGATCACCAGGACGCCGGTCCCCTGCCCCGCCAACTCGTTGATGATCTTGTAGACCTCGTACTTGGCGCCGACGTCGATGCCGCGGGTCGGTTCGTCCAGGATGAACAGGCGCGGGCTGCGCAACAGCCACTTGCCGATCACCACCTTCTGCTGGTTGCCGCCGGACAGGTTCTTCACCAGCGTCTGCACGAAGTCCCGGGCGTTCACCTGCACGTCGCGCCCGGTGCGCTCCACGGCGTCACCCAGCCGGGTCCGCTCGATCAGGCGGCCGAATCCGCCGGCAAAGTTGGGCAAGGACGGCAAGGCGAGATTGTCGGCGATCGGGCCGTCCATCATCAGCCCCTCGGCCCGGCGGTCCTCGGTGAGGAACGCGATGCCGCGCGCCATGGCGACCTCGGGCGTCGGCCGCTCCAGGGGCTGGCCGTCCACCAGGATCCGGCCGGAGGCATAAGGGTCCAGGCCGAACAGGATCCGGGCCATCTCGGAGCGCCCGGAGCCCATCAGGCCGGAGATGCCGACCACCTCGCCCTGGCGGACCTGGAAGCTCACGTCCTTGATCATGCCGGGCTGAGTCAGCTTCTCGACCTCCAGCACCGGCTGGCCCTCGCGCGGCCGGCTGGCGCGCGGCGGGTAGATCTGGTCGATCGTCCGGCCGACCATCGAGGTGATCAGCTTGTCCACCGTCATCTGGCGGGTGGGTGCGGTCGCCACCACGTGGCCATCACGCAGCACCACGATGTCGTCGGTCAGCCGCATCACGTCCGACAGGATGTGGCTGATATAGACGATCGCGATGCCCCGGCCCTTGAGGCGCTGGATCTGGCCGAACAGCCGCTCGGTCTCGCGCGCGGTGAGCGAGGTGGTGGGCTCGTCGAAGATGACGATGCGGGCATCGGAGCCCAGCGCCTTGGCGATCTCGACGAGCTGGCGCTCGCCCTGGGACAGGCGGCTCACCAGGGTCGCGGGATCGAGGTCCAGGTCGATGGCGGCCAACAGTTCCTTCGCCCGGGTGCGCACCTTGCGCCGGTCGATGAAGGGCAGGCCCCGGACCAGCTTCGGGAACCCGCCGATGAACAAATTCTCCTCGATCGACAGGTTCTTGAAGAGGTTCAGCTCCTGGTGGATGAAGGCGATCCCGGCGGCTTCCGCGTCCTTGGGCCCCTTGGGCCGGTAGGGCTGGCCGTCCAGCACCATCTCGCCCCGGTCCGGCTGGTGGATGCCGCCCAGGATGTTCATCGTGGTCGACTTGCCCGAGCCGTTCTCGCCGATCAGACCGAGTGCCCGGCCAGGGGCGAGCTCGAAGCCGACATCGTGGAGCACCTGCACGCCGAAGAAGCTCTTGCACAGGCCGCGGACAGCCAGCAGGGGTGCCTGGACCGGCGCCTGCACCTGCTTTTGGAACATCAGCCGCGTCCCTTCAGGCGCTGGCGCTGCGCGTCCACGATCGCAGCCAGCAGGATCACCCCGCCCTTGATCGCGAACACGCCGGCCAGCGACAGGCCTAGGAGCTGCAGCCCCTTGTCGACCACGGTCAGGAACAGGGCGCCGAACACCACCCAGAGCACCTTGGCCTTGCCGCCGAAGAGCGACACGCCGCCGATCACCGCCGCACCGACCACGTCCAGCAGGATGCGCTGGCCCAGCACCGGCGTGCCGGTCTCGAGCCGGGCGGTGTAGATCACCGCGGCCAAGCCAGCACAGGCACCAGAGATCACGTAGGCCCAGAACATCGTCCGGCGCACCGGCACGCCCGAGACCGCGGCGGCATTCGGGTTGATGCCGATCGCGAACAGCCAGCGGCCGAACAGGGAATGGCTGAGCGCCACATGGGCCAGCAGGCCCACCGCCAGGGCGATCAGCAAGGAGAAAGGCAGCTCGAACACCCGCCCCTGGCCGATGAACACGAACTCCCGCGGGAGCGAGCCGATCGAGCTGCCGTCGTCGGTGAGCAGGGTGGTGACCCAGATGGCGGCCCCGGAGAAGAACATCATCGTGGTCAGCGTCACGATGAAGGGCGGCATGTTGAAGCGCGTGGTGCAGGCCCCGTTGAAGGCGCCGACCGCCCCGCCCACCGCCATGAAGGCGAGGATGCCGACCGCCACCACCAGGAAGGCCGGCATGCCCACCAGCGGCCCGCCATCCATGGTGATCACGGCGGCACCCAGCACGCTGGAGAATGCCAGGACGGAGGTGGCCGACAGGTCGATGCCGGCCACCACCAGCACGAACATCTGCCCGATCGCCACGATCAGCAGCGGGATCATCGCCGCCAGGATGTCCCGCCAGGTGTCGGCCGCCAGGATCTCCGGCACGATCAGCGCCATCCCGGCGACATAGACGACGGTCAGGAACAGGACGAGATATTCGGACAGCAACAGGCGCCGCCAGAGCGGCAGCCCCGGCGCCAGACCGGGTCGATCGAGCCTCGTCGTCTGCGCCGGGGTCATAACGATTCCAGCAAAGGGCGCGTGATCGGAATGAAGCGGGCGGCAGGTGCCGCCCGCCAGGACGAACTGGTGGAACTCAACCGGAGATCGGCTTGCCGCCGTTCTTCTCCCAGACGATGTAGCCCCACATCTCGTCGCGGACCTGGTCCTTGTTCTCCTGGGTGATCACGAAGCCAGGGTCCATCAGGAGCTTCTCGGGCTTCTTGCCGGCCCACATGTCCTGGAAGGCCTGGAAGGCCATGTCGACCTCCAGGAACAGGTTCTGCACGCCGCAGGCATCGAGATAGCCGTCCACGATGCGCTGGTAGGCGCCGTCGTCGCCGTCGAAGCCGCCGAAGATGACGTGGCCTTCCTCGTCGCGCTTCTTCCACATGTCGAAGGTCTCGAGCACCTGCTGGATCTGCGGGTGCATGAAGTCCGACGAGGTGAACAGGAAGTTGATGTCCGGGTTGGCCTGGAGCGCGTTCATCAGCCCGGCGAAGGCCTTGTCGGCGTTCCACTCGGTGGCGACGCGGGCCACCACCTCGATGATGTCCTGGTTCTGGTCGACGATGTCGAAGAAGCCGTCGCGGCGCTGGATGGCGTTCACGTCGCCCAGGTCGCCGATCAGGATGCAGGCCTTGTACTGGCCGCCCCGGCGCTTGGCCTCGTCCACCATGAACTGCACGGTGTCGCGCGTGATCTGGCGGTTGTCGGCCTGGATGGCGACCGAGTAGGCATCCGATTCGGCCGGCGGGCGGTTGAAGTGGACCATCGGGATGTTGGCCTCGTTGGCCGCCCGAATGGCCGGGATCACCGCCTTGGAATCGGTCTGGATGATCAGGATCCCGTCCACCTTGCGGGCGATCATCGCCTTGACCTGCTCGAACTGCTTGTTGTCGTCGAAGTTCGAGATGTTCTCCAGGAGCTCCCAGCCGTTGGCCTTGCCCTTCTCCTTCATGATCTCGAGGCCCGAGACCCAGAAGGGCGACACCAGGCTGTCGAACAGCAGGGCCACGGTCTTGCCCTCCTGGGCCTTGACCATGATCGGCAGGCCGGCAGTGCCTGCCGCGAGCAGGCTGCCAATGGTGAATTCGCGACGCGCCAGTTTCATGACGTTCGACCTTCCCTGATCCAGCGGTGCTCTGTGATTACCCGGCCTTGCGCCCGGCTGCCGGCACCTGTCATGCCATCAGACAGTATGAAGGCGCCCGATCCGCGTCAATCCGGCTCGCGTTCCACCCAAGGGGAGGCTGGCCTGTCATCCCGATCCGCCATAGGTGAGCGGGGAGGAGCGGCGCCCCATGCCCTGGGCGTCGCCCGGCGAGTGGAGCAGGATGGATGCGCGAAGCGGTGGCGGTGTTCGACGATGCGGTGTCGCTGGAAGGTGCTGTCGCCGAACTGAAGGAGCGGGGCTTCGCCGACGAGGACCTGAGCATCCTGGGCAGCGAGGAGGCGATCGAGGCGAAGCTCGGCCACAGCCCGCAGCAGGCGCAGGACGCCCAGGACGATCCCAGCGACCCCCGCGAGCAGGTGATCCCGGCCAAGGAGCTGGCCGAGCACGAGCGCACGCTCGCCAACGCCTACTGGGTGCTGCCCACGCTGCTGGGCGCCGGCGCGGTGGTGGCGACCACCGGGCCGCTCGCCGCCTTGGTGGTGGGTGCGGTCGCCGGCGGCACGCTGCTCAGCACCACGCTGGCGGGCCTGATGGACGCCCGCTATGCGGAGCATCTCGACGAGCAGCTGGAGCGGGGCCGCGTCCTGCTCTGGGTCCGCACGCCCGACCCGGACCGGGAGCGGGTCGCGCTGGAGGTGCTGCAAAAGCATGCCGGGCACGACGTCCATGTCCACGAGCTGCGCCCGGAGGCGTGACCGGCCCCAGAGTCCGGCCGGATGCGCCCAAGAATCCGGCCACATGAGGTGATGCAGATCACCAGCCACCAGCGCCATGTCGATTGAGGGATGAAGTCGACGGGCCTATAGCATGGTCGTTCTTCCAAGAGCCTGACGAGACCTCGGCAGCCGATAGCCAGCCAGCTATTGCAGTGGAGGTTCCGATGCGCCTGCCGATCGCCCGGCTGCTGCTGCCCGACCTGTCCCGGCCATGACGGGCAGGAGCGGCCCCCATGACCACCGACCGCAGCGCCACCCGGTCCCCCTGCCTGGATACGCGGGCCGTCCTCCAGCAGGAGTTCGACGCGCTCTGGCCGGGTGAACGGCCGGCAGGCCACCCGTTCGCCTCGATCGACGAGTATGGCCGGGCGGCGCTGGCGCAGGACCAGGCGGCCTTGTGCCTGTCCGGCGGCGGGATCCGCAGCGCCGCGTTCGGGCTGGGCGTGCTGCAGGCGCTGGCCGCGATGAACCTCCTGCCCCGCTTCCAGTATCTCTCGACCGTGTCGGGCGGCGGCTATATCGGGAGCTGGCTGCAGCGCTGGCTGCACGCCTGTGCCGAGGACGGCAACGGCCGGGCCGGGCAGGACCCGGTCCGCCAGGTCGAGGCCGGGCTTGCCGGCGCCAACCCGGAAGCCCGCCAGGTCGCCGCCCTGCGTGAGCATTCCAACTTCCTGAACCCGCGGATCGGCCTGTCCTCGATCGACAGCTGGGCGGCGATCGTCATCATCGCGCGCAACCTGCTGCTGAACTGGACGGTGTTCCTGCCCTTCCTGGTGATGGCGGCGACCCCCACCAATCTCTACCTCTCGCTGGTGCTCAGCGCCAACGAGGTCACCACCACCGGCGCGCTGGTGGCGGCACTGGCGCTGCTGTTCCTGGCGACCTACCAGATCTGCCTGCTGCTGCCCTCGCACCGGCGCTGCCAGCTGGGCCACGACCAAGCGAGTGCCCGGAACCACCTCCAACTGCGCGTGATCTGGCCGGCCCTGGCCTCGGCCATGCTCCTGCCGGTCTGGCTGGCCCACGACATCCAGGTCGCCGTCCCCCCGCGGCTGACCGGGATCGCGCCGCCCTTCGAGCTGCGCGGCAGCGGGTTCCTGTTCGGCGACCTCTGGTCGTACCCGCACCCGCTGCAGCGGGCATTGGCGGCGATGAGCCTGCCGTTTGCCCTGCTCTGGCTGGTGCTGATCGGCGCCTATCTCGCCGCGATGATCCGCAGCAGCCAAGCGGTGCGCGACCTGTTCCGGCGCAACCTGCTGGTATGGGTGGCGATCTCCGCGATCGCCGCCGGCTTCGTCGCGGCCTGCGTGCCGCTCGGCTGGCAGATGTTCGGCGACGCCGCCGGGCTGCGGCAGGGCTGCCCGGCCGGACAGTCCATCCAGGACTGCTACGGCCAAGCCACGGTCGACCAGGCGGCTTTGGGCCAGCGTCTGGTGGCGGCGCTGGCGCCCTTCTGGATCACGCTCGGCTACCTGCTCTGCTCCGCCCTGTTCGTCGGCTTCCGCCGGGCCTCCGGCCTCCTGTCCAGCGAGGTTGACCTGCTCGACGCCGACCGGGAATGGCTGGCACGGATCAGCGCCATGAAGGTGGTGCCGGCGGTGATGTGGGCGGTGTTCGCCCTGATCTGCCTGCCCCTGCCCCACTGGATCCTGGCCGGGCCGGACTGGCCGTTCAGCTTCAGCGCCACCATGCTCGCCACCGGCCTCGTCAGCGTGTTCGGCGGCAAGAGCACGCTGTCCTCGCTCAAGCCTACCACGGGCGGCCGGATGCGGCGCTGGCTGACGATCGACATCCTGGTGGCGGTCGCGACCTTCGTGTTCCTGGCCGCCCTGTTCCTCACCCTCGCCTATCTCGAGCTGAAGGTCGCCGTGCGCGTAGCCCGATGGCTGGAGACGATGCCACCCTTCTCCTGGCGCCAGAGCCTGGGCCTGGGCTGGCTGGGGCCCTTGTCCGAGCCGATGCTGCTGGGCCACCTGGTGATCCTGGCGGTCCTGGCCCCGGTGCTGTGGCTGGCCGGCCGGCGGATCAACGTCAACCAGTTCTCCCTGCACGGCATGTACCGCAACCGCCTGATCCGCGCGTTTTTGGGCTCGGCCCGCGCCGAGCGGCGGCCCAACCCCGCCACCGGCTTCGACGAGGACGACAACGTCCAACTCCACGACCTGGATACGCGGGTGGACGGGCGCCGCGTCCTGTTCCCGGTGATCAACGCCACCCTGAACCTGACCGACAACAACACGCGGCTGGGCTGGCAGGAGCGCAAGGCCGCCTCGTTCATCCTGACCCCGTTCGCCTGCGGCAGCGCCAGCCTGCCGAGCGGCGACAGCCAAGCCGGCGGCGCCTATGTCGAGAGCGCCTGCTATGCCGGGAGGCAGCCGGGGCAGCTACCTGCGGCCCATCCCGGCGAGAAGACCGGCATCACGCTGGGCGGGGCCATGACCATCTCCGGCGCCGCGGTCAGCCCGGCCATGGGCTACCATTCCTCGCCGGCCACGGCCTTCCTCATGACCCTGTTCAATGTCCGGCTGGGCGTGTGGGTGCCCAATCCCGGCTATGTGCAGGCCCATCCCCAGGATGCCGGAATCTGCCGGCAGGCCTCGCCGGGCTTCGCGATCCTGCCGTTCCTGAACGAGCTGCTGGGCCGTGCCGGCGCCAGGCGGCGTTTCGTCTACCTGTCGGACGGCGGCCATTTCGAGAATCTCGGCCTCTACGAGATGATCCGCCGGCGCTGCCGCTTCATCATCCTCTCGGATGCCGCCGCCGACCCGGACTGCCGGTTCGGCGACCTCGGCAACGCGGTGCGCAAGATCAAGATCGACCTTGGCGTGGACATCGAGTTCCTGCCAATCCGGATCGCCCCCAGGGGCAAGGCCGATGCCGGCACCATTTCGTTCGCGCTCGGGCGGATCAGCTACCCGGAAGCGGCCGGCGACCCGGAGCGGTGCGGCTGGCTGCTCTACCTCAAGCCCACCTATCTGGAGGACCTGCCGATCGACGTGCGCGCCTATGCGGCGGCGAACTCCCTGTTCCCGCACGAGCCGACCTCGGACCAGTGGTTCAGCGAATCGCAGTTCGAGAGCTACCGGCGCCTGGGCGAGCACCTGATGAGCCAGTTCCGACCTGCCAGGCAGGGTCAGCCGGTCACGCTCGAGGCGGTGTTCCTCCAGGCACGGGCGCGCCTGCTGCCAGGGCCGGCAGCCAGCTCAGGAGCGCAACCGGCGGACTGCGTCGGCCCGGCTGGCGAGCAGCCGGGTACGTGCGGTGGCTGGGAGGCTCGTCTTGCGAGCAGCGGGCCGGGGAAGCTCAGTAGTCGACGAGCCGGGGCCGCTTCTTGAGGATCGAACCCGCCAGCGGGGCCACTCTCGCCAGGGTCTTGAAGTAGGCGGCGCTGTCGAACCGCATCGGTTCGGTGGCCGCATAGTTCCAGCCCGACCGCCGGCTGCTCAGGGTACTGTTGAAGCCGGTCCAGCGGACGACGCTGCCGTCGTGCTCGACCTTCATGTCCAGCGACCAGCAGCCGGCATGGCCGCAGCCGCAGACCAGGACCGTGCCGCCAGATCCGAACACGCCGGGCGGTGCGAAGACCTGCCGGCCGTCGCGGCGCACGGCCACCAGGCACAGATATTCGAGCGAGGCCGGTGCGTAGGCTCCTGCGACCTTCGGGTCGAAGCGGGTCTCGATCGGGCGCAGCCAGTCGACCAGCCTCCGCCCATCGATCGAGATCTCCAGCCCGGCATCATGGCCATCCCCCAGGTCATTGCGCATGGGAACCAGTTCCAGGTGGAGCCGCCGCAAGGGCGCAGGCTCGCCGCGCTTTGCGGTCAAGCGCGGTTGCTCCGCACCCGGCTGACCGCGTCCTTCCAGCCGCCCACGAGCCGCGCCCGCTCGCCCGAAGCCATGCCGGGCGCGAAGCGCTGCTCGCAGCTCCAGGCCTTGCCGATGTCGTCGAGGCCGCCATAGAGACCGGCACCCAGGCCGGCGAGATAGGCGGCGCCGAGTGCCGTGGTCTCGATCACTTCGGGCCGCTCGACCGGCACATCGCAGATGTCGGCCAGCCACTGGCAGACCCAGTCATTGGCGACCATGCCGCCATCGACCCGGAGTGCTGCCGGCAGGCCCAGGCCGCCGGCGGCGGTCACGTCGTCCTTCATGGCGGCCAGCAGGTCCGCGGTCTGGTAGCCGACGGCTTCCAGGGCCGCGCGGACGATGTGGCGGTGGCTGGTGTCGCGGGTCAGGCCGAAGATGGCGCCGCGGGCATCCGGGTCCCAGTAGGGAGCACCCAGGCCGGTGAACGCGGGTACCAGATAGACGCCGGCATTGTTGTCGAGCGAGCGGGCCAGTGCGTCGGTCTCGGCCGCGGTCCGGATCACGCCCAGCCCGTCGCGGACCCACTGGATGGCCGCACCGGCCACGAAGATCGCCCCTTCCAGGGCATAGGTCGGCTGGCCGTTCAGGCGCCAGCAGAGCGTGGTGAGCATCCGGTTGCGCGACGCCACCATCTCCGGGCCGGTGTTGAGCACGGCAAAGCAGCCGGTGCCGTAGGTGCTCTTCATCATGCCGGGTGAGAAGCACGCCTGGCCGAAGGTCGCGGCGTGCTGGTCGCCCGCCACCCCGCGGATCGGGATCGCCCGGCCGAACAGGCTCGGGTTCGTTTCGCCGAAATCCCCGGCACTGTCCCGGACCTCGGGCAGCAGGGCATGGGGGATGCGTAGCCGATCGAGCAGCTCGTCGTCCCAGGCCTGGCGGCGGATGTCGAACAGCATGGTGCGGGCGGCATTGGTGGCGTCGGTGGCGTGGAGCCGGCCGCCCGTCAGGTTCCAGAGCAGCCAGCTGTCGACCGTGCCGAACGCCAGCTCGCCCCGCTCGGCCATGGCGCGGGCACCCGGTACATGATCCAGGAGCCAGGCGAGCTTGGTGCCGGAAAAATAGGGGTCGATCACCAGGCCGGTGCGCTCGCTGACCAGCTTGCCCAGCCCGTCCGCCTCCAGTTCGCGGCAGAGCCCTGCTGTGCGCCGGTCCTGCCAGACGATGGCGCGGTGCACCGGCCGGCCGGTGGCGCGCTCCCAGAGCAGGGTGGTCTCGCGCTGGTTGGTGATGCCGATGGCCGCCACCGGCCGCCCGTCCACCCTGGCCAGCACGTCGCGGCACACTTCCAGCGTGTGACGCCAGATCTCGTTGCCGTCGTGCTCGACCCGGCCGTCGAACGGGAAGTGCTGGGTCAGTTCCTGCTGGGCGCTCGTCTGGACGCTGCCGAACCGGTCGAACAGGATCGCGCGCGTCGAGGTGGTCCCCTGATCGATCGCCAGCAGCAGCTCGCCTGCCATCCCCGTGCGCCCCCTTGTTCCGGTCGTCTGGGCGAGGCTAGCGCGGCTGCGCCACCCGGACAATAAACAGCTATTTTGTGTTTATTAGTTTTTCTTACACTGTGTAGAATGATAATCATCTCGATTTCACGGTACAGCCCGCTTATTGCAGCCTCGGTCGACCGTCCCGAAGGCCCTGCCGATGATTCCGATCGTGATCGATCCCCGCCTCGTCCCGATCGCCCTGGTGGGTGCCGGCGAGAGCATGCGGCGGCGGGCCGAGTGGCTGTGCCAGGGCGGGGCCGAGCACCTGACCGTGTTCACCGAGGACCGGGTGGAGGACGTGGTCCGGATCGCGCGCCTGCCGCTCCTCGAGGAGCTGGCGCAGTTCCGGATCGTCTGGATCAGCGGGCTGGATCCCGCGACGGCCGAGCCGCTCGCCGCGGCCGCACGCGCCGAGGGGGTGCTGGTCAACATCGAGGACCACCCGCCTTTTTGCGACTTCCACACCCCGGCCCTGGTCCGGCGCGGCGACCTGCTCGTCTCGATCTCGACCGCCGGCAAGAGCCCCGGCCTCGCCATGCGGCTGCGGCGCTGGCTGGAATCGCAGCTCGGCGTTGAGTGGGCCGAGCGGCTGGAAGCCATCGCCCGCAAGCGGACCGCCTGGCGGCGCCGGCCACGCACGCTCGATGAGCTCGCCAGCCTCACCGACGCGGTGATCGACGGCAATGGCTGGCTGGCGCCCGTCGAGCGCACGCCGCACGGCGCTCCCACACCCGGCCAGCTCGCTCCCGCCAGCGCCACGACCGGCTCCACGCCCAGTTCCAGGCATTGAGAACGACCATGGCCAGCTCCTCCCGCGCCCTGCCCCTCCTGCCTCCGACCGCCCCGTTCTCGGACGCGGCGATCAAGGCGCTCAATGTCGGCCTTGCCGAGACCAGCCCCGAGCAGCGCACCTGGCTGGCCGGATTCCTGGCGGGCTATGCCGCGGCCACCGCCGCGGAGATCGCACCGGCCCAGGCGGCACCGGCCGCGGCACCCAGGCGCAAGACCCCGCTCTCGATCCTCTACGCGACCGAGGGCGGCAATACCGAGGCGTTCGCCCAGAAGTTCGCCAAGGCTGCGGCCAAGCAGGGCTTCCAGCCGAAGATCCTGGACATGGGCGAGACCGAGCCTGCCGCGCTTGCCGGGATCGAGAACCTGGTGGTGATCGCGTCCACCTGGGGTGAGGGCGATCCGCCGGCCCGGGCCGTGCCGTTCGCTCAAGGGTTCTTCGCCGACGGTGCGCCCAGGCTGGAGGGGACCCGCTTCGCCGTGCTGGCGCTGGGCGACACCGCCTATACCGAGTTCTGCGCGTTCGGCCGCCGGCTGGACGAGCGGCTGGCCGAGCTGGGTGCCACGCGCGTGCTGGACCGGGTCGATTGCGACGTCGACTACGAGGGGCCTGCGGGCGACTGGTCATCGCAGGCAATCAAGCTGTTCACGCCGGCCGACACTGAGGAGCCGAGTGCCGAGATCATCCATCTCGACCGGTTCGCGCGTGCCGAGGAGCAGGAATGGAGTGTAAAGCACCCGTTCTTCGCGCCGATGAGCGAGCGGGTCACGGTCACCTCGTCGCGCTCGTCCCGCGAGACGATCCATGTGGAGCTGGACCTCGCCGATTCCGCCATCGTGTACGAGCCGGGCGACAGCCTCGCCATCCTGCCGGAGAACGACCCGCGCCTGGTCGAGCAGATCCTGGAGCTCGTGGGTCTCGGCGGCGACGATGCGCTGGCGCGCGAGCTGACCCGCACCAAGGACGTCACCACCCTGTCCAGGGCGACGCTGGAAGCCTGGAACCGGCTGCACCCCCACACCGAGCTCGGCGAGATGCTGGCCGGCGATGGCTGGCGCGGCTTCGTCGCCGACCGGCAGCTCATCGACCTGTTCGAGACCTATGGCGCCACGGTCGGCAGGGACGAGCTGCTCGGGCTGCTGCGGCCCCTGCCGGCGCGCTCCTATTCCATCGCCAGCGCGCCGTCGGCCCATCCGGACGCCGCCCATCTGCTGGTCTCGGTGGTGCGCTGGCAGAGCCATGGCCGCCAGCGCAACGGCGTGGCCTCGTCTTTCCTGGCCGACCGGCTCGGCCGGAACCAGAAGCTCGGCGTGTTCCTGAAGCCCAACCGCCATTTCCGCCTGCCGGCCGACCCCTCGGCCAAGGTGGTGATGGTCGGGCCCGGCACCGGCGTGGCCCCGTTCCGGGCGTTCCTCCAGCACCGCCGCGAGACCGGGGCAACCGGGCAGAACTGGCTGTTCTTCGGCGAACGCAACTTCACCCACGACTTCTACTACCAGACCGAGTTGCAGGACCTGAAGGCGGACGGGGTGCTGAACCGGATCGATCTGGCCTTCTCGCGCGACCAGCCGGAGAAGATCTACGTCCAGGACCGGATGTGGCAGCAGCGGGAGGACCTGTGGGCCTGGCTGCAGGACGGCGCCCATCTCTATGTGTGCGGCGACGCCACGCAGATGGCCAAGGACGTTGAGCAGAACCTGAACCGCATCGCCATCGAGGTGGGGGGGCTCACCGACGACAAGGCCAAGGCCTGGCTGCAGGACGCCACCAGGGCCGGCCAAATCCAGCGCGACGTCTATTGAGAAGCAGCACCAGATGAGCACGCTCTCGAAGAACGAGACCATCAAGGCCAAGAGCCGGGGCCTGCGCGGGACGATCGCGGAGGGGCTGACCGACACGATCACCGGCCAGCTCGCCGAGGACGACACCCAGCTCACCAAGTTCCACGGCTTCTACCAGCAGGACGATCGTGACCTGCGGCCCGAGCGGCGCAAGAAGTTCCTGGAGCCGGCCTACAGCTTCATGATCCGGGTGCGGCTGCCGGGCGGCGTGTGCACGCCTGAGCAGTGGCTGGCGATGGACCAGATTGCGACCAGCTACGCCAACCATTCGCTCCGGCTGACCACGCGCCAGACCTTCCAGTTCCACGGCGTGATCAAGACCAACCTGAAGCACACCATGCAGGCGCTGGACCGGGCGCTGGTCGATACGATCGCGGCCTGCGGCGACGTCAACCGCAACGTGCTGGCCAGCTCCAACCCGCATGTCTCGACGACGCACGCGACCGCCTACGAGCTGGCGCGCGAGCTCAGCGAGCACCTGCTGCCGAAGACGCGCGCCTGGCACGAGATCTGGCTGGACGGCGAGAAGGTCGCGGGCGGCGAGGCCGAGGACGAGCCGATCCTGGGCAGGACCTACCTGCCGCGGAAGTTCAAGATCGTGGTCGCGGTGCCGCCGGACAACGATGTCGACGTCTTCGCCCAGGACCTGGGCTTCATCGCGATCCTGGACGGGCAGGGCAACATCGCCGGCTGGAACGTGACGGTCGGCGGCGGCATGGGCATGACCCATGGCGAGCTCGCCACCTTCCCGCGCGCTGCCGACGTGATGGGCTTCTGCACGACCGACCAGGTGCTGAAGGTGGCCGAGCACGTGGTCACGGTGCAGCGTGACTGGGGCAACCGGTCGGACCGCAAGAACGCGCGGCTGAAATACACGATCGAGCGGCACGGGCTGGACGCCTTCAGGGCCGAGGTCGAGAAGCGCTGCGGCTTCGCCTTGGGCGCGCCCAGGCCGTTCCGGTTCGACGACAATGGCGACCGCTATGGCTGGGTGCAGGACCATACGGGCTCCTGGCACTTCACCCTGTTCATCGAGAACGGGCGGATCAAGGACACCGACGAGAAGAAGCTGCTCACCGCGCTCCGCGAGATCGCCAGGGTCCATGACGGCGAGTTCCGGCTCACCGCCAACCAGAACCTGGTGATCGCGAAGATCGCGCCGGAAAAGCGGCTGCTGATCGAGCAGATGCTGGCCGAGTATGGGCTGGTCGGGCAGGAGACGGCGCTGCGCCGTTCCGCCATGGCCTGCGTGGCGCTGCCGACCTGCGGCCTGTCGCTGGCGGAGGCGGAGCGCTATCTGCCGGACCTTGTGACGGCCCTGGACGAGACGGTGCGCGAGGCGGGCCTGGCGGAGGATTCGATCACCATCCGCATGACCGGCTGCCCGAACGGCTGTGCCCGCCCCTATCTGGCCGAGATCGGGCTGGTCGGCCGCGGGCCCGGCACCTACAACCTTTACCTGGGCGGCGCCTTCGACGGCACGCGGCTGAACAAGCTCTATCGCCGCGACGTCCAGCACGACCGGATCGTGGCGGAGGTCTCGCCGCTGCTGAAGCGCTATGCGGCGGAGCGGAACGAGGGCGAGCGCTTCGGCGACTTCGTGATCCGCCAGGGCGTCATCGCGCCCACCACCGCAGGCCGCCACTTCCACGACGACCTGCCGGCCGAAGTCGACGCGGCGCTCGCGGCCTGACGCGTAGCGGTTGATCCCCCGCATGCACGGGGGATGACATGAACGGTGCGGGCAGCGTTGCGGTTGCCCCCATCCGTTCTCGTCATCCTCCGCGAAGGCGGAGGATCTGCTGCCGCAGGCTTCAGCTCTCGTCCGGCTGTTCCAGCAGGTCGTCCAGCTTCTGGCCGAGTTGCTCGGTGACGTAGCCGCCCACTTCGAACGCCCAGCCGCTGGTATGGGCGGTGATCCTGGCGGCCTCGTCCTTCACCTCCTGGGACGCGGTGTCGGCAACGGTCACCGTGTCGACGCGCAGCCAGCTCGCATCCGGCTGGCTGAGCCAAGTGAACACCAGGGTCAGCCCGTCGAACGTCTCGACCCGGACCCGTTGCGGCGCCTCGTAGAAGGCGACCTCCGCGACCGGCCGGACGTCCATTAGGGTGAGCTGGGTGAACAGTTGCGACAGCTCGGTGAGCTTGGCTTGGTCGGCCACCCGCCCGGCCGGCACGCCCGCCAGGTCGAAGCTCGCGTCGTCGGGGCTCGTCCGGCTGGTGGTGACCAGCACGCCGTCCTGCGGCTCCAGCGAGACCAGCTTCACCCGGTCGGCCGCCAGATCGACGATGTCGCTTTCGACCCACTCGTCCGGATCGGCCAGGGCGGTGAGGTCGCCGTCCGACAGCCATGCCTGGCTCTCGTCGGCCAGGCGGACATAGGTGCCGGCCCGGCCGGGCCCGAACACGCCGAAGGCCCGCTTGCCCACCACCAGGTCCGCGACCGGCTGGCCCCCGGCTTCCTGCAGGACGACCCGGTGCGAGCGTGCGTTCTCGCCGGCCGGATCCTCCAGCTCGAGGCGGGCCAGCCGCTCGGGCAGCGCGGTCTTGGCTTCGACGATGCGCAGCTCGCCCAGCTTGCGCAGGAGGGTGACCACGGCGCGCTGGTCGGCCGCGAAGCCCCGCTTCTCGGCCACCGCCCAGCCCCGGCCCTCGTGGCGCTCCAGCGTGGTCTGCCCGTCCGGACCGCTGATCTCGATCCGGACCACGTCGTTGATCCTGGTCGCCAGGTCCGGCACGAGCGGCCGGTTCAGGCTGGTCGAGGTGAGCGGCGCGTCGCTGACGACCAGCGCTGCCGTGGCGAGCCCGACCGAGATGCCGGCGATCGCCGCCAGGATCACGAAATTGCGCGGCTGCATGGGCTCGTTCCTCCTCAGCCCTGGGCCGGGCGGAAGCGCTTGCGCGTGCGCATCCGCCGCCAGAGCGCCACCAGGACCGCGATCACCGCGACGGCCAGCGGCACGGCCAGGATGTTGATCAGGGTGAGCCGGCCTTCCAGCCGGTCGATCTCCTGGTTCAGGGCGAGCTGCACGGCGCGCAGCTCGGCGCGCAGGTCGAGCATCCGGGCACGGAAGCCCTGGACCTCCTGGCGCTGCGCCTCGGTCAGCACCATGCCCTGCTGGTCCTCGCCGATCCCGCCCAGATCCTGCAGCTTGGCCTGGACCTCCTCCAGGCTGGCGGTCAGCTCCTCCTCCTTGACCCGGTACTCGGCCTCGGCCGTGCGCTGCAGCTCCTGGATCCGGGTGAACGGCCGAAGCGTGATGTCGCGGCCGCGCAGGGACAGCAGCGCGTCGGAGCCGGCCAGCGTGTCGAGCAGGTTCAGGACCATGTCGGCGTTGGAGGCAATCGGCAGCGGCTGCCCCTGGCCACCCGGCTGGGCGGCCAGCCAGGCCTGGTCCTCCAGGAGGTCGGCATCGGCCACCACCACCACATTCAGCGGCGCCTGCGCCTCGGCGAGATGGGCGGAAGCCGGGGGGGCCGCCGGATCGTCGCTGGCGGGCGGGGTCGGATAGGCGCTCTTCGCCGGCCCGGTGAGCCGTGCCGCCAGCGTCAGGGGCTCGCTGCCCGGCTGGAACGCGCGCAGCACGGCGATCGGGTCCGGGTAGGTGCGGATCGGTGCCGCATCCAGCAGGCCGGCTTCCGGCCCGGTCTGGATGAGCGGGGTGAAGCTGGTGGTGGCCCCTTCCACCGGCCGCAGCACGCCGGGCGACATCAGGTTGATGACGTCGAGATTGGCGACGGCCGGCTCGCCCGGGTCGACATGGCTTCCGTCGAGCGACAGCCAGGGCAGATAGGGCAGCACCTGCTGGCGCCCGCCCTCCTGCGGGATCGCCACCTGACGGGCCGCGTCCGGGTCCCCGGCGATCCGGTCCGGCACGAGCTCTACACCCCAGGACGCCAGGAGCCCGTCGATCTTCGCCGCGAAGTCGCCCGGCACCTGGGCAATCGCCTGGGCCGCCTCGGAAAAGGGATCGGTGAAGGCCAGCAGATGGCCGCCGCGCATCACGAACTGATCGATGGCGTAGAGATTCTGCTCCGGCAGGTCGTCCGGCTGGACCAGCATCAGGACCTGGATGGCCGGGTCGATCTGGTATTCCTCGCCGCTCAGCATGCGCACGTCGTAGAACTGGCGGAGCTGGCTCAGGATCTGCCAGGGGACCTGGCTGTCCTGCATGCTGCCTTCGAGCGGCAGGCCGGTGATGATGCCGAGCACCGGCTTGGTCGGCCGGGACAGGTCATAGACCAGCCGGGTCAGGTCGTATTCCAGGAAGCGCTCACGCTCGGGGCTGAGCATGGCGATCACGTCGGTGTCGTCGGTGGTGTTGGCACCGGCGATCCCCAGGAACGCGGTGCTCTGGTCGGGCCCCAGGATCGGCTGCAGCCCGGCGCCCACCGCCCGGTCCTCCTCCTCGGAAAACGGCTGCGGGTCGATCACCTGGACCTCGACCCGGCCGCCCGACGCCTCCCGGAAGGATTCGAGCATGTCGCGCGCCTGCTGCGCGTAGCTCCACAAATACGGGTTGGTCTCGCGCAGCGACGAGGACAGGTAGAAGCGCAGCCGCACCGGCTCCTGGATGTCGGCCAGCATGGTGCGGGTGCCGTCCGACAGGGTGAACTGTCGGTTCTCGGTGAGGTCGAGCGCGGGCCCGCGCAGGGCGATGCCGGAGAAGACGTTGAAGGCCAGAAAGGCCACCAGGGCCAGCGGGATGCCCAGGATCGACAGGATCCGTCGGTCGAGATGCATATCGTCAGCCAGCCTTCTTCAGATCGACCAGGAGCTTGTTCACGAACAGCGCGGTGCCGATCAGGGTCAGGATGAAGATGGCGGTGGTGAGCGGCAGCGTGCCCTTGCTCAGTGCCGTGAAGTGGGTGATCAGGCTGAACGAGGCGACCAGGTCGACCAGGAAGCCCGGCGCCCAGCTGCGGAACGCGGCCAGCACCAGGTCGACGCCGCTCATCAGGAACAGGAAGCACAAGGCGGCACCCAGCACGAAGGCCACCACCTGGTTGCGGGTCACCGCCGACATGCACGAGCCCAACGCCAAAAAGCAGCCCGCCACCAGCCAGCTGCCGAGATAGCCCATGGCGATCACGCCGTTGTCCGGGCTGCCCAGCCAGTTGACCGTCACCCAGATCGGGAAGGTCAGCAGCAGGGCGATCCCGCAAAACGCCCAGGCCGCCAGGAACTTGCCCAGCACCAGGGGGAAGCTGCCGACCGGCAGGGTCGTGATCAGCTCGATCGTGCCGGCGCGCCGCTCCTCGGCCCAAAGGCGCATCGCCACCGCCGGCACCAGGAACAGATAGAGCCAGGGGTGGAACATGAAGAACGAGGCCAGGTCGGCTTGGCCGCGCTGGAAGAAGCCGCCGACATAGAAGGTGAAGGCGCTGGACGCGGCCAGGAAGATGATGATCAGGACATAGGCGACCGGCGTGGCGAAATAGCTCGCCAGCTCGCGGGCGAACACGGTCGCGGTCTGACGTGCGCGCATCGTCGTCTCTGGATCCGTCAGTGCTGCGTGGTGGTGAGCTTGCGGAACACGTCGTCCAGCCGCCCGGTCTCGACCCGGAAGTCCTGGATCTCGACGCCCGCCTCGAGCAGCCGGTCGGCCACGGTGGACGCGATCCGCTCGCCCTGGATCGGCACCACCAGGAGATCGTGGCCGTCCGCGGCATGGTTCATCCGCTTGACCTCGTAGATGCTGGGGATGTCCGAGAGCGCCTCGATTGCGGTCTCGATCTGCTGGGGCAGAAGGCGCAGGGCCACCGCGTCGTGCCACTCCGAATAGGCCTGGAACTGGGCGGGCGTGGCGTCCGCGATCAGCTTGCCGCGCGCGATCACGATCGCCCGGGTGCAGACGGCCGTGACCTCCTCCAGGATATGGGTCGAGACGATGATCGCCTTGTCGGCGGCCATGTCGGCGATCAGCGCGCGGACCTCGTGCTTCTGGTTGGGGTCCAGCCCGTCGGTCGGCTCGTCCAGGATCAGCACGGGCGGGTCGTGCAGGATCGCCGCGGCCAGGCCCACCCGCCGCTTGAAGCCCTTGGAAAGCGTCTCGATCGGCTTGTAGGCGACCTCGGCCAGGTCGGTGCGCTCGATCGCGGTCGCGATGTTCTCGCGCGTCTGGGCGCTGCTCATCCCGCGCATCGCGGCGACGAAGCGGAGCAGGGCCAAGGGCGTCATGTCGCCATAAAGGGGCGCGCCCTCGGGCAGGTAGCCGATCGCCCGGCGCGCCTCGAGCGGCTGGGCCTCGACGTCGTGGCCCATGATCCAGGCATGGCCGGAGGTGGGCGTCAGGAAGCCCGCCAGCATCCGCATGGTGGTCGACTTGCCGGCACCGTTGGGCCCCAGAAAGCCCACGACCTCGCCCTGCCGGACCCCGAAGCTCATCCGATCCACCGCGGTGAACCGGCCGAACCGCCGTGACAGCTGATCGAGGCGGACCGCCTGCTCCATGTTCTCCTGACCCCTGCCGGCAACCCCGATGTGCCGCTCGCCCCGATGCTGTTGAACGTCCGGCGCGCGCGGCGCAAGCATCAACCGCCGTTCATGCGGCCGCACCCCGCACCGCTGTGGCCGCGACTTGCCAGGAACACGGCCGGTTTATAACCCTTCCGGAGGGTGAACCGTCACCGCCCGTTCGAGGACCATCGATGGCAGCAGCCAGCATCGGCCAGCACGGCGGCAGCGCCACCCCGAGGAGCGGGCGGGCGCTGCCGGTGGCCGTGGTCACGCTCGCGATCCTGCTCGTCTGGTATCTGGGTGCGGTCTGGCTGAACGCGCCGCAGGTGATCGACCGCTACGGCGACCAGAGCTGGACCTGGCAGCAGCTCGCAGCCGACAGCTGGTCGATGGACCGCCCGGTCCTGCCGGCACCCCATCAGGTCGTGGCGGAGCTGAACAAGACGGTGTTCCAGACCGCGGTCACCTCCAAGCGCTCGCTGGTCTACCATGGCTGGATCACCCTCTCGGCCACCCTGCTGGGCTTCGCGCTGGGCACGCTGTTGGGCATCCTGCTGGCCGTGGGGATCGTCCATGTCCGAGCACTCGAGACCTCGCTGATGCCCTGGGTGATCACCAGCCAGACCATCCCGATCCTGGCGATCGCCCCCATGGTCGTGGTGGTGCTGGGCTCGGTGGGGCTCACCGGGCTCCTGCCCAAGGCCCTGATCTCGATGTACTTGTGCTTCTTCCCGATCACGATCGGGATGGTGAAGGGGCTGCGCTCGCCGGACGTGCTCGCCACCGAGCTGATGCACACCTGGAACGCGACCCCGTCCCAGGTCTTCTGGAAGCTGCGCTGGCCGGCCGCCGTGCCGTACCTGTTCGCGTCGCTCAAGGTAGCGATCGCCATCAGCCTGGTGGGCGCCATCGTCGGCGAGATGCCGACCGGCGCGCAGGCCGGGATCGGTGCCAGGCTGCTCAGCGGCTCCTATTACGGCCAGACCGTGCAGATCTGGGCGGCCCTGGTGGTGGGCTCGGTGCTGGCGGGCTTCCTGATCGCGCTGATCAACCTCGCAGAGCGGCTGACGCTCCGGGTGATGGGGGCGCAGCCGTGAGCCGGGCACTGGGGGAAGGCCTGGGTCTCACTGGCCTGCTCCTGCTGGGCTGCTGGTGGGCGCTGTACCTGGTCCATGGCGGCCCGGTCGGCGCCGGCTTCTGGCTGCTGGTGCTCGCACTCGCGGCGGTTGCCTGGTTCGCCCTGGACCGGCTCTCGGCCGAACCGGTCACCGCCCGGATCGTCCCGGTCCTGTTCGGCGCCTGGCTGCTGTTCCTGTGGGAAGTGGCGGTGGTCGGCTTCGACGTGCCGCGGGTCCTCCTGCCGGCACCATCGGCGATCGGCCGGACCATCGCGAACTCGCTGGGCCTGTTGCGCGCCGACTTCGTGCAGACCTTCGTGCGCGCGGTGGTGCCGGGCTGGGTGATGGGCTGCGGGGCGGGCTTCGTCGTGGCCCTGCTGATCGACCGCTCGCCCTTCCTCCAGCGCGGCCTGCTCCCGATCGGCAACCTGGTCTCGGCCCTGCCGATCATCGGCGTGGCGCCGATCATGGTGATGTGGTTCGGGTTCGACTGGCAGTCCAAGGCCGCGGTCGTGGTGATCATGACCTTCTTCCCGATGCTGGTGAACACCATCGCGGGCCTGGCCCAGACCAGCGCCATCGAGCGCGACCTGATGCACTCCTATGCCGCCAGCTACTGGCAGACCCTCCTGGCGCTGCGCCTGCCGGCCGCCATGCCGTTCATCTTCAATGCCCTCAAGATCAACGCGACCCTGGCGCTGATCGGCGCCCTGGTCGCCGAGTTCTTCGGCACGCCGATCGTGGGCATGGGCTTTCGGATTTCCACCGAGGTCGGCCGGATGAACCTCGACCTGGTCTGGGCGACCATCGCCGTGGCGGCACTGGCAGGGTCCTTGAGTTACGGCCTGCTGGCGCTGATCGAGCGGATGGTCACCTTCTGGCATCCCTCCTATCGTCGACGTCGCTGATGCGCAGTCCGTCCGGGCGCATGATTTGCCGGACCGGTTGGGGGAGAGTTGGCTCGATGAGGATACTGGCACTGGCACTGACGGCCGCGACCGGCCTCACCCTCACGACGGCGGCCAATGCCGCCGACCGGCTGACCCTGCAGCTCAAATGGGTCACCCAGGCGCAGTTCGCCGGCTACTATGTCGCCCAGGACAAGGGCTTCTACGAGGAAGCCGGGCTGGACGTGGAGATCAAGCCGGGCGGCCCGGACATCGCCCCGCCCCAGGTGATCGCCGGCGGGGGCGCCGACGTGATCGTGGAATGGATGCCGGCCGCCCTGGCGTCACGCGAGAAGGGCGTGCCGCTCGTCAACATCGCCCAGGTGTTCCAGAAGTCCGGCATGATGCTGACCTGCCGCAAGGACAGCGGCATCGTCGATCCCAAGACCGACTTCAAGGGCCGTACGCTGGGCGTCTGGTTCTACGGCAACGAGTATCCGTTCCTGTCCTGGATGGCGACGCTGGGCATCCCGACGGATGGCGGGCCGGACGGGGTGACGGTGGTCAAGCAGGGCTTCAACGTCGACCCGCTCCTGCAGCGGCAGGCCGACTGCATCTCGACCATGACCTACAATGAATATGGTCAGGTGCTCGACGCCGGCATCAAGCCGGAGGAGCTGACCGTGTTCAAGTACGAGGACCAGGGCGTGGCGACGCTCGAGGACGGGCTCTACACGGTGGAGAAGAACCTCGAGGACCCGGCGATGGTCGACAAGCTCGCCCGGTTCGTGAAGGCCTCGATGCAGGGCTGGTCCTACGCGGTCGAGAATCCCGACGAGGCGGCGGAGATCGTGCTGGAGAACGACGCGACCGGCGCGCAGACCGAGGAGCACCAGAAGCGGATGATGGGCGAGGTCGCCCAGCTGATCGGCAGCCCGGCGGAGGGCGTGGGCTATCTCGATCCGGCCGCCTATGAGCGCACGGTGAAGGTGCTGCTCTCGGGCGGCTCCGACCCGGTGATCAGCAAGGCGCCGAGCGGGGCCTGGACCCATGACGTCTTCGAGGCCTCGAAGAAGTAGCCGAACCGCCCAGAACCGGGGATCGCGGCTGCGGGGCCGCTGCGTGGCGATGCGCAGCGGCCCCGTTCGCATGTCGCACCCATAGATGACGGGAGCATGGCGACGGCGTTGTCGTTACGTACAGATACCATTCGTCACAAATGTCTGCGTGCGCCAAAGAAGCTACGGTGCCATAGGTGTGATCAGCGATGTAAGATCATTGCCAGCACGGCTGGCACTGCCACTCATGGTTTCCGGACCTTCTGATGCTACGAGCTTCGATGCTGCCATGCCCGACTGCCGTCATTTTAGCCGTGCGTTGAGATGAACAGCAGCAAGCCCTCCATGCCGCGCCGGCAGCCTCCCAAGCAGGCGATCTCCCTGCGCGTCGACGTCGACGTGCTCGAATGGTTCAAGGCCGGCGGGCCCGGTTACCAGACCCGGATGCTGCGGGTCCTGCGCGAGCACATGCACGCGGAACGGGCCAAGGCAGCCGAGCAGTCCGCCGCCTGAGCAGGGCGTCCGCCCTCGCCTTTACGGCAAAAAGCGACCAAATCCGTTCCGTGACGTGCCGGCTGCCTCGGGCGCTGCCGGCCTGCGGCTGGAAGGAGGTCCGTCTTGGCCAAGGAGATCTTCTGCGCGTTCGGCGTGGATGTGGACGCGGTTGCCGGCTGGCTCGGCTCCTACGGGGGCGAGGACAGCCCGTGCGACATCAGCCGCGGCCTGTTCGCCGGCGAGGTGGGCGTGCCGCGCCTGGTGGAGCTGTTCCGCCGGTTCGGGATCGACACGACCTGGTTCGTGCCCGGCCATTCGATCGAGACCTTCCCCCGCCAGATCGAGGCGGTCGCCAGGGCCGGCCACGAGATCGGCATGCATGGCTACAGCCACGAGAACCCGATCGCGCTCACACCTGCCCAGGAGGAGGAGGTGTTCGAGAAGTGCATCGAGGTGATCGAGAAGGTCGCGGGCAGGAAGCCGGTCGGCTACGTGGCGCCCTGGTGGGAGTTCGGGCCCAAGACCAACGAGCTCCTGCTCAAGAAGGGCATCAAGTACGACCACAGCCTGATGCACGACGACTTCACGCCGTATTATGTGCGGGTCGGCGACAGCTGGACCAAGATCGATTACGGGCGCAAGGCGTCGGACTGGATGAAGCCGCTGGTGCGCGGCCAGGTCACCGACCTGATCGAGATCCCGGCGTCGTGGTATCTAGACGACCTGCCGCCGATGATGTTCATCAAGGCCTCGCCGAACAGCCACGGCTTCGTCAATCCGCGCCATCTGGAAGAAATCTGGCGGGACCAGTTCGACTGGGTCTATCGCGAGATGGACTACGCGGTCTTCACCATCACGATTCACCCTGACGTTTCCGGCAAGCCGCAGGTGCTGCTGATGCTGGAGCGGATCTTCCAGCACATCTCGAAGCACCCGGGCGTGACCTGGACCACCTTCGAGAAGATCGCGGACGATTTCGCCAAGCGCTCTCCGCGCCACGAGGTGAAGCCGGCCGATCCGGCAGCCGGGATCTAGCGCCATGTGCGGCCTGTGCGGCGTCCTGCAGGCGGAGCACTGGAGCGATGCCGCCGGGGCTGGGGACGGCACCGTACCGCGCCAGGCGCGGCTGCGCCGCGCGGCCCTGGTCTCGGCGGTGCTGGCACCACGCCGGGCCAGGGCGGCGGACTGGGAGGGTGCGAAGCTGCGCCTGACCACCGCCACCGGCCGAGTGGAACTCGCCGACACGCTGGCCGATCTCTGGCACCGCGCCGACCGGCTGGTCGGGCCGCTCGACCCATTGGACCCGGAGCTCTTGGACCGGCTGGACGGTGCTGCTTGAGCGGTACCGCCCAGAAGGTGCCGGTCGACCTGCTGACCGGCTTTCTCGGCAGCGGCAAGACCACGCTGCTGCGCCGGCTCCTGGCCGATCCGGCACTCGCGGATACCGCCGTGCTGATCAACGAGTTCGGCGCGGTCGGGCTCGACCACCTCCTGGTCGAGACGGTCGATCCCGACACCTTTCTCCTGTCCTCGGGCTGCATCTGCTGCTCGATCCGCGACGACCTCGCCACGGCCCTGCGCGAGCTGTGGGACAAGCGCGAGCGGGGGCTCCTGCCCCCGTTCCGCCGGGTGGTGATCGAGACCACCGGCTTGGCCGACCCGACCCCGGTCCTGGCCATCCTCACCACCGAGCCGATGCTGCGCTGGCATCTGCGGATCGGCCGGGTGGTCACCACGGTCGACGCGCTGGCCGGCGCCGCCACGCTGGCCGCCCATGACGAGAGCCGGCGGCAGGTGGCGGTGGCCGACCGGCTGGTGGTCACCAAGGCCGACCTGGTCGAGCCGGCAACGCTCGCGGGCCTGGAAATGGAGCTGCGCGGGATCAACCCGAGTGCGGACATCCTGCACGCGCGCCATGGCGAGCTGGCGGATGCCCCCGCCCTCCTGACGTCCCCCAACGACGCGCGCGAGGTCCGCCGCTGGCTGGCCTACGAGCCGGCCCCGGCACGCCACGGCGCCATCGGCAGCTTCCTGCTCGAGGCGGGCCAGCCGATCGAGTGGGCCGCGTTCGGGGTGTGGCTCAGCCTGCTACTGCATCGCCATGGCAGCCGGATCCTGCGGGTGAAGGGCCTCGTGCACATCCAGGGCCGCGACCTGCCCGTGGTGATCCAGGGCGTGCAGCACGTCGTCCATCCGCCGGAACATCTGCCGGCGTGGCCAGAGGGCGAGGAGGGCACCCGCCTGGTCTTCATCGGCATCGAGCTCGACCCGCCGGCGATCCGACGCTCGTTCTCGACCTTCCAGCGATTGGGCGACCGGGTCCTGGCCGGCTGAATCCACGGCATCCCCGTTGAAGAACGAACGTTCGTTCACTATTGTCTGGCCATGCCACGACTGACCGACGAGCAGCAGGGCGAGCGGCGCAGCCATATCCTGCAGGCCGCCAGCCGCTGCTTCACCCGCGACGGGTTCCACCGCACCTCCATGCAGCGGATCTGCAAGGAAGCGGACATGAGTCCGGGCGCGCTCTATCTCTATTTCGAGAGCAAGGAAGCGCTGATCGCGGCGATGATCGAGGTCGACCGTGCCGAGCTCGCCGCGGCGTTCTCGGCCGCCGCCGCGGCCGACGACGTGCTGGCGGCGATGACCGCAGTCGGCCGTCGCTACTTCGTCGAGGAGCCGCGCGAGCGCGCCATGCTCACCCTGCAGATCTGGGCGGAGAGTGCCAGGGACCCGGCGATATGCGCCTTGTGCGACGGGATCGAGCGTGAGGTGCGCGCCAACCTCCTGTTCCTGTGCAAGACGGTGCAGGCGCAGGGCAAGGCGGCGCCGGATGTCGACATCGAGGCCCTGGTCGACCTCCTGATCCTGATCAGCGACGGGATCTTCAAGAACCGGGCCCTGGACGAGAGCTTCGACGGCGAGCAGGCGATGGCCGGGCTGCTCGCCGTGTTCCGTGCCGGTCTCGCCGGCCAGCTTGTCCTGCCTGCGCCATCCAGAAGGCCGGAGCAGCCAGCATGAGCCGCAGCGCCACCTACCTCGCCAGCGCCGCGCTCGCAGCCCTGCTGCTGGCAGGCCCGGGGGTGCCGTCCGCCCAGGAGCCGGCGGCCCCTGCGCCCGTGGCAGCGCCGATGGTGAGCGTGGTGCGCGCCGCCGAGCAGGAGCTGGTGGCGCAGCTCGTGGTCACCGGCTCGCTCGCCGCCCGCGACGAGGTGCTGGTCGGCCCGGAGATCGACGGCTCGCGGATCGTCGAGCTGCTGGTCGAGGAAGGCGACCTGGTCGAGCGCGGCCAGGTGCTGGCCCGGCTGTCGCGCGAGCTCTGGGACGCGCAGCTCGCCTCGATCGATGCCGCCCTGGAGCGGGCGAAGGTGAGCGTGCTGGTGGCAAAGAGCCAGATCGACGAGGCCGAGGCGGCGCAGGAGCAGGCCCTGGCCGACTTCCAGCGCGCCCAGGCGCTGATCCAGCGGGGCAACACCTCGGCCGCGACCCTGGACGAGCGCCAGGCCGCCGCCAGGGCCGCCGCTGCCCGGGTCGCTATCGCCGAGCAGAGCGTGCGCCTGGCCGAGGCGGAGGTCGCCGAGGCGGGGGCCAGGCGCCGCGAGATCATGGTCCAGATCGGCATGACCGAGATCAAGGCGCCGGCAGCAGGCCGGATCAGCGAGCGCACCGCGCGGCTGGGTGCGCTTGCGGCCATGAACGGCGAGCCCTTGTTCCGGATCGTGGAGGACGACGAGGTCGAGCTGCACGCCCAGGTCGCCGAGGTGATGCTGGCGAGCCTGGCGCCCGGCCAGGCGGTCCTGGTCACCCCGGCCGGGCGGACGGAACCGATCGCGGGCGAGATCCGCCTGGTCGCGCCGAGGATCGACCCGCAGACCCGGCTGGGCAAGGTCAAGATCCGGCTGGAGGATGGCAGCGGCCTGACGCTCGGCACCTTCGCCCGCGCGCGCATCGAGATCGACCGCCGGCACGGCGTGACCGTGCCGGTCACGGCGGTCCAGTTCGTCGACGGCCACCAGGAGATCCAGGTGGTGCGGGACGACACGGTCGAGACCCGCCGGGTCACCATCGGCCTGCGCACCAGCGAGGCGGTGATCGTCTCCGCGGGCCTGGAGCCCGGCGAGCAGGTGGTGGCGGTGTCCGGCACCTTCCTGCGCGACGGCGACCGGGTGCGGCCGGTGGAGGGCGACAGCCTGGCGCCCGTGGCCGACTCCCCGCAGGCCAGTGCCAAGAGCTAGCGGACGGCCCCCATGCGCCTGAACGTTTCCGCCTGGTCGATCCGCCACCCGATGCCGGCCCTGGTGCTGTTCGCGGTGCTGACCCTGCTGGGCCTCTACACCTTCCAGAACCTGTCGATCACCCGCTTTCCCAACATCGACGTGCCGGTGATCTCGGTGACGGTCACCCAGGCGGGGGCGGCGCCGAGCGAGCTGGAGCAGCAGGTCACCAAGCGGGTCGAGGATGCGGTCGCCAACCTCACCGGCGTGAAGCACGTCGTCTCGACCGTGACCGACGGCAGTTCGGTGACGGCGATCGAGTTCCGCCTGGAGGTCGACACCGACCGGGCGCTGAACGACACCAAGGACGCGGTCGCCAAGATCCGCCAGGACCTGCCGCTCGGCATCGACGAGCCGATCACCCAGCGGATCGACGTGGCCGGCCAGTCGATTGTGACCTATGCCGCCGCCGCCCCGGCCATGACGCTGGAGCAGCTCTCCTGGTACACGGACGACGTCACCCGCAAGCGGCTGCAGGGCCTGCCCGGCGTGGGCAAGGTCGAGCGGCTGGGCGGTGTCGACCGCCAGTTCGTGGTGGCACTCGATCCCGACCGGCTGAACGCGCTGGGCATCACGCCCGCCGAGGTCAACCGCCAGCTCAAGGCCACGGTGGTCGACATGGGCAGCGGGCGGGCGGAGCTGGCCGGGCAGGAGCAGTCGATCCGCACGCTCGCCCAGGCCCGCTCGATCGAGGAGCTGGCCGCCAGCACCATCGCCCTGCCGGGCGAGCGCACCGCACGGCTGGACGAACTCGGCACCATCACGGACAGTTATGAGGAGCCGCGCAGCTTCGCCCGGCTGAACGGCGACACGCCGGTGGTGGCGCTCTCCGTCTATCGCTCCAAGGGTGCCTCGGAGCTGGACGTGCGCAACGTGGTCGCGGCGGCGATCCAGGAGATGGAAGCCCAGGACCCGCGCGTCTCCTACGAGCTGATCGACGATTCGGTCCGCTACACGATCGGCAATTACGAGAGCGCCATGTCGACTCTGATCGAGGGCGCAGCCCTCGCCGTGGTCGTGGTGTTCGTGTTCCTGCGCGACTGGCGGGCCACCCTGATCGCCGCGATCACCCTGCCGCTCTCGGTGATCCCGACCTTCTTCGCGATGGAGGCGATGGGCTTCTCGCTCAACCTCGTCTCGCTGCTCGCCATCACCCTGGTCACCGGCATCCTGGTCGACGACGCGATCGTCGAGATCGAGAACATCGCGCGGCACATCGCCATGGGCAAGCCGCCCTACCAGGCGGCGATGGAGGCGGCGGACGAGATCGGCCTCGCCGTGATCGCGATCACCTTCACGATCGTCGCGGTGTTCGCGCCGGTCAGCTTCATGGGCGGGGTCGCCGGCCAGTACTTCAAGCAGTTCGGCCTGACGGTCGCGGTGGCAGTGCTGTTCTCGCTCCTGGTCGCACGGCTGATCACGCCGATGCTGGCGGCCTACTTCATGAAGGGCCATGGCCACGTGGAGCCGAAGGACGGGCTCCTGATGCGCGGCTACACCCGCCTCCTGGGGGCCACGATCCGGCATCGCTGGCTGACCATGCTGACCGGCATCGCGCTGTTCGCCCTCTCGATCTGGAGTGCCGGGCTCCTGCCCACCGGCTTCATCCCGGACGAGGACAGCGGGCGCACCGTGGTGAGCCTGGAACTGCCACCCGGCGCCACGCTGGCGCAGACCCGCGTCCGGACGGACGAGGCGGTCCGGGCGGTGCAGGCGATCCCGGAAGTGCGCCGGGCGCTGGTGATCGGCGGCAGCTCGCCCACCGGGGCGCTGGAGGTCCGCAAGGCGGCGCTGTTCGTCGAGCTCACGCCCAAGGGCGAGCGGGAGCGGAGCCAGAAGGACATCGAGCTGGAGATCGGCCGCCGCCTTGCCGACATCCCCGACCTGCGCGCCTGGTACGTGAACGAGCGGGGCGAGCGGCAGCTCTCGATCAGCGTGCTGAGCGACGATCCGGCCGCACTGCGCCAGGGCGTGGGCGGGCTCGAGGCCGCCATGCGCCGGGTCCCGGAGTTCACCAACGTCGCGGCCAATGCCGGGGTGGAGCGGCCGGAGATCCGGGTGGTGCCCAGGCTGGACGAGGCGGCGCGCTTCGGCGTGTCCACCGACGCCATCGCGGAGGCAGTGCGCGTCGCCACGATCGGCGACACCGAGGCCAACATGGCCAAGCTTGCGACCGACGACCGGCAGGTGCCGATCCGGGTACAGCTCGACACAGCCGCGCGCAGCGACCTGGAGATCCTGCAGGTGACCACGGTCACCGGCGCTGCCGGCGTCCCGGTCCCGCTGCTGGCAGTGGCGGACGTGGTGCCGGGCCAGGGCCCCTCCTCCATCGACCGCTATGACCGGGAACGGCGGGTGGTGGTGGGTGCCGACCTCGTGCGCGGCGTGGCGCTGGGCCAGGCGACCGAGCTGGTGGCGGCACTGCCCTATCTGCAGGAGCTGCCGCCGGGCGTGCGCCAGCAGGCGACCGGCGATGCCGAGATCATGGCCGAGGTGTTCGGCGGGTTCGCCGCGGCGATGGGCGCCGGCCTCCTGATGATGCTGGGCGTGCTGATCCTCCTGTTCGGCAGCATCTTCCACCCGATCACCATCCTCCTTTCCCTGCCGCTCTCGATCGGCGGCGTGATCCTGGCGCTGGTGGCGACCGGCAACCCGATCAGCATGCCGGTGGTGATCGGCATCCTGATGCTGATGGGCATCGTCACCAAGAACGCGATCATGCTGGTCGACTTCGCGGTGGAGGAGCAGGCGCGCGGCACGCCCAAGAACCGGGCGATCATCGAGGCCGGGCGCAAGCGGGCGCGGCCGATCATCATGACCACGATCGCGATGGTGGCCGGCATGCTGCCCTCGGCCTACGGGGTCGGCGACGGCGGCGAGTTCCGCTCGCCCATGGCGATCGGCGTGATCGGCGGCCTGATCGTCTCCACCCTGCTCTCGCTCGTGTTCGTGCCGAGCTTCTACTCGGTGATGGGCACGGTCGAGACGTTCATCGGCCGGGTTCTCCGCCGGGTGCTGGTGCTCAACGAGCCGACTGAAACGGCGCAGCATCGTTCACATCTGCCGGCGGAGTAGCGCCGTCGCATGGTCCTTCCGGCGGCTTGCCTGTAGAGCCAGCCGCCAGGACCTTGCGTGGAGGACGCCATTGCTGCGGCGGACCTATGATCGACTGATGCGTGAAGCCGACCGTCCCGGCGCCGAGCGGGCACTGGCGGCAGTCAGCTTCGCGGAGAGTTCGTTCTTTCCGATTCCGCCCGACGTGATGATCGTGCCGATGGTGCTGGCCAACCCCGACCGGGCTTGGCGGATCGCGACGATCGCCACGGTCGCGAGCGTGGTGGGCGGCCTGTTCGGCTATGCGATCGGCTATTTCCTGTTCGAGACGCTGGGCAACCTGCTGTTCGACCTCTACGGGCTGCAGGACAAGGCCCAGGCCTTCCAGCATTCGTACCAGGAATGGGGCTTGTGGATCATCCTGATCAAGGGCCTCACCCCGATCCCCTACAAGCTGGTCACCATCGCCTCCGGTGCGGCCCATTTCGCCCTGGCCGTGTTCATCGGCGCCTCGGTGGTCACCCGGGGTGCTCGCTTCTTCCTGCTGGCGGTGCTGCTGCGCCGGTTCGGGCCGTCGATCCGCGACTTCATCGAGCGGCGCCTGACGCTGGTCACCTCGACCTTCGCTGCGGCGATCGTACTCGGTTTTGTCGCCTTGCGCTGGATCTGACGCGCCGGCTGGTTCAGTCTGCCACGCATGTTCATCCCGGTTCCGGCACGATTCAGCCCCCCGTGCCGGTCCAGCCAGTGGTCGGGTCACTACCTGCAATGACGGATCATGCCCTCTCGACCAGGCCCAGGCTGCACCGGGCGCGGACCGGCTGCCTCTGGCTGGCCCTGCTGGCCGCCTGGAGCCTGGCCTTCGCCTACCTGCTCGAATACGGCTTCGGGTACTACCCATGCGCTTTGTGCACGTTGGAGCGCTACGGCTTCATGGCGCTGTTCCTGGTGGGGCTGATCGGCTTCCTGTTCGACCATGGCCGGGCCGGCCTGGTCGGCTGCTTGGCGGTCCTGGTGGGCCTGAGCGGGCTGACCTTCTATCACGTGGGCGTGGAGCTGGGCTGGTTCCAGCTCTCGATCGCCTGCACCGGCGCCGGCAGGGCCGCCGACGTCGATCAGCTCCGCGATATACTCCTGAACGCGCCGCCATCCTGTGACCGCCCGGCCTGGATCGTGCCGAACGTCGTCTCGCTGGCCCAGCTCACCCTCGGCTGGACGCTGCTCCTGACCGCCCTGACCGCGGCGATGATCGCCGGCCCCGCGTTCAGGCGCTGAACAGCACCGGGATCCGCGCGTCGCGGACGATGGTGATGGTGGCACCGCCCATAATCAGCTCGCGAAAGCGGGAATGGCCATAGGCGCCCATCACCAGCGCCGTGCATCCCTTGGTCTCGGCGACCGTGAGCAGGAGCTCGCCCACCGAGCCCTCCGGCTCCGAGAGCTTCTCCAGCGCCACCTTCACGCCGTGCCCGGCCAGCCGTGCCGCCGCGGCCTCGGCCGAGGCATGGTATTCCTCGCCGGCCGCGACCAGCACCACGCTCTCCGCCTCCTGGAGGAACGGCAGGGCAAACGCCAGGGCACGCGCCGCCTCCTTGCCGCCATCCCAGGCGACCAGCCAGCGCCGCGCGAAGTCCTGGCTCACGGCCAGGCCGCGCGGCAGGACCAGCACCGGCCCGCCGGCGCCCACCACGATCTGCTCGGCATGCTCCATGGCGACCGCCTCGAGCCCCTCGCCATGGCTCTGCCCGACGATCGTGAGATCGGCGGTGCGCGCATGGGCGGACACGCTGTCGCCAGGAGTGCCGTTCTCCGCGATGAAGTGGCGCGACACACCTTCAGGCACCGGCAGGGCCTCGAACGCTGTCCGGATGCGCGCCGTGCGCGCGGCGTTGGCCTGTTCCTGGGCCTCCATGATCTCCGGGCCGGCATAGGCAGCCCCCTCGCCCAGCGAGGTCGGCATGAACGGGAACGGGTTGACCAAAAGGCCGATCAGCCGCGCCTGCCAATGCCCGGCCAGGGCCAGCGCGAAGGCGGCGCGCTCGGCCATCCCGTCCGAATCGTCGAGGCCCACCAGGATGGTACGATACGCCATGTTCCGTTCTCCCGATCCGGAGGGTCCCCCTTGCGGTCAAAGGGTGCGCCAGGAAGCTCGCCCGGCGCAAGATCGGGATAACCGGCTGCGACCTCCGGGGCCGGCCGGTCAGTGCTGCTGGCGGCGCTGCATGTCGACCACCTGGTCGTCCGCCGGCGCCTCCACGGCTGCCGGCTCCTCGGCCGGCACGACATGGCCGTCACGCTTCTGGAAGCGGCGCGCCGCGACGATGCTGAACGGGATGGTCAGCACGTAGATCAGGCAGGCACCGGCGATGGTCGCCCAGGGCATCGCGAAGAACAGGGCGGCCACGGCAGCGCCGGCCACCAGTGCCGGCAACTGCCAGCCGGGCGGCACCCGGAACTTCTTGATCGAGAAGGTCGGCACCCGGCTGACCATCATGAGCGCGGTGAACACCGTGACCACGCCCACGAACGACCAGTGGCGGAACAGCGCCGCGTCGACCACGAAGCTCGCCATCATCGGGCTCAGCACCAGTGCCGCCCCGCCCGGCGCCGGGATGCCCTGGAAGAAGAACAGCGTCCAGCGCGGCCGCTCGGGATCGTCGAGCTGGGTGTTGAAGCGGGCAAGGCGCAGGGCGCAGCAGACGGCCAGCAGGAGGGCGATGGCCAGCCCGAAGCCCTGCACGTTGTGCAGCGACCACCAGTAGAGGATCATCGCCGGGGCGATGCCGAAGCTCAGCGAATCGGCCAGGCTGTCCAGCTCCGCGCCGAGCTTGGAGGTGACGTTGAGCATCCGCGCGGCCCGGCCGTCCAGCCCGTCCAGCACCACCGCCGCGGCGATCAGCGTGACCGCCAGCTCCCAGCGCTGGTCGGCCGCGTAGCGGATCGCGGTGAACCCGGCACACAGGGACAGGATGGTGATCAGGTTCGGCACGAAGGTGTAGATCGGGCGCGCACCCAGGGGGCGGCGGACACGCCGGATTCGGCGGTTCTTGAACATCAGCTCATCCTTCCGCTCCGGGCGGGATAAGACGCGGCGCCGTCGGCCAGCACCGTCTCGCCGGCGATGCAACGCTGGCCCACCAGCACCCGCGGGACCAGGTCCGGCGGCAGGTAGACGTCGCAGCGGCTGCCGAACCGGATCAGGCCGACCCGCTCGCCCGGCGCCACCTCGGCGCCGACCGGGACGAACGGCACGATCCGGCGGGCCACCAGGCCGGCGATCTGCACCAGGAACACCTCCTCCGCATAGCCCTGCGGCCGGATCGCCCAGGACATCCGCTCGTTCTCGTCCGACGCCTTGTCGAAGCTCGCATTGAGGAACTTGCCGGCATGATACACCCGGCGGGTGACCGTGCCTGCAATCGGCGTGCGGTTCACATGGACGTCGAACACGTTCATGAAGATGCCGATGCAGCAGCGCGGTTCCAGATCGGCGCCCAGCTCGGGCGGCGGCTTGCGCATCCCGACATGGACGACGACGCCGTCGGCCGGGCTGGTGACCAGCCATTCGTCGACCGGCGTCGTCCGCTCCGGGTCACGGAAGAAATAGGCGCACCACAGCGTCAGGACCATGCCGAGCCAGAACAGCGGCATCCAGAGAAAGCCGAGCATCACCGAGATCACGAAGAACCCGGCGATGAAGGGCCAGCCTTTCGGGTGGATCGAGGGATATTTCAAAGCTGTTCATCCGATTGGTCGGCCAATGCTCAGGCCCCTTGCCGTCTTGCCCGCTGCCACGCCGCTCCGTCGCGGGCTCAATCCGGCACCCGCTCCCGGAAGGCTACCATGTCGACCTGGAGCTGGCGGCCGAGCTTGCGCTCATAGTAGCCGGGGATGAGCAGGTGCAAGTCGAAGCCGAGATCCTCCAGCCGTTCCAGCGCGGAGCGGAAGCCATGCTCCCCCACATAGAGCGGGACCAGCGCGGTCTCCAGCTGGATGCCGACGATCCGGTCGAGCAGACCCCTGGCCCCTTCCAGCACGTCGAGCTCACTGCCCTGCACGTCGATCTTGAGCAGCATCCGGGCAAAGCGGCCGTCCTGGAGCTGGGGCAGCGCGTCCAGGCGCCTGAGGGGTACCTCGACCCGGTCGATGATGGCCGAGCTCGGCGAGAGCTTCTGCAGGGTCGGGTTCTGCGGCAGGAGCGAGCTCATGTCGCTTTCCGCCGAGCGTTCGAGGGTGGCCATGCCGTCCTCCGCACCCAGCGCCATCGGTGGCGCCACGATCCAGGACCGGTCGCGCCGGGCCTGGCGGAGCAGCCGGGCATGCACGTCGGCCTGCGGCTCGAAGCTGATGATCGGCCCCTGCCAGCCATGCCGGCGCAGGCGGCGGCCGTACTGGCCGGAATTGGCGCCGACGTCCAGGACCGCGTCGACCTCGTTCCGATGCAGGGCCGCCACGAGCTGGTCGTGGACGTCGCGCGACTTTCCGCGCCGGACCAGGTCATAGCCCAGGCCGCGGATCAGACGACGTAGGACCACGGGTTTCCTTCTTCCTCGGGCAGCCCGAACAACTCGATCGGCAGCTCGCGGCCGCGCAACTGGTGCTGGCCCAGCGGGATCAGCTCCTCGCCCTCGGCCGCGGCGGCGAACACGTCGGAGATCACCACATGGCGCCCCAGCGTGCGCGACAGCCGCTCCATGCGCGCCGCCTCGTTGACCGCCGGGCCGATCACGGTGAAGTCCAGCCGGTTCTCCGTACCGATATTGCCGTAGATCACCTGCCCCAGATGCAGACCCAGCCCGTAGCCCAGCGGCTCGGAGCCCCCGGCGCGCCGCATGGCGCCGATCTCCTCCAGGTTCCGGTAGGCTTCCCGCGCCGCCGCCAGTGCCCGCGGCACCGCGTCCGGCCGGTCCAGCCGGAACACGCTCATCACCGCGTCGCCCATGAATTTCAGGATCTCACCGCCATGGCGCTGGATCGGCTGGCCCATGGCGTCGAAGAACGTGTCCAGCACCCCCAGCACCTCGTCGCGCGGCGCATGGTCGGCCAGCTCGGAGAAATGGGCGAGGTCGGCGACCCAGACGGCCGCGTCCATCACCTCGTGCGCCCCGCGGCGGATGTTGCCGGCCAGGATCTGCAGGCCGGCCTCCTTGCCGACATAGGTTTCCAGGATCGTCTTGGTGATCCGCCGGCCGATCCTGGCCTCCGCGGCCATGGCCAGGAGCGGGAGCAGGTCGTCGAAGGTGATGAGGTCCTCGGTGGCAAAGCCGCCCGGGCGGCGGGTCGCGAAGCTCACCGCATGGCGCCGGCCGTCGCTGCCGACCAGCGGCATGGCGACATAGTCGGAAAATCCCTCCGCGCGCAGATCGGCATAGATGCCGAACTCCTGGTCAATGGGCGGCAGGTCCAGCCGCTGCCGCACCCCGCCCGCCCCCTCGTAGAGGGCCTTGACCGGGCTGTTGTGGAACTGGGCGCTCTCGATGTCGGCCCGGGTGATCATCCGCATCTCGATCGACTGGCCGTCGTCGCGCCAGACCATGGCAGCGCCGATGAACTGCGGATGGAGGCCGCGCGCGTGCAGCGTGGCGCGCGCGAGCGGCAGGCCGGCTTCCGCGAGCCGGCGGCAGAGCTCAGCGAACAGGTCGTCCAGATAGGGATAGTCGAAGCTCGACCGGACGAACCAGTCCAGGGCGGGGCTGCGCCGCAGCGGCCAGAGCAGGGTCGAGGCGTCGCTCAAGCCGGTCCGCTTCCCTGCTCGAGCTGGCGCAGGCGGGCGGACGCCTCGGTCAGGTGCACGGTCGTCTGGTGCAGGCGGTGGGCCAGCTCGGACATGATGCCCAGCCCCACCTGCGGGAACTGCGTCACCAGGTTGAAGAAGGCGTCCTTGCCCACCCGCAGCGTCGCCAGCCCGCTGCCGGCGATCACCGTCGCGGTGCGGGGGACATCGCACAGGATGGCGATCTCGCCGACCACGTCGTTGCGCGCCAGATGGGCCACGGTCACCGGGCCGGTCGGGGTGTCCACCACGATATCGGCGCTGCCGCGCAGGATGATGTAGGCCGCGTCGCCCGGCTCGCCCTGGCGGAACAGGACCTCGTCCTGCTCGAACTCCAGATGCTCGCTGGTAAACGCCAGCAGCTTCAGCTTGGCCGGCTCGATCTTGCTGAACAGGGGGATGGCGCGCAGCACTTCCACGTCGTCTTGCAGGCTCAACGTCTCCTCCTACCGCTGGCTCGCCTCGTCATGCGTCGGCCTCCTGGGGCGCGGCTTCGGCGGCCTGCGCGCCCGCTTCGACGATCTTGCCCTTGTCCATCATGATGGCCTGCTGGAACTTGTCCGCAAGGTCCGCGCGGGCCAGCGACCAGATCACGGTGCGGCCGGCCATGGCCTCCAGCACCCGGTCGGCCATGGCCGGCTGCTCGGCCGCATCGACCGCGGTGAGCGCCTCGTGGAGGATCAGGACGGCCGGGCGACGGATCAGGGCACGCGCCATCGCCAGCTTCTGCCGCTGCGCCATGCTGAGGCGCGCGCCGCCCGGGCCGCAGCGGAAGGACAGGCCCACCTCGATGATCCGCTCGCGCAGCCCGGCCTCCTCCAGGAGCTGGCGGATCAGCGTCGCCACGCGCACGGGGGCCTGGGCGACGCCGTAGGCGATCTTGCCGAACAGCACGTTGTCCTGCACCGAGGCGGCGTCGTTGAACGCGTCCGGCTCGAAGAAGGCGACGCTCGCGGCATATTCCGGCGGCAGGTTCTCCCGGAACACCTTGCGCGCCTCCAGCAGCTTCTCCTCCAGCTCCCGGGTGATCAGGCCCAGCCGGTGGCGGCTGTTGATCAGGCGGAACGGCAGGGCCAGCAGGCGCTGGCGGTCCTCCTGGTCCAGCCGGTCCAGCGCCTCGGGATCGGCGCGGGCGACCAGCGACTGGTAGTCCGGCAAATCCTCCGCGCGGATGAAGCTGAACTGCTGGTAGTATTCGTGGTCGGGCGGCAGGTCGGCGAACAGCTCGACCATGGTGCGCGCCAAGGCCAGCCCGACCCGGCGCAGCTCGTCGGTGATGCCGACTTGGTCCAGCACCCGGCGGACATAGGGGTGCTCGGCCAGGCGGTCGATCTGGAACTGGTCGTCGCGGGGTGCGCCGAACAGGAGGTTCTCGGCCAGGGTCGCGTTGGAGTTGTAGCGCTCGGGATCGAACCGCTCGACCAGGCGCGCCAGCGACTCGTCGGTCTCCAGCCGCTCGTGCATGGCGGCGCGCACCTCGAGCAGCCGTTCGCGCAGGTCGTCGAACCGGTCGTGGCGGATCGTGCCGCGCAGACCCAGCATGTAGACGTCGGCATCGAGCTGGATGAGCTCGAGGATGCCGACGATCGTGGGCAGCCGCTCCTGCTCCTCCGTCACCCCGGCCAGGGTCCAGTCCACCCAGTCGGCCCGGAAGTCGAACGGGCTGTTGCCGGCCTGCTCCGTGTCGCGCAACTGACGGCGGTAGAGCTTCTCCTCTTCCGGCGACGGCTGGTAGGGCCGCACCGGGCGGTGGCGCAGCCCCATCAGCAGGTTGTCCTCGATGGTGTCGGAGCCGACGAAGGGCGGGAAGCCGACGAACGCCATCTTGCGCCCGAGCACTGCATCGGGGAGCTGGGTCAGGTCATGGCCGCCGATGGTGACCCGGCCGGAATCGGGCGGAATGAGGCCGGCCAGCACCAGGGTCAGCTCCTCGCGGCCGCCGCCGCCGGGGCCGAGAATGGCCACGGTCGAGGGCATGGGCACGGCCAGCGTGACATTGTCCAGGAGCGCGTCGCCATCGTCGTCGCGCACCACCACCCCGCGCGCCTCGATGCTGCCCTCGAAGCTCAGCTCGGCAGTGGGCTCGTCGAGCTGCCGGCGCTCGTCGATCTGGCCACGCGGCTGGAACTGCGAGACGACTTGGTCGTACTTGATCCGGACGTCTTGCATCAACTGGTAATAGTCGAGCAGCTCCCGCCAGGGGCTGGACAGGTCCTTGTGCGCCGACAGCACGGCGACGATGGCGCCGAGCGAGATGTTGCCGGTCAGAACCAGATAGCCGCCAATGGAAAAGAAGAAGAACGGCGCGATCTGCGCGAAGAAATTGTTGATGAACTTGATCAGGAATTTGAGAATATAGATCCGATAGCGGATATAATAGACGACGCTCAGCTCGCTGCTCATCCGCGCCCGTTCATACTGGGTCGCATCATTGGCACGCAAGTCGCGCACCCCGCTGACCGTCTCGGAGATCCGGTCGGCGAGGCGGCGGACCTGCCGGATCCGCTGCTTGCCGAGCTGGTTCACCCGGCGCTGCAGCTTGGGGATGAGGTAGGCCTGGATCGGGTAGAGCGCGATCGCCGCCAGCCCCAGCACGGGGTCCTGGACGAAGATGAAGGTCAGGATGACCAGCAGCGTGCCGCCCTGGTAGGCGGGGATCTGCAGTGCCGTGCCGATATAGCCGCCGAGTGCCTCGGTCTCGGCGTTGATCATCTGCACGATCTCGCCCGAGCTGACCCGCTTCATGTGCGGGAGCGGGAAGCGCAGGATCTGCGAGTAGAGGTCGTAGCGCAGGCGGCGCAGCATCCGCTCCGCGACCAGGCCGGCATAGACGTTGATGACGTATTTGAAGATGCCGTTGATCAGCACCAGCACCAGGAACAGGCCGCACAGCGCGAACAGGTAGCCGAACTTGTCGAGCTCGAAGCCATAGAAATTGTGCTGCTGGTCAGCTTGGCCGAGCGCGTCGTTGACGATGGTCTTGGGAAGATCGAGGGACCAGTAGAGGAACGGGAACGAGGCGATGGTCATCCCCAGCACGATCATCTGCTCTTTCCAGCTGTGCCGCCGGATATAGCCGAAGATCGTCGGTTCCATCGCGCTCTTGTCCGCTTCGTTCGCGGTGGAACCGTAGCGGTCTCGCTGGAAGGATGCCAGCGGCAGCAGCGGACGGCCTGGCAGGGCCGCCGGAGCCGGCCGGACGACGCAACGACCGCCGCAGCCGATGGACTGCGGCGGTCTGGTCGGAGCCGATGCTTATGGCTGCGGGGGCGACCAGATCCCGGCGAATCGTGGCCGGGACCGGCTCAGCCAGATGCGCTCAGCAACCGCAATCAATACTTATGATCGTCATTCTTCTGCGGCGGCGTCTTCGGCGGATAGTGCTTCTTCGGCGGCTGATAGTCGTCCTTCGGCTTCTCGAACAGGCACTCCAGATGCACCTTGGCGACGACGTGCTTTGGCCGGCTCTTGTAGTGGCCCTTCTTGCCCCACTTGCGATCGAAGTCGACATGGACTACGCTATTTCTGGTTTCCAGTTCGTAATCCTTATTATCAAATTCGCACTTGAAACCCTTCTTGTGAATGTCTTTGTAATAATAGAAGTCAACTTTGTCCTTGAAGTCACACTTGGCTAGAATGTATTTCTTATAGTAGCGGGTAATTTCTTTCACCTGAACCTTGGCATCGTCCGATGCAAGGGTAACGTTCTCACCCTTGACCTTGATCGGCACCTTGCAGAAGTCGTCGTTCTTGCCCTTATTGTCCTTGATGACTGCAACCTTCTTGTCGTGGTATGTAGAAACCACGTTCTGGTCCGCAGAGGCTGCCGTTGCGCCGAGAGTAACGGCAGCCGACATGAACAGCCCCAACATGAGTTTGCTGGACATCTTACTCTCCTTGATCGACATTTTACACGTGAGCCTAGTGACCCCGTGCTGATGTGACGGGCAGCGATCTTTTGCCCATTCGGATCGTCGTGAAGACGAGGTGCATCCAGGTCTGGCCTGATAGGTACGACGGCCTGCATCGGCTGCAGGCGATCTTCTAGCTTGGCATGCAGATGCTTGCCGGCCACATAGCGCCGTCGCATGCGGAACATTGCGGAACTTCAATATGCTTCGAGCATGAGGCTGCAATCATCTCATGCAGCCCTGCTCAAGTCGAGCCTGCACGCAAGCTGACCGAAAGCACCATCGCAAAAATAGATGCGGCAGCGCTTCCCTGCCCATTACCTCCATTCGTGCAACAACAACTCTTAGTTAGCACATGCCCCATACACGCACAATATAGCTTTACCTTCATCAGGTTGGCAAGACAAACCAACTACCACAAGTATCTATATTACAAAGATTTATGTATAATAAGATGCGCCACAATTGAAATTGCCGTTAGAATTAATGCTTTTGGAAAAGTAATTGTCATGCAAGCAATGGCGACATGCTATTGCAGGCCTCGGTCCCGGCACCTTGCAACATGCGTCACGCTGCTTCGGGTCTTCATCAGAGTTGGCCCGACGTTCATCCTGCGCATCTGCCCACGACTTCGTGATCGCGCGGTGCGGCAACAGTCACGAATTCCGGAATGGTCGTGATAATTTCCGGAGATGCTGTGTGGCTCATCATTCGGACAGCATTCTTACATCGTTGGCCGCGAAGCAGTCGACTTCCATGGTGGCTCTGGCTACCATTCTCCAGGACGACTTGGGGAAATCTGGTCATGCGCAACGGCTTTGGGGGCACCAAGCTCGCCGTGATCCTCCTGTTGGGATCGGCCGCGGTCTTGGCCGCATGTGACGATGGCGAGCAGCGGCGCGCGGCGGCAGCGGACTCTCCACCGCCCGGAGTGGTGGTGGCATCCGTGGCCAAGGCGCCGTTGACCGAGCAGGCGAGCTTCACCGGCCGCATCCAGGCGACCTCGAAGGTCGAGATCATCCCGCGGATTGAGGGGTTCCTGGATCGCCGCGCCTTCACCGAGGGTGCCGTGGTGGCCGAGGGCGACGTCCTGTTCGAGATCGAGCGGGACAGCTATGAGGCGGCGGTCAAGTCCGCGCAGGGCAGCCTGCAGCGCGCGGAGGCGGCGGCCAAGCTGGCCGACCTCGAGGTGCAGCGCCAGACCACCCTGGTGCGTAACCAGAGCGCGGCGCAGGCCCGGCTGGACGAGGCCACCGCGAAGAAGGGTGACGCGGACGGGGCGGTCCTGCAGGCGCAGGCGGCCCTGGCGCAGGCCGAACTCAACCTGGGCTACACCACCATCACCGCGCCGATCGCCGGCCGGATCAGCCAGGCTGCCATCGATCCCGGCACGCTGGTGACGCCGTCCAGCGGCGTGCTCGCGACGATCGTCGCCGTCGATCCGATGTATGCGGTCTTCCCGGTCTCCAATCGCCAGTTGCTGCTGCTCCGCAAGGAGGCTGAGGCGCGCAAGGTCGACGCATCCGAGCTCCAGGCCGAGCTGACCATGGCGGATGGCAGCGACTACCCCCATACCGGCAAGATCGACTTCGTCGACGTGACGGCGGAACAGGGGACCGACGCCGTGATCGTGCGCGCGGTGTTTCCCAATCCCGAGCATTTCCTGGTGGACGGCCAGATCGCCAAGGTGACCGTGCGTGCCGGCACGCCGGAGCAGGTCCTGGTCGTGGCCCAGGGCGCCGTGCTCGCCGACCAGCAGGGCTCCTATGTGCTGACCGTGGCGGCGGACGATACGGCCGAGATGCGCCGGGTCCAGCTGGGCGCCACGGTCGGCGCCACGGTTGCGGTCACCTCCGGCCTGGCCGAAGGGGACCGGGTGATCGTCGACGGCGTGCAGAAGGTCCGCCCCGGCCAGAAGGTGGCGCCCACCCAGGCCGCCGCCACCGCGCAGCCCTGATCCCGGAAGGGCCGGACGATGATCTCGGACGTCTTCATCAAGCGGCCCCGGCTGGCCATGATCGTCTCGATCGTGATCACTCTGGCGGGCGCCCTCTCGATCCTGGCCATCCCGCAGGCCCAGTTCCCGGACATCGTGCCGCCGATGGTGTCGGTGACCGCCACCTATCCTGGCGCCTCGGCCGACGTGGTCGAGCAGACCGTGGCCCAGCCGATCGAGCAGCAGGTCACCGGCGTCGACAACATGCTCTACATGAAGTCGACCTCGGGTGCCGATGGCAGCTACACGCTGAACGTCACCTTCGCGCTCGGCACCGACCCGGACATCAACACGGTCAACGTGCAGAACCGGGCGAACCTCGCGCTCTCGCAGCTGCCGCAGGAAGTCAGCCGCACCGGCCTCAGCATCAAGAAGAAGTCGTCCGCCCTCCTCCAGGTCGTGAACTTCTCCTCGCCGGACGGGCGCTACGACGCCCTGTTCCTGTCGAACTACGTCACCATCAACGTGCTGGACGCAGTCAAGCGCGTGCCGGGCGTGGGCGACGCGATGCTGTTCGGCCCGCTCAACTACGCGATGCGCGTCTGGCTCGACCCGCAGCGCCTCGCCAACTACGGCATGACCCCTGCCGACGTCGCCCAGGCGATCTCCTCACAGAACGTCCAGGCGGCGGTCGGGCGGATCGGCGCCCAGCCGGTGGCCGCCGACCAGCAGCTCCAGCTCAACATCGTGACGCTCGGCCGGCTCAGCACGGTCGAGGAGTTCGAGCGGCTGATCCTGCGCGCACTGCCCGACGGCTCGGTGGTGCGGGTGCAGGACGTGGCGAGGGTCGAACTCGGCGCGCAGTCCGCCGACCGGCACTCGATCTACCAGGGCCAGCCGGCCGCCTCGATCGCCGTCTATCAGGCACCCGGCAGCAACGCGGTCGCCACCGGCGATGCCGTGCGCGCGACCCTGGAACAGCTCGCCGGCCGCTTTCCCGAAGGCATGAGCCATTCGGTCGACTACGACACGACCCTGTTCGTGCGCGCCTCCATCGACGACGTGGTCAAGACCCTCCTGGAGGCTTTCGTCCTGGTCGCCCTGGTGGTGTTCCTGTTCCTCGGCAACTGGCGCACCACCCTCATCCCGATCATCGCGGTGCCGGTGGCCCTGGTCGGCACCTTCGCCGTCCTCCTGGCGATCGGCTACTCGGCCAACACCATCTCCCTCCTGGCCCTGGTGCTCGCGATCGGCATCGTGGTCGACGACGCGATCGTGGTGGTCGAGAATGTCGAGCGGGTGATGCACGAGGAGCCGCATCTGTCGGTGGCCGAGGCCACGGGCAAGGCGATGCGCGAGATCACCGGCCCGGTGATCGGCATCACCCTGGTGCTCCTGTCCGTGTTCGTGCCGACCGCCTTCATCCCGGGCCTGGTGGGCGAGCTCTACCGGCAGTTCGCGGTGACGGTGTCGGTCGCCATGCTGCTCTCGGCGATCAATGCGCTGACCCTCTCCCCCGCACTATGTGCGGTGCTGCTGCGCCAGGGGCATCGCCCGCCAGAGCGTGGCCCGCTCGCCTGGGTGCTGCGTGGCATCGACCGGGTACGCGACGCCTATGGCGTGCTGGTCGCCCGGCTGGTGCGCCTGGCGGTGCTGGCGGTGCCGCTGCTGGCGGTCATCGGCTTCGGCATCTGGAGCGGCTTCGTCGCCACGCCCAAGGGCTTCCTGCCTGCCGAGGACCAGGGCGCCTTCTTCGTGATCGTCACCCTGCCCGAGGGGGCCGCGGTCGGCCGGACCGAGGCGGTGGCCCGCAAGGCCGAGCAGATCATCCAGGAAAAGCCCGGCGTGCAGGCGGTCACCGGGATCATCGGCTTCGACTTCCTGAACAGCCTGGCCAAGCCGAACAGCGCCTTTCTGATCGGCACGATGAAGCCATTCGAGGAACGTACCGCGCCCGAGGAGAGCGTGTTCGCCGTCCTGGCGGCGCTGCGCGGCGAGCTGGCGGCGATCCCGGAGGCGCAGGTGGTACCTCTGAACGTGCCGCCCATCACCGGCCTCGGCTCCACCGGCGGCTTCGAGTTCCAGCTCCAGGACCTGCAGGGCGGCAGCATGGCGACGCTCGCCCAGGTGATCCGCTCGGCGGTCGTGGAGGCCAACCAGCAGCCGGAGCTGGCCGGCGTGTTCACCACCTTCAACGCCGACACGCCGCAGGTCTATCTGGACCTGGACCGCGAGAAGACCCAGACGCTGGGCGTGGCGGTCTCGGACGTGTTCTCCGCCCTGCAGGCGACGCTCGGCGGTTACTACGTCAACGACTTCAACGTGTTCGGCCGGACCTGGCAGGTGCAGATCCAGGCCGAGGCGGACTACCGCCGCCGGGTCGACGACATCTTCCGGATCAATGTCCGCAATGCCCAGGGCGAGATGGTGCCGATGAGCGCCATCGCCTCGATCCGCCTGGAGCTCGGCCCCTCCGCGATCAGCCGCTACAACGGCTTTCGCAGCGTCACCCTGAACGGCAGCCCGGCACCGAACGCCAGCTCGGGCGATGCGATCGCGGCGATGGAGCGGGTGGGGGCCCGCCTGCCCGCCGGCTACGGCTATGAGTGGACCGGCACGGCGCTCCAGGAGAAGGAGGCGGCCGGCAAGACCTCGATCGTGCTCGTGATGGCCGTGCTGTTCGCCTACCTGTTCCTGGTCGGGCTCTACGAGAGCTGGAACATTCCGATCCCGGTGCTGCTCTCGGTCTCGGTGGGCATACTGGGTGCCATTGGCGGCCTGTATCTGGCCGGGCTGCCGTTCGACGTGTACGCGCAGATCGGGCTGGTGGTGCTGATCGGGCTGGCCGCCAAGAACGCCATCCTGATCAACGAGTTCAGCCTGGAGATGCGCGCCAAGGGCATGGGCCTGCGCGAGAGCGCCATCGAGGGGGCGAAGCTCCGCTTCCGCCCGGTGATGATGACCAGCTTCGCCTTCATCCTGGGGCTGGTGCCGCTGATCCTGGCGACCGGGCCGGGCTCGGCCAGCCGGATCGCGGTCGGCTCGCCGGTCTTCTACGGCATGCTGGCTGCGGCCTCCGCCGGCATCCTGCTGATCCCGATGCTCTACGTGGTGTTCCAGCATCTGCGCGAACGGACCGGCTGGCGGCCTGCCCCGCCACACCCGGATGACGAGACTCACGCGATTCCACCGCCCGCGGAGTAGGTGCGGGCTGGCCGGGACGCCCGTATCGACATAGTTTGTTACGTAACGGCCGCTGCACCTGTCGCCACGGGGGCCTAGACTTGCGTCGTCTTCGGCAACCGGGCTTTCCCCATGAATCTACCCACGCAGCCGCGGTCGCATGACGGTGCGGCCACTTCGGAGGATCCGGCAACCGGTCCGCAGGCGCCGCGTCGCCGCGGCCGGCCGGGCCGCTGGCTGCTGGTAGGTGTAACGTTTCTGGCCCTTGGCCTCGCCTGGCTGCGCTTCGGCGATCCCGGGCCCTGGCTGGACGGGGCGCCGGGCTGGGTCCGGGAGGCGGCCCTGCTGGTGCGCGGCGAGGCTCCGGCCGAGCCGGAGGCGGCACGGGCGCCTGCCCCGGTACCGGTCCAGGTGGCGCAGGTGGCGATCCGCAGCGTACCCGTCGAGTTCCGCTCGGTCGGCACGGTGGAGGCGGTCGAGACCGTGGCCATCCGCTCGCGGGTCGATGGCGTGGTCGAGAATATCCTGGTCGCCGACGGCGCGCGAGTGAAGGCCGGTGACCTCCTGGTCGAGTTGGACTCCCGGCCGATCGAGGCGCAGATCGACGAGCAGGAAGCCAACATCCGGCGCGACCGCGCCCAGCTCGAGAACGCCAAGGTCATCCTGGGCCGGGCCCAGGACCTGGCGCAGCGTGGTGCGACCGCCCGGCAGTCGCTGGACGATGCCAGTACGCAGGTGGCGTCGCTGACCGCGAGCCTGGCCGCCAGCGAGGCGCAGTTGCGCGCCTTGCAGCTGGAGCGCTCCTTCCACCGGGTCACCGCGCCCTTCGACGGTCGGATCGGCCGCCTCGCGGTGAGCCCGGGTGCCATCGTGCGCGGCTCGGACACGGGCGGGACCATCGCCACCCTGAACCAGATCGATCCGATCTATGTCGCGGTCGGCATCCCGCAGAACCTGCTGGGCGACTTGTCCCAGGCCCTGCAGGCCGGCACCGCGCGGATCGAGGTGCCCCTTCCGGGCAGCACCGAGACCCGCACCGGCCCGGTCACCATGGTCGAGAACCAGGTCGAGCGCGGCACCGGCCTCGTCACCGTGCGGGCACGCATCAAGAACGACGACCAGCGCCTGTGGCCGGGCACCGTGCTGGATGCGCGCCTGATCCTGCGTGACGACCCCGATGCCCTGGTGGTGCCGAGCGGTGCGGTCCAGATCAGCCAGACCGGCTCGTTCCTGTTCGTGATCGACCAGGACCAGAAGGCCAGGGTCCAGCCGGTGCAGGTCGACCGTACCGCCGGCAGCTATGCCGTGTTGGCATCCGGCCCGCCCGCCGGCACCACCGTGGTCACCGAAGGCCAGATCCGCCTGACCGAGGGTGCGGCCGTCCATGTCGAGGACAGCCAGCAGGGCCTGGAGGCGCGGCTGTGAAGCTGGCGGAACTGTGCATCCGCCGCCCGGTCATGGCCACGCTCGTCACGGTGGCGATCCTGCTGGGCGGCATCGCCGGCTGGCGCACCCTGCCCTCCGCGGCCCTGCCGCGGGTCGACTTCCCGACCATCCAGGTCAGCGCCAACCTGCCCGGCGCAAGCCCGGAGACCATGGCCTCCTCGGTGGCGGCACCGCTGGAGCGGCAGTTCGCGACGATCGCCGGCATCGACACGATGACCTCGGAATCGACGCAGGGGAACACCGACATCACCATCCAGTTCGAGCTGGATCGCGACATCGACGGGGCAGCGCTCGACGTGCAGTCGGCATTGTCCACCGCCCAGCGGCGGCTGCCGCCGGAGATGACCACCCCGCCCTCGTTCCGCAAGGTCAACCCGGCCGACCAGCCGATCCTGTTCCTGAGCCTGTCCTCGGCGACCCTGCCGCTTTCCAGGGTCAACGACTATGCCGAGAGCCTGCTCGCCAACCAGATCTCGCAGATCGAGGGCGTAGCCCAGGTGCTGGTCTGGGGCGGGCAGAAATATGCGGTGCGGGTCGAGGTCGACCCGGTCCAGGCGGCAGCCCGCGGCCTCACCACCTCGGACGTGCGCAACGCCATCGCATCGGCCGCATCGACCACGCCGGTCGGCACGCTCGCCGGATCCGCGCGCACCCTGACCATCGACCCGCAGGACCCGCCATCCAACGCCGACGAGTACCGGCCGCTGGTGGTCGCCTGGCGCAATGGCCAGCCGGTGCGGCTGGGCCAGATCGCCAACCTGCGCGACGGGGTGGAGAACGAGCGGGGTGCCGGCTGGTTCAACGGCGAGCGCTCGATCGTGCTGGCGATCCAGCGCCAGCCGGACGCCAACACCGTGGCGGTCGTCGACCGGATCCGCGAGGTGATCCCGGTCCTCCAGGCGCAGATCCCTCCCTCCGTCTCGATCCAGGTCACCAACGACCGCTCGGTCTCGATCCGGGACGCGATCGACGACGTCACCAGCCACCTGATGATCGCGGCCGCCCTGGTGGTGGGGGTGATCTTCGTGTTCCTGAAGGACCCGCGCGCCACGATCATCCCGGCGCTCAGCCTGCCGGTCTCGGTGATCGGCACGTTCGGCGTGATGGCGCTGCTCGGCTACTCGATCAACAACATGACCCTGCTGGCCCTCACCTTGTGCGTGGGCTTCGTGGTCGACGACGCGATCGTGGTGCTGGAGAACATCGTCCGCCACGTCGAGGAAGGCATGGGAGTCTTCCAGGCGGCGCTGAAGGGCTCGGCCGAGATCGGCTTCACCATCGTCTCGATGACCGTCTCCCTGGTCGCCGTGTTCATCCCGGTGCTGTTCATGGGCGGCGTGGTCGGGCGCGTGTTCCGCGAGTTCGCGGTGACCATCTCGGTGGCGATCCTGATCTCGGGCTTCGTCTCGCTCACCCTGATCCCGATGCTCTGCTCGCGCTTCCTCAAGCCGCACGACCCGGGTGCCGGGCGGGGCAACCTGTTCGCCCGGGCGGCCGACTGGCTGGTCGACGGCATGACCGACATCTACCGGCGGACCCTGGACGTGGTGCTGCGCCACCAGTTCCTCACCCTCCTGGCGACCTTCGGCACGCTGGCCTATGCCATCCATCTCTATGTCGCAGTGCCCAAGGGCTTCTTCCCGACCGAGGACACCGGCTTTCTGTCGGTGGTGACCGAGGCCCGGCCCGGCATCGGCTTCGACGCGATGGTCGAGCAGCAGCGCCGGGTCGCCGAGATCGTGGCTGCCGATCCGGCAGTCGCCTACTTCAATTCGCGGGTGGGCGGCGACCAGCTCAATTCCGGCCGCATGTTCCTCGCCCTGAAGAGCCGCGACGAGGGGCGCACCGAGTCGATCCAGGACGTCGCGGCCAGGCTGCGGCAGGCGACCAGCACGGTGCCCGGGATGAAGACCTTCTTCAACCCGGTCCAGAACATCAATATCGGCGGGCGCTCGTCCAACAGCCAGTATCAGTACACGCTCCAGGCCGCCGAGCTCTCGACGCTGATCGAGACGGTGCCGCAACTGGTCGAGATGATGTCCGGGCTGCCCGAGATCCAGGACGTGTCGAGCGACCTCGAGGTGACCAACCCGCAACTGCGGATCGAGGTCGACGAGGACCGGGCGGCCGCCATCGGGGTGCGCTCCGACCAGATCCGCTCGGCCCTCTACGACGCGTTCGGCACGCGCGAGATCGGCACGATCTACACCAGCACCGACAGCTATCCGATCATCCTGGAATCCGGCCGGGAACAGCAGGACGACCCGTCCATCCTGGGCCGGGTGTTCGTGAAGTCCACCGACGGCGACAGCGTCCCGCTCTCGGCGGTGACCAGGACCGCGCGGGAGGCGGGGCCGCTCGCGGTCAATCGCCAGTCGCAGCAGCCCGCCGCCACGATCTCCTTCAACCTGGCGCCCGGCTATGCGCTGAGCGACGCGGTGAGCGCCATCGAACGGGCGCGCGCCGAGGGCGAGATCGCCCCGCAGGTGGTCGGCGGCTTCTCCGGCACCGCCCAGGCCTTCCAGGACGGGCTCGCCAACCAGCCGATCCTGCTGCTGGCGGCGATCCTCACGATCTATATCGTGCTGGGCATCCTTTATGAGAGCTTCGTCCACCCGATCACCATCCTGGCCGGCCTGCCGTCCGCGGGGATCGGCGCCATCTGGGCGCTGACCTGGCTGGACATGGACCTCTCGGTGATCGCGGTGATCGGCATCGTGATGCTGATCGGCATCGTGAAGAAGAACGCGATCATGATCGTCGACGTGGCGCTGGACGAGAGGCGTGCCGGTGCGGAGCCGGTCATCGCGGTGCGCACCGCCTGCCTGCGGCGCTTCCGCCCGATCATGATGACCACGTTCGCCGCGATCTTCGGCGCCCTGCCGATCGCGCTGGGCCTGGGTGCGGGTGCCGAGCTGCGCCAGCCGCTGGGCGTCGCAGTGGTGGGCGGCCTCGCCGTCTCGCAATTGGTCACCCTCTACATCACGCCGGTGGTCTGGCTCTGTCTGGAGCGGCTGGCCACGCGCCGCGGCCGGAGGCGGGAGTCCCTGGCGGCACCCGCCTGAACCGCCGGCAGGTCCGGCCTCAGCCACGCAGCGGCGGCGCGGCGTGGCCGGCTGTGATCCGCGCGTGGCGGAACGCCACCAGGTCGATGACCTCGGCACCCTCGGCACCGAGGAAATCCCCCAATATGTCGGGCAGGGGCGACGCCGCGGCCGGGGCCAGCAGTGCCGCCGCCGGCAAATCCACGCCATGTGTCGGCGGGGCCACGGCAAGGCGTCCGTTCCCTTGATAGGATCGCCACCAGCGGGGCTTCAGGACATCCAGCATTCCATTCCTCGACCAACCTGTCCGTCTGACGCACAGCATGAGGCCGGCTGGTTAATGTTCGATGAAGACCGACCGCCTTGGCTGGAAGAACGGACGCATGGACCTGTCGATCGTGCCCGGTGCGCTGGTGCGGCATCCTCGTGAGCCCGACTGGGGCCTGGGCATGGTCCAGAGCGTGATCGGTCACCGGGTGACGGTGAACTTCGAGCATCGCGGCAAGGTCACGATCGACCTGCGCCATGTGACGCTCGAGCCGGTCCGTCCGGATCCCCCCGGCCGATGAGCCGACGCGCGCCGGCCGGGCCCGCCCCGGCCGCCCGGACCACCCGCAGCCGCCGGGTGGTGCGGCCGCCCACGCCACCGCCGCCCATGCCGGTCCGCCGCCGGCCGGGCAGCCCGGAGCGCGCGGCCCCGCCTCGTCCAGGTTGGCGCCGCCGCCTGGTCCTGTTCCTGCTGCTCCTGCCGCTGCTGGCCGCAGCGCTGCTGGCGGCGGATGCGGCCCTGCTCGCTTCAGGGGTCACCCGGCCGGCACGGACGGCGGCGGTGACCCTCCTGGACCGGCGGAGCGTGCCGCTGACCACGCTCGGCGACGGGTTCGCCCGGCCGCTGGTGCTGGACCAGGTGGCGAAGCCCATGATCGACGCGATCGTCGCGATCGAGGACCGGCGCTTCTTCGCACATGACGGCATCGACCCGGCCGGCGTGCTGCGGGCCGCCTTGCGCAACCTCGCCGCCGGGCGGATCAGCGAGGGCGGCAGCACGATCACCCAGCAGCTCGCCAAGCTGGCCTTCCTCACGCCGGAGCGCAGCTTTGTGCGCAAGCTGCGCGAGGCGACGCTGGCGCTGTGGCTGGACGCGACGCTGAGCAAGCCGGAGATCCTGGCGGCCTATCTGGACCGGATCTACCTGGGATCCGGCGTGACCGGCATCCGGGCGGCCGCGCGGCGCTATTTCGGGGTGGAGGCCGCAGCGCTCGACCTGCCCCAGGCAGCGCTGCTGGCGGGCCTGGTCAAGGCGCCCTCGCGGCTGGACCCCGGCCGCAATCCCGATGCCGCGCAGGCGCGCGCCGGGGTGGTGCTCCAGGCCATGGCCGCCACCGGCGCCATCAGCCAGCACGAGGCGGATGCCGCGCGCACCCGGCCGGCGCGAATCCTCCCCTTTGGCTATGCCGACCCGACCCTGCGCACGCTGGCCGAGCGCGCCCGGCGGCAGATGGCGGGAGCGCTGGTCGCCACCACGACGCTGGATGCCGGCCTCAGCCAGCGGGCCAGGCAGGCACTCCTGGCCGGGCTGGCCGAGGGGCGGCGGGGTGCTACGGCCGGGGCGATGCTGGTGCTCTCGGCGCAGGGCGAGGTGCTGGCCGCGGCCTCGGTGCCAGGATCGGTGGGCGGGCTGGACCGGGCGGGCCAGATCCGTCGCCAGCCGGGCTCGGCGTTCAAGCCGATCCTGTTCGCCACGGCACTGGAAGCCGGCTACCGGCCGGACCAGCCGATCCCGACCGAGGCGCCGGTGATCGATGGCTGGCGGCCGCGCAACATCGTGAGCCCGCCGGGTCCGGAAGTGACGCTCGCCGAAGCGCTGGCCCTGTCGGTGAACACCGCGGCGGTGCGGCTCGGCATGGCGATCGGCCTGGACGAGGTGATCGCCATGGCGCGCCGGCTGGGCATTGCCTCGGACCTGCCGGCCGTGCCCTCGCTGCTCCTGGGCAGCGCCGAGCTGGGCATGCCGGAGCTCACTGCGGCCTATGCGGCCATGACCGGCGACGGCCGCCTGCGCATGCCGGTCTGGCTGCGCGGCATCCGCGACGAGGCGGGCCGCCAGGAGACGCCCGCGGCACCGGCACCGGTGCGGGCCCTGCAGCCGCAGACGGCGGCGACCATGCGCGCCCTGCTGGCCCAGGCGATGCAGCACGGCACCGGCAAGGCGGCGGCGGTGCCTGGCGGGTTCGGCAAGACCGGCACCAGCTCCGACTTCCGCGACGCCTGGTTCGTCGGCGGCACCGGGAACGGCACGATCGTGGCGGTCTGGGTCGGCAATGACGACCGCACGCCGACCGACGGGGAAACCGGCGGCGGCCTGCCGGCCAGGATCTTCCGCGCGTTCGTGGCCGGGACGCCCTGATCAGGCCGGTTCGCGCAGGATCCAGCGGATCGTATCATGGACGATGCGCACCATGCGCTCGCGATCCAGCTCGGGATTGCGGATCGCGCGCACCGGGATGCCCTGGAACAGGGTGAACAGGCTCTCGATCCGATCCTCGATGCCCGGCACGCTGGCCGGATCGGCCCTGCCCATGGCCCTGGTCAGCACCTCGCGCATCCGCCGGCGCAGCACCAGGTCGGAGGCCTGCACCACCTCCGCGACCTTGGGATTGCGCGCCGCCTCGGCCAGCACCTCCAGCATCAGCGCGGTACTGGCCACGTCCATGCAGCCGTCCACGCCGCGCGCCGCCTCGGCCAGCAGCGCGTCGGCCAGCGAGCCCGGGCTGCGCTCGACCTGATCGAGCAATGCCAGCACCTCCTGCTGCTGGCTTTCCACGATCGCGATGATGATCGCTTCCTTGCTCTCGAAATAATGATAGATGTGGCCGACGCTCATGCCGGCGCTCTTGGCGATCTCGGCCATGCTGGCGTTGTGGAAGCCGTGGCGGCAGAAGCACTGCGTGGCCCCTTGCAGGACCTGCTGCCGGCGTGATTCGTTGCGGGTCCGCTCGAGGCAGCTCCGCTCGGCAATCCCATCTCGTTCCACCTGGGGCACCGACCCTTTCTCTCCAGCCTAGCACCAACTTGACGCTGCTTTGCAGCATTCTTAGAATGAACGCTCATTCTAGACAAGCGATGGCCCTACCGTCGATGCCTCGCCCCGAGGTTCCGGTACGACTGCGCGGTCGATCTCGTCGGAGTTTGCGCATGCGGAATATTCTCGGCCGGATCCCGGCCGGCCTCTTGCTTGCCGGCGTCCTGGTGCTGGCCGGTTGCGAGCAGGAAGAGGCAGGTGGCGCGCAAACCGACGCGGGGCCACCGCCGCCCACGCCGGTGACGGTAGTGACGCTGACGACGCAGCCCGTGGACATCACCACCGTGCTGCCCGGGCGTGCCTCCCCCTACCAGATCGCCGAGGTCCGCCCGCAGGTCACCGGGATCCTGCAGGAGCGGCTGTTCCGCGAGGGCGCCGACGTGGAGCAGGGCGAGCCGCTCTACCGGATCGACCCGGCCGTCTATCAGGCGGCCTACGAGACCGCGAAGGCGGAGCTGGCCCAGGCGGAAGCGGCCAGGGTGTCCGCGCAAAACCGGGCGCGGCGCAACGAGGAACTGGTGCGCACCAACGCGGTCAGCCGGGCGGCCTATGACGACGCCACCGCGGCGCTGGGCGAGGCCAATGCCGCGGTCGAGGCGCGTCGGGCGGCCCTGGCGGCTGCCGAGATCAACCTCAACTACACGACGGTCCGGGCACCCATCGCCGGCCGGACCGGCCGGTCCGCCTTCACCGCGGGCGCGCTGGTCACGGCCAACCAGCCCGAGCTGCTGACCACCATCCACCAGCTCGACCCGATCTATGTCGACGTGACCCAGGCCAGCGCCGACCTCTTGAAGCTGCGGCGCGCGGTCGAGGACGGGCGCTACCAGCGGGTCGAGCCGGGCAAGGCCGAGGTCGAGCTCACGCTGGAGGACGGCACGACCTACGCGCATCCCGGCACGCTCGAGTTCGCCGACGTGGCGGTCAGCGAGAGCACGGGTGCGGTGACCCTGCGCGCCCTGTTCCCCAACCCGGACAACGTCATCCTGCCCGGCATGTTCGTGCGCGCGGCGATCAAGGCCGGCGTGGACCCGGAGGGCATACTGATACCGCAGCGGGCGGTCACCCGCGACCCCAAGGGGCGCGCGACCACGCTCGTGGTCCTGCCGGACAACAAGGTCGAGCAGCGCATCATCGTGGTGGACCGCTCGGTCGGCGACAGCTGGCTGGTTTCCGAGGGCGTGAAGGCAGGCGAGCGGGTGATCGTCGAGGGCTTACAGAAGGTGCGCCCGGGTGCCGAGGTGGCGCCGACCGAGCAGCAGGCGAATTCGGTGGCCGATGCGTCCGGCGACGACCAGGCGATCCGGAGGTAAGGCAGAGTGGCCCGCTATTTCATCGACAGGCCGATCTTCGCCTGGGTGCTCGCCATCGTCGTGATGATGGCGGGCGTGCTCGCCATCTGGACGCTGCCGATCGCCCAGTACCCGGCGATCGCGCCGCCATCCGTGTCGATCACCGCGAACTATCCCGGAGCCTCGGCCAAGGTGGTCGAGGATTCGGTCACCCAGGTGATCGAGCAGCGCATGAAAGGCATCGACGGCCTGCGCTACATGTCGGCGACCAGCAGCTCGTCGGGGCAGGTGCAGATCACCCTGACCTTCGAGCCGGGCACCGATGCCGACATCGCGCAGGTCCAGGTCCAGAACAAGCTGGCGCTGGCCACCCCGCTCCTCCCCGAGCAGGTACAGCGCCAGGGCGTGCAGGTGGCCAAGGCGTCGAGCAGCTTCCTGATGGTGGTCGGCCTGGTGGCGGCCGAGGGCACCGATTACGACCAGACCGACATCGCGGACTACATCGCCTCCAACATCCAGGACCCGATCTCCCGGGTCAGCGGTGTCGGCGAGGTGCAGCTGTTCGGCGCGCAGTATTCGATGCGGGTCTGGCTCGATCCGCGCAAGCTGGTGGATTTCGGCCTCACCCCCCAGGACATCATCCAGGCGATCCGCGCGCAGAACGCCCAGGTGGCCGCGGGCCAGCTGGGTGGCCTGCCGGCCACGGAGGGCCAGGAGCTCAACGCCACCATCACCGCGCAGTCCCTCCTCCAGACCCCGGAGCAGTTCCAGCAGATCTTCCTGCGCACGCTGGAGGACGGCTCGACCATCCGGCTGGGCGACGTCGCCCGGGTCGAGATCGGGGCGGAGAACTACGAGACGGCGGCCAAGTATAATGGCCGCCCGTCGACCGGACTCGCCATCCAGCTGGCCGCGGGTGCCAACGCGCTGGAGACGGCCGAGGCGGTGCGCGCCCGGGTGGCCGAGCTGGAGGCCTTCCTGCCGCCCGGCCTGGAGGTCATCATCCCCTACGACACGACCCCGTTCGTGAAGGTCTCGATCGAGAGCGTGGTGCACACGCTGATCGAGGCGGTCGTGCTCGTCTTCCTCGTGATGTACCTGTTCCTGCAGAACCTCCGCGCGACGTTGATCCCGACCATCGCGGTGCCGGTGGTGCTGCTCGGCACGTTCGCGATCCTGCAGGCCGCGGGCTTCTCCATCAACGTGCTCACCATGTTCGCCATGGTGCTGGCGATCGGCCTGCTGGTCGACGACGCCATCGTCGTGGTCGAGAATGTCGAGCGCGTGATGCACGACGAGAAGCTGCCGCCCAAGGAGGCGACGCGGCGCTCGATGGACCAGATCACCGGGGCCCTGATCGGCATCGGCCTGGTGCTGTCGGCGGTGTTCATCCCGATGGCCTTCTTCGGCGGCTCGACCGGCGTCATCTACCGGCAGTTCTCGATCACCATCGTGTCGGCCATGGGGCTCTCGGTGCTGACCGCGCTGATCCTCACACCTGCCCTGTGCGCCACCATCCTGAAGCCGTCCCATCCGCCCAAGCGCGGCCCGTTCGCCTGGTTCAACCGTGGCTTCGAGAAGACCACCAACGGCTATGTCGGCCTGGTCGGCTACATCGCCAGGCGGGCCGTGCGCTTCCTGATCGTCTACCTGATCCTCGCGATCGGCGTCGGCTACCTGTTCGTGCGCCTTCCCACCGCGTTCCTGCCGGACGAGGACCAGGGCATCATGTTCGTGCAGGCGCAGCTCCCGGTGGGCGCCACGCAGGACCGCACCTGGGAGGTGCTGGACCAGGTCGAGCGCTACTTCCTGGAGGATGAGGCCAACTCGGTCGCGTCCATCTTCACGGTGGCGGGCTTCAGCTTCTCCGGTTCGGGGCAGAACGCGGGCATCGGCTTCGTGCTGCTCAAGGACTGGAGCGAGCGCGAGGATCCGTCCCAGCACGTGGCGGCGATCGCGGGGCGGGCCATGGGCGCCTTCTCCCAGATCAAGGACGCGATGGTGTTCGCGTTCGCGCCGCCAGCCGTGCTGGAACTGGGCAACGCCACCGGCTTCGACGTGCAGCTCCAGGACCGCGCCGGCCTCGGCCACGACGCGCTGATGGAGGCACGCAACCAGTTCCTGGGCCTGGCGGCGCAGAACCCGAACCTGGTCGCGGTGCGGCCGAACGGCATGGAGGACCAGCCCGAGTACCGGATCGAGATCGACCACCACAAGGTGGGCGCGCTCAGCCTGTCGATCGAGGACGTGAACGACGCGCTGACCACCGCCTGGGGCGGCACCTACGTCAACGACTTCCTGGATCGTGGCCGGATCAAGCGGGTCTATGTGCAGGCCGACGCGCCGGCGCGCATGATGCCCGAGGACCTGGACCTCTGGTACGTGCGCAACAGCCAGGGCGAGATGGTGCCGTTCTCGGCGTTCGCCAGCGCCTACTGGGCCTACGGCTCGCCCAGGCTGGAGCGCTACAACGGCCAGCCCTCGGTCGAGATCCTGGGCCAGCCGGCTCCGGGCTTCAGCTCGGGCGCTGCCATGGAAGAGGTCGAGAAGATCATGGCGCAGCTGCCTGATGGCTTCGGCTACGAGTGGACCGGCATCTCCGACCAGGAGCGCGCGGCCGGCTCGCAGGCGCCGCTGCTCTACGCGATCTCGATCCTGGTGGTCTTCCTGTGCCTGGCCGCCCTCTACGAGAGCTGGTCGATCCCGTTCTCGGTGATGCTGGTGGTGCCGCTGGGCGTGCTGGGCGCGCTCTCGGCAGCGATGCTGATGGGGCTGTCCAACGACGTGTTCTTCCAGGTGGGCCTGCTCACCACGATCGGGCTGTCGGCGAAGAACGCCATCCTGATCGTGGAGTTCGCCAAGGACCTGAACGAGGCCGGCAAGAGCCTGATGGACGCGACACTGGAAGCGGCCCGGATGCGCCTGCGCCCGATCCTGATGACCTCGCTGGCGTTCGGCCTGGGCGTCACCCCGCTGGCGATCTCGTCCGGCGCGGGCTCGGGCGGCCAGAACGCGATCGGCATCGGCGTGCTGGGCGGCGTGATCGCGGCTACCTTCCTGGGCATCCTGTTCGTGCCGATGTTCTTCGTGGCGGTGCGCAGGCTGTTCGGCAAGAAGGAGCAGCTGGAGGCCCACCGGCCGGAAGGCGTGCCGGCGGAATAGCCGGAGCGCAGGCTCCGGTCGTCCTCATGGGCGGCGCCTCCGGCGGGGGTGCCGCCCTTTTTGCTGGCACCCTCACGCGGCCGACGGTCCGGGCAGCGGCTTTTGCCTGGACCCTTCGCCTGCGCCGCGCCAGTTGTGCCGCCACGGCATCCAGAGGGAGAGGAACAGATGGCGCAGCCTGCCAGCCGCCATGTGGCGGTGATCGGCTTCGGGACGGTCGGGGTCGGCTGGACCGCCCTGTTCCTGGCGAACGGCCATGACGTGACCGTCCACGATCCGGCGGTGGCGGACCTGGCCGAGTTGGAGGCGAAGCTGGCGCCCTGCCTCGAGAGCCTGCGCCGGCTCGGCCGCAGCGGCACGGGCCGGCTGGCCCTGGCGGACTCCGTCGAGGCCGCGGCGGCAGGAGCTCACTTCATCCAGGAGAACGCGCCGGAGCGGATCGAGCTGAAGGTCGACCTCCTGCACCGGCTGGACCTGACGGCACCGGAGGGTGCCATCATCGCCAGCAGCACCTCCTCCCTGCTCTGGAGCGAGCTCACCGCCGGCTGCGCGCAGGCAGGGCGGGTGATCATCGGCCATCCGTTCAACCCGCCGCACCTGGTTCCGCTGGTCGAGCTGTATGGCAGCGACGCCGGCTGCCTGGACACCGCGGAAGCCTTCTACGCCGGGCTCGGCATGCAGCCGGTCCGGCTGCGGAAGGAGATGCGCGGGCATATCGCCAACCGGCTGTCCTCGGCACTCTACCGCGAGGCCCTGCATCTGGTGGAGGAAGGCGTGGCCTCGGTCGAGGAGATCGACCAGGCCCTGCGCGACGGGCCGGGCCTGCGCTGGGCGGTGATGGGCGCCCACCTGACCTATCACCTGGGCGGTGGCCAGGGGGGTATCCGGCACTATCTGGACCATCTGGGGCCGACGCAGGAGCGGCGCTGGCAGGATCTGGGCCAGCCGCGGCTGACGCCCGAGCTCAAGGCGAAGCTGATCGAGGGCGTGCTGGCCGAGGCGGGCGGCCGCTCGATCACGCAACTGGAGGCGGAACGGGACGCGGCCCTGGTGGCCTTGCGCCTGGCCCGGGCGGAGGCCGGCCGATGACGGAGCGCCCGCCGGTCGCGATCGCGGTGGCGCCGAATGGTGCCCGGCTGCGCAAGGCCGACCATCCGGCCCTGCCGATCACCCCTGAGGAACTGGCGCATACCGCGACCGCCTGCCTGGAGGCCGGTGCCGCGATGATCCACCTCCATGCCCGGGACGCACAGGAGGGCCATTCGCTGGACCCGAGCCTGGTCCGCGCCTGCGTCGCCGCGGTCGAGGCGGCCGTGGGCGACCGGCTGGTGATCCAGGTCACCACCGAGGCGGTCGGGCTCTACCAGCCGGAGGCGCAGATGGCGCTGGTCCGGACGGTGCGGCCCGAGGCGGCATCGGTGGCGCTGCGCGAACTGGTGCCCAACCCCGCCGCCGAGCCGGAGGCGGCGAAGTTCTACGCCTGGTGCCAGGAAGCCGGCATCTGGCTGCAGCACATCCTCTACGACCGCGCCGACGTGCTGCGGCTGAAGGGGCTGGTGGCACGCGGCGTGGTGCCGGACGAGCGGCCGTCCGTGCTCTACGTGCTGGGTCGCTACAGTGAGGGCCAGCGCTCCGCCCCGCCGGACCTGCTGCCCTTCCTCCAGGCAGCCGAGCCGGACTGGCCCTGGATGACCTGCGCCTTCGGCGCGCAGGAGCTGGACTGCCTGGTGGCCGCGGCCCTGCTGGGCGGAGACCTGCGGATCGGCTTCGAGAACAACCGGCTGGCCCCCGACGGCACGCCGGCCCGGTCCAACGAGGCGCAGGTCGCGGGTGCGGTGGCGGTGCTGGCCGGCCTCGGCCGGCGCCCCGCGAGCGCGGCCGAGTTGCGTCGAAAGTTCTCAAGTCGTTGATTCGGCGCGGGTCCCCGGTTTGTTTCGCAAAACATCTGTCCGCGTCGAACCCGGGGGCCCAGCCATCGAAGCGACCGGCCATCATCGCATGGCGGCGGCCTGACGGGAAGCTTGCGGCATGGCCCGCCAGCGGGAGATCGCCAGCCAGAGCTGGTCCAGCACCAGCATGAGGAGGATGGTCAGCCCGGTCAGCGGGAACAGCGCACCCAAGGCCAGCACCAGCACGGTGACGCCCACCGCGACCCGGCGGTCCGCCGGCCAGGCGGGTGCCCCTAGGCTGCCGGCCGGGCGGCGCTTCCACCACATCACCGCCGCCGACACCGCCATCAGCACGATCGCGACGCAGACCAGCGCCATGACGATCTTGTTGGCTAGGCCGAACTCCTGGCCCATGTGGACGTTGACGCCCCACTCGATCGCCTTGCCGCCCAGGCCGTAATCGTTGAAGCCGACATCGATGATGCTCTCGCCGGTATACTGGTCGAGATGAATCACCCGCTCGAAGTCGAGATCGTCCGGATAGACCGAGCCGGTATAGACGCCATCCGCCTGGCTCGGCAGGGCGACGGCATAGCCGGGGGCCAGGCCCATCGCGTCGAAGGTGCTGACCGCGCGGTTCAGCCCGATCGGCGGCGGCAGCCTGTCCGCGGCGACCGAGGGTGCCGGGGCCGCTGCGGCACCATGATGATGGTCGTTCATGCTGGGCGAGGTCGGCACCGGTGCGTGCTGCATCGTCCAGCCCACCTCGTCGACCACCGCCTGCATGGGCAGGCTGGAGACGGGCGTGTCGCCCCAGGCACCGGCCGGGAAGCCCTGGCCGAGACTGGTCAGCACCGCCAGCGACCGGTCGCCCCAATAGCTCGACCAGGGCATGCCGGTAAGCGCCAGAAAGCCGATGAACAGGCCGGCCACCATGCCGGTCACGGCGTGGAGGTCGCGCCAGAACAGGCGGTGCTTGCTGGTACCGCGCAGGCTGACGACGCCGCCCTTTTGCCGCTTGCGCGGCCACCAGAGATAGAAGCCGGTCGCGACCAGGATGATCGTAGCACCGCCCACGATCTCGATCAGGTAGCCGGGCCCGGTGCCGAACAGGGCCAGGCTGTGCAGCTGGCGCACCGTCCACATCACCGAGGACTTGTCGTCCATGCTGCCCAGGATGCGGCCGTCATAGGGGTCGAGATAAACGGAGAATTTCCGCCCGTCCGCGCCCTTGAAGCCGATCTCGGCCGAGGAGGTCGGGCCGGCGGGCGGCGCGAACTTGTAGACCGTGTCGGCATGGGCCGCCTCTGCGTTGGCGACCAGGGTTTCCGGCTCCAGCATCGGGGCGTTGCGCGCCTCGACGCTCAGCACGTCGCGGTGGAACCAGCCGTCCAGCGCGTCGTGGAAGAGGTACAGGCCGCCGGTGACGGCCAGCAGGATCATGAACGGCAGGGCCAGCAGCCCGGCATAGAAGTGCCAGCGCCACACGGCGCGGTGGATGGCATCGCGGGTCGGCAGCCTGGCGGCCGCCGGCAGCGGAGCAGCAGTGTCGTGCATCGTCGTCTCGCAAGCGAAGTCGAGGACCAGGACGGCGCCGGGCAGGTGACGGCTCGGGCCGGCGGGCGTCAGCTCAGGCTTGCGAGGGGGGCGGTCCGCGCGGCGGCAGCGGCGCTGCGGTCGAATGCCCGGCGCGCACGGCGAGGAACGGCAGCGGTGCGGGCTCGACCTGCCGCTCGGTGACCTCGACCAGCCGGGGTGGCCGGGGCGGCAGCAGGGCGTTGACCAGATGCGGGCAGCATTTGGCGCAGTCGAGCCCACCGTGGCCCGGATCCTCCTCGCCCTCGTCCGGCGAAGCAGCCGGATCGATCCAGGCGAGATGACCGTCCGCGCAGATCGGTACGAGCAGCGGCCCGGCTGCCGCCTGCGGGGCGAGCAGCACGGAGCCGACCGTCGCCAGCAGCAATTGCAGGGCGAACAGGCTGGCAGCGGCCAGTGCCGTCAGGCGCTGGCCGGCCGATCGTCCTATGGCTGTCGGAACCGCACGCATATTTTGATGGTGCCGCAGTCCCGAAGGTCTGCCTAGTAGAACCTTAGATATATATCCGGATCACCGGCAGGAACGAAGCAGAGCACATCCCCCGCTAGGTCCGGCGGGCACCATCTGTCCCACACCGTCACTCTGGCCGCTCGGGGCGGTGGTCGGTCATCGCGTCGGCCGGATGCGGCTGGAAGATTGCCGGCGGTGCGGGGCGCATCGCCGGTGCCGGCGCGCGGCGGCAGAGATAAACCTCGTCCTCGGGGTGCTGGAGGATCTCGAATCCTGCACTGCGCAGCATCGCTTCCGCACAGGCGCGGTTCGGGATCCACCAGTTGCTCGGGTCGCCGGCGTAGCGCTGCTCGATGAAGTACATCGCGGGGAAGCCGGCATAGTGAAAGACGCTGTCGTTCCAGAAGCCGTAGTCTTCCTCCAACTCCCAGACCACGTCGCTGCCGCGCTGCATCGACTGGAACAGCACCAGATCGTCCGCCACGTGCTCGTGGATCAAGTCCAGGGCCAGCAGCGGGTGGCGCAGGTGGTAGAGCACGCCCATGAACAGCACGAGGTCGAACCGCCGGCCGAGCCTGGCGATGTCATAGACGGAGAGCTGCCGGAACTCGACGTCCAGCCCGGTCACCTCGGCCGCGAGACGCGCCTGGCTCAGATAGCGCTCGTCCTCGTCGATCCCCACCACCAGGTCCGCGCCGCGGCGCTTCATCTCCAGCGCGTAGAACCCGGCATTGCAGCCGATGTCGAGCACGCTGCGGCCGGACAGATCCTCGGGGACGGCGTGGGCGAAGCGCCGCCACTTCCAGGTCGGGTAGTCGTTCAGCGGATGGTTGGGCGCGGTCGGGATGCCGTTCAGGTCGATATTGTGAAACCAGGGCGCCAGTTCCTCGATGCGGCGCCGGATCGTCGCCTGCCGGGCCGCAAGGTCGCTGCCGTTCACCCCACGCCGCTCGCCCATGCCGCTATCCTCCAGCCAAAGGGCATCCTGTGCGGCAGCAGTGGCTGCCGCCGCATGAGGAGAACGCAGCCATCCATGCCGCGTTCCGCATGATTTACAGGATGCAGGTGGAGATCTTGGCCTGGCTCAGCCCGCCATGGCCGGCCTCAAGCGGCATTCGGCGTCGTGCGGGTGACGGCGGGGCCGGAGGCGGCGGGCTGGGCCGCCGCCTCCGTTCAGCCGGCCAGTGCCGCTTCCACCGCGGCGAGTGCTGCTGCCGCCTGGGCGGCATCCGGGCCACCACCCTGCGCGAAGTCGCGCCGGCCGCCGCCGCCCTGGCCGCCCAGTGCCGCCACGGCCTGGCGGACCAGCGCCACCGAATCCAGCCGGTCGGTCAGATCGTCGGTGACGCTCACCACCACCGCGGCCTTGCCGTCCGTGACCGAGACCAGGGCGACGACGCCGGAGCCCATCTGCTTCTTCAGCTCGTCGGCAGTGCCGCGCAGCTCCTTGGCCGGCACGCCTTCCATGGCGCGGGCGGCAAAGGTGATGCCGTTGATCTGGCGGGCGGCGTTCTCCGTGCCGAGGCCGCCGGTCGCGATCTTGCGGCGCAGATCGGCCAGCTCGCGCTCCAGCTTGCGGCGCTCCTCGACCAGGGCGTCGATCCGGGCCGGCAGGTCGCGGGCCGGCACCTTGAGGGCAGCGGCGGCGCGGCCGAGCACGGCCTCCTCCTCCTCGACATGGAGCAGGGCCGCCTCGCCGGTAATCGCCTCGATCCGGCGGATGCCGGCTGCGACCGGGCCTTCGGAGAGGATCTTGAACAGGGCGACGTCGCCGGTGCGGGCGACATGGGTCCCGCCGCACAGCTCGACCGAGTAGGTCTTGCCGTCCTCGGCCTGGCCCATCGAGACGACCCGAACCTCGTCGCCGTATTTCTCGCCGAACAGGGCCATGGCACCGGTCTCGATCGCGTCCTCCTTGGCCATGATGCGGATGGCGGTGGGCGCATTCTGGCGCAGGTAGTGGTTCACCTCGCGCTCGACCAGGCCGATCTCCTCGGGCGTCATGGCCTTCGGGTGGCTGAAGTCGAAGCGCAGCCGGTCGGGCTCGACCTTGGAGCCCTTCTGCGCGACATGCGCGCCCAGATGGCGCTGCAGCGCCTTGTGCATCAGATGGGTGGCGGAATGGGCGCGGCGGATGCGGGCGCGGCGGTCCGCGTCGATCGCCAGCCTGATGTCGTCGCCCTGGCGGATCGTGCCGCGCTCGACCTTGCCGACATGGACGAACAGGTCGCCCAGATATTTCTGGGTGTCGGTGACCGTGACGGTGGCGTCGCCGGTGCTGATCGTGCCGGTGTCGCCGACCTGGCCGCCGGATTCGCCGTAGAACGGGGTCTGGTTGGCGACCAGCAGCACCTCGGTGCCGGCGGCAGCCTCGTTCACCAGCGCGTCGCCCACCACCAGGCCCACTACCTTGGCCTCGGCGGTCGGGGTCTCGTAGCCCAGGAACTCGGTGGCGCCGGCCTGGTCGCGCAGCTCGAACCAGATGGGGGCGATCGCCGAGGAGCCCGAGCCCTTCCAGTGCTTGCGCGCCTCGGCGCGCTGGCGCTCCATCGCCGCCTCGAAACCTTCGAGATCCACCGCGCGGTTCTGGGCGCGCAGGGCGTCCTGGGTCAGGTCGAGCGGGAAGCCGTAGGTGTCGTAGAGCTTGAACGCGACCTCGCCGGAAAGCGGCTGGCCCTCGCCGAGCGTCGTCACCTCCTCGTCGAGCAGGCGCAGGCCGCGCTCGAGCGTGCGGCGGAAATTGGTTTCCTCGAGCTTCAGCACCTCGGTGACCAGCGCCTCGGCACGGACCAGCTCCGGATAGGCCTTGCCCATCTCCTCGACCAGGGTCGGCACCATCCGGTACATGAGCGGCTCGCGGGCGCCCAGGAGCTGGGCGTGGCGCATGCCGCGGCGCATGATCCGGCGCAGCACGTAGCCGCGCCCCTCGTTGGACGGCATTACCCCGTCGGCCACCAGGAAGGCCGAGGCGCGCAGATGGTCGGCGATCACCTTGTGCGAGGGGCGCTGCGGCCCCTCGGCCGGCGTACCGGTCAGGTCCTCGCTCCTGGCGATGAGCTTCGCGAACAGGTCGATCTCGAAATTGTCGTGCTTGCCCTGAAGCACCGCGGCAATGCGCTCCAGGCCCATGCCGGTGTCGATCGAGGGTCTGGGCAGGTTCACGCGGGTCGCCTTGTCGACCTGCTCGAACTGCATGAACACGAGGTTCCAGATCTCGATGAACCGGTCGCCGTCGGCATCCGCCGAGCCGGGCGGGCCGCCCGCGACCTTGTCGCCATGGTCGAAGAAGATCTCCGAGCACGGGCCGCAGGGCCCGGTATCGCCCATCGCCCAGAAATTGTCCGACGTCGGGATGCGGATGATCCGGCTCTCAGGCAATCCTGCGATCTTCTTCCACAGGCCGAACGCCTCGTCGTCCTCGGCATAGACCGTGGCGGTGAGGCGCGATGCAGGCAGGCCGTATTCCCGGGTGATCAGGTTCCAGGCCAGCTCGATCGCACGCTCCTTGAAGTAATCGCCGAACGAGAAATTGCCCAGCATCTCGAAGAAGGTGTGATGCCGGGCGGTATAGCCGACATTGTCCAGGTCGTTGTGCTTGCCGCCGGCACGGACGCATTTCTGCGCCGTGGTCGCACGCTGGTAGCTGCGCTGCTCCAGCCCGGTGAAGACATTCTTGAACTGGACCATGCCTGCGTTGGTGAACAGCAGGGTCGGGTCGTTATGGGGCACCAGCGGACCCGAGGCGACGATCTCGTGATCGTGCCGGCCGAAATAATCGAGGAACTTCGAGCGGATCTCGCTGACGCTGGCCATGGGTCGTCCGAAAGGAGAAGGATACGGCGATCGAGGACCGGTCAGTCCTCGATCGTGCGGTCTTCGTCAAGCAAGGCGGCGGCACCCGAGATGCCGGCACTCTGCCGGATGGTGTTCTCCAGCTCGGCCGCGACCTCCGGGTTCTGCGCCATGTAGTTCTTGGCGTTCTCGCGGCCCTGCCCGATCCTCGTGTCCTTGTAGGAGAACCAGGAGCCGGACTTCTCGACCACGCCCGCACGGATGCCGAGGTCGATCAGCTCGCCGGTCTTGGAGACGCCCTGACCGTACATGACGTCGAACTCGACGACCTTGAACGGCGGAGCGACCTTGTTCTTGACGACCTTGATTCGGGTCTGGTTGCCGACGACCTCGTCCTTGTCCTTGATCTGGCCGATGCGGCGGACATCGAGCCGGACCGAGGCGTAGAACTTCAGCGCGTTGCCGCCGCTGGTGGTCTCCGGGCTGCCGAACATCACGCCGATCTTGCTGCGGATCTGGTTGGTGAACATCACCATGCAGTTCGAGCGGCTGATGCTGGAGGTCAGCTTGCGCAGGGCCTGGCTCATCAGGCGGGCCTGGAGACCAGGCATCTGGTCGCCCATCTCGCCTTCGAGCTCGGCCTTGGGCACCAGTGCCGCCACCGAATCGATCACCACCACGTCGATGGCACCTGAACGGACCAGCGTGTCCGTGATCTCCAGGGCCTGCTCGCCGGTGTCGGGCTGCGAGATCAGCAGGTCGTCGATGTTGACGCCCAGCTTCTTCGCATAGGTCGGGTCGAGCGCGTGCTCGGCGTCGACGAAGGCGCAGGTGCCGCCGGCTTTCTGAGCTTCCGCGATGACGTGGAGGCAGATCGTGGTCTTGCCCGACGCTTCCGGGCCATAGATCTCGATCACCCGGCCGCGCGGCAAACCGCCAATGCCGAGCGCGATGTCGAGGCCCAGCGAGCCCGTGGAAATGGTCTCGATGTCGGCGCCGGCCTGTGACTGGCCCAGGCGCATCACCGAGCCCTTGCCGAACGCGCGCTCGATCTGGCTGAGCGCCGCGTCCAGCGCACGCTGCCGGTCGCCGCCCTCGCGCCGCTGAACCGAAGCTTCCGCCATGGATGCAACTCCTATCGGTGACGCCCGGCCCTGCCACGGGTCACCTGCCGCTGCCCGTCGTGCTCGGGCGGATACACGAAATTGCCATTGCGCGCGACGATCTGTCCGACTTCGTCCGCCCGGCACCGGCCCGGATCAGGCCGGCAGGCTCAGAAGTCGAAGCAGCGCCCGTCCTTTTCCCAGTCGCCGAACCTGGTCGGCTCCGGGCCTTTCGGGCCGTTCTGCTCGCCGGCCGGCTGCACCGGGCCAACCAGCGCAGGATCGGCCGGTACCGGATCGGCCGGCACCGGGTCAGCCGGGCGCTCGGGCCCGGCCCCGGGCTGCGAGGCCGGCCGGTCGTCCGGCCGGGCCGGCATCTCGTTCGGCCCCGGCCGACTCATTCCGCCTTGACCGAAGCGCGCGCGCTCGCCTCGAACTGCTCGAGATATTTCTCGATCATGTGGTCGGAGATCGACTTGCCGGCCGCAGTCACGTCGGCGCGGACCTTCTGCACCACGTCGTCGTCGCCCGGACGCTCGAAGTCGGCCATCACCACGTCCTTGGCATAGGATGCGGCGTCGTCGCCGTGCAGACCGAGATAGTCGTTCGCGATCTTCAGACCGAGCAGCTTGTTCCGGCGATTGCGGACCTTGAAATAGATCTCCTGATCGTGCCGGAACCGCGCCTCCTCGCTACGCTCCCGATCGTCGAAGGTCGTCATCGTGGCTCCTGCTGGCTTCGTCGTTCCAGGATACCAGATATAGGAAGCGAGCCTGCCCAACGCTAGTTCGGCAGGCGGCAAAACGGCGCTTTCCGCCAGGAGAATCAACGGCCTTGTGCACCCTCGTGATCTGCCGCCGGCCGGGCCATGCCTGGCCGCTCCTGGTGGCCGCCAACCGCGACGAGATGACCGGCCGGCCATCGGCGCCACCCGGCCGGCACTGGCCGGACCAGCCCGAGATCCTGGGCGGGCTCGACCAGCTGGCCGGCGGAAGCTGGCTGGCGCTGTCCGACACGGGCGTGCTGGCGGCGATCCTGAACCGCAAGGGCACGCTGGGGCCCATGCCCGGCAAGCGCAGCCGCGGCGAGCTGGTGCTGGATGCGGTCCAGCACCTCTCGGCAGAGGACAGCGCCGCGGCCCTGGCCGAGCTGGACGAGCGCGCCTTCCGCCCGTTCAACCTGATCGTCGCCGACGCCAGGCAGGCGTTCTGGATCCGCCATGGCGGCGACGGGCCGATCCGGGTGGCACCGGTGCCGGACGGCGTGTCGATGATCGAGGCCGGCGAGCTGAACGACCCGGCCTCGCCCAGGGTCGCCCGGTTCCGCGGGCCGTTCAGCGCCGACCTGCCCGATCCGGCCAAGGGCGACTGGTCGGGCTGGCAGCTCCTGCTCGGCACGCCGGCCCCGACCGGGCACGCTTCCGGCGAGGGGCTCCTGATCCGCCGCCCGGACGGCTATGGCACGGTATCGTCGAGCCTGCTGGCGCTTCCGGCCGATCCGGTCATCCCGCCCGTCTGGCTGCATGCCGACGGCCCGCCGGACCGGACGGACTTCGGGCAGGTGGCAACGGTCGGGGCCAGCTAGCTCAGGGCGGGGTGTCCGAGCAGGCGAGCGTCACGGTCACCGTCTCGCTCTTGAGGCACCAGTTGGTGAAGGTGGCGTCGAACTTGTTCGTGTCGTTGTTCTCGACCGCTGCGTTTTCCGGCACCGTGAAGCAGGTATTGTCGAAGGTGTAGCTCGGCGACCAGCCGAAGGCGAGGCCCCAGTAATAGGGATGGTCACCGGTACAGTGGAAGGTCCAGCCCTTGGACTCCCAGGCCGACAGCTTGAGCGGTGCCTGGACCTGCAACTCGCAGTTGGGGATGGAGGAGGGCGAGCCACCGTTCCAGTTGTGGCTGCCGCAGGCATCCGCCCAGGCCGGCCCGGCAAGGCCGAGCATGGCGGCGGCGAGAAGGCCGGCGAGCCGGCAGGACGCGGCGCTCATCGCTGGTCTCCCCGATAGCCGACATGCTTGCCGGGCACGCCTTCGCGCGACGTCATGAAGGGCGTGTCCTGCCACTTCGTCTTCGAGCAGCCGATGAACAGCTTCACCCAGCCGCGCACGTTCCAGTTGTTCAGGGCGACCACGCCGAGCCTGGCCGGGCTGGACGGGCCGACGGCAGCCGCCGCCGCGGCATCATCCGCCAGGTCCGGCCGGCCGGAGACGGCCACGAGACGCATATGCTCATGCTGCTTGCTGTCCCAGCCGACCAGGTAGGGAAAGCTCGGGGTGCAGGAGAGCTCGAGCCGGCGCGAGCCGCCCACCTCCACCGTCATCCAGCTGGACCTGACCGTCACGCAGGCGCCGGGCTTCTGCCCAATACATTCATGACCGCCATATTCGAGCATCCGGTTGGTCCGGTAGAGATTCTTCGCGTCCGCCGTCCCGGGCAGCGTGCCGAGGATGAATGCGGCCGCGATCCCGGCAAGAACCGCCAGCCCGACTGCAGGGCATCGTGACCTGCCGGCAACCGACCCGGCGGCCTGCCATTTCGCCATTGCGGACATCACCAACCTCCCATTCCATTCTGCTAGGACAGCTTCTTTTCCGAACGACACCAACAAGTCCGGCGCATCCCGCCGCATCGACCTGCCGTTCCGGCAGGCATGAAGAACGGCCCATCAGCCATGCCGGGCAGCCGCATTGCCCTCCAACGGAATGACAAGAACTCCCGGCACCATGCGCAGGCCGCCTCGGCCGGGGCGCCCTTCCACCGGCGCCCGCCGTCGCACCGCCAGGTAATGGGCGGCCGATCCCCATCAAGTAGACGATACCGCCTTTTCCCCGACTCAATGCTTCTCGTCAATAGAATTACTTGAGAACTATTCTCAGATGGGCCGACATAGTTCACCGGCACTCGGCGATGACAGCTGTGGCCTTCCGGAGGCACCGGAACGCTCCCGGCCGGCTTCTGACGCCTGCCCAGCTTTAGCCGCGGGGAACGCAGCCGGCCCGGCCGGGTTGATGGGCATCGCCGTCAGGGTGCCTACGGGATGGCCCCGGGCCGCCGCCCTTCCCGCGGACATCCGGCATCCCCCGTCAGCATTCCGGGACAGGCCGCCATGAGCTTCAACGATTCGCCGGCGTCGCGGCGCCAGATCATGGGTGGCGCCGCCACCGGGCTCGCCGCGGCCGCCCTGGTGACGCCCGCTTTTGCCCAGGGTCAGGACACGGCAGCCACCCCGGCGCCGCCGGAGAACCCGGTGACCAGATACCCGGCACCGCCCTTTCCGGAGCAGGTCCAGGAGCCGCCGGGCCTGGCGGGCAAAATGGACCCCCGGCCCGACCATGGCGAGACCAGCTATCGCGGCTCCGGGCGGCTCACCGGCCGCAAGGCGCTGATCACCGGCGGCGATTCCGGGATCGGCCGCGCGGCCGCGATCGCCTATGCCCGCGAGGGCGCCGATGTCGCGATCAACTATCTCCCGGTCGAGGAGCCGGATGCCCGGGAGGTGGTCGAGCTGATCCGGGCGGAAGGGCGCAAGGCGGTGGCGCTGCCGGGCGACATCCAGGACGAGGCGTTCTGCCAACAACTGGTCCAGGACGCGGTCGAGCAACTGGGCGGGCTGGACATACTGGTGAACAACGCGGCCAAGCAGGTGTCGCAGGACTCCCTGCTCGACCTGTCCACCGAGCAGTTCGACGCGACCTTCAAGACCAACGTCTATGCAATGTTCTGGATCACCAAGGCGGCGCTGCCCCACCTCCGGCCGGGCTCGGCGATCATCAGCACGAGCTCGGTCAACGCCTACGACCCGTCGGAGAACATCGTCGACTATGCGATGACCAAGGGCGCCATCATGATCTTCAGCAAGGCCATGGCCAAGCAACTGGCGCCAAAGGGCATCCGGGTGAACGCGGTGGCGCCGGGGCCGTTCTGGACGCCGCTCCAGCCGAGCGGCGGCCAGCCGCCGGACAAGCTCGTGAGCTTCGGTGCGGACACGCCGATGGGCCGCCCGGGCCAGCCGGCGGAACTGGCCGGAATCTATGTCCTGCTCGCCTCGGACGAGGCCAGCTACTCGACCGGTCAGGTGTTCGCGGCGGTGGGCGGCCGCGGCGGGCCGTAGCTCCGAGAAGGCAGGAAGCGCCAAGGCCCGCCCTGCGGGGCTTGCGGATGGGCGCGCCGGCGTGATTCATCCCGCCGGCAGCTCAACCGGCCCCGGCCCGACGGACGGGGCAGCTCCGCCTGGGGGGAAAACATCATGTCCAGCCTGTACCGGCAAGCGCTCAAGGAACTCGGCGCCGTTCTCGACCGGCTCGATGACGCGGCGGTGGACCGTGCGGTCGAGACGATCGCGGCCGCCCGACATGTCTCGGTCTATGCGGGCGGCCGCGAAGGCCTGCAGATCCGCGGCTTCGCCATGCGGCTCTTCCATCTCGGCCGCTCGGTCTCGGTAGTGGGCGACATGACGACCCCGGCCATCGGCCAGGGCGACCTGTTCCTCGTCGCCTGCGGCCCCGGCGAGATTTCCACCGCCGTCGCCCTGGTCGGCGTGGCCAAAAAGGCCGGCGCCAAGGTCCTGGTGGTCACTGCCCAGCCGGACGGGCGCGTGCCGCAGATGGCCGACGAGGTGCTGGTCCTGCCCGCCCAGACCATGGCCAACGACCAGGGGAGCGACGTGTCGATCCTGCCGATGGGCTCGGTCTTCGAGGGCGGGCTGTTCCTGCTCTTCGAGGTGATGGTGCTGAAGCTCAAGTCCCGGCTCGACGTGTCGGCCGAGGCCATGCGCGCCAACCACACCAACCTCGAATGAGCAGGGCGGAGCCTAGAGCCTAGACCGCCCGGTGGCCGGTGCCGCCGAGCGCGCGCGCATGGCGTCGAGACTCCAGGGTCCGCCGCCGGCAAAGGCCAGGTAGAGGAACACGAAGCAGTAGAGGATCGAGGCGTCGCCGCCGTTCAGGACCGGGAAGAAGCTGCGCGGCGCGTGCGCGATCCAGTAGGCGAAGGCCATCTCGCCCGAGAGGATGAAGGCGACCGGGCGGGTGAACAGGCCGAGGATCAGGAAGGCGCCGCCGACCAGTTCCAGCAGCCCCGCAATCCAGGACAGCGACAGGAAGGCTGGTGGGCTCTCATGGGCCGGGAAGCCCAGCAGCTTCTGGGTGCCGTGCTCGAAGAAGATCAGCGCTGCGACGATGCGCAGGATGCTGAGGACGCGGGGCGTCCAGACGGTCAGGAGGTCGTCCTTGTCCATGGCTGCCTTTCTCCGGCGGGGCCGGCCGCGATGCGCCGGCGCTGCATGGAGCCATGGTCAGCCGCTGCGCGTCCACAGGATTTCGGGCTTCTCCCGGAACGCGAACCGCTCCAGATGGCGCGCGACCACCCCTTCCAGCGTCGCCAGGCCCTCCGCGTCCGCAGCGGTGACCCGCATGCGCAGGATCCCCGGCTCGGCTTCGGCGTCGAGCTCGCAGCGCCCGGCCGGGAACTCGACGCTGCCCTGCCGGGCGTCGAACCGGGCGGGCAGCTTGTGGCCGAAATGCTTGCAGAGCTGCTGGAGGTAGCGGCCGGGCACCGCGGTCGCTACGCGCGCTTCCGAGGCGAGGGGGACGGGGTTCATCAGCTTCTCTCCACGCTGAGGGCGGCGGCGACGGCATCTGGCCCCTTCCCCGGCGCCAGGCTCAGACCAGCTCGCCGCCGGTGGCGAGGTGCCAGCGCTTCGTGGCCGCGTCGTCGGCTTCCTTGGCCTCGACCCAGAGGCCGCCGCCCTCGCCTTCCTCGAACTTCCAGAAGGTCGCGCGGGTCTTCAGCCAGTCGATCAGGAAGGCGCAGGATTCCAGGGCGGCGTGGCGGTGGGCGGACGCGGTGGCGACCAGCACGATCGGCTCGCCCGGCAGCATCTTGCCGTAGCGATGGACGATCAGGCTGGCGTCCAAGGGCCAGCGGGCCAGGGCTTCGGCCTCGACCCGCGCCAGCTCCAGCTCGGTCATGCCGGGATAGTGCTCGAGGGTCATCGAGGTCAGGCGGCGCCCGCCGGCGAACTCGCGCACCAGGCCCGTGAAGCTCGCCACCCCGCCGATCCCGGTATTGCCGGCGGTGAGCTGCGCCAGCTCCTGGCCGACATCGAACGGCTCCGCCTGGACGCGCACCGCCACCGCCTCAGCCCCCGGTGACCGGCGGGAAGAAGGCGACCTCGTCGCCGTTCGCCACCGGATGGTCGCGGTCGACATGGCGCTGGTTGACCGCGCAGCGCACGATGCCGCCCGCACCGACCGCCTCGGCGAAGGCCGGGTGACGCTCGCCCAGATGGGCCATCAGCCCGGCCACGGTGGTCACACCGTCCGGCAGCTCGATGGTCTCGGTGGGCGTGCCGGTGCGCTGCCGCAACCAGGCGAAATACAGGATCTTCAAGGCTGACGGGCTCCCAGCGGCGTGGTGGGATGGGACGGCGGGGGCGGCGAATGATCGCCCGCCATGTGGCGCAGCCCCGCATTCAGGTAGTCCCAGCCGGTGAGCAGGGTAAGGGCCGCGGCCAGCCAGATGCCCCAGAAGCCGACCATCTCGGTGAGCAGGAAGTCCGGGCCGGCCGGGCCCAGGATCAAAAAGCAGATCGCCACCATCTGCACGGCGGTCTTCCACTTGGCGAGCGGCGTCACCGGCATCCCGACCCGCACCTCGGCCATGTATTCGCGCAGGCCCGAGACGGCGATCTCGCGCAGGAGGATGACCACGGCCGGGATCAACGGTGCCCGGTGGAAGCCCACCAGCATCACCACGGTGGCCCCCACCAGCAGCTTGTCGGCGACCGGGTCCAGCCAGCGGCCGAAGGCGGACTGGAGGCGCCAGTTGCGCGCGATCCAGCCGTCCAGCAGGTCGGTGGTGGCGGCGAGCAGGAAGATCGCGCAGGCGACCCAGCGTGCCCAGTTCCCCTCGACATAGAACATCGCCATGACCACCGGGATCAGGGCGATCCGGAACAGGGTCAGGATGTTCGGCAGGGTCATCTGCAACGGGACGGGCTCCTTCAGCCGCCGCGGAAATGGTCGTAGATGGTCCGCGCCATGGCGGCGCTGACGCCGTCCACCTGCTCCAGGTCCTGGATGCCCGCCTCCGCCACGCCCCGTGCCGAACCGAAGCGGGCGAGCAGGGCCTTCTTGCGGCGCGGGCCGATGCCGGGAACCGAATCCAGCGCCGACCGCTCGGTCCGCTTGCCGCGCCGGCCGCGATGGGTGGTGATCGCGAACCGGTGGGCCTCGTCCCTGAGCCGCTGAATGAAATAGAGCAAGGGATCGCGTTGCTCCAGCGCGATCGGCTCGTCCCGGCCCTCCAGATGGAGCTTCTCCCGCCCGGCATCGCGATCCGGCCCCTTGGCGACGCCGACCAGGCACTGCTCCTCGATGCCGAGCTCGTCCAGCACGGCGCGGGCGGCATGGAGCTGGCCGGCCCCGCCATCGATCAGCACCACGTCCGGCCAGGCAGGAGTGGCCCGCTCCGGGTCCTCCTTCTGCAGCCGGGCAAAGCGCCGGCCGAACACCTCGCGCATCATGGCGAAGTCGTCGCCGGGCCTGGTCTCGGGGTTCTTGATGTTGAAGGTGCGGTAGCCGGACTTGTCGAAGCCCTGAGCCGTGGCGCGCACGCACACGCCCACCGCGTCCGAGCCCTGGATGTGGCTGTTGTCGTAGATCTCGACGCTCCTGGGCGGCTCGTCGGTGCCGAGCAGGTTGCCCAGCGCCTCCAAAAGGCGGGACTGCGCGCCTTCCTCAGCGAGCCGGCGGGCCAGGGCCTGGCGGGCATTGGTGCGGGCCAGCTCCACCAGCTTCAGCTTGTCGCCGCGCTTGGGCGTGGCCAGCTCGACCTTGCGCTTGGCGTGGAAGCCGAACGCCTCGGCCAGGAGCTCGCGGCTCGGCACCTCCTCGGACAGGAGCAGGAGCGGCGGGGCCACCCGGTCGGCATAGAACTGCGCCAGGAAGGCCTCCAGGATCTCGCCGGGCTCCGCGTCCTTGGTGTGTGCTGGGTAGTAGGGCCGGTTCCCGTTGTTGCGCCCACCCCGGTAGAAGAACACCTGGACGCAGGCGGCACCGCCTTCCACCGCCAGCGCCACCACGTCGGCATCGTCGACCGATTCGGTGTTGATCCCCTGGTGCGCGGTGACATGCGCCAGCGCCTTGATCCGGTCGCGGATCGCCGCCGCCCGCTCGAACGCCATCTCCTCGGCGGCCTGCATCATCTCGCCTTCCAGGCGTGCCTGGACCTCGCGCGAGCGGCCGGCCAGGAACAGCTTCACTTCGCCCACCAGGCCGGCATAGTCCTCCTTGCTGATCCGCCCGACGCAGGGGGCACTGCAGCGCTTGATCTGGTGCTCCAGGCAGGGCCGGGAGCGGTTGTGGAAGATGCTGTCCTTGCACGAGCGCAGCGGAAAGGCGCGGCGCACCGCCTTGAGCGTCTGGTCGACCGCACCCGAGGAGGCGAACGGGCCGAAATAGTCCACACCCTTGAGCCGGGTGCCGCGATGCTTGCGGATCTGCGGGAAGTCCTGGCGGGTGTCGATCGCGATGAACGGGAAGGACTTGTCGTCGCGCAGCAGGATGTTGAAGTGCGGGCGGAGCTGCTTGATCATGTTCGCTTCGAGCAGCAGCGCCTCCACCTCGGTATGGGTGGTGACGAACTCCATCGCCCGGGTGAGCACGATCATCCGCCGGATGCGCGCACTGCACTGCTCCGGCCGCGTATAAGCGACCACGCGCTTCTTCAGGCTCTTGGCCTTGCCGACGTAGAGGGCGGCCCCCTTCTCGTCGAGCATCCGGTAGACGCCGGGCGCGTTCGGCAGGCGGGCGATCTCCTGGCGGATCAGCTCGACCCCCCGCAGCGTCGCGGGTTCGGCTTCCACGAGGACGGCTGGCGGGGTGGCGGCAACGGGCAGCTGGGGGTCGGCGGCAGGCATGGTCGTCATCTGACGACGCGCGAGGGTTTGGTCAAGGCGAGCGATGGGCAGGAAAGACCCGCCTCCGGCGGGCGGACCAGGCACGGTGTCCGGCCGGCCGGTGCGGGGCAGAGGAATCGCGCCAGCGGGAAACACATCTCATCGTCAATGTTACCGGAAGAGCCAAAAAAAATCGCACCGGCTGCATGATCAACCTTTTACCCGGTGAAGATATGTAGGAACAATCTCACCATTCGGGCACACTTATCTCAAGAACTGCTGATGTCGCTTGGTCCGGGAAGCGTCTTCGCCTCGCTGTCGCAGCGGTTCAATTCCCTGAGCCCGGGGCGGGCCGGGCTCCTGACGGCGCTCGCCTGCCTGGCCTGCTGCGCCCTCCTGGCCTCCCCGCTGCTGGAAACATATCGCCAGCGGGTTCTGGCCACGGCCGAGGGCCGGCTGACCGCCACCAGCCTCACCGCGGCCAGCTCCGTCCGCAGAGACTTCGACGCCCTGAACCTGCTCGTGTCGATCGCCGCCCAGGAACTGGCTTTCGGCCATTTCAGCATTGCCAGACTGTATAACAGGCTGTCACGCAGCATACTCGAATATGACGAGCATACCGGCGAGCGCAACGTGCTCATCCTCAATCGCAACGGCAGGATCCGGCTCGCCAGCATGATTCCCGGGGGCCACCTGGACCTCAGCGACCGGGAGTATTTCAGGGTTCACCTGGAGAACCGCGGCAACGGCATGGTGATCGGCAGCCCGATCATCTCGCGGTCTCCGCCGTTTCGCCGGATCGTGCCGGTGAGCTGGCCGCTGCGCTCCGCCACCGGCCAGCTCACCGGCGTGGTCGTGATCAGGGCGAACCTGGATCTGCACGCCCGGATGTTCGCCGACCTGCTGGCCACGCCGGAGGAGACGATCGCGCTCGTCGACGGGTCGGGCGAGGTCTACGTCATGGACAGCAGGCACTGGCCGCAGATCGACGGGGCCCCGCCGCGCCCGCCTGCCCTGGACGAATGGCTCCGCTCGGGCGCTGCGAAGGCCGGCAGCATGATGCTGACCGAGCATGTCGTCTCGGTAGCACCGGTGGGCGAGATGGGCCTGTGGGTGGTCGCGGCGAAGCCGGCCGCCACGCTGTTTGCCGAGTGGCGGCTGCACGTCGCCATCGTCATCGCCGTCAGCGTCGTCTTCAGCCTGGGCAGCGGCTGGTTCAGCTATGTACGCCAGCAGAACGTCGCGCTCCTGCGCGCGACGCTCGACCAGGCGGAAGCGGCCGCCACCCAGGCAAGGCTGGCGCAGGCGAAGGCCGAGGAAAGCGAGCGGGCGAAGGCGCAGTTCCTGGCGGCGATGAGCCACGAGATCCGCACGCCGCTGACCGGCGTGCTCGGCATGACCGATCTCCTGGTGAGCGAGCCGCTGGGCCCGCGCCAGCAGAACTATGTCCGCTCGATCCGGGTCTCCGGCCAGCATCTGCTGGGGGTGATCAACGACATCCTCGACTTCTCCCGGCTGGAAGCCGGCGGCCTCCATCCGGACGAGGTCGACTTTTCCCTGTCCGCCATCGTGGCGCAGGTGCAGTCCATCATGGCGCCCCAGGCGGTCGAGCGCGGGCTGGAGCTCGACTTCGACCTGGACCCGCAGCTGCCATCGGTGGTCCAGGGCGATCCGGCCCGGCTCCGCCAGATCCTCGTCAACCTGATCGGCAACGGGCTGAAGTTCACGAGCCAGGGCGGCGTCCAGGTGACGATCCGCCGGCGTGATGGTGCCGCAGGGGACTGGTTCCGGTTCGAGATCCGGGACACCGGCATCGGCATCGACCCGGAGCGGCTGAAGGACCTGTTCCACGCCTTCACCCAGGCCGACCGCTCGATCGCCCGGCGCTATGGCGGCTCCGGGCTCGGGCTCGCGATCTGCCAGCATCTCGTGCAGCTCATGGGCGGCCGGATCGGCGGGGAGAGCAGGCTTGGCCAGGGCAGCCTGTTCTGGTTCGAGCTCCGCCTGCCCGAGGGTGACCATAGCCTCGCCGAGCAGCAGGCCGACCCGGATCCGACCTCGTGCCCGCCGCTGCGGATCCTGGTGGCCGAGGACGTCGAGCTGAACCGCGACCTGCTGCTCGCCTTCCTGACCAAGGCCGGCCACACCATCACCTTCGCCCGGGACGGCCGGGAGGCGGTCGAGAAGGCTGCGGAGGAGCTGTTCGACATCGTCCTCATGGACGTCCAGATGCCGGAGATGGACGGGATCGAGGCGACGCAGCGGATCCGGCAATTGCCGCCCCCCAACGGCAGCGTCGCGATCGTGGCGCTCACCGCCAACGTGATGGACACCGAACGGCGCCGCTGCCTGAACGCCGGCATGAACGACGTGCTGACCAAGCCGATCGCCTGGGGGGAGCTGTACCGGACCCTGGCCGGAATCTGCCGGCCCGCCGCCCCGGCAGACGATGTGCCGGCGCCGGCCGTTCCTGCCGTGCCGGACGACGCCCCGGCGGCCGAACCCCTGCTCGATCCTGCCCGCATCGCAGCGCTCACCGCCATGGCCGGGCCGGCGCGCGCAGGGAGATTCCTGCATGATGCGCTGGTCTCGGCACGGGAGCTGGTGGCGGAGATCCAGCGGCTGAAGGACGATCCGGCCGAGGCCGCCAGGCCTGCCCACCGCCTGGCCGGGACGGCGCCGAGCTTCGGCCTGCTGCGGATCGGCGTCGTCGCACGGGCGATCGAGCAGGAAGCGCTGGCTGGCCGGCCGATCGGGCAGCTGGCCGGGGAGCTGCAGGTCGTATGCGAGGCTACCGCGCAGGAGCTGGCCCGGCATGACCCGGAGGTCGCGCAGCCCTGACGCGGATGGCCGGGACCAGCCGGCCTACTTCGGCAGCAGGTCCGGCCGCTTGATCTCGATCTCGATGAAGGCGATCGGGTGGGGTGAGCCGTTCATCACGTCGTGCTTGATGCCGGACGGCCGCCCGTAGGACTGGCCCTGGACGAGCGGCACGTCGGTGACCTTGTCGCCGTCGTGGATGCGCAGCGTGCCATCCACCAGCATCACCACGAAATAGGGCCAGCCATGCTCGTGCCAGCCGGTGGCGGCACCGGGGGCGAAGTCCCAGCGGGTGATGCGCACGGCCTGGTCGTCCTGCTGGATGGTGGGCACGGCCGGCACGTCGCAGCGAAAGGTCATGACGGGCATCTCCTGGCGGTCGCTTCCGCCATGGGCCGCAGGCACCCGGGCGTCAAGCCGTCGTATTTCCGGAAATGGGCGATCCGGCTATGGAAGCTGCCCATGCTGGAACAAGGATCATCCGCGCCCGGCGCGCGGTCGCTCGGGAAGGAGCCAGGCTTGATACGGGTCGTCCATCACCTCGTCCTGGCGCTGGGCCTCGTGGCCGGCATCCTGTCCGGCACCGCCGCCGGGCCGGCCCTGGCGGCCGACCCGCCCTGGGGCGTCTACGACCCGGCCCAGCCGGGCAGCCTGCGCCTGCGCGCCTTTCCCCTGACCCGGATGCCGCAGCCGGTGGAGGAAGCGCCGGCCAAGAGCTTCAAGCTCTACCAGAGCTTCACCTTCGCCAACCAGCCGGACGGCCTGGACAAATGCGGCCTGACCCGGCTGCCGCTGCTCACCCCGTCCTTGTTCTTCCCGGGCGGCAAGTCCACCGACCGGATCGACCGCGCCTATGTCGACCAGCGCCTCGCCAAGATCGAGGCGATGTTCACGCCCAAGAGCGGCGACATCGGCATCGTCAACATCGAGGGGGCCTGGAGCATCAAGCGCACCGATGCCCCGGCTGTGGTGCGCCAGAAGGTCGACCGCTACCTGGACGTGCTGGACTATCTGGAGGACCGGCTGGGCGGGAAGTACCGGTTCGGCGTGTACGGCGAGGCGCCGCTGAAGGATTATTTCAGCTACCAGACCGACTATTTCGGCCACCCGGCCAGCGTGCAGTACCAGGACTTCATCCAGGCACCGGCACTGGCCGCCCAGGTGAATCTCGGCATCGAGCGGCTGGCGCGCCGGTCGGATGCGCTGTTCCCGCCGCAATACACGCTCTGGTACGATGATCTCGGCCGCACCGAGGCGGAGCGCTGGGAGCTCACGGTGCAGGGCTGGACGGTGGCGGCCCGCGAATCGCTGAAGGTCGCCAAACGCTGGGACCGGCCGGTCTACCCGTTCGTCTGGATGCAGTACCACAACAAGATCAACGTGCCGGAGCTGGCCAACAAGTTCCTGCCCAAGGGCTTCTTCGGCTACCAGCTCGAGACGCTGAAGAAGCTCGGCGCGGACGGCGTGGTGATCTGGGGCACGCTCGGGCCGGATGGGACCGGCCGGGCGAGCTTCGACAGGAACGCCGACTGGTGGCGGGAATTTCTCGCCTTTGCCCGGACCAACGGAGCGGATCTCAGCGGCTGCACGCTGCTTCCCGACCGCTGACCAGGCGGCGTTCGTTCATCGTCAGGTTGACCGGATCACGGCAATCATTCATCTCCTGGCTGAACCCTGCCGTTCAGGAGCAGCCAGTTGCGGAACCTGTCTAAAGCTTCGGCTCCCGCCCTGATAATTACCGCTTCCTTCCTGGTATTCAGCCCGGCACCTTACGGAAATATTCCAGAAAACACTAAGTACCCCATGGACATTGTGGATCGTCCTGGGGCCGCCCTGCCACTGCCCGCCGAAATACTGGGCAGCACCGGAACGGGTGACGGGAGCGCTTTCCAGGAAGATGCCGTCCAGGTCGCGGCGGCCGCCGCCACGACCGTCCCGGCGCCCAAGCCGTTCCGGCTCTACTACAACTTCACCTTCGCCAACCAGCCGCAGGGCCTGGACAAGTGCGGGCTGACCCGGCTGCCGCTGCTGACGGCCAGCTATTTCTTCAAGGGCGGCAAGATCCGGGACGAGATCGATACCGCCCATATCGACAGCAAGCTGGAGGAGATCCGCAAGGTCGCGGCGGGCTCGGCCGACCGGCTGGCGATAGTCAACATCGAGGGCTCCTGGAGCATCAAGCGCACCGACCAGCCGGCGGCGGTGCGGCAGAAGGCCGACCGCTACATCGCCCTGCACCGCTACCTGAAGCAGAAGCTGGGCTCGGGCCTGCGCTACGGCATCTATGGCGAGGCGCCGGTGAAGGACTTCTTCGGCTACCAGACCAGCTATTTCGGCAATCCGGCGAGCGTGCAGTACCCGGAGTTCGTCCAGGCCCCGCCGCTGCTGGCCCGCGCCAACGCCGAGGCGTCCCGCCTGGGTGCCGCAGTCGACGCGCTGTTCCCCTCCTATTACGTGAACTGGTACGACGATGTCGGCACCACGGCCGAGGCCCGGCGCAAGAAGACGCTCGAGGTCTGGACTACCATGGTGCAGCGCTCGATGAAGCTGGCGCTGCAATGGAAGAAGCCGGTCTACCCGTTCATCTGGATGCAGTTCCACAACAAGCTCAACCAGCCGGTCCTGGCCAACAAGTTCCTGCCCAGGCGCTATTTCCGCCACCAGCTCGACACGCTGAAGAAGCAGGGCGCCAGCGGTGCGGTCATCTGGGGCACGCTCGGGCCGGACGGCACCGGCCGCGCGCGCTTCGACAAGAATGCCGACTGGTGGAAGGAGTATCTGGCGTTCGCGAAGGCGAACGGCGCGAATCTGGCGAAGTGCACGCACCTGCCGGGTTGAGGACGCCGGCGAGGGCCATCCCTCGCCTCGCCCGCTTGCCGTTGCCGCAGCAACCTTGCCGGCCTTCGTCCCGTTGATCCCTGGACATGCCCTTGCAGGCAGATCCTGGCGGCTCGTGCAGCCACGATGCTTCGGAAAGCCGCTCTCACCGGTGCTCGTTGCTCTGCGGGCACCGCAACCTGGATCGGGCGATGAACCAGAACTTCCGTTCCCCCACGATGTTGCAGCCGGCGCTCGCCGGCTTGGCCCTGGCAGGTGCCACCTACGCCTTCGGCAGCATGCTCACCGCTTTCACCGGCCGGGCACCTGCGCCCGCCGGTTCCCGGCACAGGCCGCACCGCCCGGCCAGCTATGTCCGCTACCATCCAGGGGTCGAGCAGATCGAGCCGGACGAGGAAGCAACCTTCGATCGCATCATCGCCGCCATGGCCGCCGGCATGAAGCTCAACCGCGAGCGCTATGGCCGGTCGCTGCGCAGCTCGCATGCCAAGGCCCATGGCCTCCTCGCCGGCGAGCTGCGGGTGCTGGACGGGCTGCCGCCCGAGCTGCGCCAGGGTCTGTTCGCGACGCCGCGGAGCTACCCGGTGATCGTCCGCCTGTCCCATGTCCCGGCCGAGCTGCTGGACGACCGCAAGGTGTCCGGCCCGCGGGGCATGGCGCTCAAGATCCTGGACGTGCCGGGCGAGATGCTGCCGGGGCACCAGGGGGAGCGGACCCAGGACTGGATTCTCGACACCGGCAAGGTCTTCATCGCGCCCGGCGCCAAGACCTTCCTGGCGCAAATCACCGCGACTGAGGCGGCTGCCCTCCTGCCCGAGGGGGTGAAGTCGGCGGTCTCGACGGCGGCGCGCGCCGGCAACAAGGCGCTCCACGCCGTCGGCCTCGACAGCGCGAACCTCGACTTCTACGGCCACCCCGTCCTGCATCCGCTAGCCGAGCCCTATTACAGCCAGTGCCCGATGCGCTACGGCGACTACATCGCCAAGCTCGGCGTCTTCCCGGATCATGCGGCGCTGCGCGCCCTGATCGGCCAGAAGCTCGACCTCCAGGACGAGGACGGGCTGCGCACCGCGGTCAGAGCCTTCTTCCGCGATCATCCGGCCGAATTCGTGATCGGCATCCAGCTCTGCACCGACCTGGAGCGCATGCCGGTGGAGAACGCCAACCAGGAATGGCCGGAGGACGAGAGCCCCTACCGCCCGGTGGCACGCCTGGTCCTGCCGCCGCAGGATGCATTCAATGCAGCGCGTGCCAGCTTCGTGGACGAGGGCCTCGCCTTCTGCCCGTCCCACAGCCTGGCCGCGCACCGGCCGCTGGGCTCGATCATGCGGGCGCGGATGAAGGTCTATGAGGTGCTGGGCAGGGCGCGGCGGGAAGAGAACGGCCGGCCGGTCCGGGAGCCGCGGGACATGGCGGAGATGCCGGGGTGACGCAGGCAGCGCTCCCGGCTACCCGATTCGTTCAACTTTCCCAGGAGCACGTCATGAAGGCGATCACCTTCGACCGCTATGGTGGCCCGGAAATCCTCCGCCAGTCCGAGCTGCCCACGCCGAAGGTAGGGCCGGGCGAGATCCTGATCCGGGTCCGCAGCGCTGCGGTGAACCCGGTCGACTGGAAGATCATGGCGGGCTACCTCGACGGCATCATGCAGGCCTATTTCCCGGCCATCCCCGGCTGGGACGTGGCGGGGGTGGTCGAGGCGGTGGGCCTGGACACGCCGGAATTCCGGTCGGGCGACGAGGTGATCGCCTATGCCCGCAAGAGCTTCATTCATGACGGCACCTTCGCCGAGTTCGTCACGGTCTCGGCCGAGGCGGCGGCGCGCAAGCCGAGAAGCCTGGACTGGGACCAGGCGGCGGGGCTGCCGCTGGCGGGGCTCACTGCCTACCAGGTCCTGACGCGGCTCGGCCTGAAGGAGGGCGACATCGTCCTGATCCATGCGGCCGCGGGCGGCGTGGGCATGTTCGGGTCGCAGATCGCCAAGGCCCATGGCGCCCGGGTGATCGGGACGGCGTCGGAGAAGAACCACGACTTCCTCCGCTCGCTCGGCGTCGAGCCCGTGACCTATGGCGACGGGCTGGCCGAGCGGGTCCGCCAGATGGCGCCGGACGGGGTCGACATCGTGGCGGACTTCGTGGGCGGGGTGCTCGACGTCACGCAGGCCGTGTTGCGGGAAGGCGGGCGCCATGCCTCGATCGTGGACACGGCGGCCGAGGAGAAGGGCGGCCTTCATATCTGGGTCAGGCCGAACGGCAAGGACCTGCAGAAGCTAGCCGACCTGGCGGATGCCGGGAAGCTGACGGTTCCGGTGGCGCAGACCTTCCCCCTGGAGCGGGCAGCCGATGCGCTGGCGCTCAGCATGACCGGCCGGGTGCGCGGCAAGATCGCGATCAGCGTGAGCCGTTGAGGCAACGACGCCGTAGCCCGGCTTGAAGGACGCACTGAAGGCAGTGGCCGAGGGGCAGCATGCCCGGAGTGCAGCGGAGACAGAACGAGATGATACCAGCCTTCTGGCAACGCCCTCTCATCGGCGTAGCTGCCTCCTGCATGATGTCGTCCGGCCTGGGTCTGCCGGCCTTGGCCGAACCTTATCCAGCCTTCACCGGGCTCCATGAAGTCCGCGCGGGCGTTTATGCGCATGATCTGACTGGCCCGGCCCATGAGCGGGACGGAGTCGACCTCAACGGCGAGATCCTGTTCAAGAGCCCGGGCTTCCTTGCCTGGGCGTTCGCGCCGCGCCCGCGCCTGGGCGGTACGGTGAGCACCAACGGCGGCACCAGCCTCGCCTATGCCGACCTCGGCTGGACCATCGGCCTCACCGACCGGATCTTCGCCGATCTCAGCATCGGCGGGGCCATCCATGACGGGTCCCTGGGGGGCTCGTCATCCGACGAGAACGCCTATGGCTGCCGGGTGAACTTCCACGAAACCCTGTCGCTCGGCTACCGCGTGGCGCCGGCCGTCTCGGTGATGCTGTCCGCCGAGCACATGTCCAATGCCGGGCTGTGCGACAAGAACGACGGCCTCACCAATCTCGGCATCCGGCTCGGCTACGGCTTCTGACCCACCTCCCGGATCGGGTCCTCGTCCTGCTCCTGCTGGGGGCGTTCCTGTGCCCGCGCCAGGTCCAGGAGGCTGCGGAAATGGCTCGCGTTCGGGCTGTGGCAGACGTTCAGGATCTGGGCGCTCTTCGGGCCGGGCGCGGTGAGGAAGGCGTGGCCCATGGTGCTGTCGAGATACATGGATTCGCCGGTGGCGAGCTCGGCGGGCTCGTAGAACTCGGTGTGGACGATGATGCGGCCGCGCAGGACGTAGAGGAATTCCTCGCCGGCGTGGCGGCTCAGCGTGGGGAACTCGACGATGGATCGGGCGCGGATGGTGGTGATGATCGGCACCATCGCCTTGTGGGTCAGGTCGGTGCAGACATAGCGGTAGTCGTAGTTGGGGGTCTGGACCAAGAGGCCATCGGCCTTGCGCGCGATGCTGCGGCGCGCGGTGACCGTCGGGTGCAGGCGGTCCTGGGCAGTAGGGTCCGGCTCGAAGAAGGCGCTGATGTCGACCTCCAGGCCTTCGGCGAGCTGGAGGAGCTTGTCGTAGGTGAGCGAGAGCTGGCTGTTCTCCACCTTGGACAGGGTCGAGATCGCGAGGCCCGTGCGGGCGGCGACCTCGGTCAGGCTCAGGTCGAGGCGGCGGCGGATCGCGCGCAGCGCGTTGCCGAGACGGGCCTTGCGGGTCGACATCGGGTCGCCGCCTCCCTCGCTCAGGCGACCATGCCGCGCGCCTCGATCGGCCAGACGTCGACCAGGCGGCTGTCCTCCACGACATGGTAGCGGTCGAACAGGTTCACGTTCGGGTCGCAGTGCGGGACGATGCAGGCGACCACCGTGCCATTCTCCAGGCGCGCCGAGGGGTCCGGCAGGACCACCTTGCCGAACTCGTCGCCGAAGATGGCGTATGTCGAGCCTTCCGGGGCACCGCGGGCGATCACGGGCACGACATTGTGGTCGGTGGAGAAGCTCTTGATGCCGGCATCGGTGGTGGCGAAGCCCGGGTGCTGCGCGCTCAGCACGGTCGTGTAGACGAACAGGGAGTTCTGCCAGCGGCGGGTGCCATCGGGAGTCATGGCGACCCCATCATAGATCGCGTCGGAGAACAGGTAGGAGCCTACCTGCAGCTCGTTCAGCACGCCGGTCTCGTGGTCGAAGTCATGGGTGCCGGTGCCGCCGCCGGTCACGACCGGGCAGGGATGGCCGGCCGCCACCAGGGTGTCGCGCACCTCGCCCAGGATCGCCAGCGCTGCATGCGATTGGGCGCGGCGCTCGGCATAGTCGCAGATCGACTGGACGTGGCCGGCATAGCCCTGGACGCCCTTCAGGGTCAGGCCGGGCGAGGCGGCGATGGCGCGGGCGACCGCCAGGGCGGCCTCCGGCGAGGTCAGGCCGGTGCGGTGCGTGCCGACATCGACGTCGATCAGCAGGTCCAAAGCGAGGCCGGCGGCACCCACCGCCTCGGCCAGCGCGCGGACGGCCGCGACGTCCTCGACCACGATGGTGGTGTCGGGGGCGATGCGCAGCACGTCCAGGAGGCGGCGGATCTTCTCCGGCCCGCGCAAAGGCGTGGTCAGGAGCAGGCCGCGGATGCCGGCCTTGGCCATGACCTCGACCTCGCCGAGCTTGGCGCAGGACTGGCCGACCGCACCGGCCGCCATCTGCGCCTTGGCGATGGTGACGCATTTGTGGCTCTTGGCGTGCGGGCGGAGCCGGATGCCGCGCTCCTTCGCGATCCTGGCCATGGTTTCGAGGTTCGCGTCGAAGGCGCGCTTGTCGATCACCAGTGCCGGCGTGTCCACGACCCGTTCCGTCTCAGGCAAGATCCTGCTCCTCGTTTTCCGTCCACTGGCCGCCGCGCACCAGGCCCCGGCAGAACAGGCGGCGGTCGCCGGTCATGCTGCGGCCGAGCGAGTCCATGTAGTCGAAGCTACCCTGCCGCTCGGTCAGCACCGTGGCATCGCCGACCGCACCGATGGCGAGGCTGCCCAGGTCGGAGCGGTCGATGGCGCGGGCGGGCGTGGCTGTCGCGGCGGTGATCACCTGCTCCAGCGTCATGCCCAGGCAGAGGAACTTGGACAGGGTGCGCAGCAGGTCGAAGGCCGGGCCGTCGATGCAGAGAGCGTGGACGTCCGACGAGATCGTGTCGGGCAGGAAGCCGTCCGCGATCATCGCTTGCGCCACCTCGAAATCAAGCGAGCCCATGCCGTGGCCGATGTCGAACCAGACGCCGCGCTCGCGCGCCTGCTTGATCTCGGCGCGGACATGGCCGTCGCCCCCGCGGATGTCGTTGGGGAAGGTCTTGTAGCAGTGGGTCAGCACGTCGCCCTTGCGCAGCCGCGGGATCACCTCGGAGCGGCCGGGCGGCGGGTAGTCCAGATGGGTCATGCAGGGGAGCTGCAGCCGATCGGCGGCTTCCAGCATGATGTCGAGCGGGGCGATGCCGCTGGTGCCGCCGGCGATCCGGCCGATCCGCGCCTTCATGCCGACGATCAGGTCGCCGTGCTCCCGGCCGCAGGCCACCGCTTCCCGGGCGTCGAGCAGGCGGATGTCGCTGCACTCGCCGACCATCACGTTCTTCGAGAAGCCGTAGATGCCGGCATAGGAGATGTTGAGATAGCAGAGGATCCGGCTCTTCGACCGCTCGATCACGTGGCGGCGGAAGCCCTTGAAGTTGCCGGCCCCGGCACTGCCGGCATCGACGAAGGTGGTGGTGCCGCCGCGAAGCGCCAGCTCGTCCGCGTCCACGCCGAGCGAGGTGCCGCCCCAGTAGACATGGGTGTGCAGGTCGATCAGGCCCGGCGTGACGATCAGGCCCGCCACGTCCTGGACGTCGCGGGCGGCATCGGCCGGGATGTTCGCGTCGATGGCGGCCACCCGCCCGTTCCGGAAGCCGATATCGGCGACCGTGTCGACGTTGCGGCCAGGATCGAACAGGCGGCCGCCTTTCAGGACCAGATCGAACAAGCTTCCCCCCTCGCGGCGTCATCGGTTCCGGCTCAGAGCAGACCGATCATTTTACTGGTTTTCAAGTACACTCAAGAATGTTTACGATCCGAAAGAGCCCAGGGAAACGCCCAATAGAAGCTGATTCCTAAAGGGGCAGCCGAGACGCAGGCGTGCCGCACGACGGTCGAGCGGGACGCAAGAGACCGTCATCCGAGGGGGGATGAGCCTGATGAGCGACCTTTTCCGTCGATCGGAACTCGACTCGTTCCTGGCGCGCCGGCGCGCAGTATTGAAGGGCGGCCTGGCCGCTGCGGCGGGCATGGCGCTGCCCGGGCTGATGGGCCGGGCGCATGCCGCCCCCGCCGAGGCGATGACCTTCATCGGCTGGCAGTACAACCCGCAGATCGTCGCCGAGAACGTCGAGACCTTCAAGAAGCTCTACGACGAGAACGTGACCTACGAGCTGGTGCCCGGCGAATATCATGCGGTCGCCGAGACCAAGCTCATGGGCGGCCAGCATATCGACATGATGTATTCCGAGGAGGACCGGCTGCTGCGCTGGAACGCGGCGGGCTGGAGCCGGACCCTCGAAGGCTTGCCTGGTCTCGACGAGATCAAGAGCAAGATGTACGCAATCAACGTCAAGAACCTGTCGCTGCCCAACGGCGAGCTGGGCGGCCTGCCCTACTATACCGGCTTCAACAGCTTCGTGTGCAACGAGAAGCACCTGGACGCGGCCAAGGTCGAGCCGCCCACGACCTGGGAAGAGCTGCTGGAGCAGTGCCGCAAGCTGAAGAAGGATGGGGTCTCCGAGTATCCCTACATCGCCGCCTGGGCGCGCGGCTGGTCGATGATGTCCTGGACGCTGTTCTCGCAGTGGTATTCCGAGGGTGCGAAGGTCTTCGACGAGAACTTCCAGCCGGTGTTCGACCAGCCGTTCAAGGACATATTGCAGTTCAACCGGACGGCCTACGAGGAAGGCCTGATCCCGCCGGACGTGTTCACGCACCAGACCGAATCGGTGCCGAACTTCGCCACGGGTGCGCACACCTACATGGTCGTGCACGAATACGACCAGAAGGTGTTCAACACGCCCGAGACCTCGCAGATCGCGGGGGCCTGCAGGAACGTGATCATGCCGGGCAAGACCCGCTCCACCTTCCTGTGGACCGCGGCCTACCAGATGGGCGCCAACCCGATCGACGAGGAGCGGGTCTGGAACCTGATGCAGTTCTTCGGCGGCAAGGCGAAGGACGGCCAGTACCACGTGGCCAAGCGCTGGGCGCTCGATTTCGGCCTGGGCTCCGCGCACAAGGAGGTCATGGAGGACCCGGACGTCGAGGCCGCCATGTCCAAGTGGAAGGACCTGGAGGTCGCCCGCAAGCAGCACGAGACCGGCACCACCCGCGACGTCGCCAAGTCGGTGTGGTTCCCCGAATGGGACTGGTACATGATGGGCGAGGCGCAGGATTACTTCCGCGGCCAGACCAGCCAGGACCAGCTCATCGAGCGGCTCCAGGCCAAGTATGACGAGCTGAAGCAGATGTATCCGGAGTGACGGCGTGGCCAGCACGACGGTACGCGACCTGACCATCGGCACCGGGACCGCCGCTCCGCAACGTGCGGAGAAGCGGGACTGGCTGCCGTTCCTCCTCAGCTTCCCGACGCTGCTGGTCGTCTTCCTGGTGATCGGGCTGCCGCTGATCTATTCGCTGGCGCTCAGCCTGCACCGCATCAACATGCTGACCCAGAAGTGGATCTTCGTCGGGCTCGGCAACTATACCTCGGTCATCCCCCAGCCCGACTTCATCTGGGCGCTGGCCCGCACCGCGGTCTTCGCGGGCGTGACCGTCGCCCTGGGGCTGGCGCTCGGCATGGGGATGGCGCTGATCCTCAACATGCGCTTTCCCGGAAGGGGCCTGCTGCGCTCGGTCGTGCTGATCCCCTGGGCGATGGCGCCGGTGACGGTGGGCGTGCTCTGGGGCTGGATCTTCGACGGCTCCTACGGGCCGATGAACGGGCTCCTGCTCGACCTGGGCCTGATCGACCGGGCGATCCCGTGGCTGGGCAACGGCAGCGTGGCGTTCGCGATCGTGATCCTGGTCCATGTCTGGAACCAAGCGCCGCTGACCGCCCTGCTGATCCTGGCAGGATTGCAGTCGATGCCGGACAATCTGCACCGGGCAGCACGCATTGACGGGGCCGGGCCGATCACCCGGTTCTTCAAGATCACGGTGCCGTGGCTGAAGCCCATGCTGCTGCTGATCATGATCCTGACCACGATCAACTCGATCATGGCCTTCGACCTGTTCTGGACGATGACCAAGGGCGGGCCCGGCAGCGCCACCACCGTGTTCTCCTGGATGGGCTACGCCATGGCCTTCCAGTTCATGCGCATGGGCGAAGGTGCGGCCATCCTCTACATCCTGACCATCTTGTGCCTGGTGCTGGCCTGGTTCTACCTGAAGCTGTTCTTCCCGACCGCGGCCCGGGCCAAGGCGCTGACCGCCAAGGACCTGGAGCCGGCCGACCCCGCCAACCTCACGGGCACGGTGCTGTCCGGGATGCGGCGGACCACCGCCCGGCTGGCTCGGCTGCCGGCCTTCACCCCCAGATCGACCTTCTCGCCGCGCACCCGGCGCATCCTAGGCAAGGTCGCGATGTGGACGGCGATCGTCCTGATCTTCGTCTGGTCGTTCGTGCCGTTCGCCTGGCTGATCCTGATGAGCCTGCAGAGCGCTGCCGATCTGGTGCGCACCCCGGCTACCGTGGTGCCGGGGCCGCTGACGCTGGAGAATTTCCGCTACGTGCTGTTCCCGGACACCGGCACCGGCGGCCAGTCCAGCGTACAGGCGTCCCGGGTGCCGTTCGGGATCTGGAACAGCTTCCTGGTCGCGGTCGCGGTGACGGCGGTGAACCTGGTCCTGGGCGGCCTTGCCGGCTACGCCTATGCGCGCTCGGGCAAGAGCAGGCTGATGGGCGGGACGCTCTGGGCGCTGATGCTGACCCGGATGACGCCGTCGCTGGCCCTGATCCTGCCGTTCTTCCTGGTGTTCAAGACCATGGGTCTGCTGGACACGCGGACCGGGCTGGTGATCGCCTACTGCTCGCTGATCCTGCCGCTCTCGACCTGGATGATGAAGGGCTATTTCGAGGGGCTGCCGCCGAACCTGGAGAAGGCGGCGCTGGTGGACGGTTGCTCTCGCCTCAAGGCGATCTGGAAGATCGTGCTGCCGGTCTCGATACCGGGGCTGGTGGCGGCCGGGATCTTCTGTTTCCTGATCAGCTGGAACGAGTTCATCTTCGCGCTGATCCTGACCGGGACCCCGAACGCGCAGACCATCCCGGTCATCATCGCCGGCTTCCTGGTCCAGCTCCGCTTCTACGACTACGGGCCGATGTTCGCGGCCTCGGTGCTGGCGGTGATCCCGCCGGTCGTCATCGCCCTTCTTTTCCAGCGCTGGCTGGTCAGCGGCATGCTGTCCGGTTCGATCAAAGGCTGAGGAGACCATTCCAACGTGGCCAGCGTCACCCTCGATCGACTGACGAAGCAGTTCGGCGCCGTGTACGCGGTGTCCGAGCTCGACATCACCCTGCCGGACGGGGAGTTCCTGACCCTGCTGGGCCCGTCCGGCTGCGGCAAGAGCACGGCGCTGGGCTGCATCGCCGGCCTGGAGAAACCCTCGGCCGGCTCGATCCTGTTCGACGGGACCGACGTCACCGAGCGCGACCCGCACGAGCGCAACATCGCCATGGTGTTCCAGGACTACGCGCTCTACCCGCACATGAGCGTGCGCGACAACATCGCGTTCGGCCTGCGCCAGCAGCGGCTCGACGAGGCGACGATCGGCAGGCAGATCGACGCTGCCGCCGACATGCTGGACCTGGGCGCCCTGCTCGACCGCAAGCCCGTGCAGCTCTCGGGCGGGCAGCGCCAGCGCGTCGCGGTGGGCCGGGCGGTGGTGCGCAACCCGGCCGTGCTGCTCATGGACGAGCCGCTGTCCAACCTGGACGCCTCGCTCCGGGTGAAGACCCGCACCGAGATCAAGCGGCTGCAGCGCGAGATCGGCACGACCGCGGTGTTCGTCACCCATGACCAGGAGGAGGCCATGGTGCTGTCCGACCGGGTCGCGGTGATGCGGGCCGGCAAGCTGCAGCAGATCGGCCCGCCCATGGAGGTGTACCGCAAGCCCGCCAACCTGTTCGTGGCGAGCTTCATCGGCAGCCCGGCCATGAACTTCTTCGAGGTCGAGACCGGGCTGGAGGACGGAGTGATCCGCTGCCGGGTCGGCCAGACCGTGCTGTCCCTGCCGACCGGCGTGGTGGCCGAGCAGAGCCTCGGTGCCATCCGGGGCGGGCGGAAGGCGATCCTGGGCATCCGGCCGACCGACCTGATGGCGAACGCCCAGCGCGACCTCACCCTTGAGGGCGACGTCTTCCTGGTCGAGCCGATCGGGCCGGTCTCCTATGTGGATGCCGAGATCGGCGGGCAGGCGGTCAAGGGATTGTGCGAGCCGGACGAGGCGCCGGCAGTGGGGGCAAAGGTGCGCTTCGGCGCGCTGGCGGCGCGGGTCCATCTGTTCGACCCCGCGTCGGAAGAAAGACTGTGATGGGAGAGGTTGGGGTGAGCGAGGCCATACGGCTGTCGACCATGCTGCGTGACCTGGTCGACGTGCTGATTCCGGGCGAGGACGACTGGCCTTCCGCATCGCTGGCAGGCGTGCACGGCATTCTCGGCATGCGGCTCCTGGAGGAGCTGGGCGAGGATGCGCTCCTTCAGGTCGAGCAGGCGCTTTCGGCCTGCGGCGGACCGCTCGGGCCGCTGGACGAGGAGCAGCGGATGATCGTGGTCGCCAAGCTGGAGGCGAGCCAGCCCAGGCTGTTCACGCTGATCCGCACCGCGACCTATCTCGGCTACTATGAGAGCCCCGGCGTGATCCCGGCGATCCGGGCACTGGGCCAGCCCTATGACCCGGTGCCGATCCTCAAGGGCTACCATCTGGAGCCGTTCGACCGTGAGCGCGACCGGCCGAAGCACAATCGCGGCTTCTACATCCCGACCGACGAGGTCAAGCCGGTCGACATCTCGGGCCTTGATCATCTGGGAGAGCGCCATGGCCGCGCGTAACGATCATGCCGACGTCCTGATCGTCGGCTCGGGCGCCACCGGCTCCCTCGCTTCGCTGGTCCTGGCCGAGGCCGGGCTGCACGTGATCTGCCTGGAGCAGGGCGGCTGGGTGGAGCCAAGGGAGCACCCGCACTATCGGCCGGACTGGCAGTGGGACCGGCGCACCCGCTGGAACGCGGACGTCAACGTGCGCCGGCCCAATGCCGACGACTTCCCGGTCAACAGCGACAGCTCCCAGGTCCTGATGTGGAACGGGGTCGGCGGCTCGACCAATGTCTATGGCGCGCTCTGGCCGCGCTACCGCCCCTCCGACTTCCGCAAGGGCACCGAGCACGGGCTGCAGCCGGACTGGCCGATCTCCTATGAGGACGTGGCACCCTATTACGAGAAGGCCGACGCGCTGATCGGGGTGAGCGGCCTGGAAGGCGACCCGGCCATGCCGGCCCATCCGGCCTACCCGACCGGGCCCTTGCCGATGGGCGCACCGGCCCGGAAGATGGCAGAAGCATTCGACAAGCTCGGCTGGCATTGGTGGCCGGTGCCGGCGGGCGTGATCTCGTCGGACTATGACGGGCGGCCGGCCTGCAACGGCTGCGGGATCTGCACGGGCTGCCCGCGCGGCTCGATGAGCAAGTTCTCGCTCTCGGTCTGGCCGAGGGCGCTGGAGGCGGGCACCGAGCTGCGCACCTATGCGCGGGTGATCCGGATCGAGAAGGACCGCTCGGGGCGGGCCACCGGAGCGATCTATGTCGACCGCAACACGGGCCGGCAGCACAAGGTGACGGCGGACGTGGTGGTGCTGGCGGCCAATGGCGTGGGCACGCCGCGCCTGCTGCTGGCCTCCGACAATCTCGCCAACAGTTCGGACCAGGTCGGCCGCAACCTGCTGCATCACACGCTGGTCGCCTGCGAGATGTGGGTCGACGAGCCGCTGGCCTCCCATACCGGCTACGTGGCGGCGCTGGTCTCGCGCGAATTCGCCGAGACCGATGTCAGCCGCGGCTTCGTCAACGGCTTCAACTTCAACTGCGTCACCACCGGCGGTGCGGGCGAGCAGGCCAACGGCCACATGACCCAGGCGCGCGCCCCCTGGGGCAAGGGCCATCACCAGTGGTTCCGGCGCCATTTCGGGCGGAACTTCGGGATCTTCGGGATCGGCGACGACCTGCCCAACCCGGACAACCGGGTGACGCTGTCGGCCAGCCAGCGCGACGCCGACGGGGTGCCGGTGGCGGAGCTGCACTACCGGCCGGGCGAGAACGACATGAAGATGATGAAGTTCATGTCCGACCGGCTGGTCGACATCGCCAAGGCGACGGGTGCGTTCGAGTACAAGCTCCAGGACTACATGGACGAGCACGGCATCTACCGCACGCCGGCCTGGCACCTGCTCGGCACTGCGCGGATGGGCAAGTCGCCGGACATGTCGGTGGTCAACAAGTACCAGCAGTGCTGGGACGTGCCCAACCTGTTCATCATCGACGGCTCGGTGCTGACCACGGGCGGCGTGGTCAACCCGACGCCGACCGTGACGGCGCTGGCGATCCGCGCCGCGGAGCACATCCGCGACAACTTCCGCGACCTGGCCAAGACGACGCGGCCGATGGCTGCCTGAGAGCATGATGACGACTTCCCCTGAAGCCCTGCGCGCCAAGCTCGATGCGCTGCCGCGCATCAAGCTCGCCCATCTGCCGACCCCGCTGGAGTTCTGCCCGCGCCTGACCGAGGCGCTGGATGGCCCGAAGATCTGGCTCAAGCGCGACGACACGACCGGGCTGGCGTTCGGCGGCAACAAGACCCGCCAGCTCGAATACGTATTCGCCGACATGCTGGCGAAGGGCTGCGACACGATCGTGGCCGGCGCCTACACCCAATCGAACTGGTGCCGGCAGATGAGTGCTGCCGCCGCCAAGCTCGGCCTGGACATCCATCTGGTCGTGGTCCACGGCGAGAAGGGGCCGAAGCTGCAGGGCAACTTCCTGCTGTTCAAGCTGCTGGGCGCCAAGGTCAGGGTGGTGGACCTGCCGAGCGTGGAGCTGCTGCAGCCCTATCTCGACGAGAAGGCCGAGGAGCTCAGGGCGCAGGGCAAAAAGCCCTACCTCGTGGCGCCGATGGACCTGCAGAACCTGGCGCTGGGCGCGGTCGGCTATGTCGATGCCGGGCTGGAGTTGCACGAGCAGTTCGGGGGGGCCGGCATCGATCCGGCGGCCTTGTACATCGCCGGCGCCAACATGACCCCGGCCGGGATCGCCCTGGCGTTCAAGGCGCTGGGGCGCAAGACCAGGGTGGTGAACGTGGCGCCGATCAAGTGGGAGGAGGACCGGGCAACCGACATCGCCCGGATCGCCAACCGCTCGGCCTCGATCATCGGCATGGAGACGAAGCTGGAGCCCACCGACTTCGACAGTCATGACGAGTATATCGGCGAACGCTACGGCGTGGTGACCGATGGCTGCCGGGAAGCGCTGCAGCTCCTGGCGCGGACCGAGGGCGTGATCCTGGACCCGGTCTATAGCAGCAAGGCGTTCGCCGGGCTGATCGACCAGGTGCGCCAGGGGCGGTTCGGCAAGGACGAGGAGATCGTGTTCGTCCATACCGGCGGCACCCCTGCCCTATTCGCCTATGCCGAGGATCTGGGACTGTCGGCATGAGTTACACCGGTCCGCTGATCGACGCGCACCACCATTTCTGGGACATTTCCATGGGCAAGCACCCGTGGATCGTGCCCCAGCCCGGCAAGGAGATGGTGTTCGGCGACCCGACGCCGCTCTACCGGGACTATCTGCCGACGCAGATCCGCGAGGACGCGCAGCACTGGAACCTGGTCGGCACGGTGCATGTCGAGGCCGGCTGGCTGGCGGACGATCCGGTGGGCGAGACGCGCTGGCTGGAGGAACTGGCCGAGCGGGACGGGCTGCCGTCCGCGATCGTCGCCACCGCACCGCTGCACGACCCGAAGGTCGAGGCGGTGCTGGAGCAGCAGGCGCAGTTTTCGCGGGTGCGCGGGATCCGCTACATCCTTTCCTGGCATGACGACCCGAACAAGCGCTTCGCCGCGCGGCCGGACTGGATGCAGGACGGGCAGTGGCTCCAGGGCTTCCGGCTGCTGGAGAAGTTCGACTTCAGCTTCGACATGATGATCTATCCCGGCCAGATGCCGGACGCGGCCAGGCTCGCGGCGGACCATCCGGGCACCACGATCATCCTGAACCATGTGGGCAGCCCGGTTGACCGGGATGATGCGAGCATGGCGCGCTGGCGGGACGGGCTGAAGCTCCTGGCCAGGGAGCCGAACATGCGGATCAAGCTGTCGGACTTGGTCGCCTACGACCATGACTGGACGCTGGAGAGCCTGCGGGCCGTCACCATGGCCTGCGTGGACGCGTTCGGGCCGGACCGCTGCATGGTCGGCAGCGACTTTCCAGTGGCGGCGCTGCACGCGACCTGGGACGAGGTGTTCGGCTCGTTCGACCGGATCTTCGAAGGTTTCAGCGAAGACGAGCGCCGGGCGATGTTCTTCGCCAATGCGGCGCGTGATTACCGTATTCCGTTGCGGGAAAAGCCGCTGTAATCGAGCGCGTCCGCAGGGAGGGACATATAGAAATGCGCAGATCCATTCTCGGTCTTGCCGCGGCCGCCCTGGTCGCCGGCACGCAGCTCATGGCACCCGCGACCGCCGAAGCCGCCGCCAAATGCATCAAGGGTGACCGCAAGCCGCCGTTCACGGTCGGCTGGGCGAACATCTATTCCGTGCCCACCTGGATGAAGCAGACCGAGGGCACGATCACCGATGTCGTCGAGCAGCTGAAGAAGGACGGGCTGGTCGACAATCTCGTCATCACCGATGCCGAGGGCAACGCCAACAACCAGATCACCCAGATCCAGTCGATGATCGACGCGGACGTGGATGCGATCGTGGTGATCGCGGGCTCCTCTACGGCGCTGAACCGGGTGATCGAGCAGGCCTGCGAGAAGGGCATCGCGGTCGCCAATGTCGACAGCCTGGTCGATACCGACCAGCTCACGGTCAAGATCAACACCAACAGCAACGAGTGGGGCAAGCAGGCGGCGGAGTTCATCGCCGACAAGCTGGGCGGCCAGGGCAAGATCATCATCATGAACGGCCCGGCCGGCATCTCGGTGAGCGAGGACCGCCGCGCCGGTGCCACGCCGGTGCTGGAGGCCAATCCCGGCCTGGAGGTGCTGACCGAGACCAACACCGCCTATAATTCCGCCCCCGCCCAGGAGGCGATGACCAGCCTCCTGTTCCAGCACTCCGAGATCGACGGGATCCTGTCGCTGGGTGGCGCGCTGTCCGCGGGCGCCATCCTGGCCATGGACCGCCAGGGCCGCGAGCTGCCGCCGATGACCGGCGAGAACTACCGGCAGTTCCTGGAGCTGTGGAAGGAGAAGGAGCTCACCGCCTGGGCGACCATGCAGCCGAACTGGCTGGGCGGGCTCGGCGTCTATGCCGCGGTGCAGGCGCTGAACGGCAAGGACATCCAGCCCTATGTCGAGGTGCCGCTGCCGATCATCGACAATGGCAACATCGACGAGTACCTGGCGCGCGCCGGCGACTTTCCCGCCGACGGCTACATCTACTCGCCCTATGACCTGGCGATGTTCGACCAGCTGCTCGGCCTGAAGTGAGCAACGCGGCCCCGGTCCTCGCGGCCCAGGGCCTGGTCAAGCGCTTCTTCGGCAACCCGGTCCTGAAGGACGTCTCGATCGAGATCGTCCCGGGCCGGGTCCATGCGCTGCTGGGCGAGAACGGTGCCGGCAAGAGCACGCTGGTCAACCTGCTCTCCGGGGTGCTTTCGCCCGACGAGGGCCGGCTGCTGGTGGACGGGCAGCCATGCGCACGGCTGACCCCGGCCCTGGCGCGCCGCCACGGCATCGCCGTGGTCCAGCAGGAGCTGAGTCTGGCGCCGCATCTGTCAGTCGTGGAGAACGTGGCGCTGGGTGCGGTGCCGACCAGGCGCGGCCTGATCGACTACCGCCGGCTGGCCGTCGAGGTCGGCCGGGTCCTGGACCGGCTCGGCCTGGACGTGGCGCTGGACCAGCCGGTCGAGGAACTGCCGCTGGGCCGGCGCCAGCTGGTCGAGATCGCCAAGGCGCTCTACCGCCAGCCGCGCGTCCTGATCCTGGACGAGCCGACCTCGTCGCTGACCGCGCACGAGGTGCAGGCGCTGTTCAAGGTCCTGGCCGAGCTCAAGCGCGAGGGCACCGCGCTGGTCTATATCTCGCACCGCATGAACGAGATCATGCACTTATGCGACTGGGTGACCGTGCTGAAGGACGGCACCCGTACCGCGGACCGGACCATGGACGGGATCGACCCGCCGGCCCTGGTCCGGCTGATGGTCGGCCGCGAGCCGGGCGACCTGTTCCCGCCGTTCCGCTCGACCACCCGGGACGAGCCGGCGCTCGAGGCCCGGGCGCTGACGGCACCGGGTGTCGGTGGCGTCGATCTCGTCGTGCGCCAGGGCGAGGTGCTGGGCATTGGCGGCCTGCTCGGCCAGGGGCAGGAAGAATTGCTGCTGGCCCTCTACGGTGCGCTGGACGCGCAGGCGGAGCGCCTGGCCACGGGTGGGGTCGACCGGCCGAGCCGAAATCCTGCGGACGCGATCGGGCGGGGCCTGGCCTATGTGCCGGCCGACCGCAAGCGCGAGGCGGTGCTCCTGCCCCTGTCGATCGGCTTCAACCTGACCCTGCCGGGCCTGCGCCGCCTGGCCAGGCGCGGCCTGCGCCGGTTCGCCCGGGAGGCGGAGGTGGCCCGGGAGCTGACGGCGAAGCTGAACGTGCGCGGCGGCGGCCCGGAGCGGGCGGTGCAGCTCCTGTCCGGCGGCAACCAGCAGAAGGTGGCACTGGCCCGCTGGCTGCCGCTCTCACCGAAGGTGCTGCTGCTGAACGACCCCACCCGCGGCGTCGACGTGGATACCAAGCGCGAGATCTATCTGCGGCTGAAGGGGATGGCAGCGGGCGGCATGGCGGTGATCCTGCTCAGCTCCGATGCGCTGGAGCTGGTCCATCTGTGCGACCGGGTGCTGGTGTTCCGGGACGGCCGGATCGCCGCGGACCTCCCGCACGGGCAGGCCAGCGAGGAGGCGATCGTCGCCGCGTCGCTGGGCGTGGCGCGGCAGGAGGCGGCATGAGGCAGGTACCGTCGGGCGCTGCCCTGCACGCCCGGCTGATCTGGCGGCGCAATCGCGGCCAGATCGGCCTGTTCGTCCTCCTGGCCCTCCTGCTGGCGCTCTACGCCTTCCTCCACCCGGGCCTGCTGAGCTGGGCCGGGATCGCGCGCTTCACCCAGAACTGGTTCCCGGTGGCGCTGGTCGCGATCGCCCAGACCCTAGTGATGCTGATGGGCGGCATCGACCTTGCGATCGGCGCCACCGTCGGCCTCGGCACGGTGCTGGCGGCGACACTGGTGGGCGAGAGCGCGCTGGGTGCGGGGCTCGGGATTACCGCCACCGTCGCGATCGGCGTGGCGGCGGGCGGCCTGGTCGGCACGATCGTCGCCCTGTTCGGCCTGCCGGCGATCATCGTCACCCTGGCCTCCTCCTTCCTAATCGGCGGCGCGGCCCTCCTGGTGATGCCGCGGCCGGGCGGCTCGATGCCCGGCTGGCTGTCCGAGGGCTTGGTGGGCGTGCATCCGACCGCACTCCTGATCCTGATCCTGATCCTGGTCGCGTGGCGGGTGCTGCGGGCTACGCCGCTGGGCCTGTCGATCGATGCCGCCGGCGACAACCCGGCCGGGGCCTTCCGTTCCGGGGTCAACGTGGCGCTGGCCAGGATCGCCGCCTATGCGATCTCGGGCGGGCTCGCCGCCTTTGCCGGGGTCTATGTCGCGGCCCAGACCGGGGCGGGCGATCCCCTGATCGGCAACCCGCTCACCCTGCAGTCGATCACCGCGGCCGTGCTGGGCGGGGTGGGCTTTCTGGGCGGCCAGGGCACCATCCGCGGTGCGGTCGCCGGCAGCCTGCTGCTGGCGGTGCTGGTCAACGTCATGTTCTTCCTGGGGCTGCCGCCCGTGGCTCAGTACGTGATGCAGGGCCTGATCATCGTGGCCGCCATGGGCATCAAGCGATTGCGGGAGCGTGCGGCATGAGCGGCCTTCTCCGCCACCGGGTGACGCTCGGCTGGCTGGTCGTGGTGGCCTTGTGGGTCGCGGCCGGCCTGCTCAAGCCCGGCTTCGCCAAGATCGGCCATCTGCGCTACCTGCTGGAGCTGGCCTCGATCACCGGGATCGTGGCCGCCGGGCAGACGCTGGTGGTGATCGGCGGGGGCATCGACCTGTCAGTGGCGGCCATCATCACCTTTGCCGCGATCATCCTGCCACTGCTCACCTTCCCCTTCGATCCCAGCGGGATGGGTGCTGTCGCGATGACGCTGGCGATCACCACGGCGATCGGCGGCTTGAACGGGATCGGCGTCGTGCTCCTGCGCGTCCATCCGCTGATCCTGACTCTCGCGACCGCCACCATCCTGCAGGGTGCCCTGATCCTGATCGCGGGCGGCAGTGCGATCAGCACGGTGAACCCGGCCGTGACCTTCCTCGGCAACGGCGCCCTGTTCGGCCTGCCGATGACGATCGTCACCTGGCTCGTGATCGCCGCCGTGACCCTGTTCGTGCTGCACGGCACGGTGCTGGGCTCCTGGCTGTTCGCGCTCGGCACCAACGACCGGGCCGCCCGCCTGGCCGGGGTGGGTGCCGGTCAGGCGATCCTGGCCGTGCATGCCGCGTCCGGCTTCTGCGCGGGCCTGGCCGGCCTGCTCCTGCTCGGCATGAACCGCCAGGGCTATGTCGGGATCGGCGAGCCCTACCTCCTGGGCTCGATCGCCGCGGTGGTGCTGGGCGGCACCTCGATCCTGGGCGGGCGCGGCACCTATCTCGGCACGATCGCCGGCTCGATCCTGCTGGTGACCATCACCGCGCTGATCACCGTGGTGAACGCCTCGCCGGGCTGGCGCGCGATCCTGTTCGGCGGGCTGATCCTGGGCCTCCTGCTGATCTCCGGGCGGGAGCGGTCGGGTTAGCGCAAGCGGCCGCTCCCAAAGCGATTACCAGCCCGGCCCGAGCTTGCGCGAGACTTGGGCCAGGCCCGCCTCGGTCTCCTCGGTGCTGACGATCCGGTCCAGCCGGGTGAAGATCCGCCGGGCGGTGTGCACCTCGCCGGTATGGTAGCGCGCCCAGGCTTCCTGGATCTCCAGCCCGCGGTCCGGCAGGGCGAAGTCGCGGCGCTTTTCCAGGAGTGCGACGGTGCGGCGGTAGTCCTTCTGCCGGAAGGCGACCTGGATCTCCTGGCTCAGCAGCTCGGCCTGCACCTCGTTGTACTGGTCCGGCGGCAGGCCGTAGCGCTCGATGCTCTGGGCCGCGTCCTGGAACAGGTGCTGGGCGATCTGGGCGCGGATCAGGCCGTAGACCGCCTCGTCGCGCTGCAAGGGCATGGCGTCGGGTGCCGCCATGACCCGGGCGAAGCTGAGCTGCGCTTCGGTCGGGCGCAGCAGCTTCATGTAGGTCCAGCTCCGCATCAGGAGCTCGGCCGGCTTGCCCGTCTGGCGGGTGAGCTTGAGCACGGTGGCAAGGTCGCCGCGATCCACCGCGACCGCCACCTGGCCGCCGCGCGCTTGTGTGACCACCTCCGGATAGCGGGCTGCCAGCGCATCCAGCTCCGGGAGCTTGCCCAGGGCCGCCAGGCTCATGGCCAAGCCCCTCGCGGCCTCCTCGCCCGGCGCCCAGTCCAGGCTGCGCTGGAACCAGGGTGCCGCCGCGGCATCGTCGCCGGCCGCCTGGTAGATCCAGCCGATCTTGCGGGCGGCGGCCGCATCGCGCCGGCGGATCACCGCGTCGGCGACCGCACGCGCATCGCCCACCGAGGCCCCAGGCTTGTAGATCCGGCTGAAGTCGGGCCCGGCCGGCCGGCTCCCCGCCGGTGCCGTGGGCCTGGCCGTCAGGGTCTCCAGCTTCGCCAGCCGCTCCGGGGAGCCGGTCCGCGCCTTCTCCAGGCCAACCAGCCGCTCCAGCTCGGCCGGCGGCACCAGCAGCTTCGCCTTCTGCAGGGTGGCGAAGCGGTGGTCGGCATCCGGGCAGGTCGTGATGATGCGCGCATAGGTGGCAAGGGCCGCCTCGCCCGCCCCGGTGCGCTGCTGCGCCTCGGCCAGGCGCCAGAGATTGTCGACATGCTCGCAGGTGGCGGCGGCCGGCTGCGCGTCGAACAGCGCCACCACGCTGGCCCAGTCACCCGCGGCCGCCGCCGCCTCGCTCGCGGCGCGCGCCTCGTTCACCGCCATCAGCGTCACGAGCTTCTGCGGCGGCGTCCAGTCCGGCCGCTCCTTGCGCAGCGCCTCGATGCGGCTGCGCACCGCCGCATAGTCGCCGCTCTCGTAGAGCTGCCAGAGGGGACCCTCGTCCACCTTGGGCAGGCCGCCGAACAGGTCGCTGGGCGGCTCCCAATCCGGGTGCAGCTCCTTCAGCCGCGCGATCTCGGCCTCCGCCGCCGCGCGGTCGCCCCGGCTGGCCAAGTAGCGCAGCAGCGCCTCGTCGACCACGTTCTCGCCGGCGGGTGCACCACCCTGCAGCCGGACGGTGATGCCGGGCTCTTCGGCCGCCTCCTGGGCCAGGAGGCTGGCGGGCGACACGCTGCCCAGCAGGGCCACGACCGCCAGGCCCAGGAGTGGCGGGAGGGGGCGGAGCTTCATGACCGGGACACCTCGTCGAAGGCCAGCCGCGCCAGGAGCACGAGCGTGGCGGCATAGTAGTCGGGTTCGTTCTGGATCGAGGGGAAGTCCGGCGCGCTGCCGTCCTCCAGATAGCGGAGCAGGGCCAGGATCGCGCGGATCCCGGGCGTCACCCCGACCTCGAACGGCGAAGTCGGGTCCAGGGGAATGACCGCCGGCGGCTCGTTCCCGGCCCGCTGCCAGATCGAGAAGATCGGCCGGACCAGGTCGAGCGGGCCGGGCTCACTCCAGGCAGCATAGAGCGGGATGCGCAGCGCATTGTAGCCGAACACGGGCGGGAAGCCCGGGGCCGGCCGGGGCGGCTCGGCCAGGAGCGTCCAGTCCGGCGGGAGCTGGCGCTGGCCGAAGCGCAGGCTCGCCAGCAGCCGGTGGCCGCTGGTCACGAGCTGCGCCCAGACCGGATGCGGATCGGCCGCCATCAGGGCGCACAGTGCCGGGAACACCCAGTAGGACAGGTTGATCACCGGGCCCTCGGGCTGGATGAAGCCTTCCGGCCCCGGCAGGATCACCTGCATCCCGCCATGGTGCACCACGCCGGCACTGCGCACCGCCCGGGCGGCCATCAGGCCGCGCTCGGTGAGCTCCGGCCGGCCCCAGTGCCGGCCGGCACGGATCAGCGCCCAGGCGATCAGGAGGTCGCCATCGGTCGCGGCATTGGGGTCGCTCACCGGGTCGTCGGGCCGGGCCGGGTCCCAGCGCCAGGCGAGCAGGCCGTCCGGGCGGACCGGCAGGTGCCGGTCGGTCCAGGCGAGGATCGCGTCGAAGACGGCCGTGTCCTCCGCGGCCAGTGCCAGCAGGAGGCCATAGCCCTGGCCCTCGGTATGGCTGACCCGGCCGTTGCCGGTGTCGACCACCCGCCCCTCGTCCAGGAACCGGCCGCACCAGGCGTCCCACTCCCCGGCCGGCAGCGCCCGGCTGCCGCCCAGCCAGCGGGCGACCGGGCCCAGCCCCGGCAGGTCCGGCAGCAGTCCCGACACGGCGAGGATCACGCTGCGCCGCTCCGGCATCCGCCCCCTCAATGACGCCGCATGCGCAGGGCGAGGCTGGTCATCAGGCTGGCCGAGGTCACGGCGGCCAGCATCAGGCCGAGCCAGGTCCAGCGATGCTGCGCCAGCCAGGTGAGCACGGTCAGGCGGAGCTGGCCCGGGTCCTGCGCAGGCGTTTCCAGGATGAAGGGCGGGTTGCGCCGCTCGCCCACCACCTGGTCGCTGCCGGCCTGCCACTGCGCCCGGTCGCCGCCCAGGGTCGGCCAGACCTTCGCCTCGATCAGCCGGCCCAGGCCCGGTTCCAGATGGTCGGCCCGGTCGGCCACCAGCACGGTCGCCACCCGCTGCGCCGCCCAGGGCGAGGCCACCTCCACCAGCATGGCCCCACCCGCCCTGGGTGCTGCCGGCTGGGCCGGCCGCTCCGGTACCGGCGCGGTGACGTCGGCGTCCGCAGCACGCACGATCAGCCGGCGCAGCCGCTCCAGCAGGCCCTCGCCACCCTCCGGCCCGATCCGCGACTGCCATTCCGCCCGCGGGTCGGGCACGCTCGCGGCCACGGGCGTGTTGGCGGCACCGGCTGCCACCGGTACGGCCGGTGGTTCCGTCGGCTCGGTCCAGGGCAGGTCGAGCCTGGCGACCAGGGAGGGCGAGAGCTCGGCGGCAGTGCCGACCGCGATCAGGTGCTCGGTGGGGGTGGAGCCGGGCGGCACGAAGCTCAGCCGGTCCAGGACCTCGCCCCGGCGCTGCGCCAGCTTGCCCAGGAAGGTCCAGGCAGCGCCGAGTGCCGCCGGGTCTCGGGCCGACACCATCACCGCGGCCGGCTCCTCGCCATAGGGGAAGCCGTCGTCGACCAGGTCGTATAGCTGGCCGCCATGGGTGAGCCTGGCGAAGTCCGGCATGGTGATCCGGCTGTCCTGGAACAGGCTCAGCATCGGCGCCCCGCTCTCGCAGGCCTTGGCCGAGGCGGGATCCAGCATCGGATAGATCGAGATCCGGTTGATGCCCGGATGGAACGTGCCGAGCGTCAGGCCGACCCTGGCACCATCCACGATGCGGCCGCGCGGGTCGTCCAGGCGGATCATGTTGGCGGGGATGCCGTTGACCTCGATCACCAGGGCGGAGGTCGGCTGGAGCCCGCCGGCATAGGCATAGTTCAGGGCCAGCTCGAGGCGCTGGCCGTCGGCCGCATAGAAGCTGGGCGGCAGGCGGAAGGTGAGGTCGAGCGGCTCGGTGACGCCCAGCGGCAGCTCCCGCGTCCGAAAGCCCAGCTCCGCCAGGGTCAGGACGGCACCGCCATCGATCTCCGGCAGCGGCGGGGGATCGAGCGGACGGCCAGCTCCGGCCACGAAGCCCTCCACGGCCCGGCCGACCGTTGCGGTATTCTCGCCGGCGAACAGGATGGCCAGATGGTCGGGATCGCCCGGCAGGCGGCGGACCAGCATCCGCCCGGCCGCCAGCTCGGCGAGGCTCGCGGGGTCGAGCAGGCCGCGGAACTCGTCGATCTGGCCGATCAGGACATGGTTGCGGCCGTGCAGGGCCGGCCAGTCCAGGCTCTCGAACGGCTGGGCCGTCACCGCGAGCGGCCGGTCGCCACGCACCAGCGCCACCGCCTGGGCGACGCGCGCACCCAACTCGACGCCGGCAGGCCCGGCCAGGGAGGCGGCGGTGGCGATCGCCAGGGGCTCCTGATCATAGGCGGAGGCAGACAGGAGGCCCACCAGCCCCTCCGCCGTCACCGGTGCGCGCGGGCCCGGCCGGTGCAGGGCGAGGCTGGTGCCGTCCCGCTTCAGCTTGGTCCACAGTTCGCCGAAGCGCTCGCGGGAACAGGCCAGGCGGTGCGTCTGGGCCAGCGTGACGCCCAGCTCGTTGCGCCCGGTGCGGAACAGGCCGGCGGGCAGGTCGATCTCGGCGCCGGCGGCACCTTGCGCACCCACCAGCGGCAGGTCGGTGAGCGGCTTGCCGTTCAGGGTCAGCGCCAGCCGGGAGCGGTCGGGTAGCACCGCCAGGGCGTTGCTGTAGGACAGGGCCAGGGTGGCGCCGGTGAACTCCTCGCCAGGCGCCAGGTTGAACGGCACCACCGCCTCGTCCCGGCTGCCATGCAGGTCGAGGTCATGGGTGAGCAGCGGGACGGCGAGGTCCGGCAGGCTTTCGGGCAATGCCGTCAGGGTCGGCTCCGCCCCGGCTTCGGTTGCCGGCTGGGCGGGGTCCGTGGCCGGCAAGCCGGCATCCAGCGCCGGGGCGGCGGATGGAGCCCCGGCCTCCTGGGCGAGGGCGGTGGCCTGCCAAGCCAGCAGGATTGCTGCGGTCGCGGCCAGCAGGCGGGTGCGGCGGGCGGCCGGCTCAGTGCAGCGGGGCATCGGTCTTCGCTCCCTGGGGCAGGACCATCTGGCGGGCGGCGCGGGTGACGAGGAAGGGGCCGCTGCGGCCCCGGCCCTGGCCCTGGCGCAGCCCGGCCAGGATGCCGAGCGTGCCCTTGACGAGGCACAGGCGGGCGAAGTGGGCGAAGCCGCCCAGGATGGTGCGGGCATGCTGCCGCTCGGCCTGGAAGCCGACCCAGGCCTCGCTGGAGCCGAAGCACAAGGTCACCACGTCGGCGCGCTGCTCGTCGTTCTCGCAGGCAAAGCGCACGCCCAGCACCAGCCGCTCGTCCTCCACCACGGCGTGGCGGATCTCGAAGGGAATGGTGCGCTCGCCGTTACTCAGCTCGACGGTGAGGCTGCCATTGCCGTGCGCCAGGTCGCGATAAACCTCGGCGCTCTCGTTCAGGACGAGCTGGGCGCCGCCGATCGACAGGTCGGAGATCCGCACCGGCGCCACCGAGCCGCCCAGCGTCGCCTCCGCACCGAGCGAGCGCGGCACGCGCGGCATGCCGCGGCGCTGCTTGTGCTCGTGGACGACCCCGATGGCCCCCAGCACGAACAGGAGGTTGAACAGGTTCCAGCCGAGCACGATCGTGATGTTCTCGCGCTCCAGCGGGAAGGCATGCCAGCGCCACAGGCCGGCGATGGCGGCCGCCGAGAGCAGGCCCAGGAGGAACAGGAGCGGGCGGGCCAGCTCGGACACGAAATTGCGCTCCAGCGTCTCCGACTTGGCAGTGACCTTGGAGGTGGGGGCGCGTGGGCGCAGGAGGACGCTGCCGATGGCGCGCACCAGGAAGGGTGCCTGGGCGATCTCGTAGAGCTCGGAGATGAACGGCCAGCGCACCTTGCCGAACAGGTAGTTGGTCAGGATCAGGCTGGCGGCCAGATGGGTCAGGCCGTAGGCGACGAACTCCTGGTAGGAAGCGCGATAGATCTGCAGGCCGAAGAACAGGTAGGCCAGGGGCGTGATCAGGAACAGCATCCGGGCCACTGGAAACAGCCAGAACACCATGCTCGACAGATACGAGATGCGCTGCGGCAGAGTGAGGCCGCGCTTCCACAAGGGGTTCTTCAGCAACATGATCTGGATCATGCCCTGCGCCCAGCGCGAGCGCTGGCCGATGAAGCTGGAGAAGGTCTCGGGCGAGAGGCCGGCGATCATCGGCCGGGCCACGTAGCGGCTGGTCAGCCCGCGGGCATGCAGCTCCAGTGCGGTCTCGGCGTCCTCGGTGATCGAGGTGCCCTGGATCCCGCCGATCGACATCAGGTGCGCGCGGCGCAGGATCGCCGCCGAACCGCAGAAGAACGAGGCGTTCCAGCTGTCCAGCCCGCGCTGGCCCACCTGGTAGAACATCTCGTTCTCGCTGGGCATCCGGCCGAACGTGTCGAGGTTGCGCTCCAGCGGGTCCGGGTTGATGAAGAAGTGCGGGCTCTGCACCATGAACAGCTTGGGGTCCTCGGCGAAATGGCCGACGGTCCGCTCCAGCAGGTCCTCGGTGGGCACATGGTCGGCGTCGAGGATCAGGATCAGCTCGCCCTCGGTCCGGCCCAGTGCCGCGTTGATGTTGCCGGCCTTGGCGTGCTGGTTGAACTCGCGGGTCAGGTAGTGGCAGCCGAGCCTGGCGCAGAGGATCTGCAGCGTCCGGTTGCGGGCGATCGCCGCCTGCGCCTTCTTCGGGTCCTTGTCGTTCTGCTTCTGGACGGTGCCGCCATCGTCCAGGAGATAGACGTTCAGCTTGCCCTCGGGGTAGCGCATCCGCCGGGCCGCGATCAGCGTGGTCTCCAGCAGCGTCTCGTCCTCGTTGTAGCTGGGCACGAACACGTCGACGCTCGGCAGCCCGGCCGGGTCGGCCGCCAGCGGCGGGACCGGCCGGTCGATCGGCCGGATGTTCACGAACACGCCCAGGGACAGCATGAGGATGCCGTAGATCTCGGCAGCGAACAGCAGGACGCCCGGGACGAAGGCCAGCGTGGTCGGGTCGGGCAGGGTGTCGGCGACCCGCCAGGAGAGATAGCGCCAGCTCAGGAACGCGGCGGTGAAGATGAAGAAGGTCCGGCACGAGGGGGCGAGGCCGCTCACCCGGAGGCCGATCAGGATCGCCAGCAAGGTGAGCGCCAGCACCGTCTGGTTGGCGACGCCGAAATCCTGCGCACCCAGCCAGAGCGTGGCCGCCATCACCACGACCCAGGGCGTCAGCCACAGGAACGAAGCCGCCCCCAGGCCCGCGCGGCGGTGAACCACCGCAACGCCCGAGGCGGCCGGCCGGCCGCGTTCTCCACTCATCATGCACCTCACGCCAGACGATCCGGTCGGCTTGAGGGCGTCCTCCGTCGTTTCGTTGTTTCGCCGGGCGCTCAGAGCGGCGCCACGGTCGCCATCCGGTCGAACAGGTCGAGGGCCGCGGCCAGGTCATGGGTCGGCTGGCAGTAGCGCAGGTCCACCGCGAAGCTGTGCAGGCCGCCGCGCGTCTCGGTGGGTGCGTCGAAGAACTGCCAAGCGTAGATGCAGCTGCCGGCATCGCCCAGGTCGGCGATCAGGTAGCGATGCACCCCGCGCCCGTTGCGGCGCTCCCGCGTCACCTGGTCCAGGGGCGCGCCCGGGAACTGCTGGAGGAAATGCTGCTCGATCTCGCTCTGCTTGAACGGGTTGGGCAGCTCCATGCTCGGCAGGTAGGCCCCGGAGCCACGCCAGCGGGTGCGGGTGACGATCAGATTCTCCCGGGGGATCGCGGTGTCGTTCGCCAGGACGACCTCCTCGACCACCATGCCCTTCACCACGCTGCGCCGGGTCATGAGGCGCAGGTCGGCGAGATCCGGCGGGAGCTGCAGGATGGCACCCACCGGGGCCACCGTGCCGACGCCGCCATAGGGATCCTGCGGCAGGGGATAGACGCCGGGGCCGCTGCAGGCGGCCAGGCCGAGCGCCGCCAGGAGCGGCAGGATTGCCGGAAGTCGGCGCAGGCAGGGCTGCGCCAGGACGGGCGGTCGCATCGTCCAAGCCTCACATCAATCGCAGGTCGATGCGGAGGAACTAAACTTATTGGAGAATTTGGTCCAGACACTATCCCTTCATGGGAGATATGCGCCGGTCGTGCTGCGGCAGGTCTGCCACCATCCCCCGGGTTGACCCGCCCGCCGCTCCCGCTCCAGGCTCAGGGCCGGCAGGCCGGGGCGGGCCGGCGGGGAGAGCCATGCAACGCGCGACCATCAGCATGTCGGACGAGTTCGCCGCCGAGCTGCAGGCCTTCATGCTGGCCCGCGGCTATGCCAACCGCTCCGAGGCGCTGCGTGCCCTGGCGCAGATCGGCCTGGAACAGGCCAAGCTGGAAGCCGAGCCCCGGATCGAGTGCGTGGCCACGCTCAGCTATGTCTACGACCACCACACCCGCGAGCTCGCCAAGCGCCTGACCGCCGCCTCGCACCACCATCACGACCTGGGCCTGGCGACGATGCACATCCATCTGGACCAGCAGAGCTGCCTGGAGATCGCGGTGCTGCGCGGGCCGGTGGAGGCGGTCCGCGCCTTTGCCAACGCGGTCCTGAACGAGCGCGGCGTCCATAGCGGCCACCTGTCGGTGATCCCGGTGGACGGCCTCGGACACCACCATCCGCACCACCATGCCCGAGGCGACGCTTCGGGCTGAGCGGTCGGACCTGGCCGAAGCGCACCGTCAGGACGACGGACACCTGACCGATCGGCAGTCCCCGCGGTGCCAGGGCAGCGGGCCGGCGAGCGCGCCTAAGCCAAGTCACCCGCCAGCGCCGGCGGGCCGGCCTCGCCCGGGAACAGGCTGGCGCAGGCCAGATAGTCGGGCGGCAGTTCCAGGCCGGGCTCCAGCTCGCGGCCAGATGCCAGCAGGTCGGGCAGGAGACGGGTGCCTGGCCCGGCCTGGTCGTTGCGCAGGATCGGTCCCTCGACCTCGATCCGCCCGAACGGCGAAGTCGCGACCCAGCCGGGTGCCGCCTGCGCCAGAACCGCGACCAGATCCGGCGCGTCCTGCAAGGCAGTGCCGCGCCGGGCCTCGAGCCTGGCCAGCAGGTCCGGGTCGCGGCTGCGCACGCAAAAGCGCAAGGCGCGCCGGCCCAGGCCCAGATCGACCAGGACGGCATCTCGCCCGGCCGGGTCGAGTGTATCCCGGTCCGGCCCGAGCGGCGCGATGGTGGCGGGATTGAGTGTGCGCAGGCGGGCGCGGTGCAGGGCCAGCACGAGCCTGGCAGTCCGCCCCTGCCCGTCGACCAGCTCGAAGGCACGCGCCCCTGCCGGCAGTGCGAGGGCCGCGCGGGCGCCGCGGGTGGCGAGATGCAGGACGCCCGCCTCGATCGAGGCGCGCACGGACCCGTCATCGGCGGCGAACTCGACGCTGGCGCCATGGACGCCGATCGCCCAGCGAGTCCCCGGCAGCAGCGACCGGCAGGCCAGATGCTCCAGAAGGGCAGCACCTGCCAGCGGCAAGAGCCGGAAGCTCAAGCCCAGGATCGCGTTGCGCCGGGGCAGGTCGGCCCAGACGGCACGCTGGGCGAAGGCCGGCATGTCCCGCCAGCTGGCCAGCTCCTTCTCGCTGCGCCCGCAGCCTCCGCACCAGCCGGTGCCCAGGTCGATCTGGCAGATGCCGACACAGGGAGAGGGCGGCATGCTCGACGCGAGGTCCGCCGATGCGGTGCGCTCGCTCATCGGGCTCGCCTCCCTCGGGGTGCAGGCGTGGCGATGGTGCACGGCAGGCCCGGCACGCGGGCAGTGATGATCATGGCTGTTCCCGACATTGGCGCGCGCCAGCCGGTGACGGGCTGCGCAGGAAATGACCCGGCCATCAGCCGGGCAACGCTCAGTGCCGCGAAGCCGGCTTCGGGTCGCGGCGCGGCTGGCGGGAACGGCGGCAGGCAGGCGCCAGGGCGCAGGAATGGCTCACGATCGGACCTCCCGCCGGGACACCCCGCCCGGCGCACATGGTTGCACGATCGACGGCAGGTCTCCTGGCTCGCGGGTCCTCACCGACCTCCGACCTTCCCGGTTGCCCAGTGGTCACGCGCGGGAGGTCGATTCGCCGCTCACAGTTACGGGGGTAGCCAGGGACTGATGCCGGCCGGGCCGGCACGCACCCTGTTCCCTCTTGCCTCCCCCTTGGCCGGGGGAACCGTCGATATTCATCATGATAGCGGGATCGCCGGTCGGGTCAAACCGGCTCCGCGCCGCCCAGCCCCTCCTCAGCCAGGGCCTGGCGCACCTTCGGCCGCTCGGCGACCCGCGCCAGGAAGGCACCCAGCGCCGGATAGGGTGCCAAGTCGATGCTCAGATGCGGCGTCCAGTTCAGGACCACGAACAGATAGGCGTCGGCGACCGTGAACCCGCCGCCGACCAGGAAGGGCCGGGCCGCCAGATGCGCGTCGAGCTCGGCGAAGCGGACCGGCAGCCACTCCCTGACCTTTTCCCGCCACGCTTCCGGCGTGCGGGGATCCCACAGCGAGCCCAGGGGCTTGTGCAGCTCGGTCGCGACATAGCCCAGCCATTGCTGGACCCGCAGCCGGTCGCGGGTGCCGGGCGGTGGCAACAGGCCGGAGGCCGGCGCCAGATCCGCCAGATACTGCACCACCACCTGCGCCTCGGTGACCAGCTCGCCATCGTCCAGCACCAGGGCCGGCACATAGCCGCGCGGGTTGACCTGGCGAAACTCCCGCCCGTCCTCCAGCCGGCCGGTCGGGATGTCGACCTTCACCAGGTCGACCGGCACCCCTGCCTCGCGCGCCGTGATGTGCGCTGCCAGCGAGCAGGCGCCGGGTGCATAATAGAGCTGCATGCCGTCCCTCCCCGGCCGTGCGGCCGTCAGACCCTGCCCCGGCCCACCCGCTTGGGCGGGTTGTTCAGGTGATAGTCGGTCACGATCCGGAACGCCTCGTCAGCGTCGTCGACAAACTGGAACAGGTCCAGGTCGTCCGGGCTGATCATGCCCTCTTCCACCAGCATCTCGAAGTTGATCAGCCTGGTCCAGAACGAGCTGTCGTAGAGCAGCACCGGCATCCGCCGGCTCTTGCCGGTCTGGATCAGGCAGAGCGTCTCGAACAGCTCGTCCAGCGTGCCGAACCCGCCCGGGAACGCCACCAGTGCCCGCGCCCGCATCAGGAAATGCATCTTGCGCAGCGCGAAATAGTAGAACTGGAAGCTCAGCTCCGGCGTCAAATAGGGGTTGGGCGCCTGCTCGTGCGGCAGCACGATGTTCAGCCCCGCCGTCTTGACCCCCGCCTCCGAGGCGCCGCGATTGGCGGCCTCCATGATGCCGGGCCCGCCGCCGGTGATGATGGTGAGCTCCCGGCCAGGATGGGCCTTGCTGAACTCGGCGATGAGCTGGCCAAAGCGCCTCGCCGCCGCATAGCCGCGCACATGGGTGGCAAGGCGCTTCGCGATTGCCAGCGCCCGCTTCAGCCGCGGATCGTCCGGATTGCCGGCATGGGCCTTCTCGGCCGCGGCCAGCGCCGCCTCGGCCTCGCCGTCATTGGGCACGCGCGCGCTGCCGAACACCACCACGGTGGAATCGATGCCGTGCTCTTCCAGGATCAGGTCGGGCTTGAGCAGTTCCAGCTGGAAGCGGACCGGGCGCAGGTCCTTGCGCAGCATGAAGTCCGGATCGAGATAGGCCAGCCGGAACGCGGACGACCGGGTCTGCGGCGTGTCGGCCGGCCGGCTCTCGGGCCCGCCGACAGGCCCACCCGAGGCCGTGGCCAGGTCGTCGGCGGAATCGGGTTCGCCAGGACCGGGATCGAAGGGATCAGGAAGATTCATCGGGCAGAAGAAATCCGACAGGTTGCGGTGCGGGCAGCCGCGCCGTCCGGCCAAACTAGCGTCATAACGGTAAAGAATCTCCTATTGCCCGAGCGGCTGCGTGCTCAGCACCTGTCCGGCAAAACCGTAGATGCGCTCGGCCGGCCGGGTCTGGTCCTGCGGGCGGAGGCTGCGGGCCTGCCACAGGGCCTCCCTGTCGGCCATGCGCACCCCGTCCAGGACCCGCTCCTGGCGCCCATCGCGCAGCCCGCCCAGGGCCGGCTGGATGCGGACGCCGGACAAGGGCGTCACCCCGATCCCGTCCGGCCGACGTTCCAGGAGTAGCAGGACGCCGCCGCCATCGGCACCGGTAAACGGTGCGGCCAGCCTGGCGCCGTCCTGGAGCCGGGCCGGCCAGGTGGCCGGCAGGCCGGTGATGCCGCAGGTGACGAGGATCCGGTCGAACGGGAGCTGGTCGAGATCGGCGGCATCCATCGCCTGGACCTGGACGCAAGCCCACGGCCGCAGCACCAGGCGGGCTCGTTCGGCCAGCGCCGGCACGGCCTCCAGCGCGGTGACCGCGCCGGCACTGCCGACGAGTTCGGCCAGGATGGCGGCGAGATAGCCGCTGCCGGCACCCACCAGCAGCACTCGGCCACCGGCGGGCACGGCCAGGCGGTCGATGACGAAGGCCCAAAGCTGCGGCTCCGCCTGCCATACATCGTGCCCGGGCTCGATCGCCACCCGCACGTCGCCATAAAGTGCCGCGGGATCGCTGCTGGCGAAGCTCCCGCCTGGTCCCTCGATGCGCCAGGGCGGGGGCGGCAGAAAGGCTTCACGCAGGACCGCCGAGAACGCGGCCGCCACCCTCGGATCGCGTACGCCCGCCGCGCGCACGAGGCCCTGCGCGAAGCGCTGCCTAGTCTCCGCTTCCGTCATGCCGGGTGCTATAGCACGCCCGCGCAGCACGCAGCGCCCGGAAAGGAAGTGCCTTTGGTGGAGATGAGCGGAACGAGCTGGCTGGACTGGGCGGAGGCGAGCCGCCTGGTGCTGGCCAACAGCCTGGCGGCGTTCGACGAGGCGCGGGTGGCCGCCGCCGCCGAGGCGATGGTGGCGGCCTTGGCTGCCGACCGGCCGATGCTGATCTGCGGCAATGGCGGCTCGGCGGCGGACAGCCTGCATTTCTCCGGCGAGCTGGTCGGCCGCTTCAAGCGTGACCGGCGGCCCTACCGGGTCCTCTCGCTGGCGGCCGATCCCGTCTTCCTGACTGCCTGGAGCAACGACGCGAGCTTTGCCGACGTGTTCGCCCGCCAGGTCCAGGCCCATGGCGCGGAGGGCGGGGTGCTGGTGGGCCTAACTACGTCCGGCCGCTCGCCCAACGTGCTGGCGGCCTTCGAGGCGGCGCGCGAGCGCAAGATGACCACGGTGGCGCTCACCGGTGCTGGCGGCACTACGCTGGAAGGCCAGGTCGACCACCTGTTCGCCGTGCCCGCGACCGACACGGCCCTGGTCCAGCAGGTTCATCTCGTGCTCTATCATCACTGGTGCCGCGTGCTCGAGGCACGGCTGGCCTGACAGCGTATCGTCACAATTTCCGATCGAGGTAGTCGTCGCATGGGTCCGATCCGGCAGTTCGTCCTGGATCTCCAGCCGTCCGGCATCGGGCAGATCGCCCGCGAAGGCCTGGACGATCCGGAGGTCATCCCGCTCTGGTTCGGCGAGAGCGACCTGAACTCGCCGTCCTTCGTGAACGAGGCGGCCAAGCGGGCGCTGGACGACGGCAAGACCTTCTACAACTGGACCCGCGGCCACCTGCCGGTGCGCGAGGGCCTGCTCCGCTATCACCAGAAGCATTACGGCATCGAGCTGGACGAGGACCGGGTCTCGGTGCCCGGCTCGACCATGCTGACCGTGATGATCACCTGCCAGTGCCTGCTCGAGCCGGGCGACGAGGTGATCCTGGTCTCGCCCTACTGGCCGAACATCCGCACGGTGGTGGAAGTGCTGGGCGGGCGCACGGTCGACGTGCGGCTGCAGGAAGGGCCGGAGCGCTGGTGGCTCGACCTGGACGACGTCAAGCGCGCGATCACGCCGAAGACCAAGGCGGTCTACGTCAACACGCCGTCCAACCCGACCGGCTGGGTGATGTCGCGCGAGGAGCAGGTGGCGCTACTGACCCTCTGCCGCCAGCGCGGGATCGCGATCATCTCGGACGAGGTCTACCACCGCAACGTGTTCGACCGGCCGTCGCCCGCGCCGTCCTTCGTCACGCTGGCCGAGCCGGAGGAGCCGGTCTTCATCCTGAACGGCTGGTCCAAGGGCTGGGCGATGACCGGCTGGCGGCTGGGCTGGATGGTCCACCCCAGGCAGCTCGCCGTGCCGATGGCGGTGCTTTCCGAGGTCAACAACACCGGTGCTACCGCCTTCGTCCAGTATGGCGGGCTGGCGGCCCTGGACCAGGGCGACGCGTTCGCCGACGAGTTCGTGGCGCGCTGCGGCCGCAACCGGGCGATGGCGCAGGAAATCCTGGGCAGCCACCCCAAGCTCGACCTGCTGATCCCGGAAGGCGCCTTCTACCTGTTCCCGCGGATCAAGGCGCCGATCAGCGGCCTGGAGTTCGCGCGGCGGCTCCTGCGCGAGGAAAAGGTCGGCACCGCACCGGGCTACACGTTCGGCGAGGGCAACGAGCAGCATCTGCGGATCTGCTTCGCCCTGTCCTCCAGCCGCCTGGAAACCGCCTTCATGCGCATCCGCCGCCTGCTCGACCGGATCTGAGCCGGCCAGAATCAGTGTCGCCGGCGGCATGGGCTGCCGGCAGCGACATGAATCTGTTGGGAGGCTGCCCGCTCAGTGGCGATAGTCGCGGGCCCAGGCGCCGATCTGGCGCTCGGCCTCGTCCTTGGTGACGCCGTAGCGCTCCTGGATCTTGCCGGCGAGTTCGGTGCGCTTGCCCTGGACCCGGTCGAAATCGTCGTCCGTCAGCTTGCCCCACTGCTGCTGGACCTTGCCCTTGGCCTGCTTCCAGTTGCCTTCGATGATGTCCCAGTTCATGGGCTGGACTCCCGGATGCGGGTTATGGTGATCGGGGCCGGGATGAACTCGCTCCCGTCGCCCCTGCCGTGCTTCCCATGATCTATGGATGCAAGCACCGGCCGTTGCCATAACAACACCCAGGCAATGTCGAAGTTCCTGTTCGACTAGGACTCGGGCTTCTTCTGCTGCTCGTCTTTGTCGGCATGATCGGGGATCCCGGTAATCCCCTGGGTCACTGACGGGGGATCACTGGCGGGGAAGGTTTCTTCCAGCGCCTCGTCCAGATCGGCCTGGTCGGGCTGCTTCTTGCTGTCACCCAAAGGCACTTTCTGCTTCTCCTGAGCGGTCATGATGCCGATCCTTTCACCTGTCCCCGGGAACTGCCCGGTCAGAGCGTTTCCATGCTGGCGGACTTGACCTTGCTCTTGCGCGGCTTGGCCGCCGGCTTGTCGCCCTCCGGCACCGCAGCGGCCTTCGCCGCCTTGGCGGGCTTCTCGACATTGCCGGTGGTCTTGGAGCCCGCGCGCATGGTCTTGGGCGCCGGCTTTTCGGCGTGCACCGGCGGCGGCTCGGTGGTCTGGTTCTCCGGCTCCTCGGCCGGGCGCTTGTCGGCGACGATCGCGCCCCGCTTGGGCCGGCCGATGGTCTGGCCGGCATTCTCCTGGGCCATCTTCGCCCCGGCCTGCTGCTCGCGCTCGACCTGCTCGATCGCCTCGTGCCAGTTCGCCTCGTCCTGGCCCTCCGGCCGGCCGCGCTCGATCCAGATCTGGTAGGCCCGCTCCCTGATCAACGCTTCCCGATCCTGTGGCATGCCCAAGTCCTCCTCGCCTGCCGATTTAACACGGGAACGAGTCCTGCGTTCCCGTCCCGATTACAAGCGCGCGGAACCCACAGGCGCCGGGCCGGATTGATTCGGGAGCGGGGGTGCGTCCACTTCCGGCGCGCTCCACGACATGACCAGCGACTGGGGAAAGGAGCAGTCTGATGCAGCGGTCCGCCATCCTCCTGGCGGCCATCCTGTCGAGCGGTACCGCCGCCATGGCGCAGGATGTCGAAACGTCGAGCGTTCCGCAGAACGCGTTCAGCGAAAGCGAGCTGGTCGGGCAGAACGTCCTGGACGTGGCCGGCCAGAAGGTGGGCACGGTCAGCGATCTGGTGGTCGATGCGGACCATCGGGTCGAGGCAGTGGTGGTCGAGGTCGGCGGCATCCTGGGCATAGGAGCCAAGCCGGTCCTGCTCGAGACCGCCAGCCTGCAGCAGGAGGGCGACGGGACGATCCGGGTCGGCCTCAGCAAAGAGCAGCTCGACAGCCTGCCGCCGGCCGAATGACCCGCCCGCGGCCAAGGGAGGCGGGCCGCCGCCTCCTGGTCCGGCCGCGCGAGGCCTGCTTACTGCAGCGCCGTCCCGGCAAGGCCGCCGGCCAGCTTTGCCTGGGCGCCCGGGAAGGGCGTGGCGTCGCGGCGCGGCGCCGGCAGCCGCTCGAACTCGCCATGGGTGCGGAACTGACGCACCTGCTCGAAGGCCTGCGCCAGCAGGCGGTACAGTTCCGGGTCGTCGATCGTGTTGCGCAGGGAGAACTGGAGGTGCCGCTCGAGGCGGGCTTCCGCCTCCAGCACCGCTTCCAGGTTCACCGGCACCTTCTCCTCGGTCGGCACCGACTTGAGCTTGGCCTGCAGGTCGCCCGGCCGCACGCCGTAGTCGATCAGGCAGCGCATCATGCTCTCGAACAGCTCGATGCGCCGTGCATAGGCCTGCCCCCACGCCTTCGCCCTGCCGCCATCGACCTCGTCGACGATATGCCGCGCCAGACGGTGGCACGACAGCAGCGAGTCGCGGGCCAGCATGAGAGCCAAGGCGGCACGACGCTTGGGGTGCATGTTCGCTCGTCCTTGTAGTTCGTTAGTCCAGCGACGCATCCCATGATGGTGGGGATGCGCGCCAAGCCGGACAGGCGGCAGCGCCCATCCCTCCTCAGCGGCATCAACCGGCCTGGGCCGCCCCGGTTCCCACGTCCGGCGGCACCACCACCCGCAGCGCCTGCGGCAGAATCTCCAGGCGGATCGGCGTGCGGGTGACCATCTCCCCATCGGCCGTGACGGTGCGTGGCCGGCGGGTGTGGATCTCGAACCAGGGAGCCGAGCGGGTGGTGACCCGTTCCGCGTCACGATGCCGCCCGGCGCGGAGCGCGAACGCGTCCTTGACCAGCTGCCAGAACGAACGGGGGGCGATGCTGTAGAGCCAGAGCAGGCCGTCGTCGATGCGGGCGTCCTCGTTGATCACCATCCCGCCGCCATAGTTGCGGCCCGCCCCCACGGCGAGCTGGATGCTGCGCACCTGCAGGGTCTCGCCCGGAAGGCGGATCGCTGCGCGGAAGCGGCGCGGGCGGGCCACCGCCCGCCAGGTGGCGATCGCATAGGCCAGCACGCCGAAGCGGCGCTTCAGGTCGCCGTTCAGGGAGCGCGCGATGTCGACGCTGATGCCCATGTTGGCCACGTTGACGAACGGCACGCCGTTGACCCGGCCCGCATCGATCCGGCGCAGGCTGCCATCCACCACCAGCCGGGCCGCCTCCAGCGGGTCAGTCGGCAGGTCCAGCGCCCGGGCCAGGTCGTTGGCGGTGCCGAGCGGTACCACCAGCAGTGGCAGGCCGGTCTCGAGCAGGCCCGGCAGGGCGGCATGGACGGAGCCGTCGCCGCCGCCCACCACGACCATGTCGATCCGGCCGGCATGCTCGCGGATCACCTTGGGCGCATCCGGCTTGCCGGCCCCGCCAGGGTGGACCACCTCGACCCCCAGGCTGGCGAACAGGTCGAGGAGCTGGTCCAGATACAGGGCACCGCGCCGGCTGTTCGGGTTGACCAGCAGCAGCACGCGCCGCTCAGCCATTGCGGGCCTCCGCGGCCTTGCAACCGCTGCCGGCCATGACGCCGGCCGGCCGTTTCCGGGCGGGCAGCGCCACGGGTGGGCGAACGACCGTCATCCCTGCCCGGCCGGCCGCCGGCCGGCTTCCGATCTTCATGATCCGCTACCCGTTCTGCCATGGATCCGGACGGCCGCATCCGGCGTCCCGGCTGGACCATGTTCGATCCGCACCCGCGTGGCTATGGCCTGCCTCTGCCTCGGTCGCCACAAAGTCCGGCCGCTGCGTTGTCGTGCTGCCGGCAACGACTCGCCAAAGCCGCCTCCCACAAACGCAAAAGGAGGCGCCTTGCGGCGCCTCCAGCAGGAGCGAAAGAAACCTCAGACAGCGACCGTCAGTGGATGGGCCGGCCGGTACGGCGCGCCAGATCCTCCTGGACGGCCTGGGCCACGGCCAGCCGGCGGGCCTCGCTCGGCACCGCGGTGTCAACCTTCGCCTCGATCCGGCGCACCGGGACCTTGGAAGCGTCGACCGGCAGCTCCCCCTCCAGAACCATCTTCTTGAGGATCGACCGGGCCCGGGCCACGCGGCTCTTCACCGTGCCGACCTCACAACCGCAGATCTCGGCGATCTTCTCGTAGGGCAGCTCATGGACGGTGGCGAGGACCAGGACCTCGCGATGGGTGGCGCTCAGATGGCGGAAGGCGCGGCGGAAGGCGTCCAGCTCGATGGCGCTTTCCTGGTAGGCCGGCTGCCACCAGTGGTTCTCGATTGTCTCGTCCTGCTCGACCTCGGCCGTGACATGCTTGCGGCTGATCACGCTGTGGAAGCGATTGCGCAGGATGGTGAACATCCAGGCCTTGAGGTTGGTGCCTTCCTGAAACTGTGCCTGCGCCTGCAGCGCGTTGACCATGGTGTCCTGCACGAGGTCATCCGCCAGGGCGCTGTTACCGGAGGTCAGGCTGCGCGCGAACGCCCGCAAATGGGGCAGCAACGCGACGATATCCTCACGGAAAACTGACATGGATCAATCGCTCCCTCGTTCGACATTTACCCCCGACGGCCCCCGCATTCGACCATCCGAGCATTGGTCCAGTGTCGTATCAACGCCTCGGACCGGGGAAGGTTCCGCCTGCCGGGCGCATTGATCCGCCGCTTCCACCTAACAACTAGGCCTTGAGCGGGGTGAAGACCAGGGTGGTGCGCGTGCCATCCGCACCGCTTTCGACAGAAAGTTCGCCGCCGATCTGCCGGGCGAACATCTGGACGAGCCGCGTGCCGAGCCCGGTCGCGGCATCCGGCGCCGGCGGCGTGCTGTCGATGCCGATGCCGTCATCGGCGATCGTCAGCCGGGCCCGCCCGTCCTCCAGCCGCTCCAGCCGGACCTCGATCGTGCCGGGTCGGTTGTCGGGAAAGGCGTGCTTGGCGGCGTTGGTCAGGAGCTCGCTGCACAGGAGTGCGAGGGGCGTCGCCTGGTCGGCCACCACCACGACCGGATCCAGGGCGACCACGAGGCTCACCTGCGGGGAAAGCTCGCCGCTCAGGTCGTGGACCAGGCTGCACAGCTCCTCCAGCAGCTCGTCGAGCGCCACCTGCTTCAGGTCGACCCGCTCGTACAGCTTGCGGTGCACCAGGGCCAATGCCTTGATGCCGAGCTGCGCCTCGCGCATCGCCCGCTGTGCCTGGGCATTGCGCAGGGAGCCGGCGCGCAGGTTCAACAGGCTCGTGACGATCTGCAGGTTGTTCTTGACCCGGTGGTGGATCTCCCGAAGCAGCAGGTCCTTTTCCTGCAGGGAGGCGTGGAGCAGCGCGTCGCGCTCGCGGATCTCGGTGGCGGCACGGATGAAGGCCTGGCCCAGCTCCTCCAGCTCCTCCGGCGCCCCGTCCAGCATCAGGGGCGGCATCTCGCCTTCCCGCCGCCAGCGCCGCACCGCCTTGGCCAGCTTGAGCAGCGGCCGGGTGATCAGGATGTCGGTCGCGACCCAGACCACGAACACCGACAGGAACAGGATGGAGGTCGGCAGGAGGATGCCGCTCTGGAACCGTGCGTCGAGCCAGGTCCAGGGCTGCACCGGCAGCCCGACCAGCACGGCGGTGCGCATGCTCGGCACGTCGCTGCGGCGGGCCAGGAACTGCCAGGTCCGGCCCTCCTGGTCGGTGCGGACCAGCGGCACGCCCGGCTTGGCCAGCACGCCCCGGATCACCTCCGGATCCAGGCCGAAATCCTCGACCTCGCCGCGAGTCGTGGCGATCGCCCCCTCCGTGTCGACCACCAGCGCCACCGCGTCCGCCGGAAGCTGGATCGTGCGCGGCAGGGCGATCAGCGCTTCCAGCGCCAGGCCGGCGCTGATCGTGCCCTCGAAGGGCCGGCGCTGGCCGCCGATGGTCGCGCCCACCACCATGGTACGCCCGACCATCGGGGTCTGTCCGATGACGACCCCGCTCGAGACCAGGTTGGCCCGCCCGCTGGCGAGCTGCCGGAACCAGGGCCGCTCGGCATAGGAGACGCCCACCGCGTTCGGGCGCGAGCTGCAGATCACCCTGCCGTCGGCATCCGCGCGGGCCAGCAGCAGGAGCATGGCGTTCTGGTTGGCTTCCGCGGCCAGTGCATCGCTGCACACCACCGGGTCCGCGTCGACCACGGCGGGCCGCTCGGCGAGGCTGAGCAGAAGTCGCGCGGCCCCCAGGGCCATCTGGTCGTGATAGCCCACGAACAGGGTGAGCGTGCGCTCCAGGTTGGCGCGCTGGCGCTGGCTGTCCTCGTTCAGCACGCGCATCGCCTGGACGATCGCGAACGCGGTGGGCACCAGCAGCACCAGCGCCACGATCAGGGCGAGACGGGCCTTCAGGCCGCGCAGACGTGCTGGCAGCGCATCGACCAGCGACCGGACCCTGCCCCCGCGCTGCCGCTCGCTCACGCCGCCGCGGTCGCGAGTGCCTGCGAGATCGACACGGCCAGGGTGTCCGCGTCGAACGGCTTGGTGATCAGGAAGGTCGGCTCCGGGCGCTGCCCGGTCAGGAGGCGCTGGGGGAAGGCGGTGATGAAGATCACGGGCACCGACATCTGCTTGAGGATGTCGCTGACCGCGTCGATGCCAGAGCTGTCATCGGCGAGCTGGATGTCGGCCAGAATCAGGCCGGGGCGCTCTTCCTGGGCCTTGGCCACCGCCTCGTCACGGGTGGCGGCGAAGCCGACCACCTGATGGCCGTGCCGCTCGCAGATCCCGGCCAGGTCCAGCGCGATGATCGGCTCGTCCTCGATGATCATGATCCGGGTCGGCCGCTGGTCGCGCAGATCGGCCTTGGCCAGCGTCATCAGCCGCTCGGCCTCCGCCGGCGCCACTTCCAGGATCTTGGCGATCTCGTCGGTGGTGAAGCCTTCGAGCACGGACAGCACCAGCGCCTGGCGCCTGGCCGGCGCGATCTCGCGCACCCGGTGGTCCAGGATCGCGTTGTTGGCGATCGGCGCATGCGACGCCGGCTCCGGCTCCGCCTGATCGTTCCAGCTCCGCGTCAGGGTCCGGAACAGCAGCAGCCGCAGCGACAGCCCGGCACTGTTCGACCGGTCCGTCAGGAGCCGCTCCAGGCAGCGCTGGACCTGGATGTCACCGCGCCGCTGATCGCCGGTGATCGCGCGCGCGTACCGCCTCAGATAAGGCAGGGATTGCGCGATCTCCGCCGCCATGGTCGCCATTTCAACTCCCCCGGACAACAAGCCACCGGCCCTCCCCAACCGGGCAAGGCCAATCCACCAGCAGCCTGCCGGCCCTACTTCTCGTCCTCGTCTTCCTGCGGCTTCTCCTCGAACTGGAGCAGCAGCTTGGCCATTTCCGGAGGAATGGCTTCGTCGAGCACGGGATCATAGAGCTGATGCATGCGGCGGTTCAGCCAACGGTCATAGTCCACGTCGATTGCGGACCGCTCCTTGTTGCTGCGGGCGGGAAAGGTCTTGTTGCTCGCCGCGCGACGCTGGTTCGACGAACTCGACAAGGCCTGGTCCCTTCTCGACCCAAGTTGCTGCGAGATCATGCGATGCGGCCGCGGAAGCGGCATGCCCGGCAGATCCCGCATGACCGTTTCTGGTTGGGATGTGCCGAGTTTGACGGAAATCAACCGCATGCTCAAGGCGACCTCGCGTTCGACGGGCCCGCACCAGAAGCAGGCTGCCCGCAGAACCGCCAAGCCCGAACCGAGTTCCCGTAGCTGTTGCGGCTTTCCCGCCGTCTGCATCATTCCCGCACCAGATAGGCGGCAAAGGTGAGCGCGAGCAAGGCCAGGAAGACGAAGAAGAGCATTTTCGCCACGCTTGCGGAAACCATCGCCACACCGGCAAATCCCACGGTGCCGGTGATGAATGCGAAGATAAAGAACAGCAATGCCCAACACAACATCAGGCTCGCCTTCCGAATGGCGTGGCAACAGCACAGGTGGGGGACTGCACCATTGGCAAAGTCCGATAGCCCCCCGAAGTTCCTTCCCAGAGAGCCGGACGCTTATTTCGGGATGGCGCGGAACCTACCCGCTGTATAGACGTTTCAGGAACGACCGGACGTCATGCCGGTGCGTTTCAACCCTCCCTCGAAGTTGCGGGCCGCTTGCCATCCCCCCCAGGCAGGCGGCCCGTTCTTTATCCAGCGGATCGCTGGCGCGCCGGGCGAGGGCCCAGACACTTCCATCGTGTGCCAAGTGCCACGAGAAAGGGCGGCCCCGCCTGGAGCCGCCCCTGTTTCCCTGCCGCCGGAGCGGCTGTCTGCCCGGTGTCCCGGACGATCAGTCCCTTGCGTCCTCCGCGGCATCGTCCAGCGCGTCCCCACCGGCCGAGATGTCCTCGCCGGCACCTTCCATCATGTTGCAGGCGGAGAGCGTGCCGACGCTGAACAGCAGGGCGAGCGCGGCTAGGACCCGCAGGAGCCGGGTACCGGCGGTCAGCGACGTGACGGCATTCGACATAGTGTTCTCCAACGGCGCCAGCAGATTGCATGGCTTGCACGGTGATGAACCACGCAACCCCAGGCCGGTTCCCGTAGATTGGCGGTAGCCCGGTATGGCCACGCCGCCCGTGCTGCTCAGGCCACGGCCAGGCCCAGCGAGCGGAAGGAGGTGCCGAGCGCGGACAGGTCGTAGGGCTTGGGCAGCCGCACCGTCCCCGGCACGGCCGCGTCTCCCCCGCCGCCATAGCCGCTGGCGATGATGATCGGCAGGCCCGGCCACTGCTCGCGGATCTGGCGCGCCAAGTCCTCGCCGGAGCGGTCCGGCAGGCCCACGTCCAGGATCACGAGGTCGACCCGCTCGGTCCCCTCGTCCAGGACCGCCTGCGCCTCGGCGGCGGTGCCCACCCCGATGCCGCGATGCCCCAGCGCCTCCACCATGCCCAGGGTCGAGAGGCGGACGATGGCCTCGTCCTCGACGATCAGGACCACGCCCGGCTGGAAGCTGTCGACGCGGGCGCGGTCACGGCCAGGCGCCTCGCTGCCCCAGTTGCCGACGGCCAGGAGGGCCTCGCGCAGCTTCCGGGCCAAGTCGTCCTTGCGGTACGGCTTGCTCAGGAAGACGATGCCTTCGTCGACCCGGCCGTGGTGGATGATGGCGTTCTGCGTGTAGCCGGAGGTGTAGGCGATCGCCAGGCGTGGCCGGATCGCCCGCGCCCGATCCGCCAGCTCGCGCCCGCGCAGCATGCCCGGCAGGACCACGTCGGTGAACATCAGGTCGATCTCGCGCTGGTCCGTCACCAGCACCGCGAGCGCGCTGTTGCCGTCGCCGGCCTCGATCGTGGCATAGCCCAGCTCGTGCAGCATCGCGACCACCGTCCGGCGCACCTGCTCGTCGTCCTCCACCACCAGGACGGTGCGGCCGGTCCCGAGCGGCAGGTCGACCGGCGAGCGCTCGGCCTGGGCGACGCTGCGGTTGGTGCGCGGCAGGTAGACCCGGACCGTGGTGCCGTGGCCGACCTCGGAGTAGATCTTGATGTGCCCGCCGCTCTGCTTGACGAAGCCATAGGCCTGGGAAAGGCCGAGCCCGGTGCCCTTGCCCTCCGGCTTGGTGGTGAAGAAAGGGTCGAAGGCGCGGGCGGCCACGTCCGGCGCCATGCCATGCCCGGTGTCGCTCACGGCGAGCAGCACGTACTGGCCGGCCAGCGCATCCGGGTTCTCGCGGGCGTAGTCGGCGTCGAGCACGACATTGGCCAGCTCGATCGTCAGCCGGCCGCCCTCGGGCATGGCGTCGCGGGCGTTCAGTGCCAGGTTGATGATCAGGTTCTCGAGCTGGGCCGGGTCTGCCAGCACCGTCCACAGGCCGGCAGCGGTCGCCGCCTCGATCTCGACGGTCTCGCCCAGCGAGCGGCGTAGCAGGGTCGCGGCCTCGGTGACCACGCGCCCGAGATCGAGCGGCTGGGGCTCCAGCGGCTGGCGCCGGGCGAAGGCCAGGAGCTGCCGGGTGAGCTGGGCGCCCCGCTCGGCGGCACCCAATGCGGCCTGCAGCTTGGCCGCCAGCTCCGGGTCGCGCCGGCTGTCCGGCTTGCCCTTCTGCACGTCGCGGAGCATCAGGTCGAGATTGCCCACCACCACGGTGAGCAGGTTGTTGAAGTCGTGGGCGACCCCGCCGGTGAGCTGGCCCACCGCCTCCATGCGCTGGGAGGCGCGCAACTGCGCCTCCGTCTTCAGCCGGGCGGTGATGTCGGTATAGGTCACCACGAACCCGCCCGTGGACACCGGCGTGCGCCGCATCTCGAAGGTCCGGCCGTCCTTGCGCCGCCGCTCGTAGACGATGGGCTCGCCGCGCAGGGCCGTCTCGGGCGGCGCTGCCGCGAGTTGCTCCGGCGTCTCCAGGAAGTCGCCTTCCTCGTCGACCCAGTCATGCCGGACGAAGCTGGCATAGGGCGTGCCCACCACCTGATAGGCCGCCGGCACCGAGAAGAGCTCGACGAAGCAGGTGTTCCAGGCGATCAGCCGGTTGTCGGCGTCGAACACGCTGATGCCCTGGCTCAAACTGTCCAGCGCCACCCGCAACTGCTCGGCATTCTCGTCGGCCCGCTGCTCGGCCTGCCGGAACGAGTTCAGCGTCTGGCGCAGCAGGATCGCGGCGGTCACCAGCACCGCGACCAGCGCGGTCAGGATGGCGATCGTCCCGAGCAGCGAGACGGTTTCCGCACGCCGGACCTCGCCGATCAGCGTGGCGCGCTGCTCATTGTTGGCGGTCTCGATCTCGGCCACGACCTTGCGGACATTATCCATCGCGATCCTGCCGCGGTCGCTGCTGATGAGCGCTTCCGCGGCCCGAACCCGCCCTTCCCGGACCAGGGCCACGTTCTTCGCGAGCTCGGCCAGCCGCTGCTCGGCGAACACGGACAGGCGGCCGATCCGCTCGACCTGGAGCGGATCGGCGGCACTCAGCCTGGAAAGCCGCTGCAGCAGGGTGTCGATCTGCCCGAGTGCTACCTCATAGGGCTGGAGATAGGGCTCCTGACCGGTGATGAGGTAGCCACGCTGGCCGGTCTCGGCGTCCTGCATGGCGGAAAGGAATTTGTGGGTGGTGGTGATGACCTCATGGGTCTGGCCCACCGCCACACGGGCGGTGCGTGCGGACTGCACCAGCCACCAGGGCACCGCCACGGCGGTGACCAGGAGCGCGCCCACGATGATGCCGAACAGCCAGCCGCTCGGGACCAGCCGCCTCATCGAACGAAAACACGGCTGTTGCGGCGATCAGGACGCACGATGACCACGCAGCTCTCCTTTCGCCGATCGAGAGCGGCCGCGTCGGTGAACGTCAAGCGCGAACTGTGCTTCAGGCTGCGGGCCTGGTCCCGTGCCGGTGGAAGAACGGCGACAACGCAGGGTAGAGGGCGCGGTAGTCGGCATAGGCCTGCCGGTAGACTGCGGCGTTGGCCGGGTCCGGCTCGATCAGGCGGCCATGGCGGCAGAGCGCGGTAATGTCGGCCCAGTCCACCCCGGCCCCGGTGCCGACCGCTGCCACCCAGGCCGCACCGACGCAGGAGCCGTGATGGTTCTCGAGCAGCCGGATCGGCTCCTGGAGAATGTCGGCCTGGATCTGCATCCAGATCCGGCTCTTGGCCCCGCCGTCGGAGGCGAAGAAGTGCTTCGGCGCGTGGCCGATCTCCCGCAGCACCTCGACATGGTGGAGCTGGGCCAGGGCGAAGCCTTCCAGCGCCGCCCGCCAGATATGGCCGGGCGTGTGGTTCAGGCTGAGGCCGACCAGCGTGCCGCGCGCCAGCGGGTCGTGGATCGGGGTCTTCTCGCCGAGATAATAGGGCAGGCAGGTGAGCCCGTCGCTGCCGGGCGGCACCGCTTCGGCCAAGCGGTCGAGCGCCTGGTGCGGGGTCTCGCCATCGAGCCGCTCGTGGGCCAGCACCGTCGCCAGCCAGTTCAGGCCCGAGCCGCCCGAGGCCATGCAGCCGTTCGGCGCATAAAGGCCGGGGATCAGGTGGTAGTCGGTATAAAGCCGCGCGTCCGGCATCAGCAGGTCGGTGGCGATGATGATGTCGGCGGAGCCGCCATATTTCAGGAGGACATCGCCGCGGGCGATGATGCCGGCCGCCAGGGTGGAGCACATATGGTCGGCGGCACCGCCCATCACCTTCAGGCCCTGCGGCAGGCCGGTGGCCTGCGCCACTTCGGGCAGGATCTCGCCCAGGATCTCGTGCGGCACCGACTTGTCCGGCACGGCCTCGCGCGGCACATGGGCCAGCGCCACCAGCCGATCGTCGATCCGGTGCGTGGCCAGATCGATGAAGCCCGCCTCCAGCGCCCAGTTGTGCTCGGCGACCCTCCTGCCGGTGAGCCGCCAGTTGATGAAGTCGTAGGAGCCGAACACGGTCGCGATCCTGGCGAACACGTCCGGCTCGTGCTTCTCGATCCAGCGCAGCTTGGCGGCGACGATCTGCTGGTTCACCCCGTTGCCGGTGGTCTTCAGGAACCAGCCCTCGTCGACCTCACCGGCCAGATCCAGCACTTCCTGGCTGCAGCGCGCATCGCTCTGCTGGATGGCCGGGCGCAGCACCCGGCCTTCGGCATCGAGCAGGATCACCGCCGGCAGCATGCCCGTGACGCACAGGCCCTGGAGCTCCCGCTCGCGGCCCCGCACCCGGCCGGCCAGCTCCTGGAGGATCGAGCAGGCATTCGCCCACCATTCCTCCGGGTCTTCCTCCGCCCAGCCGGGATGGCGGGCGGAGAAGGTGACCGGCCGGCTGACCACGGCCAGGACGGTCGCCGGCAGTTCCACCAGGATGCCGATGGTCGAGGTGGTGCCGATGTCGAGACCGATGACGAGGCTCATGCGGGATGCTCAGGCAAAGCTGCGGGCAAGGTCGACCAGCACCTTGGCGGCCGTGGTCACTTCGGCGACCGGGACGAACTCGTCGGCCGTGTGCGCCTGGTCGATCGAGCCCGGCCCGAAGATGATGGTCGGCACGCCCACCGCCGTGAGCTTGGTCGCGTCCGAGCCGTAGGGCACGCCCACGATCTCGTCAGACAGGCCATGCTTGCGGCAGGCCGCACGCGCCGCCTCGGTGATCGCCGCGCTGGGCGGTACGTCCATGGAGACCGAATCGATGAAGGGCGGGTGCATGGTGATCGCCGCCCCTTCCGGCAGCTTCTCGGCGAAGGCCCGCACCGCCGCGTCGATCTCGCGCCAGGCGTCCTCGCCGGTCTCGCCCGGCAGGGTGCGGCGGTCGAAGGTCATGACGCAGCGGGCCGGCACCGTGTTCGGCCCCTGTCCGCCCTCGATCATGGTGCAGATCAGGCTCGGTGCATCGACCAGCGGATGGCTGCGGACCCGCAGCTCCGGGTCGATGGTCAGGCGCAGATGGGCCAGAAGGTCGGTCGCGATCGCGATGGCGTCGATGCCTTCCTGTGGCTGCGAGGTGTGCGCCGCCTTGCCGCGCACCTCGATCGTCCAGCGCACGCAGCCTTTGCAGGCGGTGACCACCTGGAGCGAGGTCGGCTCACCGGCCACCCCGCCCACCAGCCCGTCCTTGCGGGCCAGATGGTGGAGCACGCCCTTGAACTGGAACTCCTCGTCCACCGCCGCCACGAACTCGACATCGACCGCCGGCGGGTCCTTCGCCAGCTCGCGCATGGCCAGCAGCATCATGGCGATGCAGGCCTTGTCGTCGACCGAGCCGCGCCCGTAGAGGCGGCCGTCGCGCACCACCGGCGTGAATGGCTCGATGCTCATGCCGGTCACCTGGACCGTGTCCATGTGGCACTCGAACACGAGCCGGCGGCCGTCGCCGGCCGTGCCCTTCAGCGTGGCGATGACGTTGGCCCGCCCGGGCAGGACCTCGTCCTGCTCCGGCTTCAGGCCCATCGCCTCCAACTGGCGGGTGACCTCGTGGCCGACCGCCGCCTCGCCGAACCACTCGGCGGGGTCGCCCACCTGGCGGAAGGCCGGGTTGACCGAGGGGATCGCGACCAGGGCGGAAAGCAGCTCGATGACGTCCTGGTCGGTGATCATGCCCGGCGCAACTCGTCGGCCATCTTCTCGCCGATCATGATGGTGGTGAGGTTGGTGTTGGCCTGGCAGTCCAGCGGCATGATCGAGGCGTCGACCACGCGCAGGCCGGTAAAGCCGCGCACCCGGCAATGCGGGTCGACCACGCTCTTCTTGTCGTCGAAGTCGGCCGAGCCCATCGGGCAGCCGCCGGCGCCGTGCTGCGCGTCGTTGGAGTGCTCCAGCAGGAAGTCGTCGACCTGGTCGTCGGTCGCGGTGTCCATCCAGGAAAGCGGCAGGTCGGTGTCGGCCAGCAGGATGTCGTCCGAGATGCGTTGGACCGCCTCCTGCTTGGCGATCTTTGCCAGGTGCCGGTAGGCGACGCGCATGCGGGCGAGGTCGCTGGCATCGTCCAGCATGTTCTCCTCGACGATCGGCTGCACGAACGGGTCGGGCGAGGCGATCTCGACCGTGCCGCGGCTGTTCGCCCACATCAGGATCAGGTTGAGCATCGCCTCGCCGAACTGGGCGCTGTCGCTCTCCACCCCGAAGCCGCCATGGTTCATCGAGATGTAGAGGATGTCCTGCGGCGAGCCGCCCGGAAGATTGGTGCTCATCTTCACGCAGCAGTTGGTGTGCCGCTCGTTCGGGTCGGTCGACTTGAACTCCTTCTTCAGCTTGAGCTCGTAGCGGCAATAGGGATGGTCGAAGAAGCCGGTGCCGACCGGCAGGTCGGCCACGACGTCGATGCCGTGCTTCTTCAGGAGTGCGCCTGGCCCGATGCCGGAGCGCTGCAGGATCGGCGGCGTGGCGATCGCACCGGCGGACAGGACGACCAGCGGCGCATGGAACTCCCGGCGCTCGCCCTTGACGATGGCGCTCACCCCGGTGGCCTTCTTGCCGTCGAGCAGCACCTTGTCGACGTTGGCCTCGCCCAGGATGGTCAGGTTCGGGCGGCCGCGCGCCGGCTCGAGGTAGGCGTCGTTGGTGGAGACGCGCCGCCCGTTGCGGTTGTTGATCGCATAGGTGCACACGCCATCGGCGTCCGGCGCGTTGGAATCGTCGTGCCAGGGATGGCCCAGTGCCATCGCCCCTTCACGCAGCGCCTTGTCGACATTGCCCCAGCTCTCGACCGGAGCGCGGTAGATCGGGATCGGGCCGCCCTTGCCGTGATGCACGGCCTCGATCGGGTCGTCTTCCAGCCGGTTGAAGAACGGCAGCACGCCCTGCCCGGACCAGCCCTCGCAGCCCATCTCCGCCCAGCGGTCGAAGGCATGCAGCACGCCGCGGATCGCGATCTGGCCGTTCACGCTGGTGGAGCCGCCCATGCCCTTGCCGCGCCAGTAGATGCGGTGGTCCTGCTTCTTGGTGCGGCGCGACTTCAGGTCGGCATACATGAACTGCTTCTGGAAGCGTTCGGGCAGCAGCAGGTTGAACGGGTTGGGGCTCTGCATCTCCGGCGGGGCGTCGGCGCTGCGGAAGTCCTGGCCCGCTTCCAGGAGCAGCACATTGCGCTCCTTGTCCTCGCTCAGGCGGGCGGCCAGCACGGCGCCGGCAGCGCCGGCACCCACGATGATCACGTCGAAATTCATCTGGAAGACGTCCGCAAAGAAGGAGTCAGGCCGCGCGGGCGACCGTTTCGTAGATCCGCGCACCATTCGTGTCGAACAGGAGGCAGCGCGCCGGGTCGGGCATGATGCCGAGCTTCTCGCCGACCCTGGCATGCCAGCCGGGCGCCACCAGAGCCCGCACCTTGTTGCCGCGATCGTCATCCGCGATCAGCACCGATTCGCGGCCCAGATGCTCCACCGCATAGACGGTGACCGGCAGGGCGCCCGGTGCGGTGGCCTCGGTCACGGTCACGTCCTGCGGGCGCACGCCGAGCGTCACCTTGCCGCCCGGCCCCTGGATCGGTACGGCGAGCCCGCCGCGCCGGAAGAAGCCGCCCGCGAGATCGCCTTCCAACAGGTTCATGGGCGGCGAGCCCAAAAAGCCCGCGACGAACACGGTGCTGGGCGAATTGTAGATCTCGTCGGGCGTGCCGATCTGCTCAAGCCGGCCGCTGTTCATGACCGCGATCCGGTCGCCCATGGTCATGGCCTCGACCTGGTCGTGGGTCACGAACACGGTGGTGGTGCCCAGGCGCTTTTGCAGGTTGACCAGCTCCGAGCGCAGCGACAGGCGCAGCGCGGCGTCGAGGGCCGAGAGCGGCTCGTCCAGCAGGAACACGGACGGCTCGCGCACGATTGCCTTGGCGGTGGCGACGCGCTGGCGCTGGCCGCCCGAGAGCTGGCCCGGCAGCTTGTCCATGAACGGCTCGATCTCGAGCATCTTGGCGGCTTCGGCGATCCGCCGCTTGCGGTCGGCATCCGAGATGGTGGTGTGCCGAAGGCTGGTCTCGATGTTCCGGCGCACCGAGATGTGCGGGTAGAGCAGCGAGGACTGGAACACCATCGCCACGTTGCGTTCGTGCGGCGGCAAGTCGGTGACGTTGACGTTGTCGAACAGGATGTCGCCCGCACTCGCCGCTTCCAGCCCGGCGATCATGTTCAGGGTCGTGGTCTTGCCGCAGCCGGACGGCCCCAGCATGATCAGGAACTCGCCGTCGTTGATCTTGAGGTCCAGCCCTTCCACGGCGACGTAGGCGCCGAAGGTCTTGCGCAGCTTGACGAGATCGATTTTGGCCATCGGGGCTCTCCTGGTCGCCTATCTGGTCTCCGCTGTCAGCGGACCGGATCGACGAGGCTCATTTCGGTGACGTGACGCTGCAGGAAGTAGGCGAACAGCGCGGGCGGGATGATCGTCACGATCACGGACGCCGCGAGGTTGCCGGGCTCCGGATACTGGCCGAGGAAGCCCGAGATCGCCGTGGGCAGCGTGTTGGCGCTGGTGCCGTTCACCAGCACGAGGGCGTAGGTGTATTCGTTCCAGGAGAACAGGAAGGCGATCACCGCGGCCACCGCGATGCCGCTCTTGGCCAGGGGCAGGATCAGCGTCAGCAGGCAGCTCGTCCGGCTGTAGCCGTCGATCCTGGCCAGCCGCTCGATCGGCGGCAGGTTGCGGAAATAGCCGATCAGCATCCAGGCGACGAACGGGACGGTGATGGTCAGGGTGACCACGATCAGGCCGAACCGCGTGCCGTTCAGGCCTAGCTGGACATACATCGAGTAGAACGGGATCAGGGTCGAGACCGGCGGCAGCGCCACGGCGAGCAGCACGGCGAACAGGAGCTTCTGCTTGTGCCGGAACTCCATGCGCGCGAACACGTAGGCGAGCGGCACCACGATCAGCAGCGTGATGACCGTCACGATGCTGCTGATGAACAGGCCATTGAGGACGCCGCGGATGATCTGGTTCGACTGGCCGGACGCCCCGCTGACGTAGCCGGCCGCATATTCGTAGTCGTAGCCGAAGATGTTGTAGAACGTGCCGAATTCGAACACCTGCGGCATGAAGGGCTGCGGGAACAGGCGGATCTCGTTGGGCGTCAGGAACGCCATCCGGCAGAACCAGTAGATCGGGAAGATCGACCAGACGATCGCGACCGCGATGGCGAGGTAGAGGAAGATCGATCGCTTGGCCATCAGCGCGACACCCTTCGTCCCCAGACGAGATAGATGAGGAACGTTGCCCCCAGGATGAAGAACAGCAGGTAGAACGACATGGCGGCGCCGTAGCCGAGGTTCAGGTCTTTGAAGCTGCGCTTGTAGATCTGATAGGTCAGCGTCGCCGAGGCCGTACCTGGACCGCCGCCGGTCATGATCAGGATCATGTCGAACATCTTCATCGAGAGCACGGTGGTGATCGAGGCGAACACGAACAGCGTGAACTGGAGCGGCGGCAGGGTGACGTAGCGGAAGGTCTCCCAGGCGGTGAGCCGGTCGATCGCCGCCAGGTCATAGAGCCGCTTGGGGATGGTCTTCATGTTGGCGAGCAGGAAGAACGCCACCAGCGGCGCCATCAGCCAAGCATTGGCGACGGCCAGCACCTCGACCACGGTGGCCCGTCCCATCAGGTCGACACCCTGGGTGCCGCCGAACGTGAAGGAGATGGTGGTGAGGATGCCGGTCTGCCCCCGGACGAGCTGGCCGAACATCAGCCCCGCTGCATAGGACGAGACGCACCAGGGCAGGAACAGGAGGGTGCGGACCAGGCCGGCCATGCGGATCCGCTGGTTCATGATCGAAGCCAGGCACAGGCCCAGGATCATGGTCAGCACGACCGACTCGACCGTGAACCGCAACGTGATCCAGATCGCGTTGATGAAGCTCTTGTCGCTCCAGACGTCGATGAAGTTCTTCAGGCCGACGAAGTTCGCCCGGTAGCCGCCGAAGAACACGATCTGGTGCAGGCTCATGTAGATGGCGTACCCCAGAGGGTACGCCACCACGAGCATCAGGAACACCAGGACGGGCAGGCCGATCAGGAACGCGAAGCGCGTGTCCGACATCTCCCGGCGCGGCTTGCGGCTGGGGGTGGATGCTTGGATCGCCTGGCCGGCGCTGCCCACTGCCATCTGGTCAGATACCGTACTTGCCGTTGAGCTCTTCGATCTTGGCGGTCATCGCTTCCAGGGTCTCGACGATGTCGCCATCGTCGAACAGGAAGGACGACAGCGTCTCCTTCAGGAACGGATTGAACTCCTCCGACCAGACGACGCTCCAGATGCCCTTGGGGAACGGTGTGTTCTGGTAGATCTTCAGTATCGCGTCATAGTCCTCCGGCCGCATGATCGCCTTCTTGATGCGCTCCGCGGTCTCGGGGCTCTCCATCACGGACTTGTAGCCGGAGAACAGCATGTTCTCCTGCATCCAGTTCTGCGCGATCGCGATCTTGCCGTCCTGGTCCTTGAAGCCGTACCAGGACACGAACTTCTTCACGTCGTCGGTGAGCGCCTCGGAACGCTCGCGGTTGCTCATCACGTAGAGGCCGCTGTCGATGATGCCCCAGGGATGGTCGCCCATCGGCACGAGGCTGCAGCTTCCGGCGATCTGCGAGCGGCCCGGCCGGTTGAAGGTCTCGATGTCGTAGATCTGCTGCGGGCTCATGACGTAGCGCCCGGACGCGAAGGCGTCGATGTAGCCGCCCTCGTTGAAGGTGAAGACCTCCTGGGCGATCATGCCCGACTGCCAGAGCTTCTTCCAGGCGGCCAGCGTCTTGTAGTACGGGCCGTCCTCGTCGGTGGTGATGGTCGGCTGGTGCGTCTCGGCATCGGCGATGGTGCCGCCGCGGTTGATCACCTCGAGCACGAAGCCCCAGGAGATGCCGAACCACTCGCCGAACCAGTGCGGCAGGAAGGGGGTCTCGATCCCCTTGTCCTTCATCCTGTAGATGAGGTCGTAGACCTCGTCCCAGTTCTTCGGCAGGTCGGCGTCGGTGAAGCCGTACTCTTCGAAGAGCTTGCGGTTCACTACCATCGTGCCGCGGGTGCTGGCGAAGTATGAGAGGCCCAGGAGCTTGCCTTTGTAGGTCCAGGCATCCTTGAGGTTCGGATAGAGTTCCGCCTCGATCTCGGCATAGGCCGGCAGCTCGTTCGCCGGCAGCACCCAGCCCGCATCGAAGTAGCGGCAGGCCGAGGACGGGTTGGCGTAGAACATGTCCAGCTCGGCGCTGGCCATCAGGTTCTGCTCCATCAGCGCCGGGTAGTCGCCGGTCACCGTGGCGTAGTCGACCTTGCCGTCCATCGCCTCGTTGTAGCGGGCGACATTCGCCTGGACCACGTCGGTGCGGAAGTTCCAGCCCCGGAAATAGACGGTCTCGCCGCTGGTCGGCTTGAGGTCCATATCCTGCGCCAGGACCCGCCCGGCCCCGCTCATCAAGGCCAGGCCGGCCGTGCCGGCCAGCAATCCGAACTCACGGCGCTTCATCTGTTTCCCCCCTCGACGGTCAGGCAGGGACCCGCAGGTCACCGCAACCGGTTACTGGCTGCACGCGTAATCAGTGACCCTCGACAGCACAAGAGTTAATCACTGACTAATTTAGCAGCTATAAATGAACTCAAGCAAGCCAAAGCAAAAGCACCCGTGCGGCTTCATCGACCCGATGAAACCGTCGCGGACAGGATCCAGCGAGCCGTCTCAGCCCGTGTAGACCCCTCCCTCCACATTGATGCCCTGCCCGGTGATGAACCGGGCCGCATCCGACAGGAGGAACGCCACCACCCCGGCGACATCCTCCGGGGTCTCCAGCCGGCCGAGCGGCGTCATGGCGATATATTCGGCGCGGACCGCATCCGGGGTCATCCCGCGCAGCTCCGCTTCCCAGACGACCTCGCGCTCCTGCATGCCGGTGCGCACGAAGCCCGGGCAGACGCAGTTCACCCGGATGCCATTGGGCGCCAGCTCGCGCGCCAGCGCCTGGGTCCAGCCCAGCACCGCGAACTTGCTGGCGGAGTAGTGTGCCAGCAGCGGCGCTCCGACCTTGGCGGCGAGCGAGGCGGTGTTGCAGATGACACCCTTGCGGCCGGTCTCGAGGAAGTAGCGCGCGGCGTACTGGTTGGTCAGGAACACGCCCCGGGCGTTGACGTCGAAGTTGAAGTCCCATTCCTCGTCGGTGAGATCCACCGCACGGTTCATGGTGGACACGCCGGCATTGGCGACCAGGCAGTCGATCTCGCCCAGCGCAGCGCGCGCAGCCGCAAAGCCCTCGGCGACGCTGTCCCGCCGGCGCACGTCCATGGCCAGGGCATGATGCCCGTCACCCAGTTCGGCCGCGGCGGCACGGGCGGCATCCAGGTTCAGGTCGGCGATCGCGACGCGCATGTCCTGCGCCACCAGGGCCCGGCAGATCGCCAGCCCGATGCCGGTCGCACCGCCGGTGACCAGCGCCGTCTTGCCCGCCAGATCGCTGCCGATACCGCTCAATGCCCCCTCCCCCGAGATTTTATCAGGCATGTGCGGCCACGCCTTCGAGGGGAACCGGCGCTCCATGCGCCATCCCCCCGGACCAGAGCATGGAGCGCCTCCCCCGCCCGGCAAAGCTATCCACGTCGCGCATCCGGTCAAACATTTTCTAACAGGTCACTTCTGTTCGATTCTGTTCGATCGTGTTGCGGCACCTCCGGCCAGCGGCTATCGTCCCGCTGCCGGCCGCGCTGCCGGCGCGGATGGGCGCGTGAAGTTGGAGCGGCACGGATGGACGGCGAGGCAGGGCGCACAGCCCCGATGCCGCCCGGCGGCGAAGGCCGGCGCGGTGGTGCCGTGCTGGCGGCCGCCCGCCGGCGGGCCCTGCACGTGGCCATCGTCGAGCGCGGCGAGATCTCCGTGGCGGAGATCGCCAAGGAGTTCGGCATCTCGGAGATGACGGTGCGGCGCGACCTGGACGCGCTGCAGCAGAGCGGGGCCATCGAACGTTCTCATGGTGGTGCGGTGCTCGCCAAGCCGGCAGCGGCGCCGGCCGAGCCCTCGTTCGCTGCCAGACGCAATGTTCGTGCCAGGGCCAAGCAGGCGATCGGCCGGGCCGCGGCGGCGCTGATCGCCGACCGTGACGTGGTCGGGCTGGATGTCGGCTCCACCGTGGCCTGCCTGGCCGCCGAGATTGGCGGCCGCAGCGGGCTCAGCATCGTCACCAACAGCCTGCAGGCGGTGGCGGCCATGACGCGCCGCCCGGTGCTGTCCGACGTCTATGTCGTGGGCGGCTACCTGCGCGCCCGCGAAGGCTCGCTGTGCGGGGCGATCACCCAGCGCCAATTGGCCGACCACTGGCTGAACAAGGCCTTCATCGGTGCGGCGGCGCTGAGCCCGGAAGGGATCTTCGACTATTCGATCGAGGAAGTGCAGGTGAAGATGGGCTTCATCCGGCGGGCCGGCGAGCTGATCCTGCTCTGCGACAGCAGCAAGTTCGGCCGGCGCAGCTTTGCCCGGGTGGCGGGGCTCGAGGCGATCTCGACCCTGGTGACCGACCGGCCGCCCGGGGCGGAGCTGGCCGAAGCGCTGCGGCGCCACGAGGTCCAGGTCGTCGTCGCCGACGATGACGAGGAAGAAGGCTGCTGATCCGGCAGCCGGTTAGCGAAAGGTTGTGCGATCGTGTTTGATCTGTTGCAGGAGCGGAAGAAGCTCGTCATCGCCATGGTGCATATCGGCGCGCTGCCGGGCACCTCGCTCTACGACGAGAAGGGCGGCATGGCGAAGCTGGTCGACGGCGTGCTCGCCGACCTCCACGCCCTGCAGGACGGCGGCGTCGACGCGGTCATGTTCGGCAACGAGAACGACCGGCCCTATTCGCTCAAGGCCCCGCTGGCCTCGGCGGTGGCGATGAGCTCCATCATCGCCACGGTGAAGCCGGAGATAAAGGTGCCGTTCGGCGTGAACTATCTCTGGGACCCGGTTGCCAGCGTCGAGATCGCCGTGGCGACCGGGGCGAAGTTCGTGCGCGAGATCTTCACCGGCGTCTATGCCTCCGACATGGGCATCTGGGAGCCCGACTGCAAAAGCGCCTTCCTGGCGCGGCGCAACCTCGGTCGCCCCGACCTGAAGCTGCTCTTCAACATCAACGCCGAGTTCGCCGATTCGCTGGACAAGCGGCCGATCGAGCTGCGCGCCAAGAGCGCGGTCTTCTCCTCGCTGGCCGACGCGATCCTGGTCTCGGGCGCCATCACCGGCCAGGCCGCCGAGCACTCGCAGTTGCGCAAGGTGCGCGAAGCCCTGCCCGACACCCCGGTGTTCGCCAATACCGGCGTGCGGATCGACAATGTCGAGGAGACCTTCCAGTTCGCCGACGGCTGCATCATCGGCACGCATTTCAAGGTCGACGGCAACACCTGGAACCCGGTGGACAAGGACCGGGTGCGCCGGTTCATGGACAAGGTGGCGACGCTGCGCTGACATGACCATGCCGGAACTCGCCGCGGTCGTCTGGGACATGGACGGCACGCTCATCGACAGCGAGCCGCTGCACGAGCGGGTCTTCTATGCGACCTGCCGCCGCCACGGCGTCGATGTCTCCGACCTGGACGCCGGCGTTTTCGTCGGCGTGCACCAGTACGACGTGTGGCACGCGGTGGCGCACCGCTTCCCGCCGCACGTCACCATGGAGAGCTGGCTGGCCGACCTGGACGCCGAATATCTGGCCGACCAGGGCAGCCTCGGGGCGATGCCCGGCGCGGTGGAGGTGGTGCGGGCCCTGCACGAGGCGGGCCTGCGCCAGGCCTGCGCCTCCAACTCCGGCACCCAGGTGGTGGCCGCCAACCTGGCGAAACTGGGCATCCTGCCCTTCCTCCAGGCGACCGTGACCCTGGACGACGTGACGGAGGGTAAGCCGGGGCCAGAGCCCTATGCCCGTGCCTGCGCCTTGATCGGCGTGCCGCCGGAACGGGCAGTCGCCGTCGAGGACAGCATCACCGGCCTGATGTCGGCCCGCGCCGCGGGGCTGCGCACGATCGGCTACGCGTCCAACCGGCACGTCGCCGACAAGCCGGAGTTCCGAGCCCTGGCCGACCGGGTGATCGACCGGCTGGACGAGGTGCCGGCGCTGGTGAACGTGGCGGCCAGAGCCGCCTGAGCCAGTTCCGCCCGGCTGCGCGCCGGGCGGAGCCCCCCTTACGCGGCCTGCAGGAGGTCGATCTCGCGCCAGGCTTCGGCGACCGAGCGGGTGCGCTGCGCATCGCCCATGGCTACGCCCTCGGCACGCACGAACTGCACGTCGGTGATGCCGAAGAAGCCGAAGATGGTCCGCAGATAGGGCTCCTGGTGGTCGATCGCCACGAGCGGGCTCCCGGCGCTGTAGACCCCGCCGCGCGAGGAAGCGACGATGATCCGCTTGCCGCCGGCCAGCCCGACCGGCCCGTCCGCGGTGTAGCGGAAGGTCTTGCCGGCGACCGCGAGCCGGTCGATCCAGGCCTTGAGCTGGCTGCTGATGGTGAAATTGTACATGGGCGCGCCGATCACCACGATGTCGGCCGCCAGGAACTCCGCCAGGACCTCGCCGCCGAGCGTCAGGTCCTGCTGCAGCGCCGGATCGAGCGCTGCAGGCTCGGCGGCCCCCGCCGCCAGATAGGTACCCGACAGATGCGGCACCGGGTCGGCCGCGAGATCGCGATAGGTGATCTCCAGGCCAGGGGTGGTGCGGGCCAGTTGCTCGACGATGCCGGCCGACAGGGTCCGGCTGACCGAGGCGGCACCCAGGATGCTCGAATCGACGTGCAGCAGTTTCATCGTGATGTCCTTCCTGTTCTCGTCCGCTTGCTGACATTCGAGGTAAGGGCAGGACGATCTTGCGAGAAGCTGGCTGTTCCTGAACATTGCGTTCCACCAGCGGAACAGTAGGGCGGATGGATGCGCGACCTGAACGACATGGCGTGCTTTGCCGCGGTGGTGCGCCACCAGGGCTTCTCGCCCGCCGCCCGGTCGCTGCGCCTGCCGAAGTCGCAGCTCAGCCGCCGGGTGGCGCGGCTGGAAGAGCGTCTGGGGCTGCGCCTCCTGGAGCGCTCGACCCGGCGGGTGAGCGTCACCGAGGCCGGCCGCGAATATTATCGCCACTGCCAGGCCATGGTCGCCGAGGCCGAGGCCGCCGACGAGGCGGCCGCACGGGTGCAGGCGCAGCCGCAGGGCCTGGTACGGGTCGGCTGCCCGAACGGGCTCTCGCAAGTGCTGGCAGAGACGATGCCGCGCTTTCTCGCCAGCTATCCGAAGCTGCGGGTCCAGCTCGTGATGACGAGCCGGCCGCTCGACCTGATCGAGGACCGCATCGACGTCGCGATCCGGGTGCGCCCGCAGCTCGATACCGACCCCAACCTGATCGTGAAGATCCTGGGGACCAGCCGCCTCCTGCTGGTCGCGAGCCCGATCCTGCTCGGGCAGCATGGCACGCCCGCTTCGCCCGACGACCTCCACGGCCTGCCGACGCTCGGCCATACCGAGCAGCCCGGCGAGACGGTCTGGCAACTGCATGGCCCGGATGGCGCCAAGGAGACGTTTGCGCACGAGCCGCGCCTGGCGACCATCGACTTCCCGATCCTCCTGGAAAGCACGCTGGCCGGCGTGGGCATCGCCTGCCTTCCGGAGCAATTGGTCGCCGGCAGCCTGCGCGATGGCCGGCTCGTCCGGATCCTGCCCGACTGGCATGGCGGCGAGGGTCTGCGCCATCTGGTCTTCACCTCACGCCGTGGCATGGCGCCGGCGGTGCGGGTGGTGATCGACCTCCTGGCCGAGCTGCTGACCCCGGATCCGCTGCTGGCCCAGCCCGTCACAGGAACCCGATCCAGCGGCCCGCCACCAGGGCGCTGAGCCAGGCGAGTGCCGAAACCATCGCCAGCACGCGCACGCTGCCGTGCAGCGGCGCACCCGCCAGTGCTGCGCGGTAGTGCCGGTTGCGGTGCTGGAGCAGGACATTGCCCAGCGCCAGGGCGAGCAGGGCCAGCTTGGCCAGGAACGCGGCGTTGCCCACGTAGCGGCCGGGCTCGACGGTGAACAGCCAGAGCCCGGTCAGGATCGCCAGCGCCACGCCGGTGGCGGCTATCCGCGACAGGAATGGTCCCAGCACGGCCAGCGGTGCCTGGCGGAACAGGCCCAGCAGGCGGAGATCCAGTGGCAGGATCGCGCCCAGGATCAGGCCGATCCCCAGGATGTGCGCGGCGTTGACGAACAGATAGGCGGTGCCGGAGTTCTGCAGGAGCACCGCACCCGGCCATGATCCGATCCAGGCCAGCAGGCCCATGCGGCTGGGCGAGGCTCAGTCCTGGATCCGGTCCGGGTACATGTCGTAGTTCTGGCCGTCGATCGTGATGCGCACCGCCTTCATGTGCATGTCGTCCGGGTCCTTGGACCGGTTGCCCAGCACGGTGATCGCGTCGCCGGGCTCGGCGGTGTCCCCGGTGAAGCCGGAGCGCTCGGTCTGGCGCGGGTTGCCGAGGTCGACCTGCCAGACGACGCCCTCGGCATCCTGGACCTGCAGAACCGGATGCGGCGGCGACATCGAGATGGACTGGATGGTGCCCTCGAGCGTCATCTGCTCGCCCTCGGCCCAGGACCAGCCGTGATGGGCCAGGGCCGGCAGGCCCGGGATCGCCGCGGCCGCGAATGCTGCGAGGACGAGGCGACGTGCGGCCGTCATGGTGAACTGCGTCATTGGCGGACCCCCCTGGTGGTGACGGATCGGTCCGGGGTGCCGGCACCGGCTCCATGCCACCTTGCAACTAGGGCAGGTACACGCCCGGGAAAAGCCTTCTTCCCGCCCGCTCAGAACTTGCGGTGCACCAGGTCGTGGATGAAGCCCAGCTTCTCGATCACGGCCGGCGAGAGGACGAAGGGGTAGAGATCCGGCTGGCCCATCGAGCGGTTCAGGCTGTTGACCGCGAAGGTGAGCGGCAGCCAGGCGTCGATCAGTTGCTGGATGTCCCGGGCGCGGGTCGCCTTCACATCGTCCATCTCGGCCGACAGCAGGTCGTCGTCGCCGGCCTTGGGGTCGACCTTCAGGCCGAAGGCCGCCGCGGTCTCCAGCGTGTCGACGATGTGCAGGTAGTGGGTCCAGGTCTCGGCGAAGTCCTCCCAGGGATGGGTCGTGGCATAGGCGCTGACATAGTTCTCCTGCCAGTCCGCCGGCGGCCCCTCGGCATAATGGCGTTTCAGCGCCTCGCCATAGTCCTCGCGCTCGTCGCCGAACAGGGCGCGGCAGCGCTCCAGCGCCTTCGGGTTGGCGAACACCAGAATGTCCCAGTAGTGGTGGCCGACCTCGTGGCGGAAATGGCCCAGCAGGGTGCGGTAGGGCTCGCCCATCTCGTGGCGGGTCTTCTCGCGCTGGACGTCGTCGGCCTCGGCGATGTTGAGCGTGATCAGGCCCTGGTCGTGGCCGGTCATCACCCGTGCCGGCCGCTGCTGGCTGGGCCCGCTCGGCTGGTCCGAAAGGAAGTCGAAGGCCAGACCGTGCTCGGGATCGTCCGCCAGATTGTGCAGCGGCAACCGCAGCGCGATCAGGGTGTAGATCAGCCGGTGCTTGGCGAACTCGATCTTGCGCCAGCGCTCGAGGTTCGCCGGGTCGGAAATGTCGGGAATCGTCCGGTTGTGCCGGCAGGCCTTGCACAGCGTGTCCGGGCTCTCGGCCGGGATCATCCAGTTGCAGAGGTCGTGCTCCGCATTGCGGCAGAACTTCATCGGCCGCCCCGGCAGGGCCAGCGGCCGCCAGGCCTCGCCTTCCGGCTCCAGGGCAGAGAGGTTCGCCTGGTCGGGCAGGTAGCCCAGGCGGTGGCCGCAGCGCATGCAGACCGTGTTCTCGAAATAAAGGAGCTGCCCGCAATGCTGGCACTCGAATAGCTTCATCGATCGTCCCCGTGGCCGGCGGCGGCAATGCCGGATGATCGATTCTACATCCTGCCGCGCTTGAACCGGCGGCCGCACCGGAGGTTGCCGGCGGGGATGAAATTCATCCGCCCACGCCCGATCCATCCCATTGACGGCCCGGCAGGTGGCGGCAGAGGCTGCGGCCAACCCGACCCGGAGGCTGCCTCATGTCATTCGCCATCTACCCGAGCCTGAAATCGGCCGTCGTGTTCATCACCGGCGGCGCCTCCGGCATTGGTCTGGAGATCGTCAAGGCGTTCGCCGAGCAGGGCTCCAAGGTGGGCTTCGTCGACATCGACGCCGATGCCGGCCAGGCGCTCGCCGACGAGCTGAAGGCCAAGGGTGCCGAGATCGCCTTCGAGCGCTGCGACCTGCGCGACATCCCCGACCTCCAGCGCGCTTTCGCGGCGCTGGAGGCGGCCCTGGGCCCGGCAGGCGTGCTGGTGAACAATGCCGCGCGCGACGACCGGCATGGCTGGCAGGACGTCACGCCGGAATATTACGACGAGCGGATCGCGGTGAACCTGCGCCACATGCTGTTCGCGATCCAGGCCGTGGCCCCTGGCATGATCAAGGCGAAGAAGGGCTCGATCATCAATTTCGGCTCGAACTCCTGGTGGCAAGCCACCGGCGGCATGCCGGTCTACACCTCGGCCAAGGCGGCGGTGCACGGCATGACCCGCGGCTTTGCCCGCGACCTCGGCCCGCACGGCATCCGGGTCAACACGGTGGTGCCCGGCTGGGTGATGACCGAGCGGCAAAAGGAGCTGTGGGTGACGCCCGAGGCGCTGGCCGACACGATGAAGCGGCAATGCCTGCCCGTCCCGATCGAGCCCGTCTATCTGGCCCGGATGACCCTGTTCTTGGCCTCCGACGACGCGGCGATGTGCACCGCCAACAACTACATGGTGGAAGCCGGGTCGATCTGACCCGGCAAGACTCGGCCAGGCTCCGGCTCGGGTGCAGGCACCGATGCTGCGCTATTTCCAGATCGACCGGGAACGGCTGTACCCGCTGGAGCCCGCGGCCGGCGGAGGCCTGCCGCAGGGTGTGGTCTGGATCGACCTGGTCGAGCCCAGCCAGGAGGAGGAGCGGCAGCTCGGGGAGGCGCTGGGCATCGACGTGCCGACCAGGGACGAGGTCAGCGCGCTGCAGACCTCCAGCCGGCTGTCGGCCAGCAACGGCGTACTCTACATGAGCGCCATCGTCGCCCATGGACGGGACATGGAGCCGCTGCACACGCTGCCGGTCACCTTCGTGCGCAGCGGGCCGCTCCTGATCACGATCCGCTACGGCCTGCCCGAGGCGATCGACCGGTTCGTGGCCCGTGCCCAGGCCGGCGAGTGGCCGCTGCGCGATGCCGACGGCATCCTCGCCGCCCTTTTGGAGGTGATGATCGACCGGATCGCCGACCGGCTGGAGTTCATCGGCGAGGACCTGAAGCGGATCGAGGGGGCGATCTTCCACGGCCGGACTACCGTGACCGAGGGCCGGCATCAGCCGGTGCTCAGCCGGCGCATCCATGTCCTGCAGGATGCGATCGAGCGCATCGGCATCCACCACCGGACCAGCTTCGGCCTGCGCGAATGCCTGCACAGCCTGGAGCGGCTGGTGGCGTTCCGCCGGATCCACGGCGTCGACCATCCGCGCACCGCCCAGTTCAACGCCATCGAAGGCGACCTCAAGGCGATCGCCGACTACGACCAGGACCTCAACAACAGCATGGACTTCATGGTCAACGCCACGGTCGGCCTGATCGACGTCCAGCAGAACAAGGTGATCTACCTGCTCTCGATCGTGGGCATGGTGATCACCCCGCCCGTGGTGGTCGCCAGCATCTACGGCATGAACTTCGACCACATGCCGGAGCTGCACTGGCGCTGGGGCTATGCCTGGGCGCTGGGCCTGATGCTGCTCTCGGCTGGGGTGCCCTGGCTGGTGTTCCGCCTCAAGCGCTGGCTCTGACCCGGCAACGGCCCCCGCCCTCAGCCGCGCAGCGTGGCGCCGCCATCCACATAGAGGTCGGCCATGGTGATGTGGCCGGCCTGGTCGGACAGGAGGAAGATCACCGCATTGGCGACGTCCTCGGGCGTCGCCAGCTTGCGCAGCGGGATGCCGGTCTTGAAGGTCGCAAGTGAGCCCTGGATCACCTGCTCGGCGCCGTCGGCATCCGCCCACATCCCGGTCTGCATCGGCGTCAGGGTCGAGCCGGGCGCTACGATGTTGCAGCGGATTCCGTGGGCGGCCAGCTCCAGGCCCAGGCAGCGCGTGAACATGGTGGAGGCTGCCTTGGACGCAGCATAGGCGGCCATGGCGTGGCGGGGGATGCCGGCGGCATTGGAGCTGACGGTCACGAGGTCGCCCCGCCCTCGCGGGATCATCCGCCTGGCGAGCGCCCGGCAGACCCGGAACACGCCGGCCGTGTTCACCTCGAACACCTGCTGCCAAGTCGCATCGCTTGTGTCGACCACGAGATCGGTCGCCAGCACGCCCGCGACGTTCACGCCGATGTCGATCGGCCCCCATTCCGCCTCGACTCTTGCCACCAGCGCATCGACCGCCTGGCTGTCGCGCACGTCCAACGGCTCGGCACGGACGGGCTCCGGGAAGGCCACCGCACCCGGATCGAGGTCGGCCGCGACCACGCGCGCACCTTCCTCGTGGAGCAGGCGCACCACCGCGGCACCGATGCCGCCGGCAGCCCCGGTGACCAGCGCCATCTTGCCCGCGATGCCGCTCGGTCGCATCAGCCGAGCTCCCCGATCAGCCGCTCCGTCCCGATCGGCACGCCGCACACCTCGGCCACGTAGCGCACCGCCATGTCGTGCCGTTCGCGCGAGAAGTCGGCCAGCGCGTCGGCGACGAAGAACGGCTCGATGTCGCGCATGAACGCCTCCGCTGCGGTGAGCAGGCAGCCGATATGGGCGTACACCCCGCAGATGATGAGCTGGTCGCGGCCGCGCGCGCGCATCAGCGTTTCCAGGTTGCTGCGCTGGAACGCGCTGTAGCGGTGCTTGACCAGGACGTGGTCGCCCTTCTCCGGCGCCAGGGCCGGGATGATCGGCTGGCGGTCCCAGCTCATGCCCGGGCCCCAGAGGTCGGCCTGCAGCCCGCGGTCGCGCCGGTCCTGGTCACCTTCCTGGGCCGTGTAGAAGACGGGCATGCCCACCGCCCGGCAGTGGCGCGCCAGCCGCCCGACATGCTCGATCACCGGCGCGATCGGCGCCACGTCCGGCGTGAAGCGGTCCAGGAAATGATGCTGCATGTCATGGATCAGCAGGGCCGCCCGGCCGGCCGCCACCTTCCAGGGGGCGCGGGCGGCCGGCAGCTCGTGCTCCTGTGGCAGCTCGTAATGGCCGATCTTGGGCAGGCCCATCGCGGCGGATCCTCATTTCAGGCAGGACAGGTCAGGCAGGGGCGATCCGGCTGGGCCGGCGCGGCGGAACAGGGCGGGATGGCAGCAGGCGCGTCGACGCCCAGGGCCGCCAGGAGGGCGGTGAACTTGGCCTGGGTCTCCTCCAGCTCGGCCGCCGGATCGGAACCGGCCACGATCCCGGCACCCGCATACAGCCGGGCCTGGGTCCCGGCGATCTCGGCGCAGCGGATCGACACGTACCAGGCACCGTCGCCGGCGGCATCGCACCAGCCGACCGCCCCGGCATAGAAATCGCGCTCATAGCCCTCGTGCGCACGGATCGCCCGGTCCGCCAGGTCGCGCGGCGTGCCGCACACGGCCGGGGTGGGATGCAGCAGGCCGGCCAGGCGGACGGAGCTGATCCCCGGGTCCTTCAGCCTGCCCTCGATGCGCGTGCCCAGGTGCCACATGCTGCGCGTGGCGATCAGTTCCGGTGCCGGAGGCCTCGCGAGATCGCGGCAGCAGGGGGCGAGCTGGTCCAGGATCGCCTCGACCACCATGGCATGCTCGCGCCGGTCCTTGTCGGACCGGATCAGGCCATCGGCAGCGCTGCGGTCGCTGACACGATCGGCCGAGCGCCGTGCCGAGCCGGCCAGCGGGTGGGACCGGATCACGGCATCGTTCTTCGCGAGCAGCAGCTCCGGCGTGGCGCCGACCAGGCAGCGCGGCGCCGGCCACCGGCCGGCCGGGAGCGGAACGGCGAACACGGTGGCCTGCTCGTCCAGCGCCAAGCGGGCGACCAGTTGCTCGACATCGATCGGCCGGTCCACCACCAGGTCCAGCGCCCGCGACAGGACGACCTTGCGCAGTTCCTGGCCGCTCGCCAGCAGGTCCACCACGCGGGCGACCGCCGCCTGGAACCGGGCCGGGTCCGGGCACGCGGCGATCGACCGGATCACCGGGCATGGCCGTTCCGCCGGTGCGGCGGGACGCTCCATCTGCCGGACGGTCTCCGGCTGGAACAGATGCGGCGGGCGGCTACGGTCATAAGGGAGAGCACCGACCAGCATGGCGGCACCGTCGCCACCGCCGTGGAGCACCGTCTCGGGCTCGCCCGCCTCGGCCGCGGACAGGAGGTGCCGGCAGCCCGTGGCGACCAGCATTCGGTTCTTGGTGACGAGGACGAACGGCTGGGTGTCGGCGGACGCCACGGCCGCATCGGGCGCGACGTCCATCACGGCCCCCTGCGCTGAGAAAACGGCCCTCCAGGGGACCGGGGAGCGAGATCTGCGCAGTGGCCGGAAAGGTCAATAGTCCATCATGAATACTGTAACTAGACTAGCTACAGCCATCGATCCAAGCTGCCGCAAGATCAGCCATTCCGGCCGCAGACGCGCCACGAACGGTTTTGTGAGACGGGATCAGCCCGCTGCCCGGGCGATCTCGCGCTCGGCTGCCTTCAGGCAGGCGACGAACCGGTCGACCAGATGCCCGGCCTGGCGCGAGCGGGCGGTCAGCGCATGTAGGGTGAACGCGATCGGCGGATCCAGCTCGCGCACCACGCTGCCCTGCCCGAGCGCCAGCGCCGTGTAGCGGTCGATGACCGCGATGCCGACGCCGGAGCGGGCCATCATCAGGGCGGTATGGTAGGTCTGCACCCGCACGGCCACCCGTGGCTCCAGCCCGGCCCGCCGCGCGGCACCCTGCAGCAGCTCACCCAGCGGATCGGCCGGATCCAGGGCGATGAACGGCCGGCCAGCGAGATCGCCCAGGGACAAAGGCTGCGGCAAGGCCGGGTCGGTCGCCACCGCGACCATTCTCGCCTGGGCGAGCGGCACGGCCTGGACCGCCTCGTGCGGGGGCGCATTGAACACGAAGCCCACGTCCAGCTCATGGTGCAGCAGGTCCTGGATGATCTCGTGGGTGTGATGGGTGGCGACCTCGCAGCCCGTGCCGGGCAGCAGGCGGAGGAAGCGCTGCACCGCGCGCGGCAGCACGCCCAGGCTGAGGGCGGGGATGGCGGCGACCCGGATGCGGCCGGCCTGGCTGTCGCGCAGGTTGCGCACGAGCCTGCGGACATCGTCCATCGCGGCAAACGCCTTGCGGGTCTGGGCGAACAGGGCCTGGGCCTCGGCGGTGGGCACCAGCCGGCCCCGGTCGCGCTCGAACAGGCGCAGGCCCGCCTCGGCCTCGGCCTGGGCCAGGAGCTTGGTCACCGCCGGCTGCGAGATGCGCAGCAGGCGCCCGGCGGCACTGGCGGTGCCGGCGAGCATCACCGTGTTGAAGACCTCGAGGTGGCGCAGGCGCATCGGGCCGTTCTTCTGTCCGGTATCCTCCCGCAGACCATAACCCAGGCTCATGGGCCTGCCACTCTGGCTATGCGACGAGCGGACCCATGGTCGCTAGGCTGTGGCCCGACATGAGCCTCAACGGATGATGGTCAAGGCGATGCTGGCCAGCCCCTATCTCCTTTATCTCGGCGATGTGCGCGACCCGATCAGCGCCAAGACGGCACGCGGCATCGCGGTGTTCCGGCCCGAGCGCTGCGTGGGCCAGTACCGCCTGCCTGGCTGCACGCTGAGCGTGGGCCTGCCCGACCTCACGCCGGCCGAGGCCGCGGCCAAGGGTGCGCGTACCCTCGTGCTGGGGATCGCCAACCATGGCGGCTATATCGACGAGGCATGGCTGCCGGCCATCATGGAGGCGCTGGAGCTGGGCATGGACGTGGCCAACGGGCTGCATGCCAAGCTCGCCGACATAGCACCGGTCCGGCAGCGCGCCGAAGAGCTCGGCCGCCGGCTGATCGACGTGCGCCACAGCGCCGGCAACTACCCGGTCGGCAAGGGCAAGCGCCGGCAGGGCAAGCGCCTGCTCACGGTCGGCACCGACTGCTCGATCGGCAAGATGTACACCTCGCTCCTGCTCGAAGCCGAGATGAAGAAGCAGGGTCTCGATGCCGAGTTCGCCGCGACCGGGCAGACCGGCATCCTGATCGCCGGCAGCGGCGTGCCGCTGGATGCGGTGATCTCGGACTTCATCTCCGGCTCGATCGAATGGCTGACGCCCGACCGCGACCCCGACCATTGGTGGGTGATCGAGGGTCAGGGCTCCCTGTTCCACCCGTCCTATGCCGGGGTATCGCTGGGCCTCCTGCACGGGGCCGCCGCCGATGCGCTGGTGATGTGCCACGAACCCACCCGCGAGCGCATGCGGCACATGCCGGACTATCCCGTGCCGGGCCTGAGCGAGGCCATGGCGGCGAACCTGGCGGCAGCCCGCCTGACCAACCCGGACGCTCGTTTCGTCGGGATCGCGCTCAACACCCAGCACATGAAGCCGGATGAGGCCGACCTGCTCTGCCGGGTGATCGGCCAGGAGTTCCACCTGCCCTGCGTCGACCCGGTGCGCCACGGCACGGCACCCATCGTCGCCAACCTGCCGGGCTGAACGGCGATGGACCTTCAGGTGACGATCGAGCGACACGAGCTGGCGGGCGTGTTCCGCATCTCGCGCAGCAGCCGCACCGAGACCCGGGTCGTGGTCGCGACGCTGCGCGAGGGCGATGCGGTCGGTCGCGGCGAGAGCGGGCCGAACACCCGCTATGGCGAGACGCCGGAAGCGGTGGGCTTCCAGATGGAGACGCTGGACCTTGCCAGGATCACGCCGGACGCGGCGGGCCGGAGCCGGCTCCTGCAGCGGCTGCCGGCCGGGGCCGCGCGCAACGCGCTGGACTGCGCGCTCTGGGACCTGGAAGCCAAGCTCACCGGGAAGACCGTGGCGGAACTGGCCGGCATCGCTCCGCCGACGCGGTTCCGCACCGCCATGACCCTCAGCATCGACACGCCGGCAGCGATGGCGGAGGCCGCGCGCAAGCTCGGGCCGGACCAGCTCCTCAAGGTCAAGCTCGATGGCGAGCAGGTGCTGGAGCGGGTGGCGGCGATCACCGGCGCCGTGCCCGGGGTCCGGCTGATCGTGGATGCCAACGAGGCCTGGTCGCTGGAACTGCTCGGCCGCTGCCACGAGGCGCTGGCCGGGCTCGGCGTGGTCGCGATCGAGCAGCCGCTGCCGGCCGGGGCCGATGCGGCGCTGGCCGGCTTCCGCAGCATCGTGCCGCTCATCGCCGACGAGTCCTGCCATGTCTCGGCCGACCTGCCGCGCCTGGTCGACCGCTATGCCGGGGTGAACATCAAGCTCGACAAGACCGGCGGGCTCACCGAGGCGTTGGCCCTGCGCGATGCGGCCAGCGATGCAGGCATGCACGTGATGGTGGGCTGCATGCTCGGCACCTCGCTCGCCATGGCGCCGGCCAGCCATCTGGTCGAGGGCACCTTCCTGATCGACCTGGACGCGCCGTTCCTCCTGCGCACCGACCGGCAGCCGAGCATGGTGGTCGAAGCTGGCGTGCTGGACCCGCCCAGGCCGGCGCTGTGGGGCTGAGCGGCTAGCGCCCGGCCAGGCCGAAGCGGAGCAGTTCCTTCCCGCCACGCAACGCGGCGGCCGTCTCCAGCAGCGCACCCCATGCCTGCGGCTCAGGCACATGGGCTGCGTGCTGCTCCAGGAGAACCGCGACCTCGTCCGGGGCGATCGCCAAATCACGCAGGGCTGCCAGCGCCTCGTCGAGGGTGCGGCGCGTGGCATGGTCCAGGTCCGGCCGTGCCAGCTCACGGTGCAGGCCGACGATGGCGTGGCCCAGATTGAGCACCGCGAGCAGCCCGGCCGGCGCCCGGGCCCCCAGGCTAGCGGCCCGGCCCAGATGCAGCATCAGCCGCAATATCCTGGCCGGGCCGACGCTGCCGGCCGGTGCCGATGGCCGTAGCCCTGCCACCAGCAGGGCGAGGTCGCCGCGGATCGCTTCCGCCACCGCCATGGCCTGCCGGTCGGGCCGGCGCGGCAGCAGGCGGAAGCCGGTGGTGACGACCAGTGCCGAGAGCACCAGGGCGGCGGCTTCCTCCAGGATGGTGCCGAGCGGGGCGGCCGGCGTGGGCAGGACGGCCTGGCTGGTCAGGAGGAAGCACATGTTGAAGTCGATGCCGGGAATGGCGGTGCGCCGGCTGGCCCGCACCAGGCCGCCCAGCGCCATGAACGGCGCCATCGAGACGATCAGCTCCAGGGGTGAGGCGACCAGGGGCTGCACGGCCAGCCGGTAGAGGATCGCCATCACCACGCCGCCCAGCACGCCTTCCAGCATCCTGGGGGCGATCACCTGCGGCAGCGGCAGGCTGCCCAGCACCATCGAGAAGATGCACAGGCCCAGCACGGCCAGCTCGGCCATCGGCCAGCCGGACCACCATCCCGCGATGCCGCCCAGCAGCACGCCCAGGCCCGGGACGATGCCGGTCATGATCGCGACCTGCCATTCGCGATGCGGGGCGAGATAGACCGCCTTGCGGCGGAAGGAGCGGGCATCGGCGCTCTTCGGGTCGTCGGTCAGCAGCGCCTCGGCACCGGACTGGCGCTCCAGTGCCTGGGCAAGCCGCGGGTCCTGCGCGCGCAGGCCGGGCAGGAGATCGGCCAGTGCCGCCGGCAGCGCAGGTGCCTCGGCCATTTTCACCAGGTGAGCGCCGAGCTCGGCCGGCAGCCGGGCCGCGCCGCGTCGCCGGCGCTGGCCCGATGCCTGGGCCGCCGCCATGGTGGCCAGGGCCGCGACCAGCAGGCCCTGGACATGGCGCAGGCGCCGATAGCCGTCCACGGAGCCGGCGGTGATCAGGCTGGCTGATTCGCTGGCTTCGCTCATCGCGGCCAGGAGCTTGCGCTCGGCGGCCGCATCCGCGCCGGTCAGCCCGTCGATGGCGGCAGCGGCAAAGCGCAGCGCATCACGCGAGAGCCGGCGCACCCGGTCATACAGTTCCTGGCGGGGCGAGGCGGGGGTGAAGAAGCCGGTCACCAGCGTGACCACCACCACGCCGATCAGGGTGCAGATCACCCGCGCCTGCGCCGTGCCGGTGGCGTCCTCCGCGAAGAACAGCATCGGCAGGACGACGACCGCGGCGGTCATGCCCGAGAGCAGCGCGCCATAGCCATGCACGCCGCGCAGGATATGGGTGAGGCTGCCGTTGATCGCGATCCAGAAGGACAGCAGGAGCAACTGCAGCCAGGGAAGATCCACAAGATGGACGAGGGCAAAGCCGAAGCCGGCACCCACCAGCGTGCCGGCCACCCGGAAGAAGGCCCGCTCGAACAGCAGCCCCTTGTGCGGCTGCGCCACGACCCAGATCGGCGTCGCTGCCCAGTAGGCGTGCGGGATGCCCAGCAGCGTGGCGATGGTGAAGGCGAGCCAGGCGGCGAAGGCCAGGCGCAGGCCATGGGCGACCAGCGGGCCGTCCAGGCCCAGGCGTGCTGCAGGCCCGGCCTTCATGCCGCCCTGGTCAGCCGATCCCGTCCGTGCCGGAGCCGCAGACCAGGATGCAGACCTTGTCGCCCTTTTCCACCTTGACCGCACCGGTGCGCAGGGCGGCGGCGGCCGCGGCACCGCTGGCATCCGCGGACAGGCCGAACTCGAACCACAGCCACTTCGCGGCCTCGACCATCTGCTCGTCCTCCAGCAGCACGATCTCGTCGATGTTCTTCGCGGCGATCTCGTAGATCGGGTCGGCAGTGCGGCCGCAGCCCATGGTCGGGATGGTGGTCGTCACCTTGGGCAGGGTCACTGCCTCGCCGGCGGCCAGGCTGGCATGGAGGGTGGGCGAGCCGGTGGGCTCGATGCCGATGATCCGCGCATCCGGCTTGAGCGCCCGGATCACGGTGGACATGCCGGCGACCAGGCCGCCGCCGCCGATCGCGATCAGGAACACGTTGGTGTCGGGATGCTCCTCCAGCACCTCCAGGGCGACCGTCCCCTGCCCCGCCACCACGTCACGATCCGCGAAGGGATGGAAATAGGTGCCGCCGGTCTCCTCGGCGAACTGGTGGGCCGCCAGGTTCGACTGGTCCCACTGGGCGCCCACCACCCTTGCATCGGCACCCCAGGCAGCGATCTTGGCGCGCTTGGCCGGCGAGGAGGTCTCGGGCAGGAACACGGTGGTGCGCACGCCGGCCAGCCGGCCGGCCCTGGCCACCGCCAGGCCATGGTTGCCGCCGGACGCCGTGACGATGCCGTTCTTCAGCTTCTCGGGCGGGGTCTGGAGCAGGCGGTTGGTGGCACCGCGCGCCTTGAAGGAGCCGGTGACCTGCAAACATTCCAGCTTCAGCCAGAGCGACGCATCCGCGGGCGGCGCCAGCATCTGGTCGGCCGGCATCATGGGCGTGCGGCGGACCTTGCCCTGCAGGCGGGCGGCTGCGGCGCGAACGTCGTCGAGGTCGATCAACATCTTGGGGTCAGAGCCTTTCGAGCGGCTGAGGAAAGCCGCCCGGGTGCATGCAGGTCTTGGCTGCGGCGTCCCGGCCGGCGGCGAGGCTGTCGGCCACATCTTTGCCGCGAAGTCGCGCGTGGAGAAAGCCCGCGATGAAGCTGTCGCCTCCGGGCATTGGCCAGGATGGCCACGAGAGGGCGGCCGGGCGACGCAGGCAGGCTTGGTCGATCAGTGGACGGCCTGGAGCGGCATCAACGGCCCGTGGAAATCAGATGCCTGACGTCTCACGTACGTTTATACGAACAATAGCCCGTTTGAGAATGTGACCAGTGGCTGATGCGGCGCAGGAGCAGGCTGCTCATGGCGACGTGGATGAAGGCTTCGGAGACGTCGATGCGGGCTTCGTAGTCCCCGCCCTCAGATTTGCGATACACCGCCGTCGACAGTCATCTCGATGCCGTTGACATAGCGGGCATCGGTCGATGCCAGAAAAAGAGCGGCCGATGCGATTTCGGCTGGCTCTGCCATGTAGCCAAGCGGGACTTGCCCAGCAACGTGATCCTTCAAAGCTTCAATCTCGGCATCATTCATTTGGAGGCCATTCTCAAAGGGTGATGTGAATGTGAAACCGGGGCTGAGTGCATTCACACGGATCTTCCGATTGCGAAGATCATTGGCCCAGGTTCGTGCAAATGATCTCACGGCCGCCTTCGAAGCATTGTAGAGGCTGAGCTCCTCCATGCCGTTATTGGCGCAGATAGACGCCGTGAGCACGAGGGATGCACCGTCGTTCAGGAGAGGCAGCAAGGTCTGGACAGTGAAGAAAACGCCTTTCACGTTGATATCGAACGTCTTGTCGAACGCACCTTCGCTGGTATTACCGAGTTCGTTTTTTTCGCAGATCCCGGCATTTGCGAAAACGGAATCCAGGCGGTCGCCATGCTTTTCTATTTTGGTTTTGAGTTTTCCCAGATCGGAGAAGCTGGAAACATCCGACACAACCGCAACCGCTGCCGGACCGAGTTGAGCGGCGGCCTCGCCGAGTGCCCTGGCTGAGCGGCCGGTGATATAGACGCGCCTGGCGCCTCCTCGATGAGGACATTCGCAATTGAAAAGCCGATGCCGCTCGATGCTCCGGTCACGACGCTCACATGGTTCAGGAATTCGGTGGACACTCTTCGTTTTCCTTCAAGTTAAAGACACAGGGGCTGCATGACGCGGCAGGATAGCCGCGCAGTACTTTTCACTCGTGCGTAAGCAGAATTCTCCAAGTACTCGCGCCCATGGGTCGACCTCTTTCATCGCGCCGCGAGGTCACTCGTTCGCGATTTCTGTACCGTTTGGTTCCAAATTTGAGTCAGCCCAACGGCTTCAGGGCAAGATCAACCATCGCCCGCATGTCGTCCTGCTCTGCGCCGGCCTTGCCCAATACCCTCATCCCCTGGATTTGGCACACGAGGAACCTTGCCAGGGCCCGCTCATCCAGAAGCTGGTCAATCTCCCCCAAGGCCTGCGCCCGGATGATCGCAGCTGCAAAAAGATCCTGCAGCCGCCGGAACAATCGGGATATCCGAGCCGAAACTTCCTTGTCTCCAGGGAGCATCTCGGTGGCCGTCAGCACCACGAAGCAGCCGCGCAGACCGTCCTTCCCGGAGGAAAGCTCCGCATGACGCTCGAAAGCAGCACGAATGGCCGCTTTCGGAGATGCATCTCCACTCAGGCTATCCCCGACCTGACGGACCGCATCATCGATGTAGACATCGAGGGCGCGCAGGAAGACTCCTCTTTTGTCGCCGAATGCCTTGTAGAAACTGCCTCTCGACAGCTCCATGCCGTCAAGCAGATCGGGAAGCGAGGCGTCGTGATATCCACGATCCCAGAATACGTTCATGACCTTGCGGACAGCTTCATCAAGCTCGAACTCGCGAGGTCGTCCTATGGGTGACGATATGGGAGTGCCTTTAGCCATGGATGGCATATGGAACCAATCGGTCTATTAGCCAAGATGCGCGCCATCAGGAGTGCGTTTGAGAAGGCTCACGACCACCGCCTGCCAGGTCGGCAGGTCGGCAGCAGGCGCGAAGCCACGCCGGCACGTAGGAAATGGAGGATCGCATTCACCCGTTCGCGCGAGCACACCTTGCGCGGCCGCCGACCAGGACGCGGCTCGGAGACCAGCGGCGCGATCAGCTTCCACTGACCGTCTGTCAGGTCAGTATCATGCGCTTGCCGCCGCGGCGGCTTCCGTCTCGGCATCGGTGTCAGCTCTCCAGCTCCGGTCCGACGCGCCAAGAGTCACATCACCACTGCCGTAGAAATCCATCTTAAACACGCTCTTAGAGCCTGTTTGAGAATGGGTTGCTGAGCCAGAACGGCTGTGGTGGAAGCTCGGGATGTGGACCCGAGAGAGCCGTGGGCGGATGGCCGAGATCGCCCGCAAGACCAAGCGTTATCCGACTGATCTGACGGACGAGGAATGGCAGCAGATCCAGCCGCTGCTGCCGCAGGTGCCCAGGCGCGGGCGCAAGCCCAAGACCAACCTGCGTGAGGTGCTGAATGCGATTCGCTACATGGCGCGCAGCGGCGGCGGCTGGCGGATGTTGCCGAAGGACTTCCCACCCTG
>NZ_JABGCL010000070.1 GCF_019800005.1 Geminicoccus harenae | reverse complement strand
CAGCCGGCCGTAGGCCGCGAACATCGAACCCACCACCCCAGCAGGAAACAGGTCCTCCACCACGTCCCAGGAGGCCAGCAGGTCGCCCTCCTCCTCGACCACATGGTGGTCGATCGCGACCTGCGGGGTCTGGGTGATGGCGTGGACGGTGCGGCCGAGCCAAGCGAGTGGCGAGCGCCCGCCCAGCACCTGGTGGCCCAGCGTGCTGGTGAACACTGCGGTGGCGGGCGTGATGTCCGGGCGGTGGCGGCGCAGCTCGCGCATGACCCGCACGCCGCTCATCGCGGCATGGTCCAGGTCTTCCGCCAGGCGCTTCTGCAGGGCGGCGGCCCGTTCGGCGAAGCTGGCGGGCGTGGTGTCCACCTCCAGCAGGATCGTCGAGGTGAAGTCGCCGACCACGTTCGCCATGCCGGGTGGGGCGGCGAAGGTGGTGAGGACGATCAGGAAGCCCGGCTGCCGGGAAAAGGCGGCCAGGATGTCGCCATAGGCGGTGGCGAGCAGGGCAGACGGCGTGATGCCGCGCTGCCGGGCGGCTTCCTTCAGGCCCGTCCAAGTCTTGGCGGGGATGCGGTGGGTGTGGCGGGTGAAGCGGGGCGGGCCATCCAGCTTGCGGTGCGGCAGGTCGGGCCCGCCCGGCAGGGTCGGCAGGCGCTCCTGCCAGTAGGCTTCCGCGGCACCGGCACCGCGGCGGGCCAGCGCCCGGCAGTGCTGGGCGAAGCTCGCCTCCGGTGCCGGCAGCGCCGCGCCAGGGTCTCGGGCGAGCGCGCCCCACTCCTGGAACAGCTGCACCAGGCTCACCGCGTCGGCGATCAGCAGGTCGACGCCGACATGGAGGCGGACCCGGTCGTCCAGCAAGGTCGCGCGGATGTCGAACAGCGGCCAGCCGGACGGGTCGAACACGTGGTGCGAGCGCTCGGCGCGGATCGAGTCCAGCTTCCGGGCGGCCTCGGGGTCGCCGCGCAGGTCGGTGACCTCGATCCTGTAGTGGGGCACCTCCGGCAGGACCTGCTGCCGGTCGCCGGTGAACACCGCGCGCAGCATCGGGTGGCGGCGGACCAGAAGGTTCCAGGCCTCCTCCAGCCGGGCGAGGTCGTAGCTCTCCGCCTCGAACTCGCGATAGGCATGGCAGCCGACCCGGCCCAGCTCCAGTTCGGCGGCGCGGCCCACCAGATAGGCTTGCTGGATGTCGGTGAGCGGGAAGCTGCCGCCATCCGCCTCGGCGGCTTCGCCCTTCAGCCAGGCCAGGATCTCGCCCTTGCGCAGGCGCAGTGCCTCGCGGTCGTGCTCGGCGAGCGCCCCTTTCGGCGCACGCATGGTCAGCGCCTCGCCGTCCACCGCCAGCTCGACGCCGCGGCGCTCCAGGTCGCGAACGAGGTCGGCGATACTCATAGGGTCAGCACCTCCACCTCGTCGTCGGCCGTTTCGGCCAGCCGCCGGTCGAGCCCGGCCAGATCGATGCCGGACAGGATGTCGGCCAGCTGCAGGCTGGCGCCGAACCGCCGGTTCAGCCGGTTGCGCAGATCGACCGCCATCAGGGAGTCCAGCCCGTAGGCGGTGAGCGGCCGGTCCGGCTCGACCGGGCGGCCGAGGACCCGGGCGACGATCGACGCCAGGTCGTCGCCGGACGCCTCCTGCGCCGGGACCTCGGCCAGGTAGCGTTGGAGGAGCGGCGGCGGGTCGGCGGCCGCCAGGAGTGCCCGGTCGAACGCGGCCAGCACGATCCTGGCCTCGGGCCGCGCGATCGCCGCGTCCAGCGCGGCCAGCGCCTGGGCCACCGGCATGGACCGGATGCCGCGCCGGTCGATGCGCGCCTGCTGTGCCAAGCTCAGTGTGGCGGCCATGCCCTCGCCTTCCCAGCGCCCCCAGTCGATGACCTTCGCCGGCTGACCCTGGGCCTCACGGAACGCGGCGAACGCATCGAGCGCGGCATTGGCGGCGGCATAGGCGGACTGACCGGCAGCGCCGATGAAGCTCGCGATCGAGCCGAACAGGAGGAAGTGGCGGACCGGGTGGCGCTGGCTCAGCGCATGGAGGGCGAAGGCGCCGGTGAGCTTCGGCGCCAGCACCGCGTCCAGCCGCTCCGGGGTCAGCTCGTCCAGGAGCGCATCGCCGCGCAGGCCGGCGGCATGGATGATCGCACCCAGCGGCGGCAGGCCTTCCAGGGCGTCCGCCATGACGGCCGCGGCATCGGCGGCCGCGGCATCCAGGGCGAGCGGGATGACCGGGACAGGCATGGGCGGCAACGGCGCCGGGTGCCGTCCGACCAGGACCAGTGCGGTTGCGCCGCGCGCGATCGCCCAGCCGGCCATCGCCCGGCCGATGCCACCGAACCCGCCGGTGATCAGGACGGTGCCGGACAGGTCTGCGGGCGGTGCCACCGGTACCGGCAGCTTCACCAGGCGCGGGCGCTCGCGCCCGGCAGCGGTGAGGCGGATCCAGGGCTCGCCGTCCGGGCGGGCGGCCTCGGCGGCGATGGCGTCGTCCGTGACCTCGCCCACCGCCTCGATGCAGCGCAGGTCGAGCTCCGGCCGCTCCTGGCGCAGCGCGCTGGCGAGGCCCACCGCGGCCCCGGCAGCCGGGTCGGTCGCGGTCGAACGGATGACCAGGCAGACGCGCGGCGGCGATGGCAGTGCCGCCAGCCGGCGCAGTTCCCCGAGCGCTGCCGCCGGCGTCAGGCCGGCCTCGCCCACCCGCACCAGCGTGGCCGGCCGGGCCGCCGGGAGGGTCGGCTCGGGTGCGGCCTCCCAGGCGATGCCGGCCAGCCAGTCCGCCGGGGCGGCCACGGCCACCTCCCGCACCTGCATGGCTTCCACCAGGGCGACCGGGCGGCCGGCGGATTCCAGGACGATGTCGATGGCGGGCTCGTCGCCGCCGGCCCGGCGCGTGGCGGTGGCGCGCAGCGGGCCGCCGGCAGTACCCAGCAGGCTGACCCGGCCGATGCCCACGGGCAAGAGGGTCGCCTCGCCGTCCAGCGTGCCGCCGGCCACCTGCAGGGCCGCGTCGAGCAGGGCCGGATGGAGCGGCACGCCTTCCTGGCGCAGGCCGTCCGGGCGCTCCAGCCTGGCTTCGGACCGGCCGCCTTCCCGCTCCATGCGCTGGATCGCCTGGAAGGCCGGGCCGATGGTGATGCCCCGCCCGGCCAGCGCGTTACGCCAGGCCTCGCGGGAAAGGGTCGTGCCGGCAGTCGGGCTTGCCACCTGTGGGGTCGCGGCGATGGCGCTGGCGGTGGCCCGGGCATGGGTGATCCAGCTGGCACCGCCGCGGCTCGTGACCGTGATCTCGCCATCGGGCGTGGCCAGGGTGACGAGGCGCACCGGGCCGTCCAGCACGACCGGGTCGATGAAGCGGATGTCGGCCAAATGCGGCCGGTCCGGTGGTGCCGCCGCGGCCATCAGCGTCAGGAGCACGGCACCCGGAACGACGACCCGGTTGCCGACCTGGTGGTCGGCCAGCCACGGCAGCCGGACCAGGTCGAGCACGGTCTCGAGCTGGCGGTCGGCGGACGGGCTGTTGATGAAGCGGCCCGGCAAGGCTGCGGGTGCCGGCAGCGCCCGGCTGCGGCGGGCGGGGAAGGCCTGGCCCTGCAGCGGGGTGAGCGGCAGCGCCACCTTGCGGCCGGGCTGCGGGCCGATCTCGGGATGGCCGCCCTGGCGGGGCACGGCGGTGGCGAGCTCGTCGGGATGGCCGACGCAGATCCACCAGGGCAGCTTGGCGCGGCCGGCGGCGGCGCTGTGGCAGAGGTCGCGGAAACTGTCCGGTGCCTGGGCCAGCCTTTCACGGTAGGCGGCGACCAGTTCCTGGAGTGCCTGCGGCGTGTGCGCCGAGATCAGGAGCTGTGGCCGGTGGTTCTCCGGGATCCCGGGTTCGTTTCGCACAATCGGTGCTGGTGCCACCACGAGATGGGCGTTGGTGCCGCTGAAGCCGAAGCTGCTCACGCCCACGGCGCGCAGCGGCACCGGTGCCGGGCTGCCGGGAACGCGCAGGTCGGCCCCCTCCAGCTCGATATGCGGGTTCAGGCGGCGGCAATGGAGGGAGGGCGGTACGGTGCCGTGCTCGGCCATCAGCACGGCCTTGATCAGCCCGGCAATGCCGGCCCCGGCGGCGAGATGGCCGACATTGCCCTTCAGGGAACCGACCCAGAGCGGGCGGTCGCGCTCGCCAAAGACCCTGGCCAGTGCGTGCATCTCGACCGGGTCACCAAGGCCCGTGCCGGTGCCGTGCGCCTCGATCGCGTCGACGGCGGCGGGGTCCAGCCCGGCATCGGCGAGGGCCGCGCGGATGACCGCCTCCTGGGCACGGCCGGACGGTGCGGTCAGGCCGGCGGAGCGGCCGTCCTGGTTCACGGCGGCGCCCTGGATGATGGCGCGGATCCGGTCGCCGGCCGCCTCGGCGTCGCCCAGGCGCTTCAGCACTACTACGCCGCAGCCCTCGCCCTGGCCGAACCCGTCGGCCCCCTCGCCGAACGGCTTGCAGCGGCCGTCCGGGGCCAGCATCCGCGCCCGGCTGAGGGCCACCGGCACGTGCGGCTCGAGCAGGAGGTGGGCCCCGCCCACGATCGCGACGTCACACTCGCCGCGGCGCAGGCTTTCCACCGCGAGCTGGGCCGCGACCAGCGAGGAGGAGCAGGCAGTGTCGACCACCAGGGCCGGGCCGGTCAGGCCCAGCACGAAGGCGAGCCGGCCGGCGGCGACGCTCGCCACGGCGCCGGACAGCATGTGCGGGTCGACGGCTTCCGGGTCGGCCAGGGCCGAGAGCAGGTGGTCGGTGCTGTTCAGGCCGAGGAACACAGCCACCGGCCGGCGCTGCAGGCGGTCGGGCGCCAAGCCGGCATCCTCCAGCGCATGCCAGGCGACCTCCAGGAGCAGGCGCTGCTGGAGGTCCATGGAGACGGACTCGGCCGGCGAGATACCGAACAGCTCGGCGTCGAACCGGTCGATCCCGTCGAGGAACGCTGCCTGGCGGTAGCCGATCCGGCCGGGCGCATCCGGGTCCGGGTCGTGCCAGGCCTGTCCGTCCCAGCGGTCCGCCGGCACCGGGCCCACCGAATCGACGCCATCCAGGAGGTTGCGCCAGAAGCCGTCCAGGTCCGAAGCACCCGGCATCCGGCAGGCCATGCCGGTCACGGCGACTGGCGTACCGCGCCGGGACCCGGGGCGCTGGGATTCCAGCTGCTGGACCTTGGCGCGCAGCGCCGCGATCGCCCGGATCGATTCCTTCAGACGATCGTTGAGCGAATCGTTCATCCGGCCGTCCCGTCGAGATGGCGCCCTGCCGCCAGCAGTTCCTGTTCCAGGAGGGCTGCCAGCTCGTCCGTGCCCAGGTCGTCGAAGCCGTCACCCGCCGCCTCGGGCGGCCGGATCAGGGCGGAGAGCGGGCCGGCGGCGAGGAAGCCGGCCAGCTCGCGGCAGGTCGGGCAGTCGAACACCAGGGTCGCGGGCAGCTTGGTGCCGGCGAGTGCGGCCAGGGCGTTGCGTAGCTCGACGGTCATCAGCGAATCCAGGCCCAGCTCGCGCAGCGGTGCGTCGGCCGGCACCGCGTCCATGCCGGGCAGGCCCAGGATCCGTGCCGCCTGGCTGCGGACCTCGATTAGGAGGGCGTCGAAGCGATGCTCCGGCGGCAGGCCGGCGAAGTCCCGGGCCGCGACCGCGGCCGGGACTGCGGCGGATGCCGTGGCCGGCGCCGCGGCTGCCGTGCCCGCGGCAATGGCGGGATGGACCAGGTCGAACAAGGGCGGCGGCTGGCCGCCGAACCTTGCACAGAAGGTGGCCCAGTCGACGTCCATGATGCCGAGTGCGGGATCGCTGCCGGCCATGGCGCGGCGCAGGGCACGGGCGGCGGCTGCGGGCGGCATCGGGCGCAGGCCGCGCCGGGCGACCTCGTCGCCTACCCTGGCCGCCGCACCGACCTCGCCCCAGGCACCCCAGGCGATGCTCAGGCCGGGCAGGCCCTCGGCACGGCGCCGCTCGGCCAGGGCATCCAGGAAGGCGTTGGCGGCGGCGTGGTTGGCCTGGCCGGCCGAGCCCAGCAGGGCAGCCGAGGAGGAGAACAGGACGAAATGGTCGAGCGGCAGGCCGCGGCTCAGCCGGTCGAGCAGGTCGGCACCGGTCACCTTGGGGGCCAGCACCCGGTCGATCCGCTCGCCGCGCTGGCCGTCCAGGACCGCGTCGTCGAGCACGCCCGCGACATGGAAGATCCCGCGCAGCGGCGGGTCCAGGATCGCGAGCCGGCGCATCAGCGCCTCGACCTCGGCCGCATCGCCGGCATCGCAGCACATCGGGGTGACCTTCGCCCCCTCGATCTCGACCTCGCGCAGGGTGGGGCCGGCCAGGACCAGGTGGCGGGCACCGGCCGCGGCCAGTTCCCGGGCTACCTGCCGGCCGACGCCGCCGAGCCCGCCCATGATCAGGTAGGAGGCATCGTCGCGCAGCGTCACGGGCTCCGCCGGCATCGGCATGCCCGTCAGGCGCAGCGCGTGCAGCTCGCCCCGGCGCAGGGCCAGCCTGGTCTCGGCCGGATCCTGCCCGACAATGGCGCGGGCGCGATCCGGGTCGTCGCAGTCCAGTACAGTGACCCGGAGCTCCGGATGCTCCAGCGCCAGGCTGTTGGCGATGCCCAGCACGGCCGCCTGGGCCGGGACCGTGGCCTCGCCCGGCAGCACGGAGCGGGCCTGGCGCGTCACCAGCCAGAGCCGCGGCGGCACCGGCAGGGCGACGGCCTGGCGGGCGAGGTCCAGGACCGCCGCCACCAAGCCCGGCACCTCGCCGGCCTCCCGCACCTGCAGGGCGCGGTCGTCGATGACGTCGGTGGCGCCGGCAAGATCTTCGCCAGCCGTCCGGATGACGCGGCGGTCGCTGCGGCGGGCGAGATAGACCACCAGCCCCGATGCGGCGGCCGTGGCTTCGGTGCCGGCATCGACGGCATCGGCGGCAAAGCCGGCCTCGGCCAGGAGACGCAGCCAGGCAGGCGGCGGCAGGAGCGCGTAGTCCGGCCGCAGGTCATGGTCGGCAAAGCGCCACATGCCCTCGGTCAGGCCGAAGGTCAGGTCGCCCCAGAGCATGGGCCGGCCGTTCTCGACCAGGAGCAGGGCGCCGCCCGGGCGCAGCAGCTCCCGGATGCGGGCCAGGGTCTGGCGGAGGTTGGCGGTGGCATGGACGACGTTGGCGGCGACCACGATGTCGAACCGGCCGGGCTCGATCCCCTGCCCGGCCAGCGGGCGCTCCAGGTCGAAGGGCTGGCCGTCCAGGCCGAAGCGGCGCGTGCCGGCGGTGACGAAGGCCGGGGAAACGTCGGTGAACAGATAGCGGTCGCCCGGGCGCAGGCGGTCCAGCAAGGCGGCGGTGGTGCCGCCGGTGCCGGCGCCCACCTCGATCACCTGGGCCGGGCCACGCCCGGCCAGGAGCTCAGCGAACGCTTCCGCCGCGACCGCATTGGCGGCACGGGTGAAGGGCGAGTCCCGGTAGAGCTCGGTCGCGGCGGCGAGGTCGCCGCCCGGGAACAGCAGTTCCAGCGGGTCCCGGCGCCCCTCGATCACCGCGCGCAGGGCCGGACCGCAGCGCAGGAGCAGCTTCGCCTCGGGCAGGTCGGGGGGTGTCGGCCCATCGGCCGGCGGTGCGCCAGCACTCGCCATGAGATGGGCATGGAGGGCACGGTAGGCCGGTGCCGGCGTGGCGGTGGCGAGATCGGCCTCGGCGACGAACCGACGGGCCAAGCCCTCCAGTGCCGCGGCGGCCGCTACCTGCTCGTCGAGGACCGCGCGCTGCTGCGCGGCCAGCTGCGTCACCCGGCGCAGGCGCCATTCGGCGCGGTAGAACCAGGCGGCTTCCGGGACCGGCTGCAGGGTCACGCGGGCATTCGGTGCCTGCAGGATCGCCTCGTTGGCCGCGAGCAGCAGCTCCGGGCGGGTGGCCGGCTCGTGATGTGCGGTCAGGATCAGGTAGCGCATCAGGCCGCGGCGCAGGGCCTGGCCGATATTGTGGTTGGACAGGAGGTGGCGGCGGGTCAGCTCGGAAAAGCCGTAGCGGGCGACCAGAAGGTCGACCTCCTCCGCGAAGCCCGGGTCGTCCAGGAAGTTGGCGACCTCGGCGCTGGTGTCGGTGCAGCCGGTGATGCGCAGGCGCTGGCCGGCGAACAGCTCGGCCCAGTCGCGGGCGGTGGGGGTGAAGGAGGCGGTGTCGAGTGCCGCGATCCGGTCGCCGGTCGCGACGAAGTCCGCCATCACCATGCTGCCGCCTGGATTCAGATGGCTGCCGATGTTGCGGAACAGGGCGGCCTTGTCCTGGATCAGGCCCGCGACCTCGAAGCCGAAGATCAGGTCGAACCGGCCGGGGAACGGGTCCTGCGCGCTGTCGCCATGGTGGATGTGAACCCGCCCCTCCAGGCCCCGGGCGGCGGCGCGCGCACGGCCGACCGCGACCTGGCGCGCCGAGATGGTGAAACCGTGCAGCTCCAGATGCGGCGCCCGCCCGGCCAAGGTGATCAGGTCGGCCCCGTGGCCGCAGCCGAAGTCGAGGACGCGGCGCAGGGCACCGAGGTCCAAGGACTGGAAGGCCAGCTCCTTGATGGCGCGCTGCGAGCTGGTCAGGAGCTCGTGGTGCCGGCCGGCGGCGGCGCCCTCGAACAGGACCCGGATCCAGGAGAAGCCGGGCTCGGGCGCATCCAGGAGGCCGAAGGTCAGGTGGCCGTCCACCGGCCCGTCCGCCTGCTCCTGATAGGTCCGGGCGAGCTCGGCCAGCTGGTCGTAGAAGCCCCAGACCTTCTCTTCGCCGACCTCGTCCGCCGGGCGCGCAGGCGGCGTGGCCGGCTCGGCACGAGTCAGGGTCGGGTCGTCCAGCCAATAGCTCTGTCGCTCGAACGGGTAGTGGGGTGCGGGGGTGGTGGGCAGCTCGAACGGCTGGTCGATCG
>NZ_JABGCL010000069.1 GCF_019800005.1 Geminicoccus harenae | reverse complement strand
CCAGGCCGCGTCCGACAGCCAGTACAGATGTGCCATCCGCCATACCCTCCTCAGCCTGCGTCCCTGATCAGTCGACTAAAAGCCATGAAGCTGTAGAAGGTTGTTTGAGTTCCCTACCTAGTCGATGTGAGGTGCGTCAATGCACAAGCCGGCTCAAATGCCGTCGGTCTCCAGATCCTGATCCTTGGCGTTGAATGTCAGCGGATCTTCCGGCAGGACACAGCAACTGGGTCAGGAGCGCCTGCATGTTAGGCGGCTGGATCAGGTGATGGAGTGGTGGCCCAGACCTGCAAGCTCTGCCATGGCCGCAGGATAGGCGCTGGACGGCTCTTGGGGTCAGTCCCGGGCCTGCGGCGCGATGGAGCGGCAAAAGCGCAACCCGGTGGCCCGCCAGTTCTCCGGCATGGTCCGCCACTCCCGCCATGCCTGATCGACCTGACGATGCCAGCGCGGCGCCAGGTACACCGGCACATATTGGCCGGACGGCTTCTCGCAGAGCCAATGATCATGCCAGCCGATGATCGGTACCCCCATGAGGTGCATGGGGTGGCCCGACACCATGTCCTGATGCCACAGGCCGAGATCGATCCAGACGACGCCGCCTTGACCATCGTCGTAGGCGCATCCGGCCCAGCGGTCGGCAGAGCCGCCGATGAACAGCGGCCCGGCCTTCGACGCCTCGACAATCTGTCGGACCAGCTCAGACACATGCTTCTCCCCGCCGCCGCTGACGGTATTGGGTCATCCAGGGATGACGCCGGCTGCATCCAGGATCGGATGACTACGGCTACCGGATACCAGCAAGACATGAGAAGCGGGATACGCCACCATGTGGCGCCTGAACCACCGAGATGGTTGGCGTCCCCAAGGGGACTCGAACCCCTGTTTGCGCCGTGAGGGGGCGTTCAAAAGGATGGCAGGCGACTGTGGAAGATCACCTAACTCGCTGACTTGCCTAGACTGAACTCTGAGGATGTCGCCTAGCGTCGCCTAGCGTCCGTGCCATCTTTGCCGTATGATTGCCGTACAACAGGCAACATGGCTTGATCGATGGCGCGCATCAGTACTGGCGGTAGCATCGGATCCCGAAGCTCTAGGACGAAGCTTGCACCTCGCCGTGAACCCTACTGGGCCCAGATCCTGCCAGGCCGCCATCTCGGCTACCGCCGGCGGCAAGGCGAGGTCGGAACCTGGATTGCCCGGCATCGCGATGCCGCAACAGGCGAGCGAAGCTACCATGCACTTGGTTCGGCTGACGATGATCCCAATGCTCTAGCAGGAACTCTAGATTTCGCCGCAGCGCAGGCGGCAGCAGTAGCTTGGTTCACTAGGTCGAAGCCGGACCAGAAGAAGAACTTCACAGTCAATGATGCTCTTGACGACTACGTTGCCTTCATCAGCGCCCATAAGAAGCCGAAGACTGCACGGGACACTCGGTATCGCGTTGATGCTCATGTACGGCCGGCACTAGGTGATCTTGCGTTAACAGACCTAACCACAGCTCGCTTGAAGAGCTTTCTTGAAGCGCTCGCGGTTAAGCCGGCGACGGTAGGGCGTGTTCCGCTGGCACTGGACGCCCCGCGGAAGACGCGGGCAGTCGAAGGAGTAGATGCAAGGCGAGGACGGCGTGCCAGTGCGAACCGCGTCTGGACGATCCTGAGGGCAGCTCTAGTACGGGCGTATGACGCCGGACGAGTAGCAAGTGATGACGCGTGGAGACGCGTCAAGCCATTCAGGAATGCAGAAGCTGCGCGAGTGAGGTGGCTGACGAAGGTGGAGATCACGCGGTTGCTGGGCGCAGCATCGCCCGACATGCAGCAACTAATCCGAGGCGCGCTTCTCACGGGAGCGCGCTACGGCGAGATCACTCGGCTGAAAGTCGAAGATTTCGACCCTCACAATAGCGTGATCTGCTTTCTTGAGACTAAATCTCATCGCCCAAGATTTGTTCCCCTTGATGATGAAGGGGCCACCTTCTTCAGTAGGATGACATCTGGTCGAGATCGTTCTGCCCACATCTTCCTTAAGCAAGATGGAAGAGCTTGGGGAGCATCTGATGCACAACGGCCAATCGCCAGTGCTTGCATTAGGGGCGATATCGAACCGCCTGCAACCTTTCATACTCTGCGGCACACCTATGCCTCCCTGCGGATAATGGCCGGGGCCCCGCTGTCAGTCGTAGCGACAGCGCTTGGGCATACAGACACTCGAATGGTGTCAAAGCACTATGGCCACTTGGCACCGTCTTATGTTCGCGATGTCATTCGTGCCACTGCCCTAGGAATCGGCGCTGGCGATTTGTCGGCTTCGCCAGATCAGCCGACTAACCTCGATCTAGAGCAACAAGATGCAGACTGACGAGAGTTGGCACACGCCTTGGAAAGAAGGGCCGTCTGACTACGAGCGGCGTTGGAGTGCCGACTATCAAGTCTTTCTCGGGATCTACTACCGTAACAATGCCTTTTTCTGGCCGTTGTTACAGAACTTTGACAACGCAAGGCCGCTTCATCCCATCCTCATCGACTTCGTTAGGCATGCGGCGGGGCAAGTCACTGAGGAGATCAATGCGCTCCGTCAGTACAAGATGCTCGGGCAACGCAAGGATGCCTCTGCCAAGCATCTGCATGAGAAGAAAGAAAGGGAACGGCGAAGGAACTTTGGTGTGCCGCTCTCTGAGCGGCGCACCCTCGACCGAGTCCTACAGTTCGGTGCAAGAGGCCGAGACCGCATGAAGGAGGTGGCCGACTGGCAGACGAGAACGTTAGTCCTTGGCACTTATCAGTCGATGCTCCGCCAAGGCTTGCAGGCAAAGGTTGCTAAGCAAGACACCGGGTCAATGCATGGCGTTGCAGCCGGAACGCTGCAACGCTGGATCGGAGAGGACCGTATCGAGTGGATGAAGTACCTGGAGTTCTCACGAAACAGGGGGGTTTGGTACAACTCTTATCTTGATGCATCTGCCGAAGAGCACGCTACTAAATACAGCCGTCAGCAACACGGACGACACCAGAAGACTGGTGACGCAGCCGGTAAAGGACGGCCAAATGGCTCTTCAAACCAGTCGTCGAGCACTTCGGGCGCTCGAGCAGCAAAATGTAAGCCCCAGCCTTCAGGCTAGTCACCCGCTTCTCGATAACAAGTTGGCGGTTTCGGCCGACGATCTAGCCGACCTGATTGGCCTGCATCGCTCCACCATCTGGCGTGCGCTGAGCGAAGACGAAGCGATCCGCCGGGGCATGCCCTTCCTACCCTCTTGCCGTCTTGGCAAGCGCAGGGTCATTCGCGTTGAGGATGCTCGCAGCTGGCTGGCGTCAACGCGGGTTGTGGCTGAGGCCGCCTAACGATGAAGGGCAAGGACCTTACCGACGGCCCGGACCAGGGGCCGCCGGCTAGCAAGGACGCTGCGAAGTATATCGCGCCCCAGCTGAAGAACAAAGCTACGTCCCGCGGCCGGGCCCGTGAACTTCTCCGTCAGGCAGCGATTGAGCTGCGTCTGCGCTCAGTTCGCGCCACAAAGCTCCCCTTCCCGCGTCTGGTCGCGGTGATCGAGGAGCAGAAGCTCAGCATCGACCGCTTCCGGCGGGTCGACGAGAACTGCCCCATCCGAGAGTGGCGTGTGTGATGCTGCCTGAGGACACGTCCGATGGCCCCGACCGCACGCAGATCGAGGCATTCTATGCGGAGATGTTCCGCCACGCCGATGACGGCACGTATGCTGCTGTCCGTGCCTTCCATGACGACCGGTCAGATCCGTTCGCGGTCGCTCAGTGGTCGGCACCCAAGATCAACGGCCAGGGCTTCAGGCCGCTGACCGAGGCCGTCGTCAACCTTATCGAAGCGGCGAGCGATCACCCTACCCCGGTAGTCGTCTGCCCGCCGCTCGCGACCTTCACGAGGCCAGGCTCCGCCAAGGAAGCAGATCTCGCGAACGGGCTTGTGCTGAGTGTCGAGCTGGATGCTGCCCCGGCTGCAGCCCTCGCCAAGGTCACGGCACTCCTCGGGCAGCCTACCGCTGTGGTGGCATCTGGTGGCGAATGGACCAATCCAGAGACCGGCGAAGTCGAAGCTAAGTTGCATGTGCATTACCGGCTCTCTGAGCCGACACGCACCGCGGAAGAGCATGCTCGTCTGAAGGAGACGCGCGCGAGGCTGACTGCCTTGGTCGGCGGCGATCCTACCAACATTCCCGCCGTTCACCCGCTCCGTGCCCCAGGTGCCCCGCACCGCAAGCGGGAGCGGCGATGGTCCAGGCTCCTCGAGCTGAACGCTGATCGGGAGCTCGGGCTTGAGGAAGCCCACGAGCTCCTGCCGCCGCTGCCAAATAGGCCGACCACAGCATCAACCGGGACCGATAGCCGCGGCATGGCTGAGCTCGTCCGCCTGGTCGCCACCGGTGAATCCTACCATTGCCCGCTCACCGCGCTCGCGATGCGTCAGGTCAAGGCAGGCCGGCCGCCCGGGCAGGTCGTGGAGATGCTTCGGGGCATCATGCATGCCGTTCCGGCGGAGCGGCGAGATGCTGGCCAGCCCGGTCGATGGCAGGCCCGCTTTGATGAGATCCCGAGGCTCGTCAGCAGCGCCGAGGCAAAACTCCGCGCAGATCTGGTTGGGGCCATCCCTGACCAAGAAAGCGTAGAACCAAAGGCGGCACTGCCATTCAACCTGACGGATCTGGCAGCGGATCGCTGGTCAGAAGAGCCGGAGCCAATTCGCTGGCTTGTCCAGCCGACCATTCCTTTGGGGTCCCCCGGAATGGTCGCGGCCATGGGCGACGCCGGTAAGACCGGTTTGCTGTTCGAGTTGGCGCTGCGCGTTGCCACGGGTGAGAGCCCGATCGACCTGCCGATCTTCGGTGGGCAGGTGGCCGCGCAAGGTACGGTCGTGATCTTCACGGCGGAGGACCATCAAGCCAGCGTCTGCCGCCGACTTCATGCGCTCGACCCGTTCGCCCAGCGCCGCCGGAAGGCGCCCGGGAAGCTGCTGATCGCAGCCCTACCCAGCCTTGGGGGTGCTTTCGGGCTGGTGCGCCAGGATGGACGAGGTCTGGAGCGCACTGAGCAACTCACGGCCATCCTCGGCCAGTTGCGCGCTATTCCTGACCTTCGCCTGGTCGTTTTCGATCCGCTGCAGGCGTTCGTTCATGCCGACGTGAATGCTGCTCCTGAAGCCGCTCAGTTCTTCTGCACGGCGCTGGCGGAGATTGCTGCAACAACCGGTGCGACGGTCATCACCGCGCATCACATGCGCAAGCCATCCACGCCGCCGAAGACGCCTGAGGAAGCCAGAGAGGCTATTCGGGGCACTACGGCGCTAATCGATGGCCTGCGCTTCGCCTACGCCATCTGGGCGGCCAGCCAGGACGAGGCACGGCGCCTGTTGCGGGAGATCAGCCGCTCCTACGAGCCGAACACGGTCTTCAAGGGCTCTATCGTCAAGAGCAACGAGCCAGCGCGGCGAGAAGTGCGGACACTCGTGCGGTCGAGCAGCACGGGCGTGCTTCAGGACCTCACCGACCGCCTGAAGGTCGTCCGGAAGTACTCCGACGACGAACTCGCCGCGCTGGTGACCGGCATCGCAGATGCGGCCAAGGATGGTCGCCCGCTCTGCCGGCATGGGCAGAACGGCATCTACCACCGCCGCGAGATTCTGCCGGCGATCCTGCGCAAGACCGGCCGCGATACGCTCGAGGAAATGGCGAGCCATCTCCTGAGCGAGGGACGCATCGTCCAGGCGTTGGCGAGCGGCACGACCACCAAGTGGCTTGATGTGCCGGAAGGGCCATTCGCCCGCGGTGAAGGCGCATTCGCCGCTGGCTCAAGAAAGGGTCAGCCGGGCCCGCGAGGTGCCTCGTGATGCCCCCGGTCATGCCGCTCCGGAAAGCTCCGGAACTCGAGATCGTTCCGGCGTTTCGGCGTTCCGAAGCCGGAACGAGATCAGCGCCCGGGACGGCGAAAGCCGCACCAATGCTGGAGATAATTCGTTCCGGGCAAAGATCGTTCCGGCCGATGCCTGTCGGAACGAACTACATCAATAAATTCAATGGCTTAAGATCGTTCCGGCGTTCCTATACCTATAGGTATGGGGCCGTTCTCCCGGAACGGAACCCAACACCGCCCTCCGTGCCGCCCGGGAGGGGCGGAAGCATGAGCAAGATACCCACTTCTTCAGATCGCACCCCAGCCCAGCGAGCTCTCGATGAAGTTTGCCTGCGCGGCTGGAGCATCCGGCTCGTCCAAGGGCAACCGGAGCTTCGGGCCAGGCTCACGACGCTGAGCCCGGCACTGGTCGACAGGCTGGTCGAGTTCAGCAGCGCGATCGCTCTCATCCTGCAGGGAGCCGGCCGATGAGGAAGGTCACCGGGCCCTGCAGGTGCGCCTGCTGCCTCGCCTGGGAGCTGGATCAGGCTCTGGAGCTGCTGACTTCCGGCCGGATCGGCAAAGCGGAGAAGGCCCTCTGGATCTTGCGGTGGCGCTTAGCACCAGAGGTCTCGGTGATGGAGTGCGACCTCGATCGACAACTTGAGGTGCGGATGAAGCCTAGTGCTCAGCTGATGCAGGAAGTAGCCGAGGGATGACTCACCGCATCGCTGTTCGGACCAAGAGCCTTGCCTGGCGCGAGGTCGTCGTCGAGACGCGGCCATCAGTCCGCCAGCCGACGCCGACGGCCGCCCCTGCCCCAACGTCCATCCCGCCTGCTGCCACACCGGAACCGCGCCGCTTCCGCATGACGCGCGGTGGTGATGGCCGGCCCGCTACGTTGGAGATCGTACCATGCGACTAGAACGCCGCTTGGTCGGCGCACGCCTGAATGGCCGCCGCCTCGCCTCCGCCCTCAGGATCGGTGACTACGACGATGCTCTCTACACCATCGAGCGCCTCCGCCGGTCGCTCATCCGCTCGCTTGCTCAGCTCGATCGGCTGGAAGCCCGGCTGGATCCGCTAACGGACCAGGGCTGCGAAGCTCCTCGCCACTACCAACGACGCGATGACCTGCCATGAGCCGCCGGCCTGCTGACCAGCCCGCAGTGCTGCACTTCGTGGCGGTGGCAGCCTTTGCTCTCGGCATGGCGCTCCTGGCTGCCGCAGGCGCCGACCAGCGCCAGGCCCACCGGCTGTTCAAGGCGGTGGTTCGGCAAGGCGCTCTGCCGCCTGTCCGCGGCTCGCCGCCACGACGGCGCCGACGGATCGTCACCCGACAGAACACCCATCTTCAGCTCAAGGACTTCCGATGACCAAGGTCAATCTCCCTTCCAGCCTCGCTGCCGCTCTTCAGGCTGCCCAGGCTCTTGAGGACAGGATCAGCCGCACCCAGGCGGCATTGGTGGCCGCCGACGCCCGCGCAGAGCGTGCCAAGGCCAATCGCCTGGAAGCCGAGCTGGAGCGTGACCGCTTGGCCGGCGAGCGCGATCTAGCCGCTGCCGCCGAGGCGCTAGGTGAGGTGCCACAGGTCGATACGGCTGAGATCAAGAAGGCCATGGCCTCGGCCGACAAGCGGCTGGCTGCGGAGCGCGCCGAGGCCGAGGCTGCTCTGGCGGCACAGCGCGGCCTCCGCCTGCGCTTGCAGAAGGAACAGGCGGAGCGTGCCGAGCATCTGGAGGCCATCGAGCAGGCTAAAGGCGAGACACGCCTGGTCTTGGCTGAACAGGCAACCGCGATCCTGGACAGGATGACTGCCCTCCTGACCACCGAGTTTGTCCCACTGGCTCAGGCAGATCTGGCGGTTGGTGGCGGCTATCTGGCGCGCTGCCTCGCTGGCATCAATCTCACCGAGTTCGGTGTCGACGATGGCCAGCCCAGCCGATCGGGGAAGCTCGACCATGCAGCGCGATCCGCGACCATGCCCCCCGAGTTCGCTCGGGTCGACATGACCGTGCGCAAACTGCGGGCCGCCGCCGCCGAGGCTCGTGCGGAAGCTGAGGCCAGCCCCGAGCCAGCCAACGACCGCCAGGCGGCCTGACCATGCGACGCCGTCCGCCCAAGCCGGTGATCACTCCGGAACTGCTGAGGCAGGCTGAAGAGCGAAGCAACGACCTGATCGACGAAGTGGCGCTGTGCCTTCGCGACGCTGATCCGGTCGAAGCTGACCTCCACGTCCGCCTCCTGGCACTCCAGAGAGCGGCTGTGCGGGCGGCGTGCCGTGTGCCTGACCTGCAGATCGCGGCACTGGCTGCCGCCCGGGAGGCCGCGGAACGGGCAGCCGGAGAGGAAGGCTGCGGGCTGATCGATCGGGTGCGGGCTGGCAGCTGGGTCGTGGGCCAAGTCGCCCGCTCCTTCCACAAGCCAGCCCCACGACCCAAGCCACACTGAGAGAGGCGATGATCATGTACGTCCACGCGCTGATGATGTGCCTTTCGTGCAACACTCGTGGGGTTGCAAATGGGTCACGCTTTCACCTGACAGGTCGTTCGGGAAAATTCCTGGTCACCTGGAAGTCCGAAGGAAGAAAATCCGTCGACGGGTCCTTCCCCATGGATCCCGGTAATGCGGGGTGGCGCGGCGCGTGGCTTTTCTAGCCACAGAATTTTCCTAGACGTTCCACCACAACGGATGGAGTTCCTAAGAATGGCCATGTCTCGCTCGAGCTGGTCGATCAACGCCTTGAGCGTCGAATTCGGCCTCGACCGCAGGACGGTCGGCAAGCGGCTGGAGAACGTGACGCCCTATGACCTGGGCGCGGATGGCAGCCCGCGCTGGCGGCTGTCGGACGCTGCACCGGCACTCCTGCTTCACGCTACCAAAGCGCCGGCCAAGGCTCCTCAGCAGGCTCCCGAAGGCTGCGAGATCCTGGAGCGCATCCCCAACCCCGTGCACAGTGGCTTCGTCGTCGCGTGGATGGAGCTGTTCGCCAACTTCCAGCCGATCGCAGCGGGCGCGCTGATGGGCTGCGGCCTGTCCCGCACCCAGGCGGAGCGGGCCGTTGGCTGGCTGCTGGTGGGGTTCATTGGCTTCGCCAACGACGCCGCGCGCAAGGCGAACATTCCGCCGTGGATTGAGGAAGAGGATCCGGCCTGGCTTCCAGCCGACATGATGCTCAAGCCGGACTGGAATGGGCTGGCTGCCCACGCCAAGCAGGTTCGCTCCCCCGGCTGATCCTCATCACATCGTCGTCCTCGCAGCGCCATCCGCGCGGCGCCACGGTGGGACTCATCCAGGAGACCAGCAATGTATCTCCCCCCTCTCGATGCCACGCTTCTGCCCGTGCGTAGCCGCGACGCTCGCGCCTGGAGAATTAATT
>NZ_JABGCL010000068.1 GCF_019800005.1 Geminicoccus harenae | reverse complement strand
TCTCTCGGGTCCACATCCCGAGCTTCCACCACAGCCGTTCTGGCTCAGCAACCCATTCTCAAACAGGCTCTTACGCCGCCGTGCGCAGCGTGAAGTCGACATGCACCGCATCGTAAGGAAATACGACCCGGCCACCGTCCCCGCGATCCAGGACTCCTGCATCGAGTAGCGCATGGACATCCCCATGCACCGCCTTCACGTCCCGCCCCACGCGACGCGCCACCTCGCGGATCGACATGGCTCCCTGTCCGGTCATGGCCTGGAGCAGTTCCCAGCGCTTGGCCGTCAGGACCTTCCACAGGAGTTCGACGGAGGCGAAAGCGATGTGGTGGCCCTGCGCCTCGCCACGGAATGCCGCCGCCAGCCGCTCCCTGCCCTGCTCGACCGATGCAAGCCCAAGCGTCAGCGTGGTCACTGGCGGTTCCTCCATGCTTCGACGTCCGCCCAGAAATCCGCCTGCAGCTCGTCCAGGCCGCGGAAACGGTAGAGCACCTCGACGTCGCCCAGATGCTTGTGGTCGCCCTTGCCGGCCTCGTTGTCGTAGCGCAGCACGCAGTTCCCATCTGCGACCAGCGCCAGCCGGTACTTGAAGCCGTGCCTGCTGCCGCGCACCGGCTCCGGCACCTGCCAGACCACCGCCTCGACAAAGGCGGTCTCCGTCAGCACCAGGCGCATGCGCAGGAGCAGGGTTGCCTTCATGTTGGATGTGACGCCGGCATGTTGGAGATGGTACCAACAGCCCTTCCGTTGTCAATCACTCCAACAACATCGGAGCGACATGGCCCCGGGTGCTCCTGCCGCACAGCCCGGCTTGTGCCGTCTGCCTACCGGACCGAACACCCCGGATACCCGTTCGCCTTCATGAACTGCTTGGCCTCCACCCACCAGTCCATGTCCTTCTCCCACCTGGCCCGCTTGTGGCCGGACCCGTCCTCCCCGAGCGTTCCCCAGATCACCACGCCATCCGCCCCCAGCCGCTTCAGCGTATCCAGCTGCGTCCGGAACACCCCCTTGCCCAGCAGCTTCTTGCGGATCTTCGGGTCGCTGGCCCGGTCGTGGTATTGCGGCCAGAGATAGGGATAGACCGGTTTCTTGCCGATCTTCGGCTGCCAGTCCTTCCGGATCAGCCGCATGATCCCCTCGGCGCGGGCGACCCAGCCCTTGCTGCCGGTTTCCCGGTAGCGGGTGTACATCTGCGGGAACAGGACCGCGCTGGCCGCCGCGATCCGCATGGCGAACGTGTTGGTGGCGAGGTTGCTCGCGACCTGGGAGCGGCCGGTGATGTAGCCGAAATAGTCGTTGATCGGCGCCTGACCGAAATAGCCCAGCAGCGTACCCTTGGCCTTGATGGCGGGCTGGCTGCGCAGGTGGGTCATCAGCCGCGTGTACTGGTCGGCCTTGCGCGCCGCGGCCGGGTCGGCCAGCTTGATCATCCAGCCCTGCTTCTCGACGTTGAGCGCCACCAGCTTGTTGGCCGGGGTGGCGTCCGCGATCTTCCGCGTCGCGGCCTTGAGCGGCGCGCCTGCCAGGTCCAGGGGCTGATGGTAGCGCGGCATGGTGCTGCCGAAGATCATCGATTCCGTGATCAGCGGCACCTGCTCGATCCCGCAGGCGGCCAGTTGCGCCGCGGTGGGCGCCTTGGCCGTGACGCCGTTCGTCCAGTTCATCTGCCAGTAGATCTTGAAGGCCGGTGCCTTCTGGCTGGCCTGCACGGGCGAAAGGCCGAGAAAGCCGAGGCAGAGAGCGCCCGAGCAGGCGACGGCACCAAGGCCACGGGCATGTTTCCGGATCAACCTGAGCATCCGCCTCCCCTTTCTACATTATGATGCCGCCATTCATGCATTGTCGGCGGTCAGGAACTTCAAACCCGTTCAACCATTGTTTCCGGTCATGGTTGCCGTCGGGCTGCCGAATGCGGCCGTCGAACCAAGGCACTGTGTCCTTCCGGCACCACCTTCGGCCTGGACCGCCTCGACGTCCGGCCGTCCGGGCCGCTATGGACCTCTGCGCCCGGCCGGTCCCGGCCCTGCCCAGCGAGAGGCCCTCGATGTTCCAGTTCGCGTCCCGCCCCGTCGCCATCACCGGTGCCGGCGGCGGCATCGGCCGGCGCCTGGTCGCCCGGTTCGTCGAGGCCGGTGCGGCCGTGATCGCCTTCGACCGCACGCCCGAGATGCTGGCCGACCTGCCCGGCATCGCGTTCTCCGCCGCCTTCCAGATGGGCGACCGCGCGGGCGCCGAGGCCGCGATCGCGGCGGCCAGCGCGGCGGTGGGGCCCATCAAGGTGCTGGTCAACAACGCGGGGGGTGCCCGCGCCGAGACGCTGACCGACATGACCCACGAGAAATGGGACGAGGAGGTCGCCCTCAACCTGACCGGCACCTTCCAGGTGACCACCCCGGTCCTGGCCGCCATGCGCGAGACGGGCGGCGGCTCGATCGTCACGATCGGCACGGTCAACGCGCTCATGCATTTCGGCAATCCCGGCTATGCTGCGGCCAAGGCTGGCCTCGTCGCCTACACCAAGGCGATCGCCACCGAGCAGGGCCGCTTCGGCATCCGCGCCAACATCGTCTGCCCGGGCTCGACCCGCACGCCCGCCTGGAACCGCCGCATCGAGAAGGACCCGACCATCGTCGAGCGCCTGGGCCGGCACTACCCGATCGGCCGCATGGTCGAGCCCGACGAGGTCGCCAGCGCCGTCCTGTTCCTGGCCTCCGACCTGGCATCCGGCATCAGCGGCGCCGTCCTCCCGGTCGATGGCGGCCTGATGGCCGGCATGAAGGCGATGACCGAGGTGATCACCTCCGAAACCTTCTGAGCCGGCCCCGCCTTCCCTTCGTCATGGCCGGCCTCTGAGCCGGCCTCCGGGGCATGGGACTACAGGCCTGTTCATGCTATCCTGTGCCGTCCGCCCCGCAGGATGCCTTCAACGACGCGCGACACCGAACTTGAAAACGCGTTTTTGCACAAACGAACCCGAGAACGGCAGAAACCCTTGCCGTTTTAACCACATAGCAAAATCGGGTTGGTGCGTGTCGGGCGACAGGAACCACCGGGAACGGAGCCGGCCCCCGCTCTCTCCCGTCATCCCCCGCGCAGGCGGGGGATCAACCGTGGACGGCTTGCGCCAGTGGATCCCCCGCCCGCGCGGGGGATGACATCAGGAAAGGAAGAGGCGAGCCTCAGCCGCCCTTCGCCTGCTCCGGGAACATCGCGACCAGGCTTTCCTCCTTCGCCGCCGCCACGCCGCGCTCGGTGATCAGCCCGGTCACATAGCGCGCCGGCGTCACGTCGAACGCCCAGTTGCCGCCGGGGCTGCCGGGATTGGTGATCTGCACCGTGTGCAGCTTGCCCAGGGCATCGCGCCCGGTCACATGGGTGAGCTCGCGGTCCGCCCGCTGCTCGATCGGGATCTCCTTCACCCCGTCCCGGATCCGCCAGTCGATCGTGGTCGACGGCAGGGCCACGTAGAACGGCACCTCGTTCGCATCGGCCGCCAGCGCCTTGAGATAGGTGCCGATCTTGTTGGCGACGTCGCCGGTCCGCGTCGTGCGGTCGGTGCCGACGATGCACAGATCCACCTGGCCGTGCTGCATCAGATGCCCGCCGACATTGTCGGCGATGATGGTGTGCGGCACCTCCTCGTGCAGCAACTCGTACGCGGTGAGCGAGGCGCCCTGGTTGCGCGGCCGGGTCTCGTCGACCCAGACATGCAGGTCGATCCCCTCCTCGCGCGCCGCATAGACCGGTGCCGTGGCGGTACCGCGGTCGATCGTGGCGAGCCAGCCGGCATTGCAGTGGGTGAGCACGTTGACCGGCCCACCGCCCTTGCGCTTCGCCACCTCGCGGATCAGGTCCAGCCCGTGCCGGCCGATCGCCGCACAGATCTCCACATCCTCGTCGCAGATCGCCGCCGCCTCGGCAAACGCCCGGTCCACCCGCCCGGACCGCGCCTCGGCCAGCAGTACCGCGCGCATCCGCTCCAGCCCCCAGCGCAGGTTCACCGCAGTGGGCCGAGTGCGCATCAGCCGCTGGTAGGCCTGCTCCACGCCCGCATCGGACGGGTCGGCCAGCATCGCCAGCGCCATGCCATAGGCGGCGGTCCCGCCGATCAGCGGCGCCCCGCGCACCAGCATGGTCTCGATCGCCGCCGCCGCGGCCTCCAGGTCGGGCAGGTCCGCCACCACGAACTCGTGGGGCAGCCGGGTCTGGTCGATCACCCGGACCTTGCGGTCCGCCTCGGTCCAGATGGTGCGGTAGGGACGCCCCTCGATGCGCATGTCGTTTGTGCCACTTTCTCGGCCGCTGGATACGGGCGGCATGTGGGGATGGCAACGGCGTGGTTGCAAGCCGGACTATGGTCATATTATAGGAATATCAACCTCAACACCCGCAGCCGAGGAACTCCGTCATGATCACCCTCCGCTTCACCGACCGCGGCCCCGAGGTCCGGCGCATGCAGGAGCGCCTGAACCTGCGCGGCTTCCGCCCTGGCCCCGCCGACGGGATCTTCGGTGCCGCCACCGAAGCGGCGCTGATCGCCTTCCAGCGCGCCCAGGGCCTGTTGCCCGACGGCGTCTATGGGCTGAAGACGCGGCTGCGCCTGGACCCGGCCGGGATCCTGCACAAGACCGAGCCCTGCCTTTTCCTCTCCGCCGAGCTGGTGGCGAAGATGTTCCCGGCCACCCCGGTCGGCAATATCGCCCGCTTCCTCCCGCTCGTCCTGACGGCGCTCAAGGCCTCCGGCATCGCCGACAAGCCCATGATCCTGACGGCACTGGCCACGATCCGCGCCGAGACCGAAGGCTTCCTGCCGATCGAGGAGCGGGTGTCGCGCTTCAACACCTCGCCTGGCGGCAAGCCCTTCGACCTCTACGACCACCGCGCGGATCTCGGCAATCGCGGCCGGCCCGACGGCGAGCGCTATCGCGGCCGCGGCTTCGTCCAGCTGACCGGCCGGGCCAACTACACGACGATCGGCAAGGCGCTGGGCATGGGCCTGGCCCTGGTCCAGGACCCCGCAAGGGCCCTGGAGCCCGAGACCGCGGCGAAAATCCTCGCTGCCTTCCTCCAGCCCCACGAGCGGGAGATCAAGGAGGCCGTGCTGGACGGCGACCTCCTGCGCATCCGCCGGCTGGTGAACGGCGGCAGCCACGGCTTCGGCCGCTTCGCCGACGCCTTTTTGCACGGCTTCCGCCTGATCGACGACCCGGTCTGGCCGGCGGGCGAGCTGGACGCCGCGATCCGCGCCCGCCCGGACCTGCGCTCGGCCTGAACCAGCCTGCTGTAGAAAGGAACCCGGCCCTCCCGGTCTCGTTCCCCGGTCCAACTGGAGGGAACGACCATGCCCAAGATCGACCAGGCCCGCATCCTGATCATGGCCACGGACGGCTTCGAGCAGTCCGAACTGGTCGTGCCGCGCGACAAGCTGCGCGCGGCCGGCGCCAGGGTCGAGATCGCCTCCCCGTCCGGCCAGGAGATCCGCGGCTGGGACGAGACCGACTGGGGCGAGACGGTCCCGGTCGACCTCTCGATCGACCAGGCCAAGGTCGACAATTACGACGCCCTGGTGCTCCCGGGCGGCCAGATCAACCCGGACAAGCTGCGCACCGAGCCCAAGGCGGTGGACCTGATCAGACAGTTCCTCTCGTCCGGCAAGATGGTGGCCGCGATCTGCCACGGCCCCTGGTTGCTGGTCGAGGTCGACGCCCTGCGCGGCCGCAAGGTCACCTCGTTCCAGTCGATCAAGACCGACGTCGCCAATGCCGGCGGCAACTGGGTCGACCAGGAGGTGGTGGTCGACCAGGGCATCATCACCAGCCGCTCGCCGGAGGACCTGGACGCCTTCGTCGGCAAGATCGTCGAGGAAGTGCAGGAAGGCCGCCACCAGCGCGCCGCCTGAACTTCCCGAAGCCGGCCGGCCCGAGGCCCGGCTAGACCCAGCGGATCAACACCACCCCGCCCGCCAGCATCGCCACGCCGATCAGGCGCGGCAGGTCGATGGGGTGGCCCGGCACGCCCAGCAGGGCGAAATGGTCGATCAGGATCGAGGCGATCAGCTGGCCGGCGATGAAGATCGCCACCGTGGTCGCCGCCCCCAGCCTAGGCGTGGCCATCAGCGCCGCCAGCACATAGAGCGCCCCGATGATCCCGCCGATCCACATCCACCAGGGCCCCGCCAGGAGCTCGCGCAGATTGGGCGCCGGCAGCCGCCCCGCCACCACCAGCACCGCCATCAGGCAGGTGCTGACGAACACCGAGATCAGGGCTCCGTAGATCGGGTGCCCGGCCCGCGAGGCCACCTGGGCGTTGAGCAGGGGCTGCATCGAGATCCCGGCCCCCATGACCGCGATCCACGCCCCCAGCAGAAACTGAATCAAGCCGCACTCTCCGAACCGGCACCCTCGCCTAGCATGGCCGCTGCCGCTAGAGTGCGCCAGCCGCGCCCTTAGCTCAGCGGATAGAGCAACCGCCTTCTAAGCGGTAGGTCGCAGGTTCGATCCCTGCAGGGCGCGCCATTTCCGAAAAAGTGAGAACCGAAGGTACGGTACTGCCGGGCCCTTCGGCAGCAGTCCAGTCTAGTGCTATGCTTAGGCCACCTTCCTGGAAGGACGAGCTATGGGCCAAGTTCTTCACGCCCACGCCACCACAACAGAGACAGTGCGTCGCGCGATCCAAGCTAGGCTCTGACCCCAATCAGGCTCTTGCTTGCTGTATGATCGCCCTCCCGTGGCAGTCACCTGTGGGGCTGATCTTGCCCCTACTTGCCCCCGTTCATAACCAGAGCCCGTTCTGGTTCTGGCCCTGTCTGGACCGGGCTGCGAACTGGTTCGGGGTGAGGCCGCCCAGGCTCGTGTGCGGCCGGTGGAGATTGTAGTCGATGCGCCACGCCTCGACGAGGCGACGCGCTGCCGGCAGGCCGGCGAAAACGTGCTCATTCAGGCACTCGTTGCAGAAGCGTCCGTTCAGACTCTCGACGAAGCCGTTCTGCTGCGGCTTGCCCGGCGGGATGTAGTGCCGCGCTCCTGCTGCCAGTGCAGGATCGCGTGGGAGGTCAGCTCGGTGCCGTTGTCGGAGACGATCATCAGCGGCCGGCCGCGGTACTCGATCAGGCGATCGAGTTCGCGCACCACCCGCCGGCCCGAGAGCGAGGTGCCGGCGACCAGCGCGAGGCGCTCGCGGATGTGGTCGTCCACGATGACGAGCAGGCGGAAGCGCCGGCCATCGGAAAGCACGTCGGAGACGAAGTCGAGCGACCAGCGCTCGTTCGGCCCTTGCGGCAACGTCATCGGCGCCCGCGTGCCCAGCGGACGTTTGCGCCCGCCGTGCCGCCGGACCGTCAGCCGCTCCTCCCGATAGAGGCGGAACAGCTTCTTGTGGTTGAGGTGCACGCCCTCGCGGCACAGCAGGATCAACAAGCGCCGGTAGCCCAACCGGCGTCGCTGACGTGCCAAGCTGCGCAGACGTGTCCGCACGCCCACGTCGTCGGGCCGCGTAGAAGTGTAGCGGTACGTCTTCGGCGCCAAGCCGATCAGCCCGCAGGCCCGGCGCTGCGAGTAGCTCTTTTCCTCGATCGCCCAAGTCACGGCCATTCTCCGTGCGCCAGGCGTTAGAAGTCTTTCCCTAGAGCATTTCAGGTTTAGTTAGCTACATATCCAGCATTTTTGAGGTAGTTGGCGCATTCGGTGGCGCTGAAGGAAGCGAGCAGATGACCAATGGTGCTCCAGAGGGTGTCACGGCGTCGGGCGGCGGCGTGACGCAGGAGGGTCTTGAGCTTGGCGAATAACTGCTCGCCTTCCGGTCCTGCTGGACCGGTCCCTTGCAGGGTGCGGATGATCCGGCTGCTGCCGGATCATGGATTGAGGTCGGGTGAGTAGGGCGGCAGCCCCGGGTCCGGCGCCGCCGGCCCGAGGCCAGGGTCCGAGGATGCTGGCGCCGGCAGCGGCGATGGCCTCCCGGACGCCGGCTACCTTGTGAGCGGCGAGATTGTCCATCACCACCACATCGCCAGGTGTGAGAACAGGTATGAGCACTTGCTCGACATAAGCCCGAAAGGTCGGGCCGGTCATGGCGCCATCCAGGACGAGCGGTGCGATGATGCCGCTGGAGCGCAGGCCAGCGAGGAAGGTGGTGATCTTCCAGTGGCCATCGGGCAAAGCCCGATCCCCCGGAGGGACATGTCGCAAAGCGGCATGAAGGCGGGGTGGCATCCACCAGACGCTGGCCTTTCGGCCACCAACCATACCGGCTGACCATGTTCGTGCTGGCGCTGGTCTCATCCAGAAACACGAAGGCGGCAGGGTCGAGATGGCGCTGCCAGATCCGCCAGCGTTGCCGATGCCTGGCCACGTCCGGCCGATCCTGCTCGAGCGCCCTCAGCGTCTTTTTTTGTGCGACAGCCCAAACCGGCGCAGGGTCGACCAGATCGTCGTCAACGAGCCCGCCTCGATGCCACGGCGGACCAGCTCGGCCTGGATCCTTGCCAGGGTGATGCCCTTATGGCCGGTCACCAGTGCCCGCAGCAGATCCTCGTGCCCGGTCAGCAAGGGCTTGCGATAGCCGCCGATCTTGGCTGGCTGGATGCTCCCGGTCGCCCGCACCCGCCGCATCAGCCGATGCACCGCTGTCGGGCTCACCGCAAAACGGGCCGCCGCCTGACGGGCCGAGGTACCGGCTTCAATCGCCTGCACCAGCCGCCGACGCAGATCCTGGGACAAAGGTGCCGCCATCGCTGCCGCCTCCACTCTGATCGTGAAAGCTCCAGCGAAACTCGCACTCGTGCAAACATAAAATGCTTTAGCGCCTCGCGTAGCGTCGCCACATCGAGCATGGCCTCGGCTAGTAGCTTCTTGAGCTTGCGGTTCTCCTCGTCGAGCGCCTTCAGGCGACGGGCAGCAGAAACCTCCATGCCGCCGTAGCGCGAGCGCCAAGTGTAGAAGGTCGCGTCGCTGATGCCGTGGCGGCGGCAGACCTCGACGACCGGCCAGCCCGACCTGCTGCTCCTTGAGGATCCCAATGATCTGCTCCTCGCTGAACCGGCTTTTCTTCATCATCCGTCTCCTGATCGACGGACTCTAGCTACGAAGAGGGCTGACCTTGCCCCCTGAAATGCCTTCGGTCTGAAGCTAGGGTCCGTCGATCAGGAGACGGACGATGAAGAAGAGCCGGTTCAGCGAAGAGCAGATCATCGGGATCCTGAAGGAGGGTCAGGCCGGGCTGCCGGTTGCCGAGATCTGCCGGAAGCACGG
>NZ_JABGCL010000067.1 GCF_019800005.1 Geminicoccus harenae | reverse complement strand
ATTTTTTTATAATTTTTTTTTTTTTAAAACTAACCTGCTTAGATTTAGAACTTGGCACTTACCATATTGAAAACACCAGACGACAATACTCAACACACACTACACTGTTTTCACCTAACTTTTACCCTGAGCTTCCTAGGCTGCGCAAGAAAAGAAAACTTTAAGGCTCAAATTAGGTGCTAGCGGTAATGTAATATTGAAAGAATTTAAGTTCAAATCTCAAAGATGGCCTACAATCATTTCTCAAAAGCTGGTATAAATTTTCCACTTTCCATGAATATTTTTTTTATAAATATGTGACATTATTTATTCTCATCATTCAACCAAAACAAAAGATTAATGAGACTATTCAACGGAATATATTGCGCTTTCGAAGAAATTGTTAAGAGTAATTGTAAAATAACCCTCCAATAAAAGAATGGTTCAACAACTCACAATTGCTATAAGTCTCCACTATTTTACTTCAAGATTTCCAATTAATGTTCACTAATCATTAAAAACATATTCATATGGCTAATAGTGCAGACGAATTCTAAATCTGACTACAAGTCATGAGTTAATCCAGAAGATAGTAAATAAAACTAAAACTTAATTTACAAGTTGAAGCAGTAATATTCATAACTAAAGACTTCATTATATGCATAAAACATGGAATTACTTATGACATTCATGAGAAATTTTTTTTTTTTTTTTTTTTTTTTTTTTTTTTTTTTTTTTTTTTTTTTTTATTAAATTTTAGTTATAAAAA
>NZ_JABGCL010000066.1 GCF_019800005.1 Geminicoccus harenae | reverse complement strand
ATTTTATTTTATTTTATTTTATATTTTTTTTTATAAACCAAACTAAATCCTCCCCCCAACTTAAATCAAACATTGTCCTCAATGTGGAAAAAGAACACACAATATTATACAAAAGACAGAACAAATATATACAATAAAAGTTATGTACAAATATTTACAAAATATTTACAGAAAATAAATATGTGTCTAGCTTCGATAACACTCAGACTACACGACTTGGCTCCCGATCTATATATCGAAGACTTCCAAATAAATTGGAAAATCACAAAGAGTGACGTGCAAGGTTCTTCCTCACTAAACACTGGATTCTCGAAGAATCCCCCCTTTAACGGGAGCTATTATTCTCTAGCAGAGGTGTCAACCCACCATTTTCGAAAAAATACTACCCAAACATGGTATCGCCAATTACATGGCACGTTGCTAGGATAATTCGTTCCTTTGCGTTGGTGATGACTGATATTATCAACAAATACAAAACTTTGTACAAAATTTCCACAGCAGAGAACTTGAACTGAAAGATCAGCAAGTCGGACTAACATACTTTCATTTCATGATGGAGTCTTTAGAACTTCATTGTCGTCAGATGATGAAGTATCTAAAAATGTGGGACTGGAGTATACTATTTTATCATTGGTTGCAGTAGAGAAGCATCTCAAAGAATATATTTTAGAATATGGAGACTTGGAGAAGATCTCTGAAAATTCATGATCACAGTATCTTGGTTGACAAAATGCCAAACAAGAGCAACCTCAAAAATATATACGTGCGTAAATACGGAAAAATTGTCCTAAAAATGAAGGCAATCATGAACTTACATAACAGGATGTTAGCAAGGATTGATACCCTACGTGAAGCTGAAGCACATAATGGTGCTTGGACAATTTTCCATAACCAGGAGCTTAGCAAGGATTCATACCCTACAAAGGGATTTGGCGATTTTGAGTGTATGGTTTGTAGCACTCTACTGTCCTCTTCATTAATCGCTACTGATGATGATGGCCTATGAATTTTCCAAAAGAAGGAAAAACACAGAAAATGAACCAACGAACACTGTGGTAAAAGGATGATGAAGCACCGGTTCTGGTGTTGTTGGTTTTGGGCCACAATCACAGTGATGCGAAGAAAGAGGCAGCTGTGGTAAAAAGATAATCGCCCAGATGAATGACATGAAAATGGGTATCACGATTTTGAGACTGCCTTATCACAGATTGATGGCATGTCAAATAAGAAAACCCAACTTTTGTGAACTATGATCAAGGAAATTAAAGCTCCTGGGATGATATGAAAATACCAAAAATTTTCACAAAATATGGAACTACAGAACATCTTTCTGGATGGAGAAAGAAGCACATTAGACTGCTGAATCATGAAGAACATGAGGATGGGGATGGATATAACAAATGACAGAAATCTAACTTAAAGAGAAACTACAACACACAGAAAACATATATACACCGTCGCACACTAGAACACAGACACAAAACAAATCTGACTGAAAAGATTAAGTTTGAAAAAAATGGCTCAGAGCAGCGAAAGTCGCTCTGCTTTGACAGTGGGTACTGTAGAGCTTTTTGAAAACCAGAGACGATAAATGACTGTGCTCTGACAGTTGATGGGGCGAATTTATTTCTCTTTGAAAAAATCAACCCACGGCCAAAAATCTCAGACTCCTTTTTGACAAAGAAGGAGATTTGACAGAGAAAAAGAGATTTCTCTGACACCTCTGCATGCCTTTGAAATCGCGTAGAGCGATTGTATGATTGAGATTACTCAGATTGAATGAACGGCTGAGATCAAATCGAGACAGACAGATACTAGAGTTTTGCATAAAAGAGACCTGCGAGTGTGAATGCATCTGGACTTAATCAATATTTGACATTTTCAGAAAACACTTGCTAAACTCACTCAATGGCTCCCTCACCCCCTTGTGCTCTTGATTTGAACCTCACGCTTGGAGTTCAAACACACAACCAAACTTCATCTTCCCAACCTATCATCAATAATCCTAGTTCCTCTGAAAGGCCTGAAAGTATTCGAACACCAGTCATCACAGATGACACTATTATTCATAATACCTTTACTCTAGTATGGAATTTGGCCGTTCGGTTACAAATGAAATCAGCTGAAGTTCAGGCCAAAACAAATGAAGTCTGGTCCTTGCAACAGGAGGTTGCACTTTTCAAGAGATTGCATCTAAAGTCTCACAAAGACTTGCAATCAAAAAGGTCTCAAATAAAAGATCTAAAGAAATCTATGAGACATCTCGAATCGAAACTTGCAGATATGGAAAAGCAGAAGGAACAAAGCAAAACAGTACATCAAAAGCATCCAACACAAAGTATATAAACAAGATGTACTATTATTCTCTTCTTTTCCCAATATTGTAACATATATGAATATTAATATATATCTCTTTCTTGCATGTTAGTAAAAGTACTCTTACATAGATAACATTCAGGGAGTGTGCAACATACCAGTTTCTAGTCGGCTGAGTAACCCTAGATGCGTTCCACAGAAAGTCATCCGCCATGAGGTTGGACTTACACTACCAGACAATTCCGTCTCTCCGGTCACACTAATGTTCATTCCGGTTCCGCAATGCCGCTCAACTGGACAATACTTTCAATCTACACCAAGTCTATGTTCCACTTCCTAAGTAAAACTAGTTTCCTGGGCTGATGGAGACATCTTCCCTGATATGCCAAGTACCCTAGTGAATGCACGCTATGGCTCAAGACTAATAGATAACACACACAGATCTAACTATGATACCACCCCCCAACTTAGATAACACTATTATTTTTACAAGATGATATTAACAAAGCAAACCAACAAAGTAAAACAAACAAAGCAAAAAGAAAAACATGGGTTTCCTCCCAAGAAGAGCTAAGTTTTACGTCTTCAGCCAGACGACTGATTTTAAACTAAGCAATTTCATTTTTAGGGTCAATTAAGTCAACAGACTCAACTAACAAACCATCCTGAACCATATCCGTCTCACCCGAGCTTTCAATGCAAGGCTTGAGCCTTTGACCATTTACAGTAAACAACGTCCCAACATGGGGATCAAGAATTTCTACTGCACCATTAGGATAGACTTTTGATACTACATAGGGCCCATCCCATCGAGACCTTAGTTTACCAGGAAATAATCGCAATCTTGAGTTGAAAAGCCAGACTTTTTGGTTTGGTTCAAAAGTTTTTCGGCTTATGTGTTTATCATGAAACATTTTCATTTTTTCTTTGTAAATTTTTGAACTTTCATAAGCCTCGTTGCGAATTTCCTCTAGTTCACTAAGTTGCAATTTACGATGAGACCCAGCTTCCTTCATTTCAAAGTTAAACTTACGAATGGCCCATAAGGCTTTGTGTTCTAACTCGACAGGAAGATGACATGGTTTACCATAAACCAGTCGGTAAGGGGACATGCCAATGGGAGTTTTGTAAGCTGTTCGGTAAGCCCAAAGTGCATCCGTAAGGCGCACTGACCAATCTTTACGATCAGGCCTAACCGTTTTTTCAAGAATATGTTTAATCTCCCTATTTGACACTTCCACTTGCCCACTAGTTTGTGGATGGTAAGGAGTTGCTATTTTATGAGTGATGGAGTATTTATTTAAAAGTGCTGCAAAATACCTATTTGTAAAATGAGAACCTCCATCACTAATTATGGCTCTTGGACAACCAAATCTAGAAAACACATTTTCCTGGAGAAATTTTACTACCACTTTGTGGTCATTTGTCCTAGTTGCTACCGCTTCTATCCATTTTGACACATAATCCACTGCAACTAAGATATATTCAAATCCATGAGAAATTGGAAATGGGCCCATAAAATCAATACCCCAAACATCAAAAATTTCAACAATTAATATTGGGTTAAGAGGCATCATGTTTCTTTTTGAAATGGAACCCATCTTTTGACAGTTTTCACAGGACTTACAGAAGTCCATGGCATCTTTGAATAAATTGGGCCACCAGAACCCACACTGAAGTATTTTAGCAGCAGTCTTTTTACCACTAAAATGTCCACCACAAGCCAGAGTGTGGCAAAACTTTAACACATCCCCAACTTCATTTTCAGGGATACAACGACGAATCATTTGGTCTGCACAGTATTTAAACAACACAGGATCCTCCCAGATATAGTATTTAATTTGGGAGAAAAATCGATCTTTTTCATGTTTCGACCACCCTGAAGGTATAAGACCTGTTACAATGTAATTTACAATATGCACATACCATGGTAATGAAATATGCGTTACTGCAAACAACTGTTCATCAGGGAAAGATTCCCTAATTGGTACATGATCATTATCCTGTTCTGTCAATATCCGAGATAGATGGTCAGCGACCAGATTCTCAGATCCTTTTTTATCCCTGATCTCAAAATCGAATTCTTGTAAGAGAAGAATCCATCTAATCAATCTTGGCTTAGTCTCTTTCTTTGCAATAAGGTACCTCACGGCGGTATGGTCTGAGAAAATAATGACTTTAGATCCTAAAAGGTAAGATCTAAACTTATCCAAGGCATAGACAACGGCAAGTAATTCCTTCTCTGTAGTGGTATAATTCAATTGAGCATCAGAGAGAGTTTTGCTTGCGTAATAAATCACATGGGGAATTTTATCTACCCTTTGACCTAATACAGCCCCCACAGCATAATCGGACGCATCACACATAATTTCAAAAGGTAACGTCCAATCAGGGGCTCTCAGAATTGGAGCAGTACTTAATAGAGATCGAAGTTTCTCAAAAGCTTTTTGACACGATTCATCAAAGACAAATGGGGCATCCTTGGTAAGCAGTCTACACAAGGGTCGAGAAATTTTGCTGAAGTCTTTAATGAAACGTCTATAGAAACCTGCATGTCCAAGGAATGACCTAATTTGTTTGACTGTGGTCGGAGGAGGTAATTTATCAATTAATTCAACCTTAGCTCTATCCACCTCTATTCCTTGACTCGACACAATATGTCCTAATACTATTCCTTTTTGAACCATGAAATGACTCTTTTCCCAACTTAAGACTAAATTAGTATCACAACATCTTTTTAAGACCTTATCCAAATTTTTCAGACAATAATCAAAAGATGAACCAAAAACAGAGAAATCATCCATAAACACCTCTAGAAAATCTCCAATCATATCCGAAAAGATAGCCATCATGCATCTTTGGAAAGTGCTTGGAGCATTACACAAGCCAAAGGACATTCTCCTAAAAGCAAAAGTGCCAAAAGGACAGGTGAATGTGGTTTTCTCTTGGTCTTCAGGGTAAACAGCAATTTGGTTATATCCAGAATAACCATCCAGAAAGCAATAGTAGCTTTGCCCTGCTAATCTGTCTAAAATTTGGTCAATATATGGAAGTGGAAAATGGTCTTTCCTTGTCTTGGAATTCAATTTCCTGTAATCGATGCAAACGCGCCATCCTGTGGTGGCACGAGTTGGGACTAGAATACCCTGTTCATTTGCTACAACTGTGATTCCAGACTTTTTAGGCACTACCTGTGTAGGTGCTACCCACTCACTATCAGAAATGGGGTAAATGATACCCGCATCTAACAATTTTACTACTTCTTTCATTACTACCTCCTTCATGTTGGGATTTAGCTTTCGCTGCATTTCCCGTGAAGGCTTAGCTCCCTCTTCTAGGTGGATACGGTGCATGCAAATGGATGGATCAATACCCTTTAGGTCCGCAACCGCCCAACCTATAGCTTCCTTATGTTTTCCTAATACCTTCATGAGTTGACTCTCTTGTTCCTTATTTAAGTTTGCAGCAATGATTACTGGAAGAGTCTCGTTTTCACCTAAAAAGACATACTTAAGGTGAGCTGGCAAAGGCTTTAACTGAAGTTTAGGTGCAACCTCTAAAGACTTTGGCATAGGAGAACTGGCTATTGGAGGTAACAATTCAACTTTAGGCTTCCAAGGTAGGTCGCCTATGACAGAAACATATTTTTCGACTTGTTTGACTTCAGGAAAAAACTCATCTATATCATTTTTTTCAGATTGGACATAATCTAGACAAGTCTCTAATGGATCCTCTGCTAAGATGACAGGTAAAGTTTCAGTAATGACCTCATCAAGGAGGTCAACAATAACAGAACAATCCTCAAAGTTATGAGGATGTGTAGCAGCTCGGTAGACTTGGAGTTTAGCTTTTAAATTTCCAAACGAAACTTCCATTACACCTTCTTTGCAATGCAAGACTGCATTCGCAGTTACTAGAAGAGGTCTTCCTAGAATAACAGGGACTTGGGGGATGGAGTTAATCTCAGATTCCATGTCAAGGACTATAAAATCTGCAGGAAATACAAACGACTCAATCTTAACCAAAACATCTGTTAAGATACCCCGTGGTGTCTTAGTTGACCTATCTGCGAATTGTAAAATGGTAGGTGTTGGTGTAAGATCTCCAAGTTCTAACTTTTCATACACAGAGTATGAAAGAATATTCACACTAGCTCCAAAGTCAACTAAGGCTTTATCAATATAGTGCGATCCTAGAAAACATGGAATAGTGGGTGTCCCTGGGTCTTTTCTTTTTATCGGAATATGATACTGAGCTACTGTACTAGCTAGCTCAATAGTGACTGCTGAAGCATTGGACAAGAGTACTCGCTCTTTTCTTTGCTGGGTACATAATTCTTTTAGAAATTTGGCATAGGACGGAATTTGATTGATAGCATCAAGAAGTGGAATATTAATATGCACTTGTTTAAACACTTCAAGTATGTCCTGTGCAGCCGCTCCTTTCTTAGCTCTCCTAGTTGGTGCAACAAGGGCTGAAGGAAATGGAGCCTTAGGTATGTACTCTATTACTGGATCCTCACTTACTTTAGATGGAAAATGATCTTTCTGTGAATTATCTTCTATCTTTTGTTTTCCTATTTCTGACTCTTGGTCTTTCTTATTATCTTTTTCCTCACCTTTCTCTTGACTTACCTCCTTAAAACTCTCCCTATACTTTTCTCTAGAGGACGAACTATCTTTTTCAGGTTTGTCAAAATCGTTACCCCAACCCGTAGGGATAATTGGTTCTTCAGATACGGGTGTAAGCTTCTTGGGGTACAACACATAATAGTCAAACTTTCCACTATGTTCACCTAACAAACCTACTTCAGGATCACCTGTCTCATATCTCATTTTCAACTCCTTCTGACTAGTCCCAGTATTTCTTGGCTGAAGTATTTCCCCAACCCTATTATCTATCTCTCGACCACTACGCAGGGTAGTCACAGCCTTAACTTCTACAACATGTTGAGGGTTTTGTTCAGATGATGAACACTCAGCAACATATGTACCTTTTGGATTGCTAATGGGTTGACTTGGAAGTTTTCCATCCTCACGATGGCTAAGGTTTGAAGCTAACTGACCAATTTGAGTCTCTAGCTTGGCTATTGACTGAGAATGAGAGTGAAGCAATTGTCTATCAGCCTCAAGATTTTTCAAGGCATTTAGAACTTGATCTTCAAAACCTGAACTTCTTTGGGCTTGGGTTTGGTTCTGAAACTGAGGAATAGGAGGTTGATTAACACCCTGACTCTGATTTTTATACTGAAGATGAGGTGGTCTATATGGTGGAACATGATTTAAGTTACCATTTTGGTAATTCGGCCTTGGCACTTGGGAGTACGGCACATTGGAATTTCCATTGGGCTTTTGTGCTTGCTGCCCCCATTGGAGAAACGGATGATTTTTCCAACCAGGATTGAAAGTATTTGAATATGGATCATTCCTAGGGTCTATATAACTTTGGGCAACATGAACTTGTTGAACAAGATCAGGATATTGCCCAGCCAAAGGACACTCTACAGTCTCATGATTCACTTCATTACAGATGATACAGATTTCATTAACTTGACGCACTGGATTTTTAGATGATGATCCCTGGACAGCTATCAACTTATCTAACTTTTTAGACAATTCCTCTACCTGCTGGGTAACAACAGTTGACTGCGGTAACTCATAGATTCCACTTTTCTTAGGTGGTGGAGCAGGAGTCTCTCGATTATTTGTTAAATTCATTGATGCCATGTGTAATGAATCCTCACTCAAAATTTCAAACAATTCCCATGCTTCCTCAGCACTCTTCCTAAGAATTGCCCCCCCACTCGCAGCATTAATTAACTGTTTATCCCTATCACCAAGTCCTTGAAAGAAGGCCTGGACAATCTGCCATGTGGCGATGTCATGGTGTGGACATAATCTCAAGAGTTCTTTCATTCGTTCCCATGCTTCATAAAAGGACTCACCCTCTTTTTGAGCAAAATGAGTAATTGCATGACGCATTTGGGTGGTTTTCCCTATTGAATAAAACCTAGCAAGGAATTTCTTTTGAAGCTCCTCCCATGTAGAAATGAGAACTGGGACTCTAAGGAAATTAATCCAATGTTTTGCTTTATCTTTAAGGGAGAAAGTAAACAGAAACATTTTCAAAGCATCTGGTGTGAAACCTTGAATTCGAATGGTATTACAGATTCCCTCAAACTCAGTGAGATGGTCATAAGGATTTTCTCTTTCTAGACCATGAAATTTAGGGAGCATTTGGATTGTTGAGTGCTTAATCTCATAGATTAAATTCTCAATGTTGGGAATTCTCATACAAGAAGGTGGACTGTATGTATTCGGGAGAAAGTGATCCCGCAAAGTCATAGGTGGAATTGGAATTGGAACATTTAGAGCAGCCACACGAACATGTGGATCAGGTATACCTACCTCAATATCACCTATTTGCTCCATCATATTTGACTGTGGTAAAGTCCTAGGATCAATAGTTGACCTAAGTCGTGCTCGAGCAGCCCTCAAAGTAGCTGCTAACTCAGGGTCGTAAGGAGATAATTCCAGACCTAAAGACCTTCTACCATGCATACAAACCACATAAACACAATAACACAACAAAAAAGAAAAACACACTTAACCTAACTCCCAAAACTAAAACTTAAACTAACAACAAAAATAAATATTTTTTATTTTTTTTTTTATTTTTTTTATTTTTTTAATTTTTTTTTTTTAATTTTCTAAT
>NZ_JABGCL010000065.1 GCF_019800005.1 Geminicoccus harenae | reverse complement strand
CAGCCGGCCGTAGGCCGCGAACATCGAACCCACCACCCCAGCAGGAAACAGGTCCTCCACCACGTCCCAGGTGTAGAGGAGCCCGCCGTCATGCTCGGAGGCCTGGTGGTCGATCCAGACCTGCGGGGTCTGGGCGACGCTGTGCACCATGTCGCTGATGCGATCCCAGCTCGACCGCTCGCCGGCCGGAGCACGGAAGCCCAGCGCGCTGGTGAACACGACTGGGATCGAGGCGGCGGCGGCACCGCGGGTGCGCGCCAGCTCGCGCAGCACCTGGACCCCGCCCACCTCGGCATGATCCAGGTCTTCCGCCAGGCGCTTCTGCAGGGCCGCGGCGCGTTCGGCGAAGCTGGCGGGCGTGGTGTCCACCTCCAGCAGGATCGTCGAGGTGAAGTCGCCGATCAGGGCCGCCATGTCGGCGTGGAGCGGCGGGCGGTTGAAGGAGGTCAGCGTCAGGCAGAAGCGCTCGGTGCGGCTGAAGGCGGCCAGGATGTCGCCATAGGCGGCGGCGAGCAGGGCGGAGGGGGTCAGGCCCCTGGCCTGGGCGGCTTCCTGCAGCGTGGACCACTGACTGGCCGGCAGGGTCGCCAGGTGGCGGACGAAGCGCGGGCGGTCGATCTGCTGGGGCTGCCGGGCGAGCGGCAGGTCGGGTGCGCCCGGCAGGGTCGGCAGGCGCGCCTGCCAATAGCGGGCGCTGCGCTGCCAAGCCTCGCTCTGCCGCCAGGCGATGTTCTCCATCACGAAGTCGCGGAAGCTCAGGCCGATCGGCGGGAGCGGGGTCGCCGGGTTCTCGTAGAGGCGGCCCCATTCCTCGCGCAGCTGGAAGATGCTGGCGGCGTCCAGCACCAGCAGGTCCAGGCCGATATGCAGGCGGCGGCCGCCGCCGTGATGGGTGACGCGGATGTCGAACAGCGGCCAGACGGCCGGGTCCGGCAGGCGGTGGGACAGTTCCTCGCGGATCGCCAGCAGGGCCGCCTCGTCGTCCTGGCCGTCCAGCTGGTGCTCGGTGATCCGGTAGGGCGGGACCTCCTTCAGGATCTGCTGGCGGCCGTCCGGCAGGATCACGGCACGCAGCATGTCGTGGCGCCGGACCAGCTGGTTCCAGGCCTGCTCCAGGCGCGGCAGGTCGACGTCGCGCAGCTCGACCTCGGTATAGAGGTAGCAGCCGACATTGCCGAGCTCGAGCGAATCACCGCGGCCGATCCAGTAGGCCTGCTGGATCTCGGTGAGCGGGAACGGCTCGTAGCGGTGGTCGGGATCGGGCTCGATCCGCCGGGCCGGTGCCGCCTTCTCCTGGCTGCCCGCGCGGGCCGCGATGGCGGCGACCGTGGCGCCTTCCAGCAGCTCGCGCACACCGACCTCGATGCCGAGCTCGCGCTGCACCCGGTTGCGGATCTCCACCGCCATCAGCGAGTCCAGGCCGAAATCGGGCAGCGGCGTGTCGGGATCGGCCGGTGCCGGCAGGCCCACCACCTCCGCGACGATTCGGCAGAGCCGCTCCGCCGGGCTCGCGACCTGGCTGGACGGTGCCGCTGCGGCAGCCTCCCGGGGCCCGGCCGAGATGCCTTGCAGCAGGGCCGGCTTCTCGGCGTCGGGGAACTGGCCGAGGAAGCGGGGCCAGTCGGCGTTGGGCAGGACCACGAGCTGCGTGGGCGCGCCATCGCCCAGTGCGGCGGCGAAGGCGGCCTCGCCCTCGGCCGGGCTCAGGCTGCCCAGGCCCAGCTTCTCGGCACGGTCGACCACGCCCAGCCGGGCGGCAGCGCCGATCTCACGCCACACCCCCCAGTCCACCGCCACGGTGGGCAGGCCGGCGCGGCTGCGCTCCTGCGCCAGCGCGTCGAGGAAGCTGCTGGCCGCGGCATGGTTGGCCTGCTCGGCGGAACCCAGCACGCCCGCCACCGAGGCGAACAGGACGAGGCGCACCTCGGGCCGGGTGCGGGTGAGCTGGTCCAGCACCAGCGCGCCCTCGATCTTGGCCCGCATCACCGCGGCAAAGCGCTCGCGGCTCTGCTGCCGGACCGGCGCATCGTCGAGCAGGCCGGCAGCATGGACGATGCCGCGCAGGTCCGGCACACCGGCCAGGATCGCCGCCATGGCGTCGGCATCGGCGACGTCGGCGGCATGGCAATCCACCGGCACCGGCAGGTCCGGCAGCGCTTCCGGGCGGCTGCGCGAGACCAGGACGATCCGGCTGGCGCCGTGCCGGGCGAGCCACGTGGCGGCGACCCGGCCGACCTCGCCGGAGCCGCCGGTGACGAGCCAGCCGCCCTCGACCTTCCCGGGCGGCTCGGGCGCCGGGGCCGGCCGCAGCCGTGGTGCCTGGCGCTGGTTCTCCCGCCACAGGAGGTGGCTCTCGCCATCGGGGCCGACCAGTTCGTCGAGCAGCGCCCGCTCGCTGGGCGGTGCCTCGATCAGGCGGGCCTGCAGCTTCGGCTGCTCCAGGCGCAGGGTGCGCAGGAACCCGGCGAGCCCGGCATGGCCGAGCGTGCCATCCGCCAGGATCGTGAGTGCCGGCGGCTCGGGCTCGGCGTTCAGGCGCCGGATGCTGGCCAGCAGGCCCTCGAACAGGTCGAGCTGGCCGGCGAAAGTCGCCGGTGCCGGCGGCGCCACGAGCAGCGCCGAGGATGCGCCAATTGTGTCGGGGAACGGCAGGCTGCCGGGCTCGCCCAGGAGCCGGACCGGCGGAAGCGCCACGGGTTCGGCGGGCTTGCGGGCCAGGATGATCTCGCCGGCCGGCAGGGCATCGGCGACGAGCCCTGCCGCGGCCAACACCTCCAGCCATTGCGTGCGCGACAGGAGCGGATGGTCGCTGCGCAGGCCGCAGTCGGCAAAGCGCCACCAGCCCTCGGTCAGGCCGAACACGATGTCGACCCAGGGGCGCGGCTCGGTAGTCTCGACCAGGACGAGCAGGCCGCCCGGCGCCAGCAGGTCCGCAACGTGCCTCAGGCTCTCGGCGATGTCGCGCGTGGCATGGAGGACGTTGGCGGCGAGGACCAGGTCCTGGCTGCCGGGGGAAAAGCCCTGGGCCTGCGGGTCCTGCTCGATGTCCAGCAGCCGGACGTCGAGATCGCGGCGGGCGAACCAAGCCCGAGCCGCGTCGAGGAACAGCTGGGACAGGTCGGTGAAGCAGTAGCGGACGCTGCCCTCGGGCAGGCCCTCCAGCATCGCACCCGTGGCCCCGCCGGTGCCGGCCCCGATCTCCAGGACGCGTAGAACCCGGCCCGCGGGCAGGCTATCGTGCAGCCGCCCGGCCGTCTCGCCCAGCAGCGCGTTGATCGTCCGGGCATAGGCGGAGCTGGCGTAAAGGTCGGCGGCACCCCCGCCCTCGCCCGGGAACAGCAGGGTGAGCGGGTCGACTCGGTCCGCCAGCACGTCGGCCAGGCGCGGCCCGGCCCGGCGTACCAGCGCCAGCTCGGCGGCAGCGCCCGGATGGGCCTCGATCAAGGCATCCAGCTCGGCGTCAGGATCGGCGACGAGCGGGGCCGGCAGGATCCGCCAGGCCGGCCCCACCGCCTCCAGCATCCCGGCGCCGGCCAGGATCGCCAGCAGGCGGCGCAGGAGGCGGCGGTGGCGGTCGGCCACATCCAGCTCGGCGGCAAGGGCCGCAGGGGTCAGCAGGCGGCCGGGCTGCCAGACGAGACCCAGCTCGACGAGTGCCCGCTGGATGAAGGCAGCGGTGATCCGGTCCAGGGCCGGTGCGGTCTCGGCATAGACCTCGATGCCGAAGCGCTGCCCGGCTTCGGCGGACAGAGGCGCCAGCTCCGCACAGAGTTCGGCTGCGGCCGGCAGGAAATCGGGCGGCAGCAAGCCGTCGGTGCGCGGGCAAGGCTCGGGTTCGATCGTGTAGAACGCGTCGGCGGCGATGCCATGCCCGGAATCCGCCAGCATGGCGGTGCTGATCGGGCGGAACTCGAGCCCGGCCAGGAAGGCGACCAGGCCTTCGGCATCGGTGAGGGTGAGGTCGGCCAGGATGCTGGCGCCCTCCCGGCGGGCGGTGGCGTGCACGGTGAGGCCGGCACCGGGGCGGCGCAGCAGGCGGGCGCGGGCGAGCCGGGCCGGGACGATCGTGGCACCGCTGTCGTCCGCCGGCAGGGCGGCGGCCACTGCCTGCAGGGCGGCGTCGAGCAGGGCGGGGTGGAGGGTGAAGGCGTCCGCAGCGCCGGCCTCCTCCGGCAGGGCGAGGCCGCCCTCGACCTCGCCCGACCCGATCCGGCGCAGGTCGCGCAGGCCGCGAAAGGCCGGGCCATAGGCGATGCCGCGCCGCTCCAGCTCCGCGAAGAACGCGGCCAGCGGCACGGGCGTGCCGTTTCCGGCCGGCCGACGACTGGCAGGTGGTGCCGCGGGATCGGCCAGCCGGGCGCGGGCGTGGAGGACGGGCTTGGCCGCCTCGTCCGCGGCATCCCAGGACACGACCCGGGCGCTGCCGTCGGGGGCTAGGATCACCTGGAGGTGCAGGCCCAGCTGGTCGGGCAGGCGGACCGGGAGCAGGAGGTCGAGATCCCGGATCTCCTGGTCCGGGGCGGTGGCATGCAGGAGTTCCAGAAGGGCCGCTGCCGGCAGCACGACCTGGTCCAGAACGCGATGCCCGGCGAGCCAGGGCATCGCCGGGTCGTTGGCATGCAGCGCCGTCTCGAAGCGCCGCTCCTCGCTGAAGGGCAGATGGAGGCGGCGGCCGAGCAGCGGGTGGCTGCCCTTGGGCAGGGTTGCGACCGGGGCGGCGGTCGGTGCCGGACTCGTGTCGATCCAGTAGCGCTGCCGCTCGAACGGATAGGGCGGCAGGGGTACGCGCCGGCCGGGCTGCGGGCCCAGATCCGGGTGGCGGCCGTGCTGCGGCTCGGCGGTGGCCAGGTCCTCGGCACGCTCGACGCAGATCCACCAGGGCAGCCGGGCGCGGCCGGTGGCAGCGCTGTGGCAGACATCCGCGAAGCTGGACGAGCCGGTGTCGAGCAGGCGGCGATAGGCCGTGACCAGTTCGGCCAGCGCGTCGGGGGTGCGGGCGGAGATCAGGAGGCGCGGGACGTGGCCGGCAGGGATCTCGGGTTCGTTTCGCAGATCCGGTGCAGGCGGCGGCGTGACGACGACATGGGCGTTGGTGCCGCTGAAGCCGAAGCTGCTCACGCCCACCGCGCGGGGCGGGGTCGCCTGCGCCTCGACGGGGATGCGGATGTCGACGCCATCCAGGTCGATATGCGGGTTCAGCCGGTCGAAATGGAGCGAGGGGGCGATCTGGCCGCGCTCGGCCATCAGCACCGCCTTGATCAGCCCGCCCACCCCGGCCGCGGCCTCGGCATGACCCATGTTGCTCTTGATCGAGCCCACGAAGAGCGGCCGTTCGCGCTTGGCGAACACGGCGGCCAGAGCGTGCATCTCGATGGGATCGCCCAATCCTGTGCCGGTGCCGTGCGCCTCGATCGCGTCGACCTCCGCGGGCGTCAGGCCGGCATTGGCGATGGCGGCGCGGATCACCGCCTCCTGGGCGGGTCCGGACGGTGCGGTCAGACCGGCGGAACGGCCGTCCTGGTTGATGGCGCTGCCGGCGATCACCGCGCGCACCCGGTCGGCACTGGCATCGGCCAGCCGGCGCAGGATCACCACGCCGCAGCCCTCGGCCCGGGCATAGCCATCGGCACCGGCGTCGAACGTCTTGCAGCGCCCGTCCGGCGCCAGCATCCGCGCCTGGCAGAAATTGACGGTGATGTCCGGGGCCAGCATCAGGTTGACGCCGGCCACCACCGCCAGCTCGCACTCGCCGTTGCGCAGCGCCTGGACCGCCAGATGGGTCGCGACCAGGGAGGAGGAGCAGGCGGTGTCGACGGCGACGCAGGGGCCCTGGAAGTCGAACGTGTAGCTGATCCGGCCGGACGCCACCGAGGCGGCGTTGCCGGCCCCGGAACCCGCGTTGCTGGACGAGCCGAACGCGGTCTTGCTCAGGAGGTTGGAATAGTCGTTGGTGCTGATGCCGAGGAACACGCCGACCTTGCGACCCTGCAGGCTCTGCGGCGGCAGGCCGGCATCCTCCAGCGCGTGCCAGACGGTCTGCAGGAGCAGGCGCTGCTGCGGGTCGATGCCGATGGCGTCGCGCGGGGCGATCCGGAAGAACTGGGCGTCGAACTCGTCGACCCGGTCGATGAAGCCGCCGTGGCGGGTGTACATCTTGCCGGGCACGCCCGGGCGCGGGTCGTAATAGGCGTCGACGTCCCAGCGGTCGGCGGGGATCTCGCAGGTGGCGTCCACGCCCGTCACGAGATTCTGCCAGAGCCGCTCGCCGTCATCGGCACCGCCCGGGTAGCGGCAGGCCAGGCCGATCGCCGCGATGGGGGCGCGTGCCGCCCCCTCCAGCATGTCAACACGGCTGCGCATCCGGCGCAGCGCCAGGGCCGCCTGCTGAAGGGGCGTGAGGGTCCTGTCAGCCATGATCCGCCACCGCCAATGCGAACTCCCGCTCGATCAGGGCGGTCATCTCCGCCTCGCTCATCGCCTGGACCGCTGCCAGGTCCTCGTCGACCTTCACCTCCGGCGGCAGCTCGCCGGCAGCGCCCGGCTCCTCGGCCAGGCCCAGCAGGCCGGCCAGATGCTCGGTCAGCGCCAGGATGGTGGGGTAGCTGAACAGCAGCGTAGCCGGCAGCTCCAGGCCCAGCCCCTGGCCCAGCGCCTTGCGCAGTTCCAGAGCCATGAGCGAGTCGAGGCCGAGCTCGTTGAGCGGCTGGTCGTCCGGGATCGTCTCGCCGGCAGCGCTGCCCATGACCGCGGCGGCACGCGCGGCGACGAATCGGGCGAGGCTGGCGTGATCGGCCGGGCGGCCGGCAGCACTGCCGGATGCAGCCGGTGGCGCTGCGGCCGGGCTGCGCCGGGTGCCTGGCCGGACCGCGTCGAAGAAGGCCGGGACGCGGCCCTGCCCGTAGCGGCGCAGGAAGACCGGCCAGTCCACCATGGCCCCGATGATCTGGGTTTCGCCGGCGGCAATGGCCCGGCCCATCAGGTCGAAGGCGGCCTGCGGATCCATCAGGCCGACACCCTCGCCGGCAAACCGCCCGGCCACGCCCTCCCGGGCGATCGCCCCTGCCCCGGCCCAGGCGCCCCAGTCGATCGCCAGGGCCGGCAGGCCCCGGGCGCGACGCTGCCAGGCGAGCGCATCCAGGAAGGCATTGGCACCGGCATGGTTCGCCTGGCCGGGATTGCCGAACACGCCGGCCGTGCTGCCGAACAGCACGAAGGCGTCGAGCGGCAGATGGGCGGTCAGCTCGTCCAGCAGGCGGGCACCCTCGATCTTGGCCCGGTAGACCCGCTCCAGCCGGTCGCGGTCGAGGCGCAGGAACACGCCGTCGTCGAGGCTGCCGGCGAGGTGGAACACGCCGCGCAGACCGGGGCCGGCCGCGGCGATGGCGGCGGTCATGGCGGTGCGGTCGGCGACGTCGGCCTGCAGCAGCTCGATGCCGGGCGGCAGCGGGTCCGTGGCCGCATGGCGCGCCAGGAGGAGGACACGCTCGGCGCCATGGGCGAGCAGCCAGTCGGCCAGGCCCCGTCCGAGCCCGCCCAGGCCGCCGGTGACCAGATGGGTGCCGGTGGTGCGGAAGCCGGCATCGGCCGGGAGGGTCAGCGGGAGCACGCGGCGCACGAAGCGCCGGCCGCCGCGCCAGGCGACCTCCACCTCGTCGCCCGCGGCCAGCTCGGCCTCGGGCAGCTCCTCGTCGCTGTCCAGGATCCGGCAGTCCAGCTCGGGATGCTCCAGGGTGAGCACCCGGGCGAGCCCGGCGGCACTGGCCATGGCCGGGTCGGGCGGGCCGTCCAGGGGTGCGAGCCCGCGGGGCAGGACGATCCGGAGTGCCGGCGGCCGCGGCGATTCCAGCGCCCGCCGGGCAGCGGCCAGGATCTCGGCCGACAGATCCAGGGCGGAGGCCCCGGGCAGCGGACGCAGGACCTGGATCGGCTGGTCGGTGGCGCCGTTGCGGGCGATCGCGACGATCTGGTCGCCGCTGCCGGGCGATGCCACCAGCTCGGCGCTGCCGAACCGCTCCGCGAGCAGCCGGCGCCAGCCGGCCGCATCGAGGAGCGGGTGGTCCGGGCGCAGCCAAGTATCCTCGAAGCGCCACCAGCCATCGGTCAGGCCGAACACCAGATCGCTCCAGGCGCTGCGGCGTGCGGCCTCCAGCAGCAGGAGGATGCCGCCCGGTGCCAGCAGGCTTTGGGCATGCGCCAGGCTGGCGGCGAGGTCGCGGGTGGCGTGGAGGACGTTGCCGGCCACCACCAGATCGTAGCTGTCCGGCAAGAAGTCCTGCGCCGCCGGGTCCCGCTCGATGTCGAGCGGCACGAAGCGGGCCGCTTCCGCGCCGAAGCGTTCGGCGGCCTGGCTCAGGAAGGCCGGGGAGATGTCGGTGAAGTCGTAGCGGAAGCGCCCGGCCGGGACGCGGGCGCGCAGGGCATCGAGCAGGGCACCGGTGCCGGCACCGATCTCCAGGATGCGCACCGGGCGGGCCGGGTCGGCGGCCTGGGCCACGCCCTCGATCGCGGCCAGCACCATGCCGTTCAGGAGCCGGGCGAACCCGGCGCCGCCGTACAGGAAGCCGGCCTCGCCATCGCTGAACAGCACGGCCAGGGGATCCTGCTCGCCGCGCAGCACCGCCGGCAGGGCCCGGCCGCAGCGCGCCGCGATCCCGATCTCCGGCATGGCGCCGAAGCGGTCTTCCAGTGCGGTGCGCAGGCTCTCCGGGTCGGCCTCGGGCGGTGCGTGGGCGGCCATGCCGGGCAGGTGGACGAACAGGCGGCGGCGCTTCGGGTCGACCTCGGACGGGTCTACGGCACGGACGGCCGCCGCGGCATAGGCCGCCGCCAGTCGCTCCAGCCCGGCACCCAGCTCCGGCGGCGTAGCGAGCTCCGTGGTGGCGGCCACAGCGGCGGCACGGACCCTCCCCGCCAGCACGGCCGGTTCCGGGCTGGTGGCGGCGGCCGGCAGCGGCCAGGGCTGCCAGTCGATCCGGTAGCTCCAGCCCTCGCCGAGCGGCGCAGGCTTCGCATCGCCGCGCAGCCGGGCGATCGAAAGGCCGTCGATCCGGGCGACGGTCCGGCCGGCCTCGTCGAACAGGCGCAGATCGCCCTGCGCGGCATCGAGCGTGCCGGTGCCGGGGCGTGCCTGGACATGGACGCGGAAGCGCTCCGGGCAGCGCGCCAGGAAGGCCACACGTTCGATCGCGAACGGCAGGAACGCGCCCGAGGCGCCGCCGCCGCTGAAGGTGGCGCCCAGCGTCTGGAAGCAGGCATCGAGCGCTGCGGGATGGATCGGCAGCTCCGGGCAGTCCCTGGCCAGGCCGGGCATCAGCTCGATCTCGGCCACGGCCTCGCCTTCGCCGCGCCAGAGGCGACGGATGCCGCGGAACGCCTGGCTCAGATGGATGCCGCGCTCGTCCAGCATGGCGTAGAGCGCCTCCGGCCCGGCCTCGTCGGGAGCGCAGCGAGCCAGCACCGCGGCAAGGTCCGCCGACCCGGCGGGCCGGTCCGGCGCGGTGGCGGCACGGGCATGGAGCACCCAGGCACCGTCATCGCCGCGCGCGAACAGGGACAGGGTGTCGCCGTCGCGCAGGACCTGGACTTCGCGGCCGTCATCGGAGAGTGCCAGCGGGGCCACGAAGGCGATGTCGGCCAGTGCCGCGGGGGCCGCACCGCAGGCACCCAGCAGCATCGCGACATGGGAGGCGCCAGGCACGATCACCGCATCGCCCACCACATGCTCGCCGAGAAAGGCCGGCCGGTCGGGCGCCAGCCGGCTGGTCCAGGCGGTGCCGCCGGTCGCGATCTCGACCGGCTGGCCGAGCATGCCGGCCGGGGCTGGCGCGGATGACGCGGCCGGCCGGGCCGGCACCCAATAGCTCTGTCGCTCGAACGGGTAGTGGGGTGCGGGGGTGGTGGGCAGCTCGAACGGCTGGTCGATCG
>NZ_JABGCL010000064.1 GCF_019800005.1 Geminicoccus harenae | reverse complement strand
CTGTTTTGCCGGCTCAAGAACTGGCGGCGCATCGCCACCCGCTACGACCGCCTCGCCCGGAACTACCTGGCCGCCCTCGCACTCGTCGCCGTCGCCTCAGCATGGACCTGAATGAGTTCCCTACCTAGGGCGCAGACTCGAGCGACAGTTTGGCGCCAAACATGTCGAGTTGCTCAGTGTCCGCCCTTGCTCTCCTGACGCTCCCGAGGCGCGGCAACGCTGTTCGTTGGCGGGAGGTAGTAGTCCTTGAGCGTCGGATGCACCGCTTTGGCCGGATGAGTATGAGTCGCTGTCGCCACGGCCACCGCGGCACCCGCCGCCTCGGCCGCCGCGATGCCGGCCGGCGCCTCACCATCCGCTACGAGCGGCCTCGACATCCTCACCGGCTTCCACCTGCTCGCCGCCAGCCTGATCTGCTTCAACTTCGTGACGAGGTGGTTTTGTTAGGCACTCTTAATCCATTTGATCTGGGTCACCCCAAGCACGCCATAACTGAGTAATTCCGAACGAGTTGCGCCCACGGCCTCGTTGCGAGCTCTCATAATTCGACTATAATGTTCGGTCTTCGCGAGTCCAATAGGATCAAACAGCTTCGCCAGAGTGACAACCTTGGCATCGCTGGAGGTTGACATGAACACTCGTGTTCTAGTGGCTACTTGCTTCACAACATTGCTGAGCATGACCGGTGCAGGGGAGGCTGCGCAGTGGCAGGTATGCGGAGACATCCGCAACTTCAATCTTACCAGTTGCGAGTTCCGCGGCAGGCCAGGAACGCATTGGGAATATGGAATCGTATGGAATTCACCCGAACCACTTCCCTCGGTCTGCGTCACATGGAATAGAGGCATCAGAATTCATAATAAAGAACCACACTTTGTGAACAGCGACAATCCTACTCTCGGCCAGAGATGGGGTGGATTCGTGTTTTATCAGGGAACCGATGCGTCAGATGACAATGCATGTACGAACGGCTTCAGGCACAGATACTGGGTCCTAGACACAAATAACGTCGTTACTATGACAAGCAGTAACGGATGTTTCTTTGATTACCCAGTCTATTGCCGCCGTCGTTGATAATGCTGTGCGGAGGAACTTTGCTCACTGTTCAAGGCTTAGCGGGGTGCAGCTTCCTTGGGCGTCCTAATGGCTCTTTTGGGTTCCTCCGCTTGACCTCAGTCTTGGCCGACCACGCAGGAAGCGGTGCACTGGCCATCCTTCAGCGCGTCGACCCTCGATCCGTACGTCACCTTCTCCAGCGCCTCGGATAGCTGAGGGACGTGAAGGCCGGCGCTGCAGTGGCCAAAGTTCATCCCCGCCACCCGACCGAAGAACAGCAGGACGACCATATGGCCACCATTACGGGAACCGAGGGCAAGGATCTCCTTTACGGCACCCCGCTGAAGGACCTGATCGATGGCCTGGGCGCCAGCGATATCGTGTTTGGTCGGGCTGGGGATGATCGGATCTATGGTCGAGCCGGCGCCGACCGGCTCTATGGCGAAGGCGGGACGGACTACATCTCGGGCGGGGACGGCAACGACGTTCTGTTCGGCCAGGACGGCCGGACCGGCTCTGGGGTGATGCCGGGGATGACATCATCAACGGCGGTGCTGGCAACGACGACCTCTATGGCGGCGACGGCAACAACACCCTGAAGGGCAACGAGGGCAACGACCGGCTCTACGCAGACTTCGGCATCGACCGCCTGGACGGCGGTAGTGGCAACGACCAGCTCTTCCTCGACAGTCCCGGTGGTCGGATGGTCGGTGGCGACGGTGACGACATCCTGCATTCCACCGGCAGCAGCACCCTCTTTGCCGCCATCCTGATCGACGGTGGGGCTGGCAGGGATACGTTCGTTTATGCCTTTGGAAATGATCCGGATCCGAACGACAACCCTTACGGGCAGATGTCCGACAGCAACAACCTGATCACCGACTTCCAGAGCGGCCAGGACAAGCTGGACATCTCCGAGCGCTGGACAGACCCCCACAAGAAGGTCCGGATCGACTACACCTTCGACATGCTGGACACGAACAAGGACGGCGTGCTCGGCCTGGGCGATGCCGGCGCCTCGATCACCCAGCCGTCATTCTCGGGGATCAAGGCCGATAGCCTCACCATCAACTTTTGGCAGATGGCGGGTGGGTCCGCTGGGGCTACTGGTCGGCTCGTCTTGTATGGGGTGACCGAGCTGCACCCGGGTGACCTTGTGGCCGGCTAGGCCATGATCACCGCATAGGTCTGGCCGTATTTGTCGTAATCATACGGACCTGGGGCAGGCGGGACAGTGCCGGCCAAGGACTCGCCGCTCCGCCGGGCACTCCTTCGCGCCGGCGGCGGGAACGGGACTGTCCGGACCCCATGATCGACTTCATCCGACCGACCCTATCCGACTTGCCCGCCCACCCGGTTGAGATCGCGCCACCCTTGCCCCATGGTACTATTAACCAGTACCATGCCCATATGAACCGCCGCCACCGCGCCACCTTGGAAGCGATCTTCGCCCGGCCCGTGCCCAGCACCATCCGCTGGTCGGACATCGAGTCCTTGTTCGTGGCCTTGGGTGCGGAGGTCCGGGAACGCGCCAGCTCCCGGGTCGCGGTGGTGCTGTTCGGTCAGGTGCAGGTGTTCCACCGCCCGCACCCCCGGCCGGAAACCGACAAGGGCGCGGTGGTGGCGATCCGGCGGTGGCTGGATTCGAATGGAGTGAAACCATGAAGAACATCATGGAGGTCGACGGCCAGAAGGCGGTGGTGAGTTTCGATCCGGAGATCGGTCTATTCCGTGGCGAATTCCTGGGCCTGACCGGCGGCGCCGACTTCTACGCGGACTCGGTGGCCAAGCTGATGGAGGAGGCCCGCATCTCGCTCCAGACCTACCTGGAGGAATGTCGGGCCAGGGACATTGAAGCCTTCCGCAGCTATTCCGGCCGGTTCAACCTGCGCATCGATCCGCAGCTCCATGAAGCGGTGGCGGCCGCTGCGGCGGCGGCACAGCAGTCGATGAACGACTGGCTGGCCAGCCGGATCGAGCGGGCGGTGAAGGAGGAGGCGTAGAAAATCATCACCCGGCTCTGTGGGAGCCGGGTGATGGAGAGAGGCCAAATAGGGGCGGACTGGCCAATCCTGCCGGTCGCGGCGCGGAACATGCCCAGCGCTGCCTACAGTTTGATGACGCCCAGTTGTCAATCACCTGATCGCTAGATCACCCATGCGTTGACGGGCTTCCATCGGCCGCACCGCCGATGCACTTAGCCTCTCGTCCAAGTCCAGGAGGACGCATGTTCGATCAACTTCAGCAGCAGACGCTCGCCATTCGGATCGCCGCCGCCATGGCGGAGCAGACCGCCTGGATGACTACCGAGCGGGAAGATCGCCGCCGGCAGCTGCGCCGCCAGCCGGATCAGGGCTGGCAGGAGGTGGCTACGGTGGTCACGGAGGCGCGGCAGGAACGGGCTGCTGCCGACTAGAGACTCGCCTCCAGCGCCCCTCGCAAGTCGCCGATCCGGGTGATCCGCCACTGGAGGTGATCGGCGGCAACGAGGAGGCCCTTCTCTCGGTCGCGCCGCCGCTGGGTATCGTCGAGCAGGAAGTCGAAGCCATCAGTGTCAGCGCGCTCACGGAGCATGTGCGTCAGGAAGTCGAGGGCGTGATCAAGCGCCCAGCGGGCGCTTTTGGCATCCCAGCGTCCGACCGGCCGCAGGTTGCTGGAGATGATCGCGGTCGCGGTGGCGCATAGGTCATCGAGGGCGCGCTGATCCGAGGGGCGCATGCTCCGCTTCCCGCTGCGGTGGCCTGCTCGCCCGAGGCGTACAACAACCGCTAAGTGTGGTCTGCCGCTCGTCAGGGTGGTGGCGACGCATAAAGTCGCACCCTTGGGTCATGGCGGCGACCTGGGTTCGTCCCGGGCACCGCTGAGCGCGGACAGGCCATTGTGCAGGTCAAAGTACCCGCGCCCGCCGCACTGCTGACACTTCAGCCGCGGCTCCAACTGCTGCAGCGTCCGATCCCACCCACACCGCCGGGCCAGCTCCTCGGTGATCATCCAGACGCGCCGCCGGCATAGCCGGCAGCAGGCCAGGATGCGGATGTAGAAGGGGAATTGGTGAAGCCGTGGCCGATCGGTGTAGAGCGCCATCGCTAACGCAGCGTGTTGGTGATGGTGATTTGGTTCAGCTCCTGGTTCTGGCACCGGCAACAGCGCAATCGCTGCTGAATGTCGGCCAGGGTCCGGGCGTCGCCGAGGAACCGCCGCTGCACTTCACCCTGCCGGCCGCACCTGCTGCATCGCGCGGTGAGCACATGCCATGGACGAAGTTCGCGCAGAATGTTCTTGAATTGTTCCATACATCGGAAATAGCCCGGTCGGGACGGGTCGGTCAGGACTCAGCTCTCTGTCGTCGGCCGCGCCGCGATCCAGCGCCGCAAGGTCACCCGCACGAACCACGACCCGACTGGCTGACAGGCGGACCACCAACATGGGATAGGAGATGCCGCCGGCTCACCTCGGCGGGCGAAGCGGAGATCGAGCGCCGCATCCAGGCCGGCGAGCCGGCTGCTGACATCGCCCGCTCCATGGGAGTGCAGCCCTGTACGGTCGCCAACCGCCGCAAGAAGCTGGGCGAGCAACCTAGGTAGGGATGCGACAGGCATCCCAGCCTGCACGATGACGTGCTGCTGTGGGAACCAGGGCCGATGACCGGCCAACGGCTGGAGGGAAACCCGCCGTTACCATGACGGCAGGCGCCCCACCAAACATCCTGGCTCCCGGTTGCGACAACGGCCCACCGCGATGAGCAGGACAAGCGCCTTGCCGAACTGGCGGTTCAGGTGCGGCAGCTCATGGAGCGACAGCAGCACACGTTCTGGCAAAGGGTGCGGAGCACGATCACCCCACGAATAGCCGGCCCCAGCCCCTAGGGCTTAAGCGTCTCCCACCCGCACCGTTGACATGTGGAGGGACGCAACCTGTCTTGTGCTTGAACGACAAAGTCCTGCCTGACCATGGCGGGCCTTCAGAAACGTAAGCAGCCGGCAGCGCCTCTCAGGTGCGTGGTGAGCGGATCTGAGTATCTATTGCAACAACCCGCAACCGCGAAAGCCCGCTTCCGGCGAAGATTAAAGACATGCGTCATGGGTTTATTTGCAGAATGGCAGCCGCGTTACGCGGATCATGATCTTGCAATCTTTCCATGTATTATCGATGGCAAGGATAAGAAACCTGCTGCCGCAAACCTGCACAGGGTTAAGCTTCAAGGTTCACGCGAGCTTGCGAAAAAACCCAAGTATCGTGATTCCGACGCCTTCGGGCTCTGGCTGAACCACTCCCCCCTCGCCGTGCTGGACGTGGACTCGACGGACGAGCACGTCCTGGCAGATGGCCTTTCCCGGCACGGCGACAGCCCGATCGTGATCCGGACCGCGTCCGGCAAGTTCCACGCCCTCTACCAGCTGCCGGCAGGAACGCCGCGCGCCCGCCTGGTCAAGCCGGCCGGTGGCAACGCGGATACCGACTACCTGATCGGCCAGGGGCTCTGGATCTGCGCGCCCTCGCTCAGCCCGGTCGGGCAGTACCAGTTTGCGCAGGGTTCCCTCGACGACCTCGACCGGCTCCCTCCGATGCAAGGGCTGGAGGGGATCGAGGGAATAGACGGCTCTTTCCGGACCAAGCCCCCGGCACCGGGCAAGCCACACGCGCCGCCGGTACCAGGCATGGGCGGCAGAATCGGCGAGGGCAGTCGCAACGAGACGCTGTTCAAGCGCTGCTTGGGAGCAGCCCGCCACTGCGATAGCTTCGATGATCTGCTCGATGTGGCGCGCACCTATGCCGAGGACGCATTCTTTCCACCGCTGCCGGATGCCGAGATCGAGAAGACCGCGCGATCCGCGTGGGGTTATCAGGCTAGGGGCGAGAACTGGTGCGGCCGTGGCGGCGTCGTGGCAGTCGCTCATGAGGAGGTGGATGGCCTCATGATGGAGAACCCCGACGCCTTCCTGCTACTGACGAAGCTACGGCGGCACCATTGGGGACAGGGACGCAACTTTTTCATCGCGAACGGTATGGCTGAGCAAATGCCCGGCGGGGGATGGCCTCGCAAAAGGCTGGCCGCGGCGCGGCGGCATCTGGAGACACGCCAGTTCGTTGAGGTCGTCCGTCCGCCAAGCACGTTCCGTGGCGCGGCCCGTGGCGCGGCGCTCTATCGGTTCAAGGCTGGTCGAATTTGACCACCTAATAGAAATAGACACTCCCCCCTTCTGACCGCCGGGCGCTCAACCGGCGCGCATCGCTTAGGACAGGCCGGCGTCAAGCCGAGCCCTGCAGATAGCACGAGACGGCCAGGACCAAGCGGTCAGGCGGGTGGATCGCAGCGCCGTCCGGTAATGACGCTACGGGGAAAGCGACCTCAGGTTCACGGTGTCGGCCGCTTGGCTGCAACTGCATCAAGATAGCGGCGCGGCCGCTAGCATGTGCTATAGTGCGCTTGCTTGCTTGATAAGCACCGCCTGTTCTGGCGCGGGATCAGCACGGAAGCCGCACCACCATGTCTCTGTGGCTCAGCGCGACCCCGGCGGCCGATCCCGTCACTTCGCCGAGATGAAGGCGCAGCTGCACTGGAAGCTGGACGAGATGGCTCATTCAACGGTCCATGTGCCAGCACTGAGCAGGGCCCTCGACCTCCAAGGTCGAGATGCGTGTCTGCCAGTTCCGGCATCGCGTCACGCCCGATCTCCGGCGGGAGCATGACCGGCAGCGGCAGGCCGACAAGTGACGGCCAAAGGAACGACGCTGCGCGCCGAATATGCGGTTCAGTGCCGGCGCGGATCCAGCCATGGCCAGCCGGAGGGATCAGCCGGGCGGCCTGGTACCGGCGACGTGCGACAAGTCTGTCCCGTTGTATGGTGGGAGAATCCCGTCTTGAGGAGGCGGCCATGCCATGACCACCAGCGACGGTGCCCGCCGAACCGGCGCATGGGGGAGGGGAGGGTAAATCTCTGGAACTTTCGCGGACAAGACCGCAGGCCCACCCACATGTGTATGATTGCGAAATTAAGTAATGGGGTTAAAGAAATTTCCTGCGCTTGGAGAGCACAATCCTCCGATATCCTCAAATGGATGAAGTGCCTCCAAGCATGGATTCCACCATATCCGCAGGAACATCTATCTCATATTGGCCGTCAGGAAGGCGGCATAGGCATGCTCGTCCATCTGCCCCGCGGCCAGCGCCAGCACCGCCTGCGTCGCCTCAGCCTCATCGGCGATGAAGGTCCAGCCGTTCAGCTCCAGGAACAGCACGCCGATCAGGAAGCCCGTCCGCTTGTTGCCATCCACGAACGGATGGTTGCGCACGATGCCGGCCGTGTAGAGGGCGGCCAGCATGGCCGGCTCGACCGCCTCGCCATAGGCCAGATGCTGGCGCGGCCGCGCCAGGGCCGAGCGGAGTAGGTCCAAGGAGCGCACGCCAGATGGGCCGCCGTCCAGCGCCAGCAGCCGATCGTGCGGACGAGGCGGCGCCGGCCAGCATCTGGCCGGGCGTCGCGGCTTCGATCCGCACCACCTCATGGCTGGTTGCGGGGCGGTGGTGGAGCCACGCGACCACATACATGCTCACCCTTCCGCAGCCGGGTGCATCCCGTCACCGTAGCGGCGGCGGCCGACCCGACAAGCGCCTTGTGCCACCCAGCCGCCATGCCTGGCCGCTTGCCGAAGGCTTCACCCATTTATGGTGTGCCGCATGGCCGGCCGTGTGCCGGCGACACCGTTTCAGGCCATTCTGCGCCGATAGAAGGCCTATTTTCTGGTTGTGGCTCGGAAAGACAATGAAGCAGACCTGCTTGGTCTTCTTGGCAACATCCCACTGATGCTCGCACGCTCGTAGCGACTTCTGTTCGCTGACACGTTGAACCGGATTGGATAGTTTCTATCGTGTACACGGGGTCGGTTTACCTTCCGCCGGCTCGCCTGATCTGCGTCTTCCACCTTGCTGCCCGGTCCCTCGCCGGGCGGTCTTTTTATGCGCAGCGGCCGATCAGACGCCCCCCGGCTGGATCAGCACGGCGAGCCGCTCTGCCTTTTGTTCTTCCCACGCCAGTTGGTCTTGGTGCAGGCGGAGCGATTCCTCCAGGGTCGCCAGCACCGCGCGGAACGGGCTGGTGTCGTGACCGTCCCGGTCCAGCGCGGCGACCCGGGCCTGCTGCTCGGCGATGTGCCGCTGGCCCTCCTGCACGTACCGGCAGGCCTGCGCCAGGATGGTCTGGTTGTCGGGCATGGTGGTTGCCGGAACTGGAACTCTACATCATCTTAGCTTTGCGAATGGTGATTCAGCGGAGTGCCTCAGGGCGTCGGCAGGTGAGGTTGAACATCTTGAGCGAACGAAATGAGACGCCTTAGGAGTGGGGAGACGCTCTTGCTCAATCAGAGGCGGCTTGCGTGCTCCTGCGCCGACCGCCGACCTTGATCCGCGGCGCCAACTCCTGCGCCACGAGCTTGCGTGGCCGGCCTGGCTTGCGCTTGGCGGCCACCATCTCGGCTACCACGGGTGCTGGCGGCTCGACCGGCGCTGTTGCCGGCTGAGCCAGCACCGCCTCGGGTTCCGGAGCACTGGCACTCTTGACCTGCCTTGCCGGCCGCAAAAGCAGGCCAGCTTGGGTGAACTCGATCTCCAGTCGGTCGCCAGTAGCGACGTCCAGATGCTTGCGGGCATCGGCTGGCAGGCTGAGCCAGCCGTCATAGTGCAGGTGGATGGTGGGCATGGGGCTCTATTTTCTGAAGAGAAAGATACTTCTGCCAAGAAGACCATTGTCCGCCCCACCCCGTCGAGCAGCACTTTAGCCGAGCGACCTTAAGGTATGTCTCGCCGGGCCGGATGTAGCGGCGAGACATCAGCGCTCAGCATCGATCCGAAAAGCGGTCATAGGCGTCGATGCGCGTGACCCGGAGCTGGACCGGGTGCCCGTAGATCTCCGCTTGAAGAAAGGCCAGCTCGGCTTCCCGGCCCGCCTCGTCGACATCGCGATACCAGCCGCGTGGTGCTGGGCCCGTCCGATCGCTCCAGCGATAGCCGCGGGCCTTCAGCTGGTCCTTGCGGTCATAGGGGGAGTCTTCCGCAAAGATGCGCCAGGTCGGCGTGCGCGCCTGCGCCAGCAGCCTGGTGAGGGCGAGGATGCCGCTCTTGGGCAGCGGGGTCGCCAACAGCTCGATGGTGGCAAGACAATCGTTCTCGGCCCGGTGACGGTCGTAGAAGAACCCGGCACCTGCAGCGAGATAGGCGAGCTTGAGCCCTTCATGACCCTCCGCCGCCCAGTCGACCTGCGCCATTGAGCAGGCCCAGGGCTTGCGGGCGAAGAGCGGGCAGAAACGCTCCAGGAAGCGGCGGTCGAAGGCGGCGTTGTGCGCGATCACCAGTGCCGCCGGCGCGGCAAAGGCGGTCACCTCGGCAGGATCGATGGTCTGGCCGGCCACCATCGCATCGTCGATCCCGGTGATCGCGACGATCTCCGGCGGGATCGGCTGTGCGGGCTGCCGCAGGCGCTGGAAAGCGTCGCCGACCGCGAAGATCCGACCGTCCAGGGCATAGGTGAACGGGACCATCGCCAGCTCGATGATCTCGTGCCGGGCAGGATCCAGGCCGGTCGTTTCCACATCCACGAACAGCCCGATCCGGGTGGCCGACCCATCGGCGATGTGCGGGTGCCGGCGCGGCACGAGACGGCGGAGCACGCGGTAGTCGCCGCTCGCCTCCAACCTCTGCGCCATGTCCTTCAGGTCCATCTATCCCAATTCGTCGGTAACCCTGCCACGGTTGCGCCTGCCCGAAGGACGGCTGCCCCGCCGAGCATAGCCCGGCCGCACGCTCGTCCGGCGCTGCCGTGCGGATCCAGCCATAGTGGGGGTGATCTTGGATCAGCTCGAGCTGGCTGCGGATCCGGTTGCGCTCCAGCCAGCCGATTTTGGCCTCCAGCTCGGCCTGGGTCATGACGCCCCGCGCCTTGCCGAACAGCCGCTCCAGCACGGCGTTGTAGGCGTGGTAGTCGCAGGGCTGCCCCGGCTGGCGACGCAGTTCTCCAGCCACGACATGCCTGCCTAGCCTGCGAGCTCGCTATCCCAGCGTCGTGGCCAACAGTCAGTTAAGGATAATGCACGCCCCCTTCCGCCCGCAGCGGGTCATCCTGCCGGTTGGGCAGAGGGATGAACTCCGACTCGTCGGCTGGCACGGTGTCGAAGCGGCCGCGCGCCCATTCCTCCTTGGCCGCCGCGATCCGCTCAGGCCGCGAGGAAAC
>NZ_JABGCL010000062.1 GCF_019800005.1 Geminicoccus harenae | reverse complement strand
CTCGGGTCCACATCCCGAGCTTCCACCACAGCCGTTCTGGCTCAGCAACCCATTCTCAAACAGGCTCTAAGGCAGGCGGGCAGGGGGGGACGGCGGCGCGAAGCTGCCGGCGGCGTCCGGCCGGATCGCGCCGGACGATGATCATGATTGCCGCATTGCATAACGTCCGCAGTGCCGCAATCTGCCTGGCATGAGGAAATGCCGGTCCAGCTGGTCGTCGAGGAGATCCCGGTGAATGGAGACCTTCTGTTTGAGCTGGGCGCAAGCGACTGCTGCCCCGTCCAGCGCCGCGAGCTGGTCGTGCTGCTGGGGCGGCTCGGCTGGCACGGCGTGGACCGGGACGCGTGGCGCATTCCGCCCGGCATCGATCCGGACGAGGCCGTCCTCCATCTGAGCGAGGGCATCGTGCCGCGCCCCCTCGGGCCCGGCACGCCCGGCGGCGACCGGCTGCCGGTGTTCGGCCGCGACCGGCAGCGCGGCCCCGATGTCTGGGCGATCCGCTGCCGGGCGAGCTGACCGTCCGGCGCCGGTCCGGCTGCCGACGTGAAAGAACATTTGCGAACTTGTGACATTCGTCACCGACACCGTCTGGCGGGCATGGCTTGTCGGGGTCGCGATGCAATGCCGGATGAGCCCAAGCGCGTCCGGCAGTCGTCATCCGGCGATGCGGCACGAGCAACCAGACAAGCGACACATGAGAATGGCGATGCCTCCGTCGATCGGCTTTCCGTGGTTCGACCCGGGCGACTATTCCCGGTTGCGCGACCTGTTCAGCGATGGCGACCGCCTGCCGCCATCGTTCGCGGCTTGGCACGGTGCCGCGCAGGAGGCGCTGCGCCTGTTCCGGGAGCAGGGGCTGCCGGTCGTCCAGGTGCGGATCGAGCCGGACCAGTTCCGGGCATGGTGCCATGCCCGCGCGGTCTCGACCGACTACCGGGCACGCCACCAGTTCGCGACCGAGGTCATCCGCCAGGAGATGGCGGCCTGATCCGCCGTCAGTAGCCCAGCTCGCGCCGGACCAGACCGTCCGGCTCGCGCCCCTCCAGGAAGTGCCGGGCATTCGCGGCCGCGATCGGTGCCGCCGTGCGCGGGTCGGTGACCGCGGCCACATGCGGCAGCACCGTGACCGACCCATGCTCCCAGAGCGGATCGTCGGCCGGCAAGGGCTCGGTGTCGAACACGTCCAGCACCGCGTGGTCCAGCCGGCCCTCGTCCAGGGCGGCCAGCAGGTCGGCCGCCACCAGATGCGCGCCGCGCCCGAGATTGACGAGGCAGGCACCCGGCGGGAGCAGGGCCAGCCGGGACCGGTCCAGGATGCCGCGGGTTGCGGGCGTGAGCGGCAGGAGGTTCACCAGGATCTCGGCCCGCGGCAGCATGGCCGCCAGGCCATCCGACCCGGCATAGGCCTCGACCCCGGCTACCGATCGGCCGCTCCGGCTCCAGCCCAGTACGGCGAAGCCCAGGCGCCCCAGGGCCGCTGCGGCGCGCCCGCCCATCTCGCCCATGCCCAGCACGCCCACCACCCGCTCGGCCGCGCGCTGCTGGGGCAGGGGCTGCCAGATCCGCAGGGCGGCCTGCGCCCGGTAGCGATGCAACTGGCGGTGCAGGCTCAGCACGTGGGTGACGACGCTCTCCGCCATCTCGTCGGCAAAGGCCGGGTCCTTCATCCGGGCGAGTGCCAGGTCCTCCGGCAGGGACGGGTCGGCCAGCAGCCCGTCCACTCCGGCCCACAGGCTCTGCACGAACCGCAGCCCGGGCCAGCCGGCGAAGCTGCCCGGTGCCGGGTCGGCCACGAACAGCACCTCGACCGAAGCGCGCTCGGCCGGGCCCGGGTCGGCGTGCGGCGGGCCCAGCAACACCTCGGCACTGCCCAGCGCTTCCTGCAAGAGTTCCTGCCAGACGAGCACGCGGCGGTAGGGAAGCCGGCTCAGGAGGGCGAAGCGCATCGACATATCCAGTGGTGGATCGGTTCGCTTCGGATCGATGCACCGACCAGATAGCGCTTGCCAAGCCCGGCGGCGGCCCATAAGAACCAACCCACGTTCCCCGGTAGCTCAGTCGGTAGAGCAAGCGGCTGTTAACCGCTGGGTCGCTGGTTCGAGTCCGGCCCGGGGAGCCAACCATTCCATGGCGAGTGAACATGTGGCTGCGTGCCGGAAAGACCGGTGCGACAGGACCCGCATGTCCGCTCGCCATTTTGCTTTGAGAGCCTGAGTTGCTTTGCGAGCCCGAGACGCGTGCCTACGTGACGCATGCGCAGCGGGCGGCTAGAGGGATGCTGGTCGGATGAACGACGCCCGGCACGCTTGCCTGAGCGTGCCTGATCGTGCCTCAAGCCGGATCAGTCCGGCTTCGGCAGCAGGAGGATGGTCACTCATGCTTCGACGTCGGATCGGCTCAGATGCACGGATCGTGGTGCTCACCGGTGCCGGAATCTCGGCGGAATCCGGCCTGCCCACCTTTCGCGGCCCGGACGGGCTTTGGGAGGGGCGGCGCTTCGAGGAGGTGGCCACGCCGGAAGCCTTCGCCGCGGACCCGGAAAGCGTCCATCGCTTCTACAACCATCGGCGCCGCCAGCTACGCGACCCGGCGGTGCAGCCCAACCCGGCCCATCTGGCGCTGGCCGAGCTCGAGCGGCGCTGGCCGGGGGAGGTGCGGGTGGTGACCCAGAATGTCGACGACCTGCACGAGCGGGCCGGCCAGCGCGCCGTCCTGCACATGCATGGCCAGCTCGACCGGGTCCGCTGCGTGCGCTGCGGCTGGCACGGCCGCTGGGAGGTCGATCTCGGCACGGCCCATGCCTGCCCTGGCTGCGGTGTCGCCGGCCAGCTCCGGCCGGACATCGTCTGGTTCGGCGAGACGCCCAAGGCGATGGAGGAGGTCGAGGACGCGCTGGAAGTCTGCGACCTGTTCATCGCGATCGGCACGTCCGGCAACGTCTATCCGGCCGCAGGCTTCGTGGAGGCGGTGCGCGGCTCGAGCCTGGCGCACACGGTCGAGATCAACCTCGCCGAATCGCTGGTGAGCGCCCGGTTCGAGGAGCGGCGCTTCGGCAAGGCGACGGAGGAGGTGCCGCGCTTCGTGGCCGAGCTGCTGGCCGTCCACGCCTGAAAAGCGTGCCTGTGGATAAGTAAGGACAACGTGGCACGATCCACGCAGTCAATGCGGGATAAATCGGATCAACCGATCCATCCCCACTTCCCACAGGCAGGCCGCTTCTGTGGATAACCCGGCAGGCCTTGTTGAGGCGATGGTTGAGCCGGATCAGTGCCGGGACCGGATCCGTCCCGACTTGTCCACAAGGCGGCCCGTCCACAACTTCCAGGCGCCTGTGGAACTTAGCGGAAGATCCACCCCTTGAGCACCAGCGTCCACGAGCGTCAATGTCAATGGCCGCCCTGGCTCTTCGCGAACTCGGCCTGCTGCTCGGGCGTCGCCTCCTTCTGGAAGCGTGCGCGCCACTCGGCATAGGGCATGCCGTAGACGATCTCCCGGGCGGCCTCGTAGTCCAGGTCCGGGATGTCCCGCTCCTTGGCCGCGGCGGCGTACCACTTGGCCAGGCAGTTGCGGCAGAAGCCGGCCAGGTTCATCAGGTCGATGTTCTGCACGTCGTTGCGGCTGCGCAGGTGCTCCACCAGCGTGCGGAACACGGCGGCTTCCAGTTCGGTGCGGGTCTGGTCGTCCATGGCGGCAAATTCCCAGGGTTCGGGCATCAGCGGGTCGAGGAGGAGCAACTGACCGCCTGGCGCCAGCTGGTACCCTCCGGCAGGTCGGCCAGGTTGTCGCCCTCGTAGGTCCGGTAGAGCTCCGGGTCGGCCAGGGCCGGGATCAGGAGGTCGGCCAGCCGGTCGGCCCAGGCCAGCGCGGTTTCGGTCCGGTCGATCTCGTTCTGGCGCAGCTCCACCATCACATGCGGGATATGGGTGCGCTGGGCGTGGAAGTTGACCGTGTAGCCGAAGTCCTGCTCGCCGGAGTAGGGCTGGTTGTCCCCTACGCATAGATGCGGATCCCGGCGCAGGCCGTCCAGGAGCGGCTGGGCGAGCCGGCGGTCGCCGCGCCAGAGCACGCCCACCTGCCAGGGCCGGCTCTGGCCCAGCATCCTGGGCGTGAAGCTGTGCACCGCGATCATGGCCGGGACGATGCCGGCCCGGCGCCTGCTGCCGAGCCAGCGGGCGATGGCCCGGTGATAGGGCAGGAAATGGTTGCGGATCCGGCGGGTGATGTCCGCCTCGGCCAGGTCGCGATTGCCCGGCACCACCGTGCCGTCGCTGACCACGGGCATGGAGGCGGGAAGGCGCGGGCGACGGTTCGGGTCGATCACCAGCCGGCTGACATGGCACAGGATCGCCCCGCAGTTCAGCCGGTCGGCGAGGCGCCGGCTGACGGTCGCCGCCCCGATGTCCCAGCCGATATGGCGGGCCAGGTCGTGCGGGTCGACCCCCAGCTCGATCCCTTCCGGCACCATCCGCCCGGCATGGTCGGCGACCACGAGGCAAGGGGTGGTCCGCTCGGTTCGGTAGAGTTCCAGCGTGGTCATGGCGGGGTCATGGCAGGCAATGCGGCCGCTGTGCAACGGCCGGAGCGGCAGGGGCACCACACCGGGGCGAAGCTGTGACCGCCCTGCCGGAAGCAGGGTCATCGTCGGCATATGGGTGGTGCGTGCGGTTGCGCAACCGCGGGTAACCGGGCAAGCCCTGCGCCACCGAGCGGCATGAGCAGGAGAAGGCGAGCCCGATGCAGCGCTTCCAGGACAAGGTGATCGTGGTGACCGGCGGGGCGTCGGGCATGGGGGCGGCGGCCTGCCGGCTGTTCGCCGCGGAAGGCGGCAAGGTGGTGGTGGCCGACATCGATGGCGACCTGGCCCTGAAGGTCGCGGACGAGATCGGCGGGCGGGCGTTCCGGATCGACGTGGCCAAGGAGGCGGAGATCCGGGACCTGGTGGCGTTCGCGATCGAGGGGACCGGGCGGCTGGACGTGCTGTTCAACAATGCCGCGGTCGGGCACAGCGCGACAGGGCGCTACAAGATGGCGAGCATCGTCGACACGCCCGAGGATGCCTGGGAGGGCATCGTCGCGATCAACATGAAGGGCGTGGCGTTCGGCTGCAAGCACGCCATCCCGGTGATGGTGGCCCAGGGCGGGGGGGCCATCGTCAACAATGCCTCGATCCAGGCGATCAAGGGCATTCTCGGCGCCGATGCCTATACCTGCGCCAAGGGCGGGGTGGTGTCGCTCACCCGCACGCTGGCGGTGGACTGGGGGGCCAAGAACATCCGGGTCAACTGCATCTGCCCGGGTCCCATCGCCACGCCGATGATCCAGGCCCTGCTGGACGATCCTGCGACCGCACCCGGCATGTATGCGGATGTGCCCATGGCCCGGGTCGGCCAGCCGGAGGAGGTGGCCAAGGTGGCGGTGTTCCTGGCGTCCGAGGACGCTTCCTATGTGAACGGCGCGATCGTGCCGGTCGATGGCGGCATGTCGGTGCGGTGACCGGCTGCGAACGGCCCAGCCATACCCGGGAACTGCTGTTTCACGAGTATCGGCCAAGTAACGAATAAATAACCTTGTGTGGACGGCCCCCGGCAGGCAGGGAAGATCATGGACCACTTCCTGCCGGAGCCGCCATGATCCGTCGCCTCGCCGCCTGCCTCCTCGCTGCCCTGGTCGCCCTGCCGGCCGGCCAGGCACTTGCCGCCTGCACCCAGAAAGATGTGGCCGGGATCTGGCAGGTCTATTCGCTGGGCTACCAGCGCGGCTACGAGCCCTACTGGACGCGCTGCGTCCTGCAGGTGAACGCGGCCGGCAACTTCCTGAACGGCACCAAATGCGCCGACATGCTGGGGCGCGAGGTGGCGGCGTCGGGCCAGTTGCGGCTGAGTTCCGGGCCGATCTGCTCCTTTGTCGGCCATATCGCCTATGCCGGGGTCCGCAGCGACGTGCGCCACGCGACGCTGGACCGGGCGAAGAACCATATGGACGGGGTGGGCGTGTTCGGCGGCGGGGGCTTCTTCTTCAACGCCACCAGACGCTGAACGCGGGCATCCCGGGAATGGCCAAGCCGTTGTGCTGGCTCGGATTTGTGGCGTTCTCGGGTTCGTTTGTGCAGATTCACTCTTCGCATTCCCTTTCCGGCAGTACCCTGGTCGAACGGTCGCTGCCGGCCAGTATCGCATGGCAGCCGGCGATTTGGGACGAGAATCTTCCCATCTAGCCGGGAGGGGATGCGCGAACTAAGCTAACGGTTGCGAAACTCCCGGCGGAAGTCCTTGGGCATCAGTGAGTTGTGGCCAGATCTGCACTGAACGCTCGAAGGGCGGGCGCCCAGACGCCGCGCAAACCGCCAGCAAAGCGGCGGCGCAGGCCGGCTGCCGAGAAGAATATTGCCCGGCCGCTGCCGCAGGGAGTGAAGACGTTCCTGCTGGCGCTGCTGCTGCTGCCAATGCTGGCGGGCCTGCTGCAGAATATCGCCGTGCAGTTGTTCGGCGAGAGCGTGCGCAGCAGCGGCTGGATATTGCTGGTCGTCCTTCTGATCCTGCCGCTGGTATTGCGCAGCCTCGGTCGGTCCTGGCGAAACTATTGCTGGCGGCGACGCTGCCTGGCCGCCATCCGGACCGCATTCCTGGCCCATGCCGACAAGCTGGCGCTGAACCGTGCGCGGCTGGTCCAGGTCGACGACTATGGCGTGGAGGACACGGATCGCTGGATCGCGCATCTGGAGCGATTCGTGCAGAAGGTAGTGATGCCGCTTTTGCCGCCTGGGCAGCAGGTCTTCTTCGCCGCGGAGTTCCGCAGCTTCGCGATCGCGCTCCTGGACGAGGCGGCGCGGCAGAAGCGGACCAAGGCGCTGGGCTCGCTCAAGCCCGGGCGCAAGCTGTCCGGGCGCGATTTCGAGCAGTTCTGCATGGAGGAACTGCGCAAGCAGGACTGGCGGGCCCGCGCCACCGGGGCCAGCGGCGACCAGGGGGCCGACATCATCGCGGAGCACAAGGGCCGGGCGGTGGTGTTCCAGTGCAAGTACCATTCCGCGCCGATCGGCAACAAGGCCGTCCAGGAAGTCGCCGCCGCGCGGCAGCACTACCAGGCCCAGGCCGCCTGCGTGGTGTCGAACCAGGGCTATACGCGGGCGGCGCGGGCGCTGGCGGCGACCAACAACGTGTTCCTGATCCATTATAGCGAGCTGGCCGGGTTCAAGCGGCTGGCGTTCGCGCGGTGAGGTGCTTGGCGGAAACGGTCTTCGGCAGCGTCGCCCTCAGGCCGGATCGGCCGGCGGATAGACCAGGGTCCCGTCCGGTGCCGGGCGGGCGGCCGGGGTGAGGCGGGCGGGCTCGGTCTTGCCGGGACCCATGATGTGGCAGACGGTCTCGCCGGCCGCGAGCAGGTAGTCCGCGATGATGCGGCGATGGCAGCGCCACCAGACCGCCTCGGCGCACATGATGGCGCAGCGCTGGGCGTGGCCGAGCTCGCGCAGCTCCGCCAGGCCTGCCGCGAAGGCCGGGGTCGCGGCGTGGTCGGCATAGTTGCGGAAGCTGGTGTTCTCCCAGAAGCCGTTCTGGGACGGGGCCCGGTCCTTGCGGCGCCCGCGCAGACCGCCCAGGGGGGCGATGTGCCGGTAGCCGATGCCGAAGGGCGCCAGCGCGTCCGGCAGGGTGTCCCGGTTGTACTGCGGGTTGGTCCGCGAGCGGGGCACGGTGCGAACGTCGACCAGCACCGTCACGGCCGATTCCTGCAGGAGGGCCACGAACTCCGGCAGGGTCCGGGTCGAGTGGCCGATGGTGAAGAAGGGTGGCGTCATGATGTCCCAGCTTTGCCGGGATCGGTCGCGGCCGCCAGGGGAGAAGCCACATCAGGGAAGCAAGGCCGCAGCTTTTGGGGGACGGACAGATGTCGACCGCACCTTCCTCGACCAGGGTCTATCCGGCGATGAGCAGGGTCGAGCTGGAGGACGGCGGCTTCCAGGTCGATGCGCGGGTGCTGGGCCAGGATCTGCGCCTCGACCCGGCCGCCGTGCGGACATTGCTGCGCGAAGGGCGGATCACCGGGCGGTGCGAGCGCGGCGAGGATGCGGATGCGGGCCGCCACCGGCTGACCTTCTTCTATGGGAACCGGCGCCTGCGCCTGATCGTCGATGCGGCCGGGAACATCCTCCGGCGCTCGACCATCGACTTCGGCGAGCGGCCGCTGCCTGCGGCGGTGCGCAGGGCGGGCGGGTGACGGGCTTCCCGCCGAAGCGTGCGGCCTGGAAGATCGCCCAGGCTTCGGCTGCGGCGTCTTCTTGGGGCTTCACCAGCGGGCGTCCGGATCATGTGCCGGGAAGAGAGGTAGCCACCTCATCCAAGCAGCAGGACCTGGCTCCGCCGCCTCGCGCAGCAGCGGCGCTGCTCACCGCGCATCCAGCGCATCGCGGTAGTCGTTCAGGTCGGCGTCGACCGAGGAGGGGGCGTCGATCCATGGCTGCATCGGCAGGCCGGTCACCGGGTCGCGCGCCGGGATCGGCAGCATCATGATCCGCTTGGCTGCGGCGCGACGCTCTTCCTCGGTGATCTGCTCTTCCTGCATGTTGTCCCAGTCGCGGCCGTCCGGGTAGCCGCCGACCATCACGATGTCGGCGCTCGACCCGGTCATCTGGTGCGAGACGCCGGCCGGCATGACGATCACGTCGCCGGCCTCGATGCGGACTTTTGTCCCGCCACGGCCGAACAGCGCCACCTCCATCCAGCCGACGGCACAGCCCAGGCATTCATGGGTGGTCGAGTGGAAATGCGGGTAGGTGTAGATGCCGGGATAGGTCCAGTTGTTGAGCCAGCCGTTCTGGCGGAAGCGCGCCTTGACCGCGTCCACTCCGCCGCCGGAGATCCCGGCACGATGGACGAGCAGCGGGAACCGGCTGTTGGGCAGCATTCCGACCGGTCGCGACTGGTACTGTTCCGTCTCTGGCATGGCTCCCCCCGAGGTTCCTGCTGTCGGGGCCTGGGACCCCGTTGTCGTGCAGTGGCGAGTCGACGAGGCCGAAGAGCCATGCCGGCCCAATTCGTTGAACTATATCAGGGCGGGAACGCGCGAATCCAGATGCGAGCCGAGTCCGCATCCTCTGCCGCAGTCGGAGAAGGACAGTGATGGACTCGCTCGTGCTCAGGTTCTCGACGGAGCTCCGGGCGGGGATGGAGATTGGCGCGGACCGTGCCAGCGCGAGGCGGGCATCACGGCTGCGACGGCCTAGCGGTCAGGAGTCTTATGGAGAACGAATTCGGTGGGCGAACCGCAGGACACACGGTCAACGGTTCGAACCGGCCCGGTCGTTTGAACCGCTCCCACAATGACGAGTTCATCGTGCCCATCCTTTCCAGCTCGGCCTTGGCGACGGCTCATAGATTTACGGTGGCGACCACGCTCCTGCTGTAAGTAGCAAAACCCGAATCCATTACCTATGCATTAATACCCTTTTCACGTAATGGAGAGATGATTCGCGGCATCATCAACAATCACTTTACATTTTGTAGCATTTTTGTAGAGGCTGGCTATGTACGAGTCAGGATAATTATTTTCCGTGCATTCTATCACACATTTCAAAACTCTTTTAGTAAATGCATTGATGTCATCAAGAGTGACTCTCTGATTTTTCTTCTGAGCATCGTTTATCATTTTGAAGGCCAAATATTCGACGATTCTGTTGCCGTGTATGGCTACATGAGCGCTACGGCCTTCAAATATTTGCCTCTGTTCTTCGAGAGCCTTCTCCATTTCGCGGAGAAATTGAACTCTCTGCCAAAGGTTCGGTCCAGACAGTCCGGAATGGAAAAGTGTCTTGTATGGCGCCTTGCTCAAGTCGTCCCAAAGTTTACTGATTTCTCGTTTAGCTTGTACGGCGAGGTCTACAGACTGTCGAGAACATGCCAAGGCTATCGTAGCTTCAACTAGCCCGAACCGAGTGGGACCGGCACCTTCTATCTCACCCTGGCGAAACTCATAATCAATACCCTCGATCTGCAACTCGTTTCGGAGCCTCTCCTGTTCGGGGTCCAACGCGACGAAGTTGCGAGAGTCGACGCGGTTCTGTGTATTCGTCGCACGAGTAACCTGGATGGCAAAGTCTTCAGGGCAACCTTCAAGAGATATAAGACGAATAGGAACTCGCGCTGAGTTCAATGACTCGGGATCTGTCTTAGACATACTTGAAATGGAGCCGACTGTCTGGGCTCCATTTACGATAGTCACGTCCGTGCAGTCGAACTGACCTGCATCTCGTGTAGTACCGCCGATCGCTCTCTTGCGGATTGATCCGCAAAGTGCAGTAATTCCATTATTGAGGTACCAAAATATTTCTGGGTTATTCTGCAACGATGCGCAAATGCTCTCGTTGACCGAGGTATTGCTTCCAAGGAACGATCGAATATTTCTCGAAAACAGCCTTGGTTGGTGCTTGTTGTACCAGTCAGCGACATCGCTTGCCGCAACTTGGCCATAGTATGCTCGCATTGGCTGTTCTTTTTGTGCCCATTCGAACAAGTTTATTGTTATGTTAATTGGGCTACCTTGCGCGCCTTGCGTTAAGGTATTGTAGAAGTTCTCTTGGCTCAAAACTCGGGTAAAGGCTATTTCACCTGTGTCGTTCTGCTCAGAGCCTGTTTGAGAATGGGTTGCTGAGCCAGAACGGCTGTGGTGGAAGCTCGGGATGTGGACCCGAGAGA
>NZ_JABGCL010000061.1 GCF_019800005.1 Geminicoccus harenae | reverse complement strand
CCAGTAGAATCAATGCCATGCACCCCGGCAAGCTTCCGCGGACCGGACAGCCGTGGGCCTGACCGGGGGATCCACTGCCATAAGCCAGCCGTGCATCGCCGGCCATGCTCAATCCCCGGACGCGGGCGAGCTGTACAGGCAATCCGCCTCCAGCCGTTGATCCCCCGGTCAGGCCGGGGGATGACAGAAAGGCGTGGCTGCCTTCCCGTCCTGATCCCTCCCTGAGTTCACCACGCGAAAGACCGCCCGATCCCGCCCCGAACGCCGCGCTGGCCTCAGTAGAGGAAGCTCGGCCGCGTGGTCGCGTCGATGTCGGCCGCACCCAGCGCCGTCACGCCGAATAGGGCGACCGTGCCGTGGTCGCCGGTGGATTCCGAACGAGGCATCAGCCCGATGTCGATCACCAGCGATGCGGCGCTCACCCCGTCCAGTTCCACCGCCTCCACGCTGCACCAGGCATCGTCGCCGTCCAGGACGCCGTCGCCGTTGCCGTCCAGGTCCGAGAAGGTCAGGATCTCCTCGGTCCAGCCCGTCTCGTCGACCGGATTGCCGGCCAGGAAGAAGCTGATCTGCAACCGGTCCTCGCCCCGGGTGAAGTCGCGGATGATCTCGTCCGCCTCGAAGTTCGACGAGTCCGGATAGGTCTGAAACCCGTTCAGGAGCCGGAAGCCCACCGCGAACAGGTCGTTGCCGGCCCCGCCGACGAGCAAGTCCAGGCCGCTGCCGCCTTCCAGCCGGTCGTCGCCGTCGCCCCCATAGATCCGGTCGTCGCCGCTGCTACCCCAGAGAATGTCGTTGCCGGCCCCGCCCATGATCAGGTCGTCGCCGGCACTGGCATTGATCGTGTCATTGCCGTCGCCGCCCTGGAACAGGTCGTCGCCCTGGCCGCCGAACAGCCGGTCGTCCCCCGCCCCGCCATCCACACGGCCGCCCGGCACCTGCTCGTCCACCTCGTCCGCCGGCAGGCCGATCCTGTCGTCACCGGGCCCGCCATAGATCACGCTCTGGCCGTGCCCGGCGGAAATCGAGTCGTTGCCGGCACCGCCATAGAGCGCATGGTCACCCGCCCACACCTCGATCCGGTCGTCGCCGTCATGGCCGAACGCGACCGTATCGCCGCGATGGTCGAGCAGCCGGTCGTCACCGGCATTGCCGGAAAGCCGGTCGTTGCCGTCACCGCCTTTCAGCACGTCATCGCCTTCGCCACCCAGCAGCATGTCGTCGCCATGCTCGCCGCGCAGCTCGTCGTCACCATGCTGGCCGAACAGGACGTCGTCGCCCACGCCGCCCAGCAGCAGGTCATGACCATGCCAGCCATACAGCCGGTCGGCATCCTCCTCGCCGAAGACGATGTCGTCCCCGTCGCCGGCGTTCACATGGTCATCACCGCGCCCGGCATAGACCAGGTCATCGCCACCACCGAGCTCGATCCGGTCGCGCCCGGCAAGGGCCCGCACCCGATGATTGCCGAACGGATCGTAGATCACATCCGGCCCATTGGTGCCGACCAGAAGATCGTTGCCGACCGTACCGCGGATGACCATGCCCACCCTGCCCATGCTCGTGCACACCCGCACCGGCGGTTACCCGAGATGAACAAAACATGTCAAAGCCTTAATACGGCCTGCCACTGTTCTTCGACGCCATTCAGGCCAGGCGGCGGCCGGCCGGGTGCCCCCCGCACCGGCCGTCGCCAATTCGGGCCTACTGCTGGTAGCCGCGCCGCCCGAGCAGGTCGCTGACCTCCTTCGCCGCCGTGTCCAGCGCCTGCTGGATGTCGGTTTCCTCAACGATGCCCTGGACCATCCGCTTGGTCGCGATCTCGGCCGCCTCGTTGAACTCGGGCAGGCTCGGCAGGGGCTCCGCGGCCGCCATCGCCGCCGACACCGCCGGATACCAGCGGAACTCCTTCTGCACCTCCGGATCGTTCAGCACCGCCTGGCGCGGCGGCGTCGCGAGCTTCGCTGCACCACGCTGGCTCTCCTCGCTGAGCGCCCCCGCCAGCACCCGGAACAGCGTGTCCCGGTCCTGGCCGGAGAAGCGCGAGATCGCATAGCCGTCCGTGGTGATCGACTGCTTGCCGCCCGGCGGCGTGGTCCAGTCGATCAGCCCGATCACCCGCGACTTGGCTGGATCGTCCATGGACGCGCAACGCGTCGCCCATTGCTGCCCGACCGCACAGACATCCTGGCCGAAATTGACCGCGTTCTCGTCATTGCCATGCGCGGTGAAGCCCGGCACCGCGAACTTGGCCAGCCGCCGATAGGTGTCGACCGCCGCCACCCCGCGCTCGCGCTGGAAGATCGGCCGCCACTCCGCGTCGAACCACCCTTCCCCCACCGTGTTCATCACCGCCTGCAGCTCGTGGGGCGTCATGTCCCATTTGAGCGCCAGCGTCGTCCCGCTGCGCCGTGGCGGCGAATCCAGCGCCTCGGCGATCGCGATCACGTCCTCCCAGCTCTGCGGCTGCGCCAGCCCCGCCTCTTCCAGCAGGTCGCGCCGATGCGCCCAGAGCAGCACGTTGGTGGTGAGCGGCATGGCGTAGATGTGCCCTTCGAAGGTCACGCCGCGCATCGACGCCGGATTGACGTCGTCGAGGTTGAACTCCTCCCGATGCTTCTCCCAGAGGTCGTCCAGCGGCTCCAGCCAGCCATTCTTGGCATAGTTCGCGATGCTGATGCTGTTGACCCAGAGCAGGTCCAGCCCGGCACTGCGCGAGGACAGGGCGATGCGCTGCAGCTGCATCGCGTCGCCGGACGGCATCAGCCGTGCATCCAGCTCCACCCCCGGCACGGCCGTCCGCATCCGGTCGGCATAATATTCGAGCGCCGGATAGCGGTGGCTGATCAGATGCACCGGCTCCGCGGCATGGGCCCGGCGCAGCACTGCCGGCATCGCGAGTGCTGCCGCCGCAGTGCCGCCGAGCACCGCGCGCCGGGTCACTGCCCTCTGGTAGGGACTGGCCTCGTATCGCATGTCGTCTAGCCTCCTTGCCCGTGTTCTTCGTGGGCGTCCGCGGGGCGGCGCGCCGCCCTGCCGGTTCTCTCGGGCCGAGAACTCCTCCCCTGCTTAGCCGCATGCGGGCGCCGCGTCCGCCCATCCGCGACCTCGGGCCAGTGCGGACGACGCAGCCCGCGCACGTCACCTGGCCATCACGAACCAGCAGGTCGGCCCATGCCTTCCGCCCAGGGTCGATCATCTCCCCGCAGCTTGTGCCCCCCTTCTTCGTCATGGCCGTCGTAGAGCGCCTATCAGAACGGATCCTGATGGTCCGGCCGTTGTTGGCCGGGCGTGGTTGCACCCCTGGTTCTTGATGAGCTGTGGCAGGAGATTGCGCCGCTCCTGCCACCTGAGCCTGCCACGCCCAAAGGTGGCCGACCTTGCAGGCCGGGCGAAGCGACCGGGCCCAACGCGACCGACTGCGGCAGACCTGGCAGCAAACGCAACACTGCGCCGACGCCAGATCGCGCCCCCAGATCGCTCGACATGGGATCGAGAGCAGCGAGAAGCCTGGCCGGCACCGGTGGGCGATCGAGCGGACCTTGGCTGGATTCAGCCGCTACAGACGACTTACCATCCGCTACGAGCAATGAATAAAAGGGCGGCATGAACTCCCGAGCCGCCCTGACATCGATTGTGAAGTTGAAAGGAGGTCACTCGTGCGATCCATCCCGTGGCTGATCATCGCGATGTCGTTCGCTGCCGTTCCGTCCATGGTGCAGGCGCAGGGCGTGGATTATCACAAGGCTCAACAGGCCGGTAAGGTCTGGGAGCGGAAGCAGGCCGAAAACAACCGGAACCAAGCTCGTTCGCGACAGACGAGCGTGAATTCCGAAGGGATCGCTTACAACGCGCCGCTTTCGATGGCGGACCGGGAAGAATTCCTGGCCGCCAACCGTCCGGACTACGATCGTCTGGTGCAGAGCGTGGGTCGAAAGAACGCCGACAGGTGGCTGGAAATGAGAGCGCGACAGGAACGTTCGAAAAGATAGCTCGAGATCATTCACAGCGGCCTGGCGCGATCGCGGCTGGCCACCGCCTAAAGCATCTGTTCCTGGTTCGATCCCGAAACGGTCTTGATCGACCTCGATGCAAGACACCGGTTCCGCGCCGACAAGGCCGCGCAGGACATCGGCTGCACCGCGTCCTGCTCGACCGTCCGGGCAAGGCCAACGCGATCGACTGGAGCTGATCTGCATCGACAGCGCGTTGTTTGCGGCGAAAAGGGCGGCGAGGCGACAGGTCGAATCCGACCGACCGATGCAAGCCCGGCTCTACGACTTCAAGCACCGCCAGGCCCTGCGCCAGTGCAAGATCATCCCCAGGATCGGCAGGCGTGGAATCGAGAGCTGCGAGCAGCCGGCCTGATCTGCCTCGAATTCGTCAGGCGGTGGTTCTGTCAGGCACTCTCAGAGCCAGCCATGACGAAGAAGAAAGAACAGCAGGTCAGGCGCCCCCCTCCCCGGACGACGCCTCGCCGTCAGCTCGCCGTGATGTACATCGGCATGACCTTGCCCAGCGACGGCACCCCGTCCCTGTCGATCACGAACAGGAGGTAGTAGCCGGGCGGGGCCAGCCTGTTGGTCTTGGGTGCCGTCACCGCCAGCGTGTTGCCGGCACGCTGGAACGGCAGCTCCAGGAAGCGCTGGTCCATGTTGAAGCTGTGGGTGACCGAGCCGGTCTTGACCAGCGTCACCCGGGCGATGCGCGCCCCGTTGTCGACCCCGATCTTGAAGTTGCGCCCGGCCTTCAAGCTGGTCGGCACGGTGACGATCTTCGGCCGCACTGCCAGCTTGCCGTTCGCGTCGAACAGATAGGGCGGGTAGTAGATCTCGGCATCCAGGTTGTTCTGCGGCCCGGTCGCCCCGCCGCCGCCCACCAGCACCGTGCCATCGGCCAAGAGGATCGCCGCCGAGTGGTAGAGCCGGGCCTTGCCCGATTTCGTCGGCGCGCCGCTGGTCCACCTGCCGGTCTTCGGGTCCCAGATGAACGGCGTGTAGTTGACCTCGACCAGCTCGTTATAGGCCTTGGAGCCGCCGGTCACGACCACCTTGCCGTCCGCCAGCAGCGTCGCCGTGCTCCAGTGCAGGGCCTTGGGCAGGCGCTCGGTCTGGGTGTAGGTGGGCGTCCCGCCATTGATGTCGACCACGGTCGCCATGTTGCCGGGCTCGGGCCGGGTCCCGCCGCCCGCGACGCGCAGGATCTTGCCCGGCGCGAACATCGCCTCGGTCGAGCTCTTGCCCCAGGTGCCGCGAAACGTGCCGAGCCGCTCCACCCGCCCGGCCCCGGACGGGTCGACCCGGTACACCGCCCGGTCGGAAAAGCCGAAGATCAGCCCGTCCGGCGCCACCCAGTTGCGCGGGTAATAGTAGGAGATCCCGCTGGTGTCGGCCCCTTCCAGCAGACGGAACGAGCCGTCCCGCCCCCGGATTTCCGGATGGTCGGTGCCCTGGTCGCCCCCCTGGATGTAGCTCTCGCCATTCGGCAGGGTGGTGATCGAGGCGTACCAGCGCTCCCGGTTCATCGCCCGCCCGGACACGAGCTGCTTCTTGCGGGTAAGGTAGACGGTCGAGCGGTCGATCCCCTTGTTCTTGGTGCGGATGCCGTCCCAGATGTCGCCGCCCACCATCACGATGTCCCCGACATCGGGCAGCAGCACCTGCGCGCTGCAGAACACGTCGGTGGCCGTGCCGTTCGGCAGAGTCAGGTGGTAGCCGCCCGGCCCGTCGTTCGGATCCCAGACATCATACTCGAACAGGCCGGTCTGCATGCCGGCCCGGTCCGAGCCATAGCTCAGGATCCGCCCGTCACGGGTCATCACCATGTGAATCGGCACGAACGGCCAGGGCAGGAGCGGCCCCCAGGCGCCGAGCCGCCGATCCCCCTGGACCGCCGCCTCGGCCCGGGCCGGCTGGAGGCCCAGGACAGCGCCGGCCCCGGCCATGGCCAGCGCGGAGCGCAGGAACAGCCGGCGCGCGAGCAAGGGTTCGCTGCCGAGGCCCGGCAACGTCGAAAGACGCGGATCGATCATGACATGCCTTCAGCGGAAAATAATCGGACGAATCGAATCAGCTATCGGACGACGACTTGGACTCCAGCCGGAAATGCCGGCGCCGGCCCGCCCCCGCACCGGACGGAACCGGTGGTGCGCACCGTCAGCGCCATATCCATGTATGCTGTTGGTTTAGCTCATGCGGCAGGTTGCCGCAACAACGTATCAGACTCCCGGAAGCGGCTGATATGATGAATGGTTATCCTCTGTATCTCAGCCGGCAATCCCGCCTGCTACCCACCCACCGGCGGCCCGGGACTTCCCGCTTGCGTCCGCCGCCCATCCGCCTAAGCCCTTCGGACGAGGCGATGGGAGGCAGGCAATGGCACGAGTGTTGAAGCAGGGCCGCGACCCGGCGGCAGCGGCGGCGGACGACCAGAAGGTGCGCGGCACGGTCGAGGCGATCCTGGCCGACATCGAGGCCCGCGGCGATCAGGCGGTGCGCGAGCTGTCGATCAAGTTCGACAACTGGGACCGCGCCGACTTCCGCCTGACCGACGCCGAGATCCAGGCCTGCCTGGACGAGCTCTCGCAGCGGGAGCTGGACGACATCCGCTTCGCCCAGGCGCAGATCCGCAACTTCGCGGAGCACCAGCGCGCCTCCCTCCGGGACTTCGAGGTCGAGACCCTGCCGGGCGTGGTGCTGGGCCAGAAGAACATCCCGGTGAACCGGGTCGGCTGCTACGTGCCGGGCGGCAAGTACCCGATGGTCGCCTCGGCGCACATGTCGGTGCTGACCGCCAAGGTCGCGGGCGTGCCCGAGATCATCACCTGCGCCCCGCCCTACCAGGGCCGCCCCGCCGCGGCGATCGTCGCCGCCCAGCACCTGGCCGGTGCCGACGTGATCTACTGCCTGGGCGGCGTCCAGGCCGTGGGCGCCATGGCGCTCGGCACCGCGTCGATCGCCCCGGTCGACATGCTGGTCGGCCCCGGCAACGCTTTTGTCGCCGAGGCCAAGCGCCAGCTCTACGGCCGGGTCGGCATCGACCTGTTCGCCGGCCCCACCGAGACGCTGGTGATCGCCGACGAGACGGTGGACGGCGAGATGTGCGCCACCGACCTCCTGGGCCAGGCCGAGCACGGCCCGACCTCCCCCGCCATCCTGCTCACCACGTCGGAGCGCCTGGCCCGCGAGACCATGGCCGAGATCGAGCGCCTGCTGCAGATCCTCCCCACCGCCGAGATCGCCCGGAAAGCCTGGCAGGACTATGGTGCGGTGATCGTCTGCGACGACGACGCCGAAATGGTCCGCGAAGCCGACAGAATTGCCTCGGAACACGTCCAGGTCATGACCCGTGACCCCGACTACTTCCTCCAGCACATGACCAATTACGGCGCCCTGTTCCTGGGCCCCCGCACCAATGTCAGCTATGGCGACAAGGTGATCGGCACCAACCACACCCTGCCGACCCGCACCGCCGCCCGCTATACCGGGGGCCTCTGGGTCGGCAAGTTCCTGAAGACCGTCACCTACCAGCGCGTCCTCACCGACGAGGCCTCGGCCAAGGTCGGCGAATACTGCTCGCGCCTGTGTATGCTGGAAGGCTTCGCCGGCCACGCCGAGCAGGCCAACCTCCGCGTGCGCCGCTATGGCGGCCGCAACGTCCCTTATGCCAGCGCCGCGGAATGACGATGCAGTTGCCCAAGCCCCCCTCCTTCCGCCTCGACGGCAAGCGCGCGCTCGTCACCGGTGCCGGCCGCGGCATCGGCCTGGCAGCCGCCGCCGCACTGGCCGATGCCGGCGCCGCCGTCACCCTGGTCGCCCGCTCGGCCGACGAGCTGGACGCCGCCGCCGCCGCAATCCGCGACGCCGGCGGCCAGGCCCAGGCCCTCCCCCTCGACGTCACCGACCTCGATGCCGTCGCCGCGGCGATCGCGGCCGCGCCGCCCTACGACGTCTTCGTCAACAATGCCGGCACCAACCGGCCCAAGCCGTTCACCGATGTCACCGTCGACGATTTCGACACGATCTTCGGCCTGAACGTCCGCGCCGCCTTCTTCGCCGCCCAGGCCGTCGCCCGCCGCCTCCTGGACACCGGCAAGCCCGGCTCGATCATCAACGTGTCCTCGCAGATGGGCCATGTCGGCGGCCGCGGCCGCACCGTCTACTGCGCGTCCAAGGCGGCCCTGGAAGGCCTGACCAAGGCCATGGCCCTCGACCTCGGCCCCCACGGCATCCGGGTCAACACGATCTGCCCGACCTTCATCGAGACCGAGATGACCCGCCCGTTCCTGTCCGCCCCGGACTTCCGCGCCGAGGTCCTGGCCAAGATCCCGCTCGGCCGCCTGGGCAAGGTCGAGGACCTGACCGGTGCCGTCCTGTTCCTGGCCTCGGACGCCTCGGCGCTCACCACCGGCTCGGCGCTGATGGTGGACGGCGGCTGGACCGCCGCCTGACCGTAGCGCCGCCAGGCGTCGCGCGAGCGACCTCGGGAACATTTTTCGGCCATCGTCATCCCATAGCGATCGGAAGGACCGCTATCCCCAGAGATTGACGATGCCATGGTCCGCCATCGCCATTCCTTGCCCCCTCCCCAGCCATCGGCGCCCGTGGACGCCGAAGGCACCCCGGTGATGGCCCGGCCTTCGAGGAACCATGTGACGGCGGTCTCCCGACCATGTTCCAGCGAGGGAGAAAGCGATGATCAGGCGGGCATTCTGGACGGCGACCTGCGCCACCCTGGCGCTGGTCGGCGCCGCGATCGGGCCGGGCGGCACGGCGAGCGCGGCAGGCAGCGCGATGCTGCCGGACAGCTCTGCCAGCAGGTCACACTACGATTCGATGGGTCCCTGGAAAAAACCCCGGGACCATGAGGATGGCCGCCGGATCTTCCGCTACGACACGTTCGGCGACGAGCAGTTGTGGACCGACGTGCTGCGGATGCACGAGGTCATCGCGACGGTGCCGCCGGCGACCGCGCTGGGGGTCGGCCTCAAGGTGGACGTGCAGGCCCTGCCGCGAACGCTGGTCGCCGCCCTCCGCGCCGGCCAGATCGACCTGACCGACCCGGCCGTCACGGTCGAGTTGTTGCGGCTGAACGCGGTCGTGGGCGTCCAGGGCAAGGTCCGCGCCGGCCAGCTCGAGAGCATCGGCATCACCTGCGCCCTCTGCCACTCCACGGTCGACAACTCGCTCGCACCAGGCGTCGGCAAGCGGCTGGACGGATGGGCGAACACCGACCTGAACGTCGGCGCGATCGTAGCCCTCTCGCCGGCCCTCGACGAAGCCACCAGAAAGGAGTTCCAGGCCTGGGGCCCCGGCAAGTACGACCCCCGCCACCATGCGTTCGACGGCACCAGACTCATCCCGCTGAACAGCCCGTCCCTGCCGATCGTCATTCCGCCGATCTACGGCCTGAAGGGGGTCGGCTTCGAGACGTTCACCGGGGACGGCCCGATCTCCTACTGGAACAGCTATGTCGGCGTCGGCCAGATGGGCGGCCAGGGCAGCTTCCAGGACCCGCGCATCGGCCTCTCCATCCGGCAGACCCCAGACCTCGTCACCCCGAAGCTGAGGGCCCTGCTGGACTACCAGCTGAGCCTCCGCACCCCGAAGCCGCCGAAGGGCAGCTTCGATCGCGCGGCAGCCAGGCGCGGCGAGCGCCTGTTCCGCCACGAGGCGCGCTGCGCCACCTGCCACCAGGGCCCCCATTTCACCGACGTGCTGCGCGGTCCCAGGCACAAGCTGCCGTTCCTGCATGATCCGGCCAAGCTCGGCATGGACCCGGCTTATGCCAGCCGTTCCGCCACCGGAAAATACCGCACCACGCCGCTGCGCGCGCTCTGGCAGCATCCGCCCTACTTCCACGACGGCAGCGCCCCGGACCTGCCGGCGGTGGTCGATCACTACGACCGGCAGTTCAGGCTGGGCCTGGCCTCGCGCCAGAAATCCGACCTGGTCGAATTCCTGAAGTCGCTCTGAGCAAGCTGCACCGGCATGTTCTGCCCTACGGGGCGGAGGCCGGTCGATCGTTGATCGCCAGGTCCCAGGCGCCGGAGGGAACGGGCCGTCTCGCGCCTGGGCAGGGGATTTCAGCGCTGCCGGCAGTAGACGGTGGTGGCGTAGAAGCAGCCGTTGGTGCCCGCCAAGGTCACCACATTGTTCGTGTCCAGGTACCAGTAGCGATGTCTTCTGCGGCTGCCGCAGATATTGTCATCCGCGGCATCGAATCCCTTGCAGGACCCAACAAACAAGCAATTTCAATGACTTAGTGTTTCACGGACTCCGGTACCGCCACAAATCCCGTCACTTTCTGATGAGTTATTTAGACTTTTTCCTCCCCATCGTGGTTTGCGGGTATTGGCGAGCTTTTCATGCTTAGAGCATACTTCTGCTCAGAGCCCAATTCGGGTCCTCAGTAAAACTTGGGTCACCGCTCGGTCCGACAATGTTATTGCAATAGCGTGTATAAGAACCGCATGTTGCAGCTTGGAGCAATTACGGAGCACGTTAGGTGCGACCGCAGATCAGTGGCTAGATACGATGGCATGTAGTCGAGGAAAGGCAACTCCTAATGCTGCTACCAAACTCAAGCTCTTTACAGATTCTGCGGGGTTCTGTCAGAATCCCGGATGCAACGAGAAATTATTTCCTGATAGCTTTGAGGGATACCCTCACTTAGCCGAAATGGCCCATATTTTTGCCGCCACCGACGGTGGGCCTCGAACAGACGAAGCTCTAAGAGCCTGTTTGAGAATGGGTTGCTGAGCCAGAACGGCTGTGGTGGAAGCTCGGGATGTGGACCCGAGAGA
>NZ_JABGCL010000060.1 GCF_019800005.1 Geminicoccus harenae | reverse complement strand
ACCTGGCCCATAGCGCATCCCTTGCCGCATGGTGATCCATTGTACCACCACATTGCGGGATCAAACACCTAGTCGTTGCTGAAGGTCACGGTTGTTCGATCAGTCAGCTGGTTCCCATCTAGCTGCAACATCGGGAGGACAGCCGCGAATGGATAGGCAGCATCGACCGTCAGAGTGGTAAGGCCTGCGGAGGTCGTCCGGGTGACGCACAAGGTAAGCGAGGTCGAGCGGAGGAGCGGTGTCATCCCAGCGACTTCTTCCAGGGGTGCAGCGCAGCCGCTGAACGAGGCATCGACCATGGCGCGCCTTGCTGCAGCCGCCGTGACTTCCCGCAGCGACTGCTGGGTGAAGTAGAACCGCCCGACCTCCATCGTGCCGATCAGCATGGCGAAGAACAGTGCACCGACGATCGCGAACTCCAACGACGTCGTGCCTTTGCGGCAACGCATGAAGCTCCTCCAGGGGCTAGCGAATACGCAGGGTCATGTCGCCCTGCAGCGTGGTCAGGTCGGTCAGGAGCAGACCGGTGAAGCTGCGAGTGACGGAAATCGACACGTAGCGCTCAAGGGGAGCCACGCAGGTCGTGCTGGCGCAACCGGCCGGCCCGGTGCCGGGGCAGACGCAGGTCATGGCAGCGGGCGCGACGGTGAAGTCCGTCCAGTCCGGCAGCGCCGCGCGCACCGCATCGGCGATGCCGACTTGGTCGCTCGGGGCAGCCATTGCGTACTGGGCGCCGGCCCGGGCGGCCGCTTCCAGGCGGATGCTTTGCTGGACAGCGCTGCCCAGGTCGATCAGGCCCATCAGCGTCACTGCCAGCACTGGCAGGATGACGGCGAACTCCAGCGCTGCCACGCCCCGCCGGTCCCGGCAGAGGAGCAGGAGACGGCGGGGAAGCCGGTTCCATCGGAGCATGGTGCTACTCCACCAGCCGCGGGCCCTGCTGGGCGGGGACCGGGGTGCCGTAGGCGGCGCAGCCAGCTACCGAGATCCGGAACGAGCTGAGATTGCCGATGTCGAGCGTGCCACCGACGATCGGCAGGCAGTCCGCGTTGCTGACCGAGCTGACGTTGCCCATCCGGACGTAGGCGCCGGGGAAGTAGATGCCGCCGGCCAGGTCGAATGAGCTGACGTTCTGCAGGTTGAGGGTTGGCGATCCGGAATTGCCGGTCGTGCCGGACGAGGCGCGATAGAACAGCATGCCGTCATAATCCGCATCGAGGGTATTGGCGGCGGGGGCGGTGATCCGCGCCGAGGACAGGTTGGAGATGCTGAGCCGGCCAGGGTTCGCCCCGATGAAGAGAAACGTGCAGTTCAGGCAGGTGAAGCTGGAGATGCTGCCGATCGTCAGCGAGGCGTCGCGAAAGACATAGGTGCCCGATGGGAAGGTGACGCTCGATGTGTTCGAAACCGTGACGTTGTCGCAATAGGCCTTGCGCTGCGAGGCATTGTACGGGGTCAGGGGGCCGTTGACGTTGAGCGGGCCGGTATTGTGGCAGGAGGCCACGGCCGGGGCCGGCTTGGCGTCCAGATGGGCATAGACGTTGGTGCTCGGCACTGCGTATTCCTGATAGTCTCGGCTCAGCCGCACGCTGGAGCGGCCGCAACCGCTGCAGCCGCCGGCCGAGATCATGCTCTGGGCGACGACCGAGCTGTTCGACTGCGGGATGTTGATCGCCGCAGCACCGGTGCTGTTCGAGCCGACCGCGCAGCCGTCGGCGCTGAACGAGCTGGAGTTCTGGATCGTCACCGATCCGGTCAGGGCCAGCAGGCAGACGCGGCTGCGGTCCTGGAGCACGGCCACGGCCCGGACCGACACGACCGGCGGCTCGTCCAGGAACAGGTCGGCCAGAAGAAGTGGCTGAGCCTGGGTGATCTGGACCTCCACCGCCGCCTGATTGCCGGTCTGTGCGCCGCTGGTAGGCGGGTGCCGCACCGCGACCATGGTCCCGGTGTCGTTGGCAAAGCCGTTCTGGGCGGCGAGGTCGGCGCCCACGGCGCTGATCTTCGCGGCACGATTGGCCGGCGTCGCGAGCTGAAGGGCAATCACGCCGGCCATCGCGGCGGCATCGGCGGCGTTCTGCGCGTTGCGGCGGACCAGATACCAACTACCCGCCTCAGTCGCCAGGGCAGCGAAGCCGAAGAAGGCGGTGGCACTGACGGCGAAGATCAGGGAGACGGCACCGCGCCGGTCGGCCGGCCAGAGGCGTTGCACGCTTTTCCGGCCGTGGTCACGGACGAAGTCCCGCAACTGCCCGATGCGGCACTTCCGCGACAGACTGAGAGCTTTGGCCAATTGGGCAGGATCCATGGATCACGTGAACGAGCCTAGAAGAGCACAGGCAGGCCTCGTGCCGCGCCGCGCTCTCAACGAGACTGTTCCTACTTTTGCGGGAAAGGAGAGCATGCCCAAATGGGCTGTACAAGTGCTGATCTGCAACAACAACGATATAGGATGCACGTCCGTACACCTACTGGTTGAAAACAGGAAACCATGTCCGTTTCTCTTGCTAATTTTTCTATTGACACAGTTAACACACTGGATTTTAACCATATAATGATTGGTCATTATTGTCGCAGAGGCCTTTGCTCGTGGCTCCAGAAGGCGCTAGTACGAACATGACAATGCGGAAAATCGTCCTAGAACGAGTAGGAGCATTGTCTTGCCTCAGGCAGATATCTGCTTCGGGTTCTAGGTCGAACTGTACAGCTAATTTGAAGGAAATGAGCTGATGGTTGAAATGGTCACTTCGCGTGTCATGGCTGCGCTGGCCTGCCGCAAGGGCGTCACCGCGCTGGAATATGGCGTGATTGCTGCTGGTATCGTTCTGGTTGTCGCTGGCGGCGTTGTTCTGATGGCTCCGCAGTTGACGGCAACCTTTGGTCAGGTGACGACTGCCCTTACGCCGTAAGCTGATCAAGGAGCGGCTGTGTCAGAGTGCACAGCCGCTCACTGTTCCAGGAAGATCGGTCCAACAACATTCGAGGCCGTGCACGTCCAGCATCTTGGCCTTGCAACTGGCAACCTTGCCCATGGTCGCTGTATTTAGTGTTGCTGGAGTAGCTTTACTTGTTGTGGCGGCATGGCGTGACATCGCGGTCCGCACCATTCCCGACCTAATCAGCTTAGGAGTATTAGGGATTGGAATAGCAACGCGCGTGGTGCTCGGACCAGGAGCGCTTCTGGCTTCGCTTGCGGGAGCACTACTGCTGTTCTGTCTGCTCGTATTCCTGCATGGACGAGGTATGATGGGCGGCGGTGATGTTAAACTGGCTACAGCTGTTGCTGTCGGTTTGGCTCCGGTCGATTGTTACTATTTCTTCGTCGCGACTGCGTTATTTGGTGGAATACACGGAGTAATTTATCTAGTACTTTCTGGATTTATTGGAAGAAAAACTTCAGGTCCGCGTGACTCATTGCTCCGCCGGATCCGGAACGTTGAGTCACAACGTATTCGTCGTCGGAAATCTCTGCCGTATGGTTGCGCAATTGCACTTGGCGGCGCGTCAGTTCTGCTGCGTTCTCTTTGAGCGCGAACGTCGATTGAGTAGACATGATCCTGCGCCTTCTTCTGGTGTTTTCCTTGATCATGGTGTCGGTCGGCCTGGGCTATGTCGCTTGGCATACTCTTGTCCCTGGACGAGATGTCACCCTTGCGACCGAGGGCATCGAGCCGCCGCCGCCTCCGGTGAGGATCCTCGTCGCGGCGCAGGCGCTGCCGGTCGCGACCCTGCTCAAGGATGGTGACCTGGTCGTGCGCGAGGTGCCGCCGGATGCCGTGCCGGAGGGGGTGCTGGTCGAGTCCGACGACGTGCGCGCCGAGGTGCGCGGGGCGCTGCTGCGCCGCTACTTGGATGCGGGGTCGCCGATCCTGCGCGCCGACGTGCTGCGCCTGCGTGACCGCGGCTTTCTCGCCGCCGTGCTGCGGCCAGGCACCCGCGCGATCTCCATCGGCGTCGATGCCGTCACCGGTGCCGCCGGGCTGATCTGGCCGGGCGACCAGGTCGACCTGATCCTCACCCAGGAGATCGAGGCGGACGGGACCGACAAGGGGCGCCGGGTGGCGGGCGAGACGGTGCTCACCGATGTCCGGATCATCGCGGTGGATCAGCAGATCGCGCTCGGCCGCTCTGATGTCGAGGAGGAGCGCAAGGCGCCCCAGACGGTGACGCTCGAGGTGACGCCCGAGCAGGCCGAGCGGGTGGCGGTGGCGGCCCGGCTGGGCAGCATCGCCCTGTCGGTCCGCGCCGTCGACGGTGCAGTTCCCGCCGTCATCGCCGACCGCACCGGCCCGGTCTATGGTGCCGACGTCTCCGCGGCACTGCTCACGCCGCCGCCGGCGGTGGCGGCCCGGATGCGGGTCATTCAGGGGAGCGATCAGCAGGACGTGGTCCTGCCATGAGGCCAGGCATCCGGCCCTGGGCCGCCTGCCTGATCCTTCTTGGCGTGATCGCGCCGGCATCGGCTCAGGAACAATTCCTCGATCCGCCGGCCCAGGCTGTCCAATCGGAACCCGTGCCCACGGTGCAGGCTCCGCAGCGCCTGGAGCTGGAGGTCGGCACCGGGCAGCTCGTCCATCTGCCGGCCCAGGCCGCGACCGTGCTGGCCGCCGATCCCAGGATCGCGCGGGTCCAGCCGGCCTCCGCGACCACGCTCTTCCTGATGGGCGTGGCGCCCGGGCGCACCACGGTGATCGCGACCGCGGGGGATGGCGTACCGATCGCCGAATATGACGTCACCGTCCTGCCGAGCCCGGCGACGGAGACTGCGGTCGATGTCACCCCCGAGGCCGATAAGGCGGGAAAGCCGAAGCTGGCGCCGCTGGACGCCGGCACCATCGAGGCAGCCATCCACCGCACCTTGCCTGCCGGCAACCAGGTTCGGGCGTCGGCGTCGGACAATACCCTGGTACTGACCGGTACCGTCGCGACCGCGGCGGATGCCCAGGCGGTGGTGGCGATGGCGCGCGGCTTCCTCGGCGAGGGCCGGGAGGTAGTCAACCAGCTCACCGTGCTCTCGGCCATCCAGGTGAACGTCCGGGTCCGGGCGATCGAGGTGTCCCGCGAGATCACCCGCGAGCTCGGCTTCAATTGGCAGGCCCTGTTCAGCAGCGGCAGCTTCGCCATCGGCTTCATCACGGGCGGTGCCGGTCCGTTCTCTGCCGGCACTGCCATCGGCGGCCAGGTCCTGAACACGCTGAACGGGCGGCCGGCCGGCCTGAACAGTGGCGGGCTGCCCAACCGGATCGGCATCGGCTATCGCTCGGCCAATTTCGATCTCAACGCCATCATCGACGCGCTCGCAGCCGACCAGCTCATCACGGTGCTGGCCGAGCCGAACCTGACCGCCCAATCAGGCGAGACGGCCAGCTTTCTGGCCGGCGGCGAGTTTCCGATTCCGGTCGCCGCGAACGACGACAGCATCACCATCGAGTTCAAGCCGTTCGGCGTCAGCCTCGCCTTCGTGCCGACCGTGCTCGCCCCGGACCGGCTGAACCTGCGGGTGCGGCCGGAGGTCAGCGAACTCTCCGACAACGGCGCCATCGACGTGCCGATCGGGTACGGCTCGCTGCGAATTCCGGCCCTGTCGGTGCGGCGCGCCGAGACCACCGTCGAACTCGGTAGCGGCCAGAGCTTCGCGATCGCCGGCCTCCTGCAGCGCTCCACTGCCCAGCTCAGCAATGGCGTGTTGGGCCTGTCGGAGCTGCCGGTGCTGGGCCCGCTGTTCCGGTCCGAGGCGTTCCGGCGCAACGAGACCGAGCTGGTGATTATCGTGACCCCTTACCTCGTCCAGCCGGTGTCCGACCCGCAGGCTCTCGCCACGCCGCTCGACGGGTTCCGGCCTGCCACCGACCTGGAACGGATCCTGCTCAACCGGCAGGTGGCGCGCGGCCTCCCGCCGGAGCCGCTCGGCACGACGCCACTCGATGCCGGCTTCATCCTGGACTAGCCGCCATGCGCCGCATCATCGTAATCCTGCTCCTGCCTCTCGCTGTCGCCGCCTGCGACCGCGAGCCGTTCGAGCGCCCGGGTACGCTGCGGGCCACCGGGATCAACCAAGCCAACCTGCAGGCGATGCTGGTCGAGCCGGACCATGCGCGGCAGGGAATCGCTGCGGAAGGTTCGCCCGGGACGACCGCGGCCGATGCCGTCGATCGGCTGCTCAGGGGCGAGCGCGCCCCGCTGCCCGAATCCTTCACCAGCCTGGGCGGCGAGTGAGGCGGGGATGACGGTGGGGAACATCGTGCCATGAACCCGCCTCCCGCACCGGCTGCGGTCGAGGCCGATCGCGCGGCGCTTTTGGCCTTCGTCGCCGACGAGGAAAGCGAGGCGGCCATCCAGGCCGGCCTGGCCGACATGATGGCCGGCGTCCAGATCCGGCGCGGCACCGCGCGCACGGCGACCCGAGCGCTCGCGAGCGAGCCCACCCCGCGTGTCCTGCTCGTGGACATTTCCGGCCTCGAGGATCCGATCCGGGCACTGAACGAGCTGGCCACGGTCTGCACGCCGGACGTCCGGGTGCTGGTGGTGGGCGACCGCTCGGAGGTCAGCTTCTATCGCGAGCTCACCCGCGACCTCGGCGTCGACGAGTACATCTACAAGCCGCTGACCCGCAGCAATGTCTCCGCCCTGTTCGGCCCCCTGGTGGTGCCGTCGGGCGAGAAGACGCTGCAGCGCGGCGGCCAGATCATTGCCGTGTGCGGTGCCCGAGGCGGGGCAGGAGCCACCACCGTGGCGATCCACCTGGCGCTGCAGCTGGAAGCCGCCAAGCGGCATGTGGCCCTCCTGGACCTGCATCTGCGCGGCGGGACGACCGCGATGATGCTGGGCGTGAAGGGCAGCAACGGCCTGCGGGTGGCGCTGGAGGAGCCGGATCGGGCGGATGCGCTGTTCCTCGACCGGATGGCCGTCACGATCCAGGGGCGGCTGCGGCTGATCGCGGCCGAGGAGCCGTTCGACGTGCAGCCCAACCCGGCACCGGATGCAGCCCCGCGGCTATTGGAACTCCTGCGTCAGCGCTTCAGCCATGTGGTGGTCGACCTGCCCATGCCGCCATCGCCCCTGGAGCGGCAGGTGCTGGCCGAGGCGCGCAGCCAGGTCGTGGTGTTCGGGCCTGATCTCGCGGGAATCCGGGACGCGGAGGCGGTGCGCAAGCTGATGACCTCGATCTCCAGCATGAGCCAGCCGATCCTGGTCTTGAACCGGGCAGGGGTGGCTGGCGGGCTGAAGCTGCCGCTCGTGATCGAAGGACTTGGGCGACGGCCGGACGTCGTCATTCCCGACCTGCCGCGGCACCTGCCCAAGGCCGCGAACCTTGGACAGTCTGCGGGAGCGGCCGGTGCGTCCATGCGCAAGGCACTGGCACCGTTGACCCAGGAGATCGTCGGGACCCGTGCTGAGCCGGCCAAGCGCAGCTCCATCTTTCGCTGGCTGCTGGGACGATGAAGACCTTCGGTCGCAGGAATGAAACTGCCCCCGCTGCGGCCCCGGCGATGCCGCCGGTGCAGGCGACGGATGTCAGGCCGGCCGGTGAATCCCCGGTTGGCCGCCTGCGCAGCAAGGTGATGGAACGGGTGGACCCGGTGGCGGCCTCGGTGCTGCCGGCCGCTGCCCTGCAGGTACAGCTCGAATCGCTGGTGCACGATCTGGCCAGCCGGGAGCGCCTGGAGCTGGCGGCGCACGAGCAGGCGCGGATCGCCGAGGAGCTGGCCTATGACATGGTCGGCTATGGCCCGCTGGAGCCGCTGCTGCGCGACGACAGCATCAGCGACATCATGGTGAACGGGCCCAACCACGTGTTCATCGAGGTGCGCGGCAAGATGCTGCGGGCGGATGTCCGGTTCCGCGACGCTGCCCAGGTCGCGACCATCGCACAGAAGATGGCCGCCGCCGCCGGCCGGCGCGTCGATGAGTCCAGCCCCCTGGTCGACTGCCGGCTGGCGGATGGTAGCCGCGTCAACGTCGTGTTCCCGCCGCTCGCCATCGACGGCGCCTGCATCTCCATCCGCAAGTTCTCGAAGAAGAAGATCGACTTCGAGACGATGATCGGGTTCGGCAGCCTGTCGCCGGCAGTGGCCCGGGTCCTGGAGATCGCGGCGCGGGCACGGCTCAACATCGTGATCTCCGGCGGCACCGGCTCCGGCAAGACCACGATGCTGAACGCACTGAGCCGGCTGATCGACCATGACGAGCGCATCGTCACCATCGAGGATGCAGCGGAGTTGCAGCTCCAGCAGCCCCATGTGGTGCGCCTTGAGACCCGCCCGCCCAACCTGGAGGGCAAGGGCGAAATCCACCAGCGCGAGCTGATCAAGAACGCGCTGCGGATGCGGCCCGACCGGATCATCGTCGGTGAGGTGCGCGGTGCGGAGGCCTTCGACATGCTGCAGGCGATGAACACCGGCCATGACGGCTCGATCTGCACCATCCACGCCAACACCACCCGCGATGCCCTGACCCGCATCGAGAACATGGTGCAGATGGGCATTGCCAGCCTGCCGGTGCGCGCGATCCGCACCCAGATCGCGAGTGCCGTGGACATCATCGTGCAGATCCAGCGGATGCGCGATGGCGGCCGCCGGGTCGCCCAGATCTCCGAGGTCGCCAGCCTGGAGGGCGACGTCATCACCATGAACGACATCTTCACCTTCGAGTTCGGCGGCGAGGACCGCAGCGGCCGGATCCTGGGGCGCTGGGTGACGGCCGGGATGCGCCCAGGCTTCCATGATCGGCTGGACTATTTCGGCCTGGGCGATGCCTGGATGCGGGCGCTCGCCGATGCCTGACCTGCGGGGGCTCCTCGCCGCCGGGGCCGCGCTGCTGGCGCTTCTCCTGCTGGGCATCGCGATCTGGCTGATGGCCCGGGAGCGTGGCCGCAAACTGCGGGCCCGCGTGCGGGACATCGGCGGCCGGGCACGGTCCGCCTCGGACGTGCCGGTGGAGACGCTGCCCAGCATCCGCGTGGCAGCGCAGAGCGACCGTCCGTTCCGGCAGCGCATGGCCCGCCTCCTGGGCTTCAACCCAGAACTGCCGGAGGAGCAGGTGCTGGCATGGCCGGTGGTGGCCATGCTGGCGTTCTGCATCGGCCTGCTCGGCTGGTGGGTTGCCGGCTTCTATCTCGGCCGGATGCTGGCCTTCCCGATGGGAGTCGGCAGCAGCGTGCTAGGTGCCCGGATGATCTTCCGCTGGCAGCACCGCCGCTATTGCGACGCCCTGTTCAAGCAGGTGCCGGATGCGCTGGGCCTGATCCTGCGCGCGGTCCGCTCCGGCCTCCCGATGGCCGAGGCCCTGCGCAGCGTGGCGCGCGACATGCCGGCACCCACCGGTCCGCAGTTCGCCCGCATCGTCGGCGAGACCGCGATCGGCAACAGCGTGGATTCGGCCTTCCTGCGCCTCTACGCGCGCACCCAGGTGACCGAGTACGGCTTCCTGGCCGTCACGCTGGGGCTGCAGGCGCAGACCGGCGGCAGCCTTGGCGAGACGCTGGAAAACCTCGCCGACATCGTGCGCAAGCGCGTCGCCATGGCGGCACGCGCCAAGGCGCTCGCCTCCGAATCGACCGCGTCGGCGCTGATCCTGATCGCCCTGCCCTTCATCTGCGCGCTCGCCATGTCGCTGATCCGCCCAGGCTATCTCGACACGTTCTGGAGCGATCCGGTCGGCTTCAAGATGATGGTGACCGGCCTCACCCTGATGACGCTGGGCGCGCTCACCATCCGCTGGCTGATCCGCCGGGCGACGGAGGACTGATGCCCGATCCCGTCGTCATCGGTGCGGTTGCCGCCGGCCTGGCCGCGCTGAGCCTGTCGGTTGTGGTCGCAGTCGTGCTGGCCCATCTGGCCGAGGAGGGCGACCTGATCCGGCGGATCCGTGCGGTGATGCATCCCAGCAAGGAGCAGCTGCCGGGCGACACCTCGCTGGCGCTGAGCGTTGCGGGCATGTTCGCGCGGCTGGGCGAGGCCTTGCGCGGCAGTGCCCTGATGTCGGCGCAGGATCTGGCCCAACTCGAACGGGCCGTGGCTACGGCCGGCTTCGACCCGCGCCGGGCGGCCTCGACCTTCATCGGCATCAAGGTCGTGGTGATGCTGGGCCTGCCGGTGCTGGGCTATCTGCTGGGTGCTGCGCTCACCGAGACCATGATGATGCACGTCATGATCGTGGCGGTGACGCTCATGCTGGGCGTGCTCGGGCCGAACTGGGTGCTGCGCTTCCTGCGCGGCCCTTATCTCAGGACCCTGCGCAAGGGACTGCCGGACGCGCTGGACCTGATGGTGGTCTGCGGGGAGGCAGGGCTTGGGCTGGAATCCGCCGTGCACCGGGTGGCACGGGAGATGGAGCAGTCGAACCCGTCGGTGGCGCGGGAGTTCAGCATCCTCGGCCAGGAGCTGCGCATCCTGCCCGACCGGCGCGAGGCCCTGATGCGGATGGGCGAGCGTACCGACCTGGAAGGCTACCGACGTCTGGGCGCCACCCTGGCGCAGGCCCTGCGCTATGGAACGCCCCTTACCCAGGCGCTGCGGGTGCTCGCGGCCGAGATGCGGCAGCAGCGCATGGTGGCAATGGAAGAGAAGGCGGCGCGGCTGCCCGCATTGCTGGTGCTGCCGCTGATCCTGTTCATCATGCCGAGCCTGTTCATCGTCCTGATCGGCCCGTCCGTGCTCCAGCTCATGAACAACCTGTGAGGCCGAAGGTGAACGCTGCCACGACCCGGCCGGCCCTGGCTGGCCTCCTCTGCCTGCTCGTCGCCGGCTGCACGGTCTCTGAGCAGCCGGCGCTGCAGGAGCCGGACACGGCCTCGCGGATGCGGGTGGCCTCCGTGGCGGAAGCGAACGGCCAGCCGGGGGTGGCGCTCTCTATCTACGCCATCGAGGCCGGCAATCGTCCGGACGATCCACAGGCGCAGGCACGCTATGCTGCTGCCCTGATCCGCGCTGGCGGCATAGCACAGGCAGATGAGGTACTGTCACAGGCGCTCGCCTCGATGCCGGATGCTCCAGCACTGCTGATCCAGTCGGGCAGGATTCGCCTGCTCAGCGGCAGCCCACAGGCACTCGGCCTGTTCGAGCGTGCCCTGGTTGCAGCACCGAACCATGCGGAGGCGCTCAGCGGCAAGGGAATGGCGCTCGATCTGGCCGGCCGCCATGCCGAGGCGTTACCCTGGCACGCTGCGGCAACGAAGGCGGCACCAAGCGACCTCGCCATCGGCAACAACTATGCATTGTCACTGATGTTGGTCGGCCGGCCAGACGAAGCGATCCCGATCCTGGCCCTACTGGCCCAGCGTCCGGAAGCACCGGCGCGGGTGATGAACAATCTGGCGCTGGCCTATGCGGCGGCAGGTCACCTGAGTGCGGCGCAGGCAGTGCCGCGCAGTTCGATCGGCACTGCGGAAATTCAGAATTATGCCCAGCTCATTCAGTCGGACTCCGCTGCGGTTGAACAGCCTTCCAACCACTTGCTACGGCCATCGCAATAGTTGGATATCTCTGTTCTAAGGTCTTCGTGGCACTCGATCTTTGTCGACATTATTGCCATAACACTTTTATTTATAGTATCCCGGTCTCGTGGAGACAGTCGCTAGCGCTATCCCTGCACGAACTTGGCCCGGGCAGGGGCAACCGTCAGCTCGGCAGGTAGCACCATCAAGGTCAACACGCCCATCGCTGCCTGGGCGAAAGCCGGCAGAACAATGCCTGCTCACTGACTGTCGGCAAAGTCGCTGACCGGTCACGTGATGCGCCGCAGCATGATCCGGCTCATGGCGGCATGGATCATCGCCACGCCGGTTTCGGGCAGCCGCTCATAGTCCCGGGCAAGGCGACGTGAGCGGGAGGGCCA